>MGMF01000028.1:79213-93871 GCA_001796335.1 Chloroflexi bacterium GWB2_49_20 | reverse complement strand
TTCCCGTGGTCAATGTGTCCCATCGTCCCCACGTTCAAATGCGGTTTGTTCCGTTCATATTTCTGCTTCGCCATAATTGCTATCTCCTCTATGGATACTGAAAAGATAAATCTAAACTAAGTTCGAAGAATTTCCTGGGCAACGGATTCGGAAACCGGTGCGTAGTGATCGAATTCCATCGAAAAGACGCCTCGTCCTTGCGTTCCGGAGCGTAGATCCGTTGCATATCCAAACATTTCTGCAAGTGGTGCCATGGCATTGACTGCCTGTGCATTCCCAGGACGCATTTCCATGCCCTGGATCTCAGCCCGGCGACCATTTAGATTGCCAATGATGTCGCCGATATAATCCTCGGGTACGATCACTTCTACTTTCATGATCGGTTCCAACAAAACCGGTCCGCCTTTTTGGACACCTTCTTTGAAGGCAAATATGGCGGCCATTTTGAAGGCCATATCGCTCGAGTCAACTTCGTGGTAAGAGCCATCAAACAAAATCACTTTCAAGTCCACGACCGGATATCCAGCCAGCACACCGCTCTCGGAGGCTTCGCGAATACCTTTTTCAATTGCCGGGATATATTCTCGTGGAATACTGCCTCCCACAATTTTATTTTCAAATACAACCCCGCTGCCGCGCTCACCCGGTTCAATGGATATGACCACATGACCATATTGACCATGTCCACCAGATTGCTTGGCATATTTGTAGTTCATTTCAGGAACCCGTCGGGAGATCGATTCGCGATAAGCTACACGCGGGCGCCCCACATTGGCCTGGACACGGAACTCTCGCAGCATGCGATCTACCAGCACATCCAGATGCAGCTCACCCATGCCTGAGATGATGGTCTGCCCGGTGGTTTCATCTGAGCGCACCCGGAAGGTTGGATCTTCTTCCGACAATTTGCGTAAGGCTTCAGCCATCCGGTCCTGGTCAGCCATGGTTTTAGGTTCGATTGCAATTGAAATGACCGGCTCGGGAAAGCTGATATTTTCCAGCACAACGATTTTATTATCACACAGGGTATCGCCGGTAAAGGTTTCTTTGAAACCCAGTACAGCCGCGATATCGCCCGCCCGTACTTCGGCTACATCTTCACGTCGATCTGCATACATTCGGATCAAGCGCCCAATACGTTCACGTTTTCCCTTGGTCGAATTGTTGACAGTTTGACCCTGGGATAATGTGCCTGAATACACTCTAAAGTACGCCAGTCGACCGACATAAGGATCGGTAACAATCTTAAAGACCAGGGCACTCAAAGGTGCATCATCTTCTGCTGGAAGTTCGATGACCTCATCCTTGTGCGGGTCAATTCCCTTGACAGGAGGAATATCCGCCGGAGATGGCAGGAAATCTATAACAGCATCCAAAACTGATTGAACGCCTTTGTTACGCAGTGAACTTCCACAATAGATGGGTGTCGCTTTATTGTTGAGAACCGCGACCCTGAGTGCAGATTTCAGTTCAGCAACATCGATCTGCTCACCTTCAAGGTATTTAACTGTCAACTCGTCGTCGAGTTCGGCGATTCTTTCCACCATGGTGTGGTGGGCTTCTTCTGCACGCGTTTTTAAATCAGTCGGGATCTCAGCTTCACGAGGTTCCCGACCCATTTCATCTTCCCAATAAATGGCTTTCATTAACAGGAGGTCAATGACGCCCTGAAAAGACGACTCGCCCCCAATTGGCATTTGCATGGCAATCGCGTTGGCTCCAAGGCGTTGGTGAATGGATTCGATGGTGCGTTCGAAGGAGGCACCAATTCGATCCATTTTATTTACAAAGCAAATACGGGGGACTCCATAGCGATCAGCTTGGCGCCAAACAGTCTCACTTTGTGGCTCCACTCCCTGGACGGCATCAAAAACGACCACGCCGCCATCCAGAACACGCAGCGAACGCTGCACTTCTGCCGTGAAATCAATGTGTCCGGGTGTATCAATAATATTTACCTGATACCCCTTCCATTCAGCTGAAACTGCCGCCGAGACAATGGTAATGCCACGTTCACGTTCCTGCGCCATCCAGTCAGTGACGGTGGTTCCGTCATCCACCGAACCAATTCGGTGAGTCTTGCCGGTATAGAACAGGATTCGCTCTGTTGTGGTAGTTTTACCAGCATCAATGTGAGCAATGATCCCTATATTACGATACTTGTCCAGCAGGTGCAAACGTGCCATTAAAGAATATGCCTTTTTTAAAGTACAGACGATAACTGTGATCTAAACACGAAAGTGCGAGAAAGCCCGGTTGGCTTCTGCCATCTTGTGGCTCTCTTCTCGCTTGCGAATGGCTGCGCCTTCATTTTTGGCAGCGTCCATTAATTCATCAGCTAATTTTTCAGAGAACGATTTACCACCTCTGGCGCGGGCAGCTGCCAGGATCCAGCGAATTGCCAGGGCAGTCCGCCGGTAAGTTGGAACTTCCATAGGCACTTGATAGGTGGCACCACCCACGCGGCGAGGTCGAACTTCCATGACCGGGGCTACGTTTTTCATGGCGGTATCAAACACTTCGACCGGATTCTTGCCATCCGAACGCTTGCTGATCAGATCCATGGTGTCGTACACCAGGTGCGTGGCAACACTTTTCTTGCCACGGCTCATGATGTGATGGATCATAACCTGCAGGGTGACATTATTGTATCGAATGTCGGGGAGGGTCTTACGTTTTTCGGGTTTTGCTCGACGCATGCCAGCACTCCATTTTTTCTATAACTGACTGAATTCTTATTTCGGGCGCTTTGCGCCGTATTTTGAACGACCTTGCTTACGCTTGGCAACACCTGTTGTGTCCAGCGAACCGCGCACAATGTGATAACGCACGCCTGGCAGATCCTTTACACGACCGCCACGAACTAAAACCACAGAGTGTTCTTGAAGTTGATGACCTTCGCCTGGAATATAGGCAGTTACTTCAAGACCATTGGTGAGACGTACACGGGCAATTTTGCGCAAAGCAGAATTCGGCTTCTTGGGTGTCATAGTACGCACCACTGTACAAACGCCGCGTTTCTGGGGAGCGCCCTTGTCCTGGCGTACCCGGCGTTGTTTATTGGAATTCAAGGTGTACAACAAAGCAGGAGCCTTGCTCTTGACCTTCTTGGATTTACGACCTTTGCGGATCAATTGATTGATTGTGGGCACTTTCGCCTCCGAACAGGATTTCTAAAACTAATGATGATTTTCAATAAGCGAGGCCATCAACCTAAATGACCTGATGGCCTCGACTTTGTTATTGACAATGGGAAGTGCGATGCAGCGACCCTTTTAGGCAACGAAGAGATATTTTATCATACCGTGTATGCATCCGTCAAGGAAGAATCTAATAGTTATTTAACCGATCTCCAAGACCCAGCAACCCGGTTTCAAATTTGGGTGGATGAATTTTTTCTTCGTCTTTCCCAAACTTGACCACTTCACCACCATCGCTGACAGCTTCCACAGCCAGCCCGAGACTTTGCAGTTCTTTGACCAAAACACGGAAGGATGCCGGGATGCTCGGTTCTTCGATCTGCTCACCTTTGACAATGGCTTCATATGTATTTACACGGCCCTGGACATCGTCCGATTTGACTGTCAGCATTTCCTGGAGTGTATAGGCAGCGCCATAAGCTTCCAGCGCCCAAACTTCCATTTCACCAAAGCGTTGACCGCCAAATTGCGCCTTACCGCCCAGGGGCTGCTGGGTTACCAAGCTGTATGGGCCGGTGGAGCGCGCATGTACTTTATCTTCCACCAGGTGGTGTAACTTGAGGATGGTCATGACACCAACGGTTACAGGTTGGTCATAAGGCTGACCAGTCTTGCCATCACGCAACCATTGTTTTCCCAGGGTAGGGATCGGGCTGCCACTATCAAACATGGCTTTATTTGCTACGGCTTGAAGCTGCTCTTCAGACACATCCTCCTGCCCGTGATCATGCAGCCACATTTTCAAACAAACCCGGATGGCATTCTGGTCCCGGTCCAATCTTTCCTTGGCATCGACGGTGTGCTTCAGGAAAATGGTATCCGGATCATGTCCATGATCACGCAGCCACTCTTGTGCGGTGGCATAGCGGGCATAATCAAAATCGGAGGATAATCGATAGATATCATATTTACGCTCACCCAACCATTCGCCAAGGTATAGCCGACGGACTTCATTGTCATCTTCAATGGTATCAGGATCATATTCATCCTGTTTCAGCCATTCCCAGGCTTTCAAACCAGTTTCTTTCCAGGCCTGGTCAAAGATCCAGGTGCGGGCCAGTTCAGCTTCGATCTCAATTTCCTTGGCGCCATCGAAGACGGGTGTGACTGCCCGGAAACCCATTTGCCGTGCAGCCCATCCCAAATGCACTTCGAGTACTTGGCCAATATTCATACGACCTGGAACACCCAGAGGGTTCAGAATGATCTCAACCGGGGTGCCGTCCTCAAGGAAGGGCATATCCTCGGCAGGTACAACTCGTGAAACCACACCCTTGTTCCCATGGCGACCCGCCATTTTATCACCAGCGGTGATCTTGCGTCGCTGGGCGACGGATACTCTTACCATCGTATCCACTCCGGCAGATAGATCAGCATTGTCTTCACGTGTGAAGACACGTACATCCACAACCTTGCCACGTTCACCATGTGGCATGCGCAGGGAGGTATCCTTCACATCCCGTGATTTCTCACCAAAAATTGCCCTCAGTAGGCGTTCTTCGGGAGTCAGTTCTTTTTCACCCTTGGGAGTGATCTTTCCAACCAGGATATCGTTGGGGTTTACTTCGGCCCCCACACGAATAATACCGTTTTCATCCAGGTCTTTGATGGCTTCTTCACCCACGTTGGGGATATCGCGAGTGATCTCTTCAGGTCCCAACTTGGTATCCCTTGCTTCGACTTCATGCTTTTCAATATGGATGGAAGTGAAGCGATCTTCCTGCACCAGACGATCCGAGATCAGGATGGCATCTTCAAAGTTACCGCCTTCCCAGGAAAGGAAGGCAACGACAACATTCTGCCCAAGAGCCAGTTCACCGCTTTCAGTGGATGAAGAATCAGCTATGATCTCATTACGTTTAACCACCTGGCCTTTCACAACAGCCGGGCGCTGGTCAATACATGTACTCTGGTTGGAACGTTGATATTTTCTGAGGTTGTAGGTGCGAACATTCCCGTCATTTTCCCGGGTGATGATGGTGGAACCGGTTACCGAGATGACATCACCATCTTCCTCGGCGACTACCACCTGGCCGGAATCCCGGGCGGCGTTATATTCCATGCCCGTTGAAACCAGGGGGATTTCGGGACGCACCAGGGGCACAGCCTGAGCCATCATGTTCGAGCCCATAAGCGCCCGGTTGGCATCATCGTGCTCTAAGAAGGGGATCAAGGCTGCGCTGATACCAACGAACTGGTGGGGCGCGACATCCATATAATCCAGGCTTTCCGGAGGCCGGAAATCAAAACCGGAGTGATAGCGGACGGATACGCGCTTTCCAACATATTCCCGGTATTCGTTTAGGGGTGCGTTTGCCTGGGCAACCACAAATTTATCCTCGGCATCTGCGGATAAATATTCCATATCCTCCGAGACGAATGGCACAATAGCTACATCCCGCTTTTGTTTGGCAACCAGCTTAAGGTCTTTCGCAGTCAGGCGTTGATCGGCTTTGATCAGCACTTCACCTGATTTCGAATCCAAGATGTTTTCTCTCAGGCAGCGGTTTTCCAAGCGCGGATCATCACAGGGCAGGTGTTTGATCACCCGCCGGTAGGGAGTTTCAATAAAACCGTACTCATTTACCCGGGCAAAGGAGGCCAGGCGACCGATCAAACCAATGTTTGGACCTTCCGGCGTTTCGATCGGGCAGATGCGGCCATAGTGCGAGTGATGCACATCGCGCACATCGAAACCGGCGCGTTCACGTCGCAGACCCCCCGGACCAAGCGCAGAGAGCGTACGTTTGTGGCGCAGCTCTGCCAGCGGATTGGTCTGGTCCATGAATTGGGACAACTGGCTTGACCCAAAGAATTCACGCAGGGCTGCCACAACCGGGCGTATGTTCACCAGTGTAACAGGTGACAACTGTTCCTGGTCCCGGATGGACATGCGCTCCTTGATAACGCGCTCCATTCTGCGCAAACCAATGCGTAATTTATTCTGGATCAACTCACCCACAGTTTTAACGCGGCGATTGCCGAGGTGATCGATATCATCAGCCGGCTCAACCCCGTTATTAATGAGGATCATGCGACGGATCAAGCGAATGATATCTGCCTTGGTTAATGTGCGATGTGAGATGGGTATTTCTAGATCCAATTTCTGATCCAGTTTATAGCGTCCCACGCGTTCCAAGTCATAATGCCGTTGGTCGAACAATTGCTCTTCCAGGAACTGACGGGCGTTATCGAGAGTGGCCGGGTCACCGGGGCGCATGCGTTTGAAGAATTCGATCAAGGCAGCTTCGGCGATGGATAAATTCCCTGAAAGATCCCATTCGGGTTCCTGGCGCAGAGTTGTGGTGATAAAAAGCCGCTCAGGGTTATTGTCAATATCCTGGAACAGGCTCAATAATTCCTCATCGGTACCGCTCTTCAAAATATCGGTGGTGATCCCGTCGTTCACCGCTGCCAGGGCGCGCAGGAAGACCGTAATGGGTACCGTGCGCTTGCGATTAAATTTAAGGATGATGTAATCGCTTTTACGAGTCTCAAACTCCATCCACGCACCGCGATCCGGGATGAGTTTGGCCATGGCCAGGGAGCGGCCGGTGGCCCGGTCCAGAGGGGCTTCAAAATAAACACCAGGTGAGCGGATCAACTGGGAAACCACCACACGCTCGGTCCCATTAATAATGAAGGTGCCTTTTTCCGTCATCTCCGGGAAATCTCCCAGGAAGATGTCTTGCTTGATCGGCTCGGGTACATCCGGTCCGGCCAACAATACAGAAACATACATCGGACGGGCATATGTCAGATCACGTTCGACGCACTCTTCGATGGTATGCTTGGGTTCACCAAACCAATATTGCAAACCCCACTGTTTTGACTCTGGGCCGCGGCTGGGAAAATACAGCTTCATGCCTTTGTTGTAGGATTCAATGGGCGAGATCTCATGCAAGAGATCACCCAGGCCGTCTTTCTTCAAACGTTCAAATGAGTCCAGTTGTGTTTCGATTAAGTTGGGAAGATCGAGTTTAACCGGGATACGCGCATAACTCATACGGGGCAGGACAGATGCCATTTCTTTCTCCTGAACTTTATTTATGTACCCAGGGTAATTAATTAAACCTTGCCGCGCGCCACCCCTCTAGCGGCAGCAGCACGATAGGCAAACGAAAGAGTATTATACCGAAGTGTATCCTATCGGTCAAGGAAAAACCACACAAGATAAGGGTTTTAATATATTCGGTTGACATAGCTAAATAATCGCTTCGTTCCCTTTCCCCACAGGGACCTTCAGCAGGTAGGACGTGCGATGGTTGGATGCTCGCGTATCCAGTCGGACTGGTGCCGAGGTCAGCTCAGATTGTCTGCAGTAAAGCAACAACTCTGCCTACCGACCGGTCGGTTGTTTATTAATTTGAGGATATAAGATATAATGGAAAAAATCGATCAAAAAAAGTATCTTCTCAATAAGAGGGGAAGATGGGGGTGTTTGGGCGGCTTCGCCGCCCAAACACCCCCTGGTCTATTGAGATCATACAAAAAATCATTTTTTGGAGTTAAAGTATGGATTTTTCCCTCACCGAAGAACACCTCATGACAGAACGTATGGTTCAGAACTTCACTCAAAAAGAGATCCTGCCAGTCATTAAGGAATATGATCGCAAGCAGGAACCGATCCCGTTTGCCCTGCAGCGTCTTGGCGAGTTGGGAATCCTGGGCATCTGCATCCCTGTGCGCTACGGCGGGCAGGGTATGGATTTCATCTCCCTGGGTCTGGCCTGCGAAGGGCTGGAGGCTGCCGACACCAGTCTGCGTGTGGCCATGTCGGTGCATGTTGGCTTATGTGCATTGACCTTGTTGCAATGGGGCAGCGAAGAGCAGAAGCAAAAATACCTGGTTCCGTTAGCCAGTGGCCAAAAACTGGGCTGCGGAGTTTTCACTGAACCCGGTATGGGCTCGGATGTAGCCAGCATGAGTACCTCTGCCAAAAGGGATGGAGATTTCTATATCCTGAACGGGGAGAAAATGTGGATCTCCCTGGCCAGCAAGGCAGATTATGCCATGGTAACGGTTCGCACCAATCCTGGGGCAGCCCGCCCCTCCAACCGGCTATCCACATTTATCGTTGACCTGAACATGCCGGGTATCACGCGCGGCGATATTCATGGCAAACTGGGTGTCCGCGCCGGCTCAACCGGCTGGATCAATTTCCAGGATGCGCGTGTCCCGGTTGAAAACCGGATTGGGGAGGAAGGCGAAGGCTTTAAGATCACCATGAGCGCCTTTGATCATGGTCGTTATACTGTGGCCTCTGGCGCGGCAGGCATCGTGCGCGCCGCTTTGGAAGCCAGTGTCCGCTATGCCAAAGAGCGCACCAGCTTTGGCAAACCCATCGCTGAGCATCAGCTCATCCAGGAAAAAATCGCTCGCATGTCACAGGATTATGAGATCGCACGCCTACTCTATCTGCGTGCCGGTTGGCTCAAAAACCAGGGCGTACGCAACACGCTTGAGACCTCCTTCGCCAAAAAATTCGCCACAGAGGCCTCCTTCCGGGCGGCAGACGATGCCATCCAGATTCATGGTGCGTATGGCTACAGTGACGAATATGATGTGGAACGCTACCTGCGGAATGCACGCGGCGCGATCATCTACGAAGGCAGCTCTGAGATCCAGACCCTGATCCAGGCTGGCTATGCCCTCGGAGAGCGGCAGGAAAAACCACTGCGCTGTGAAATGCCAGCTTACGATCCGGATTATTGGCAGAGTTAATTAATAGGTGGAGTGTTTGTACTCCATTATTTGATTGACCAAATAGATATTAAATATTTCAAAACATTAAGGAGGCAACCTTGAAAATTGTAGCATGTATCAAGCAAGTGCCCGACTCAGCAGCCAAGGTCGTTGTTGAGAACGGGCGCGTCTTCTGGGGGGATGCACCCCTGGTGATCAACCCCTGGGATGAATTCGCAGTTGAAGCTGCCCTTCAGTTAAAGGAGAAGCACGGTGGTACCTTGACTGTCATCAGTGTCGGTGGTGAAAACGAAAAGGAAGCCATCAAGCACGCCTTGGCCATGGGCGCAGATGATGCCATCCTGATCGCGGATCCAGCTTTAAGTGGGTTGGATACCCAATCCATCGCACAGGTCCTGGCCAGCGCCATTCAGAAAATTGGTGGTGTGGATGTGGCTTTCTTTGGCCGACAGGCCATTGACAGTGATTCAGGCCTCACCCCTGCCCAGACAGCCCGACTGCTCAACTGGCCGGCACTTACCCTGGCCGCGGTTATCAGCGTGGAAGCCGATACCATCAAAGTTGACCGTGCCATTGAAGAAGGTCGCCAGGTGGTATCTGCAAAAATGCCAGCCGTCGTCAGCCTGGTCAAAGATTATGGCGAACCGCGTTACCCATCCTTTATGGGAATTCGCAAAGCCGCCCGGGCCGAAGTCCCGGTGTGGTCACTGGCAAATCTGGGGATCAGTGCTCCAACATCGGTCATAGCCTGGCCAGAGATCACGAATCCCCCCAGCCGCAATGTTGTCTGTGAAATCATCACTGGAAGCAGCCCCGAAGAGATCGCAGCCACCCTGGCTGATAAAATACTTGCGGAGAAAGTTCTATGAAAACCTGGGTATATATTGACCATTTCAAAGGACAGGCCATGCCTGCTTCCTGGGAAGCACTTGGCGCCGGTAAAAACCTGGGTACAGTCACTGCCGTGATTTTTGGCCAGAATGTGGAAGCTCTGGCAAAAGAAGCCTTTGAGAACGGTGCTGATGAAGTCCTGTTGGCTGATGACGTCACACTGGCAGATTACCGTGCCGAAGCCTTCAGTTCCAGCCTATCCAAACTGGCAGCCGCTGCATCTCCTGACGCCATCTTCCTTCCCACCACTACGCGAGGTCGTGAAATTGCTGCCATGGCCGCCATTGACCTGAAAACTGGCGTCATGGTGGACGTGACCGCCATAGAAGTTCAGGGTGACAGCATTGTTGTAACCCGGCCTATTTACGCTGGCAAATTACTCAGCAAAGAGACCTGTTCAACCAGACCACAAATCGTCACCCTGCGCGGCCGGGCATTCCCGAAACCTGCCACACAGGCAGGGCGTACAAGTACTTTAACCAAAGTGTCCCCAGCCATGAGCGAAGCAGATATCAAATCCAAGGTTGAGGGTTACACCACAGCCGAAGCTGGCGTCAGCCTGATCGACGCAAGTGTGATCGTCTCCGGTGGGCGCGGTGTATCCAACAATCCGGCTCTGACTCCTCCGGGAGGGTTGGACGAAAAACAAACCGAGATATGGCGTGCCCAGCAAGGCTTTGCCCTGGTCAAAGAACTGGCCTCCGTGCTTGGTGCTGCCGTTGGCGCCAGCCGCGCTGCCGTGGATGCAGGTTATGTAACCTACTCCCACCAGGTTGGGCAGACTGGCAAAGTCGTCTCCCCAGATCTGTACATTGCCAATGGCATCTCTGGCGCCATCCAACACCTGGCAGGCATGCGCACCAGCAAGGTCATCGTGGCGGTCAACAAGGACACGGACGCGCCTATCTTCAAAGTTGCCCGTTATGGTGTGGTCGGTGATCTATTTCAGATCCTGCCAGCCCTGACGGCTGCCTTTAAACAACGCCTGGGAAAATAATTCCCTACTTCATCCATCAATTCGTACAAGATCGGGTCTCTTTGAGACTCGATCTTGTTATTACTTGCAATTTATTTATAATATCTATTGGATATTCAATGTATTTTATTGACTTTATTTATTATTAAGATATATAATTCAATTTAATTAACTTGATCTCCCGGAGAGTATGATGGCCGATCCAATTAACAAAACACCTGTACCCGACCAGTGGGCAGCCAAATTTTTCACCATTTGGGTGGGGCAGGCTTTCTCGCTGGTTGGAAGCTCACTGGTTCAATTTGCATTGGTGTGGTGGCTGACCAGGGAAACCGGATCTGCAACCGTTCTGGCAACCGCCACATTGATTGCCATGCTGCCGCAAATATTCCTGGGTCCCTTTGCCGGTACGTTCATTGATCGCTGGAATCGAAAAACTGTCATGATCGTGGCCGACAGCCTGATCGCGTTGGCTACCCTGGCTCTAATTTATCTGTTCAGCATTGGTAGACAAAGTATCTGGGCAATCTATGCGATCCTGCTTATCCGGTCGGCAGGTGGATCCTTCCACTACCCTGCGCTGCAAGCCTCCACATCTCTAATGGTTCCCAAACAACACCTGGCGCGCATTGCAGGTTTAAACCAGACCCTGCATGGGGTCATCAATATCATCGCCCCACCCCTGGGTGCCTTGCTTATCAGCATTCTTCCGACACAATCCGTATTATTTGTGGATGTGATCACTGCCGCCATCGCCGTCTCACTCCTGGCAATTGTGTCCATCCCACAGCCTGCCCGCATTCAAGCCCAGGCCAATGGAGAGATGAAAACCACCTCCTTTCGGCAGGATCTGCGTGAAGGCTGGGATTACATGGCAGCATGGCCAGGTTTGCTGGCTGTGGCCATCCTGGCCATGTTGATCAATTTCCTGCTCACTCCAGCCAGCTCCCTGATCCCACTCATGGTTACCAAGGAATACCTGGGTGGGGCACCTCAGCTGGGATTGCTGGATTCGATTTTTGGAATTGGGGTGATCGTTGGTGGATTGATCTTAAGCGCCTGGGGCGGTTTTAAGAAACGTATCCTCACCAGTTTGGTGGGTATTGTTGGAATTGGCGCAGGAATATTGGTCTTTGGCAGCCTGCCTCCACACCTTTTTTACCTGGCTCTTTCAGGAATTTTCATGCTGGGATTTATGCAGGTTTTCGCAAATGGCCCATTGCACGCCATTCTTCAAGCCACTGTGGATCCAGGCATGCAGGGTCGTGTACTCTCCCTTATTAACGCTGGAGCTACTGCCATGTCTCCACTCAGTTTGTTGGTAGCCGGCCCGGTGGCGGACGCGTTGGGTGTTCGCACCTGGTATTTGATTGGTGGCAGCGCCTGTATCCTGGCAGCGCTTTGCGCCATGTTCATCCCCGCAGTCATGACGATTGAGAGCAATCAACTTGCAACGGTCAACCCAACACTCTCCCGACAAAACGATTGAATCTGTTATTTGTTCCTCTCCTCACTACAATGTCCTGCGCATGTATCTGAACCATATTCCTGTTATTGGTTAGAAATACGACGATAACGAATATAGGGATTTATGTTAGAAGCATAAAATAACATCATCTCCCTATAAACCCGCTCAGAAGGACCATTAAGGTCTTCAACATCACCACCCCTGCCAACCAGAGTTCCTTATTCTTGCGCACGGTTTTCCTTCCATTCCATCCAATAATCCATGATTACATCCGCCAGAGGGATGTCTTTTTGCAAGAGCTTATCGCGCACTTTGCAGATATCCACCTGCCGTAGGATCAATTCCTTTAAGGGGCGTGAGAGGGTTTGGTCTCCCATTACCAATGCCCCAACCAGAGTGCGATCCCCAATGAGCAGGCGAACATGGTTTACATCTGACCCCGATTTCATGGCAATGGCATTTGGCAGCTGACGGAATGTTTCGCTATCGCCACGGGCAAAATTCACGATATCTTCATCGCTTGTAGTACCTCCCACCATGCCAATGATCGTCGTCGTAATTCCCGCCAGGCGGGTGACATTGTAGGCTATTTCTTTTAGATAAATTTTTTTATCTCCAGTCATATTCAAACCAGCGATATAACCTTGCTCACGTGCCGGGTTCCATAAGCTGTCTAAAAGGGAACGCCCGGAGAGGGGATCGTAAACCTGGGCCACATCTCCGGCAGCAAACACATCTGACTGATTGGTCTGCATTAATTCATTGACCAGTATGCCCCGTTCAACAGCCAACCCGGCAGCTTGAGTAAGTGCCAGGCGCGGCTTGATTCCCACTGCATATGCAACCATCTGGCATTTAATTATTTCACCTTTATTCGTGACGACTCCAACCACCCGCCCACGTTTTCCCAGAATCTCTGTGGCTTCGGTATTAAAATGGATCTGAATTCCATCCTCTTGCAGCTTATGTTCAATGATGCGCGATTCGTCTTCATCCAGGACATTACTCCAATATCGGTCACCCCGCAGAAAATAATGTATTTTAACTCGCTGTGTAGTAAGGCCTTCCGCCAATTCCAGAGCTGTGATTCCCCCCCCGATCACCACCGCAGATTTTGCTTTGCGTCCCAGCTCATGGATCCGCCGGGCATCCTCAAAATCATCCAATTTGACTACCGATTCAAGGTTGTATCCGGGGGTTTTCATAGGTGAAGCCATCGATCCTGAGGCGATCAACAAGCTGTCATAGGGCAGCTTACCTGAACCCCCGATTTCAATTTCATGATTTATTGGTAGTATCCTGGTTACATGCCCTTTCACATAATGGACATTACCACGGAGCCATTTACGCTGGTATGCTGGGAACAATCCCTTATCCGGTAATTCACCACTTAAATAGAAAGCCAAACCAGGACGTGAATAAAAACCATGCGGGTCATCACTTATCATAAATATTTCCCCACTCGCATCCCGCGAGCGGATTGCTTCAGCCGCAGCCACTCCGGCTACTCCTGTTCCGATGATTATGTAACGCATCATTCCTGATTCTCCGTAAACAGATTTGCTCGTTCAAAAAGTAAAACTCCGCGAAGCAGCGGATTCCACATTCACCGCAATTCGGGCAATGGCTGTCCTGAATGGATTTATTCGTCCAAACATGCATGTATACATCGATTCCAATTGGACATTTTTTGGAACAATTTCCACATTGTACCCATAAACATCCATCCGGCACGACCTGTCCGCTGGAAAGGGTTGCATGGAAATGAGTGTTTTCCATAAGAAGATGTTTCATTTTCTTTTATTGATATGGGTGACTCCAGTACCATGTCTAATCTAATAATATGACAATAAGAATGATTCTTGAGGAATACTTGAACAATCACTCCTTGATGGCAAACATGAAGATCATATTCCATAAAATTCGGGATTGGGAAATAAAACCCCCGCACCTTTCAATTCCAAGATTAGAAAGCGAAGGTTGTTTAAATCTAATTCCAATTCTGTTTTCTTTAATCCTTCGGATTATTACTGTCATGGCACTTTGTACAGGTAGCTGTACTTAAATTCACCTCATGGCAATCCCTGCAGCTGGCACCTTCGTGGTCGATACCATTTTTACCATCAATCGTGGGATGGGAACCTGTATAACTGGCGCTCCAATTACTCGTTGAGTGACACTGGTCACAATTTGTTCCAAATACTCCGGCGTGGTAACTTGGCTCGGAGTGACAGGCCACACAGGCTGAAGCTGTACCCTTATAGACACCATTGATATGGCAGGCCTGGCAGGCTACGCTCACATGCTGCCCGGTCAGCTTGAAGGCTGCCAGGGAGTGGTCAAAGGTTGCCCCGGACCAGCTGGATGTGCTGTGGCAGGAGGCGCAGTTCGTGCCAAAGCTGCCATTGTGCTTGTCA
>MGMF01000028.1:0-79120 GCA_001796335.1 Chloroflexi bacterium GWB2_49_20 | reverse complement strand
CTGCCATTGTGCTTGTCACTGGAAACATGGCAGGCATAGCAGGTTGAAGGAGTACTCTTATAAACATCATTGGCATGGCAGCTCTGGCAGGTTATGCTCAGATGCTGCCCAGTCAGCTTGAAGGCTGCCAGGGAGTGGTCAAAGGTTGCCCCCAGCCAACTGGATGTGGTGTGGCAGGAGGCACAGTTCGTGCCAAAGCTGCCATTGTGCTTGTCACTGGAGACATGACAGGCCACACAAGCTGAAGCTGTACCCTTATAGTCGCCATTGATGTGGCAGCTCTTACAAGCGACGCTCAGATGCTTGCCATTTAATTTGAAGACTGCCAGGGAGTGGTCATATGATGCTGGAAGCCAACCATATGTGGAGTGGCAGTTTGCACAGTTGGTTCCAAGGCTGCCTTTATGAGTGTCCACCTTAACGTGGCAGGAGACGCAATCGGACGGAGTTCTTTTATGAACACCGTTGGTGTGACAACTCTCACAAACTACACTGACGTGCTTCCCATCCAATTTGAATATAGCCAGGTTATGGTCAAAGCTGGCAGGTTTCCAACCATAAATCGTATGGCAAGTTTCACAATTTGTTCCAAACTGGCCTTTATAATTATCATCCATGGCATGGCAGCCAGCACATTCTTTTGGTGCATTTGCGAAAGCTCCAAGCAGGTGGCAGCTTTCACAGGCAACCTCGAAATGTTTCCCTTCCAGTTTAAAACTGGTCAGACTATGTTCGAAGATTGCAGGTTTCCAACCCTCTGAATTATGGCACCTTGCGCAATCGGTGCCTAAACTACCCAAATGCGAGTCATCCTTCTGATGGCAATTGGAGCAAGCCTGTGTGGTTGCCTGCAATTCAGTTATGGAATGCTGATTTAAATGGCATTGTGAGCAAGTTGTCTCGATATGCTTTCCACTAAGGGGAAAAGAGATTGTCTGATGATCAAAGTCTTTACCATAGGTATCCAGTCCATCATGGCACGCCAGGCAATTGAACCCAAAGGATAACAGGTGGGATTGGATGAAAACGATATTCTTCTCCATGTGGCATGTTCCACAAACAAAAGGATCAACGCGCGTAAAATAGTTGGCATGGCAATCTGTGCAGACTACTTCTGTTCCAAGAAGATTGCTTTTGTGTGCTTTGAGAGAAAATCCGAAGGCGTCGTGCGGGAATTTCAACCCCTTGATAACAGTTAGAGGTGCGTCTGGTCCGTTATGTTCGGGGTGACAGGTGTGGCATGTCTTACCAGCATTGTTTTTAAATATGTCTCCATGTAGAGTTGCAGCATCTTGAGACTGCAAGGCCACATCCGCGTGACATTTCACACAGCGATCTGCCATACTGGCTGTCTGCCATGGTGCTGTATGGCATTGCGAGCACTCGCCTCCAATATCCGCATGCGAGACCACCCCACCCAATGACTCGCCAACCTGGCTGTTCAACGCACCGGGACTGAACAATTGGTTGCCCTGTGCCAGCACCAGGCCAGTCACGATCACCAGCGTCACCAGTGCCGAAATCAAGCCGCTATTCGTCAAACACCCGATCCGTTTTCTCATACTATTCCGATCAATTATTTTTTGAATTCGTTAATGTAAAAGGGTGGCGTAATAAATGGCTGCCCCGATATGGATAAAGGCCGCTGTGAATAATGCCATCCCCAGTGGTATGTGCACCGTGTGCCAGATCGCCAGCATGCGCCGCGCACTCGTCAGCGACCCTACCTGCTGCCGCAATCTCTCCTGCTCTTTCTTCAAGCCTTCCACTCTCTCGTTTACTTCCTTCGCCTCCAACTTCCCTGTTTCCTGCATCCCCTCCATGCGTTTCACTTCCGCATCCACTTCAGCCATCATCTGCTCCAGCACCGCCGCCTGTACTTCTGCTCCATCTGTGCGCGGCACTGCCGTGTAGATATACCGCCCTACAAATCCGCTCAGCACGATCACTACCGTCATCAACATCACCGCCCCTGCCAATCCTTGAAACTTCCAGGAGCTATGCAACAGCACCATGAACGGCCCCACCAATCCCGTATATATATGAAACTCCAGCCAATCCGACATCCGTCCCCAACGCGCTGTGCGGCTGCGCTTCCGCAGTGAATACAACAACTCGGTCATCAGCATCAGGATGAATCCCAGCACCCCCAACAAGTGCCCAAAGAATCCGCTGGATGCAGGTACTTCCTGATACCACACCGTCACCAGAAAATACACCCCCCCAATCAGCAGCATGCTCAAAATTGCCAACCAGAGTTCCTTATTCTTGCGCACTTCTCTGTCTCCATTCCATCTAATAATCCATCACTTTGTCCGCCAGGGATGGAATCAATCCCTGACACAAACCAAGAATATACTAATTTCAATATAGGTATAAGAATTATTAAAAACAGTCCCGGGTAACCAGCTATTGGCGATCTGTTGAGCGCGCCATTGAAACTGTCTGACCCGGGTTGCTAAAGATTGAATTATTGTTGGATTTTCTTAAATATATTTGTTCGCTCAAAGCGCAACACACCGCGCGGGCAGCGTTTCAAGCATTCTCCGCATGTCAAACAATGACTGTCTGCAATGGATTTACCTTCCCAAACATGCTGACGGATATCAATACCGATCGGGCAGTTAAATGTACAAATACCGCATTGGACACAAAGTTCCTTCTCTGTGACAACTTGTCCGATGGATAAAGCAGTAAGACGGCTGGTTTCCGTGATAAAAAATTCTTTTAGTCCCATAATATTTTTAGTCGTTTAATTATAATACAAATTACGGATAATTTTTACCCAATTAGTTTATAAAAATGGTATAGGGATAAAATTAAACCGGTTCGAAAATCGAAACCGGAATCATGGTTATAAGTATACCACTTTGGGTGATAAGTAACAAGTGACCCATTGGAAATGGTATTTCAATATATTTGTTAATTCGTTCGGGGGGTTAACATCTTTTCGGGGGGGTTGTTCCGATCCAATTCCAAATATAATTGGTGAACGGCGCCTTCAAGTAAAAATTTCAACCGCAATCGCTCTTTAACAGGTTGTGTCAGCGGGCTGTACAGGAACGGAGCTCCAACTTTAACTTTATGTGACTCATGCACAGCCACAGGGTAGAAACCAAGCCTTCGCCGGGTGGCCTCATAATACATATCCCCCAATCGAAAAACGGTTTTTTGGAACGGGTAGAACTTTGTCAACGAATCTGAACCTAGATTTGCATATTCCGGAAACACCAGCAAACATTTCCCTTCCTGCAGTAAAGCCAGGCTTTTTTTCAGTGTCTCAAACAATAACTCCTGTCCCCCCAGGTACACAGGGATGCCCTGGATTGACTTGATCAAAGGTACCGTGATCCTGGTTAAAGCTTTAGCAAATTTATGACTGAAAGGTGGAGACAACTTTAAGCGCGGTTCCACAAAATCGACCCGGATGTAATCAGGAGCCAGGATGGGATCCACCATCTCGCCCACAACCCAGGGATATAAACGAAACGGAAGAGAGCAGACTGTGCCAATCGGGCCAAGCGGACCGAGGTGGTTGGCAATAAAAACCGCCGGACCTTTGTCCGGTAAATTTTCCTCCCCGAACAATTCTCCACCCCAAACAAAAGCATCCAATCCCTTGACCAGAAGATGGTAAGATGAATCCCTCATCGAGAAATCCTCCTAACATAAACATAAATGCATCTTCGTTCTGTACTACTCTACCTTATTTTTCTCTATACTTCAAGTTGTTTGGGAGCGGGTTTCAAAATATTTGAACGAATTCTTAATGCGTCCCGTACAAAAACCTCTTGCACCACTAAACCACAAATGCACAAAGATTTTTTAATAATGAATCTTCATGGCTTGGTGTTCGTGGTAAATTCATTTGGTTAAAAAGTCAATATTATTAATTCATTCAGAGTCTTGCCTATAAAACTAATTCACCCCAGCATCAGCCTCGACCTATACTGCAACGCTTCCGCCAGGTGCACGGATTGGATCACATCGCTGCCTGCCAGGTCTGCGATTGTGCGGCCCAGTTTCAGCACCCGGTGATAACCGCGCGCTGAGAGTTGCAGCTGGTTCATGGCAGTACGCATCAGGGACTGCCCGGTCTCATCCAAAATGCAAAACTTGCGCACTTCGCCAATATGCATATCGGCATTGGAAGATATATCCTTCAGGCCTTCAAAACGCTCGCGCTGTTTCTGGCGGGCCAGTTCCACACGCATTCTGATCGCCGCCGAAGTCTCCCCCAGGCGTCCCTGGCTCAGTTTTTCATACTCCACGCGTGGTACTTCGATATGGATGTCGATCCGATCCAGCATAGGACCCGAGATGCGCTTCTGATATTTGGTCACGATCATTCCCGAGCAAGTACAGGGTTTAACCGCATCACCATAATATCCGCACGGGCAGGGATTCATGGCCGCTACAAGCTGGAAATTAGCCGGGAAGGTCAATGACCCCTGCGCCCGGCTGATGGTCACGATCTTGTCTTCAATGGGTTGCCGCAGCACTTCCAACACACGCGTCCCAAATTCGGGAAACTCATCCAAGAACAAAACGCCCCTGTGCGCCAGGGAGATCTCACCCGGGTGCGGCCAATTTCCGCCTCCCACCAGACCAGCGTGGCTGATGGTGTGGTGCGGGGAGCGGAATGGGCGCTGGCGGATCAGCGGTGTCTCGGGCGGGAGCTGATCCGCCACCGAATAGATGCGGGTAACGTCCAGGGCTTCGTCAATGCTCATTTCAGGCAGGATGCCCGGCAGGGCGCGCGCCAGCAGGGTCTTGCCCGAACCGGGCGAGCCGCTGAGTAGGATATTATGTCCCCCGGCAGCCGCCACTTCCATGGCACGTTTAACATGCTCCTGACCTTTGATCTCGCTAAAGTCCGTGCGTGTCATGACCGGTGGTTCCTGTGACTCAACCGGCACATAAGCCGGGATCACCTTGCGGCCGGTCAGGTGGTTATACAGGCCAGCCAGTGAAGCCACCGGGATCACTTCCAAACCCGGGATCAAGGCAGCCTCAGGGGCATCCACCTCGGGGACAATAATACGCTTAAATCCAAATTTTCGGGCTGTGGCTGCCATGGGCAGGACACCGCGCGTATGGCGGACGGTTCCATCCAGTGATAATTCCCCCACCACCAGAGCCTCCTCCACACTCGCCTGCGGTAAATAATCAGCATATACCAGGACCCCCACCGCGATCGGCAGATCGTAGGCTGGACCTTCCTTGCGGACTGCCGCTGGAGCCAGGTTGACAATGATGCGTTTACGCGGATAGGGTATGCCTGCGTTCTTGACAGCCGCCTGGACACGTTCACGGCTTTCCTGTATGGCGGCATCCGGCAGACCCACGATGGTCATACCCGGTAAACCCTGGCCGGTGTCCACCTCCACTTCAACAATGACCCCGTCCAGTCCAATAACCGCACAGGAAAAGATACGCGCAAGCATGGCATAAGTGTAGTGGCGATTATGGGAATAGTCAACCAAGGTGGCTTATAAAGATGAATTATATCAATCCGCAGGATTTTCACAGAGTAAGGATTCATTCCCCTGATTGACCACAGTCAGACTTTATACAGCAAATCCGCAAAACGCCTGAGCATTTCCCGCACCACGCCTCGCAACGGCAGGGTGGCGGCCATCCCATAAACCGGAGCACTGCCGCCTTTTTCCTGTGGATGTTCCCTCACATACGTCACCGCCTCACGCAAGTCTTGGACGAATTTCTCAGCCACGCCCGGTTGGGTATGACGCAGCGTCAGGGCAATATGCACCGCATTGGGTTTTTGCAATGGATTCAGACTCCAATTTTTGGAGATCATATGATCCATCACCTGAAAAATGTTCAATGTATCAGAGCCAAAGGCGAGCACCCACAGCGGATCCCCTAACAGGTACACTTCAGGAATCTCAGCGATGCCGACCTTGATGGCTGCTGCGGTCTCCAGCAGGCGTTTTGTGGCATCCATGTAACCTGCCTGCCCCATCGAAATCATGGCTGCCCAGCAGACTGCGCTCAAACCTCCCGGCCGGCTGCCTGCCAGGGTGGGCGAAAAATACAAACCGCCTGGCCAGTCTGACGCTGTGAAGTATTGAAACCGGCGCAGTTCCAGGCCCCGGTAAAGCACCACCGAGGTGCCCTTGGCGGCAAAACCATATTTATGTGTGTCGGCAGACATGGAGGTTACACCCGGCAGGCAGAAATCAAAGGATGGCACAGGGTAGCCAAGTTTGTGTGCCCAGGGCAGCACAAAGCCTCCCAAGCAGGCATCCGTGTGGAATCCGATGCCATGTTGCCGCGCTATTGTAGAAAGTTCTTCGATCGGGTCGATGGCTCCATGCGGAAAAGACGGTGCAGAGCCAATGATGGCGATCGTATTGCGGTTGATGGCACGCCTGACCGCGCTTACATCCGCTCGGAAATCCGGGCCAAGTGGTGTACGGTTCAATTTGATCCCAAAATATTGAGCTGCCTTATCAAATGCAGTGTGAGCCGAGACAGGGGCGATCATCTCGGGATGTTTAATCCCCTTTTGTTGGCGTGCCCGGTCACGGTAGGTCTTTATGGCCAGTAAAATGCTTTCGGTGCCTCCTGAATTGACTGTGCCACAGATCTCGTCTTTCGTCTCAGCCGCCCCAAGCATGCGGGCTGTCATGGCAACAATCTCGGCCTCAAATTTGGTGGAACTCGGCCAGATATCCGTGTGCAGGGGATTGGCTTGCGAATGAATTGCATACACCTGGTTTAGAAAATCCACAAAACTCTGGTCACCATGGTAGACTGCGCCTGAAACGAATCCCTCTTGCCAACGGGGTGCCTCTTTGTCTTTCAAGTCTTCCAATTGGTGGATAATTTCAGACCGATCCAATCCTGTTTCAGGGATCTGGGTATAGGATTGAAAATCATGGCTGTAAGGCTTGACCGATTCTTCCATGCCAGCCATGATGCCATCATATTCCGCCTCGATCTTTGCCTTAACGCCTGGCAACCGGTACAGATATTTTTCAATCTTAGCCAGCCAACCGGCAGGCAGCCACTTCAATTGATTTTGTAAATTCTGGATATCCATGCAGTTTCCTTTCCTTGTTGCCTTGCGCAAGTCCCACCATTTCTATTGTATCATTTTTCACGATAATACTTGAGTCCACTATGAAAAGGTCCGTTCACAACTAAGCCATAAAGGCACAAAGAATCATTAATTAAGCAGCCAAGTGACATGGTGTCTCGAGTCCCCGCTTTTTCGGGGTAGTGGTAAAGTCTCATAGTAGTAAGGTTATGACTATATTTTGGTGTAATCCAGAACAGATTCTGATTTGAACCCTGCTTAAAATGTGAACAGGAACGTCAGATCATTTACATTCGTGCCGGTCTCGCCTGGCTTGAGCAGATCATCCAGAGCGGAAAAGAAAGGATATGAATCATTTCGTTCCAGGTAAGACTCAGGTTGCAGCCCAAGTTCAGCCGCCCGGGCAAAGGAATCTCCAGTGACAACCGCCCCGGCCGCATCTGTGACCCCATCCTCTCCATCCGTCGCCAAAGTAACCAGCATCACATCCGGGAAATCTGCCAGATCTGTCACCGCCGAGAGAGCCAGCTCGAGATTGCGCCCCCCGCGCCCATCCCCCCTCAGGCTGACGGTGGTTTCCCCCCCGGCCAGGATGCAAGCCGGGTGCGGCACCGGGTCCGCCCTTTGCCAGGCCCAGCGCAGGTGGGTGCATAGCTCATGGGCAACCTCACGGGCTTCACCCTGAAGATCGGTGCGTAACAGGTAGGTATTGAAACCCTCCAGTCGAGCCTGAGCCAGGGCAGCCTGGGCTGCCAGTAAATTGCTACCGACGATCAGATTGTGTACCTTCTCAAAATCGGCTTTCCCCGGCAATAACTTATCCAGATTGCTAACCAGGATATTCAAGATGGATTCTGGCACTTTATCACGTAACTGATACTTGTCTAAAATATTTAACGCATCCGCCCGTGTGGTTGGGTTTGCCACCGTCGGACCACTAGCAATTGCTTCCAACGGGTTGCCAACCACATCCGACATTATCAGGCTGACAAGTTGAGCCGGGGCGGCGGCTAGTGCCAATCCGCCGCCTTTGATCCTGTCCAGTTGCCGCCGCAAAGTATTGATCTCGTCGATCCGGGCACCACATGTCAGAAGTTGGGCGGTCAGCACCTGTATATCCTCCAAAGAAATTCCAACTTGGGGGCAGGTCACCAGGGCGGATCCTCCTCCAGAGATCAGGCAGATCACCAGGTCACTTGCATCCAAGCCTTCCAGCAGGCTGAGAATCTGCTCACCAGCCAGTAGACTGCGCTCATCCGGGATCGGATGCCCGGCTTCCTGGATCGTCAGACTTCCAGAATAACCACCCGGGCGGTATTTAGTGACGATCAGCCCTGCACAGACACGATCTCCAAGCAAATCTTGCAAAGCAATTGTCATGGCAGGGGCAGCTTTGCCAATGCCAATCAGCAGGATCCTTTTGATTTTTTCCAAGTCATATTCCAAGTTGCCTATGCGCAGTTTTTTCCCACTGCGCTGGACAAACTTACGTACGGCCGCGCCGGGTTCAACTGCCTGAACAGCCGCAGCCAGTATCCTTTGGATACCCGGTCCATGCGGGTTATTGCGGAATGAATGTGTGGAAAATTTTTCAGCAGTTATCATCACTTCAAATGATAGCATCGGACAGGAAAATCAACAATAAAAATATAACGTTCCTATTTCAGCACACATTTAGGGCTTGATGCAATAGAAGGGCAGAAATCCATCTGTCAGTCCATTTGCTTTTCGGTCAACCAAGAAGGCTTCTACCTATGTCCACTGGTATTCATCACTTTCTAAATATTTTTAACCTTCGCGGTCTCTGCTGTTAAAATCATACGGCACACTTCTTTTAGTGTGCCATACATCCCCAAACATGGGGTTTTCAGCCAGATATTGCCAAAAATTGCTATATATGGGGCGAGAGGGGGTCGAACCCTCACAGCCTTACGGCCGGTGGGTTTTAAGTACTTACCGTATAGCCCATCCACAGGTAGCCCATATATGCATTAAAAGGCTGTTTTCTGGCATTTTTCCCCGTATTTTATGGGTCGTTCGGCATATAAAAAACAAAGGAGTGTGCCAAATGTCAGAAAAAATCGAGACCCAGAGGACTCTTCAAATTTCCATCGTTGATGATTACCTGTTGATGTGGATGGAAGCCTTCCTGATTGACCGTCAAACGTCTGGAGTTGCCGAAGGAACTCCAGACTTCTATCGAATAAAGCTAAAAATGTTCGCTGATTACTGTGACGCGCAGACAGTAAAGAACATTTCTCAAATTACCCCTACCTTGATTCGACAATATTTTCTTTTCTTAGAAGGAGCTGGCCATAACCCTGGCGGGAGGCATGCTGCATTTCGCACAATGCGGGTGTTCCTTTACTGGTATGAAGATGAAGTTGAACCGAAGGATTGGTCCAACCCTATCCATAGAGTGAAAGCACCTAAGGTCCCACTAGAACCGATAGAACCGGTTTCGATTGAGACTGTTACGAAAATGATAAAAGCTTGTGATAGAGATACATTCACAGGAGACCGGGACATTGCCGTTTTTTTGTGTCTCCTGGATACTGGAGCACGAGCAAGTGAATTCTTAAATATTGATCTGGTTGATACTAACCAGGTGAGCGGGGATATTCTCATCCGGCAAGGAAAGGGATATAAACCACGTACTGTTTATATTGGAAGGCAATCCCGGAAGGCTTTACGAAAATACCTGAAACACCGCAGTGATAACAACCCTGCCTTGTGGGTTACTCACCCCCGATTTGATTCAGAGCGTATCAAGTACGATGGGTTGCGAGAGAGATCCTTCGTCGACGATCCCAAGAAGCTAATCTAGAAGGATCGACTGCTCACGATTTTCGAAGAGCTTTTGCTCTCGCGATGCTCAGGAATGGAGTAGATGTATTCACTCTTGCGAAGTTGATGGGACACGAAGGCATCACGGCCCTGCAACGGTATTTGAAGCAAACCAACCAGGATACGGAAGCTGCACATCGTCGAGCAGGGCCTGTTGATAATGCAGGGTTGTAAAAGCCTATAACAAATAACTCACAGAATAAGAATATTAAGTTTACTTCAGATCGTTTGCTTGAACCACAATCCAATCCATATCTTCAATTCTGTTAGCTGTAAGTTAGCTGGAGAAAAACATCCAAATTAATTCATGACTCAAGTAACTAAATAAATATGGAAATACCTAATCCATAAAATCTAATGTAAAATCAATTTCTGTCCCTTCTCACAAACTCAGCATCCATATTTGAGATTGAGAGAATCGTCACATTTCTCAAAAAAAGAATTCACTCATATAAACTAAAAGGAAAGCATTGTTATGATCAAGAATACTAAGAATAAGAAAAAAACACAGCTCAATCCTCAAAATACATCAACGAACACACACCAACAAAATCAACCGCTAATTCTGGACGAAGAAACTCTACGTGCCGGCGAAATCCGTTTCCACACTTTGAGTGAAAATTCGTTGACTGGCATTTACATCATCCAGGATGGTAAGTTGAGCTACGTCAATTTAACCTTCGCGAAGATCTTTGGATATGTTCCAGGCGAGTTGATCGGAACCGATCCTCTGCTTCTCATAGATCCAGTAGATCAGAATCTAGTAGCTGATAAAATGCATTGTCGGATTTCTAATGAAATTGTTACAACTCCAAATGAATTTCGTGTCAAATGCAAGAATGGTGAAAATAAGCAAATCGAGGTTTGGGGAAGCTGGTCTGTGTTAGATGATAGTCCAGCGCTGATTGGAAATATTGTTGATATTACCGACCGTAAAAAAGGAGCAATAATGCTTTCTGAAAGTGAAAAGATATTCCAAAATCTATTTGAGAATGCGCCTATCGGCATCCTGCATTCACTTCCGGAAGGAAGATTCCTCCGGGTGAATTCGACTTTTGCCCATATGCTAGGTTATGGATCACCAGAAGAATTGGTTGCCATGATTACAAACATCAGCACCCAAATCTATGTGGATGGGGATAAACGCAGTGATGATTTGGCTGGCATCTTAAATAGTAATGGCTGGTATTCCACAGAAAACCGTTATCGTTGCAAGGACGGCATCATCCTGAACATTAAATTGACTGCACGAAAGGTACTAAATTTGGATGGCACGATTGCATATTTTGAAGGTTTCGTCGAGGATATAACTGAACGTAAACGTGACCGGTTTCTTGTATCCGACTAGCTCCTATAGTGCAATAGCAAAATTATTTCCACTTGACCTTGCTACCACGCGATCCTCCTGGTTCTATAGAATTTCAGTTGTGAAAGGGTACCTTCACTTCTTTATTGTATTTTCTTAATTTAAAAATCACCCACTCTTTCATATAGTTGGGTGATTTTCTAAGTAAGGGTAATCTAAAGATTATTTTTATTTATTAATCTACTTTTTATACATCTGGAATGTGTTTATCCATGACATCATGAACTAGCTGAAGTTTTGTTTCTGAGAGCGGTTGGGGTTGGCACTTTTCAAATATTTGTTTGGCTTTAATATTCAAAACCTCACGCAAATCTTTTCCTCCATCTGCATTCCAA
Organism: Chloroflexi bacterium GWB2_49_20; assembly: GCA_001796335.1. Taxonomy (GTDB): domain Bacteria; phylum Chloroflexota; class Anaerolineae; order Anaerolineales; family Villigracilaceae; genus UBA12087. The sequence continues at coordinate 67,506 of MGMF01000028.1, read as the reverse complement.
TTCCCAAAGTATCTCCTGTCCAGAAAACGCGGATTCCAGAAATTTTTATAATTGATACGAGTATGTTTTTCTTTTAGGAAAGAACCCGCTGGTCCTACTTTATTCATTACATCTAACGGAACGGTGTCGTTATTGAATTCCATTGGTTTACGAATATGTTTTACCATTCCAATTATTTCGTCGGCAAATAGAACCGACTCAAAAGATGAGGTAAGACCTGATTCTAAATATCCACAATCATGTATGATATTGCAGCCATTTAGAGTAGCGTCATAAAGTGAAAGGGCATATTCTAATCCTGCCTGCGCATCAAGGATCTTCGAATCGGTTGCACCACCTATGCAAAAAAGAGGAAGTCCATAGAAATGAGCCATATCTGAAAGCCCCGCATTTAGTGAAATCAATTCCGGTGCCCCATAACTGAACATCATGTTGCTCATATCCATAACAGTACTATCGCCACCAAATATGAACTTTGCTCCGGGTTGTTTGTTTTGGAATATGACAAGACCACTTAGACATTCTGCAACAGCTTGAACAAGAGTTCCTTCAATAGTTGCCGGTCCATTTGCTCCCATCATAGGACTACCAATGTAAATGAATGGAATCCCGTATTCGCAACAAACCAATCCCTTGCTAACTCCCATTTTTGTATGAATTAACGGAGACATGGGCTCTGTGTATAGAATAAGTGACGGTTTTAATTTAATTTCTTCAAAACCACCTCTGGAAGCAGCAGCCATCTCAACCATGGTTTGCATATCGTTTCTACCATGACCTGTAACGATAGCGGGTTTCTTGGTGTTGAGCAGCATGGCTTCATAGCCATGAATGAAGTCAGCGCCAGAATGTAGATCTTGGGCGATACCAAAAGACATTACAAAGTCTATGTTCGGAAGCACATCACAAAACCGGGCTAATCTTCCAACGTCGTCTTTCGTACTTTGCCTTCGTTTTCCTGTATATAAATCCATTGTATTCGGACAATCAGAGCCGGTTCCATAAAAGCAATGATCTGATTCAATTGACATGGACGGATTTCCATCTCTATCATAGACTTGGAACTGTTTTGGAGCTAACTCGATGGATTCAATCACTAGTTTTCGGGGGATTTTTACTCTAGAAGGTAGACTTATATCACAACCGGCATGACCAAGAATATCCAGCGCTTCTTCACATTGAACAGTGCAGCCGACTTCTTCAAGTAATTGCAGAGCTAACTCATGAACCTGATTAATTTGTTCCACTGAAAGAATGCGATTCGTCCTATTTTGCAGTTGAGTTTTATCCATATATATTTCCTTTAGCTTGTTAGATCAATGTTACAAGTATGGTTCCCGGAGAATCACCATAGTGAAGGGTTGTTTGAGAGTGTAATAATTTATTTTAGGGCAAAACACTTTATTACTTTATCTCGGGAAATAATCAAGACCCATCATTATTACAAAGCTGTTCCCATTATTTCCAATCGGAATTTTTACGCTATGTAGAAGAAAATTTTTAATCTTGTCAATATGAGCCTCGTATCGTCATACAGAATAAATACACTTGTTAAGACGAAGAATGATCAGATAATGGATTCATATATTCCCAGAAATTGGAGGAGGGTTTAATATCAAATTTCCTCCAATAACTTTTGAATATGCTGTTGATAAAGTCCGATTAATTTCTTCGTGATTTGCCCTGGCTTGCTTTTATTGATAATGGACGAATCAATTTTTTGGATTGGGAGTACCATTCGACTAGTACTGGTGAGAAACGCTTCCTCAAGACAATCAATATCTGAGATGTGAATTGCAGATAGATACACCCTGATACCATTTTTTTCAGCCAAATCTAATATCACTGAACGGACAATTCCAGATAAGACCTGCTCACCTTCTGTCCAAACCTCGTCTTTTATTACTGCGAAAAAATTACTGCTCAAACCCTCCAAGATCTGCCCTTCACTGTTGACCAATAAGACTTCGTTAATATTCTTAGGCACCTTACTCCTAATTAATTCTGCTCTTTTTAAGAATGAAGTAAGCTTGGCCTTTGGATTATCCCTGATGGTTTTTTGTAATACTGTGAACACTCCCTTATCATAATCTTCCAACGTAGGAGTAATTAATGGTTCTTTTGAAATATAGATAGCAGCAGGTAGAGTGTCGAGATTTATGGTTAAACGAATACGCAATTCCTGCTCTAGGGATATTTTTACCACCTCCCGAAGAGCATCTCTTATCAAGAGATAATTTAATTTAATCGGTTTGTTAATTAAATTCGCAGATTCTTCCAAGCGGTGAAAGTGAGATTCCAGCAGGAAAAATTTATAATGGTCAAATGTTCTAAAAGTTGTATATATTCCATTTGGAAGCTGGGAAGAGATTTCATCCAATGTGGAAGATCTTTTTTTATAGATGATTTCCTCAATCTTGGATGCTCTGCTTGGATCACATACTTGCCATACCCGGGCTCTTGGCATAATTCTCGTCTACCTTATTCAAATTTCAATTTTATAATTCTTGAAACTATCGAGCCAATTAAGTACCTGTGATGCAAGCCACTCTCTATGCCAGACAAAGGAATGATTGGCTTCATCATGAGTGAGGAATGCGCGGGGTTTGAAGGCATTTTTAAACAATTTTTCTGATTGGGGGACAGGAACAAGCTCATCTTTTTGTCCGTGTAAAAGTAAGATTGGGCGTGGACTGATTTTTGATACTTGATTTAACGGCAAAGTAAATTGACCAAGATCCTTCCATTGGGTAATAAATTCCAAAGGAGTGATTCCATTCAACCAGGGAGTGTAATTCTTTGCGGCATCCAGCTCCGTGAAACAGAGTTCACGAGGATCTGCTATTGTTGCAATTGCTATGACGCCCCGTACACGCAAGTCTTTTGATGCCACATTGATAGCAGCCCACCCTCCCAGGCTATGTCCGACAAGGAATAATCGAGAGGTGTCGATCTGTGGATATGAACCGGCACATAGAAAGTCTATTGCAGCTATTACATCATCAGGAATTGTTTTAAAAGTATAGCAACCTTCACTGCCCCAACACCCACGATAGTGGAAAATGAGACTATTCCATCCGTTTAATCTCAAATTATGGGCTAAATCGAAATTCTTCTCAATACCTGGGACGCCGTGCAAAATAATCACGGTAGGTTTGGGTTCATCACCGCTTGCGAGAAAAAGCGTTCCCAGTAAATGGTACCCTCCGCTTTCAAAATATATACCTGCTTGTCCTTGTTGTGTCATATATAAATAATCAGTATAAGATCATTGTTCAGTAATTAGGCGGCTAAATTTGTATAGTAAATGATTATTTTTTTCGATTGCTTTGGACTTCCATCAAACCCAATCCAAGGATTTGATGGAAGTTCCGCTGGATGTCGATAATCAATGGACTGAGTTTTTGGATCTTTTGAGCAAATACTATTCCATCTCATTTTTTTATCTGCTACCTTTCTGTAACATTTTTCTTTTGGCAAAGTAGGTATTCAATATTGTTGGAGGTTTAAAAAAATCTTTATTATTTCAAAACATCAAGATCTATTGTAAATTTAGCTCAGAGTGTTTTTTAGGATCTTTCCATCTTTCATCACCATCCGGATTTTGGCAGATTCAGTAATCACATTAATATCTTCATCGGGATTGCCATCAACAATAATAATGTCTGCCCATTTTTCGGTTTCAATTGATCCTGTCTTATCTTTTAGACATAAGATTTCAGCATTGACACTCGTTGCGGCTTTTAATGCTTGATAGGGTGAAAGTCCGACCAGATCCACCAGGAATTTGATATTCATTGCTTCCCCACCGCACATCACCCCAAAGAAATCTGACCCTGAACCAACCGGAATACCACAGTCAGTTGCCAGTTTTGCTGCTCTTATAGACCCTTCCATAATTGAAGCACCATCTGGCGAACAACGCGGGTTCGCGAGTTTTCTCAAAAACCACTCAGAGGCTCCATTCTCCTTCCCATATTTCTCTGCCCACCATACTACCGCAGTGGTAGAAACAAGTCTTGTACCATTGTTTTTCATTAGTTGGGCAGTTCCTTCAGTTAAATAACTTCCATGTTCAATGGAGCGAACCCCACATTCTGCTGCAAGACGATTGCCTTCATCATTAAGGCTATGTGCCATGACATATTTTCCATGTGCAGCTGCTTCCTCACAGAATATCCTTATTTCAGTTTCCGATAAATGAACTTGCCAAGGTTCATCATTCGGACTTGCACAGCCACCTGTTATGCAGATTTTCAGGTGATCACACCACATTTGAAATTGCTCCCGTGCAGCTTTGCGGCAATCGTCTTCTCCATCACATAACCTCATCAAGTTTATAAATGGTGTTTTGCTTGCATAGTTCATTGTTCCACGCACATTGAAATCTCCATGTCCACCAGTTACACTCATTAGTGGGCCACAAACCAATATCCTTGGTCCATTAATTAATCCGCTATTTACAGCTTCTTTATGCGACCAATGTCCTCCTCCTCCGTCTCTTATCGTTGTAAATCCCGCATCAACGATCTTTTCCAACTGGGATTTAATTTTAAGCGCAGTGAAGAAAGGAAATTCTGTTAAAACACCTCCCATATCAACAGTCGTCACCGCATAATGAGAATGCGCATCGATCAACCCCGGCATGATTGTTTTTCCCTCACAATTAACCACCATGACATCGGTTTTATGCTGACGCGTACCTGTGTATATATCCTTGATAATGCCGCCTTCAACAATGATGTTAGCATTCTCAAAAGGTACATCGCCTACACAATCTAACATTCTTCCGTTACTCAGTTCAGTGATCATAATTGTTTATCCTTTCGAATACAGATGTGATTTCCGATTTACTTGAATTAAGACAAGATTATTTCTTTAAATAAGAATTCGACCTTGTTAATTTGAGCTCCTTATCAATTACTTTTCAGTATTATTAGCGGGTATTAACATTCAATTTTCCACACTGATTCCTCGTTATATCCAGTAATTACTCTAATGTATCCCGATAAATAATTATCACATTCCGAATCTCCAGTATCCACCAATAATGGCCCTTTCAATGAGAGCAATTTGTTTTTTGTAGCAATTACGATTAGATTTTGTTTCCCCACTTTTCTGATGACTCTGGGGCTAATTTGTTGGTTTCCACGACCAAATATATAGCCCTGCCCGCCGATTATGGTCACTACTATTTTCGCGTTCTTGCCTTCGATCAGACCCAAAAGTTGCTGCTCATTTAGATCCTTCCCAATTAATTGTTTTCTGTAAATTACATCTACACCGAGCAGGGTTTTCTCAATTTTTAATTCATCACCAATTGCCTTAACAGTTGTACCTGGCCCTAAGATATAGTAATCATCATTCATGCCATCAACTACTGCTTCAGCGATTGTACGGTTATTACCCGCGCCCAGACTGGCTGACTTCGCGCTTTGGATAAGTCCCTTTTCATGTGGAACCTGTAAATAACCATATAATCGAGCTGAGACCTGCCCCTTGCGAAAGAGATCTTCATCTATATCCATCACTTCCATTTCTCGTACCGGCGCAGACCCTTTCAAGAACATTTTAATCAACTCGCTGGCTCGATGTGGATTCACGGCATAGACACTGGAATGAATTTTGACGCCGGATGGGATCCCCAGAACTGTGGCTTTGTCACCAATGGCTTCATATATATCTCGTGCAGTTCCATCTCCTCCCACAAATAGGATCAGATCGATCTCAAGATCCACCATTTTGCGTGCAGCAGACTTCGTATCTTCAGCACTTGTTTGATCTGGAACAATTTCGCCCAATACTATCGGTGAAAAACCACACGCCTTCGCCTCATCCTCACCCATCCCTTTTGGATAAGTGAATAGATCAAACTCATCCTTAAATGGATAAATATCCTGCAATGTTTCCATAGCTCTTTGTGGAGAAATAATTTCAGCTCCCATCGCAAATGCTTTCTTAACGGTTTCAATCCCATCACTGCCTTTCAAGCCCACTCTTCCACCGATACCAGCAAGGGGATTAACAATTAATCCAAGCTTCTTTTTTCTTTCTCCGGGGTTCAAATTTTATTCACTCCAATGATCAGGTAGGATCGCTATCTTCTCATGCATGTCAGGTACATTAATTCTATAAATATTCCTCTATGAATAAGGATAAAAGAGGAAAAATGTCTGGAAAATATTAATCTCAAGATCTTCCAATCACTAAATAGCTCTAAAATAGTCAATCCATTCGAAAGAAGGCAAACCGATCGATTATGATAAACCTCTCTTCTGATACGCCCTCCAGGTTACTTTGGTCCTCTTAGAGTCGAGTAATGGTTCCAGATTGGTCTGGTGTATCGTACAGTGGTGAGGAGCAGTTCGAATGATCTCAGGATTCGAGTATGCTTCTTTAGATATTTGATGGAATGCTTCTACAAACCGATCAAGATCTTCCTTGGAAGCGGCTTCGCTTGCCTCGGGTGTCACCGGTTCAGGAATAATCACGGGTTCATGACTTTCAAAAAAAGTTTGAATCCCAAAATCAGCAATACGTAAGTTGACCTCCGCAGATCCAATACCGGTTTCTTCTTTCATTTTCTGTAAATGGAACCTTGCTTCTTGTAGTTTTCTGCGGTTTGGCCAGGCAATATCAACACCACGCACTTCAAGCATCTTCTTGATTAGATAGTTATTATTGATCACCGCCCATTCCGAAGCTTCACGCAAACCCTGCTCACCCATGCTCATGATCCAGGCATAAGCTTTTAATACATTAATTATTACACCGTAGAAGACTCCGGTTTTTCCTATTGTTTTAGGAAGATTGTAATTTAGGTGATATTGTGAACCGTCAAATTCTAATAATGGTGCCGGTAAGTATTCACGCAATTCTTTCTTAACTCCGATAGCACCCGCTCCAGGTCCGGCAGATCCATGCGGTGTTGAAAAGGTTTTATGCAAATTGAAATGCATTAAATCAGCGCCAATATCTCCTGCACGCATACGCGTCATAACGCCATTGAAATTAGCCTGGTCAAGCGCAACCAATCCGCCATAGGAATGGATAAGTTTTGCATACTCTCCAAGTTGACTATCGAAAACACCGGTATCATAAGGTGCTGTCAAGAATAGTCCGGCCGTGCGATCAGAAACCACTGCTTCTAGTTGATCTAAACCAATATCACCTGTATTCTTATTTGGATGAAGCTCAATCACTTTAAACCCTGCAGTTGATGGGCAACCGGCGTTACATGGATGAGAGACTGCACAGGTAATTACTTCATTTTTATGTAAATTCCCATTTGCACGATGATATGCGCGCATAATACAAGCATTCGTATAAACGCTGTGGCCTCCACCCCTTGGTAGAAAAGAAAATTCATCCATACCAGATAACTCGCACAGCCAAGTCCGCAGGTCATACATGATTTCCAGCAGTCCCTGAAAAGTTTCTTCAGGCTGCAGTGGGTGAAGGTATGCAATGGATGGTAATTTTGCAAGCTGATCATTGAGTTTTGGACTGTATTTCATCGTACAGGTGCCCAAGCCAATGTTCACACCTGAGTCATAACCAAATGTCTCTTGAGATAGACGCAAGTAATGGCGCATTACTTCTGGTTCAGATAATTCTGGTAAAGCTGCAGGCGTTTTGCGGCAAATTTTTTTAGGGATTTTCTTGGTGATATCCCCCACCTTTACTTGGATCTCTTTCTCTGCATTTGGAATGATTTCATTGCGTGAGCCTTTTCTGGACAGTTCATAGATCACAGGTTCGTGCCATCGCAAAGCCTGATAACCGGTATCAATATCTGCATATTCCTGGTATTGATATTTCGTAGTTTTGGAATTTGTTTTAGTCATGGTTTTACTCCATTAAATAATTGTTCTCAGAACATCAGCAAGCCTGTCAATATCCTCTTTCCGGAGCATCTCGGTGACACAATACAACGCCGATTGTCCTAGGTCCGGAAAATCATTTGTGAGATCTTTCCCACCCAAGATACTTTTCTCGAACAAGGCCTTATTAATCACCGCTACTGTCTTACCAGTTCCATCGAAATTAATTACAAACTCATTGAAATGAACCGATGAGAATAGAGGAGTCTTTATACCTGGAATCTTTGACAGAATATCAATCGCATATTGGGTATTTTGCATATTTGTCTTTCCTAGCTGTTTAATCCCTTCGAAACCCAATAACGCCATATAAACAGCTGCAGAGATTCCCCATAACCATGATGATGTACCGGTAAACGACCTGGCATGAGCGCGTGTTGAATAAAGCATACGATCCCAAAGCGTGTGCCATGAGAAAGCCAACTCTCCTGGAACAATGGTATTAGAAATACCTACCAAGTATGAAGGCAATAGTGTCAGGAAACGATCAGAATCATTTACTGCCAGGATTCCCATTGTAGCGCCACCACAACTTTGGGTCATGCCCATTGGCTGCCCTTCACCACAAGCGATATCTGCTCCATATTCTCCAGGTGCAGCTAGCAAACCCAGGGAAATTGGATTGATACTTGCGATAAGTAATGCTCCTACCCTATGTGCGATACCGGCGATCTCTTCGCATTGATCCTCAATGAAACCCAGGTAACTGGGATTTTCAACAAACACGGCAGTTGTCTTAGAAGACAGTTTGCGTTTAAGATCATCCAAGTCCATTAGGCCAGTTTTGGGGTCATGATCAATCATTTTCAAGTCCAACCAAGGATCAGCATAATTTCTAATCGTGGCAAGTGTATTCGGGCTGATTGTGCTTGGTATCAATATTTCTGTACCACCGGTTGCGCGCGATGCAATATGAAGAGCGTCTCCAGCAGCGGTAGTTCCATCATAGACTGGAGCAGATACCACATCCATATCTAATAAATCCCCCATCATACTTTGGTATTCGAACATGGCCTGGTACCGACCATGATCCGCCCAATCACCACCTGCATACGCTGTCAGGAACTCCGAACGACCGGTGATTTCGCCACACAATGCGGGTACATAGTGAAACCAACATCCAGCACCCAAAAAACTTAACATTTCCTGTGTCGTGCGATTCTTTGATAAAGAACGTTTAATCCTCCTGTCAACTTCCATTTCTGAAACTGGCTCTTTGGGAAGTTTCAACTCTCCTTTAAAACGAAGAGCTTCAGGAATTTCCTCATAAATTTCGTCAACAGTTTTATATCCTGTTACCTTAAGCATTTCCTCCCGTACTCCAGGAGCGCTATTTGGTATAAAACGATGAACTAATGAATTTTTCATTTTACAATCCTTTTAGAGATGTTTTAAAATTGTTGAATAATATATCGTAATTTGAAAACCTTGATCAAATCAATCGCAATTTAATGGATTTTTCATCAATAACTACCTAAGCATCAACCAAGATTGTCTTGCAGGTTTGAATGGCACGTATCAGATCGCCATGCATTTCTAATATTTTCTCTTTTACATGAATGCACTATGGAATTTTGAATCGCATGAATTTATCCAGTATTAGTGACACCACACCATTCAATGATTATCATCGCATAGATCTTTGTTGCATCTAGTAAATCATTAATTTCAATATATTCATTGGCAGTATGTGCAACTTCTATACTTCCTGGACCCAAAGTAATAGTAGGAATACCTGCCTGGTTCAAGAAAGTAGCATCATCAACGGCAGTGAAGCCATAATACTTGGCAGGTTCATTTAACACTGCTTCACAGGCAACAGCAGCTGCTTTACAAATGGGTGCATCTTTGGAAATATCGTAGGGTGGCCACCACCATCCTCCTGACCAATCCAGCTCTGGTGGATTTTCTCGCAGCCAGGAATCAGTTTTGGCAAGTTGTGAGAGGTATGTTTCGATTTCTTTCATCACTTGTTCTTTGGTCTCTTGAGGTGCATGCCAGATCACATATGTTATCAAACATTCCTCAGGGATGAAAGCAATTCCGTTCAAACCACCTGCAAATGTTGTTGGACAAAGAGTAAAATGCCCCGGACGTGTAAAAGCCGGGTGGGTTTTCGTTTGACCCCATTCATCTTCGAGGTTTTTTAGACCATTGAAGATGATCATAGCTTTATCGACTGCTGAGACAGCTACATCTTTGCCACGTCCACCAGCCCTGATCACTTCATCGCGCATGGATGAATGCGCTGCTTTGCCATGAATGGTCACCTTCAGAAGCAGAACCCCGGGAGAGGCTGTCAAGATTGCCAACCGATAAGGAGGAGCCGATCCTTCCACTACTATCGCAGCGTCAGCTCGATAACCACGTTTGACAGCGGCTGATGTACCAATTTCGGGTTGCATCATCTCTTCGCCTGCAACGGTTTCAACAATAACATCCCCTTTGGGCTTGTAACCAGCTTTCAGTAATGCTTTAAGCGCATAAATTGCAGCGACATCCCCACCTTTCATATCGGTTGTGCCGCGCCCATAAATTCTTCCATTGATCACCTTGCCGCTGAATGGTTCAGCAACAGTCCATAATTCCAATGGACCTGGGGCAACTGTATCAATATGCCCGTTGAAGATAAGTGAACGTCCGCCAGAGGTGCCTTTACACACACCTACCAGGTTGGCCCGCCCTGGTTCTTCTTCCCACATATCTGTTTCCAATCCAAAGGATTCCATCACAGGTTTGAGGTATGCATTGACCCGTGATTCACCTCCGATTCGCTCATCTTTTAAGTTAATATCCAGATATGGATTTATACTTGGAATTTGAATAATGTCAGAAATGACCTTGATCATTTCGTCTTCCAGGCTATTTACAGCTTTTATTACATTATTCTTGATCTCTTCATCAATCATATATCCTCCAAGTCAATTATTCTTCTATTTCGAAATTGCTCCCTTAGAAAAAACTGAGATTGTTAGATGCAAGAAACCTTGTCAACTTGCTCAAATTACAGGAAGATATTCATTCGCCGGGTTTCAGAACCAGAACCTTCCTCTCGTTCTGGTGAATCTTTTGTAAAATCGCCACCGTGAATGCGGATCATTCTGGATGCAATTTCATAATATCGCATCAAATCACATCGTACATTTTTATGTATTAACAGTCTCGTAATATTGGTTTGCAGCTCGATTATGTTTAATTTACAGTTATTGAGGAAATTTCAAGAATCCTAAAAACCCTGAATTTTTTAGGTCGGCATTGTTATATGCTACTTTAGATGCCACACCATTCAACAATAGTGAGCGCATATATTTTGGCTGCATCAACTAAATCTTCGATCTCAATAAATTCATTGGCTGTATGAGCGATCTCTATGCTTCCTGGACCCATTGTAATTGTTGGTATACCAGCTTGGTTAAGAAACGTAGCATCATCTACTGCTGTGAAGCCGTTATACTTGGCAGGTTCGTTGAGGACCGATTCATACGCAATTGCAGCTGCTCTACAGATGGGGCTATCTTTAGGAACATCATATGGCGGCCACCACCAACCTCCCCACCAATCAAATTCCGGTGGATTATCACGTAGCCAAGAATCCGTCTGGGAAAGGTTGTGTACATGTGTTTCGATTTCTTTTATCACTTGTTCCTTTGTTTCCTGAGGAGCATGTATTATCACATAAGTAAGCGTACATTCCTCGGGGATGAAAAAAATTCCGCCAAGACCTCCTGCGAAGGATGTAGGACAAATCGTAAAGTGCCCGGGGCGCGAGAAAGCTGGGTGAGATTTAGTTTGTCCCCATTCTTCTTCCAATTTAATTAATCCGTTGTAGATGATCATAGCTTTATCGACTGCTGAAACTGCAACTGCGCTACCACGCCCTCCAGCTCTAATTACCTCATCACGCAAGGTAGAATGCGCAGCTTTGCCCTTAATCTTGATCTTAAGGAATAATACACCAGGAGAGGCTGTGATGATTGCCAGTCGATAAGGAGGAGCCGAGGCTTCTACTACAATTCCTGCATCAGCACGATGACCGCGTTTTACAGTTGCAGAGGTGCCAATTTCATGCTGCATCATCTCCTCGCCTGGTACGGCTTCAACAAGGACATCTCCCTTAGGTTGATAACCTGCTTTGAGCAGTGCTTTAAGAGCATAAATAGCGGCAACAACCCCACCCTTCATATCGACCGCGCCGCGTCCATAGATCTTTCCATTAATTACTTTACCGCTGTAAGGATCGGCAATATTCCACAATTCCAACGGACCAGGAGCGACTATATCTATGTGCCCATTAAATAGCAATGACCGCCCACCGCCTGATCCTTTACACACTCCTACAAGGTTGGCGCGACCTTCTTCCTCTTCCCACAGATCTGTCTGCAATCCAAACGATTCCATTACGATCTTTAAGCACTTATTTACTTGTGTTTCGCCACCAATTCGCTCAGCTTTGAGGTCAGGGTCGATATACGGATCGATACTTGGAATTTGAATAATATCCGCAAGGGAATTTACCATTTCGTCCTTAAGGTTTTCTACAGCCCTAAAGACATCCATTTTTATTTTTTCAGTAATCATTCTTCTCTCCTCTTTGTCATTTATTCTTTTTTATGGTGAACCCACAGAGTCAAATATCAACAGTCCGATATAATTGTTAATCATGCTTCTAATAAATGTTGATCACCGTATGCTCATTGGCTTAAGCTGGAGTTGATTTTGATGACCTCCTAATATTTAATATGCGTTTCATCAGTCGACCTAGTAATGCAAGGATATCCATGATCCCTTTGGGCATAAACATCATCGTCAGAATCACGATGGTTCCCAGGATCACCAAACGCCATTCCAGAGTTGGGCGCAAAAGCTCGTTGACAATGGTGATAATAAATGCACCTATCGCGGCTCCGGGGAAAACACCCAAACCCCCAAATAGAACCATTACCAATACGATCAAGAACACATCCAGGTTCATCGAGGCTGGTGAAATCAAAGAGAAGTAGGAAGCATAATAAGCCCCAGCAGAGCCTGCGATAAAGGCAGATAATGCAAACACAAGAAGCTTATATTTATATTCATTAACCCCCAATGATTTTGCTTGTGGTTCAGCATCACGTAGGGCAATAAATGCCAGACCGATATTGGACTTGATAATTAAGTAAATAATGGACAGGAACATGATAAAAAATCCAAGGGAAAGGTAATACCAGGGCACAAGTTCCTGGCGGGTAAAAACATAACCAAACAGACTTGGAGCCGGTATCCTGGTTAAACCCCAAGATCCTCCTGTTGAGAAATTTTCAAATTTTCCGGGTCCTGCCCAAACGATAAGTGTTGGTAATACGAAGTTCAATGAAAAGGTCACAATCGCCAGATACATTCCTTTTAATCGGAGACAGGGGATGCCAATGAGAAAACCTATTATCGCAGCCGCAATACCACCCGCGATATAACCCAGCCAGGGCGTTAATCCAATATATTTTGCAAGCAATCCTGAGGCATAACCGCCGATAACGAAAAAAGAAAGGTGGCCAAAGGAAAAGAGGTTGGCATAGCCCAAGATCAGATCCCAGGAAGCAGCCACAACCCCCCAAATAAGGCACAGGATGATGATGTTCATAATGTGATCATTGTCATGGAACAGAATCGGGAGGATGGCTAATAATAATAGTAAGCCAATCCTTGAAAGGTTTTTTAAAAGGTTATTTACCATGATCCAAACAGTCCTTTCGGTTTAAATACCAGGAGAACAACCAATACTGCCAGGAAGAGAGGCATTGCCCAGATACCACCAAGGAAATAAGAAAGAAATATTTCGGCAATTGAGAGAGCAAATGCAGCGATCACTGTTCCTTTGATATTACCCAAACCACCTAAAACAATTACAACAAATGCCTTAAGAAGAGTAGACCATCCTACCAAGGGGTATAACAATGTGCGTGGGGCGAGCAGGATGGCCGCCACAGCTGAAAGCAAACCAGCAATACCAAACGCCACGCTGTACAAGGTATTTAATGGCAGCCCGACTATCTTTGCACCCACATTATCCTGCGATACAGCCCGTAACGCCAACCCGATCCAGGTTTTCGATAAGAAAAGTTGCAAAATAATGAACATCAATATACCAATAACCAACATAAGGACATCATGTTGTGCAACTACAAACTTTCCAATTTTAAGCGTCCCTTCCATTAGATGGGGAATGGTCTTGCTTAATGGTCCAAATATTACAAGTATTAAATTATCAAGTGCCAAACTACATCCGAGGGTCACAATAATAACTGTGAAATCCCAACCCGGGAAACGGCGCAAGGGTAAAATAATTACTTTTTCAAAAATCATTCCAGCAATAAACATAACTACAAGAGTTATCGGAATGACAAGATAATAATTCCATCCCAGTACTCCGACGGAAAGGTACCATGCCAGGTAACCACCCCAACTAAAAAATGATCCTTGTGCATAGTTGAACACCTTGGTGACGCCATATACCAATGTCAGGCCCATCGCCATCATCAGATAGACTGTTCCCAGGGTGATACCTGCCAGTAAAAGGTTAATGAAGGTGTCGAGATCCATTGAGTGAATCCTCCTCTTAGATTCCCAGGAACATCTTACGGATTTCTTCGTTGTGATTGGCTTCCTCTTTACTGCCTTCAAATATGATTTTCCCATCTTCAATGGCGTAGATACGGTTAGCATAGTTTGAAGCAATGAAAGTACTTTGTTCGACAAGCAGGATGGTTGCACCTCTCTGACGGATCTCCTCGATGGCTTTAAAAACATCCACTCGCAGGTTTGGTGCAAGTCCAAAAGATGGCTCATCGATAGCCAGGAATTTAGGACTTGACATCAACCCCCGTCCAATCGCCAACATGCGGGCTTCCCCTCCGCTCAATCCTGATACTGTACGATCGTTGAGGGTTTTGAGCTTTGGAAAGAGCTGATAGACCAACTCAAAGTTTTCTTTCATCTTCGATCTGGCATGCTTTACATATGCCCCCATTCTCAGGTTTTCGGCTACAGTCATTTCAGGAAACAAGTTGCGGTCTTCGGGGATGTAAACCAAACCCATCTCGACAATAGCTTGGGTGGATAAACGACTAATGACATGGTCATTATAGTTAATTGAACCTGAAACAGGCTTGAGCAGCCCGCAGATTACCTTTAATAGTGTACTCTTGCCGTGACCATTGGGTCCAAATATTGCAACAAACTCTCCCTCTTCCACTTTAAGAGAAACATCTTTTAATACCTGGACTTCGCCATAATAGAAATTGATATTGTCAACTTTAAGCATATTCGGCTCCCAGATATACTTCAATCACTTGCTTGTCTCTTGCAACTTCTTCCGGTGAACCAATACAAATTTTTTCACCATTATGGATGATCATCATTCGTTGCGAGATCGCCATCAATACTTTCATTAAATGTTCAATCACAATTATGGTAATTCCTAATTCATTATTGATCCGTTTGAATAGTTCAACGCTTTCATTAATTTCTTTCGGGCTTAAACCACCGATCGGCTCATCAAGCAAAATCAACTTTGGTTCAGTTGCTAAAGCCGCTCCAAGCATGGTTAATTTTTTATCAAACAATGGAAGGTGTTTCGCTTCAATATGCTGCTTTTCTGTAAGACCTATGAATTCCAATACGTCATTGATGATTTTTTTTTCATTGAGCGAATGATTTCCGAAATGAGCCCCGATACGAATATTATCGTATACCGTTAGCGTGGAAAAAACAGTTGGAATTTGGAACGTTCTGGCTATCCCTTTGAGGCACACCTGAAAAGGACGCAGGCGGTCAATTCTTTCACCAAAATAATCGATTTCACCTGAACCCGAATAGATTCCGGAGATCACGTTAAACAAAGTGGTTTTACCTGCTCCGTTCGGTCCGGCGATCCCAAATATTTCCTTCTCATTAACATCAAAGCTTAAGTTGTTTACAGCTGCCAACTCGCCAAATCGTTTTGTGATTTGTTTTGTCTCTAGTATTATTGGCATGGATTTTTTTCTCCAGGAGGGTAGGGGATGGGAGTTGATTTCTCCCATCCCCGTGTTACTTATCTTCTATCGAGAAATTATTTGAACCATGGAGGAGTTTGGAACGCGGTACCTTCCATTGGTTTTGACCCAAGATAAAGTGTTACATTTTTCTGATCCTGGATCTGGATGAACTGGACGGGGAGCCAGTCATCCCCAGCGCGACCGACATGGGTCGCTGGGTCCATTCCATATCTACCAGCCAAACCTACATATGGGTGCTGATCAAGTTGCTCGACATAGGTGTCAATGCAGTCAAATGCCTTGAAATCGCCGCAACTCTCCACTGCTGCTTTCCAGATGCCAAAATGATCCTCGGTCAGTGGTGCAAAGGTTCCGGGCAAACGACCAAATTCCTTTTGGAACCTTGGATAATATGAATCCTTATTCTGGGGAAGGATGTCAAGCAGAGTCTGCCAGGTTACACCATTAGCTTTTTCACCCAAGAGAGTTATATACTCTGATGAGGCTGGCGCCCATTGATCATAAACAAGTGAATTGGTCGGGTTGGTCAGGAATTGGTTCATGAAAGCCACTGCTGAGTCGATCGATGTGATCTGTCCCATGACAACTGCTGGTTTTTCAGCCCGGATCCTGGCGAGTTGAGAGCCAAACTCGGTATTTCCATAAGGATAAGTATCGTTCAGGACCGATTCCCAACCGGCAGCTTCAAAAGCTTTCTTTGCGCCTGCTTGGATATACATGTCGTAGGTGATGTCCCCACCCAATAGAGCAACTTTCTTATTGGGGAATTCAAAACCCAATTTGGGACCAACTTGGTTCACGAGGACATCGAAAGCGTTAGGGCCATAAGCATACTCATCTGCGCAAGTCGCAAAGATGTTTCTATATTCAGGTAAATTGGCGATGACTACGTCATTCATGTCCTTGCTGGCACTATTGTGCATCAGGAGGGGTTCGCGCTTCCCAAACTCATCGATACAAGCAGGGCTGAAATATGCACCGGCTATATAAAATACAACATCATTTTCATCCATGACCTGGGCAGCGAGAGCGCAATCCTCAGCTGAGGTGCCTTTGACATCAGCAAAAACAAGCTCGATCTGGCATCCTAAGACACCGCCGGTTTCGTTGAGTTTTTCGACAGCCAGTTTAGCTCCATCCTGAATTTCTAAACCCATCGCGGCACCTACTCCGGTGATCATAATGGGTGCACCAACCTTGACTGTACATGGTTCAGTTGGTACCTGGATAACAGGGGCTTGGGTAGCAGGAACTTCTGTAGTTGGGGCAGACTGTGCCTCAGTCGGTGTCTCCTCTTTCGCTGGTTGGCAACCCACCAGGGTCAAGGCAACCATTACCAAAGCTATACATAGGCTAATTAGAATCCTTTTGTTCATTTTCTTCTCCTTTAAGGGTAGATTGAAAATACAGTGATCTTTTCTGTCATTTGAGTTATTCATCTCTATCATCATACCGATAAAACCACCTCCTTTTGAAATTATTGAAAGCCTATCTTGGAAATGCTAATTTAAGTAGTTCCTTTGGAATTCCTTTATTCTGAAAATTATGATATTTATGTTTGGTAAGTACGTATGGCAATTAAGATTTTTAGAATTGGATCATTTGTGATTATTAATTTTTCTCCTCCTCAACCTCGGGTTTTCTTTATTAATAACTTTTTATTTATCCATGGAGGCATTCGGATTTTGCCCGCTGCAACAGCGTCAGTGCCTTCAAATGGTTTGGTATCCAGGAAAAGCAATACATTCTTTTGATCTTGGACTTGGTAGATGTGGATTGGTAACCATTCGAGTCCTGTCAGTCCTTCGTTTCGATCTTTATTTATTCCATAGGTACCTGCCCGGCCTCGATATGGATGTGTGCTAAGATCACGAATATATTCAATAACTTTGGAATAATTTTTAGGATCCTCAGCATATTCAACTGCCTTAGCCCAAATATGCAACATGTCATCCATCATCGCCGGCCATGCCATCCCTGGTTCCCGGCTAAATTCTGTTTTAAATTTATCTGCCCACATCAAATTTTCTTTTGTGGGCAGATATCCAAATTCTGTTTGCCAAAGAATTCCATTTGCTTTTTCCCCTAGGATAGAAATGAATTTGGAGGCTACTGGTGACCAATGTAGAAAAATCAACGAATTTGTTGGGTTTAGTAAAAATTGGTTCACGAATTCAACGGCTGATTCTGTCGAACTGATACTTCCTATAATGATAGCGGGATCTTCAGCTCTTATCCTGGCGAGTTGCGAGTCGAAACGTATCGAACCAAATGGATAGCTATCATTTAATACAATTTCCCATCCGTTTTTCCGAGCTTCATTCACTATCCCTCTTTGCACTACCATATCGTAGCTGATATCACTTCCAAGGATGGCCACACTTTTATTCGGAAATTCATATGGCAATGATACTAAATTTATAAAAGCATTCGATCCAAGATTTTCTTCGCTTGCACACATTTGAAATACATTTCCATATTCCTGGATGTTTGCAACAATTGGGTCAACTGTCCTCTTCATTGCAGAAGCATGAAGTAATGGTTGATAATATTTACCAAATTCTATACCACAAGAAGGATCATAGAAACAACCAGGGAAAAAGGCGACAACACCGGCATCATCAAGAAATTTAGCACCAACCCGGCTATCTTCAACATTTGTATCTTTAATATCTGCGTATACGATCTCTAATCTTCGACCCAAGACACCACTGCTTGTGTTTATGCTTTCTACAGCCATGCCAATTCCTGCTACGATATCAGCACCCATTGGAGCACCCGGACCTGTCATCATAGTAGGCACACCAATCCGTATTGTGTTATTTTGATTATGAAATGAAGCGTCAACATTCAATTGGGTGGGAAAAACTGATTTGCCAGCGTTTAATATTGTCGCAGCAATCCTGTCTCTTGCTTCAATCGTATGCAAATAAATAAGGTTTTTTACTTCTTCCGCGTCCCGCCTCCGGAAGCTCTTAATAATTTTTTGATGTTCATCAATTGATATTCTTAGATCAATCCCATTTCTAAGTGCTATGAAGTTATAGCGACTGATCAACCGATATAATCGGATAATAGCATCGACAATATAGTCATTTCGTGAAAATTCAGCAATTCGTCGGTGAAAGTCAAAATCTAGCTCAGTTACATTTAGTAAGTCGCCCTGAGAATAAGCTTCACGAGATTTTGAAATATTGTCTTCTAAATCATCAATCTCATCATTGCTACATTGATCCACTGCAGAATAGGCAGAAAAACTTTCTAAAAGACCAACCGCATCTATCAACTTCACATAATTCATCAAATCCAATTCTGCGACAAACATGCCTCTTCTGGGGACTGAAGAAATCAGATATTCTTGAGCAAGACGTTGCAGTGCCTCACGTAAAGGGGTGCGACCACAATCCAAGCGTTTAATTAAATCTGTTTCACTAATCACCGAACCTGGAGGAAGTTCAAGTGATATGATCATTTCTACTAATTTTTCTGCAACGTTATCACTGTCCCTTTTTTTATGGGTATTTTTGTTTGATTTTGATAATAGAGAGATATTACTGTCTGTTTTCAACTGCATCCGCCTTTTTCGGTATTCAGATAATCGGACGAAAAGAATAAATCTCTTAATTAATTTTTTCTAATTCCCCATATTGAAAGCCTGAGTAGTATATTAAATATACTCAAAATATATTTTATATATATTATTATAGCAAGTGAATTTTAAAAGTCAATAGGGACAATTCAATAGGTCTTGTATATCAAGAATATTCTTGAATTAATTAATCAGATAAAGAAATTGGGAGGATTTCAAAAAAACATGTATTTTTCAGGTAAAATTCCTCTGAGGTAAAATTGGTTTTGTTGTAAAATAAATAAAGAAATCCTGAGGGTATGATCATCAAATCGACACCCGGAGGATTCTTTAGAAATTTTTTCTCGCCGAGCACCCCCAGATATGGGTGTTTCAGCCAGAAAAAGCCTTAACAATCTGTATATGGGGCGAGAGGGGGTCGAACCCTCACAGTGTCACTACCGGTGGATTTTAAGTACATACCGAACAGTTCATCCAAAGCCGGCCATATATGGGATTTTTTGGTCAATCCGAGCGATTTTGCCCACGTCTGGTGGCACTCGGCGAGAGAAAAATATGGTTTTTACGAGAGTCCTCTGGGTGTCAGTTTCTTAAATGAACTGACACTAATTAATCATCTCGTATTCGATGAACTTATTTTACTTCAAGAATATCCGTTCTGCAATTGGATTCCACCCAATTTCTGCTACAACTAATTAAAACCAATGATAGCGAGGTTATTATGTGAGAAGTTGCGCGTTCAATTGGCATCTCCCATTCCTACCTCTCTGATTCATGGCGGGCAAGCAAAGACCCAGTCCCCAAGTTCTCAGTTCTCTCGTAGATTATTTTCAAGTTTCCGTGTGATGTCTATAATGCTGCTGGTTGGGTGTCATTTGACACAGACGATCGTGTGGTTATTTAGTTTAGAGAATTGGCGAAACGAGATCCTATTCTCCTGAAGTTGTTCGATCTCCTAGTTAATTTACCAGAATAGCACTCATGCTGGATTGTTTTTTCTGGTTTTATTCTACCTTAACAAGTATTATCCGTATGTCACATAATGTCTCTCAAGGGCAAACATCCAATTAAAAAAACCTTTTACCGGAGAGTCTTTGGTAAATAAGTATAAAAGTGGAGAAAGTTGGTTTTTCAATATGGATATATATGAGTAGTGTTTTCTTTAATTCTCACCCCAACAATTGGAGAGCGATCCGTGTCGCGCTGGAAGCATCGGCAGCAAAACCGTCGGCACCGATTTTCTTGGCATATTCTTGAGTGACGGGGGCGCCACCAATCATCACTTTAACATTTTTGCGCACCCCGGCTGTATTTAACGCCTGCATTGTGGTTTCCATGTTGCTCATGGTTGTAGTGAGCAGTGCTGACATCCCGAGTAGTTGAATACCATTCTGTGCAGCTTTTACAAATGCTTCCGGAGCGACATCAACGCCCAGATCCACCACCTCAAAACCAGCACCTTCCAACATCATTGCCACCAGATTTTTGCCAATGTCGTGCAGGTCACTTTTTACAGTTCCCATGGCCACCTTACCGACGGCTTTGACATTCGCCTTGGCAAGATGTGGTTTCAATATCTTCAATCCAACCTGCATCGCCCTGGCAGAAACAAGCATTTCGGGTACAAAGAGGTCTCCTTCTTCAAAGCGATTGCCAACCTCTTTCATAGCAGCAATCAACCCACTCTTTAGAATTTCTTCCGGATCTGCACCTGCCTCCAGGGCAGCCATCACCTCTTTTCCAATTTCAATATTATTTCCATCGATAATATTCTGATATATATTCTTTAGGTCCATTGATAATCCTTATAAATTTTTCCGGTTGTTAAAGGTTCCAAGAAAACACGTTTAGGATTGTTTATACTTGAACTTCTACATCTGCAATCTTCTGGATCTTTGGTGACTTTCAAACATTCGCGTGAGCTTTATTTATCTCTGTACACGACCTGAGACATCGCCTCCTAGCAAACGGAGAACATCTTCTGCCGAGACGCGATTAAAATCTCCAAGGATAGAGTGCTTCAAGCACGAAGCTGCGACAGCAAAGTCAAGGGCTTCTTTGGGACTGAACCCATTTACCAGGCGGTAGATCAATCCGCCGGCAAATGAATCTCCGGATCCAACCCGATCCACGATATCGGTTATATCGTATTTTGGCCCAACATAGAATTCTTTCCGGTCATGGAGGCATCCAGACCAGCCATTATGATCAGCACTGTAGCTTTGTCTCAGGGTGATTGCTTGCATCTTCAAGTTTGGAAATTTCTCGAGGACAGCTTCGGTTAAGGCTTGATATTTGGCAATATTTAATGTGCCACTTTTTACATCCTGACTCCAGGACTTTTCATCCACTTTAACGTCCAGTGCAAGCTGGCAATCTTCTTCATTTGCAATACCCACATCAACGTAATTAACCAGTTCGGTCATGACCTCGACTGGTTTCTTCCCATATTTCCATAAATTCTTGCGAAAGTTGTAGTCACAAGATACCGTCAAGCCAAGTTTCCTGGCATTCTGAACCGCCGCCAGGGCTGTATCGGCGGCTTTTTGACTGATCGCAGGCGTGATGCCAGTGATGTGGAACCAACTTGCTCCAGAAAAGATCTTTATCCAATCAAACTGTTCGGGACCTGCAGTGGCAATGGACGAGTTAGAGCGATCATAAATGACAACCGAGGGGCGCTGATTAGCTCCTGACTCCAGGTAATAAACACCCATACGCTCACCATAGCGGATGATGAGGCTGGTATCCACTCCGGTTCCGCGCAGAAAAGATATGCAAGCCTCAGCGATTGCATTTTTTGGCAAGGCGGTGACAAATGCTACCTCCTCACCATAATTTGCCAGAGATACAGCGACATTAGCCTCACCCCCCGCAAAGGTGGCTTCTAAATTTCCAGATTGCAGAAGCCGTTCGAACCCGGGTGACTTCAGGCGTAACATGGTTTCGCCCAATGTTATGGTACGTGTGCTCTTTTCGTTCATGAGATGCCTCTTACTGCTTGAAAGATTGATAATGCTTCAAGGGTCAGGCGAGTAATTTCAACAAAGTTTCCTTCGGCGATCAACTTCTTGTTCACAGTCCAACTACCCCCGATGGCATGAATATATGGTAACCGCAAATAATCTGCCATGTTTGCAGCAGAGACTCCACCCATCGGTATGAATTTCATGGCCGGAAAGGGTGCTGATAATGCCTTAAGGCCACTGATACCACCCATCACTTCGGCAGGGAAGAATTTTAAGACTTTAAGCCCACGCACCATACCCATGGTAATCTCAGAGGCTGTTGCAACACCCGGAAGGGTTGGAATACCATTACCTATACACCAATCCACCAAATCTGGATTAAACCCAGCTGAGACAATGAAGCTTGCCCCGGCAGCGACCGCCTCTTCCGCCTGTGAGACAAATACAATCGATCCTGCCCCAATGGTCATCTGAGGGTAAGACTTCGCCATTACCCGGATGGCGTCCGCAGCAGCAGCGGTACGAAAGGTGATCTCTGCCACAGACAACCCTGCATCCAACAATGCTCTTCCCAGCGGCACAGCATCCTGCGATTTTTGGATCTCTATGGCAGAGAGGAGGCCGTACCTTCCTGTGATTTCAAGTATATCCATATTAATTTCCTTTCATCTCTTATCATGGAGTGATGAGATAATAATTTGCAGACAACCCCGATCAAAAACGCCAGATCTCTGCACCAGCATCAATTTTCAAAGTCACACCAGTCACTTTATCATAAGCAGGGGTGCATAAACTGGCGATCAACAAGGCAACCTCTTTGCGGGTTACCAGGGTTTTTAATGGTGAACGAGCCATGTATCTTTCACCGAATGTCGGGTCAATCTCGAGGATTTCGGGGAGACTCTCGTAGATTTGCCCGGGAGCCACGGCGTTGACCGTTACCTCAGGACCTACTTCCAGGGCAAGCTCCTCGGTGATGATCTGCACCCCGAGTTTAGCCAGACCATAGATGCTGTGGTTGCGCACATAAGCAGAACCGGCTGACATATTGACAATTCGTCCCCATCCATTGGCTTTCATGACAGGAACAATCTCCTTGGCAGTTAGATAGACCGCTTTCAAATTAACATCCATCACTCGGTCATAAATTTCTTCCTTCATCGTGAGATAAGGATCCATGCTGAAAGGGCCGGCATTGTTGACCAGGATGTCCACTTTACCAAAGTATTTTATGGCAGACAGGCACATGCTGCGTATTTGATCGCTCCTGGAAAGATCAGCCGATATGGCAGTTGCCTGGACTCCATGAGACCGAATTCTGTCCAGCAACTGGTCACGTTGTTTTTCAATCTCTGGCAGGTCAAGGTCATTGATGACCACCGACGCTCCATAACTGGCAAGCATCTCGGCTGTGACTGCCCCCAAATTGCGATATGCTCCCGTCACAAGTGCTACTTTTCCTTTTAATAGTTTTTCAGTCATATTTCAACCTCACTTCGATAGTCACTTTGACTTATATTGACACAAGTCATCCAACACCCGGTCAATATCATCATTTGACACCTTAGGTGCCATATGGCAAATGTGCGGAAAATCTTAATCTGACTGACTGGAATACTTTCGTATCCATAAGCCGCAGAAGGCATTTCCTAAAAAGTCATCATTTGTACAGAACACGGAACCGACCAGCAGAATTACATCTACCTGAGTATTGAAAACTCTTTTCAGAGTAGTAGTCGTTTGATTATAGATTTCAGTCCATTCTTCTCCGTTATGAGCCCGAACGGGGCTCCGCTTGGCATTCAGTACATTTTGTTCTGGTAGAATCGGGCCTGGGATCTTAAATAGTGGGTTTTCTTTATACATAACCGTTTTAGTCAGACAATCTCCGCCATAAGCCAGAGAAAGACTGAAGGCTCCTTTCGAAAGTAATATTCCAGCAATTTTATGACATCAGTCACGCATTCATCCTGATCCCGAAATTCCACATTCATGGTTCTTGTCAATCGTTTTGTTCTTTCCGGTAAGACTCCATCGGAGAGACATACGCCTCACTCACTGCGGGTACTTGTGGAGCTTTGGCCAACATGATAGCCGTTCGGGCGACCTTGCGTCCCACCACCCGGGCTGAGAACAAACCCCAGGCATCTTCCTTGACTGATTCGCGACCACTAACCCCGGTGACATCTTCCCAAGCTGCACCGCCATAATATCCGACCGGTCCATGAACCGGATCCGAGCTTCCAACACCCACCATCCCCATGATGACGCAAAAACGCAGGATCGAGAGAATGGCGGATTCCTGCCCTCCATGACGATGAAATCCAACGGCCAGACCCCCTGCAGCGGTACGCGAAAAATCTGGAGCTGAAAATGGAATCTGTGAAAACCAATAGGGCTTTGCAAGGGAGGTGCACCTTTCCATAAAAGCCCGCATGTGGGAATTGACATCGGAAAAATAAACCGGGGACGCCAGAATGATCCCATTAGGGACAGGGTCGACCAGTGGCCGCACCACTTCTGCCCAATCGTCTTTGAGGACACATTGTTCGACCAAAGAATCTGCCTTTCTGCGTTCACAAGCCTTACAATCGTAACAAGCCTTGATCTCTTTCGCCCTGAGGCCGACAAACTCAGTTGAAATTTCAGGATAAGCCGCTTCAGCTGCCCGGAGGGCTTCTTTTAACAATATCTCTGTGTTGCCGCGGCGAGGGCTGCTGCAAACACCAACAATGCGTATCTTCTTATCCATACATTATCCTCCCGGAACCACTTGAACAAATTTCAAGTCCGCTTCATGATTGACCAGGGTGTTCTCGAGTTCCCATTTTTGCACCATGCGATTACCCAGGACCATCATGAAACCAGGGATCAAGTCGGCACCTCCATCTGTTATTTCAAAAAGATCATGTGCCCATTCTTCTTTGGACATAGCCAATAATGCATCCTGCAAGGTGGCTTGATCGTTCTCCAAAACCAGATCGTTGATGCGTGCACCTTTTGCCAAACGAATCTCAACATGAACCACAATTCGTTTGGTGGTCACGTGACACTCCTCGAACTCAATTCCGCGGGTGGAGAAACAAGTTTACCAGATGCCCTGTCACTCAAGATCGATGCGAGCACCTTGAAAGGTTCCTTTTCAGCATCATGGATCTCTTCAAATCTTAATGCCCCCGGGAAACATACGGCTACACATTTAGGAGTACCGCCGCACAAGTCACAGGTGAGGGGATAACCATCCAAGGTGGTATGGATAACCTGGTAACGGCACGCCTCCTGGCATTCATAGCACTGGGTACACAGGTCAGTATCGATAATAATTGCACCTGTGGCAGAGTTTACACTGATCGCTTCTGTCGGGCAGGAGACGATACAAGGGGTATCACTGCATTGCTGGCAAAGTGATGGAACGGAGAGACAAATATCCTCCCATTGTATAATGCGGATATTGCTCTGGTTCAATTCAAATTTATCAACGTTTTTGAAAGAACAAGTCAAAGCACATTGGCCACAACCGGTACATTTTTCAACATCCACTTTGATTTGTTTCATTTCAGTCCTCCTTTCCAAGAGTTTTATTTAATTCCATTGAGCAATTCTTCCACCGGTTTATAGATCAAGTCGGGCTGACCAAAGCGCTTTGGCGAAAAAGCATTCTGACCTTCCTTGGATTTTAAGGCATTCCTCAAACGGGGATGACACGGGTAAACCACTAAAGCCATTTCATCCCCGATTTTTAAGTCAGCGCTCATCAAACCACGGCCAGTTTGAGGATCCAGGCCCAAGATAAAGTCTGGAAAGATGGTAACAGGTTTCCCATTCAGGAAAAGCGACATATATTCATTCTTGATCACCAGTTCGGCTCCCCCGCTTAATTCGAGATTGATGAAGTAGAAACCTTCCCACTCTTTTTCCTGAATTTTTTGGATGGTACCAGTATGGATATGCTGGCCGCCAACGAACCTGGCGATCGCCCCTACCGGGTCATTTTTTTCTGTGCGGGCTTTATATACTACTTCACCGAGTGCAGAAGCACCCGTGATCGTGTAAGGGATCACCGCTTCTTTCAGCTTTTTCCCACTCATCGGATAATGGCAATTCGCACCCATACCACCACCGTGGGTGACCACCCAACGCCCTAGCTGGTCCGCATAGGTGTTATCAACCCCATAATGAACAACGACTGCATTCCCGGCAGAATCCACCAATGGCATCGGAGTCAAGGAAACTCCGTGGCCAATAAATGAGATCATGTGTGTCTCTGGCGCAGCCCGGCCTAATCCGTCTCCATCGATTACAGGTATACCGGTGCGGGCACCGAGTGACAGCATGACAGGAGTATTTAGCCCGCCCATTTCAAAAGCAACAATATAATCAATCTTCTTGCCGATGGTCTTAGCCTGAAGTTCAAAGGCTTCCGTCAGCTCGAAACGCTTTTCCCAACCCGCAACCAATTCGCTCGGACTGATTTTTTCAAGGGTTTTTACCGAACCCATGATTCCACCGCTTGCCACAATTGCATCATCCGGTACATTTTCAGGTTTTACAATGGTTGCTGCGCGGCCTTTGTCCAAATCGTTCTCCAGGATGATTCTGCCCCACTCGGGAGAACCGCCCCCACCTGTCCCTAAAATTGCAAGGCCTTCCAGAAATTGTCCTATATTGGCTTTTGTAAACATGTTGACATCCTTTTTCTAAATAATTTTTTGCTCCGATGAGGTATTTCATCACAATTAAATACTTTACAATGGTCTTATTTGGGTAAATATCCCAGCTTTTCCAATTCATCTGCCCAGGATTTTAACGAAAACCCATCCAAAATGGACCTGGTAGGACGACCGGTGACTACATCCCACCCATGCATGGCATAGTAACGATCCAGCAGAGGACCCATCACTTCCAAAGAGTTGATGTTTGGGCGGTCCGTGACATCCTTCAGAGGTTCAGTCATCAAGCGCTTGGGCAAACGGTCGTGTTCACGCGTTGCACCTTCTCTTGTGTTGAAACACCGTTCCATGGTTACGATCTTCTTCCCCAAGCTCATGCCTTGTTCTTCGGTGCAAGGGATACCTACCGAAGCCGAGAACAGATCAGCCATCAATTTAGGGGTCATGTAATATTGGGCTGTTGAAGCAAATACACACAGGCCGAGCGCATCGGTCAAAGCATATACATCCTCATGCCATCGGACGATCTCCGGGCGTTTTTCGGTGATATACGGAGTTGCGTATTTCTTATCCCCGGTTGCTTTTTCAATCACATCCAGCATTTCGGGGGACATACCAAATTCAGCCAGTGTCTCGGTCATCAAATGGTCCGGACCGCGTGGATTAACCATGAAAGCCAGGGCATACGAGTATGCTGAGCGAGTTTCTACACGAGACTGCTCCAAGCCTTTGGCCTGGATCGCCCAATCTTCAGATTTCTGCCCCATCTCTTCGGAGGCACGTTTAACCCCATTCGCAAGCATATTGCCTAATCCCTGCCGAAATGCGATTTTTTCCACCAGGAGAAGGACTGCATCTGCATTACCCCAGGAGAGATCCAAATTATCACGATCAAAATCAAGCTCACGCTGGTGACATTCCATGGCCCACTGGATCACACTACCTGTTGATATTGTGTCGAGACCATATATATCGCACAGTTCATTGGCTCGAATTATGGCTTCAATATCACTCACGCCACAACCAGATCCCAAAGCGCTGAAGGTTTCGTATTCAGGACCTCCTGCATAAGAGCCTTTATATTTTCCATCTTTTACTTCCGAGTAACGATGACACGACATGGGACATGAATAGCATCCGACTCTTCGCTTTAAATACCCACCATCCACCAGTGCCTGGCCGGAAATTTTATTGGCATCCTCAAAATACCCTTCCTGGAAATTGCGAGTTGGCAGGATGTGCATTTCGTTGACGGCGGTTACGCTGCCCGAAGTTCCATAAATATGAGTATTCAGAGCGCCGGATTGCTTGTGATACAGCTCCCAGGAATTGTCCACCAGTTCTTTAAATCGAGTCGGTTCAGCCACGAGGACAGGCCGTGAACCGCGCACGGCGATGGCTTTGAGGTTTTTGGATCCCATCACCGCACCTGCACCCCCGCGGGCTGCCGCGTTGTAATTTGAACACATAATGGCAGCAAACATGACCAGGTTTTCGCCTGCCTGCCCAATGCTGGCCACTTTCAACTGGCTGTCGTTATTTTCCTGTTGCAATATATGCTCAGTTTGACGGACATCCTTACCCCACAAGTGCCGGGCATCACGAATTTCCACGGTATCATCGTTAATCCATAAGTACACAGGTTGGTCGGCTTTCCCTGTGAAAATTACATAACTGTAACCGGCAAATCGAAATTCACCGCCCCAGGCACCACCAACATTGGTTTTCAGGTAAATATGGGTAGAGGGGCTTTTAGTGGTAACCGAAATGCGACCTGAACTGGGGGCGGATGTTCCAGTCAGCGGTCCGGTGCCAAATATCAGTACATTGTCAGGTCCCAGGGGGTCCGTTCCTTTGGGAACCATTTCCCATAACAAGGCAGCATTATAGCCACGGCAACCAATATACTGGTTGGCCAACTCCCTGGTGTATGGACGTTTGGATATCCTGCGGTTGGTCAGATCCACCAACAAGATATCGCCAAGCATGGATGAACTCATATCAACCTCCTGTATGCTTGTTGATTAATAAACGAGCTTCTTCGATTATTTGATCCATTTCAGTCAACTGCTGTGCTGCGATGGGTTTGGGTTGGAAAGTGTCCAATATTTTCTTTGCCTGTTTGTTTGCATTTACCAATAAGTACGAACCGGGTTCCGAAGTATTAACCGGGTCCAGATTACGGGCACGTATGGGAGTGATAAATAACGATTTGCGAAACTCTGTCAAGGTATGGTCACTGAGCATGTAATTTCCGCCGGGACCGGTTGAGGAGATCAGTTCTTCTGCCAGGGTGCGGCTGGAAACCGGGATCCCCTCCAGAAAATATTTTATGGATGCGCACATGTCATGGTCGATGATCAATTGCCCCAGGCTAGAAACCATACCGGCTCCCAATAACCCTGAGGCTGCATCATGGATCACATCCACACCCGCCATGGCAGCGGACAGGACTCCAAAAGTCTTTTCGATGCCGGTCTGGATGTCACTGACCGGGCTATCAGTCACTCCACCGGTGGCATATCCCATGGGGATTTGGTATCGTTCACAGAGCTGCTGGGTGGCACAGGTGATCAATGATATCTCGGGGCCGCCAAGTGCCAGCTTTGTATAACGCATATCAAACCCGCCAGAAAAGGTGCCGTAAATTAACGGAGCACCTGGATTGGCTAGTTGATGAAGTACAGTTCCAGCCAGGAATTCAGCGGTTTGCTGAACTAATAAGCCGGCCAGGGTCACAGGGCCAGTTGCCCCAGCCATGCAGCCAGTGACGATGAGACAAGGTACATTTTCCCTGGCCAGGCGGATAAACTTGGTGGAAACATCCTCCGTGTAATGCAGCGGTGAATTTGGTACTCCCCCGGCAGAAATGGGCAGGGGATCACCCTTGCCAACGAATGTGCGCGCAATATTTAAAACCTCGTCCAATGTTTCAGAGCTTTCAAGGCTGAGTTGGATGTGTTTGGTGGTGTTCTTGAGCACTTCTGCCGTGCAGATCACATCGCGCAGCCGCGAGGGAACATCCTGGGGCACCACAGCGAACAGCACCATGTGCACTAATTTCAACGCTTCTGCTAACCTGGTAAAAGTAACCAGGTCTTGCAGGTTTGCATCGCGCACCAGACCTGTATCCAAATCGCGCACCCAAGTGGCTCCGAAACCGCTGGAAAAGTGGATGCAGCCCTGACCAAGGTATAAATTCTTCTGCGGATCACGGGCATATAATGTAACTTTGGATGGTGCGGTTTGGATCGCTTTTTCAACAATTTTAGCAGGGATGCGAACTTGGGATCCATTTATTTCAGCGCCAGCGTTTGCTAGCAAAGAGATCGCCTGTGGACTATCAAAGCGAATCCCGGTTTTCTCAAGGATACGCATGGCTGCAGCGTGGATCTTATCAAGATCCTGTTCACTCAGGATCTTGAAATTCTGATGAATATTTGGGTGGATTCCGCTGGTTCTGTTATTTGGCATTGAATTTTCCTGCTTCCTCAACATAGTTTTGGCTTTCTGCCCTTCAAATCTTCGTCATAAACCTGGCTGTATCATACATGGCCAGGATGTTTTCTGGAGGAACACCGGGTTGAATATTATGTACTGCAGCCAGGATATAACCGCCATCCTGCGCAAAAAGATCCAAGGTGCTTTTGACAGCTTTTTGAACATCTGCAGGGCCGCCATGAGGCAGCAAAAACTGGGTATCAATGCCTCCCCAAAAAGTCAGCCGGGTCCCATATCGTTTCTTCAGTTCAGTGATCGACATGTTCCTTGCAGAGACTTGGACAGGGTTGATCACCTGGATATCAATCTCACACAAGTCATCCAAAATGGAGGCAATGGAACCACAACTATGGATACCTATATATGCACTGGTCTTTGAGCGGATCATCGCCACCAGATTGGCTAGACGCGGTTTAACCAGTTTTCGCCACTGGGCCGGTGAGATCAGGGTTGAAGATTGAGTACCATAATCGTCCCAAAGTGTGACCAGGTCAAGGTAAGAGCCGGATACATCCAAATAGGCTGCATGCATGCGCATGAGAAAATCCATTGTGCGGTCCAGCAGGGCTTCCACAAAGTCAGGGCTATCAATGCATGCCAGCAACCAGCGCTCCAGACCAACGGTGAACCAGCAAGTTTCCCATAAGCCAAAAAGGCCGGCTTCCAGTGCGAAGTCGGTGGTGGTTCGCAAACTGTCAAGCTGTTCACGTACCCCGCGCACACGGCCAGGGTCCAGCGGGTCAGGCCAGTTAAAATTGGCCAGGTCTCGTAGGGAACAGGATGCCAGAGGAAATTCAACCATATCGTAATAATAACCACCGGGTGGTCTTTTCCAGCGGGTGCCAAACTCATCATGGAAACTATCATCTGGAAGGAGTTGAAAATGAAATTGATCTGCCTGCCCGGGAAGAACATGCCGAAAATCGATGTCGAATCTCTCCAGTACTTCATCTTCGATATGCGCCAAGCCGAGCACCATGTTACTGACAGTGGTGGGTGAATTCATCCCCAACTTCCGTTTAAGCGCATTATATGGCTCCACCAGAAGACCAGTCTGTGTACCTCCCAGGTCAATTGGTAGGCGGTCAGGTTGATGATGATCCAGGGTTGTCAGGACGCGATCACGATGGCTGAGCATAAAAATCCTTGGGAAATTCACCTAGAACCAGAGATTATTTGTCCAAACCCAATTCTGCGACTGCCGCGGCTGATTTGGCTTTTTCCTGCTCATAGGTTGTGTAATCCCATACACAGTCATCATCACCGGCCATCAATCTCCGGGTGTGCTGGAAGAACATGTCTTCATCAAAACCCTTTGCCTGACCCGTATCTCCAGCACAATAGGCCCTGCCCACAAACAGAATCTCATCGGGTTCCATTCCCCAGCGTTTCATAAGATCGAAGGCAGCACAACCGAAAACCCGGAAAACGAACTGGTCATCGTTCAAAACAGGGGCTTCTTTAGTCCCCACACCATACAAGACATCCCAGGCCTCAGCCATCCCCTGTGGTCCTTTTTGGGTTTTTGAGAATTCGCGGGCTTCCACGCCCAACCTATGACCCGTCCGATACATCGCCTTTCCCAAAATCTCGCGCGCTTCTTCTTTTGGCATTCTTTTTATGAGTTCACGGAAGGTCTCAATAAATAGACCTGCTTCCCATTCCATGCCCGTTGTAAATAAACGAACAGCAGTGGAAAGGGGTACCATTTTTTCTTTTTCTTCCATTTCATGAACCTCCAGAATTTATTTTGTCAACAGAATGTGTTTTTTTGCCTGCAGATAAGTTCTTTGATAAGAATGCACTAATAAATGAACATCACTTTACTGGCATGCGTGCGATTCTTATCGATGGCAGTCTGGATCGCCTCCCGCCAGTCTTTGATTTCAAAGCGATGGGTGATCATCGAGGCTTGCTCGGCTTTTCCATGACTGATCATATCAATCGCCATTTGAAATTCGCGTCTTCCTTCGTAATAGGAATAACACATGGATGGCAAAATCGGTGACTCGCGTAACAGGAGTGTCAACATGTCAAAAGGTCGATCTCCCGAGAATACACCTTCCATGATTATTTTCCCTTTTGGACGAACCATGCCAAGGGCTTCCTGCATGGCATCGGAATTACCTCCCACGCATTCATAAACCTGATCGACTCCCCAGCCTTGGGTCAGGCGTTTGACTTCTTTTGCGGGATCAGAATTACCAACGGAAATGATCACTTCTGTGGCGCCAAACTTGCGCGCCATCTCGCCCTGCCATTCATACTTTGAGACTGCCAGGATATCTTTTAGCCCAGCAGCTTTAAGGCATTGTATGGTATCAATCCCAATGATCCCACACCCGATAACCGCAGCGGTTTCGCCCGGGACCGGCCGGGCCAGATTGATGGCGTGCACTGTGCAAGCAAGTGTATCGAGCAGGGCAGCTTCTTCAAGGCTGACATGGTCCGGAATCTTGAAGACACGGGTATGATGGTAAAGACAGTACTCTCCATACCCACCCGGGATCATGCGACCAATCGGTATTCCCACGATGCTAAGATGAGGGCAGAGCTGGTAATTACCCGTCTGGCACATCGGACAAGGCGGCAACCCCAGTTCACGGCAGGCATGCAGCGGTTCAAGAGCCACCCGATCGCCAACTTTCAAGCCAAGGACACCTTCACCAAGGTTTTCGATCAGACCGGCTGCTTCGTGCCCCATGACAGCCGGGAGATTCTCATCATGCACCAGGTGGCGGGTATAACCCAGCAAATAATGCAGGTCGGAACCGCAAATTCCATTTGCTGCTGTTTTTACCAACACCCAACCAGGAGGCGGTTCAGGGGTTGCAAAATCTTGGTACGAAACCCCTTCAGGCCATTTACCACCATCCCAAACAACCGCCTTCATAGAATTAGACTCCTTGGGAATATTGTTAAAATCATGTTCAACTCCGTACAAACATGGTTTTTATTGATTGGAGTTTCCCCTTGGAGATAGCCACGTTTAAAGCTTCCTGCCATTGCTCTGGGGGAAACCGATGGGTGATCAGTTCATTGTGGGAAACTTTGCCATCCCGCAATAGGTCCATTGCCAGTTGGAACTCACGCACTAAACCAGCAGTAGAATAGCTGTTGGAGGATATGATATTGACTTCCTTCCAAAGCATGCTGAAAAGATCCATGGGGCGATGACCGGGGAAAACCCCTAACATCACAGCCTGACCACCCATTCTGCACATCCCAACAGACTGGTCGAGGGCATCTGTCTCTCCACCGACGCATTCATACACCTGGTCCACTCCCCAGTCATTGGTCAGTTTCATAACTTCCTTGACCGGATCCACATCCTTGTGCAAAACAATGGTTTCCGTAGCGCCCAATTTTTTTGCAACTTCAGCCTGGAAACCATATTTGGCAATTGCGATGATGTCTTTTACCCCTTCCACCCGCAAACATTGGATCATATCCAAACCAATGATGCCACAACCATAAACGACCGTTGAATCTCCCATACCCGGGTGGACCAATTTAACCGCATGTACTCCCACTGCAAGGATATCCAGCAGAGCTGCATCTTCCAGCGTCACATTATCCGGCACTTTGAACAACCGGCTTTCATGAGCAATTGAATATTCACCATAACCACCTGGCAGCATCTCAACCAGGGGTATGCCAACATGCGTCAAACCATTCTTACAAATGTGATATTTACCGATCTTGCACATCGGGCAAGGTGGCAAGCCACGCTCGAAACATCCATGAAGTGGTTCAATGGCAACCCGATCGCCGGGTTTGACACTGGTAACACCTTCACCCACTTCGACTACAACACCCGCGTTCTCATGCCCCAGAACAGCGGGCAGATTCTTGTCCGGGATCCAACTACGGGTATAGCCCAACAGGTAATGAAGATCTGAACCGCAGATGCCAGCAGCTTTGGTATTGACCAGAGCCCAGCCAGGCCTTATTTTTGGTATATCAACATCAGTATAGGTCAGACCATCCGGAAAATTTCGTCCATCCCAAACGATCGCTTTCATCTTGTTTATGCTCATTTCAGGTTCCTTCCTTTTAATTATTTTGCAGAATTACTCTGAGCTTGAATTAACCAGATGGCAGGCAACCATGTGACCATTTGCCAATTTCGCCAGGTGCGGCTCTTTTTGATCGCATATTTCAAACCGGATCGGGCAGCGAGTATGAAACCGGCAGCCTGCAGGTGGCTCGGTCGCACTCGGGATCTCTCCAATTAATGAAGCGCGTTTTCGCTTTTGATCCGGGTCTGGCACTGGAACAGAGTCAATTAAAACCCTTGTATATGGGTGCATAGGCTTGGAAAAGATATCTGAGGTATTGCCAATTTCAATGATCTGTCCCAGATACATAACCGCAACCCGGTTGGTCATATACTTGACATTGCTAAGGTCATGCGAGATGAGAATAAAACTCAGATTGAACTTTTTTTGCAGCTCACGCAATAACTGGGTGACCTGAGTTTTTACAGAAACATCCAGGGAAGCTGTGGGTTCATCCAGGATGAGCAGTTCCGGAGTAAAAGCAAGAGCGCGGGCAATGGCAATGCGCTGTTGCTGGCCTCCACTAAATTGATGCGGATATTTATCCAGGTCCGATGGATTGAGCCCGACACTCTCAAGCAAATCAAGAGCTTTTCTTAAGATATCTTGTGATCCATAACAAGCATGTGATAACGCATCCACCAATGTTTGTCGGCATGTAAAACGCGGGTTGAGAGAATCTGCCGGGTCTTGAAAGACCATTTGCATCTTGCGGCGCATGTCACGCAATTTTCGGGTATGCACCTTCAAAATATTCTGACCATTGAGAAACACTTCGCCCGAGGTAGGTTCAATCAACCTGAGTGCACCACGCCCAACAGTGGTCTTGCCGGATCCGCTTTCACCTACCAAACCAAGGGTTTCGCCTCTTTTGACAAACAAACTGACCTTATCTGCTGCATGCACCACTACGTTCGGACCAGTCACCCGGCGGTGGACGATAAAATGGATGGTCAGATCACGGATCTCGAGCAAAGGCACCGAGATGGACTCTTCAATATGGGGTGAAGAGGGGATTTTTCCTAGAAATAAAGCATCGTTGCGAATTTGATCTGGACTATTTTTATCAGGTATAGTTTGCATGGTACCTACTTTTCCACAAAGAAACAGGCTGCCGATCTTCCATCTTTTACAGGCACCAGTTCCGGCTGTTCAACCTGGCAGCGTTCCTGCGCCCGGGAACAGCGCGGGTGAAATGGGCAGCCCGAGGGACGATTGAGTGCGTTTGGAACATACCCCGGCAATGGAGTAGGCTGTTCATCAATGTCCACTCGTGGAATGGAATTTAACAAGCCGATCGTATAAGGATGCAGGGGTTCATTAAACAGTTGCCTGGTCGGAGATACCTCCATAACCCGGCTGGCATACATCACCACGATCCGGTGGCATGTCTCAGCAACCACACCCAGATCATGAGTAATTAATATCTGGGTCTCGTTCATTCTCTCGCGCATCTCCGCTAACAATTCCATGATCTGCCGTTGAATGGTGACATCCAACCCCGTGGTGGGTTCATCAGCAATGACCAATTGAGGTTCACAAATGATCGCCATGACGATCATCGCCCGCTGGCACATCCCACCGCTGACCTGGTGGGGATAATTGTTGCTGAATCGGATGGGATCACCAATACCTACCCTGCTTAACATTTCCAGGCGATGTTCACTGGCCTGGGCAGGAGTAACATTGTTGTGTTGCAGGTAAACCCGGTCGATCTGCCTGCCCAGTGTCAATACAGGGTTGAGGCAAGTACGCGGGTTTTGAAATATCATGCTGATCTTGCTGCCACGCACATTCTGCATCTCTTTTTCTGAATAATCCACCAATGATTTTCCAGCAAAGATAATATCACCGGCAACCACTTTGCCTGGCGGCTGGATCAATTGTAATATTGCCATGCCGGTCACGGATTTTCCGGATCCACTTTCTCCGACCAAACCAAGCGCTTCTCCGTGTTGTACTTCAAAAGAGATACCATCAACAGCCTTGGCAACTCCATAAAAAGTGGAGAAATGTATTTTTAGATCCTGTACTTTTAATAAAGGTTCTGACATGATCAGCTCCGCAGCTTTGGATCCAGCACATCGCGCATGCCATCTGCTAATAAATTAAATCCAAGAATTGCAATAGCCATCACCAGACCGGGAAAGACAGATAGCCATAATTGTCCAGAGGTGATATACCCAACTCCCGCATTGACCATAGAACCCCATTCGGCCTCGGGCGGGCGAATACCCAGGCCAATGAAACTAA
This sequence comes from Chloroflexi bacterium GWB2_49_20, assembly GCA_001796335.1. Classification (GTDB taxonomy): domain Bacteria; phylum Chloroflexota; class Anaerolineae; order Anaerolineales; family Villigracilaceae; genus UBA12087. The sequence continues at coordinate 30,547 of MGMF01000028.1, read as the reverse complement.
GTGCCGCGGCATCCAGGATGGCATAACTCATACTCAAAGCAAATTGCACCAAGATCGGTGTGATGCAGTTTGGAATCAATTGCTTGAAAATGATCTCCATTTCTGAAGCACCCATACAGTGAGCAGCTTCGATATAACCGCGCCCTCGGGCGGATAATATCTCACTACGCATCAGACGGGCAAAGATGGGCACCATGATAAATGCCACCACATAAATGATAGTCATTTTCCCCGAACCCAGGGAAACCGCAAGAGCCATTGCCAGTATGAAAGCTGGAAAAGCCTGGATCACATCCAGGATACGCATAATAACTTCACCGATGATGCCTCCAAAGAAACCAGCAACTGCTCCGAGGATCACGCCAATGAACATGGCCATGCTGACCGCACTGGTTGCAATGACCATGTCAAGACGGGTTGCATAGATGACCCTGGAGAGAATATCTCTGCCGTAATCGTCTGTTCCCATCCAATGAACGGCAGAAGGACCCATTAATCGGTCAGCGGATGTCAGTGCCAAAGGATCATAGGGTGCCAAGATTGGAGCAAAGATTGCGATCAGGGTGACCAGGACAATAATGCCCAATCCCAGCAAGGTAACCGGGTTGCGTCGCAGGAGGTAGATCTCAAAATCATATCTTCTCATAAATACTTTGATCACATGCCAGATCGAGGGGCGCTTTAGAGGATATACTTGATCCATTTTTTTACCTTATTCTCAATAGGTGATCCGAGGATCAATGACTGTGTACAATAAATCCACAGCCAGATTGACCAAAACATAGATCATGGCAGTCAGCAGAACAAAACCCTGGACAGGGGCATAATCCGTATTCAATATTGAATTCACAGCATAATAACCCAAGCCTGGCCAGGAAAATACCACCTCCACCAACACCTCACCCCCCAGTGACCATCCCAAGATCTGTCCAATGCTGGTTACCACCGGCAACAAGGCATTTCTCAAAGCATCGTTGTAAATTACAGTTCTCTTGGACAGGCCGAGTGAGCGTGCTGTGCGTACAAAGTTTGAATTGAGCACTTCGAGCATGCTGTTGCGAGTGATGCGCATGATGGGAGCCAGCATGGCAAAGCTCAATGTGATGGCTGGCAAGGCAATGTATTTAAGACTCACCTTCAATGCAACCCAATTCTTGGTTAAAATCGAGTCCATTATGTACATCCCGGTAATGGTATCCGGTGGAGTATCCATAATTCCCATCCTCCCCATTGGCGGTGGTGCTATTTTTAATTTATAATATAGAATGTAAATCAATACCACTCCAGTCCAGAATATTGGGATGGATACTCCTCCCACAGAAACAATGCGGACAAGGTGATCAAACCAGGTATCACGGTGAACAGCAGCCTGGACGCCCAGGGGCACCCCGACGATGACCGCCAGGAACAAGCTGAGAGTTGTCAATTCAAAAGTTGCCGGGAAGCGCTGCTTGATATCGTCAAGCACCGGTTTTCGGGTACGGTAGGCGTACCCCAGGTCTCCATGAACGAGATCGTTCAAATAAATTCCATATTGCACATACAGAGGTTTATCCAACCCCAACTCCACGCGTGCATTCTGGATGTCATCTTCTTTGGCATAGGGGCTTAATAATATGTACAAAGGATCACCTGGAATGATATGGGTGATCGCAAAAGTAATGATGGAAATACCAAGCAGGATTGGTATTAGCAGGAGCAGACGTTTTAAGGTGTAAATGATTATTCTCATTCCAGCCAGTCTCTCAAAAAGGATATCCTCTGCTGGCTCCGCCAAGGCAGAGCCAGCAGATTCTTAGGACGGGAGGAGATTACTCTCCGTAAAGCTGGCCGAAGCGCAGCAGGGTGTCAGGATAGTAAGAGTAACCCATGATACTCTTAAGCATGGCCACATTCCAGGAGGGGTGGTAGATCGGAATGGAGGGCACGAAGGCAGCAACTTTTCGCTGAACCTCTTCCACATAACCATTCCGTATGGCGGGATCCAGTTCGTATAGGCCCTTGTCGATCAACGCATCCACAGAAGGATCGTTGAAGCTGCCATAGTTGCAGCAACCGCTCTCTGAGAACTTGAAGTTCCAGAATTCAGAATAGATCGGGTCGGGAACATAGGGGATCCAGAAGTTGAAGGCGAACAAGCCAGCTTCGTGAGAGGCCAGTTTCTCGCTGTGAGCAGCCAGGGCGACCGGTTGGATTTCCATGGTGATACCGATCTTGGCCAGCTCGGCCTGGATATAAACGGCCACCTGCTCTTCTTCGGGCACACCTTGCTTGGCATAGAAGGTGATGGTCGGCAGGCCTACCCCACCAGGGTAACCCGCGGTGGTCAAGAGTTCGGCTGCTTTCACCAGGTCATAGTTGTACGGAGATGCATTGATATGTCCTTCAAGTCCCAATGGTATCCAGCTGAGTGCCGGTGCCGCATAACCATAAGTTACATCTTTGATGATGGTCTCATAGGGAATGGCATGCGCAATAGCCTGGCGCAGTTCCACCTTATCCCAGGGGGGTGTATTGAAGGGTAGCCACCAGAACAGCGTACCAAAGGTGGGGGTGGCATAGACGGATAGGTCGGGATTGGCTTTCAGGGTCTCGTAATCCTTCAGAGGTGGTTCATATACCACGTCTACATCGCCGTTCTGGAGAAGGAGCAACCGGTTCTGAACATCAGGGACTATCTTGTAGACAACTTTGGAGTAGTAAGGCGGCTCACCCCAATAATTCAGGTTAGCGGTTAGAACGAGTTCCACACCAGCTTCGTACTTCTCAAGCATGTAAGGGCCTGAGCCAGTCGGATTAGCGGAAGCCCACTTCTGTTGATCTTCTGCTGTAGCGCCGCCCTTGGCCTGGATTTCAGCCACATTGACGATCACCATGTTCATTTCCGCCAGGACTTTAAGGAAGATCGGATTTGTATCTGCCAGGGTAAATTTGACCGTGGCATCATCCACCACTGTGATCTGATCAGCAGTTTTCACAAAAGCCACATCCGTCAAAAGCCAAGAGGCCAGACTTGGTATGCTGAGGACACGCTCGAAACTGGCTTTGACTGCCTGGGCGGTGACCGGGTCGCCATTATTGAACTTGGCATTAGGTCTTAGGACGAAGGTGAATACTTTGCCACCTTCGTCGGTAAAAGATTCTGCCAGGTTTGGTACAACATTCGTTATGTCGCGCACAGGGTTACCATTGGCATCCGTCTTGGGACCGTAGTCCACCAGGGTGTCGTGGGTGTTGACGATCACTTCATTGGCCAACCAATAGATAGATGTGACCGGATCCCAGCCCGCAATATCGGCAGAGACAGCAATCGTGAGGGTGTGCTCCACCACAGGTGGTTCTGTAGGTGATTCGGTTACGACTGGTGCATCAGTAACGACTGGTCCCACAGAGGTCGGTACTTCAGTGGCTGCAGGTGCACAGCTTGCCAGAAGCAAAGAGAGGACCACAACTGTAGCCAGACCAAAAGCGAACCATTTTCTCAATTGTTTCATAGAATTCTTCTCCTTTATTATCAAAATATTAGTAGGGTTTCGATTTCCGGAAGATCTTTATTTGGTTTTTTTATTTTAATATTCCACCTCCTTTTCGATAAATGTTGTCTCCAGCTGCCGATGTTTTAATATTTTTTCTGGCTCAATTGACCAGTGGTTACTGGTACTACCCATACTTTGCGAAATACGGCTCGCAGTTTCCATCACTCTGGCAGCAAATAAACCAATGTTCTCCGATGTAAGATATTGTATCAATGTGGATAAGCTGACTGCTCCAATCGCGTCATCTTCGTAGCCAAATATGGCAGCAGCAACACATCCGATTCCAATCTCATTCTCTTCGTTGTCAATTGCATAACCTCGTTCCCGAACCTTATCGAGATTTGCCAGCAACCCCCCGATGTCGGTAATCGTTTTCGGAGTATATGCAGTTAAATCTTCTCCCACAAGCGCTATAACCCTCTGCGTACTGCAAGTCGCCAACAAAGCTTTACCCATGGCAGTACAATGTACTGGTGCAGACATTCCTGGTCGAGATCTCATTTGGATGGGGCTATTATTCTCAACTTTATCGATATAAACAATAGAGGAACCACTCAGTACTCCCAAGTGGATTGCAAGACAAGTCTCATCAACCAATTTCTGCAGAAAGGGATGGGCAATGGCTCTCAAATCCAATTGGTTTAGTGATGTTCCAGCGATTTGCAAAGGTTTTCTACCGATATGATACCGAAAAGTCTCAAGGTCATAATCCAACCAACCACAATTGACCAGGGTTTTTAAATATCTAAATACGTTGCTGCGATGCATCTCAAGCGAATTGGTGATTTCCTGCAAGGTAACACCTTTTTTCTTTCCATGGAGAGATACATATTCGAGTACTTTTAATCCGTTTACAAGTGTACTCGCAACCGAACTGCTTGACTCATAGGTTGTTTTCACAGACTGCCTCCTACACAATTCGAACTAAGCCCAGCAAGTCCTTTGCTTTTACAAAAAGCTCGTTTTGAAAATTATTTTTGACCATCATTTATTGAAATAACCTGGATAGTAAAAAGATAAAAATTGGCTTGCTTCAAATACTAAAGCAAGCCAATCAACAAATCTTCTCAGAGTGGAAAAAATACCATGTAAAAATAATCATGTCAGATTTTGTTCTTTTGTTTCAAATAATGGAATGGGATACCGTCTATTGAGATGTTTCATTTATAACCATTTGAAAGTGTGAATATAATGAACAAATGTCATGATTGACCTATGACATTTGTATTTGGGGACAATTTCACAATTTGAGGTCAATATTCTCCAAACTCCTCCCATGCATGAGTAAGTGCCAGGTAATTTTCCACTGGCACCGCATCTTGCACTGCATTGGATGCACCCAGGATCAATCCACCGCCTTCTTTGCAAGTATTCAACAATTGTTTGGTGGCCTCAAAAACCGATTCCGGTGAACCCTGTAACAAAAGTTTGCAATCAATATTGCCTGCCAGACAAAGCTGGGTGCCGACTTTTTGTTTCACTATTAGTATATCCATTCCGGCCGTGGGATCGATCGCCTGCAAACAATTCACCCCAGAATTTACAATCTGCTCGAGGCAAGATGTTATGTTGCCATCAGAATGCAAAATTGAAATCATTCCCAGTTTTTTTAATGCCTCCACCCAGCGATCCAGGTTCGGCCACACGTACATTTCCAATTGGTGGGGATTCATAAATGTGCTATGATTATCTGCCAGGTCCGTAGTGGTCAAGCCAATTTCAACACCTGCATCCCGGAACCGGATCGCGGCCTGTATCCCTTCTTCCAGCTTATGTTCCGCCAAAGTGCTTACTTCTTGCGGAGCATCAAAGAGTTGGTATGCAAAATCTACATAATCATCACCCATCGGAATCCCAAGCAAGGCTGAACAATTTGCCACGAGCATCAAGTCCGGAGATGCAAGTTTTCGAAGGATCTTTGCCTGTTCGACTCGGCCATCCTCCGGCATCCAATAATAGGCAGGATGACCGAGACTAATTTCCCAAAATTGGCTGGGTAAGGTCAAGGCTGAAAAATGACATTGCTCGGAGACTAGTAAAAATATTTCAGCATTTTTATTAAGCGCATATGTTTTTTCCCGGGAGGTTAATTCCAGATACTCCTGTCCGAGGATCAAGTGTCCCTTGGATATCTGATCCCACAGATGAAACTCCAACTCCCACAACGGAACCCTTCCCGCAGGCATACGGTTTGAGAATGCTGCAATCAGATCTTCTTTTTGTGTCATGATATTCCTTTGCTCAACCGCTCCCAAATAAGTTATGAGTTTGACTCGGAGCTTCTGATTGGTTAATAAACATCTTCGGGCCTATTAACAGGCGAGTAGTACACCATTATTTTTGTTATAATTTGTTATCCGTTCTAATATTACACCGATTTGGATTTATTATCATGCCGCCTATAGTTTCAACTCCTTTTCATAAAACCATTATTGGTAACTATTTTCGATTCTATCGCTCTTTGATGGCATCATGGCGTTTTTTTAATGATGTAACGGTTAAAACTAAGGCAAAAAGGCTATCCGCACTAAAAAACACATATAGCGGGAATCGCTGTTTCATCATGGGCAATGGGCCAAGTTTAAACCAAATGGATTTGAATATATTGGCCAATGAATATGTCTGGGGTTCCAACCGGTGTTATCTGCTTTTTGACCGGATCGAATGGCGGCCACAGTTCTATGTTGCAATGGACAGGCGGGTGGTCCCAGACAACCGTGAACAGATCATCGAGTTGCCAGAGCTATTGCCTACTACTTTATTTTTCTATCCGCTGGAGTTCAGGCGGAAAGAGATTTTAAATTCTTACTCCAACGTATATTGGTTCAACGAAAAACCGCTGCACCTGGATATGAATAGACTGCCAGAAGGCACTTTTTCCATGAATGCAGCTAAAGGAGTGTTCGCATCTTTTACCGTTACGATCTCTGCTTTACAGTTGGCAGTTTACCTGGGCTTCAACCCAATTTACCTGATCGGCTGCGATACATCTTATTTCAAGCAAGTGTCAATCAATGTGGATGAATCGAATCCTGACAGGCTGACAGCCACAGACAATAATGATCAGAACCATTTTGATTCAAGTTATTATGGTCTGGGTAAGAAATATCATGAACCACATGTGGCCAGAATGTTATTTCATTACCACGAGGCCAGGCTGGTTTGCGAAGCATCTGGCGTGGTTATCTATAATGCAACCGTGGGAGGCAATCTTGAAGAATTTCAACGTATGAATTTTGACAAGTTATTTTATCCCAAATGATCTGAAAACGTACAATCCATCATGAACATTACAGCACAGTCCATTAATTCATCCAAATGCTGCTTTAGAAAAGTAAAAAATAATAACATTTCCATATGATGGATATCTGTCATGCAAATGAATCTCGCAGATTAGATTGTTCACCACCTGATTAATAGAAAGGAATGGAAAATGAATTTCACGATTGGTACTGAACCAACCAGCTCTTTTTATTCATTCGAGCTTGCTGCAGCAACCCATAAGTTGCTAAACGATATCATGCTGCTTCGGCGTGGTGAAGAACTGGTCGTATCAATAGATACGGCGGGTGATTGGCGTGTGGCTCAATCACTGGCTGAACAGGCATGCATCTTAGGTGCGATCCCAACACTTATTCGCTACGGAACACAACCAGCGGCACAAATGGAACCGCCAAAGCCATTGGGTTTGGCGATCCAGGGGGCAGATGTTTGGATCGATCTTAGTGTCCAATATATCCTTTATACCGAGGCGCGTAGAAAGGCAACTGAGTTAGGATGCCGCCATGCATGTCTGGCAGGTATGGATGTGGATGCCATGGTCCGTACGATTGGGCAGGTGGATTACCCCAAATTAATTGCCCTGGGCGATGAAATTGTCCGCCTGCTAAATTCTTCTAATACAATACAGGTGACTTGTAACCGGGGTACATATCTGACTGCTGATCTGGATAAGAACGCCATCCAGCCCGGAGGCATTGCCACCGAGAGAGGTGCCTTGATCATGTTGGGTGGTCAAGTCGGGTGCCTGCCAAAGGAAGAGACAATCGAGGGCAGAATTGTTATAGATGGATCCATATGGCCACCTGACGATATTGGGGTTCTGCAAGGGGAAGAGACCGTTACCCTGATTATAAAAAAGGGCAGCATTGTAGCTGTTGAGGGTGGGTCAGCTGCGAAGGTTTATCGCAATTGGCTTGGAAAATTTGGGGACTCCAACCTGTATCGCATGGCGCACTATGTGTTTGGCTTCAACCCCGGTGTTCCGCGGCTCACCGGCCACATCGCAGAAGATGAACGTTACTTTGGCTCGATGACCTTCGGCTTTGGCGCTATGGCTGACAGAATTGCAGCGACACACACAGACTGTATCGTGTTATTTCCATCAGTATCCCTGGATGGTATCGAAATTCAAAAGAATGGAAAATATATGCATCCGAGTCTTTACGATTTGTGCAAGTCGCTAGGAGTTCGTGGGTACCAAACTTAGCTCAAATTCAATGGAGTTAACTTCCCGCTTTTATAACTCAGCCGAGACGCATCGATAGAATGAGTGGATAAATTATGGCAAAAGCTGGAAACAAGGAAAATGCATTTGAGCTAGGCAAGTCAAGGGTTCCCCTTCACCTAGTGAGGTTCGGTAAGCTCATAATGTTCAGCTATTTGATAAAGTTGCAGTTCCGCTTGCATGGCTGCATTGATAATCACTCGGATCAATTCTGGCAGAATGTCAAATCCTTGCTTGCTGACCCGAGCCCTACCCCATTAAATATATATGATGTAAAATGTCAAAACTCTGATTAAGAAACCGCCCGACTAGCCTGGCGGATTGCGACTAAGCGTATAACCGAAAAATTGTTTTTTGGAGGCGGAGAATGGATAACACTCCCAAACTGTTCGAGGGGAAAAATATCATTGTTACCGGAGCCAACACTGGCATAGGAAAGGCTATTGCTTTGGAAGTAGCTTCAGCCGGCGCGAGAGTATTCCTTACCGGTAGAAACAAAAATATGCTACAGGATGTTTATTCCCAAATAATAGAAGAAGGAGGCATGGCAGATGTAATAGTTGCTGACTTAAGCGTTGAAAAGGAAATTGAACACCTTGTGGAGGAAGTTCTAAAAAGCGTAAAACAGATCGATGTCTTATTTAACAATGCGGGGACATGGCACAATGGGAATGAGTTATTCTTTGGAAAAAGTCTCGCTGAAATTCCTTTAAGTCAGATAGATTATGTCTTGAGCGTAACCTTATTGGCTCCGATGCTATTATCAAGCCTGGTCCTGAAAGCAATGATTCCATTTAGGAAAGGCAAGATCATCAATATCTCTGGAATGTTCTCATTGGGAGGAGCAAAATGGTTGCATTATTACGTTGCTAAAAAGGGATTGGAGTGCTTTACAAGGGGTTTAGCAGATGAGGTCAGGGAATTTGAAATACAAGTGAACTGTATTTCTCCAGCCGATGTCGCAACAGACCCTTATATTGAATACTATTCAGAAGAAAATAAATTGGCTTTGATGCCAAAGGAAGTTGCTGAATTAGGTCTTTGGCTCGCTTCTGACTCGACAGAACATATTTCAGGCCAAGTAATTTATCTTAAAAATAAAACTGACTATTCACCATCGCTATAAGAATATTAGGTTATTGCAGTTTTCTATTGGCGAACTTTTATGCATTAATGATTATATTATCATGCACGAAAAAGAGAATTTTTTACATTTTTATCCAGAAAAACAAAAGGGTAATTATGCTGCACCTCCAACCCTGCCACATTACTTCCTCGTTAGCTACATTGGAACGAATTGGATCTTCATGCAAATTTAATCAGAAATCTAGACTTCTGATTGGCCATCAAGCTATACGATATGCCCGTTATAGAGCTACTGTGGAAATAAATAACCAGCCTTCTGCCATTCGGAGATAAGTACATCGATATGGGCAAGTCTCTTTTTACGAATAAAAAATTGTATTATGGTGGCATGAGAATATTGTTATATTTATCGACGATCAATAACCAGAGCAAAGCCGGCGTTATTGGAAACTGGGCTATCCATAAAGCTACCCACCTATTATCGGTGATAGGATAACAACCGAATCTCGGTCTTTCAACAAGGTATCAAAGCCCCCCAATTCAGATAGATAAAATCCGTTCACCAGGATCAAATAATTTTTATATATATCTGTTGTGCGGTTTTCTTTATCGTTAATTTGATCACTACATTCCAGCAGATGCAGCAATAGCTCTCGGGCGGTAAATTCCTGTTGAACTTCAACATCCAGTTTTAATAATTTTGTTGACTTTTTCAAAAGCCCCATATGTTTGAGATGATATGTTACCATAGCTAGAAATCGCAATACTCTCGCCTAATTAGTAAACGTTATTGAAAATGCCACAAACCATTTGGATAAAGCTTCAACTTGGAGTGCTGCCATCTGCAAAATAGACCTCAAAACCGTGCACAAACTAACTTTTGCAATTTGACTGACCCCATAATCCCACCACTCACGATCAGTGCATCATTTTCAACAGCATCATGATCGATTAGTGTTATCCTTCGTCCTCGAGCCAAATTGATACTTAGGGTTTCATGTCCCAAATCTGGTGACCCACCACCTCCCGTTCCTAATAGTGCTAGTCCTTCCAGCACAGGTTCTATATCTTCCAAATTAATATCATCAGCGATCAGTATTCTCATCGCCAGAATGTTATATTTCCTGAAAATTGTACGTTTCTTCGAACACACAGTGTGCAGCCTTTACTCCTGCGCCGAGTTCCACCGGAAAACCGAAATCAAGCAAAGTACTCTCAAGCGCAGCGATGGTCGGAATTACATAGCGCGGATCAGCCACAAAACCCATATTGCCGATCCGAAAATCGCCGGCAATGGCGATGCCATAATCCATAAGCATTTTGCTTGCAAATTTGGTCCAATCCACCGGCTTAGGGAAGACGATTGTCGTTGCCATTGGAGCTGCTACTTCCTCATCTGCTTTGACACCAAGACCCAAAGCACGGAGCGCAACACGGATTGCTTTAGAAGCCGAGGAATGTCGGTGATATACATTCTCTAAGCCTTCAAACAAGATTGCCTCCAGGGAAGCCTTTAATCCGTAAACGAGTGAATAGGAAGGAGAAGGCCCATGAACGCATTTGGTGGTAACTGTCGATATGTCCTGCCATTGTCCCGTTGTGCTTGCTACTCGCACACCATCGTGATACTCCTTCCAAACCGTAAGATCCATGCAAAGGGAGTTAATTGGTGTTTTCCTGTCTTTAATGACAGCCCATGCTCGGTTGCTAACAAAAACGATGGCTAGCCCTTGGGGAGCGTTGACACACTTTTGTGGGCTTGTGCAACAAATATCTATTCGCCACTCATCAAGTCTTAGTTCCAAGGCAGCGAGCGCTGATACGGCGTCTACCATCAGCAGAACGTCAGGGAAATCCCTCATCATATCCCCGATTTCAGGAACTGGATTTACAGTGCCCTGGCTTGTATCAGCATAGACCAAGGCGACCATCTTGATCTCAGGATCGAGTTCAAGTTGATCACGAATAATCGATGGTTCCACACTCTTGCCTTCTTCGACCTTTATCTCTATCGGTTGTGCACCGACGATCTTGGTCAAGTCAGTCAATACCTGTCCATACATACCCGAGTTAACAGTCAGAACCTTATCACCTGGTTCAAGAAGGCTCAACATAGCGGCTTCTTCGCCATATGTAGCCGAACCCGCCATCAGAAGGACGTCATTCTGAGTATGGCAAATTTTACGGAGCATATCAACAACAGCTATTTCCGTTGACCAATACTCTGGATAGTAAATGGGCTGGAATATTTGCTTACTTAATGCCTTTAAGCACTCAGGGTTTAGTGACGTTTGTCCACAACTCATGTTTATCATCTTATGTTTCACTCCATAATCTCTAACCGTTTTGTGTCTATTAGATTAGGAAGATGGTTTTGTGACAGTCAGGCTGATACAGTCCAATGGTTCCCATAACAAGGTCACTGCATCGCCTTTCTTAAAAGCAGGGCCGCAAGCTTCATTTGGTACACTAACTACAATCCTTCTCTCGTGCAATGAACAGAGATATTGGATAGTTGTTCCCAAGTATGTCACAAATTCCACTTTCGCTTTAATGGCATTTTGCTTGGTTCTATTATTTTCAATATCCTTATAGCTCCCTTCCGGTAAAATCTTTATTCGCTCTTTTTTTATCGCCAGGATGACATCATCGCCATTTTTCATGTCTGAGTTAGCAGGGGCAAATAGAACCAACCCTTCGGCAGATTTCACATTTATCAATCCATCAATATTGGATACAACTTTGCCATCAATAAAGTTTTCCTGACCAAGGAAGCTTGCCACGAAGCTATCTTTTGGTTTTTCGTAGATCTCAATTGGAGTCCCCTCCTGAACAATGCACCCACGGACCATGACCAAAATCCGATCGGAAAGGCTTAATGCCTCAATTTGGTCATGGGTAACAAATATTGTGGTTATCCCAATACGTTGTTGGATGTCTTTCAACTCAACGCGCATTTCCTGGCGTAGCTTTGCATCTAAATTGCTGAGAGGTTCGTCAAGAAGTAAAAGCTGAGGCTCAATCACCAATGCGCGGGCTAGTGCCCCACGTTGTTGTTGACCTCCACTCAACTGGTGCGGGTAGCGTTTTTGCAATCCGGTCAATTGTACTAAGTCTAGCGCTCGATCAATTCGTCCCTTTATATCAGAACGGGGAACTTTGTGCATTTGGAGACCAAAACCGACATTATCCTCGATTGTCATATGCGGAAAGAGGGCATAATCCTGAAAGACCATACCAATTCCTCTTTTTTCAGGAGGCAGAAATGTAATATCGCGGCCGCCCAATATTATCTGACCCTCATCGGGAGATACCAAGCCAGCGATCATGCGGAGCGTTGTTGTCTTACCACAACCACTAGGTCCGAGCATGGAAACAAACTCGCCCTCTTTAACTTCGAGAGAAAGGTCTTCGACAACCAAGTTTTTCTGGTATCTCTTGGATAAATTATGTAATATTAAATCCTTCATTGGCATTCCTTATTTGAATGGTGGGTGGAACTGGTAACCCAGTTCCACCCACCTTATTCCAATGTTATCCAGCTAACCACTCGTTCCAACGCTCGATCCAGGCATCTTGATTTTCAGACACATACTCTGCATCTTCAAACCAAAGGGAATCCATGGCTCCACCACATGGCATAACCGCGCAATACTTCGGATCATCGAAAGTAACTGTTTTGTTAGTCGGGCCATAGTGCATGTACTTGCCAATGTTCACCTGTTGTTCAGGTTCAAGGGAGAAATTAATGAACTCTTGGGCAATGTCCTTATTCTTGGAATTCTTGGTGATGCATAGAAAATCAAAGGCCGCAAATGCTCCCTCTGATGGGCTGGAGAACAAGACATCAATGCCGTCATCCTGCTGCACAGCCACCCGTCCATTGAAGAACACAAAAGCGTCAATCTCCTCAGCATTGTACATATTACGAAGATCGGCATCCGATTCAAACATCTTCTTTATGTTCGGTTTGAGCTCATCAAGTTTTGCAAATACCGCGTCTGTATCGACCGGAGACATTTTTCCAGTAATCAAACGGTTAATGGTCTGAACTACGTAGGTTGTTTCTGTTTTGCCCAACGATAATCGACCCGCGTACTTTGGATCCCAAATGTCCCACCAACTGGAGTAATCCCCAGTTCCTGGCCGATAGCCTATTCCGTAGCTATAGACAAGATAACCGAGCCCCCAAGGGAGTAGTGCTTTGGCTTGATCAAAGAGGTCAGCGGTCATAGGCACACTTGCAACATTGATCTCTTCAAAGAGCCCATCCTTGCCTCCACGAACCACATCACCAGGAAGTTGAACGGATATATCTAATGTTGGGTTACCACTGTCGACTTCCTGCTTAATCTTGGCAAGGTTATACCACTCAGCCTGGGGGGTGCTTGTGATTTTGACACCGGTCTTTGCCGTAAACGGTTCATAGACATACTTTTTGAAGATATCTTCATAGCTACCAGGCCAAGGCTGGATTGCCATGGTTCTTTCTACCGCCTCTGAGGTTGCTGTAGGATTAGCACCACATGCTACCAGAAATGCTCCCAAGCCGGTAGCTCCTGCGACCTTTAAAAACTCACGTCGGCTTAACTGTTTTGGAACCTGGATGAACAATTCTTCTTTCATGGTTCTTCCTCCTTTTATTTGGTGTTATATTTTCTATTTATGGTTTGGACGCGTCTGTGGTCAGACAGGCAATCCAATTAGATACTTATTCCAATGCCACTTGTTGAGAATTGTCTTATTGCTTCCTCCTTTATCAACTCCATGAAATTACTTCGCTCTCCGTAGACGCTGAAAAAGAATCACTCCTGCAAAGTTCGCAGTAATGAACAGGGTGGAAACAGCCGTGAGCCGTGGGTCAACCTTGTCTCTTAGCGCAAGAAACATCTTGATTGGAAATGTTTCAGCACTTGGACTAGCTAAGAAAAAGGCAAGTATGAATTCGTCAAATGATGTAATAAAAGCGAATATTGCTGCTGCGGCAATGCTACTACTGATCAGAGGTAAGGTAATGCGTCTGGTTGTGGTTATTCCAGAGGCACCTAGCGTACGTGCGGCATCCTCCAGGGAGCGGGGTACTGCAATTAATCCGGCAGAGACGACCAACAATACAAAAGGAATACAGATTACCGTATGAGCGATTATTATTGAACCTATGGTGCCTTGTATGCCTAACAGCGCAAAGAGACGGTACAAGCCAGTTGCCTGGACAATCCAGGGTACGATAAATGGAGCCAGCATGGCCAAGCGGATTACCTTACCGCCTCGTATGGTATAACGGGATAGTGAAAATGCAGCCAATGTACCAATAAGGATGGATAATATTGTGGCTGCAAAAGCGACCTGCAGGCTGATGCCTAAGGCCGTTAGAAGCTGCTCATCTTTGAAGAAAGTACCGTACCATTGCAAGGAGAAACCAGGAGGTGGGAACTCCATGAACGTAGAGGAACTAAATGACAATATTATTACCACAAACCCCGGGGCAAGCAGGAACATAAACATAATCGCAGCATAAAAAGCAAGAGGATTCCAGTGAAGTCTATTTAGAATTCCTGGCTTATACTGAACAACATCTCTAGCCATATATGCCTCCGAGCCGTTCCAACCCTACCAAGCGATCAAACAGTATTACGATGATCAGAACAATAAACACCAATATCATGGATAATGCTGCAGCAAATGCATAATTCAGAATTGCTATTTGCTCATAGATCAGCATTGGAATGACAATCTGACTTGGCCCTCCCAGGAGGGCGGGTGTCAGAAAAGAGCCCATGGCGCTGATAAACACCAGCAGAGCCCCGGTGGCTGCTCCTGGCAAACTAAGGGGCACTGTCATACGCATGAAAGTTACCAGGCTGCCTGCGCCAAGGGTACGTGCAGATTCCTCAATTGACTCCTTAATACCGGAAATGGATGCATATAACGGAAGAATCATATACGGTAAGAGTATCTGGACTAATCCAAAAAGCACACCAGTCTCATTCCAGATTAACTGTACTTTTGGCAAACCCAGACCTGCGAGAACACTATTTACTACTCCTTTGTTTCCTAACAAAACCAGCCAAGCATACGAGCGAATAATAATGCTGGTCCAAAATGGGAATAGAACAGCAAGTACCAATAAATTCTTGTGTTTTGACTTGGTCCGTGCTAAAAAATAGGACAGGGGGTAACTTAAGACCAATGTAATAATTGTGGTTACGAGCGCTAACCAAAGAGTACGAAATATGATTTTAAGATATAGGGGTCGGGTCAATGCTCGCAGATAGTTATCGAGTGTAAAAATGGGCTCGATAGATCCACCCAAGACACGAGTATAGAAGCTGTAAATAACCATTAGAGTAAGTGGCAAAAGGAAAAAGAATGTTATCAGTACAATTCCTGGTGTTAGCATGATATACGGGGGGATCCACCGGGTCTTCAAATTTCCCGTAGAGCTACTGTTTATCCTTCTTTGTATATTTTTTACCATGGTCTTCTTCCTTGTTTTTATCTAAATCCTATTATCACCAAGAGTATCTGCATTCCAAAAACAATTATCCTGTTCTTTTAAACAGTTTTCGTTCTGTTCCAGTTATTTTTTCCAGTGTTGCTTCAATAAATACTCGCGTCTCTGGAGGGAGTGGGGATGGATGATGGGTTTCAAGAATCTGCTTGACTTGGTCACGTGCCTTGGCGAGTGTGGTTTCTAAGTCTGACTCAGGCCATCTAAGCAATGATTCCTTGGAGAATAACTTTGAAATATAAAGTTCCTTTTTGTAATTCTTGGCGGTGTGGTTCTTATTGAGAAAGTTCCCGCCGGGTCCGACACTTTTGATTATGTCAAAGGCAAGAGTTTCATCATTTACTTCGATCCCATTTAGTAAACGATTTATCAGATTCGCCATCTCATTATCAATAATCAATTGCTCAAAACAATGAGCCATCGCGCTGCCAATTAAACCCGACACGCCATCATGGATCATCTCTACACCGCACATCGCTGCAAAAAGTGTTGTAAGCGTCTTCTCCAAACCCGCCCGAACATCAGGTATTTGTGAATCGGCTATTCCACCCGTCCCATAACCAAACGGAATCTGATAGCGCTTGCAAAGCTGAGATGTTGCACCGCTAATCAATGCCATTTCAGGGCCGGCAGCAGTCCATTTTCCAGTTCGCATGTCAACCCCGCCTGAAAAGGTTCCATACGCGACCGGTGTACCTGGATTAACAAGCTGGCAAAGGGCTGCTCCAGCTAAAACCTCAGCGTTCTGGACAACTAGTGTTCCTGCAAGAGTGACGGGTGCCGTTGTTCCCGCCATCGCTCCACTAACAATTAGAAAGGGGATGCCAGCACGTGAGGCCGCGATCAACTTGGGTAGACTATCTTGGGGAAAGCCCAGTGGGGAGTTGGAAACACATCCCCATGAAAATACGGGGCCTTCCACTCCCAGGTCACCAGCCACCCGTTTACCAATATCCAATATTTCCCCAATAAACATTGAGTGGGGTGTGCTGATTCCTATATGCTTTTCCGTGTAATTGAATTGTAAAGCCATGGCATAGAGTTCTGCGTATGCCGCAGGAACATCTTGGGGCACAAAAGGCATTAACTGATAATGGACGTTTTCCATTGCATCCGCCAAGATCAGGTATTTCCTCACATCAGCTAATGTGGCTTGGCGATACAATTGATTTTCAGAGTCACACACGAAGGTTGCACCATAACCACCGGAATAGAAAACTCGATCATCACCCATAGAAAGCGTGAATTTAGGATTTCGAGCATGCAGCTGGAAGTGACTGGGTGACTTCTCAATGGTCTGCTCGATCAATTTGGGTTGAAGCTGAACCAGTGATCCTATTACTTGAGCATCTGGGCATTTTCGAAAAATGGACAAAGCTTCTTTGTCCTCAAAGCGCACACCTACTTCACTCAAGGTACGCAAAGTTGTCTCGTGAATAATATCAAGTTCTGCCTCTGATAAAACTTGAACACTCCTCCCACGGAGGGATGGTGTACCCAACATAGTTCACCTCTAGCTTCTACTTAGATTAAAACCTCGTTATCCATTGATGCGTTTGGCATAGTATTCAAGGAGAGTTTAATTTTCATCATATGGTTGACCGAATGTGGACATTCTTGGATTTTTGCCACATACCAACGGAATCGACCTGTAAGCATCCAGTCCCTTCACGTAACAATCGATGGCGAATGGAAGCCACATCGCGTGATTGCCAGATCAATGTGGTGAGAATTCCTGCTTCAGCTGTATTCCCGAGCATGATCATGCCTACAACACGGTTATCATTGAAAAAAAATCTGCGGTAGGTTTGAGTAGTTATATCCTCCATGATATCTTCGTCATCTTTTCCTGCGGAAATCCGACCTACTGAGACGAGGGGCAATCCAAAGATGCTAACTGCGTTACATCTCAGCCGTCCCCTATAAGGTATTGATTGACCCAGCATATTATATGCAGCCAGTCGGCCTTCTCGTTTTGAGTTTATCCAATTTGCCACGGGTAACGTTTCTTTGGAATCGAGCCGGTTGACTTCTGCCACATCACCTGCGGCGAAAACTCCAGAAAGGCCGGTATGCATATTTTTATCTATAAGCACACCTTTACGAATACTAGCCCCTGTCTTCTCAAATAAATCGATATTTGGCCTGGTACCTACAGCCACGACAAGCATGTCGCACTTTAGCACTTCTCCAGAGGCAAGCAGCACACTATTAATCTTAAAATCCTTACCAGATCTCACTTCGGTTATTGTTCCTCCGGTGAGTACCTGTATTCCGTGACCTTCGAGCTGGCTGGTGATAATCCGGGCTGCCCGAGCATCGATAGTATCGGGTAGTATGGTCGGACGCTGTTCGATCAGGGTTATTGTTTTTCCCGTTTCACACATAGACACAGCAGCTTTAACTCCGATCAGACCTGCACCAAGCACAATAATATGTTTGGCTGTCGGCAACCAACGCTTTATACTCAATGCAACCTGAAGGTTATAAAGAGTGAACACGCCACGGCTAGAAATTCCGGGTATGGAAGGTAGATACGGAGATGCTCCTGTGGCAACCCCAAGTCGATCGTATTCAACTATCTCACCGCTAGACATCAGCAACTTCTTTTCCCGGGGGGAAAGACTGGCGACTTTACCAACCATCACTCGTAATTTCAAATCCTCTGCCCAGTTTGATGGGCGAAACTGCAATTCCGTTCTTGATCTGGCACCATTGATGAATAATGGAAGTAGACAGCGAGAATAGTATGGAAGCGATTCTTCGCTGATAAGCGTGATCTCTGCACCTGGTTCAAGTCGTCGTGCGGTCTCACACAGGCTTCCCCCAGCAGCGCTCGCTCCAATCACCACGATCTTCACCCATTGCCTCCATGTGTCATATATGAGGAGGTCTCTGGACCATCTACCCGTCTTTCGATTGTTATCATCTTCTCACTACTCCGCCGTCGGTGTGTTCCTGCGATCCTGGCTTTCTGCTCCAACTGGAGAGCTTCTGGTCTGCAAGCATTGATACATGGTGGTATTGCATGGTTTGGGCAACCATCACATTTGACAGATTTTTCTCGATCTTTGTTTAACCAGATAGCACCGAATGGACAAGCCATGGTGCACATCCCACAACCAATGCAAGTTATGTCGTTGAGCATAACACCTATCACAGCTTGACGTAGCGCTCCAGTAATACACGCATCCACACAAGGTGCCTCTATGCATTGACGGCAAATAGTCAAAAAGAAGAGAGGTTCTGTTCCCAGTACTTGGATTCGGCTGGAGATGCAGTCATCTTCCTTTTGGGTTCGCTGTTGTAGTTGTTCGATGCATGCCACAACACAATCCTTACAACCGGTGCATGCCAATGAATCAATCGAGATCCTGTTTGAGACCATGGTCGACTATTCGGTGATTTGGTCTTTCGTCAAATCGAGAAGTCCCAATTGTTCTACTGTTTCATGCGTTGGAATGCTTGTTTTCCGATCCCATCCGTGAAGGTCATAGTATTGGTCGAGCAGTTTATTAAGCTCCTCCGGGCTGTTAATAGCTCCTTTTCGGGGGCCGCTGCTGACTGGCTCGTTCATAAGCCTCCATGGAAGAGTATCATCTTCTCTTCGTGCTCCTTCGCGAATATTGAAAATACGCTCCAGTGTTACAATCCGGCGGCCTGCTTCCATCAACGTATCGGTACTTAGGCTTTCCCCGGTGAATGCGTTGTACATAGCAGCCATGTTCTCAGGGTTGACTGCATAGGCAGCAGTTGAGGAAAAAGCGCAGAAACCGAGCGCGTCTGTGATTGCATAAGTATCTTCATGCCAACGAACGATTTCTGCTCGTTTTTCAGTCAGATGGGGGGTGGCATACTTGGCATCCCCGGTAATCTTCCGTATGAGTTCGACAGCTTCTGGTGAAGCACCATACTCTGCGAAGGTCTCGGTCATCAGGTGGTCTGGCCCTCGAGGATTGACAGCAAATGCAAGTGAATAACCTTTGGCAGACCGGGTTTCTACACACGATTGTTCCAGTCCTTTAGCCTGGACTGCCCATTTCCATGAATCACCACCCAATTCCTGGGATGCTCGGCGTATACCCTTTGCCAATAAATCGCCCAGTCGTCCTTCCCGCCTTCCGATTTTCTCGATCATTTGGACCAATGCTTCACCATTTCCCCACCTCAGGTCAATGCCATCGCTGTCTTCCTTCGTCAGCATACCTTTCTCATAACACTCCATAGCCCATGCCACATAGCTGCCAGCCGATACGACATCCAAACCCAGTTGGTTGCAAATTTGATTGGCCATCAAGATAGCTTCAGTATCGCTTACATCAGTTGCAGAACCGAGTGAGGCCATGGCTTCGAATTCCGGACCCGCACCATTAACTCCGCGGAAGGGTCCGTTTTGATTTACAACATAACGGTGACACGCAGTAGAGCAAGAAAAACACGCAATCCTTCCTTTCAAATAACCTGCCTCTACCAGATATTGTCCACTGAGTTTTTCAGCGTATTCAATGTAATTGTTTTGAAAATTCCGATTGTTGATGCTATATAATTCGTTAACAACTGGAAGCGAACCAGAAGTGCCCCACTGCGCCAAAGTCTTGGTACCCGAGTCGTTTGCCAGTTCCTGGCGAACCTTATTGGAAATGTTAATAAAATTAATCGGATCAGCGACTTTTATGCCTCCAGTACCCCGGACGGCTATGGCTTTTAGGTTTTTGGATCCCATCACCGCTCCTGCTCCAGCTCGACCAGCAGCATGATGCCAGGAAAAGTTGATGTAACCGCACATTACCCGGTTCTCTCCTGCTGGGCCGATCGTTGCAACCTGGATTTCTTCGTCACCTAGATCTTCTCTGATTAGTTGATTCGTTCGTTTGATATCTGACCCCCAAATTTCACGTGCATCACGTATCTCCATTTTTCCATTATCAATCCAAAGGTAGACGGGATGGCTTGAGACGCCGGCAATAATGATATAGTCATATCCGGCATACTTCAACTCGGCTCCCCAGTGTCCACCGCTGTTGGTTTTATTATACAAGTTTGTTACCGGGCTTTTACAAGTCACACTAGTGCGTCCAGAACAAGGAGCCGTGGTTCCAGTAAGTGTTCCCGGGCCAACTATCAGCACATTCTCTGGACCGAGAGGATCGATCCCGGGTTTAATCATCTTGTAAGCATAATAAGCATTAACACCTCGACCTCCCAGGAATTGGGTCGTGACTTGCTTCGGCACCAGTTCGGATCTAAGTGTTCCGTGCGAAAGATCAACATGTAAAACGATCGGTTGTCTCATTTATGCCTCCCGGACTAATTCGTAACGAATTGTGGTCCGGTCACGCCGTTTGGTTTTCGCTTGATTTGATCCGACCTGATAGCTAAGGGCACCTGGAATACAGCCTTTGACGCATTCTGGATCCCCCTCGCATAGATCGCATTTATACGATACCCTGGTCGTTGGGTTAAAATCCATTGCGCCAAAGGGACATGCCGCAATGCATTCCCTACAACCGATACAAAGAGCTGTATCCACTTTCATAACTTGACAAGCGCCTGTTGGACAGGCGTCGACACAGGGCATCCGGCTGCAATCCAGACAAGATATAGGATTGTTAAATCCCATCTCATGAATCTTTACTATTCTGATTCTGGAAAGGGAAGGTACAAACATTCCTTCATGCTTGAAAGAACAAACCAGCTCGCATACTCTACAGCCAGTACATTTGAAGGGATTGGCAAGAATCACTTTTTCATCCATATTATTTCCTTTGATCTCTGAAAATATCCAAGAAAATCACCATCTTCCTTCAACGCTAAACTGAAGTGGAGCTGTAAAGATTCAAAGACTTCGGATTGCCTTGTCGATCCTTTGCATTGCTTGCCTGAGGTTGGGTTCTGAGGTCGCGTAAGATATCCGTAAGTAACCTTCACCATTTGCACCAAATCCATTACCCGGTAACAAGGCGATGTCAGCATGGTCCAGCAAATAATCAGACATTTGTTGAGAACTAAGCCCGGAACCTTTGATATTCGGGAAAGCATAAAAAGCCCCAGCTGGAGTATTACATTTCCAATTTGGGATTGTGTTTAAACTACTTACAACCAAATCCCGACGGCGATGGAAGGATTCAGCCATGGCGAAAACCTGATCTTGCGATCCAGTCAGTGCAGCGATTCCAGCGTATTGAGAAAAATCTGCCGAACATGAAGTGCTATTTATAATCAAACGAGTAATTGCCTCAGCAAGATCCTCAGCACAGATAACATAACCCAATCGCCAACCCGTCATAGAATAACTTTTTGAGAAGGCATCGAGAATGATGGTACGATCTTGCATTCCAGGTAGCGATGAAATACTTTGAAATTTATCATCAAAAATTATGTGACGATAGACCTCGTCACTTAATACCCAAATGTCATTCTCCTTTGCTAGTTCAGCCACAACCTCCAAGTCGGATTTGTTCAACACACCACCGGTTGGGTTTTGAGGGGAATTAATTATAATCATCCTGGTACGAGGCGAGATTGCTGCCCGTAATTCAGCCTCATCAAAATGAAACTCAAGTTCCTCGTACAAGGGCAATGCTATCGGTTTTGCTCCAAGCAAGGCAACAACTGAAGAATATGCTGGGTAGCCTGGGTCAGGTATTATTACTTCATCGCCAGGTTCAATCAACGCAAGTAAAGTCAGCATCAAGATGAATTTTGCGCCTGGCACGACAACGACATTCTCTATAGATACAGCAATTCCACGCGAGCGCATCACCTCGGTAGCAATAGCTTTGCGTAATTCGGTTATTCCAGGAGCTGGAGTATAGCGGGTACGCCCTTGTTGTAAGGCTTCAACACCCGCAGCTACGATATGATCAGGCGTAACAAAATCGGGTTCCCCGATCTCAAGGTGGATGATTTTACGCCCTTGTAATTCAAGGTTCTTCGCTTTTGCAAAAGTCTCAATTGCGCCTTCGCCTTTAAGCAATTGCATACGGCTGGCCAAACGCGACTTAGTAGATTGATCCATTCGCTTCTCCTAGGTTTTCAAAATAAAAGTAATAATTTCAAGAGTTGATACAATTAACTCCAAAAGGGACAATTTACTGTCCAGGTATCTGAACCTGATCCACTCCTCGCCGATAGCCGAGTTTGTTCGAGATTTCGACTGCAGCCTGTTGAATCTCATCAATTATCGGTTCTTCTTTAAGATGTAAACCCATTCGATTTGCTGGTCCCGAAATACTCAAAGCTGCCGTAATTCCTTTATGGTCAAAGATCGGGGCAGCAATGCAGAAGACGTCCTCTTCGTTTTCCTGATCGTCAATGGCATATTCTTGTTGTTTAATCCGAATTAATTCCTGTTTTAGATTTTCCAGTGTGGTAATGGTGTTTTTTGTTCGAGAATGTAGATCGGGGAAGGGGAACAGCTTTTGCACCTCGGTCTCTGGTAAATATGCCAGTATGGCTTTGCCCAACCCAGTAGAGTAAATTGGAGTTCGACCTCCTACATTTGAAGCCATTGTCCCTGTGGGACGTAAGCTAGGAAGTTTCTCCAAAAAGACAATTTCACATCCATCTCGCCGGCCTAAATGCACAGTCTCGCCGAATATTTCTTGAAGCTTGGTCATTTCACCGAGGGCTATATCCCTAAGGTGATTGGCTTTGAGAAATTGGCTACCTAACTCCAAGCATACTACATCAAGCTGATACTTACCCGTATCAGGATCCTGCCGTACAAAGCCCTGATTCTCCAAAGTGACAAGCATGCGATAAGCTGTGGTCGGATGAAGATGAAGGTTGGTCCAAATCTCACTTGCGGATAATTCAGAACCTAATGTAATAAATGCTTTGAGAACAGAGGTTGCTCGTTCTACCGATTGAATATTATATTGCCGGGTATCTACACGGGATCCGGATATTATCTTTATCGTTTTCATAGTATGAAAATGACTTTCATTTTGAATATATTATCACCTGTCATTGTGTGAGTCAAGAGAACACGGTGATGGTCAAGAATTCATAAGGTTCCAGGCCGTTATTTCCGCTTCCGGCGGCGCTTCACTACCCCACATGCGGCTAGGCCACCAGCCAAACCTGTTAGCCAGGTCAACCAGGAATTCGGCGTACTTGAATGGGGCCAGGATCGCGTCAATCACGGGCACACCGAGCTCAGCTTGCATCATTTCGTGGAATCCATATTCTGCCGTGCAGCCGAGGATGATAACCTCAGCGCCATCTTCCTGAATGGCCTTGCGACCTTCTACCAGAAGGCGGTCGCAAGTACGGTCGTGGTCGGTCTGGAAGTCAAGCACTCCCAAATCCAAGGTGCGCATCGAAACCAAACGATGATCGTGTCCGTACAGATGCACGTTCTCACGCATCTTCGGGATCCACTTGCGTCGCCCTACTAACACCGAGAAGGTATTGCCCAAATTGCTTGCAATGGCAGTGGCCGATTGGCATGGCGCTGTCACGATCGAGCGTCCTGACACCTCGCGCGCCTCGCGCAAACCAACATCGTAGAAGCAGCTAATGACGATCGCGTCATATTTGTCGGCGGCCTGGCGAGTCAATCGCACGATGTCGCCTATAACCAATCCTTCGTAGGCATGGTACTCCAGGTGCTTAGGCCGGTCGGCAGGCAGGGAAACCACATCCACCTGCGTACCATCCTGCTTCGCCTTGTTCAGAATATTCAAAATGTCGGTGTCAAATATATCCGTTCCAACTGGGTTAATCCACATAATACGCATTATCTACTCTCCTTTTTTAGGGGCAAATCAGCTCACCAAAGTTGATGCACCGCTGCCCTTGTGGGCATTGACCAAGATACTACCCATCCATACAACTCCCGGAGAACCGGTTTCTCAACTTAACCAAAGGCAGTGATTTGAAAATTTACAACCTCTTCTGGTAGCACACAGTAATATATAGGTTGCTTGTGCATCTAGTGGAATCGTTTATCAATATCCAAAATCTTTTAAGACGTGACCGCGCTGCTACGCAATCACAACCCCTTGGTATACGCTTGACCCATGATAAGCATGGCAGCAATAAGCTTATAGACCATGCAATCCTGCATAACATGTTGCCCATCCAAAGCGCGAGTCACTGCCGTTGCTGGTATTAAGCATTGACACTTTAGGTGAGTAGTTCGAGAACGATTATGCGTTTGAGGCACGTTTCTCCAATCCATAGTATCGATTTGCTTGTTCTTCGGTGATGAACCCGTTTTTGAGATCTTCCTTGACCAATTCTAAATTGCGCTGCATTGGATTCCCCCACCCTGCACCCGTGCCCGTCATGACCCGGATGATATCATCCTTATTCAGCATCAAGCCACTTACCACCGAGTAACGTTCAATAGGGCCACTCGCCCGGATAATCAGCACGTAGTTTAGTGAACCTTGGCAACCACCTTCAAGAGGCCATGGTGGAATCCTCGACCGGGTATAGGCAACAGTCAACCAGGCATTGTCAGATTTGATGCGATAATCAATCCGTACACCCTTGCCACCCCGATGCAAGCCTGCGCCACCTTCGTCGTCATGAAAACTGAGGTAGTCAACCGTCACACCATAGCGCGCTTCAGCGACCTCAGCCGGACAGTTGTAGGTTTCACCGTGCGCTGCCGAAAACTGTCCAGAATTGCCATCAGAGTGCGAAGATCCACCCCAGCCTCCCAACTCGGGCTCGATCACGGCATACTGGCGGTCAGTATCAGGATGAGTGCCACCGAAAAGCGTTCCACAGACCGAGGCAAAGCTTCCGGCAGGCAACCGATCAGGCATGTGTTGGGCCAGGCAGCGCACGATGAGATCATAGAGCCGGATGGTAATCTCATAGTAGATGCCTTGAGCTGCCGGGTAGATTGGATCAAAGACGCTTCCAGGTCGGGTGAGTACCTTCAAGGGACGGAAGGTGCCGCCGTTGACGACTTTGTCGGGTGAGGTGACGCCCTTGAAAGCCATCTGGCACGCAGTGACCGCTTCATCTCGGCTCATGTTAAAGGGTCCTTTATCCTGATCGGGACTACCGCACAGATCAATGATAAACTCATCGTCTCGAATCTCAATAGCGACTTTATAGGCTGGCCCTTTATCTTGCTCTTCGACCAGCGAGTACTTGCCCTTGGGCACACGCTTCAAAGCACGGAGACTCACTTGTTCGCCATAGTTCATATATTCTTCCACAGCATGGAGGAACACATCTTTCCCGTACTTGTTGGTGATTTCCAGGATGCGGTGCTCGCCGACCCGAACTGAAGCGACGCCGGCCCAAAGATCTCCTGTTAGAAAATCGGGCATTCGGCAGTTTGCCGTGAGAATATCGAATACTGACTGGATCGGCTTGCCCCGGGAGAAGATCTTAATACCAGCCAAAATCAACCCCTCCTGAAAAATCTCGGTCGCATTGGTTGACATGCTGCCAGGCACCATGCCGCCCACATCGTTCCAGTGGGCGATATTGGCTGTCCAGGCAACAATCTCATCGTCCACAAAAACAGGCATGACCAGGACAATATCATTCAGATGTGTCACGCCACCATTGTACGGGTCATTGGTGATAAAAATGTCTCTCGGCTCAATATCGCCAAGTTTTTTGAACTTTTCGATAACCCACTTGACGGTTTTGTCCAGCACACCGACGAAGCCTGGGATGCCGGCTCCGGAACTGGCCAGTTCTCCGTTCTTGTCGGTGATGCCAGTACCCATATCGAGCACTTCGTAGATTATCGCGCTCATGGCCGTGTGCCGCAGAGCTGCAAACATCTCATCGGCTGCCGCCTGTAATGAGCTTTGGATAATTTCTATCGTAATCGGATCATACTGCTTTGTCATGGTGATCCTCCTAATTACGCATTAAGCGGTCTGAATGCAGTAGTTGCCGAAGTCATCCACTTGACACGGCAGACCGGGCGGGATCACAACCGTGGTGCCCGACTCTTCGATGATCGCTGGACCAATGAAGCTCATACCCGGTTCCAGGACATCACCATTATAGATCGTCGCCTGGTGGATGCCAGCCTCAACATAATCCACCTCCCGCTTTCCATTGATGGCAGCTATAAGTTTGCGCCCTGTCCTTGGGTGTTTCTCAGGCTTCAGCTTATCCACTTCGATCAAAGCAACTAGGTGATAACAGACCAGTTCCGCAGACGCTTCCAAACGATAAGTGTATTCTCTTTCGTATTTAGTGTGAAAACGCTCGATGATGGCATTAATCTGGCCAGATGTAATTGCACCATCCGGCAGAGCGATTTCCACGAAATGTTCTTGGTTCTGGTAGCGGCACCGGCCATATCTGAGAAAGAGTATCTGCGAGCGTTCAATGTTTTCAGAGGCGAATTCCTGGATGGCGTGTTCTTCGAGCAATATCAACGCTTGGTTGATCTGAGCAGCTGCTTCTGCGCCGGAAAGTTCGACGATCTGGGTTTGTAAATAGTCGCGGCGCAAATCGCTTAGCAACATTCCCCAGGCTGAGAATACGGCGGAAAGACTGGGGATCACCACCTTCTTGATTCCCAACTCTTTAGCCAGGGCGCAAGCATGCATTCCACCGCCGCCACCAAAAGCAATCAGCGTAAAATCACGCGGATCATGTCCCCGATTGACTGAAATCAGCTTGATGGCGTTAACCATGCTGTTGTTAGCGATACGAATAATGCCACGGGCAACCTCCCGCTGACTGGATGAGAGGATCGCGGCAAGTTTATCCAGCTCTTTGTAAACAGCAGCCATGTCTGCAATCTGTGTTCCACCGCAGAAGTAGTTCGGATTGATACGCCCTAATACCAGATTCGCATCTGTGGTCGTTGTTTCCATCCCCCCAGCGCCATAAGAGACCGGGCCTGGTACGGCTCCAGCGCTTTGGGGACCCACATGCAATCTCTGGAATTCATCCACCCAGGCGATGGACCCACCGCCATTACCAATTTCCACCAGATCTACCACTGACACCATGACCGGATATCCAGCCGAGGTCTCGTTGTGCGCTACCATGTAATTGCTGTTGAGTTTGACCTCTCCATTGGTGATCAGCCCGCACTTGGCTGTCGTGCCACCGATATCGAGTGCGATTGCGTTCAATTCGCCGATTAGCCGGCCAAGCGCAGCTGCTCCCCAAACCCCACTTGCGGGACCGGATTCAATCATCGTTATCGGAATCTGGCGTGCGCTCTTGAGAGTATCCACACCGCAGTTCGATTGCATGATATATGGTGTACATCGCATGCCAGCCTCTGATAGACAATTGTTCAGTCGATCCAGATAGCGATGGGCAATGGGTTGGACATAGGCAGACAACACGGCTGTGTTCGTCCGCTCATACTCTCGCCACTCTCGCGTGATCTGATAGGAAGCTACCACGGAGACCTCAGGCCATAGTTCCTTCACTTTCGAAAGCGCAGCCTCTTCGTGTGCCGAATTAGCATAGGAATTGATAAAGCTGATCGCAATAGCCTCCACCCCTTCAGCGCAAAAATCATCGAGTATTGCCGGTAGATCGGAAAGATCGAGCGGTTTGCTCTCTATCCCTTTGAACGAGATACGTTCCGGCACCTCACGGCGAAGATAGCGAGGCACAAATGGCTTTGGCTTGGGATATTCCAAATTAAAGAAGTCCGGGCGATTGCCACGACCGATTTCAAGAATATCGCGAAAGCCTTCTGTCGTAAGGAGCGCCACCTTTGCGCCCTTCATCTCTATGATCGTGTTAATGACAATCGTCGTACCATGAATAAAAGAAATGAATTCTTTGGGAGTAATGTGACTAGCCTTGATCACATCCATCACACCTTTTTCGAATTGCCCTGTAGTCGTATGGCTCTTAGCCGTGCCAACCTTTCCACCTGCGGTAATATACACGAGGTCCGTGAATGTCCCCCCGATATCGGTAGCGACTCTTAACATATTACCTCCTTAATTCATGAGATATATATTTGATTGAAGCCCTCGCCCCGCTTAATCATCTCGTATTCGATGCATATATTTTACTTCAAGAATATCTGTTCTGCAATTGAATTCCACCCAATTCCTGCTACAACTGACTAAAACCAAATACTCTCTAAGAACTCCCGTCCCAACCATTAGTATTTAGGAAATATTACCTTTTTATGTAGCTAATCTGGCATAATTAGAGTCAAATGTCATACGAAGATAGTACGAAAGATTCTAGCACAACCGGTGATAATTATGGATAATCAAGGTCATGGAACCATATCAATTACCCAGCGACGAAGAAGTAAGGCAGGCTTATCAGCAGGGAGAAGATGCCATGGTAGGATTGGTTCGGAAACTGACCGACATTATCAAGGTCCTGGCAGCTAGAATGCAAGCTTTAGAAGATCGGCTTGCCAAGAATAGTGGTAATAGCGGCAAACCGCCATCGAGTGACGGATACAACAAACCTGCACCGAAGAGTCTTCGGAAACGGCATGGCAAGAAAAGTGGAGGTCAGTCAGGACATACAGGGTATACATTGGAAGCAGTAGAGGATCCGGACCGCATCGAGGTTCATCGAGTCAGGCAAGGCAGTCACTGCCATGCAGTGTTGGAAGAAGTAGAAGCGGACAAACATGAGAAGCGGCAGGTATTTGATGTGCCCCGGGTGCGAATTGAAGTTACGGAGCATCGAGCGGAGATCAAGCAGTGCCCGCAGCGTGGGGAAGTGAACAAAGCTGCTTTTCCTGAAGGTGTCACCCAGCCGGTGCAGTATGGCCCGGAGATCAGAACGCAGGCAGTCTACTTCAACCAGTATCAGCTAGTGCCTCTGGAACGGACAGGTGAGATCTTTGCAGAGTTATATGGGCAAGCGCTATCCGAGGGGACCATCCTGGAAGCCTGCCAGAAAGTTTCCGAACAGGTAGAACCTGGGAATACTGCCATCAAAAAGCACTTGACCGAACAGGAAGAGGTGGTGAATTTTGATGAAACGGGAAACCAGGTGGAAAGCAAGCTACAATGGCTGCATTCGGCCAGCACAGAACTACTGACCTATTATGCAATGCACGCCAGGCGTGGAAAACCTGCCATGGATGCGATCGGGATCTTGCCCGATCTGAAGGGTCGTGCCATCCATGATGGCTGGAAGTCCTATTTCAAGTATCCCATACTACACGGGTTGTGTAATGCTCATCACTTACGCAGGTTGAAGTTCCTGGAAGAGCGTTACCCGCAAGGTTGGGTTACTGAGCTGGTCGATCTGCTGGAAGAGATCAAAGGAGCAGTGGATAGGGCTCGGCAGACCTGTCTGACACACCTGACACCCAAACAGCTAACTGACTTTGAGAAGCGATATGATCGACTGGTAGAACAGGGTTTTCAGGCCAATGCCCCACCTGAACAACCAGACGATCAACCCAAAAAGCGAGGCCGGATCAAGCAGAGCTCGGCAAGAAACCTGTTGGATGAGTTACTGTATCATAAAGAGTCTGTGCTGGCTTTTATGAACGATTTTAAGGTGCCGTTTGATAACAATCTGGCCGAAAGGGATATCCGCATGATGAAAGTGAAGCAAAAAATATCCGGATGGTTTCGCTCAAAAGAAGGCGCTGATCGTTTCTGCCAGATCCGTGGCTACATTTCAACTTCCCGTAAGAATGGGGAGCAAGTTCTGAATGTGTTGCGACTGGCCATAACAGGTACACCTTATCTACCTCCCTTTGTCTCACCTACCTGAGCAGTCACGTTAAATCGAATATACTGCCCACTTACTTTTTATTTTCAAGGGGACATTTCAACTTTGATAGAAGGGGACTTTACAAATTTGGACTTAATTTTAAAGTGAGGGTGTTTAAGAAATCCAAAAAAAATCAGCAAACTAGTGACAAAAGGCAGAATTTCTGAATAAATTTTCGATTATTTAGTATTTTATCTTCCAAAAACAGGGTAAATATTGCCCGAATGGGAGTAATAT
>MGMF01000027.1 GCA_001796335.1 Chloroflexi bacterium GWB2_49_20 | reverse complement strand
AAATACTAAATAATCGAAAATTTATTCAGAAATTCTGCCTTTTGGTCCAAGTCTGCTCGTTTTATGGATTTCTTAAACACCTTCTATCAAGGAGAGTATGGTATCTGTCAAGAATTTCCATGTCAGACAACATTGCGGGAAGATCAATGTAATATAATTTGTCCTGCTGGTTCTGAGAGCCGGTTAGAACTCATCTCAACAGAAAAGACATTCTGTCAATTTTTGATTGGAAGTTCTTCAATTTTCCATTTCTGCTCAAAACGCAAACCAGCCAGAACCTCCTCTATATTCTTGGAATTCTGACCGGTTTTATCTGATCTTAGTGCCCCCAAGGGGACTCGAACCCCTGTTTTGGCCTTGAGAGGGCCACGTCCTGGGCCACTAGACGATGGGGGCGTTTAGCAGCGGGCGTTATTTTATCATGGCGGAGGCTGAATCGTCAACGAGTCGAACGATCAATTAACCGGTCTTTGATTCCCGCCCCGCTCCCGGGTAAAACAAACAAAGCTCACCCCGCAGGTTGAAATCGGGGTGAGCCTTGTTCATGTAGAGCTTTAAGTTTGAAGGTGGCTTATGGAGTTGCGCCTGTCCAACTGCCACGGCCAGAACAAAGATCAAAGCCACCCAGGCAGGAGGCGCCGTTATTCCCGGAGGTGATATCGCGATAGGTAACGTTGTTGCCGTAAACGTAGGCGGCGTTTACCAGGGCACCAGAAACAGCCGCCCGCCCGGCCCACATTGGGGAACTCAGGCTCGTGCCTCCAACTTGATACCAGCCTTTTTGGCCCTGATAATTTGAACTATCATAAACTGCCGCGCCGGAGTATGGGTCTGCATCCAGAGACACATCGGGAGTGGCGCGCTTACCAGCGCAATTCACCTGGGCATATCCAGAGAAGCCGGACTGGGCAGAGGTGGCTGTTTCATACAGACTGCAGCCGCCACCGCCACTGCTCCAACCTGTCTCGCTCAACAGGCTGCCATCGCTATTAAAGGTCAGGCGCGTGCCGCCAACCGAGATGACGTTCGGGGATGAGGATGGATAATCTGCCGGTAGACCTGCATCTCCCGCGGAGACAAAAAATGAAACACCTGGACGTGAGAAGTGTGAGTCGTACGCAGTTTGACCAGAGAATTCACTGGCACCCCAACTGTTGCTGACGTAATTGGCATGGGCAGCCGCGTAGTCCTCCGCTGCCAGAAGGTTGGCGAAACTGTTGCTGCTCGCTTCCACCAGCAGGATTTTGGCTCCGGGTGCGATGGCATGTGCCCATTCGATATCCAGGGCAATTTCAAGCCCCCAACCTGAGTTGTAGCGCGGGTATTTTGTTCCGCCAGTCTGATTGACCTTTTTGAAGCAACCGTTGGCAGTGGTACATTCTGGCAGACCGAATTGCTTGCTGAATACATTTAAATCTTTCTCTGCTGTTGGCAAATCATACGCATCGACAATGGCAATGGTCATCCCGGCACCAGCCGTGTTACTGGTTGAAAAACCATAAGCTGCTTTCATCTGGGCGGGGGTTAACCCCACGGGAGAAGCGCTGGCATTTGGTCGCACCCAGGCATAGCAATGGCTGTCACCCGGTGCGGCAGGCCCGGGACAAACCGGTTTGGCTCCATTCCCATTGCCCGGATTTGAAATTGGTGCGGCTTGTGCCGGTCGGCTGTATGAAAACGACATTACCAATACTGCAACCATGAACAAAGCACTGAACCGTTTGTATGACATATTTGCCTCTTTTTTTAATTGGATTATGTTACTCCAATTTATAGCACGCATTTCCGACAATTACAATAGGTTTAGATTAGAGTTTTCTGATAGTTTTGTAAATAATTATAGGGATAGGGATGAGCGCCTTTGGCAGGCAGGAATAATTTAAAGCGTGGGGAAATCGTCAACCAGCAGGACGATCAGTTCGCCGGGGCCATGCACGCCGATGGTCAGGGTCATTTCAATATCGGCGGTGCGCGACGGGCCGCTGATGACCACTGCGGCTGGCGCCTGGCGCACAACGCGGGTGTTGAGCACATCCGGCAGGCTGGCGTGCAGGTCGCTTATGTTCAGAATGGCGAGGTGGGTTTCGGGCAGCAGGGAGGCGGAGAGCAGATCACCTGCGCCACCCGTGACCAGCAGGCTGCCTGTGTCGGCCAGCCCGGCTGTGGCACGTGTCAGGCCTGCCCGGCAGGTGGGGTCGGGAGTGCGTACCAGTTCAAGTCCGCTTGCGGAGAGGACCTCGGCGCCGGCTTCATCCACCAGCAGGCGCTCAATTCCACGTACCCTTAACAGGGAAAGGATCGTCACTGGAAGTTGAGCACGGGTGCAGGGCAGACACTCACCACCCAGGGCTTGCAACTCCTGGATGAACTGTTCTTTTAGACCCGTGGTTGAAGGTGGTGCGGCATCGGCACTGACCGGTGGCGGGTCGGATTTTTTAAATTCATGAAGACTTTCATGCTGCAGGTCTGCCCAGCGGTTGCGGAAGGGTTTGAGCACCGGACGCGGCAGGTCTTTGCTGTACCCCCAGCCGGTGAAGGCAGGCAGGCGCATCCAGTTGGAGCGGGGGGAGAGCAGGCGGCTGCCCAGCCCTGCGGCTTGCTGTAACAATCCAAACAGACGCGGCCTGGCAGCTGCCAGCCGAAAAATCTTCAACCCGGTCTTAAGCGGGGCGGGGATACCAACTGCCTCTGTGGATGTTTCGGTTGTGCCAGTCGGTGCTTTTCCGGCGCGCACGCGTAATAGCAAACCCGGCAGGTCAATGTCCACCGGGCAGGCTTCGCGGCAGGCGCCGCATAGACTGGAGGCCTGGGCCAGGTGACCGAATGCCTGTCCGCCGAACAAACCCGGAGAGATCACCGAGCCGATCGGACCGGGGTAGGGAGCCGGGGAGCCATCCAAAGCCACATAACCGTGCCCGCCGATCTCACGGAAGACCGGGCAGGCATTCAGGCAAGCCCCACAGCGGATGCATAAAAGCGCTTCCTGAAGACCGGAGCTAAGCAGGCGGCTGCGTCCGTTATCCACAATGATCAGGTGGCGTTCCTGCGGGCCTTCAGGGTCACCAGAACGGCGCGGGCTGTGGATCAGGTTGGTATAGACGCTTAATTTTTGGGCGGTGGCCGAGCGCGGCAGGAGCGATAGGAACAGGGCCAGGTCATCCAGGTTTGGTAGCAGACGCTCCATGCCCATCAGGGCAATATGCACCGGTGGGAGCGTGGTGACCATGCGCCCGTTGCCTTCGTTGGTGACGATGCACAGGGTGCCGGTTTCGACCACGCCAAAATTGACACCTGACATGCCAATGTCGGCGGTCAGGAAGACCTCACGCAGCACCTGGCGGGCGGTATCCGTCAGCACCGGGATGTCTTCGGTGTAGGGGATGCCGAGCTTCTCATGGAACAGGGCGCCAACTTCATGCCTGCGCAAATGCACCGCCGGAGTGATGATATGACTGGGGCGCTCGCCGCGCAATTGCACAATGTATTCCCCCAGGTCGGTTTCCACCGGTCGCAGACCGGCGGCTTCCAACGCGTGATTCAGGTTGATCTCTTCGGAGACCATGGACTTGGATTTGGCCACCAGTTTGGCGTTGTGGCTGCTGGCGATCTCCAGAAAAATATTAATGGCTGCGGTGGCATCCGCGGCACGGTAGACCCGGATACCGTTGGCCTCCACCTGCGTGATGAAACGGGAAAGGTAATCCTCCAGGTGAGTGATCACCTCGAGGCGGATGGCATGGGCGCGCTGGCGGCGCTGGCTGTGGTCGGGCAGGGAGGCAAAGGCAGTGATGCGTCCCTGGCAGCGGCGCTCTGCGTTTCCGTCCAGGGCTGCCTGCAGGGCTTCATCTGCGATGGATGTTCGGATGCGTTCCCGAAAAATCTTGGGCGTCATAGGACTGAATCCCTGCTGGCGAGGATTTCAGCAATATGCACAACGCGCTGTGACCTGCCCTGGCGTTTCAAGCCGCCCTGGATGTGCATCAGGCAGCCGGTATCACCTACCACCAGGGTGGGAGCCTGCGTGTCCTCGAGGTTGCCGATCTTGCGCTTGAGCATCTCGGCTGAAAGTTCGGGGTGCTCCACCGAAAAAACGCCGCCAAATCCACAGCATTCGTCAGGATGCGGGAGATCGATTACCTCTGCACCGTGGACCTGGGAGAGCAGCAGGCGTGGTTGACGGTCGACCCCCAAGCCGCGTAGCAGGTGACAGGACGGATGATAAGTCAGTTTACCCGGCCAGTTGGCGCCCAGATCGGTCACACCCAGGTGATCGACCAGGTATTGGCTGAATTCATAGGTGCGGGCGGCCAGTGCCCGGGCGCGCGGCAGCCAGATGGGATCATCGGCGAACAGTTCTAGGTAGCCATGCCGCAGCATGACCGCACACGAGCCGGAAGGGATGATGACCGGGCAGACTTCCGAAGTCTTAAGAGACCTCGGAAGTCTTTCGAAAGTGCAGATGGTGTGTTCGGCCAGAGGGCGGGCTTCACTGCACAGACCCGCATTGAAGGCAGGCTGCCCGCAGCAGGTCTGTTCGGCGGGAAATTCCACCCGGATGCCGAGACGATCCAATACCTTGAGCATGGCTTCGCCCACCTCCGGGAAGAAGGTGTCGATCAGGCAGGTGATCATAAGCTGGACGGTCTCGGGCATGGAATAATTGTATAACAATTAAAGCAGGTTGGGATGTGAGAAATGTCACCCAGATGTAGTTGTTTCATTCCAATGCTGAGTGTGGTTTTCGACGCCACCCAGGGCTTGAATGCAGTTTTTTTCTTTCCTCCGGCACTTTTTACGCTGTGGGATGTTTTGCCTCCCGATGTTTCAGAAGGTTGAAGGGAAGAACGACATGGTCACGGGCAAGCCTGGTGTGGTATGATAACCGCGCCAATTTTAAAACAAGGAAAAGATATGCCCACTTTTCGCACAAAAATTCCCAATCGTTTTGACCTGCCGCGCCGCATCACCCGCCTGGGGGAGCTGGCTTACAACCTGTGGTGGACCTGGAATCCAGACGCACAGCGCCTGTTCAGCCGCATTGACCAGGAGTTGTGGGAGCGCCTGAATCACAACCCGCTGTTGTTCCTGCGCCAGGTTGGGCGCAGCGAGATCAATGCCGCCTCCCAGAACAAGCATTACCTCGGACAATATGACCAGGTCCTGGCAGATTTTGATGTCTACCTTGGTAATACAGAACCCTGGTTTGCACGCATGCATCCGCAGGACAGCCCAAAAACCATCGCCTATTTTTCCATGGAATTTGGCCTGCACGAGACCCTGCCCATTTATTCCGGCGGGTTGGGCGTGCTCTCAGGAGATCACCTGAAGGGCGCCAGTGACCTGGGTTTAAACCTGGTGGGCATTGGCTTTATGTATGCCGAGGGTTATTTCTCCCAGCGCATTTCCGAAGATGGCTGGCAGGAGACCCAAAACAACCCCATTACGGTCAGCAATCTGCCGATCGTGCCGGTATTAAAGGAAGATGGTCAGCCGCTCAGTATTGCCGTCAAATTCCCGGACCGGACAGTATCCGCCCGCATCTGGGAGTTGCGCGTGGGACGCGTGCCGTTGTACCTGCTGGATAGCGATTATTCCGCCAATAATCCGGATGACCGCAAGCTTACCACGCGCCTGTATTGGAGCGACCTGGACCTGCGGGTTATGCAGGAAATATTGCTGGGGGTGGGAGGTGTGCAAGCCTTGCGCGCCCTGGGTTATGACCCCCAGGTCTGGCACATGAACGAAGGCCATGCCGCCTTCCTGACCCTGGAACGTGCCCGTGAATTGGTTGCAGAAGGCCTCAGTTTCGAGGAAGCCTGCGCCAGAACGCGTACCAGCAATGTCTTTACAACACATACCCCTGTCCCGGCCGGAAATGACGAATTCCCGCTCTGGCTGGTGGATAAATACCTGGCAAACCTGTGGCCCGAGCTGGGGTTAACCCGGGAACAGTTCGTTGACCTGGCGCGCCACAAGCAGAATTTTGGAGAGACCTTCTCCATGCCCACACTGGCACTCAAATTTTCCGACCACCGCAACGCGGTGTCTGAACTGCATGGACGCGTGGCGCGGCGCATGTGGAATTATCTGTGGCCTGAGTTGAGCGAAGAGGATGTACCCATCAGCTACATTACCAATGGGGTTCATTCCACCACCTGGATGGCGCGCCGCCAGCGCATGCTGTATGATCGGCACCTGGAGCAAGACTGGCTGGAACACCTGGATGACCCCGAAACCTGGTCACACGTGAGCGAACTTCCAGATGCGGAATTATGGGAAATTCACCAGCATCTTAAACGCAAGCTGGCTTTTTACCTGCTCGGGCGCGCCCGACAGCGCTGGATGAAGGGTGGATTCCACCCGGTGCAGGTCATTGCTTCGGGTGCCCTGTTGGACCCATATGTGCTGACTATCGGGTTCGCCCGTCGTTTTGCCACCTATAAACGCGCCGACCTGATCTTCAGTGATCTGCCGCGCCTGTTCGATCTGCTCAACCGCCCCAACCGCCCGGTGCAGATCCTGTTTGCCGGCAAGGCGCATCCAGCCGATGAGCCTGGCAAGCTGCTCATCCAGGAAGTCTACCGGACTATTAAGAAGGCTGAAAATGGCGGCAGGCTGGTCTTTTTGGAGGATTACGATATCAACCTGGCCCGTTACCTGGTTCAGGGCGTGGATGTCTGGTTGAACACGCCAAGCCGTCCCAACGAGGCCTCAGGTACGTCGGGCATGAAGGCTGCCATCAACGGGGTGTTAAATTTCTCCATACTGGATGGCTGGTGGCGCGAGGCTTACAATGGAAATAATGGCTGGGCGATTGGGGAGGATTCCGATCTATCGACCGAAGTGCAGGACAAGGCAGATTCTGCCAGCCTGTATCACATCCTGGAGAATGAGATCGTGCCGCTGTATTACGCTGAGCGCGGCGCGGACAACATTCCGCATGAGTGGGTGACGCGCATGAAGGAATCCATCCGCACCGTAACGCCCCAGTTCAGCATGAGCCGCATGCTCAAGGAATATGCCGAGAGGTTATATTTCCCCAAATAGCAACGGAATAGTCCCATTGGATTGAGGTGAAAGAACCCTTATGCGAGGACTTGAGACGCAAAGAAAACCGCTTTCACACTCCAACAACCCACTTAATGTTATTTGGACCATAATGATAAATACATCCAATCGAGCAGTTTTTGGTCCCATCGTAAAATTTCCATATCATTCTTCATCGTTGGAATATATTCCCAATCATCAGTTATTAAATCCCAACCGGGGTCATAAAATTTAAGATTGTTTTCACCCAATTTATTGAGCAGGCAAAGAGCAGTTTCTAATTGGGCGGGAGAGACATCCGTAATGACTGAATCCTTAAGGGAGGCGTATATGGCCGGGAGTTTGGTAAGGATGGCTGGGTCCTTCAGTCGTTGGACGATGGCGTTAATAATGAGAGACTGATCATTGATTCGAATGAGGTCCGAGTATT
Source organism: Chloroflexi bacterium GWB2_49_20 (assembly GCA_001796335.1). Lineage (GTDB taxonomy): Bacteria > Chloroflexota > Anaerolineae > Anaerolineales > Villigracilaceae > UBA12087. The sequence continues at coordinate 15,646 of MGMF01000027.1, read as the reverse complement.
TTTTACGTATACGCGCCAGGGTTAATGCCTCTTCTCCATTCAAATGTTGTTTGCCAGGTGGGAAATAGGAATTTGGACGATCATCGACATAAGTGGGTAGATCAACATCAATGCCACCGATGGCATCGATGAACATGACAAAGGCCTGAAAATTGACAACCAAGTAATGATTGGCTGTGATCCCAAAATTATATTGAATTGTTTCCGCCAGAGAGCCAGCCCCATACCCGGTACCTGTGTAATACCCCATCCCGCGGGTGCCAAAAAAATAAGCCTGGTTGAGAAGCATGGGGCCTGTTACCAGGATACGGTCTTCAGGGATGTTCACCAGCAGGGCACGAGGCAGGGAGACAACATTCACGCTTGGCTCTGTGAAATCCACCCGGATGATGCGAATTACATCCGCCAATCCATAAAGATATTCCGATCCAGATTCCCTGGAATCCAGCCCGACCAACATCACAAACCACTCGGGTTCGTTACCACAAACAGGTTGTTTGGAAGGTGTAGATAACCCCAGGATGTTGGGGATTTGAAAGGCTGGAATCACAGGCAGGTGGAGTGTCTCTGCCATGGGTACCCGCCAGACTATCCCGGCCCAAATGATTAATACAACTAAACTTATCATGCAAAAGGTCAAAACCCCCAGGATAAAAATCTTGATCAAACGGCTGATCTTCGGATTTTTCTTTCCTGTGGATTTCTTATCAAATGGTTGGTTAGAATTCATGTTTCGTTTCCCATCAATTCCACTGTTCATATTATCATCCTGTTCCTTTATCAATTTCCGCTGGATTCCAAATAGTCGAAAAATATTGACAAATTCTCAAATCCATCCAGGATCAGATACGAAAGTTACTTTGCCTCTGCGCGGGTTGGTTCTTCTTGATTAGAAAGATCGGAAATGAAGGATGTAGTTCTGCCCACGGGATATTTCCTTGGAAAATTTGGAACAAAAGGATCTTTTTTATTTGAGAACCATCTTCCCTGTTATTAACTCTTCTTAACTTGCGCATTATGATTCTTGCAGAATTAACCTAAACCAAAAACTTCTTGTCCCGGTAAACCACTTCGCCGTCCACCAGGATCTCGGAGTCTTCCAGGCCGCAGATCATGTCCCAGTGGATGATGCTCTTGTTCTTCGAGCCGGTCTCGGGGTAGCCGGCACCCAGGGCCATGTGGAATGTGCCGCCCAGTTTCTCGTCGAACAGGATGTTGTGAGAGAAACGGTCGATGTCGTAATTGGTGCCAATGGCAAATTCACCTACGTAACAGGAGCCGGCATCCGAGCCGATCATTTCCAGCAGGAAAGCCTGGTTCTTGCTGGCAGTGGCCCTGGCAACCTTGCCATCGCTGAAAGTTAACTCCACACCTTCGACCATGACACCGCTGGTGATGGCGGGATAGGTGAAACGCACCCAGCCGTTGACTGAATCTTCCACCGGGCCGGTGAAAATTTCGCCGTCCGGCATGTTGTGAATGCCACAGGAATTGTTAAACTTGCGCCCCTGGATGGAGAGTGACAGGTCCACATTCGGACCGCGCACAACCACCTGGTTGTGCCCTGCGAGTTTTTCCACCATTTTACGCTGTTTTTCCTCGGTGGATTTCCAGTAAGCGACCGGGTCAGCCTCCTGGGTGTGGCAGGCCTGGAAGACAAAATCTTCAAAACTGCGCAGGCTCATTTCGGCTTCCATGGCGTAGCCTTCGGTGGGGTAGAGTGTGGTGACCCATTTGAAGGATTTTTCTGCGCCGCGCCGGAACTGGGCTTCCAGGATGGGGGAGAGGGCTGCCTGGCGTTTCTTCTGTTTGGCGGGATCGACGCTGGAGAGGCTGCGGGTGTTGGTCAGGGAACCAATGCGGATGCGGCTCTCGAACTGGTCGTAAGCCAGCTTGCGGAAGGTGGGGATGAACTCAAGCTGCTGATCGTTGGCATGCTCGAAGAAGATCTCATCCTGCTCGGGCAGGTCCAACAGCAAATGGGGCTGCCCGCCGCGTTCCAGGATGCGTGCATACAAGGCGCTTACCAGCGGTGCGGCAGCCGTGGTGGCTTCAATTGCCACGCGGTCACCGGGTTGGATGCGGGTGGAGTGGTCAACCAGGATACTCGCCAGTTTTTCAATTCTTATATCAGCCAAGGGATTGCTCCTAAGTGGGTAGAATAATGAAGAGTGAAATTCTCCACTAATTATATAGAAATGAGTTTACTACAAAAAGTATCTTTCACCACCATCCCCAAAAAGCGGGGACACGAGTCACGAAGGCACAAAGATTCTTAAGTAATGAAGATTCGTGACTTGGTGGCTTGGTGGTAAAGTCTTTTTGAATTATGGTCATAATAAATATCACCGGAATTATTCTTCAATGTGGGCTTTGGGGGTTTGGTGACGGTTCTTCTTCAATTCGGCCAGCATGAGGCCATGCAAGCCCGGGGTGGCTGCCAGGATGGACTGCGGTGTGGAAATGTAATCCGGGCCGCCGTCCACGTTGGTGACCAGTGCACCGGCTTCTTCAGCGATCAGACCACCGGCGGCCACGTCCCAGGCACTGAGAGAAAGCTCCCAGAAGCCATCGAAGCGTCCGGCAGCCACATAGCACAGGTCCAGGGCGGCCGAGCCCAGGCGGCGCACACCCTGGGTCAGCTTGGCGAAGCGCACAAAATTTTCAAAGTTGTCGTCGGAGGTGTTCCAGGTGTCGTATGGAAAACCGGTCACCAGCAGACTGTGCACCAGTTCCTGGATGGAGGATACATGCAGCGGAGAGCCATTCAACCAGGCGCCGCGGCCGCGTTCGGCGCTGAAACATTCGTCACGCATCGGGTCGTAGACCACTCCCAGGCGGGTGGCGCCTTCGTGCGCATAGCCGATGGATACGCAGAAGATGGGGATGTTGTGGGCGTAGTTTACCGTGCCATCCAATGGGTCGATGAACCACAGGTGGTCTTTCGAACCGTCTGACTTGCCCGATTCCTCAGCCAGGATGGCATGACCGGGGAAACGGGTGCGGATCTGATCCAGGATGAAATCTTCCGACTGGTGATCGACTTCGGTGACCAGGTCGATGATGCCTTTGTAATCCACTTGGTGCTCACGGGCATACCCGGCACGCAGGATGTCACCGGCCTGGCGAGCCAGGTTTTCGAGGTCTGTTAAATTTGGGGACATATCAGGGTTTGCTTTTACCAGGATCTTCCGGGAGGGTGGGAAGGTCTTCCAGCACCGGGATGGGTTTGCGTGGGAGGTTCATATTTGTATTGTAGTCTCCTTTGGCGGCATGGACAAGGGAATATTTTGTGCGGACCAAGGTAGGGGCGCAGTCACTGCGCCCTTGTTTATTCTGATTTATTATCAATCCGCCCAATCCCGCGCGATCATCTCCGCTTGCTCCAACGCCATCTGGGTGGCCTTTTCCTGTTTATCGGGTGGATAGCCGTATTTTCGTAATATTCTTCTCACCATCACCCGCAATTTTGCGCGTACATTTTCCTTCACTGTCCAATCGATGTTGACATTTTCATGCACAATGCGTACTAGTTCGCGAGCAATACCTTTCAGGGTTTCATCCCCCAGCACCTGAACCGCGCTGTTGTTGACTTCCAGGGTATCGTAAAACGCCAGTTCATCTTCTGCCAGGTTGAGCGCCTCGCCGCGCTTGTTGGCTTCCCGCATTTCTTTGGCGAGTTCGATCAGTTCAGCAATGACTTCGGCCACTTCGATGGCGCGGTTTTGATACGAGCGGATGGTTCTCTCCAGCATTTCGGCAAATGAACGCGATTGCACCAGATTCTTGCGCGAGCGCAGCTTGATTTCATCATTCAGCAGTTTTCGCAATAGTTCAATGGCCACATTGCGCTGTGGCATATTTTGTATATCGGCCAGAAATTCATCCGAGAGAATGGATATATCCGGTTTTTTCAAGCCCGCGGCTTTGAAGATGTCAATGACTTCATCCGAGACAACTGCCCGTGAGATGATCTGACGGATGGCCTACTCCACATCATCAGCCTTAAGATCCTGCTCGGGTGAGGTTTTGATAATGCGGGCGCGCACGGCCTGGAAGAACCCGACCTCATCCCGGATTTCCAGTACTTTCTCATGAGGCACAGCCAGAGCGAAGGCTTGTGAAAGCCGCATGACCGCTTGCAGGTAGCGTTGTTTGCCGTTCTCAAGTCCGAGGATATGGTCCTGTGCCCAATTCATCAGGATCAGTTTTTCATTTCCATGTCCGGTTTTCCATTTGGAATAATCAAAACCGTGGAACATATCCCGGCAAATTTCATATTCGCGCAAGGTCAGGGTGACAGCTTCGGATTGGTCTATGACCGTATCACCCCGCCCGCCGCTTTCGGTATAGAGCGCCAATGCCTTTTGCAGGTGGTAAGCCAGGCCGAGATAATCCACGATCAATCCGCCGGGTTTGTTGCCATATACACGGTTAACGCGTGCAATTGCCTCCATCAGCCCGTGCCCTTGCATGGGCTTGTCGATGTACATGGTGTGCAGGGAAGGCACATCAAAACCCGTCAGCCACATATCCCGCACAATGGCAACTTTTCCGTACTCCTGTTGGCAGATTCAGGCTATGCGCCTCTCAACCCGCCACAGTGGATCACCCGCCTGCACCTGCAGTTGAGCATCCTGAGTGTCTTGGCGGCTGACCCGGAGGGCTTGCCCGACCCTGAAACCCTGTCTGCTTTGCAAAACTACCCGCTCCTGCGCACCGATCGTTCCGGCTGGATCCACGTCTCCACGGACGGCACCCACATGCGGGATCCAGCCGGAACGGTCGTCTGGCATATGTGAGATGTAGTTCATAAAGCAAGATATTTCCAGTCAGCACACTTCCAAAGTTTTGTCCCCTCCATTTCATTTCGGAGAATCTTCGCAAAAACTTTGGATGTCTCACATCAGATTCCCAATTGCACAGGCCATTTGGGATGCCAAGATACCAAAAATTACGATGACGTTGCAATAAATAATTTACAGAATTATCTAACCGTAAGATGCTGGAGAATTTTGTTTTGCATGGATTACTCGTTATTCGTTAAAAACGTTTCAGCCCAAAATACCACTTGTGCAGCGAGATTCAGCGCTTCGCGGTATTCTTCATTCGTGATTTCTTCGATCCAATCCGGATAACGGGATTGTACAGCGTATTGAGTGAGGATGTCCGCCGCCTTGATATTCTCAGGTAAGGATACCCCGTTTTCTTCAAGGATATCTATCAACCGGACGAGGGAATGAGTTTTCGGAAAATCAATATTGTGCTTCACACATACGGTTTTGAAGGCTTTTTCAGCAGCTTGCTGGGCATTGAAGCATAAGTCTTCCAGAAGAACACCTTTTAGACGTTTGCCTCTTTCAGCAAGATGTAAATTACTGCGAGCATGACGAAGCCAAGTCTGCGGGTGGATGGATCAGTCTTGGGCGTCATAGATGACTTTTCCTTCAGTCATGGCAGGCTGCAAGATGGATCCCGTTTTCCTTGAACTATTTACAATATCGTCTTCAGTCGCCACAATAATATCCACCGGCAAGCTCACTCCGTGTAGATTGCGATAAATCTGCTGAGCCAGATGGCGGCGGTGAACAGGGCCTCGCATGATCACTAGGAAGTCCAGGTCACTATCCAAGCCCATTTTTCCATTAATTGCTGAGCCAAACAGAACAATGCGCTGAGGGCTAGCCACTTCAACAATTCGACGAGTCACATCTGCCAAAACTGTTTTTAAGGGTATCAAAGAAGTATTAACTATCATTTTGGCAGTCTCCTTCTTGATCAGCGCGACAGGCTTGTGAGCCAAACAGAATAATCCGTGTCGGCTGGAATCGCCTCACGATTTGCTTTGCCATTCCCTGGATCGCGTCACTTGTATTCATATCTTGATTATATAGCACAAATCTCCAGTTTTGACGAAGCAATCATCATCCAATTATCGCCTCACCTTTCCGTTTCGACCCACATGCGGGTGCCGTCCGTGGAAACATGGATCCAGCCGGAACGGTCGGTGCGCAGGAGCGGGTAGTTTAGCAGGGCAGCCAGGGTTTCAGGGTCGGGCAGGCCGTTGTGGTCCGCGGCCGAGACACTCAGGATGCTCAACTGCGGGTGCAGGCGGGTGATCCACTGTGGCGGGTTGAGAGGCGCATAGCCTGAATCTGCCAACAGGAGTACTGAAAGCGAAGCCAGAGTGGGGTCGGTTTCCAGCGCAGTCAGGCTGTCAAAATCCAATCCGACCGGAAGCAGGGCACGGAAGCGATCCCATTCCAGCAGCAGGACGGCGCCGCGCGGGCTGACCGCCAGTACTTTGAGCCTTGCGCCGCGGCCCAGGTCCAGTTGCATGCCAGGCTGGGCCGGGGTGATGGGGATGGATGCAGATGCCAGCCAGCCTTGCAGGCGCAGGGCAGAATACGATGCCTCGCCCAATCCGCTCCACAAGACCGTATCCGGCGGAAAAAGCTCCATCGTGCCTGGCAGGGCAGTCACCTGCTCTTCCAGCGTGGAAGCCAGTACCAGGGTGTCCAGTCGCCGGGCAAATGGGGGCTGGCGCCGGCCGAGCGCATCCGCCAGGACCGATTGCCCCGGGCCACCGTTGATCAGAATGCTGCGTCCGGTGGGGGTTTGGATCAGGACGGCATCCGCGCTGCCAACCTCCAAAAAGGTCACGTGCAGCCGTCCATCGGGGAGAGACAGGGCCGTGCGCCAGGTCAGCACAGTCAGGATGACCAGACCGGTCAGCAGGACAGCCGGACTGCGGATAGGCCGAAAGGTCTCTTTCAGACGGATCGGGGTAAATGTGATGCCGAACAATACCAGGTAGAAAAGAACCATGAACAGAAAAGGAAAATCGCCCAGCACCAGGACCCCATGCGGGAGACGATCGAATAGCTCCACCATCCGGATGGTATAGGTCGAAAAAGGCCAGGCCAGCCAGGCTGCCACCTGCCCGAGCGGCAGGTAGATCAGCCCCAACAGGAGCGCCAAGCCTGAGGCGATCATGACGAGTGGTTGGGCTGGCAGGATGAAGGGGTTTGCCAGGAAAGAGACCAGCGATATGCGGCCAAAATGCCAGGCCATCAGCGGCAGGGTGGTGACCTGGGCTGCCAGGGTGAAAAGCAGGTACTCCGCCAGCGGTACTGCCAGCTTTTCGCCGGTGGCTTGCGGCAAGCGGAGCGAGAGCCAACGCAAGGCAAATTCCTGCAGGGGCATGGCATACAGCACCAGCCCCAAGGTGGCGGCAAAGGAGAGTTGGAAACCCACATCCCAGAGCAGGAAGGGGTTGAACAGACACATCAGCCCGGCCACGAAGCCGAGGGTGTTCAGCCCATCCTGGCGCCGCCCGATCTGGCGGGCAAACAAAGCCGAGGCACCCATGAGGGCTGCCCGCAGCACCGAGGCTTCGGCTCCCACCAACAGGGTGTAGAATGCGATGCCGAGCACAGCCGCCAGGGCGCCGCGCCGGGATCCCCACAGACGGCTGAACAGGCTGGCAAACAGGGCCGCCAATATGGCAATATTGAAACCCGAAATGGCGATGATATGGCTGGTGCCAGTGTTTTTGAAAGCCTGCTGCAGGTCGGGCGACAGGCCGGTATCCACCCCCAGCAGGATACCAGACAACAGGGAGGCTTCGGGTTCGGGGAAGATGTGTTTCAGAATCTTGAGCAGGTGCTCTTTGAAAGTAAAAACCGCCCTGATCACAGGATTGCCACCTCGGAAAGCCAGAGCGCTCACCTGGGCATATGAAATGGTGGAGCGGATGCCCTGGCGCGCCAGGTAGTCCCGATAAGAGAAATCCTCGTTCTCTGGCGGGGTCTTGAGATAACCTCGCAGGCGCAGCACATCGCCTACCTGGTGATCAGTGCCGGGTTGAACGCGCGCCAGTACCAGACCCTGCACAGGCAGGCTCTGGTCACCGGTGTCAAGGCTGTCCAGATGGATGCGCAAGTTGGTATACCCATCGCGCTGATCGGGCGGAGCAGCCAGCCAACCGGTCAGCGTGACTTTATACTCCCGGTCGTTATACCAGGCCACAAAAAAAGGGGAAAGCTCCGGTTGGGCAGCCTGGTAACGCAGCCCCCCCAGCATGGCCACCAGTAGAGACAGGCTAAACAACAGGCGGGTGGAGGCCGGCAAGTTGAAGAAGTTGGAGTGCCGGTGCAGGAGGACAGCGGACAGCAGCGCCAAGCCAGACAAGCCCAGCCAGACTGGCACGCCCCAGCCAACCTGGCTGGCGAGCAGGATGCCGGCTATGAAAGCCAGCCCAAGCCAGAACAGCGGACGGTTGGGGTTAGCCGGGGTGGTTTGAGGGACCATGGTTGCGGAAAGGTGAGGGTCTGTGATGGGTGGTTTGGAATAGGTGAATGAGATTATGATAGCATAACATTGCAAATTGGAGTTGGGGGCGATTCAAAGCGCCAGGGTGTTTGACATTTGCCACGGGGTCAGTATAATGATGATCAGTCGATGATATTTATTGCAGATCGGGTTTGACAAAGCATAAATGATCACTCCACTATACAATTACGATAAATAACTGATTCAATGAATTCATCTGTCAAGTAAGTATTCAAACCTCCTGACAATTTCATCAGGTAAAAATATTGAGCCCAAATTTATTTCGGAAACCATTTACGCAGGCGACTTTACGTGGGGTGGGGGAAAAAGTCTTTTGGGCTTATCCAACAGTCGTGGTACAGGATTCTTGTGATCTGATAGCCTTGTATTTACCAGCCGGCGTTTCAGGCAAAAATACTGAAAAAAGGCCGACATCACAGGAATTATTGTCTGCAGATAATATAAACATTATTGATCATGAATGACACACAACAGATGTATTAATGTTGATCGTTCCCGGAGAAGCATTTAGCACCAATTTAATGTGGAAAACAGGATCAAAAGATCTTTTGTGCTGGTATATCAACCTGCAAGAGCCAATTCAGCGCACAAGCATTGGCTTTGACACAATGGATCATATGTTGGATGTTGTGGTAAGCCCGGATATGTCTGAATGGAAATGGAAAGATGAGGATGAATTTGTAGAAGCGGAGAGGATAGGTTTTTATTCTCACGAAAAGGCCTGTGAGATTTGGGCTGAGGCTAAGAAAGCGGTCCATATTCTGACTTCAGAGCGGCAGGCTTTATATAAGGAATGGAAAAAGTGGCAAGCGAATCCCGCCTGGGAAATTCCCAAATTATCGCCCCTGTGGGAGATGAAGGATTTAACCGTCTCTATGAGTAGTGGCTTCAGAGGCTGAACCACCCAACGGCGAGAAATTCACCGGGATGAGGAGAATTAATTCATGCAAACAACAGTGATCGAAGTAAAAGACTTTCGCAAAGCCTATGGCGCTTTCGTGGCCGTGGACGGGATCAGTTTTGAAGTCAAGGAGGGGGAGATCTTCGGCCTGCTGGGCCCGAACGGAGCCGGAAAGACGAGTACGCTGGAATGCCTGGAGGGCTTGCGGGCACCGAACGGCGGCAGGCTGCGGGTGGCAGGGCTGGACCCGGCCAGCGAAGCGCGCAAGCTACGCGACCTGATCGGCGTGCAATTGCAATCCGCCGGGCTGCCGGAAAGTATCACACCAGACGAAGCGATGAAATTTTTCTGTGCCTATCACAAGGTGGTGCCACGCTTCGATCTGCTGGAACGCCTGAGCCTGGCCGAAAAACGGAATTCCCAATTCTTCGAACTCTCGGCCGGGCAGCAGCGGCGCCTGGTGCTGGCCCTGGCGATCCCGCACAACCCCAGGGTGCTGTTCCTGGACGAGCCCACGGCCGGGCTGGATGTGGCCACGCGGGTTGAACTGCATGGCATGATGCGCGAGCTGCAAGCCAGGGGCACCACCATCATCCTGGCAACGCATGACATGGCTGAAGCGGAACAGATGACGGACCGGGTGGCCATCCTGCTGCAGAGCAGGATCGTTAAGATTGGCACCCCCATGCAGATCACCGCCACCGGCGCGGACCAGACCAAGATCTCGGTGCGAACACAGGGCGAAAGTTTAGCAGGTGCCAGCTTTCCGGCTGTCAGCCAGCAAACCTGCAAAGACGAGTACAGCATCTATTTCAGCTCGGATATCGGCCCGACCCTGTCCGCCATCATCACCCACATCCAAGCCCAAGGAGATACACTAATCGACCTGCGTGTTGAGCGCCCCTCCCTGGAGGATCGTTTTCTTGAAATTACCGGCAAGGGAGGCGTGCAATGAACGCTTTTATGCATCACTTTGCTTTCGAATTCCGGATGGGTATCCGCAACAAGCAGTTGCTGCTGATGAACTACCTGTTCCCGCTGGGTTTTTACCTGATGATGGGATTCATCATGGCCGAGATCAACCCACCTTTCCGGGAAACCATCGTCCCGGCCATGGTGGTTTTCAGCATCCTGGCGGCCACCCTGCTGGGCATCCCCGATCCGCTGGTGAACGCCCGCGAAAATGGCATCTTCCGCAGCTACAAGATCAACGGCGTGCCCTCCATCTCAATCCTGGTCATCCCGGCTTTGACGACCATTCTTCACCTGGTCATCGTGGCCGTGATCATCACCGCCAGCGCACACTGGATGTTTGCTGCGCCTCTGCCGGTAAATTGGCTCAACTATGTGCTGATCTTTTTCGCCACGGCTTTTGCCTGTGCAGGATTAAGCGTTCTGATCGGAGTGGTCTCCCCCAGCTCGCGCATGACTGTGTTGTGGTCACAGCTTGTTTTCGTCCCTTCCATGTTGCTGGGAGGTTTAATGCTTCCATACAGCATGCTGCCGGGAGTAGCTGGAAAATTCGCCCAACTCTTCACAGCCACACATGCCATGAATGCCTTCAATGGACTGGCCATGGGGAAGGTGGCTGATTTCTCGCCCTGGGGTTCTGTCATCCTATTATTGGCCAGTGGATTATTGGCATTCGAGCTGGCAGTCTATCTGTTTAGCTGGGACAGTCGCAACACCACCCGCCGCGGGAGTCCGCTGCTGGCGCTGCTGGTTTTGCTGCCATATGTGCTGGGGGTTTTTTTGCTGAAGTGAGCACGGGAAAAACGTTCATGCGGAGATTCTCCTTTCCCACCGAATGCTGCCGTGGAGATGATAAATGGCCGGGGTGAGGGCCTTCGTGTTGAAAGGTTTTATCGCCTCCCTGTCAGAGGTCATCTGTCACGTCAGTACCCTTATTCGTTCCGCCTGAAGACCCATGTTTTTAGGATGAAGCCCCCTCGACCATAGAGAGCTCATTCTTTTTGGGGTGTTTTCCGGTGGTTTGTTCCTCACAGAATTCCCGGATTATTCCATCCAAATCTGACCTTCAATGGTATATAATTACCATGAGAATATTCGGATAAAAAACTGAAAGATCTATGAAACGTAACTTCCCAAGAAAGAGATGAGTTGGGGTGTGAAAGCGAGCTTCGCTCGCTTTCACACCCCAACCTTCCCCCAAATTATCGAAAAAACCTATGAAACCGATAAAAGAACAAAACAAATTGATCCTCGTTACCGGAGCCACCGGGTATATCGGCGGCAGGTTGGTGCCACGCCTGCTGGAGGCTGGCTACCGGGTGCGCTGCCTGGTACGCGATCCCAGCCGCCTGCAGGCCCGTCCCTGGCTGGACCAGGTGGAGATCCTGGCAGGCGATGCCTTGGATGAAGGATCCTTGTTGGTTGCCATGCAGTCTGTCAAAGTTGCCTATTACCTGATCCACGGGTTGCAAGGCGGCAAGGTTAAAGCCGACCGTGACCTGCAGGCTGCCCGCAATTTTTCCTGTGCAGCCGAAGCAGCCGGTGTCGAGCGCATCATCTATCTGGGTGAACTGGTCGACCCCACTGCCAACCTTTCCCCCTACCTGCGCTCGCGGCATGAGACCGGTTACCTGCTGCGGCAGGGAGGCGTCCCGGTCACCGAACTACGCGCCGGCATTGTGATCGGCTCGGGCAGCCTGCTATTCGAGATGATTCGTTACCTGACCGAGCACCAGCCGCTGATGATCTGCCCGCGCTGGTTCTACACCCTCGCCCAACCGATCGCCATCCGCAACGTGCTCGATTACCTGCTGGCTGTACTCGATTCACCTGCCAGCAAGGGCAAACTGATCGAGATCGGTGGAGTGGACCGCCTGTCTTATGCCCAGATGAGCCGGGAGTATGCCAACCTGCGCGGTTTCAAGCGCCTGATGCTGCCGGCTCCGGTCTATGCGCCGCGCCTGTCGGCCTGGTGGGTCCACATGCTCACCCCCCTGCACTGGCGTGCCCTGCTGCCTCTCATCGAGGGTCTACATGCCGAGAGTATTGTTCAGGACGATTCCGCCCGCCACCTTTTCCCAAACATCCAACTGCTCGACTATAAGACCGCCGTACGGCTGGCGCTGGGGCGGGTGCAAAATGATGACGTTGAGACCTCCTGGGCGGATGCCCTGGTTACCAGCGCCGGGGACAGTCACCCCTACACATTCAGTCTTCAGGAAGGCATGATGATCGAAGACCGCCGCAAGCTGGTCGACCTTTCGGTCGAGTCCGTTTTCCGGGCATTCACCGGGCTGGGCGGCAGCCGCGGCTGGCTGTACCTGGATTGGATCTGGGATATCCGCGGCTGGTTCGACAAACTGGTGGGGGGTGTGGGTTTGCGCAGGGGGCGACGTCATCCCGATGAATTGTATGTGGGCGAGTCGCTGGATTTCTGGCGGGTTGAAGCGGTGGAACCCAATCACCTGCTGCGCCTGCGGGCTGAAATGAAAGTGCCCGGCAAAGCCTGGCTGCAGTTTCAGTCCATCCCCCAGCCAGACGGCAAAACCCTGCTGACCCAGACCGCCTATTTTGCCCCGCGCAGTCTTTCGGGACTGCTCTACTGGTACCTTCTGTATCCGATCCATGCTTTTATTTTCAGCGGTATGATCGCCCGCATCGCCGAACGCGCCGCCCAACTGGAAGAGTTGGATGGAAAAAATGCCCTCGTTGCCGAGTAAGCAAGATTCCCGTGAACTCATCCTGGTGACCGGAGCCAGAGGCTATATTGCCAGCCAGCTCATTCCGCGCCTGCTTGAGCGCGGCCTGAGAGTGCGCTGCCTGGTGCGCAACCCGCAGCATCTGCACGCTCGCCAATGGTTTGCAGATGTGGAAGTGGTGTGCGGAGACCTGACGCAGCCAGAATCGATCCTGCCTGCACTGCAGGGAGTCTCCACTGCGTATTACCTGGTGCACAGCATGTCCAGCGGAAACCATTACATTGAGCAGGACCTGCAGGTTGCCCGCAGCTTTGCGGCCTCGGCCCTGCAGGCGGGGGTGGGACATATCATATACCTGGGTGGGCTGGCCGACCCGCAGGCCAAAATCGCCCGGCACATGCGCTCACGCATCCTCACCGGTGATGCGCTGCGTACTACCGATGTGCCTGTGACTGAATTCCGCACCGGAGTGATCGTCGGACCCGGCAGCATCTCGTTTGAAATGATCCGCTTCCTGACCGAGCAGTTCCCGCTCATCCTGTGTCCACGCTGGATGCCCAACCTCTCGCAGCCAATTGCCATTCAAAACATATTGGATTACCTGCTGGCCGCCCTTGACATGCCAAACCCTGAAAGCCGTGTATTCGAGGTCGGCGGCAGCGAAGTGATAACCTATGCCGAAACCATGCTGCGCTACGCCAAACTGCGCGGCTTGCAGCGCAAGTTGCTGATCTTACCGATCAATCCGGTCTGGTTGCTGGCAGCCTTCCTGGCAAATTTCACACCTGTGCCAGCCTCCATTACCCGCCCATTGGTGGAGGGGCTATGCAACCACAGCATCGTGCGCAATGATTCCGCTCTGCAGGCTTTCCCACACATCCACCCCATGGATTACGACACTGCCGTGCGCGACAGCCTAAGCAAGCTCGATCCACGCCTGGTTGAACCGCTCTGGAGGCAGATCAAACCTGCGGTGCATGCGCTCAAGCATGCCGGATTCTGCATCCTGCAGCGCCAGACCCTCCTGGAGGCTAATCCAGGCTCGGTGTTGGAAGCCATCCAGTTGATTTACGCTTCGGGTGAGAGTTACAAGCTGGAAAGCTCAAAGGGTCACGAAACCGGCTCAGGCCATGAGCACATCCTGCTGATGCGATCCAAACGCAAGCTGCCCGGCCAGCTCTGGATGGAATGGCGGGTAAGCAGCCTGAAGAAAGAAACCCGGATCAGCCAGGCCGTGCTGTTCGCTCCCAAGGGTCTGCCCGGCTTCCTGTGGTGGTGTGGGCTGGGACCCTGGTTGCGCCTGTCCCAGTGGGTCGCGTTCCGCAAGCTGTTGAGGCAAGTGGACAAAGTATAAGACCTCAGATTCCTTGCCCTTCCCTAACTGAAGGGAAAAGTATAAAAGCAAAGTTCTCTCCTATTCCTCACTCCGCGCCATGAGTAGTTCCTGCAATTGCGCCAGTTCTGTATCTGTCAGTTGCTCTTCCGGTACCGGCTCAGTAGGACATAATAAGCGCACACGTACTTCACGTGTCGTCAGCCACTCATCACCCGGAGACATCGTCGTGCACGGATGTGGGGTCACGTCGCCAGGCTCGATTTTCTCTGCGATAGCATACAAGTAGCCCGGTATCGTACCGTTGTGTTTGACCCTTTCATCATCGGACACCGAAACGAGTGTTGGTTTGTGTGAGAATATCCGTGCCAGTTCACGTTTTTGCGTGATGGTGCTTCCCTTGAGTATTGTCGTCAACTCGAGGGAAGCACCGTGGTACCAAGTTTGAGAGGGATCAAAGTCCATTACTATGTTCCTGTGTCACAGTCACACATCGTTCAGGTTTGGCATTTAAGCGCGCTAACAGTATCCCAAAAATCTCCTTTTTACCCGTAAAAATGTGGGAAAATGGGTTAAGTGAGAAACTCAGGGGAAAAAGAAAAGTGCACATAGAAACATGCTCTTTTCATTATGAGATTTCCAGAAGGGTATTTAAACTGCAACAAAAGAAACTTGAGCAATTCTATAGATCAAATAATCTGATAATCAACAAATTTAATAAGATATTGTAACATTCCATTCTTGTGCACTGGGACACTCTTGGCCGCCAATGCGTGCAATTACTCGCCACATATAATTATATTTTCCAAGGTTATTCACATTACATGATGTGCTTCCACTCCAACCACATGGTGATTGATGGTTCCCTCCAAAATCCCCACCCCATATTTCAAATTTATATTCGGTGGCTCCTGATTTTGTGTTCCATGAGAAAGACACATTTGGATTATTGAGTAATGCTCCGTTGGATGGACTGGAGAGCGTAGGACCACTGCAAGTGGGTGGAGGAGCAGGTGTATCGGTTGGTAGTGGGGGTGAAAGTGTGAATGAAGTTGATTGGCTGCCAGCATATGTCCAATTATTATCTCCAACTCCAGCTACTTGTACCGTAATTTGGTAACTTCCTGCTCCATAAGAATTAGTATTCCAGTTGGTTACGATACTTGGTGCTCCAATCTCATAGATAGAACTGCTATTTACGAGTATACGCATTGCCCTGACAGAAACGTTGCTACATGATCCTTGAGCGGTAATATGTATTGGAGTTCCTGCTGATTGCGGTGAAGATGGTGAAACGTTGAAGGATGTTATTGAACAATTTGGTGGTGCGTAGGGTGTTTCAGTCGGAGGAGATGAAGGGATTGTCAACTCAAAGGATTTCTCCTG
>MGMF01000026.1 GCA_001796335.1 Chloroflexi bacterium GWB2_49_20 | reverse complement strand
TGCCTCGGTCATATCACGTGCAATGTTGTCACGAAACTGCTTGGGGGGAGTCTTCATAAAATAGGATGAGGGTGCGATCAATGGGCCAGACATGCCACGGTCCAGGGTCAGCTTTCTGTCACAAGCGCCTGCTGATATTCCTTCCCGGTCATGATTGCCGGAGAATTCTGACAGACGATACTTTTCATCGCTCCCTGCGCTAATGCCAGATAAAAGACCACATACCCGCCGAGTCCTTCACTAAATATTCCGATGTGCTCATTGAAGTCATTCGAAATGTATTTGAGAGCATCAACATGCCGCGCCAGAAGCTGATTCACGGTGTATCCGCCGTGTTTGGGCATGATAAAAACGTTGTAGCCCCTCAAGTGCATTTGATAGGCAAGTTCGGCGAAGACATAAGAATGACCGCCCGACCCTTCAGAAATCAGGATATTGGGGGCATGTTTATCCTTTGCAAAATAGGGCAATACAAACCTCCTGCCGTCTGACACAAAATTCGCCTGTCTCAAATTTCTTTCGATCTCGTCGGCATCTGTTTCAAGAACGTAGTGGGTTTTCCAGTAGCTCTGGTTTTTCATGTTTTAATCCTTCCATATTCTGTCCTGCCACGATGAGCAGCAGGCCGATGGGCAGTGTGGCGAAGCCAAGTGATGTCGTAACCCATCGTGCCGGTTTCAATCCACGCTTGAGCGGGATAGCAACGCCAGCCATTGCCAAACCAGAGACAAGCGCCAGCACCGCGAAGCCTGATTTCAACGTGCCGCAGAACAGCCAGCAGGTCAACGCGAAATCCGGCTCGGCCAGGGTAGGTACGGCCGGCCGCTGCCACACGAAGTAGCAGGCCGCTACGCACCCGACGATCACCGCCGCCGCGACCATCCCTAGCCAGTAGGTTTTGGTGCCAGCGGCAGCGGGCCGCGCACGCGTTCAAAGGCCCACAGCAACGCGAGCGTGACGAGCGGCGTGAGAATGTCGAGTGTCCACAGAAAGGTCTTGTACCAAGTCAGGCTTGGGACACTTGCCAGCGGTCCGCTGGTTTGACTGAAGTACGGCCCGAAGACAAACCC
Source organism: Chloroflexi bacterium GWB2_49_20 (assembly GCA_001796335.1). Lineage (GTDB taxonomy): Bacteria > Chloroflexota > Anaerolineae > Anaerolineales > Villigracilaceae > UBA12087. The sequence goes on along the minus strand of MGMF01000026.1, from coordinate 193,983 downwards.
CGGCGGGATTGCGATCAGCGCGGTGAGAAGAAAGAGCGGCAGCCAGCCGAGCCATTCCCACATGCAGCTTAATGGCTTGGCGCTCATTAATGCCTTCCTTTGCGATTCCAGATTGCCTGTAACCGCGCGAACCTCGCGCCCCACATCGCCAGCCGCTCGTTAGGATAGCGTTCGAGCCAAGAAGTTGTCGGAGGTGTCGCGCCATCCGGCCCCAGCTCCCAGCCGCCGTGAAGGTAAAGTTCTTCGCGCGCCAAAGTTGCCGTCTCCAACGTTTTTTCTACATCAACGGTAAGCAGTTCCCTATTGCGTACAACAATCCGACCGTCAATCAATACAGTTTGCACGTCGCGACTGGAAGCCCCGTATACAATCATGACTGGAATGTCTGATGATAACTGCAATGACGGTTGGTCAAATTTCAATAAAATGACATCCGCACTCTTACCAACCTCTAACGAGCCGGTCTCTTTCTCTAACCCCAATGCCTTTGCTCCATTAATTGTCGCCATTCGGAGCACATCAACCGGTTTCAGCGAGCCGGCACCATAAAGAAAATTACTCATCAAAATGCAGTTGCGCATCTCGGTAAACATATCCGAGCCCTCGATCCACCCACCGCAACTATCTGTCCCAAGCGTTATATTGACGCCCGCTTCATGTAGTGATTTTATTGGTAACCAATGTTTGGGGCCTATCGCTGCGTTCATCCACACCGAGGGACAATGCACTACACTAACGCCAGCTTTGGCTATAGTTTTTATGTCCCCATTATTAGCTGCAAGAAAATGCACGGCGATAAGTCGTCTATTAAGCAACTCGCCCGCTTTTAAAAGACCGAGCGGGGAACGGCCGCGAAACAGCAAACTGAAAATACCCATTGGCCAGCGAGGAAAAATATGCATGTGAACGACCAAATCTTCACGCTTCGCCAAATCCGCCAGACGCCGCATTGTCTTCAGTGAGGTTGACATATCGGCCGCCGGGCCAAGTGAAACAAGAATGCGTCCATCAAATTTGCCGCGGTATTCCCGCAAGAGCTTTTCTGCCTCAGCAAATTGCGCATCGGCATCATAATCAGTTGGGCCAAAAATATCGGCTATCGCTGTCTGGACGAACGCCTTCATGCCAGCCTGTCCCAATGCTTCAGCCGTCTGGCTGCTGACTTCGAAAGTTATCGCATCAGTCGCTACATTTGCCAGTGTCGTACCGGAAAGTAACATCTCTGCTGCAACCAGATGTGAAGCAGCCAACATAATCTCTGGCGTAGCGCTGAAAGCCAAAGCCGTATCCTCCCCGGCAGTTTTTTCAAAACCAAATCCCACCATGGTGCCCTTGTATAACGAGGTTATGGTGTGGATGTGGCCGTTGACCAGGCCGGGCAGGGCGACCATTCCGCGTGCGTCAATCACTTCGCGCGCCGGGTGTTCAACACTCACGATCTCGGTCGGGCCGATGGCGACGATCTCGCGCCCGCGTATGGCAATTGCCGCATCGCGAAGGATGCGATTGGATGAATCCACCGTGACGACGGTGGTGTTAGTGATAAGGATGTCGTTCATAATTAGTCTCCGACTTGCAGAAAGAAAATCCCGATTACTTCTTTACCCGTGTGCGGTCAATGGGGTGAGCGAAGTCTCACCTGAAACTCACTCACCCCGGCATTCTCTAACTAAGTTGCAGCTCCATGTTCCATCTTTTGCTTGAGGTTTTTCAGAGACTTTTCCACAGACTGTTCGAACATCCGTCCAAGCAGTAATTCATCCGCGATCTTCCCTGCAATAGAGGGGAGTTCATATTTAACGTCCCAGATCACCTGGGAACCACCGTTCGGAAGAGCCTCTACTGTATCGGTATTGCGGGAGCCAACAATACCCTGTGTTCCTTCGATTGTGAATCGGTAACCCTTCTCATAGCCGATGACCTTCGTCCTCGACTTGAAGTCAAAGCCAGCAAACCGGAGTGTTAACTCGATAGCACTGTCTAAGCCATGTTTTTTAGGTGTTAGAAACTTTACTTCCACGCAGTGATCCACCCACTCAGGGAAATGCTCTGGGTCGTCCAATACCTTGAAAACTTTGTCGGGTGGAGCGCCAATTTCAATAGATTTCCTATAGTGTGTCATGTTATTCTCCTTGTATTATATGTTTCGTTGTGAGGCGTAATGGCTTATCGCCACCACCACAGGAGCACGAACGTTCCCATGAGAATATCGTAGACGACGCAAGTAGGGACGTACCAGGGCCGCACGAAGATGTCGAGGGCTTTGGGATGATGAGCGGCGTCCCATGCTGCGTGTGCGAAGCACGCCAAGGCCAGAAACCACGGGCTCAACCACAGACCTGCCAGGCTGAGGCCGAAGAAAGCCCCGGAAACAGCATACTCGAGGGCGGCCTTCTTCGCGCTGTCAGTTGACAAGCCGAGACCCATGTAGACTCCGCCAAAATATCCAACCAGCGCAACCAAGATGTCGCGGGCGAACGGTTTCGGTAACAGGGTGAGAATGTAGGCCGACGCGATCGCACCGATGATCGCGACGATTGTCCCTCTGGCCCAGGGTCTTTGCACCATGTTCATCTTCCTTGGATCGAGTAGCGGATCAGAAATAGTTTTGTTTTGTTCTGTTGACATGGAATATTCTCCTCTTGCTGGTGATGGCGATCACCGCCACCACAAAAGTATGAATCCGGCGACAACCCAATCATAGGTTAAACAGAATGGGATATACCAGCGCGGTATGTTCGTTTGAATCCCGCGCGGGTGATGAAGGGCGTCCCACAGGCCGTGCGCAAGATAGCCAGCAGCAAGCCAATAGGGCGCGACCCAAAGGCCAAGCAATGCCAGCGCGATGGTCAAACCGATGTTTCCGAACTCGATAAACATTTCCCGCTTGCGCCCGTCCATCAATACGAAACCAAAGTAAACGAATGCGATACCCCCCAACACGATGGAAAGAAGTTCCAATGCCATCGGTTTTGGAAGGAGCGAAGCGATCATAACCGTTGCGACTGCCCCAACAATACCGATGATTAGTCCCCTCAGGGCGTGTGCGCGTTGAGTCGTATTTTGCGTCATGGCATCATCTCTTTTTTGGTTCTCGCGTTTATATACTTGATATTATTTATACGGCTTTAAAATTGGCGGATGACGATTAAGAGCAACAACGCGGCCAGACCCAGCCAGCAGAGCCAATACAAAGTCGCTACCCACCAGACGCGAACGACTTCTCCCTGTTGCTCAAGTCTATGTTTCTGGAACATGCCCGCTGCATGGGAAATGAGACCGAGCAGAAGGATTGGAATTGCATAGGGCACAAGTAGATTCGCCAGCAGAAGGGCAATTCCCGCGCCCAATACCCCAGCGCCAATAGAGGATAAAAGTTCTGCTCTTTTGATACGAGAGATTTGTGTGGAATTAATCATTTTTGATTTCCTTTCTTATGTCTAGGATAGCATTGAGTAGTCTACGGGACAAGCGCCGATTGGCTAATGAAAGGCAAGTAAAATTACCTGTTCAAAACAAAAAGCCCGACGATTTCTCCTCGGGCATACGTTTGCAAATTTTTTCAGGGCTCAAATTGACAGCAAGTAGTATTACATTCCTTCGGTCTGCATTCCTGCCAGTATGCGCTTTCCACGCCAACCGACCAAGGCAAGCAATAATCCCCCAGCCAGACTTAGAACAGAAATCGTCAAAGTCGCGTCGAACCAAAACTCCACCGGAAAGAGGCGAATGAGCGTATCGGAATATGAAAACAGCCATGAACCCGGTTTGAAGAAAAATAGGTGGAAAGTTTCAAACCAAAATTGCCAGCCGAAGATTGCCAGCAAAGCGATTGACAGGATGATCCCGGATATTAAAAGTCCGCCTGATTGAATTGCTGTTGTGAGCGCCTTCTGCTCTCCTTTTTTCCAAAGGAAGAAGCCCAGTAATATGAGCAGAATGAACGTGGCGAGCCAGACACGCGAAACGGATTGAAAAACTGTTTGTACATCTGCCATGTGTGATACTTCGCGCGGATTGTAAACCGGCGTACCATTGAGGGTTTGTTTTGAGAGTTCATCACTGGGAAGATGGGCACGCACATAATGAATGTTCGTTGAGGCAAGAATGAAACGCTGTTGTTGAGAGTAACCAAATGGGTCAGGTGGAAAACTTGTTTTGCCATATTCGAAAGCAAGATATGAGTCAGTAGCCAGTAACCTTGCCGCGCCACTGATCATGAAAATGGGAATCAGTAAAATGATGAGTAATTTCAGGATTTGAGTCAATCTGCTTGGCATGGCTCCTCTTTTCAATGCGTGGATGTATCTCCTTTATAGGGAGATCGTTTCGACAGATTGTATAAGATTTGTGGAGAATACCGAAGCGCGGTTTTGCCTGTTCGCGGATAAGTGCTTTGGCTTATCAAGGATAGGCGCGCGCCAGCCAATCCTGCGGGTTGACTTGTACACCGCCGACCCACACTTCCCAATGCAGGTGCGGCCCTGTGGTACGACCTGTTGCTCCACCCAATCCAATCACTTGTCCGGGTTGAACGATATCGCCGGGTTGGACAAGGATTTTTGAGAGATGATCATAGGCTGTATAAACTCCCCAACCATGATCAATCACCACAACACCTCCGCACACAGTCAATTCTCCGGTGTAAACAACTTTGCCGGGAGCACTGGCGTACAATTCGGTTCCAGTCTGGCCGCAGAAATCCAAACCGCTGTGGAAATAGTCATAAGTGCTGCCGTTATATGAGCGGCGGTTGCCAAAAAGGGAAGGCCAGCATTCAGTGAATTCCGGCGGCACGGGGCTGGCGAACAAACCATTCCACATCTTTTCAGGTGTGACGGGTACGCCTAATGATGTCCACAGTTCGCTTTCAGGTCCTGTCACTGCCGGGTCAACGGTAACCGGGTCAACTTGCAGGCTAGGATCGTATGGGAAGTTCGCATCTTGAATAAGAACTTCCTGCGAAAAAGCGAAGCGTTCTCCATTTGGCAATTCACCTTCCAACGCCAGTGGATAAAGACCGGGCGGCGTCATGGCATGGATACCCTGTAGAGCAACATAGCCATAATCCTGTGAAAAAAAGTTCAAGGTACGATCAGCCAGCAAACCGCTCATCGTAATACCCGGCGGGGCGTGGACTTTTACCACCGTCGTCCCGCCCTGGATCATAAGCAGCGGATCCACCTCGACCTTTGTAATGGGTTCTGGCAAACCGGCTGGTGCGTCCGTTTGAGAGTTAGCGGCAACGCGAAGCGCATCGCCGGGCAAACCTGCCCACGTGCCTAGCAAGTTATTATTCAAAGCAAGTTTCCAAGAGTCTTCTCCACGCAATACCGCCAGTTCCAACAAGGACTGGCCCGAGGTCAGACCAGCGCGTCCAGCAGAAGATGAACCCGGGCTGTCATTTACTGGAACGATCATAGTCGCGCCGGCATATAATTCTGCCGGGCTGACGAAGCGATTCAATTGGGCTAAAGTCAACTCTGAAAGGTCATAACGACGACTCAAACTGCGAAGGGTCTCACCATAAGTGACTGTAATTGTATCCAGACGACCGTTCACGCCATTCAAACCTGGAATTATCAAACGAGCGCCAATTACCACCTGTCCCGGATCACTGATATTGTTCGCTTGTTGCAAGTCCTCGAGGGTTACTCCAAAACGCGCCGCAATCCCCCAAAGTGAATCACCTTCCTGAACAATATAGTATGGCTGATCCTGCCCGCCATCCTGGGCAGTGACTGGTGAATAAATAACCAGCGGAAGAATGACCACGAGCAGAATGATTAAAAGTTTGGATGATCTCGTTAGGATTCGTTTTATAAATTTTGATAAGCCACGATCTTGAAAAGATCGTCATGGGCGTACAGGAGAGGCATCAAGCGATGTAAACGCTGACATTGTATAGCCACCAGCACACGGCGTCCACTGTCTCGTTGAACGGCGCAGACGATATTCTCAACCAACTCTTTATTCTGTCTTTCCCACGCGGCGCGATCCTTTGTAGTCCAAAGCGATTCGGTCAACCAACAAACTGCATGGCAGAACGCGCCGAACCATGGCCCGTTGACGGTTTGCACATCGTCAGCTTGGATCTGCCCCCAGCGCAGAAGCCGGTCGAAGGTCCGCATGAGGCGGCGCCTCCAGCCAGAGACCGGCGTGAAATCGGTATATCGCTCCGGGGTCGGCGCGACCGGAATCAGGACGATGTCTGTTGAAGCAATAATTGGAGCCACTGCCTCACGAACTTCGAGAGACGCTTTTGAAAAATCCTCGCGCTCCCATGATTCCATTGTGATTTCGGCGCACAGCAGGTCAGGTGCAAGATCGGCGACAACCTTGCGCAGACAGTCCAAGTCATAAGCGATTGGTTGTCTATGAAGGTCAGACATCGTTCCGAGGATAGCAAGACGGGTTTGGGAAGAATATCTCATTTTCAAAAAGGATAACGCCGAACTCGAATAAGGGGAAGCGCAAAGCCGCTTGAAGTCATCAAGTAAAACTACCTGACTATAGTCCCGATGCTCTTTGGGATTTTGGCAGCCACCAGCATGGCTTCGATGCGCGAATGCACGCCCAACTGTGAATAGATATTTGCCAGATGACCTTCCACCGTGCGGACGCTCAGATACAGCCGCGCTGCAATCGTCTTGTTGCTCAAACCCTGCGCGAGCAATTCGAGGATCTCACGTTCGCGGTCGGTCAGCGACTCGATGATCGATTTTTGGGATTCTGTGAGAGACGGTTTTGACTCACTCTTTTGCAGGATTGCAATTGCCAATGAGGGACTGAGATACTGCTCACCGCGCGCCACCTGGCGGATGGCAATACCAAGCACAGCCGGCGGTTCATTTCTGGACAAGAGACCTGTTACTGTTTCTGGAAGCGACTCAAACCCTGCGGTTTCAGTGAGAAGCAATATGGCTGTATCTAATGTAACAGATGGCAATTCATCTGCTTCTGTCTGCGCATTCCAAACCAAAACCTGCGGAGGCGGAGTCTTATCCAATGGAACAACGCGCAGTCCCGGCAGGCTGGTAATCAACGCCGCCAACCCAGCCCTGTAAAGTTCACGGCCGCCACCGACCGAAACTGTGATTTCGTGAAGCGCCATATCATCATTTTACTTCAAGAAGTTTAATCCCCCTCTGTCATTTTGGATATCGATAACTAACACATGTAAAAGGCTTTATGCAGCGATAAGCTTATCTTGCTGTAATGCCTTCCACTCTTGCATGAGTATTCTTAATATATAACCAGTGTCTACATTCCTCTGACAGATTTCAGGCGCACGCAACCAGGGATGATGATCCACACCATGCAGAACATGAATCTGCCAATTTTTCCGCCCACTTGCCAAGGCCATCGTACCAGTCAACGGAGCGGTGATCTTCCCCGGTAAAAGTGGACAGCAAGTTAAGCCGAACCTATAATTGGCTGTGGAGGAAGATCATGATAGACCGGAAACAATATACCCAAGAATTCAAACTCGAAGCAATACAAATGTACGAGAATAGCGAACGGCCTGCCTCAGAAATCGAACGTAAGTTGGGGATCACCTCAGGTTTGCTGAGCAGGTGGAAACAACAATTTGATAAAGTTAGTAAGAAAGAGGAAGCCTTTCCAGGGAACGGGAAAATGATGGACACGGATGCTCGTATCCGCCAGCTGGAACGGGAGAATTTGCTGCTCAGGCAGGATAAAGACATCCTAAAAAAAGTACTGGAAATGTTCTCCAAGGACGGAAAGTAAAATTCATGTTTATAGCAAAACATGAGGGCTAACCCCCGGTAGGACGTCCTGTGTCCTACTGGGGGTTAGCCGGAGCGGCTATTACGCCATAAAGGAGGCTTCGTCGGAGGCCAGGAATAGGTAAGCATTGGCGATATCACGAGGATCGCCCAGGCGGCCGAGCGGGGTGCGAGCTTTCATCCCATTCAGGATTTTCTCGGGCATGGCGGTGACCATTTCGGTGGCAGTGAAACCGGGCGCAATTGCATTGACGCGTATGCCGAACTTGCCGAGTTCACGCGACCAGACCTTGGTCATACCGATGACGCCTGATTTGGTGGCAACATAGTTGGTCTGCTCGAAGTTCCCATCCAGACCGACGACGGAGGTTGCGTTGAGTATCACTCCGCTGCCCTGTTTAGCCATCACTGGAGCTACTGCCTGGGTGCAGTTAAAAACACCCTTCAGGTTGACCGATATGACCAGGTCAAAATCGGTTTCAGCCATTTGCCCGACGAGCTGACCATCCTTGAACTTAATCAACTGTCCGTCGAGTAGAATCCCTGCGTTATTGACGATAACATCGATCCGGCTATATTTGGTGACCACTGCATCGATCCAGGCCTGCACATCGGTACGGCTGGTGACATTGACTTTGTAAAACGACGCCTGCGCACTAAGCAGTTGGACGGTCTCCTGCCCATTTACTTGATTGACATCGCAAATAACCACTTTCGCACCCTCTTCGTTAAAACGCAATGCCGTGGCTTTACCAATCCCTGACGCTCCGCCAGTAACAAGGACAACCTTATCTTTCATGCGCATGGGAACTCCTGAATAGTTTTTTTCCACTCTCGGTTTATCTACTGATTACAAAGCCTTAAATGCCAGGTAGATTTTTCCGTTTCGCCTTAATCAAATTTGATTAAGCATACAATCAAAAGTGTGCCGATCTGAATAGCTTCGGATTTGAGCGGGTATGGTAAGGGCGCGGCACTTTTATTAAAGATACTGTTTGGCGCCTATTCCCATCAACCCTGCGCGGAATATCCGCACATCCATCTCTTTTGGTCGACCACGGATAACTGGCGGAAAATCCATAAAGGGCAGTATATTGTCTTGTATGTCGATGCCAGGTGCAACTTCCGTCAGGACGAGGCCTTCACTCGAAAGCTCGAAGACGGCGCGCTCTGTGACATAAAGAACAGGCTGCCCTGTCTCGATTGCGTGGTCTCCCGAAAAGGTGCGGTGCTCAACTTCTTGAATGAACTTCCTTATTGTGCCTTCCCGGAGTATGCGCAACTTTCCGTCCTCAATGGCTACCTTCAGGCCGTTTGCAGTAAATGTGCCAAGAAAAATGACATGCTTGGCATTTTGAGAGATGTTAATGAATCCTCCCGCACCCGAGAACCGGTTGCCGAACTTGCTGACGTTGATATTGCCACAACTGTCCACCTGGGCCAAGCCCAAGAAAGCCAGATCGAGGCCGCCGCCATCGTAAAAATCAAATTGGGAAGGCTGGTCGATCAAGCACTCCATATTGCTTGCCGCTCCAAAGGAGAGACCCCCGGCAGGTATCCCTCCAATTGGACCAGGCTCTAAGGTGAGCGTAATATCTGCCAGGATCCCCTCTTCGGCGGCCACATTAGCAACCCCTTCGGGCACACCAATTCCAAGATTCACAATTGCACCTGGTTTCAACTCCAGAACTGCCCTGCGGGAGATAATTTTCTGCTCATCCAGCGGCAGTGCGTGGAAATTGGCTGCTGGAATTTTGATTTCCCCTGAATAGGCTGGGTTGTATGCTTCCGCAAAGGTCTGCAAGTGGTTTTCGGGTTGAGAAATAACGACGAAATCGACCAGGATACCAGGCACTTTGACATGACGAGGATTAAGTGTGCCGTAATCTGCAATCCGCTCAACTTGTGCAATCACGATCCCACCCGAATTATGAACCGCCTGGGCAATTGCCAGGTTCTCAAGGATCAGTGCCTCGCGTTCGAATGTTAGGTTGCCAGCTGTGTCAGCAGTTGTGGCACGTAGGATGGCAGCGTGGATCGGCAGAGATTTGTACCAGAGATACTCCTTATCACCTAACCTGACCAGTTCAACGATCTCCTCTGTTGTGCAAGCGTTCATTTTCCCGCCGCCATTCCGCGGATCTACAAAGGTCTTAAGCCCCACATGGGTAATATGACCGGGACGGTGTCCAGCGATGGCGCGGAAGAGATGAGATATGCAACCTTGGGGCAAGTTATAGGCTTCAATCTTGTTTTCGAGGGCGAGTTTTCCAATCTTTGGCGCTAGACCCCAATGCCCGCCAATCACTCGTTTGAGCAGGCCTTCATATCCCAGGTGGTTAAGCCCACGCTCGTTTCCGTCGCCCTGCCCAGCGGCATAGATCAACGTTAAATCGCGGGGCTCGCCGGATTCCAGAAAGCGTTTTTCCAGGGCCAACGCAATTTCTTCCGCAAAACCGATGCCTACAAATCCCTCCGTCGCGACCGTCATGCCGCTTTGGATATGTCGGACAGCTTCTTCGGGTGAGACAATCTTGTTTGATGGCATATTCGTATCCTAACATCATACACTAGGCAGCAACGATTTCGCCGACAATCATTCGTCTATAGAATAAGGCATATTGGTTTTGAAAATTATCTAAATCCTTAAGCACACAAGAAATAAATGTATGGGTTTGAATTGGGTCAAGCCAATGCAATCCAACTGCACATTACCCGAATTAACGCCGTATACCTGAAAGAATGGGTACCTAATAGCTGTTTTGCCACAACAGCTCTCACCTTCTAGTCCCAGCGTGTCAACTTTGATAATGTCAGAGGTGACATCTTCACCACTTTCAGGTCGCCGACATCCCACTGGAATTTAACGTGCTGGGTTGGAAAATATTTCTTAAAGGCTTTTACCTGGATAAAGACATGTTCTTCGATGCTCATTTTGTCACCATTCTCCAGGTGTGGCAGCAAGTCCAACGATCCAAGCATGCAGGGATACCTACGGTATTTGCTATCGGCTGAACTTATCGGTCATTCGCTGGTAAAGTGGGCGGCGGGATGGATTGCACCCACTGGCCTTTTCCGCCTTCTTCTTCCAGCCGGGTTCTCAACTCCACTACCACCCCTTCCAACAGGTGGGTGGTGTCAAAATATGCCCACTTGGAACCGACGTGGACGCCTGTACCGCTGGCGATGTTTTCGATCCCGGCTCCGATCAGCGCAGCTACCCCTTGCTCGAACTCAGGAACGGTTAGCCGGAAGTGATGCAAACCAGGCCCGTGGTCGCGCAGGAAATCGCTGTATATGTTTTGGCCTTCCAAGGGTTGAACTATTTCAATTTGGATCTTGCCCACCGTAACAAAAGCCAATAGAAGGCGGAAGTTAGCCGGCTGCCCGTGATATGTGGCTTGTGGGTCAACCCCTTCGAGCGGCCATTCGAAAATACGAAAAGGTCCAATGCCAAATAGCCGGGAGAGTTCCTGGGTGACGGCGTGCAGATCATTCACTACAATCCCGATTTGATCCAGGTCAGCTCCGCCAATTAAGGATGATGAATCTGTCATGATCACCTCTGGCCGTGCATTTTACAGGCGCGCCCGGATTTCATCGGTGGCGTAATTGATTGGTATTCCTTTTTCTTTCTTCTCGATGAAGGCGAAAACAACCTTACGTACTGCCGCAGCAATATCGTCGAGGTCATGTTTTTCCAGCAGCGGATGGACGCTGGCGAGCCAGAAGACCTCATCGCAGGCTTTTTCTGCGGTTGGACACAGCCCTTTGTAATAACTTACCTCGCCTTCATACCACGGGCATTCAAATGGGCATTTGGTGCCACCGTAGCCGATCTTGTCAACAAACATCGGTTCCAGGTGCTGCGGGATCATCCAGCGGGTTGTGCTGAGGTAGTCCAGGTTGTAGGTACCTTCGGCGGCCAGGGCGATGGCAAAGTTGAGCATGTCGGTCCCCAAAATTTCTGGCAGCAGGCGGATCAAGAAGTAAAAATAGACACGCTCGCCATACGACTGCTCACTGGGCAGGACGATGCCGGGAACATCCGCTAACAGCGTCCGGAGATATTCTGCGTTTTCGGTGCGTTTATGAATCATGTCCCAGGCGCGTTTCATCTGCTGTATGCCAACGGCAGCCTGCATGTTGGTGATGCGGTAGTTGGTGCAGGGCAATCCCCAGTGATATTTGGAGGCCGGGCCAAGAGATTTTTTGCGGGCAAAGTCCATGAAACCCCACATTTTCTCATACAGATCGGTGTCATTAGTGATCACGATACCGCCCTCGCCGGTGTTGATGATCTTGCCGGTGATGGAGCTGAACACCCCCACATGTCCGATTGTGCCGACCATCTTGCCCTTGTAGGTGGCTCCAAACGATTGGCAGGCATCCTCTAAAACCCACAAATTGTGTTTGTGCGCCAACTCCATGATCGGATCCATATCCTGCAGAGTGCCGGAAATGGTCACCGGGATGATGGCTTTGGTGCGCGGGGTAATGCGACGAGCGATGTCATTTGGGTCGAGCGTCAGAGTAATCGGATCGATATCGGCAAAGATGGGGATGGCATTTTGTTCCAGCACCGCCGTATCGGAAGCAACGAAGGTGTACGGCGAGACAATCACCTCATCCCCGGGGCCGATCCCGAAGGCAGCCAGGGCGATATGCAGAGCGGTAGTGCCGCTCGAAACGGCGATGGCATATTTAACACCGAACCACTCGGCGATGACGCGCTCGTATTCTATGGTGGCCTCGGCACGGCGCAACTTCTTTTGTTGCGCTACTTCGATCAAGGCGTCAAGCTCTTCTTTTTCGAAGACGTCCGTCTCAACGATAGGCCCTTGGGTACGAACCTGCGGTCCACCGTCGATAGCTAGTTTTTCCATGACTTCAACTCCTTTATCTCACATTATTGGATGTGCGGTAATTGAAAATATTGATTTATCTTCCGGAATGGAATTTGCATCCAGGGAATCAGTGCCCGCGTGCTTGAAGAGCCATTAGCCTCAGTCATAATCCGCAACTTTATTATCATCATCTCTTAGAGAATTTGTTGTCCGACAAGGTGGTAAAATATAGCGTGCAGGCCAATGATTTGGCTAAGTTTCACGGTAGAAGTATGACATCTAGATTTCATTTTTGTGCCTAATATTAGTATATCAATGGAAAAAGTCCATGTCAAGACCGGATAAACCAGAAAAATAGCTAAAAAACGCCAAAAATCGTTTGATTCTTGACAAAATATAATTAATTCATTATTATATTGGACATATGATGTCATACCTCTAATCGGACGGTAATATGAGCGTTTTGTCAAAATTTGAACCGAATACCCTGTGGGAGGGAGACACTCGCGACGGCACACAACTAGTGCAGCGTGTGACTGAACATCTGCGTAAAATGATCATGGATGGCGAACTCCTGCCGGAAACTCAACTGCCGAATGAGTTTGACCTGTCTACCCTCCTCAACGTGAGCCGCAGCACAATGCGCTCGGCGTTGGCCATTTTAGAGCAAGCGGGATTCATCCAACGCCGCTGGGGGGTGGGTACATTTGTCACAAAGAACCCGCCCACCTACAATAACCTGAGCCTTAACTCCGGCGTCACCCAACTAATCAGATCCTCGGGGGAGGAACCAGGCTGTGTAGAGCTACTGCTGGCCACGCGTCCAGCCAGTGAGCGGGTTTCTAACCAACTTTCAATCGAATTAGGTGCCCCGACCCTGGTGCTTGAGCGTGTCAGGCTGGCAAACGATCAGCGGGTAGTCTTCACAGTGGATTTTCTACCACTCAGCTTGTTCCATAATCCGAATTGTGACATACCGCTGGCTGACATAGAAGAATATATCCTAGAGCACCAATCTTTCTATGATTTTTTGCGTCAACGCCTCTCGCTTGAAATACATCACGGTATAGCTTGGATTCGTCCTTACTCCGCCGGGGATTATATTTCCGATAAGCTGCAAATCCGCACTGGTAGCAATATTTTACACATCGAACAAGTGGATTTTGATACGAATGGAGAACCCGTGGCACTATCGGACGAGTATTATGTTGCGGATGCGTTCAGGTTTTACATCTATCGATCCACCCAGGGAGCTTAATCATGAACGATAATCTTGCTGGCACGAAAGAAGGCGAACTGACCGGTAAGGTGGCATTAATCACTGGTGCGGCATCCGGGATCGGTCTGGCGATTACCCGCCGATTCTTGAGAGAGCAAGCCTCGGTGGCAATGGTTGATTTTAACTTAGAGAAGTTGAATCGTTCCAGGGATGAGTTGCTGCAAATGAACAGCGCGGCGCAGATCCTAACCGTACCTTGCGACATTACAAACGAAGCCAATGTTGTTTCAGCCGTGCAAACCATCGCCGAACACTATGGCAGGTTGAACATCGCCGTGAACAACGCCGGCGTCTCGGTCAGCGTCCCTTCCGACGAGTGCACCTTGGAACAGTGGAACTGGGTGATGAACGTCAACTGCACCGGCAGTTTCCTGATCTCCCGCGAGGTGATTAAAGTATTTAAACGTCAGCCGGATGGCGGAGCGCTGGTTTTTATCAACAGCGATAATGCTCTCAAACCCAGCAAGCACTTTCTGGCATATAACTCTTCTAAAGCGGCAGTATTGCAAATGGCCCGCACCATTGCCAATGAGTTCGGCCAGTATCACATTCGCGCAAACAGTGTTCTACCGGGAGCTGTTTTTGGGGGCAGCGCCATGTGGACGTCGGAACTGCGCGCCGCCCGTGCGAAGATCCACGGTTTTGAGCCGGAATTGCTGGAAGAAGAATATAAGAAAAACAACGCTCTGGGCGTAATCATCGACCCCACCGAGATAGCGGAATTGGTCGTCTTTCTCGCCAGCGACCGTTCAGCCAAAATGACCGGCAACGCTCTGGTCATTGATGGCGGCGGTTTGGGCGGTTACGTGCGATAAATAACTCGCCCGGATTTCCGGGACTGCCGACTAATGCACGAAAGGATTGAAACCATGATGCTCGAAAAACTGCGCCAGGAAGTCTTTGAATCTCTGATGGAATTGCCCAAGAATCGTCTGGTGACAATGCACAGTGGAACGGTCAGCGGCCGCGACCCCGAAACCGGCTATGTCGTGATCAAACCCACCGGTTTTCGTTATGACCGTCTGACTACATCCGATCTTCTGGTAATGGACGGCTTCGGGAAGATCCTGGAAGGCACTCTGCGGCCTTCCAGCGATACCGAAACCCACCTGTATTTATATCGGCATCGACCGGATATCTTTGGCATCGTACATACCCACTCTCCCTATGCATGTATCTTCGCGGTACTGGGTCGGCCAATCCCGGCGGTGATGACCTCGGCGGCGCTGCTCGGCGGCGAGATTCCCATTGGCGGTTATGCTGCGGTGGGCGGCGAAGAAATTGGCTCGGAGATCATCCGCAAGGTCGGTAAGTGTTCGGCGATTGTCATGCAGAATCACGGCGTCTACACCATCGCCTCTACCGTTTGGCAAGCCACCATTGATGCGGTGGAAGTGGAAGATATGGCAAAAATCGCTCATTTTGCCATGTTGCATGGAGATCCGATCGTTTTGACCCCCGAACAGATAGAGGAATTTCAGACTATATACCGCACGCACTACGGGCAAAAAGAATAATAAGTCTTCCCAATAGCCCTTGACGTCATTCTTGAAAGGTACAAACCGTGTCTGAACCGTCCGCCGGAAGCGCTTACGAAAATGCAGCACAAGGCGTGATGGAACTGCAAGCTATCCCTCAAGGCGGCTAGATGATGTACTCACTAACCAAAATTCCTGTAGGTGTTTACGAGAAAGCCTTCCCAGCCGAGTATTCCTGGGAGCAGATTCTGACTTCCGCCAAACAGGCCGGATATGATTTTGTGGAAATATCGATCGATGAGAGTCCGGAGCGCCTGGATCGGCTGGATTGGTCGCATTCCGACCGGGCCGTGCTGCGACAAGCGATCTTCAATACCGAGATGCCAGTTTGGGGAATGGGGATTAGCGCCCACCGTAAGTTCCCGCTCGGCAGCGCTTCATCCGATCTGCGCCGGCAGGGCCTGAGTATTCTTTACCGGTCGATTGAACTGGCTGCAGATTTGGGAGTTAAAGTCATCCAGATCATGGGCTATGACGCCTTTTATGAGCCTAGCAACGCCGAGACACAGGCGAGATACCTGGAAGGACTACGCACGGGTGTCAGTTGGGCGAGCGCTGCCGGAGTACTTTTGGCCTTGGAGAACGGCGATAGCGAGCTGGTCGACTCGGTTGAAAAAGCCATGCGCTTTGTCAAATTACTCAATTCTCCCTGGTTTCAAGTGTACCCTGATATTGGTAACATGACCGCAGCCGGTTACAGCCCACTCGAACAACTTCCATTAACTGAGGGCCACCTGGTTGGTGTCCATGTCAAAGATACCCGCCCAGGCGAACTGCGCGGAGTACCGCTTGGGCAAGGAATTGTCCGGTTTCAAGAAACTTTCCGGTTGTTAGCCCGCACAGGTTTTGCTGGTCCGCTGGTGATGGAAATGTGGGCGCATCTCGATCCCACCGGCGATCCTATTGGTTCAGTCACTCGAGCTCGCGCAATTCTTGATCGATGGATTGCTGATGCCTGGAGTGAATTACCAATAAAAAATTAGGAAGAAGGAAAAGTATGGAAAATGCGAGTATAGCCGTTCCACCCTCAGGCGGGGGCGCATTCCTCCGCACCGTCGATTCGGCGTCTTTGTCCCACCAGTTACCGCATGAGAAGCTAGCCTGGATGCTCCGCAAGATGTGTGAAACACGCTATTTCGAGGAAAAAGCCGAAGAGTTGTATACACGCGGGCTGGTGCATGGGACGATGCACCTATCCATCGGTATGGAAGCTTCTCCAATTGGAAGCATCGGTGCCTTGGAGCCGGACGATTTGATCATCCATCATCACCGCGGGCATGGACATACCATCGCCAAAGGGGCGGATATTGCCATAATGATGGGTGAGTTTTTGGGTAAGGAACCGGGTTATTGCCGTGGCCGCGGCGGTTCGATGCACATCGCCGATATGCAGGGCGGTAACTTCGGAGCCACCGGCATTGTTGGCGGCGGGATTCCCATCGCGGTGGGGATCGGCCTTGCGCTGCATATGCGCCGTTCGAGCCAGGTGCTTTTGAGTTTCTTTGGAGACGGGACGACGAACGAAGGCGCATTCCATGAAGCATTGAACTTGGCTTCCATTTGGAAACTGCCGATCGTCTTTATCTGTGATAACAACAAATATGGCATGTCGATGGATGTGCATCAGGTGATGAATATTGAGTACATTTCGGAGCGCGCTGCCTCATACGGCATTCCAGGAGTCTCCATTGATGGTAATGATGTGTTGACCGTCTACCAGGTGATCGGTGAGGCCATTGCCCGGGCTCGCGCTGGTGAAGGACCAATGTTGGTTGAGAATTTGACGTACCGCTGGCGTGGCCATTCGAAAAGCGATCGCAATCTCTACCGCACGCAGGAAGAGATCGCCGAGTGGATGGAGCGTTGCCCTATCAAGCGCTTCAAGCAGCTGCTGGTGACTGAGCACATCATGGATGAGGTTGAGGTGGAAGATATCGATCTGCAGGCTAAAGAGACGATTGACCAATCAGCCGAGGAGGCTGTGTTGATGCCTGAACCTTCTCCGGAAAACATGGAAGATGAGGTATACGCACCATGAGCGACCAGAAGACGCGTGAGATCACTTATTTAGAAGCAGTGCGTGAGGCGATGGTGCAGGAAATGCGTAGCGATCCGGACGTATTTCTGATGGGCGAAGATATTGGTGTCTACGGCGGTGCATTTGGTGTCAGCCAAGGGATGCTGGATGAATTCGGGCCGGAACGTATTCGTGAAACACCTATCTCAGAAGAGGCGATTGCAGGAGCAGCTACTGGTGCGGCCATGATGGGTATGCGGCCGATCATTGAGATTATGTTTATGGATTTTTTAACCCTTGCGATGGATCAATTGGCGAACCAAGCCGCCAAGATTCGCTTTATGTTCGGAGGGCAGACCAGTGTCCCCCTGGTCTGCCGTGCGCCAGCCGGTTCCGGTACGGGGGCAGCCGCCCAGCACTGTCAGAGTCTGGAAGCCTGGCTCGTGCATGCACCGGGTATCAAAGTGGTTGCGCCTTCGACACCTTACGATGCAAAAGGGCTGTTGGTGACTTCCATCCGTGATAACAACCCGGTGTTCTTCATGGAACATAAGCTGTTATACCGTACAAAAGGCCAAGTGCCGGAGGATCTATACAGCATTCCTTTCGGGCAGGCGGAAGTTAAACGGCCCGGACGGGATTTAACGGTGATAGCCTATTCCAATATGGTAGTGCGCGCTCTGGAAGCAGCGGAAATACTGGCTGTTGAAAATATTGAGATCGAAGTGGTGGATTTGCGTACGCTAAAGCCTTTGGATGAAGCGACCCTGATAGCATCTGTGTGCAAGACCGGGCGTGTGCTGATTGTGCATGAAGCCCCGCTTACTGGCGGCTTTGGTGGTGAACTGGCAGCGCTGATTGCCGGGGGAGAGGCATTCGACTTCCTGGATGCGCCGATCCGCCGTCTGGCCGGTCTCGATATCCCCATCCCATACAACCGCACCCTGGAACGAGCCACAGTACCGCAGGTGGAAGATATTGTGGCGGCGGCGCGGATTTTGGCGAAAGAAGGCAAATAAGTATGGCATATGAGGTGATTCTTCCCAAAGTGGATATGGTGATGGAGACTGGCACCTTCGTTGAATGGTTGAAACAGGAAGGCCAGCAGGTCGTCAAAGGTGAACCATTATTCACTATTCTTACCGACAAGGCAGCCATTGAGATCGAATCCCCGGCAAGTGGGATATTGGCCGGGGTAAGCGCCAAACCCAATGATGTGATCCCGGTATCCGAGACGATCGCGTATATTCTTGCGCCTGGTGAACAGCAACCGGAAAGGCGCAGAAGCGCTATCGCAACCAGAAAAACAAACAAAACAGCAATTTCAGTGGTTCCTGCTGAGACTTCTGCAGGGGCAGTGGTCGTAGAGCCGACAGCTAATCCGACAACTCCAACGGGTAAGGTGCGTGCGTCTCCTTTGGCGCGCCGTATGGCTGCCGAATTGGGCTTGAATCTGGACACCCTGTCTGGACGAGGCCCGCGTGGGCGTATCCAACGTGCTGATGTGGTCGCCGCCGCTGAAACGCGGGCTACTATAAGACCGAGTGGAATGTCGGCGCTTAAGATCCCCTTACCCGATGCGCGTCGCAAGGAAGTGATTCCGCTGACTGGACCACGCAAGATCATTGCAGAGCGCATGGCCTATAGCGCTGCCACTGCACCACACATCACCCTCTCACTATATGTGGATATGAGCGAGGCAACGCACCTGCGCGCAAGCTTGCTGGAGAAGATCGAGGAAAGCACCGGGCAGCGCCTGTCCTTCACCGCAATATTGGTGCGCGCCGTTGCTGCTGTCCTGCCACGCCACCCGTTCATCAATGCATCATTTAACGGTGATGAGATCATTTGCTGGGAAGATGTCCACTTGGGCATTGCCACCAGCCTAAAGGATTATCTAATCGTCCCGGTGATCCACCAGGCCCAGACTAAGAACCTGGAACAGCTGGTGGTGGCGCTGGCCGATTTAGTGGAGCGCGCTCGGAGCCACAGGTTATCCCCGGCGGAAATGAGTGGTAGCACGTTTACAATCTCCAACCTGGGCATGTTTGGCATCGAATCGTTCACCGCCATCATCAATCCACCCGAATCAGCCATCCTGGGGGTCGGGAAGATAGACAAACGGCAGACAGAGGGAGAAGACGGCCTGGTTCTGAAACCAATGATGAACTTGACCCTCAGTGCAGACCATCGCGTCATCGATGGGGTCGCAGCCGCTGGTTTTTTATCTGAGCTGAAAGCAACCCTGGAAAACCCTTACTTGCTATTGTAGAAAGGAGACACTGATCACTCATATATTAGAATCCGTTTTTCCCATTTACTGCGAACTGTTCATTACAGATTCTATTTCAGGAGGTTCTTCATATGACTAAAAAATTGACTGTTTTATGTGCATCGGCACATCCAGATGATATTGAGTTGCAGTGTGCTGGCACTCTCATCCGTTATGTCAAAGAAGGTCACAAAGTCTATATGGCGGTAGCCTGCACCGGTAACGTTGGCTCCAAAGTGCATACCGGGCCGGAGATCGAAGCCATCCGCGCCATCGAGGCGCAGAAGGCTGCTGATGTGATCGGGGCCGAACTGATCATGCTAGGTTTTCCGGATGGCGAAGTCTGGCAGGAGAACTCAACCTGGAAAAAGTATGTTGACCTCGTCCGGCGCACCAACCCCGATATAATCATTACTCACGAACGAGATGATTATGTTCACGATCATACCAACGTGGGTGAGATGGTCTACCGGGCGGCAATCTGGGCCAGTGTTGCAAATATTCCCGACACTGAATACCCACCTATCGACCATATCCCGACCGTATTCTATTTCGAGACCGTCGGCGCACATCGCGTAGCGCCACCAGATTATTACGTTGATATTTCTCAGGAATATGAGCAAAAAGTGGAAGCCTTTCGACAGCACGAAAGCCAGCATGGTGATTTCCTTGAGAAACAATTTGGCGTGAAAGACTGGTTCGAAGCTCTGGAAGTGGTCAATAAATTTCGCGGTTTCCAGTGCGGGTGCAAATATGCGGAAGCCTTCCGCATCGTGCAAACCTGGCCAAACCAGAAAGCTTACCGGCTGCTCCCACCAGTCCAGCTTGGTACGCGTTGACATCGCGCAATCTTGAATTGAGTCTACATCAAAATAGTAAAGACCCTGTCAATTCGCCCGACCGGTTAGTTTCTGCTTTTCGACGAGTGCAGACCTTTGAAAGGAGAAAATAACATCATGCGTGAAAAAATTACCGTCCTGGCAGTTGGTGCTCACCCGGATGATATTGAAGTAGCTTGCGCTGGCACGCTGATCCGTTATGTCAAAGAAGGCCACAAGGTTTTCATCGCGACTGCATGTACGGGTAATGTAGGCTCCAAAACTTTAAGCGGTCCAGAGATCGAAGCAATTCGCGCTGTTGAAGCACAGAAGGCTGCTAATGTGATCGGTGCTGAGCTGATCATGCTGGGATACCAAGATGGCGAGGTCTGGTTAGACAACCCAACTTGGAAGAAGGTCGTAGATGTGATCCGCCGTACCAACCCGGATGTGATCCTAACCCATGATCGGGATGACTATACCCATGACCATTCAAACGTCGGCGAGCTGGCTTATCGGGCTGCCATTTGGGCAAGTGTTGCCAACATTCCTGACACCCAATACCCGCCCATCGACCATATCCCGACCGTATTTTACTTCGAAACCTCCGGTACGAACCGTATCGCTCCACCTGACCATTATGTTGACATCTCCCAGGAATTTGAACAAAAGTGCCTGGCTTTTCGGCAGCACTCCAGCCAGCATGGTGATTTCCTCGAGAAGCAGTTTGGTTTCAAGGACTGGTTCGAATATGTGGAAATCGTCAACAAGATGCGTGGTTTCCAGTGTGGCTGCAAATATGCGGAGGCTTTCCGCGTTGTGCAAACCTGGCCGAACCATAAAGCTTACCGGCTGCTCCCTCCTGTGCAGTTCGATTCACACTATCAATAATCGGCTGGAAGTCAAATATGGGCAGAATAGGAAAAAGAGGATGTATGGGCATTAAGGCAATACAAGCGGTTTTGCCAAATGGTCCAAGCTTATAATACGGGAACCAACTCGTAGGAGGAGTGCGTGACCTTGGGTGAGAACATACTTGAACTGAGGCATATCAGCAAAACGTTTCCTGGCGTCGTAGCCCTCAAGAACGTTGATATGACCGTGAGGAATGGCGAAGTCCATGCATTGCTGGGCGAGAATGGTGCTGGCAAGTCTACACTGATTAAGATTTTGAGCGGATATCACCAGCCTGACAAAGGTGGCGAAATGCTCATCACCGGCAGGCCGGTAACTTTTAGAAACCCCAAGGATGCGATGGATGCATCCATCCACACAATCTATCAGGAATTGACGCTATGCCCTCATATGACTGTGGCAGAGAACATTGTTCTGGATAAACAAAGTCAGTTCAAAGGCTTCATGCAAAAAAGGCATGAATACCAGGCTATCGCTGCCCGAGCACTGGAAGACATGGGCCAGAGTGAGATAGACCCTAACTGGCTTGTAAAGGATCTCTCCATTGCCCAGCAGCAGGTTGTGGAGATCGCAAAAGCCGTCACTTCCAAAGCAAAAATTGTCCTAATGGATGAACCGACGTCATCCTTATCTCAGAATGATGCCGACAGACTCATGGACATTATCCGCGGTCTAAGGGCCAATGGCGTCGCGATTATCTATATATCCCACAGGCTACACGAGATCGGCGGCATCGCGGATCGAATCACGGTTCTTCGGGATGGAGAACTTGTGGGTACGGTAAACAATTCGGACGTCACTGAAAAAGACCTTATCACTATGATGGTCGGGCGCGAATTAAAGAACGTATATCCCAAGAGAAAGGTTCCAATCGGTGATATCGTGCTGAGAGTGGAGAACCTGGCCAGCGGCGAATTGTTCAAAGGGATTTCGTTCGACGTACACAAGGGTGAAATCTTTGGCATCGGTGGACTGGTTGGCTCAAGGCGAACCGAAATGCTGGAAGCACTTTTTGGAATGCGACCGATAACTGACGGGAAGATATTTCTTAATGGCGAAGAATTCGATCCAAAGAACCCGCGGCAGGCTATCAAACACAGAATCGCGTTTGTTACCGAAGATAGAAAGAAGTCAGGTCTGGTGCTATGTCTTCCGGTACACGAGAACATCAATATGGTCAACGCGCAGCAGCCATCTTTCGCGGGATACCTAAATTGGTCAAAGCTCAAAGGTGTTGCTAACAGGCATCGGAACACATTGAACATAAGAGTTAGCAGTATCGAGCAATTAGTGAATTCGCTTTCAGGTGGCAACCAGCAAAAAGTGGTGCTTGCCAAATGGCTGGATTTTTCTCCGGAGGTAATCATCTTTGATGAGCCTACCCGCGGCATCGACATCGGAGCAAAAACGGAGATCTATTCGTTTATCGGGGAATTTGCCGCACAAGGCACGGCGATCGTGATGGTCTCTTCCGAATTGCCCGAGCTCATTAGTGTGGCGGACAGGATTATGGTGATGCAAGAAGGCCGGATGAAAGGGATCGTATCGAAAGAAGAGATGACACAGGAGCATGTGATGAGCCTGGCCACTCAGAAGACACAGTAGCCATCCCAGGTATCAACCGAAAGGAATAGATAACGATGCAAGCACAAGCCAAGACTGACAAGACATCCAGATCCATAATCGGAAAACTTATCATCCAGTATCGCACAATCTTGATCTTAGTTGCACTCATGGCCGTATTTTCCCTACTGAAGCCAGTATTCCTCAATCCCATAAACCTGCTCGCAATAATTAAGAACATGAGCTACGTGCTCATAGCCGGATTGGGGATGACGTTCATCATCACGCTAGGGGGGCTGGACCTCTCCGTGGGCTCAATAGCGGCTGTTGTGGGTGTCGGTTTCGCAATGCTTATAAGGGGCGGGTTTATGCCGGCGATCCCGGCACTGCTCATCGTGATGATCGGGGCCATGCTCCTTGGCTTCATCAACGGGTTCGTCTCTGTCAAAGGAAAGATCGAGCCCTTTCTTGTGACTCTGGCTACTTTGTATATTTATAGGGGAATTGCCCTCATGCTTACGACGGGCAGACCGGTCCCAATCGTGATACCACATTTTGCAGACCTTTTCGGTAACGGCAAGTTATTCAATCTCATCCCTTCACCTGCTATTATATCGCTGGTTGTGTTGCTGATATCCTGGTTCCTCTTCAGGCACACCAAATTCGGATTCTATGTGCGAAGCATTGGTGGCAACCCAGAAGCGGCGAGGGTAGCTGGAATAGACATAAGTCGGGTCAAGATAGCGGTTTACACGATGAGCGGGTTGTTCGCTTGTATTTCCGGCCTGATACTCGGAGCGCTGATGAACGGTGGGCTTCCAAACGTGGGATCCGACTTGGCGCTTGACAGTATCTCAGGCGTTATCCTTGGTGGAACAGCGATTTCAGGAGGAGTCGGTTCGATATTTGGAACACTGGGAGGCTGCCTGATTATGGCCGTACTCAACAACGGTATGTCGTTAATGGGAGCCCAGTACCATGTACAAATATTTGTTAAAGGACTGGTCATTATCTTCGCAGTACTGATGGACAACGCTTTCAAATCCAGAAAATGATGACCGCGTTCCACGAATGACACTGATGAAGGCAGTCGTAAGAACCAAAGAAAGGAGGAACATGACATAATTCTGTTCGATCTTGTATCGAGGAAACTCGACCATCGGAACCTATCTGAAGAATCCAAAGGAGAAAGAAAATGAAAAAACTTACACAGTTTGCAATGATCTTGCTGATTCTAGTACTAATTCTATCAGCTTGCTCCCCGGCTGCAGAGCCAACAACTGCCCCGACTGCAGAGCCAACAACTGCCCCGACTGCAGAGCCAACAACTGCTCCCGCCCAACCTACCGAACCGGCGACTCCAGTGAATGCCAACCTAGCCGATTTCACATACGTGGGAGACCCGAATGTTGTATTTGACCTGAATGGTTGGTACGCGGACGTTGGCGTCGACGCCAACACAACCATTAAGTCAGCTGGCTTGGTAAAAGTCCCCGACGATATGACCACCGCAATGCCAATTGGTAACAAGAAGTTCACGATCGGCTTCTCTGTCTACTATACGGTGGACGAAGTTGGTTCTATGATTCTTGAAAGCATGAAAACTGCAGCAGTCGAGGCCGGTGTTGAGCTGCTGGTCAACGACGCGAACTACGACCAGAATATTCAAAATCAGGCTATTGAGCAGTGGATCCTGCAAGGGGTTGACGGCGTGATCCTTGCCCCGTGCGATTTCACTGGCGTGAAGACCGCTCTCGATGCGCTTGAGGCAGCCAATATACCTGTGGTTACACTGAATGCGCCTCTTGCAGGAGGCACATACGCTGCAGTCATTTCAGACACTGTTGAGCAAGGTACGATCGCAGGTGAAATGCTCGAAGGAGCTCTACTGGCAAGCAACACACCAATGAAAGGCACAGTCGTATATCAGACACTGCCCTTCGTGCACCCCAACGCCGCCACCCGTGCCAAGGGATTCGTTGACGTCTTTAAAAAATATCCTGATATAAAGATCGTTGAGTTAACCGGTATTTCACCCGAAGATCATTTCACTGCATTTGACGGAGCCCTCAAGGCGTACCCCGACATGATTGGCGCGTGGGGTCTGTACTCTTCGGCCACGATTGGCATGATGAATGCCGCGAAAGCTGCCGGAAGTAAAGTCCTCCTGTCCTCTGTGGACAACGACAAGCCTATCCTGGAGGGCATTTACAATGGCACAATCGTTGGCACCGCAGCCTACTCCTCCATCGCACCTGCGAGATGGGCTATGAGCGAAATGGTCAACCTGCTCAATGGCGCGCCTATCCCGGGTATAGTCTTCTTTGCCAACATGGCAATCACAAAGGACAACGTGGAAGCAGCTTTCGAGCACTACTATCCTGGACAGAACCTGAAAGACTATATGGCAGGCCAGTAGCACTAGATCTTGGTTAGAAGAGTTTATTAGTAGGGGCGGATAGCGGATATCCGCTATCCGCCCCATGTGGTGGCTACCAACGAAATCCGGTTACAGTGTAACTACCTGGTCTTGGTGAGCCGCGTTGCGAATAGGAAACAAGCTCTCTTCCTCCTCCAGCCCGAGACTCTCTTGCGCTATCTGGTCTAGGGCATGGGATGGGTGGACTCACGGGTTAATCAATCGCGGAGGTAGTGTATGGATTACTTACTTGGCATTGATGTCGGCTCGACGAGCATGAAAGCCTTGGTATTTGATCTGGATGGCAACGTCATTTCACGCGGCAGTCACCCGACCGAAAGCATTAAAAACGACCCGGATCACCCAAACTGGCAGGTTTATTTGCCCGACCATATTTGGGACGGGATTGCATCTGCGATAAGCGATGCAGTGAGTCAGATTGGACCGCAGAATCGCATCATAGCGGCTACGGTTACGGGCCTTGGTGCAGATGCGGTACCTCTGGATGAAAATGGTGAACCAGTTTATCCTTTTATAAACTGGCTATGTACACGGACTACGCCGCAATTTGAACAATGGATGGAGAATGTTGGTCTGGAACAGACCTTTCAGATCTCCGGCTGGCAGCCCTTTATATGGAGCACTGCCCTGCGCTTCCAGTGGCTGAAGGAAAATGAGCCAGAACTGGCGCGCCGAGTTTATAAATGGCTAATTGTTGAAGATTTCGTTAACTATAAGCTGACTGGAAAATATTCCACCGATTACACGGATGCATCACCTACTCTTTTGTTCGATCAACGCTCCTTAGCATGGTCGGACGAAATGTTAAAAATTGCTGGACTCGAAAAAGACCTCCTACCAACACCCCAACCCAGTGGATCATTTATCGGCGAAATTACACCCCGGGCGGCTGAGAAGACCGGACTTGCGCCTGGTACGCCAATTTACCAGGGAGGGCATGATTACCTGGTCGGGGCGCTAGCAGCCGGAGCGATCTCGCCTGGTATGTTTCTGGATGTCACTGGAACCTGGGAACTGGTAATCACACCTACGACTGCACCGCAATGGACACCTGAAATACGTAGATTAGGACTTACGGTAGAAGCGCATTCAGCCCCAGACACTTATTGCATCTGGGCCGGGGGGACCGCTGCAAGTATGCTGGAATGGTACAAAGACCAGATCGGATTAGAAGCCCAGAGACAAGCACAAGCTGACTTGGGGAATGTTTGGTCAAATCTTATGGATGAGGCGCGAAGCGCGCCGCCCGGAGCCAACGGCATCTTCTTCCTGCCACATTTCAATGGTACAGCCTGCCCGAATTTAGATCCACGTTCACTTGGTGCATTCCTGGGTCTGAATGACACCACCCAAAAAGCTGATATGGTGCGGGCAATGGTTGAAGGCCTGGATTATGCTTTTCTGGATATGCTGAAAGCTCTCGAGATAGGCGCGGGGCAAAAAGCTGAACATATTACTGTGATCGGGGGCGGAGCGCGCAATGAGTTCTGGATGCAGAATAAAGCGGATGTGTCTGGGCGCCCAGTTATTACGCTTGAGATCGATGAAGCCACTGCTCTCGGGGCCGCAATGCTGGCCGGCGTGGGTGTTGGGGTTTATAGTAATTTGGCCGAAGCTGCAAAGCGAATTTATAAGCCAGGCAGGTTGTTTGAACCAAACTTAAAGTTGACGTCCTTCTATGCCGAATTGTTCGAGATTTACAGGGAAATTTATCCCGCTTTACAGCAGGTAAACAGCCGAATTTATGATCTCTTTCGGGTTTGATATTCCAAACTGGTGGTTAATGAATGGCATCTTCACAACGTAAATTTTGCTCCTAAAAATCGGACCAATTCTATCAATCATCTTGGAGGGTAATCCCATGAAAAAAGAACGACTTGGCAATTCTGATTTGCAAATCACGACCATCGGGTTTGGCGCGTGGGCTATTGGCGGCACCGGCTATGAATATGCATGGGGTGTGCAAGAGGATAAAGATTCCATTGAAGGTATCCATCGCGCACTAGACCTTGGGATCAACTGGATAGACACGGCAGCAGCTTATGGACTTGGCTACTCTGAAGAGATTGTGGCACGTGCGCTGAAGGATTGGTCTGGACCTCGCCCTTACATCTTTACGAAATGCGGCCTGCGTTGGGATCAGGAGGGCAAAATTTTCAAGGTACTTGAAGGTGATTCCATCCGCCGCGAATGCGAGGAGAGCCTGCGACGTTTACAGGTGGATACCATCGACCTCTATCAGGTTCATTGGCCTACGGACGTCCCAGCCGAGATCGATGCTACTTGGGGAGTTCTGGCCAAGCTTCAACGTGAGGGGAAAATACGGTGGATCGGTGTCTCCAATTTCAATGTGGAGCAAATGCAGCGCGCGCAAGCGATCGCGCCGATCACCTCATTGCAGCCCCCATATTCATTGATACGAAGGGAGATTGAGACGGAGATACTTCCGTTTTGTAAAAGGGAAGGCATCGGGGTGATCGTCTATTCACCGATGTTCTCGGGACTGCTCACAGGCGCGATGACACGAGAACGAGCTGCGAATCTCCCGGATAATGACTGGCGGAAACGCGATCCCGAGTTTAATGAACCCAAACTCACCCATAATCTTGCACTGGTTGAATGCCTAAGGGTGATCGGAGTGCAACATGGACGTTCACCGGGAGAGGTAGCGATCGCATGGACGCTTCTTCACCCTGCAGTTACAGCCGCGATCGTGGGAGCGCGCAGTGCAAAACAAGTTGAGGGTGTCATCGGTGCAACGAATCTTCAACTCAGCAAGGAAGAGGTGGTGAAAATCGAGAATCTGCTACGTCCATGATACCCTTGCGGGTTATAAGATGTTTTACTTTCAATGATTTCGAAAGGTCAACAGCGAGGTACCAGCGATCCTTTTTGATTTTTACATTTGGTTGGGATTGATGAGGTTTACCAACTTGATGGGCTTCATCAATAACAACAATATCCCATTCTGTATCTAGGATTAGATTCTTTATTTCAATTGCTTTGGCGTAGTCCACAGAAACTATAAAAGCATCATGAAACTCCAACAATATTATTCCAGCTGGGAGGTTACGTTCAAGTCTTCGGCGATTTTCCCTAGAATAGACATCCACTCCTTTTTCAGTCCACTTAATTCTATCGAGCACGAGTTCCTGATTCCATCCTTCTCCCTGCACCTCGAAATCCACATCCGGGAAGACCACTCCATAGCCCATGATGATGTCTTTTAATTTTGACGATTGGTTTTTGGCATTAACCCTTTCCCATAAGCTGAACATACCTGATCTAACTTGTTGGAAAGGACCTTCACTGCTCGAGTGTTTGTTCCCCCAGCGGTCTTCATACTTCCATATTCCGTCCTGACAGGAAATTCGGCCTCCCTTCACCTCCAGAGCAAACATTCCCTGTGGAGAAACGAATAAAATCCAGTTCTCCTATTCCTTTATATTCGTGTTCCGGTAATTCCAATGAGTGCAGGCGAATTGTATCCGACCAGTTATTTTTCTGAAATTCCTGAAATAACCTCTTTTCTGCTGTGCTTTTGGTCTTTGGGTTCAGACAAGTCTTAATCAATCTCATAATTAGAACTTCTCCCTGTAATTTTTCTAAATTTTTGGTAACGTTAATATTTACAATCCACCTTCAGACATTACCTATCATTGAATAACAGTGTTATTCAAGAGTGCAATTAATATCACTCAGATTCCCTCAGTGTGTATTCAGTATAAAGCTGATATCTTTTTCCCGCAACCCGGACCTCAAATTTGTTGACCACAACAAGTTCCAAACAATATTGCGAGGTGTCGAAGAAGCAGGAAATATTGATTATTAAATTCAGATTTCGACTTTACTAATTAAATCTAAAGTTTATGGGAACATCATGCTACCCACAAAATCTGGAAATTTGATTGTTTAATAATCTGTTTCGCGAAAGAATCGTGGGTCAATTGTATGTCGTCAAAGGAAATGGGGCAAAAAGATCTGTTTGCCAAAAGACTCTTTACCTGTTATTAGTTTAATTTAACACTCAATAGCGCTTGCAAATTATGTTTAGAGCATTAAAACATGTGAAACTTCAAAAGGGCTTAAACTAAATGTGTATTTAAAAATATCCCCTTGGTTGAGAGTTAAATATCATTCTAAACAAACCGCAATGAATCAGAATTATCCACTGGACCTGCACGTCGGTGAGCAGCTTCTGTATCCTGGTAGGTTTGTTTCAGGTACCTCTGAAGTACAGTGATCCCCTCATGCCCCATCAATTTTGCCAGAGTATAAAGATCCGTTCCATTCCGGAGCATGGATAAGGCAAATGCCCTGCGGAAATCATGTGGGGTTGGTTCTTCAACCTTCGCATCCACTGCCCTACGACGAAGCACTTCCCGCAGTCCGCCATACCTAATTCGCTCCGATCCAAAGCGTGGCAGAGTCACCCACAGGGCTGGGTTATCATCTTTGCGATGTTTTAGATATTTTCTCAATGCGCGCCGGGAATGCTTGCCGAGGTAAACATGACGTGGTTTACTCCCCTTCCCTTTTCGGATGAGAATATCCCCAATTGCCTGATTGATATCTTCCATGTCAATATTAAGGAATTCATTAGCCCTGGCACCTGTATCTATCAGGCAAAGCAAAATTGCCGCGTCCCGATCTCCAGTAAACGTATTTCTTTTGCAGGCTTTTACCATTTGGACAACCGTTAGTTCCGAGACAGGTTCCAAAGGTTCGGTCGGGACCCTGGGAGCTTTTAATTTATGGATGGGGTTTACCCAACCGTCCATCTCGGCTTCGACTTCAAACCAGTTCAGGAAGGCATGCAGGACACGAAATGCCGCGTGCCGTCCACCAGGATTATGGCCGGCTTCTTCCAGGGAAAGCATATATTGACGAATGAAGGGAGTTGTTATTTGAGATATGCGCTCGATCGCAAAGGCTTCACAATAATTAAAGAAAAGTTTAAGCTTCATGCTGTAAAAGTAGATCGTTCCTTCTGCAGCTCCGCGGGACTTTCGGTCATTCAAGAAAGCTTCCGCCCATGTCCAAAGGTATTCTTCACACACAGAATTCTTAATAGTCCTCTGGGTCTCGGTTGTTAAAAGCATTCGGCACACTCCTTTTAGTGTGCCGAGTACCCCCATATCTGGGTGGTTTGCCGGATTTTACCTAGTATAATCCATATATATGGGGCGAGAGGGGGTCGAACCCTCACAGCCTTGCGGCCGGTGGATTTTAAGTACATCGGTTAAGCCACTTTTTCGTCGTTTTTGGCTTAATAACTATACCCCCATATATAGATTACATGGCGATATTATGGCGTTTTACTCTATATATATGGGGTGATTCGGCACACAAAAAACAAAGGAGTGTGCCGTATGTCAGTAAAAATCGAGAGCCGGAGGACTATTCAAGTTTCTAACGTTGATGATTACCTGGAAACTTGGATGGAAGCCTTTTTGATTGACCGAAAAGCTGGCGGGGTTGCTAGTGGAACGTTTTCCTTCTACCGTATAAAACTCAAAATGTTTGCAAATTTCTGCGAAGCTCAAGCTGTAAAAAACATTACTCAAATTACTCCAACTCTTATCCGCCAATACCTTCTTTTCTTGGAAGAGAAAGGCCATAATCCAGGTGGAAAACTTGCCGCGTTTCGTACTCTAAGGGCTTTTTTATATTGGTACGAAAATGAGGTCGATCCGGGGAATTGGACAAATCCTATCCATAGAGTTAAAGCACCTAAAGTACCAACCGAACCACTGGAACCAGTATCGTTTGAGACAGTAACTCAGATGATAAAAGTTTGTCCTCCTAATTCTTTCACTGGAGTTCGGGATATAGCGATTTTTCTTTTCTTGCTTGACACAGGTGCCAGAGCAAATGAGTTCTTAACTATAAACATGGATGATATTGATCTTATCCATGGGGACATTCTTATTAGGCAGGGTAAAGGGCGCAAACCACGCACCGTTTATATTGGTAGGCAATCAAAGCGAGCCCTTAGGCGCTACCTTAGACACCGCAAGGATGACAATTCAGCTCTATGGGTCACTCACCCACGCTTCAGTTCTGAGCGTTTGGGGTATGATGGATTACGACAAATTTTAACTCGAAGAGCACATGAAGCCAGTGTGGATAAACCTACTCCCCACGATTTTCGCCGTGCTTTTGCTCTCTCGATGCTCCGGAATGGAACTGATCTTTATACTCTAGCAAAATTAATGGGGCATGAGGGGATTACTGTTTTACAGCGCTACTTGAAGCAAACAAATCAGGATACAGAGATTGCTCATCGGCGGGCTGGTCCTGTGGACAATGCGGGGTTGTAAGTAGCTTGAAAATCTTAGATTAGGTCAAAGTACGTTTTTAATGTGTGACTTTTGACGACTTAGTGAAAGAACGCGAGCATACGATTGACCAACTAAATGCTTGATCCCCAATTTAGTTGCTTAATAGGTCGAAAATTAAAGTGTAGTAATGAATGTTTGCAAGAGTTTTCGCACTGTGAATCCGACTTATCCTTCTTCAACTATTATAGAAATGTTCTAGCGCGGACCGAGTTACACAGGTCGGAACTTATACCCGAATATACGACTCGGTCCGCGCAGGAGATGTGAGTGTAATTATCTGAGGATTGACTCAGAAATGGCGACGGCGCAAGCGATTGTTGGGCTGTCCTCGAAATAGCGCCAAAGTTAATGGATCAAAAAGCCCCTCTTTGTTTGCGTTTCTTCGATATCTGTTGGTAAACATATGCGCTCAACGTTCCTACTATCATCCCACCTATCACCGCTATCCCGATCCATTCAACGAATTGAACCAGAATAACTCTCCGGAACGGAGGCCACAAGTCTGCCCAATATGTTGTAGATTGGCGGTTTGAGAATAACATAAAATTCAAATTTGGTAGACCAACATACAAGAGCAAAAAAGCATAGTAGGCGTAGTAACTCAACATCGCTGCACTCCAAACTATGACTGCTGATATTGCAGCCCTAAGCAGTGAATGCGAGCGTTTCATTTCGTAGATAGCAGTCGGGATTACCGGTATAAGCCAGATTCCATAGTTTGAAATGACCAAGACCGTCAAAATCAGTATATGAATGTACTCAGGTGTTTGAAGTAGATTCTCGTTCAGGGATTGGTTTTGACTGAGCAAAGCCAACAAATCGAGAAAATACCAATCTGCAAATCCGAAACCCATACCCACTACTAAATAAATCAGCCAGCGATTACGCATATAAAATCAACCTCAGAAAAAAAACGAACGTAGAATCTAAATGTGACATCGCAAAAAGCAATTCAGCGAATCAATTATCCGGATTTCTGATAAACTGCAATTATGCCATAAGAATCAAAAAGCGCCCTCCATCTCTTGAAGGCGCTTCATCTAATATTATTATATACTGGGCTCGAAGAGCCGGCCTAAATTTATACCCGTATCCATGATATATGCCGCTCTGGGCAACTCTGTGTTCAGCTTTGAAATTAAAAATATGCAATTTGGACATAAATTTGATATTAACATGTCTTTCGCTTAGGTTACTCGTGACAGTCGCTTTCGGCAAATACGTCAGTTACAGACCTCCAATGATTAAAGTCCTTGATTAAATCAAACCGGGCAGACAGTTTGCTCGGTTTTTTCGTGTATTATGAAAGTAGGTGATTGGTAGTTGATCTTTTTTCTAGAATCCCAATGAAACTTTACTATGTTGACATTATTTCATTTTGATCAATGTTTCAAACCATACGATTGGAAATAGAAAAATCCCTGCCATGAATCCTTCGGGGAGGGATACACACAATCGGAAAAATTTTTCTTGCATGGCTAAGAATAACAGATTGATTTTAAGATTGAATCTAATGAATTATTGTAGGAATTTTGCCCAAAATTAGGATTTACGTAGCAGGATGTGTGTGTTTCAAATCATCTATTGAGCTATAAGTAGTATGAAAATAGAAGTTGAAGTAAAAATAAGTCCATCAAGCTTATCTAGAAAACCGCCTTGGCCGGGAATAATAGTACTAGAATCTTTCTTCCCTGCTAGTCTCTTGAACATAGAGCCCATTAGGTCACCCATTTGCCCCATTATCGCAACAAGTATGCTTGAAAAAATGATTTGAAAATTAGTGAACAGTGCAAAGTGATTATTAAATAATGCAATAGTGTGTTTTAACTTTGAAAACGAGCCCACCTGGGGGAGGATTTAACATTGAAAGTGAGCCCACCTAAATCATAAGAACTCCGGCACAATAAGGCTGGAGGCAAGGAGATGAAAAAGGTGGAAAACTACGAACGGATAAGAAAGGCATATCATAACGAAGGTCTCAGCATCCGAGAGATCAGCCGACAATATGGACACGGGCGGAGATTGATTCGGAAAGCACTGGTTCATGCAGTGCCTGATCCATATCAAATCAATGAACCCCGGGAAGCGAGCATACTGGGCGAGTACCGGGAACGGATCCAAGAATTGCTGAAGGAGAGCGAAAACCAACCTCGGAAACAGCGGTATACCGGGCACAAGATCTATGAAATTTTGGCAAAAGAGGGATACAGCGGCAGTGAAGGATATATACACAACACGATCTGCCAGACCAAGAAAAAACTAAAAGCAGGCAAAGCTTATCTGCCTCTTGAATTTGATGCCGGGCAGGACGCACAGGTGGATTGGGGAGAAGCAGTTGTCATTCTGGCCGGAGCACAGGTCAAAGTACAGTTTTTTGTAATGCGGTTGAATTATTCTCGTATGCGCTTTGTGAAAGCATATCCATTTCAAAAACAAGAAGCTTTCCTGGAAGCACATGAGTCGGGGTTCCATTTTATGGGAGGCGTCCCGCATCGCATAACGTATGACAACCTCAAAACAGCCGTATTCAAGATACTGGAAGGGCATAACCGGCAAGAACAAGAAACCTTCAAAGCATTTCGCAGCTATTACCTGTTTGATAGCCGCTACTGTACACCCGCCCAAGGCCATGAAAAAGGAGGCGTGGAAAATGATGTCGGCTATGTGCAACGCAACTTTTTCACGCCTTTCTTGAGAATAAATACCTTTGAAGAACTCAACCAGATCTTGTTGGATTGCTGCCAGAATGATCTAAATCGCCACGTCCGTGGACAAGTGGCACCAGTTGCCGAACTTGCAGAATTGGACAAAGTTCATTTGTTGCCCTTACCCAAACAAGACTATCCGGCTTGTGTAACCCGGCCGGTGAAAGCTAATTCATACAGCCAGGTTGTCTATGATACCAACCGCTATTCAGTACCCAATAGGTATGCAGGCAAACAATTGGTTTTGAGGGCCTATCCATTCAAGATCGAAGTGTTATCCCTGGAAGCCGTTATTGCCAGCCATGGACGCAGTTTTGGCCGTGAAGAGGATATTTTTGATCCAATGCACTATATCTCTTTACTTGAGCAACGTCCTGGAGCATTTGAACATGCTCAACCAGTCCGCCATTGGCGCAAAAAATGGCCTGCAAGTTACGAACAATTATTACGCAGCCTTCAAGAAAACAAACCCGAAGGACCTGGGGTTCGTGAATTCATCTCCATCCTCAAACTACACCAAATCCATTCTTCTGACGTGATCAAAAAAGCAGTGGATGCCGCTGTTGAGAGTGGCATGTTGGGGTTGGACGGGGTCATGTATCAACTGAACAGGTTGTTATTGCCTGTTCGCCAAGCTAATCCAATCGATTTGACAAACCTTCCCCAACTGGCCAATGTTGGCTGTCAGTCCGTGGATCTACGTATCTATGATCAATTGGTGGGGGTGCGCTAATGGAATCAGACCCCTTATTGGAAACCTATCTGCGCCAACTTCATCTGCCAGCCTTTGTCAAATATTATCGCTCCTATGCAAAGGATGCTGCTCAAAAAAACATGGAATATCACCGCTACTTGTTAGCCCTGGTTGAAAACGAAGTCCAATCTCGTGAACAAAACCGTATTCAACATCGGGTAAAAGCAGCTCATTTCCCAACCCATAAAGAATTGGCCGACTTTGATTTCTCAGCACTCCCCAACCTCAACAAAGCCCGTATCCTGGATCTGGCACGTGGAGATTACATTGCCAAACACGAAACCCTGATCTTCATCGGCAATCCCGGCCTGGGAAAAACCCACCTTTCCATTTCACTGGCATTGGCAGCCTGCCGCATGGGTCGTCGTGTCCGTTTCTGGACAGCCGCTGGATTGGTGAATGAGTTGTTACTGGCTCAAGAAGAGAATCGCCTGCATCGACTTATTTCAATGGCTCACAAACAGGATCTGATCGTTTTGGATGAATTGGGGTTCATCCCCTTTACCCCCAATGGCGCTCATGCACTATTTACCTTTTGCTCTGAGCTTTATGAAAGAACCGCCATGATCCTTACTACCAATTTGCAGTTTGCCAATTGGATCCAACTCTTTGGTGATGAACGCCTCACTGCTGCTCTGCTGGATCGATTGACCCATCATGCTCATATTGTTGAACTGACTGGAGAGTCTTTCCGCTTCCGCCAGCGCATGCAAGAGAAGGAGGCTTAGCAGGTGGGTGCGTTTTCAATGTTAAAAAGGGTGCAGTTTCAATATTAATTTTCGTGTACAATTACCAAAGGTGGGTGCATTTTCGATGTTAAAATGGGCTCAATTTCAAAGTTAAAAAACACAATAGTGACAAAAGTAAAAAGCCCTCCCATAATTGCCCCCTCATATGTCTTCTTGGAGTTTATATGTATTGCAATTGGGTGACCATTTCTGAAAAATAAGCCAGTGATGTATCCCCCAAAATCTCTGGCCCATGTTGCACATACAAGAATCGCA
The DNA here is from genome assembly GCA_001796335.1 of Chloroflexi bacterium GWB2_49_20. GTDB lineage: Bacteria > Chloroflexota > Anaerolineae > Anaerolineales > Villigracilaceae > UBA12087. The sequence goes on along the minus strand of MGMF01000026.1, from coordinate 157,736 downwards.
AGAAGTATTCTGCCGTTATTGAGCAATCTAATTTGAAGAAAGTTATCAGGCAAAACCCCAATATAGAAAAAACCTATAAAAACCAATAATTGACTTGTTGCGTTTGCGTGTCTATTAAAACCAAGGAAAAATAAATTCCTCCTTATAATCGATTTACATCAATCTCAGGCAATTAAGAGAATCTTCGAAGCATTCTGTAAATAAAAGGTATCTTATAGTTTTCTATATTAGTCGAACTTGGATGATTTGAGAAGGTTGCTACATCAAATATCTTTAGTTTCTTTCTCTTCCCCAAAATTGATCTCTGACACACCTTTTTTTGCAAGAAGTATATTGACATCCTTGAGATGCAACAATCTGCCAGTTAATGGTAATTCAAGAAAGGCTATTTGCTCTTTCTCTATCCAATTATTGATTTTCCTGACTGTTACTTTGCAATATTCCGCTATTTGAGCAACAGTCAGGTAATCTCCTTCTGGAATCGAGACAGGAGACACTTTTGGTGGAGTAGGTGTTTCCACTATTTCATCCATCCCATCTCGAAATAGGATCTCATAAACTTGGGAAAGCCTTCTCTTCCTGTCTTCTTCCTCGGCAAGAGCAACTCGTTGCAGACTATCTTCATTTCTTGCAAGAAAATTGAGGAATTCCTCAGCTTGTAACGGCGACAATGGAATCTGGTTCGCTAAGATCCATTTCCCATTCGGTTTTTCTTCTGGTTCTTCCTCTTCGTTCTTTTTTCTTTTCTTCCTTTTAAGTTGGATGGAAAATTCGTAAGCAGGCGTGCCAATAACAATTCCTTCAGTTTTCCAATTTCCTTCTGCCTTCATTTTCATCATTATTTTGATGGCATAAACTGCAAACAAATGAGTGACAATTTTGATATTGGAATCCCAAATAATCAGACCACGCATTTTCCAGTCCTGAACTTGCGAAGGGTTTGCCCAATCTGGGATACTTGGGAATGATTGGGAATATTCGGAAGGATTTATATAGAACCCCCAATTTTCAAAGGCAATTTTTTCATCGGCTTGAGTCATGTTCGCCTGAACGTATATGGGATTATCGAACTTTCTTAACTAAAACACGGTCCTTAAGCCCTTCTAAATGAAGATAATAAACTCCTCGTTCTGCAATCACCTGGGCATTAGGACGATACGCATAACGATAGAGGTATTTGTATTCTGCTTGCTCCCAAATCTGACCATTGATGAACTTGTATACTCGACCACCTTCAAAACCATGAAAAGATCCTTCGATAACACTATCCACAATTAATTGCATTATAGACATCATCTTCTGGTTCTTCTTTATCTGATTGGATCGCTATACCTTAATCATTCCTGGATTGAAAGCCTTCAGTTTGATTTGTATAGGAATCACTTTGTTCAATGTTGGAAAAGATCTCAAATCGCCATCAATTACTTCGATGGCATCTCCACCATTCAGCATTCGTAGCGCCTCAGCGATAACCAATGTCGATGCAATTGCGCTAACAAAAGGCGCTCCTACACTGCGACCTGCTAATTCCGTGAGACCGCACCGATCAAGTCCTCGCTCATGAAGATCTTGATATGCAGGTTGCTGGATCAGTTTTTCAGCATCATCCTTGCCCAACTTTTGACCCCAGTAGCTTTCCGCAGATTTACTTGCTGGGAAAGTGTGCATCCGAAAACATAAATATTCTTCCACGCCTTTACCCAAGCCGGCTTCGAGGACCCTCTTAAAACCTGCTTTTTCCAAGGTTCCTCGCGCCTTGGCATTATCCACTCCACACAATGAAAGATATGGCTCTTCATCGTTTGCATTTAAATCATTCGCAAATTTTCTTTCAATAAGCGATGTTTGAAACCCATATTGTTCGCACCAATCAGACATTGCCCTTGTCTTCTTCATCCCCACCATATTAAGATCCGTCAAAAGCGAAGTGCTATCGTTGGCTTCCTCCAGACAATCGGTATCTTGAAGGACCAATTTGACATCATCTTTCATTTTATGTTTTGCTTTATATGGGAGGAAACCCAGTGTCCATAGATAGGCTTGACCAAGATTTCCCAATCCGATCAACCACAATTTTTGAGGTAAAAAAGCAAGATTGGGTCCGAGGTCAGCATTCAACCAATCAACATCCCGTGCAGGTTTCCATAAAGAGATACCGACAGATCGGTGCCCTACGGTTGAATTGCCTCCACGGACAAATTGAAATGCCTCGGACACAGCAAGTGCACCAGCAAGTACACCTGCAGGTGTGAACATTTCTTTTCCTGAAAAATCAAATTGATCTTGAATGGGCAGGATGCCTCCCGACCAGCCATGAATGGCAGGCTTTACCCCGAAATCTCCTTCCCAACCCTCAGGTAATTCATCCGAGAAGGAAATCAGGGGAATTGAAGCATCCAATTTATCAACGACTTTTCCTTGCAAATCTTTGACTGCATCAGCAACCGTTTGAAAATGTCGCCACGGTATTTTCAATGGCACATTCAAGTCTCCAAATATGAGAATTCCACCAAGAAAACACCGCCGGCCCGTATTGATGGCCGTTAGCAGTCCAGCCTGATAAGCTGGCGAATCAAGTACATCCCTATCAACATGGATACCCAGACGATATCCTTTCAGCTTTTCTTCGGCTTCATTGACAGTGGATGCTTCGCCTGTATCCATCAAAAGTTTTGCGAGCCGGTGTAATTTACCACCGGTGATTTCATCTTGTGACATATTAACTCCACATACCAATATAAAAGAATCTGGGGACATCTTTTTTCAAATATGCCTTCCAGCGATGATTACCGAGATATTCATAAACCCCGAGTTCCTCAGCTCCTACAATGCGGCGTGCCAGGTCCGGAACAATAATGGCAATATGACCAGGGACACCGATCATGGGATTGGCTCGATCCGTGAAACTTTGGAGTGGAATGCCGGGATGGGTGTGTACATCTGCAATCACTTTCATGTCCACGTCCCGGCAAATTTTCCATAGTTTTCCAAAGACCGAACCATCAAGGACGACTATACCTGTATCGAGGCAGTGTGGGTCGAGATCATCGTAATAGATGAACTTGGAAATTCTGCGTTTGCTTCCTTCCTGATGCCCAAGCAAAAATGCTCCACTTTCATGGCGATTTTTGCCCCGTCTTCTTAATTCGGTCAATCCCTGGCGCCATAACCTTGAAGAACAACTGATTTGATGCTCAGGCGCCACGAGGTCCCGTATAGTCGCTTGAATTGAGTAATCCATAAACCACATCCAGGTAAAGGGTAATATCGCTGTCAGTTTTCCAAATCCAGTTTGGGTATTTGGTGGTCCAATCAGAATGACCATTAATTGCATTCTTGTCACAGGGCAGGTACAAGCATTGCGCATTATTCCAACCTGGGTTGAACACCTTTGGGACCCGGTCTTTCCCACCGGGCCATTTCTTCGTATCCAAAGGCTCTTTCTTTTCCAAGTCCCAGGGACGGGCGGTCACACCTGCCACAGGATAGTTTGCACATTCAAATTGGAAACAATAGTAGGGTGGCCATTCCTCATGTGAAATAGCTGTGACGTTGATATACACATATGGCCAAGCGATGTCGTTTAACTGCCATTTACCAAGATCCACCCCGCTTTGGAATGGACCACCCTCAATATGTTCGCGGAAAATCTGCTCGTCCAGTGTCATTGGAGCAAATTCCCTCAGCCTTCCACGCGTTGCTCAGGGACTAAATCAAAGCACGCAGTGCATTGACCTGGTTCGGCAAAGTACCCAACTTGAGTGTCTTCCTTGGGGCGGTTTGACGTTCTACATACCTGCAAAACATATTCGGAAACGTCAACCTCTTTCAGGTTGAACTTCTTGGCAGCCCATTCTTTGACATCACCAACTGTCGAAGATGGAATAAAAGGATGTTGATGGGATTGATTGTTGAAATTAACGGTGACATGAATCTGCCGGCAGGTATGCACATGGACTCTGCTGCGGGATTTGATGCCGGCTTCCGCCAATGAAGAACCGGACTTCAAAGGCTCTTCCGCGTTTTCAAGCCAGACATCCGGCTTTTCATCCGCCCCAATTTTCAGACCTTTTTCACGTGCCTGCTCAATAAGGTCACTGATTTTGCCATCTATTGGCAACTTGACCAGGGTAATAGCAAGACCTGGTCCTTGTAAAAAAACTTCGACTGTATCTTTCATAAGGTTTCTCCTCTGCCCCTGGGGGCAACGATATAGAATATTGGACTGAGGAGCGGCGTTTTATCTCCTGCTGTCCTATCATCCTTAATCGTTGGGAGTTGGAGAAACCGGAAATGCCAAGTAAAGTCTAGTACCTTAGGAGGCGTTTTTTTTCTGTTTCCCGGGAATTGTCGGACAAATAAAGTAATTGGAACAACGCGGACAATGTCGCGCATCCTTGGGGGTAGGAGGAAATTCACCTGCCAGGACCTGTTTTATTGCCTGATCATATTCATCGAGCCTCAAAACCACCTTCTGATCGGTAAGTTGAATCGGTAATGTCGTCTCGCTTGTTAGCGAAACCACCTCGATATCAAAAGCATCGCCTGCTACCTGCCTGGCTGCAGCATAATATAGGCCATACACACCCTGTTCAGCCTCATCTTTCCTCAATTTCCCAGTTCTTATCCTACGGAAGATATGTCGCCCATCCCCTGTCACTTCATGGTATTCGGGGAAAAATAAAACAGTCCCATTTTTCAGTTTTATTGGGATACGTTCGACCTTTTTGATATTTCGCGAACCTGAATACATTTGCACGACTGCAACCACCATGTTTTCGGCTGTTTTTCGATACACTGCGTCGAAAGGATGTCCCTCCAGTGCTGTTGTCGGCCACAGAGTCTCCAATTTTTCCAAGGCAGCAGAAACATCTACATTTCCCGTTTGCAGATAGATTTCTGCAATCCAATCCATCACCTGATATACACAACGATGAAAACGCAAAAAAGGTGAAGCTTCGGTCTTGCGAGAAAACCCCATAACTAAATCATAGTAGTACCTTCTGGGACAGCGTAAATACAAGTCCAATTGATTCACTTCAAAATCGCGTGAGGAGACCGTTAGATATTCATCCTCATACTGATCACCAACCACATTATTTTCGTCTGTAATTGCGCCAGTAATCGTTCCCGATTGCGTCTTCTGGGGGACTATGACAGATGAAAGCAGGAAAAAGAATTCGGAGGGATTGCTCCTCTTTCCGTTATATCGCGTTGCACGAGAGAGATATAAGACATCCCTTGCCCTGGATACGGCTACGAAGAACAAACAAATCTCCTCATCTGCATGTATTTGCCTAAGGTCCTGCGACACAAGCCCTTTTGGGTGGTAACAGGTCTGTGGCTGTATTTTTAATGGTACGTGTCCCTTCCCAAGCAGGGGAATGTAGACTGCTCTGAACTCCAAGCCTTTACTGCCATGAATAGTTAATAAGCGAACCGCGTCCACCAAATGCCCGGCTTCAGGAATTTGCCGTAATTGTTTCTCTTCTCCATGAATTTCCAATCTTCGCACATAGTCAAGCAACCTGAGCTTGGGATTTTCTCTATTGGAATTTACCTTGTCCTGTTCATAGGCAAACCGAAGGAATTGATAAATGGCAACGCGCTGATGGTAATTTGCATTGCCATCGGATTGCATGATGGTTCTCAAGTATGAACTGTGGTTGAATAAGTAATTAGCCAGAAAATACCATGAGCCATTATTGTTTGAATGATTTCGCAGATGTTGACCCATCAAGTTAAGTGTTTGCCGACCCGGCATTGAAATTCCTGGGTCGTTCTTGAATTGTTCAATAGCTTCCGGGAAAGGAATTTGCTCATCCTCAGCCAGGAAAAATATTTTGTGAACATCAGAAGAAGATAGGCGATATTCTGGGAACTTTGACACGCGCACCAAGCCGCGTGCATCTCCAGTAATCAGGCTCAAGAAAGCAAGTAAATCCTGGATTTCAGATCGTTCAAACAAATCTCCAATGTAGAGTGTGGGGATTCCGTAGCGCTCCATCAACGCAGCCATTCTTGCGAGCTGCGTGTGGGTGCGGCATAAAATTGCCTGATCCTTATATGGGAAACCTTGTTCCACCCAATGACGGATTTCCCTTGCAATGGATTCACCTTCCACTTCAAGATTATCGGCTTCCTTTAGAAGAACCATGCCGCCCTCATCGGTTCGATTAGCCCGCCATTCGCTAAAAGGCAAAACGGTTGAGATTGCCATCTGTTTTGCCAGAGCCGAAAATGCCTTAATTACAGGTGGCTGGGAGCGATAGTTTACCTGTAATGGCAAAGTTGTTGCCCCGGGAAAATCCTGAGGAAATAATGCCATATTTTGGGGAGAAGCACCCCGAAAGCGATAGATGGATTGGCGCGCATCCCCGACCACCCATAACCCCTTTCCATCGCCGGCGAGCTGCTGAAGCAATATTGCGCAGGCACGGTTGACATCCTGATATTCGTCAACCAGAACATGACGGTATGTTTTACGAACATCTTGTTGAACGTCAGGATGCTCGGCAAGTAACTGAACAGACTTGGCAATCAGATCGCCAAAATCAATATAATACTCCTGATCGAGATAAGACTGATATACCTCGTAAACCCCAGCGACTTCAAGTGTCTTTTCCGCCCGTTCCCTTTCTTCGTCAGATGCAGCCTCACTAATGGTTTGCATTGCCATCTGGCGATATTTTTCCGGGGTGACCAATTCATCCTTCGCCCGTGAGATGGCTTTAAGAAAGTCCGGTAAATATCTGGCTGGTTCGTATAAATCCTGATAGTAGTCCAGATTTAACTTCGGTAAAAGTTGTTCCATTAACAATATTGCACTGATCGGATCAAGAAGTTTTGGGGAAGGTGGAAGTCCCAAAGCGTGTCCATATTTCCGCAGTAACTCCAATCCAAACGCATGGAAGGTGCCCATCCATACGGTAGGAGCAATATCAGGTAATACCTTGGCAAGCCGTCCCCTCATTTCCTCAGCAGCCTTGTTGGAGAAGGTTAATACCAAAATGGATTGCGGATCGACATTCTGTTTCGTAACAAGAAATTCGATCCTTCCAACCAAGGTCCGAGTCTTTCCAGTACCAGGACCTGCCTCAACCAGAAGCGGTCCTTCAGTTGTGTATGCTGCGTCAGATTGGCTGGAATCAAGTCCAGTATCTACAAAAGGTGTTTCTGTTTTTACTTCCCCATCTCCATTAGATGGGATAAGCAAGATGTCGGTGAGTTGATTGAAAACAAGATTTTCAGTCAACCCAACGTGGCTGGCAATTTGGGATGCAGTCCATTTCTCGCGAATGAACCAAAATTGCAAACGATCTGCCGGCAGAAGAAATTCACGCGCGAAAACATTCGCTAACGCCTCACGACGTTCCCTGGGATTGTAATTTTCCACACGGTCAGTCCCCACGGGAGAAATCTCTTCAGACAGACGGGTATCAACGTCGGGTTCTTTACACGAATAATCACTCCCTTCGAGCCAGTAATGACCATATTCGTGGATAATGTAGGTAGCTAATTGCGGAGGATCAATCTCTGCGTTATACCAAATTCTTTGAGACGCCGCATCTAATACTGCTTCTGCTCCATATAATAATGGGTCATTCTTGCGAAGGGGTTCACATTTAATTGGCAGGGAAATAGATATTGCACCAATGAGATCAATTGCGGAATTGCTCGGAGATAATAGATCGATTTCTGCCCGTTTTTTGCGAGCTAGGTTGCGTACAAAATCCCATTGATTCATTAGTATTATCTCTAAATCATTTATTCTTATCTTCAAATGAAAGCCAATAAGTAAACTGATCCTCACCTAATGTATCATCTTTTCTAAGTGCATCGAAAAAATTTTCCCTTTGATTAATTTTTGGCGGTTGATGTGATGTGAATCTCAAACCGGCGGGGATTATAGGCTGTCGATTTAAATAGGTAAGGATATCTTGAGCGCTTTGATGAAGCGTTTGCGCAATTCTTTGAATCAAGTCCAAGGGTATCGATTCGACCAGTATCAATCTGTTCTCAATCCTTCGCATCATTGCCATTGACAGATTGCATTCGTCTTTAAATTGATCAGGGGATAATCCGACAAAACTTGCTGTTTGCAACAAAGAATCCAACTGCGAATTGACTTGGGAGGATTGTTTAACATCCTCCACAGGTCTTTGTTCGTAAACTTTCCGTGCCATATCCATGCCGATCTGAATTCTTCTATTCGAGATTTCCGTTTTTTCTTCGACCTCCGTAGAAAACTCTGATTGAATCCAAGCCATTGTGAATTCTGCTAATTCATCCGCGTATTGCGGATAACGTTTAACCCATTCCGCTAATGTTTCACGACTGGGTTTAGCTATTGCTGCAATATAAGCATCGAGCACCACTTGAAGGGAATACTGCCCGATTGGGTTATTCATGATGGTCTCCTCGCCATTCTTGTAAGTCTTTTTCAGCCTTACGCAACCAGTTGCCAATAGTTTTTTCAGACACCTTATATTGTTTACTTAAAGTCCAATCATCTGGATCAATGGAACCAATTGGCCAACCTTCATAGTGGTATAAAAGAAAAATAGTGCGGATGGGCTCTTTAAGAACCTGGTACGCATCCTTTTTTAATCCTTCCATTTCAGCGGAGGATCCTCTACGATTGTCTGGGATATTTTGATCAATTAGTGGAACTGCAGTTTCCCACAAATCCTCGCTTTCCCCAGTCTCATCTGCTCCTATAAAGGAATCAGGATGCAAATTTGCACGATCTTTTGATTGTTTGCGAGAATATGTACGGAAAACATCGATTGCCATTCGATCAAATGTTACCCAAAAACGAACCTGCAGAAAATCTCCTTTTTTGTCTTTAGCGCAAATTTCTTCAAACAAGTTCAGGAATACATTTGCATAGGCATCATCCTTTGCTTCTGAATCAATATTTCGATGTCGAAAAATTAACCGCTTATGGCAACGATCTACCAGCATCTGTGCCAGGTCGTTATACAGACCCGGATTTTGTTCTTTATGACTTTTTTTAATCAGGTACACCAGAGCTTCTTCCTGGAGGTATCCGTTTTCTTCCTTGTTTTCTAGCTTTGCTTTTGCAACGATTTTTGTGTCACTCAAAGATAAGCAGGCAAGGATTTGCCTCTCAACTTCCGAAGATCTCTCATAATCGTACCCTTTTGCATTCCTGCCAGTGAGAGGCTCAAGGGTGCTGTTTTTATTATTGGAAGGCTTTTGAGCCAACTTTTTATCCTCCTAACCTTTCAGCCTGTCCACTAATCATAATCGTTGATAGTGAGGAAAACCGGAAAGGTGAATTTTTTAGATTTATACTCTGAATGGCTACTGTCTGAAAATAATGGCCAACAAGTCTGCTCTACATGCAGAGGTATGATAGCACAATTTTCATCTTACTTGAGTAAATATTTTGAGACCAATAAGCATGGAATTTACAAATATCATCTGAATATAAAATCGAGTAGGGAGAGGTGATTAACAGCCCCCTCTCATACCACCGGACATGCGGGTCCGCATCCGGCGGTTCAACAAGAATGCAGTATAAAGTATCGTTTTTCGATGCTTTCAAGCCCTGTGCTGCGCCAAAAGGCGTTGCTCAGAGCTTCGTGTACCACAGGTGTTCGGGACATGCGCCACGGGCTTTTCCCAACTGCTCCAAGTGCAGCTCGTTCTTTGGGTACTCCAAGTTTCCGTAGCTCCTGATAACGTGTTGTGCCCCGTTTCCAGCGCTTCCAGACCATCTGTCTCACCTCCGCCTTATCCATTCATCCAGTTCCTTGTACACACTCGGCGTAGTCGCCAGCCGGTAGTAGCCTATCCAGCCGATTACATACTGGTTCACACTTTTCACAATGTCTTCCAGCTTGCCTGACCGGGTACGCTTGGTCAGGTGGCGTATCTTCTCCATGAAACGTTCCTTTGTCCGGTTCGCTATGCGGAGCATTGTTTCCCCGTTACGTTTATGGAAACTGTATCCCAGAAATTTCACCCGCCAAGCACGTTCCACCTTGCTCTTCTTCGGGTTGACTTTCAGGTTCAGCTTCTTTTCCAGAAACTCTTTCACGCTTTCCATTACCCGTTCTCCAGCGCGTTGCGTTTTCACGTAGATATTGCAATCGTCCGCATAACTACGGAACTTAACTGCGCAGGTAGGTGAACTGGCTGCAACCAGCTTTCAAGATCCGCCAACATCTGACGATTTTGTGTATCACGTGTAATCCGCTGTAACCGATCTACTGCAAGACGGAAAACCCGGTTAAGTAAAGTATCTGGCAAATAATCATCGTAAGAGACATCCAATCCTTGAGTTAAATTCGGTTGGCGGGAAAATTGCCGCGCAATGTTCCATCGCCCGCGCACATACAGGAGGAGATCTTCTCTACGAACATAATCCTGGTGAAAACCCTGTTGTAATTGGGTTAGCGGTTCGATTGCGAACAGACGAGTAAGCATTTCAAGCCATGTGCCACGATTGGTACTTAAAGATGCCAGGGATTGATTATGCAATTTCAGGCGGCGCGCATGGGTTAATAAGTGCATAAAGTTTTGCGATGCAGATACAGTCGCCTTTTCAAAAGCTGTTGAGCCTATGACTGCTTCAGCATTGGCTTCTGGGTCACAATCAATTTTGGGCAAGATTTGAATCGTGCATCCCCCTGCCTGGATCACCCCTACAAATTGAGTGGCACGCAATCCCTTGCGTTCAAGGTGGATCAATTCCTTTCCTGAATTTTGATTTAAACGATCCAGGATTTCCAACAATGGATCAGTGGCTGTCAAGCAAAGAGCATGGTAGGGAACTGATTGCCGCTCAAAGATGGTTATTACGTTATCCACTATTGTATTTTCCGAATTTCTTCACACCCTGACTTTTAATAAAATAACTTTCAGAAATGATCTTAAAAAAACTAATATTCCCTTTTATTATACGAGCATTGGACAAAAAAGAGTTTAAGATAGATGCTTTTTATGTCCAAGGATTATTTTTATATATGTGAAGCCATGAGAAAATACCCTTAATTAAGTAATACTTATGTATTACAATAATATCATCTTGATTAAGGAGCAAAAAAATGCCCAAGAAAAATTCATCCAACAAACCTGTATGTTCTTTTCGTCTTAGTTACGGATGTATTCGGCAATTGAAAGATCTGGCCGGCAATATGGGTCGCAGCGAAGGTGATGTCGTCGAGGTTTCCATCGACCGGATGTATCGGGAAGAAATTCGTTTTGGAGATTTGATGATCGGTGAAGGGCAAAAACCGGAAGATCTCTACAAGACAGAAAAGAAGGAGGAGTAAAGATGATTGCCGGGTTGTTTCACTTGGTTTGGAAAGTTGTTTGGAATACGTTTGTGATCCTGGTTTGCTCTAGTCTGGTTTTTGTTGGTTATAAAGCCAACCAGCCTATGGCAGTGACCGGAGTTCCGCAAGGTATGACTTATGTGGAATTTATTCAGGATCGCTTGGATGCAGCCAAAACCGTCCAACCTTCACGATGCGGTTGGGGAATGATGCTGTCATTGGTTGCTCTTGGACCCATTTATAGTGGTGTATACACCGAAGTGGCAATTCACCCTGGAGGGTTTCTCGACAAAGTCACAGCTCCGGATCCCGATATTCCTATCGGTGTGGCAAGGGCGAAGTGGTTTGAAGTTCCCGGAATCTGGTGGAGTGTTGTGGAACGATTATCCTGGACGATGTTGGGTAAGCCGGCTGCCTATGGGTGTCAATTTCGAGCAGTTGCAATAAGGTGAAAAGGTTTTCACTAAAAAGCCCGGTTTCAACATTTGCTGAAACCGGGCATATTCTTACCTTTCCAATTATTTAAAATGTTCTCTTCCGCTTGGACTCATTTCGATCATTTCTTGTACCAGTAAATGCACTTGCGTGGAAGGGTTCGGAAAACGCAGTTCACCTTCTGGGTGTTTCTCCAAGATGCTATTCGCATGCTGCACAGCAGTCTGCGTTGAAGCCACCAGGCTGTCAAAAACCGGCAAGGCAGGCTGGTATCTTGGTATGTGATGCCTCAAATGCTCCTTGAGTTCATCTCCATTTGCAAATGGGCGAGTGGTGCGCTCAAAGTGCAAGATATACCAGAATTCAAAAGCTGGATTGGAGACAGCCAGTTGATAATTATTTTGATCGGCTAGAAATACAGCGCGATCGAATGTTTGGTTGTGGTGAGGATTCTCAACATCAAACACACACCAGACAGATTCAAACGACAGAATATCTGTGCGACCATCTCGAATATCCTGTTCTCGTTTTTTAATCTGGTTCTGCGCTTCATCCACTACACTGATCGGCGCACCGGCGCGATCTTTAATTCTAATCTGGACTGTAGAAAGCTTGAGGTAGCGTCGCAAGCTTTCAAAATAATTCGGCTCTGTTTCGGCTCCTTCACAAACAATAAGGATACACTTGCCCGGCGGGCGACTGCCTGGTCGGCGATCATATGAATTAATCGACCGTTCGTAGATGCGCTTTCTTCGGCTACCAGGTTTACGCTTCGGCATGTTGTAGCTCCCCCCACTGCGGTTCTCCGAGGAATGGGATGGCTCCGTAACGGCCTAATAAGTAGCCTCTTGCCAATGCTTCATCCTTGCGTGGACTATAATCGAGCAGCGGATACAAGTGCGAGCAGCCTTGGCGGTCTTTCTCTATAAACCAAATCTGGTCACGTCGGAACAAGCAACAATCCATCAATGTGGTATCGTGTGTATTGAAAATCAACTGTGCCCCTTTGGGATTGATTTTCTGATTATGGAATAACTCAACTAAATAACGCACCAAAAGCGGATGCAAGCTGGCGTCCAGTTCATCCACAAACAGCGTCCAACCATTCTCTAAAACATCTGCCAGAGGACCACTCAGTGCAAAAAGACGCTGGGTACCGTTCGATTCTTCTTCCAATGGAAGCGTAACTTCATTCCCTGTTCCGACAGGATGGCGCATATAAACATCCAACCGCTTTTTGTTAACCAATTTGCTGCGCAGCTCCGTTGGCATATCTTCAGGTAAATCTTTTTCAGTGTATGTTTCTTCACGAACTTCAAAGTCCGAAATACCGAAATCAGCGACCGCCAGCAGGCGGCGAATACGTTCCTGCGTCTGTTCATCATGTTTGGCACGAGCAGCTGAATATGTAGACAAGTAAGGGCTCAACTCATCAGCGCCAATCACTCGCAGGCTGTTTTGGAACCACTCAAAAACATTCCCGAGCTGATGGTGGTTCAACTTGGCAGCGTTTGATAGAAACAACACATCTGGCCGAGTTAATTCAGCCACCTGGCTGTTTTTCCCTTTTAGATTGCGGCCGAAATACCAAGTTGGTTCGACTCCATTTACGTAATCCCGTTCAAACCAGGTTTGCGGTAAACCTTTGGGGTGTGCTACCAACCATTCACGTGTGATTTGTTTAGCGTTCACATGAAAACCATACTGATAGCGCACATTCTCACTATCGATGAAAGTGATTTCAAATTCAGATGGTGAAGTATTTGGTTCAGAAACCAGCAAGAAGGGCGATATTTCAATCGGGCTGTTTAATTTCCGCTCCGTCGATGAGTGGATAAATTTGCCAATAAAATTCACAGCAGCCATCAAATTCGATTTGCCGGCAGCATTAGACCCATAAATTACCGCGCTGCATAGTAAACTACGTCCACCAAACTCAGGCGTATAGACGGTGTTCTCGGGAAGTGTCTTATCACCACTAGCTACCATCGAAAATATGGTTTCTTCGCGAAAAGAGCGAAAATTCTTGATTTTTAATTCGATTAACATGGATGTACCCTCGCAGAAGATCAATATTGCATATTAATGTAATACTATGTTTTATTTTACGTATAATCCGCAAAAAAGTCAATAGTATTGTTATATATAAGTAGTAATGTCCCGTTTTTCAAGAATAGGGCAAAGCCCTCGGAAAGAATAAGAAACTGGATGAACTGCTACATATGTATATTAAAGATTCGAGTAAACTGGAAATGTAGCCGGCAACAGGTTAAAATGCACGGTACAAGGCAGCGGGTTGTTTAACTGCTGGCAATAAAGCAGCCACAAAAGACAGTTACTTATTTTCAGTTGACAATAACTACTAATATCTGCTATATTGACAGTAAGCGGGTGAAAGGTTCAATTATCTGCCGAGGTTGATATGACGATTATTAATAACCCACCAGAAATCATGAATATATCTGAAACAGCTCAATATTTGAGAATTTCTTCTTCATCTCTCTATAAATTGGCTCAGGAGGGAAGAATCCCTTGCCAAAAGGTCGGGCGTCATTGGCGCTTTCGCAAAGAGGCAATTGATCACTGGTTGGAAGAAAAACGTTCATATATACAACAAAATCCATAAACCATGATGAAGACTTTACAAGATGCACTGCGTGATCGAATAGAGCACGCACCACAGCAATATCACCGACTCATAATTGTCCTTAATCCAAATATCCAGGCTATAGATTTCGACATAAAAGATTTGGTAAACCAATTGGGATCTGGTTATATCAATCTTGGGTTAGAACTGAGCCAGATGCTCCTTGATCTAACCGAGCGCCAGAGGGCTTTAAAATTGCCGCAACTAGTTGATCAAATCATAAATCGTTTTGACGGCAATTCAGTTCTACTCGACCATATTGAAATTCTTTTTGAACCGGAACTCAGACAAGATCCGTTGCGATTGTTGCAAGGGCTTTCTCGCAATAAAATTATCATTGTCATGTGGAATGGTTTAATTACGAAAGGTTATCTTACATATGCAGTACCAGAACATCCGGAATATCGAAGATACCCGATCGGGGATCTAAATATAATTTCGCTTCTTGATTATTCAAATTAATGCAAATGTACCAGGAGCTAGCATGAAGTATCGCGAATTAATCCAATTTGAGCCAATCGAATCTGTTATTCAACTCCGATCTGCCGATCAACTTATGAATGCGCAACGGTTGGTAGGGTCTTATGTGATCTCCAAAGACATGGCGGATCGAATTGTTAACCTGGTGATCCCCAACCTGCAATTCGATGAACCTTTTGACAATAAAGGCCTGATGGTGGTGGGGAATTATGGTACAGGTAAATCGCATTTGATGTCTTTTCTCTCAGCAGTTGTTGAACATTCTGAGCTGGCCGCATTTATCCGTCCATCAGAAAAAGTAAAAAAGCCAGACGGACAATATACATCCGTAGCAGATGAATTGAAAAAGATTTCCGGAAAATTCAAGGTCATTCGTACGGAAATCGGCTATACCACCATGCCGTTACGCGATATCCTGGTGGCTGAATTAGAAGAATACCTCGCCACGCTCGGGGTGAAGTTTACTTTTCCTGAGGCAAACCAGGTCTCTTCTTACAAAGAAGCCTTTGAACAGATGATGGTCTCCTTCGAGAAAAAGTATCCTGACCAGGGTCTATTATTGGTGGCAGATGAGCTGTTGGATTATTTGCGTACAAGACGTGACCAGGAATTGATCCTTGATTTGAGTTTCTTACGCGAGATCGGGGAGATATCGAAGGACTTGCGCTTCCGTTTTATGGCTGGTGTGCAGGAAACCTTGTTTGATAATGAGCGTTTCTCTTTTGTTTCGGATAGCATGCGGCGTGTACAGGCTCGTTTTGAACAAGTGACGATTGCCCGCCAAGATGTCAAGTATGTTATCTCTGAAAGATTGTTAAAGAAAACAATAGAACAGCAATCTAAGGTGCGTGAATATCTGTTACGCTTTGCACGTTGTTATGGGAACATGAATGAAAGATTGGACGAGTATGTCAATATGTTCCCCATCCATCCTGATTACTTTGAAATATTTGACCGCATAACGGTGGTTGAAAAACGCGAAGTTCTAAAGACCCTTTCTTTGGCCATGAAGCGTATTTTGGATGACGATGTGCCCCAGGATACACCCAAATTTATTGCCTACGATAGTTATTGGAACAACTTGCGCGAGAACCCGGCATTCCGTGCAGTTCCAGATATACGCAAAGTAATTGATGTCAGTCTGACACTCGAAACTCGCATCGAGCAGGGTTTCACGCGCAAGGCTTATTTGCCAATGGCGCGCAGGATCATTCAAGCACTTTCGGTACATCGCCTTTCCACGAATAATATTCGCGCAAAAACGGGTCCAACGGCATCGGAGCTACGCGATACATTATGCCTTTACCAGACTGGTATAGAAGATATGGGTGGCGAGCCGGCAGACAACCTGCTAACCCAGGTGGAAACCGTATTGCGGGAAATTCTTAAAACGGTCAACGGTCAATTTATTTCCAGGGTGGAAGACAGCGGGCAGATGTTTCTGGATGTGGATAAGGATGTTGATCATGCCACACTGATCGATAAGCGTATCGAGTCTTTAGATGCCGACCGTCTGGATCTGGCTTACTTCGGTGCATTAACACGTATTCTGGAGCGTACAGATAGCTATTATCCAGGAACGCACATGGCCTGGGAGTATGAATTGGAATGGCGTGAGCGACATGCTGCCAGAAAAGGATATCTGTTCTTTGGTACTCCCAACCAGCGATCGACCGCTCAACCAGAGCGAGATTTCTATATCTATTTTATCCAGCCCAACGATGCCCCAGTGTTCACGGATGAAAAACGCAATGATGAAGTTTTTTGGCGCCTGGTCAAAGGGGATGATGATTTCCACCTGGCCTTAAAGCGTTATGCAGCAGCACTGGATCTGGCTGCTACTTCTTCCGGACAGGATAAGAAAACTTATGAAGACAAAGCCAGCGAATCTTCAAATACGATGGTTAAATGGTTGCTGCAACATATCACAACTTCGTATGAAGTAACCTGCCAGGGTGTCAGCCGGACTGTGGCTGAATGGGCCAAAAGTGGCCAGGTAGGTATCGCGCTAAACACCAGCAAGCTGAATGTTCGCGATCTGGTGAACATGATCAGCAGTATTTGCCTGGCACCCACATTCCAAAATGATGCGCCGGAATATCCTACTTTTTCGGTAACAATCACCAATGACAATCGCGCTCAAGCAGCACAAGATGCCATACGCTGGGTCCGCGGTGTTACCAAAACACAACAGGCAACCGCGGTGTTGGATGCCTTGAATTTATTGGATGGTGACAGATTAACTCCCGGGAATTCGGATTATGCGAATTACATTATGGACCTGCTAAGAAAAAAGGGAAGTGGTCAGGTACTTAACCGGGGAGAGTTGATCACTGAAGAAAACGGCGTTGAGTATATGTCGCCAGATCGCTATCGCCTTGAGCCAGAGTGGGTGACTGTTCTGCTGGCAGCGCTGGTATTTAATGGAGATCTTGTGCTTGCCATTCCTGGCAAGAAATTCGATGCGAGTATGCTGGATACCCTGGCAACGACATCGATTGATGATTTGAGCCGATTCAAATATATCGAATTTCCTAAGGATTGGAACACCCCAGCTCTCAAATTGCTCTTTGACCTGGTGGGTCTGGAACCGGGTAAAGCAATATTGGTTACACAAGGTGGTTCAAACGCCGATGAAATTGTGATGCAAGAATTAACCCCTAAAATCAGCGAAATGGTCAACCGCCTGGTGATGGCTCAGCAGACAATTCAATCTGGATTGTCTTTCTGGGGAACTCCCCTTTATGCAGAGAATGAACGCAGCGAATTCTTGTCACGCATCACTTCAGCAAAAGGTTTCCTGGAAACAGCGCAGGCTTTTAACACACCCGGAAAACTGAAGAATTTCAACGTGGACACAGCCACTATTCAAGGACATATGTTGGCACTAGTTACACTCAAGGAATTGGAAGCCATTCAAACCCTTGTAACTGACTTGAATCCGCAGGCGAGTTACTGTTCGCAGGCAGCTCTGGCTTTACCTTCGGAGAATGCCTGGGTCGAGAAAATGCACGATCTGCAGGCACAGAATATTGCCCAGTTAAAGTCTCCGGCAAAACGCAACCAACCCGGTTTCCGTCAACAAGTTGTTCAAAGCTTGGCGCAGCTCAAAAAGGAATATCAAACTATATACAGCGGCCTGCATACCAAAGCCCGGTTAAATCTGAACGAAGATAAACGCAAGGCAGCGCTACTTCACGACAGCCGCCTTGAGCAGCTACGCAAACTGGCAACTATCGAATTAATGCATTCCGGTCAGTTGAATGATGTTCAGAATCGGATAATTGGGTTAAAAACCTGCTTTGCATTAACCGAATCGGGTCTCCAATCAAATCCGGTTTGCCCACATTGCGGTTTCAAACCGGCAGCAGAGCCGGTGAATATTAATGCCGGCGCCCAACTCAAACAATTGGACCAAGAATTAGATGCCTTGATACTGGATTGGAACAAAGGGTTGTTGGACAATCTGGAAGATCCGATGACCCAGGTGAACCTGGAACTTCTGCGTCCGGAATACCAGAAAGTTATTCGAGCATTTCTCACCGATCGTCAGCTACCTGATCCGGTACCCAATGAATTTATCCTGGCAGCACAGGAAGCGCTATCCACTTTAGCCAAGATCACAATCAAGATGGATGATCTTCGCCTGGTTCTGCAAAACGGTGGATCGCCTGTGACTGTTCAGGAATATCGTAAGCGTTTTGAAGAACATCTCGCAAACTTGACCAAGGGGAAAGATTCGAACAAGATCAGGATCGTTGTTGAATAAACTAATATTCGGGAGGACTGATGATTACGAAATGGAAATTGTTTAATTTCAAATCAGTAAGAAATTTAATAGTAGACAATGATGATTACCTTCCTCTGGGACAATTAACTATTTTTGCCGGACCTAATAGTAGTGGGAAAAGCACAATTCTCCAATCCATGCTCTTAATAAATCAAACTATTATAAGCAGAGTAGAGTCTCGTTCTGTTGTTTTAAATGGACCTCTGACAAAGCTTGGTCAATTTGATGATTTACGTTCATTTGGTAGCGACTCAAATCAAATTGCTATCGGTTGGGAATGTAAACCCAGCGATTCCGATGAGATAATGCCCTACTCAAGGCTGTATGGAAAAAGGAGAAAAAGCACACTTCGCAGCATTTCATGTGAGGTGTCATTCGATGTCGATCCTACCTTTCCTCAGCAGGATTTATTGCAATTAAATCCTCGGCTTTTCGCCAGCAAGATTTCCTCAATATATCAAACAGAAGATGGCCTGGAACATCAAGCATCAATCCAAGTTACAAGGTCTAAACCATATGCTGAAAAACTCCGCGAGCTAGATGTTGAAGAACCAGACGATGAGATAGCACAACAGAGCTTAGCGTATGATTTAGAACTCGATGCTTCATCTTTGAATGAATTCAAAGATGATCTAAAATCTTTGACCCCAATTGGTTGCACATTACGTCACTTTTTACCAAGGATTGTAGCAGCAAGGTTCGATATCAGAGAACAGAAGGCAAATATTATTTCCGACACAATTACAGATTTTTCTTCGCATCTTTTATCATACCGCAGATCTTTAGATGGAGATACATTAATTCCGGAACCGGTAATTAATTTACTAGTTAATCGAATAAGCAAAGAGCTGATTCTGCAAGTTCTTCCTGGATTGCGACAACCTACTCTAATTCAGGATAATCAGTATCCACTGATTTCGTTGGAAGATTGGATTGATGGGGTAAGACGAATTAATCCTAATGACCGTTTAAACTTACGGAAAGCAATCCAGCTGAATGAACCTGAACTTAGGGAAGAAATTCATGAACTTGTGATGGATTCTGAAGAGTCCGAGAATTCAGTTCAAATCAACCAGCTGCCTTCGTATTTATCGTATGCAGTGCGATTCATTGAGTCTGTTTTTTCAAATCGAGTTAAATACTTAGGTCCATTGCGTGATGAACCTAAGCCTCTCTACCCATTGGCTACTTCCGTTGATCCAGCCGATATTGGCTTGAAGGGTGAATTTACTGCAGCGGTTTTAGATCTAAATAAAGAACGAAAGATAAAATATATACCTACGAGCAATTTTACGGAACCTAACGTTGGTTCGGATGTAATTTCACGATCTCTTGAAGCAGCCGTTATTGATTGGTTACAATATATGGGGGTGGCAGAAAAGATTCACACTGAGGACAGCGGAAAATATGGTCATAAGCTTCAAGTAACAACTCCAGGCACCAGCGTTTTTCATGATTTAACCCATGTCGGTGTTGGAATTAGCCAGGTATTACCCATCCTAGTGATGTGTTTATTGGCAGAACCGGATACAACCTTAATCATTGAACAACCTGAATTACATTTGCATCCGAAGGTTCAAACACTCTTGGGGGATTTCTTTCTCTCAATGGCAATATTGGGAAAGCAATGCATAATTGAAACTCATAGCGAATACATCATTAATCGATTGCGGTTCCGTGCTGCTGGTGCTCAAGCTGAAACTATTTCGTCTCTAATGAAAATGTATTTTGTAGAAAAAAAAGGTGAAAACTCTGTTTTTCGTCCTGTTGATGTCAATAAATATGGAGCTATAAAAGATTGGCCTGAAGGCTTTTTTGACCAATCCCAACGCGCAGCAGAAGAAATACTTCGAGCTGGTCTGGAGAAAAAAAAGGTAGATAAACAAAAGGTTAAATAAGGGGAGAAAACATATGACATGCATTGTTATTGATCCCTATTTAGTTTTATTACCAAACCCTTGTAATTCATCGGATCAATTGGATAATTTCGTGGAAGGCTTACTAAATTGGTCAGAGGCTATCTATCGAAAAGAATTACCAGTTTTCATATCTGACACATGTGTTAATGGGCTTTATCAAGATAAATGGATTCCGTTTGATGGTCGATTGACTACTTTACTCAACAAGTTTGATGCAGATAATGCAGACGAAGAGACAATCAATCTTGTCCTTAGAAATATACTAGATAGAACTCCACGATTGGAAGATCATTTAGAAATCCAAGATATTTGTTTTGAAGAGAAAACTGTAAATATCTCTCCAGATTTATTTCTAAATAGGTTAGGGGAAAACACATCTAAAGCATTAACTGAAACTTTGGCTTTGGTCGGGATAGGAGAAAAATATTTAGAATCCATCCAACCCGAGTGTTATTTTGCCACCAATGAATGTTTAGATGTCGATGAAAATGATAAAGTTTCTTCAAATGTTGAAGTCCTATTAATTGAGCTTTCAGAAAACAGTCAATTTTTCGTTAATGATGCGGATTTTCCAATAAAACTAAATCATGAGCTAACTGTTTGTTTTGGATACAACAATGTTCTTATATCTATGGATGTGCTAGATTTATGGGATGAAGCATCTTCGGTAGGTAATGTGACTGATGCGATCAATAAAATGATAATTCTTCACCGTGAAATTGGTTTACCAACTGACAGAAAAGAATTTTCTATATACACATTCGGAGCTCACTTCTTAGGTTCAATTCATTCATATGGATTCCACGCTCGCCATGATTGGGCGAGATTATTGATAGAAAGTTGCGCTAGGATCATTCTTGGAATACCCAAGAATGATGTGGAAGAATTTCGAGAGGATGAACGTTCTCAATCGGCTCAAAGGACAAGAGGATCAGATCGAGCACTAGCCTGGCGTACACACCTTACAAAGAGTAATGAAGGCTTTCGTCTCATGTTTTGGACAACAGCCGATGGTGTCATTGAATTTGCGAATATAGGTCCAAAGAAAGAATTGATCATTTTTGAATAGCCGATTGGACATCATTACCTTGATCACTGACAAACCTGCATTCGGAGAATAGCTATATGACTACCGCGCAACAAGATCAATTATTCAATGAGCACATCGAAAAAAAACAGGGACCGGTGGAATGCCTGGGCATGACTTTTGAAAATGATGAAGTGCGCCGGAAGTACTTTATTGAACTGTTGCGTGAAAAATTGCAGGACCCGGAATTTCGCAATATAGAGGGCTTTCCAATTGGAGAAGATGAAGATATTCTGCGCCTCTCCGATCCGCCCTATTACACAGCTTGCCCCAACCCATTTTTAGAGGAAGTGATGGCAACATGGCAAAAAGAACGCCAGATTACCCGCTCTGATCTGGGTTTACAAGAAGAGGCCAACCAGCGGGAACCTTACGCAGCAGATATCTCTGAAGGGAAGAATGATCCAATCTATAATGCTCATTCTTACCATACTAAAGTACCTCACAAAGCTATCATGCGCTATATTTTGCACTACACCGACCCCGGTGATATCGTTTTTGACGGCTTTTGTGGCACTGGTATGGCGGGGGTTGCAGCACAGTTATGCAGTGATAAGAAAAGCGTGGAAGAATTGGGTTACCGCGTGGATGAGAAGGGTGTGGTCTGGGATGGAAACAAAATCATTGCTCATATTGGAGCTCGTAAGGCAGTTCTGAACGATCTTTCACCAGCGGCTACCTTTATATCGTACAACTACAATACGCCAGTGGATCCGGTCGCTTTTGTGGTCGAATTTCAGCGTATTTTGATGGAAATGGAACAGGAATGTGGCTGGATGTATGAAACTTGGCATCCGCACTGCGATGCCTTAAACCGGAAAAAAGGGAAAATTAATTACACAGTCTGGTCAGATGTGTATTTGTGTCCCAATTGCGGAAAAGAAATGGTGTATTGGGAAATAGCGGTAGATCATGAATGTGGTGCCATGCGTGAGGAATGGAGCTGTCCGAGCTGTGCCACTCTTTTGGCAAAAAATCCAAGAAAAGACAGTGGCTCTCTGCGTGTTGAGCGTGTATGGGAAACTCGTTTTGATCGGGAATTAAAACAGACCATTCGCCAAGCTAAGCAAATACCGGTACTAATCAATTACAGAGTGGGAAAGAAACGCTTTGAGAAACGGCTTGATGCCACTGATTTGGATTTGATTATTAAAATTGAGGAAAGTGAGATTCCTAACCCAATCCCGACTCAGCTGATGATGTTTAAAGGCACGGAATGGGGAGATACTTGGCGTGCAGGAGTTCATGCAGGTATTAGCCATGTGCACCATTTTTATACTCGCCGCAATCTATGGGTATTAGGTGAGTATTTTAGAAAGTTGAATAATTTTTCATATAGATTAAATATGGTTTTGGATTTTCTACATGGAAGTGTGTTACCAAAAATTACCAAGATGAATAGATATATGCCCCAACATGGTAGTAGAGCTTTAGTAGGTCCGATGGCAAACACTTATTACTTACCTTCAATGTGGGTCGAAAATAATGTTCTGGACCAATATGAGTTTCAATTTAAGAAAATAATCCAAGCAATACCAAACCATTCAAGTAGTACTATATCCACTTGTGCCGCTCAAGCAATATCAATATCGAATTCAGTTGATTATATTTTCACAGATCCTCCTTTTGGTGCAAATATTATGTATTCAGAGTTAAATTCGATCCGTGAATATTGGTTGAAATGTATAACTAATCAATCTCCTGAAGCAATTGAAAGTAAATCACAAGGAAAAAGTTTAAGCAAATACCAAACTCTGATGACCTTGTGTTTTATGAAGTTCTATGATGCGTTAAAGCCCGGTCGATGGATAACGGTTGAATTCCATAATTCAAAATATAGTGTTTGGAATGCAATACAAGAAGCGCTTCAATTTGTAGGTTTCATAATTGCAGATGTAAGAATTCTTGATAAAACCAGAGGTGGCCTTCAGTCGATGATAGGTCCTACAGCAACAAAAGAAGATCTTGTTATCTCAGCATACAAACCGAATGGCAATCTGGAAGAACGCACTCGCCTAACAGCCGGCACCGAAGAAAGTGCCTGGGAGTTCGTGCGTTATCATTTGGGCAAATTGCCAATAATCAATCAAGTAGAAAATAACCTGATGGTCAATCTTGAGCGTCAAGGATTTCTGCTATTTGATCGCATGGTTGCCTTTCATGTACAGCGTAATTTCCTAGTGCCGATGTCTACTACAGAATTTTTTGCAGGGTTAGAACAACGCTTTCCTGAACGAGATGGAATGTATTTTTTACCGGATCAAGTGGGTGAATATGACCAGGCGCGCTTGCAGGTGCAACAGGTGCATCAACTTCAACTATTTGTCACTGATGAATCTAGTGCCATACTCTGGTTACGTCAGCAGTTGGAAGCCCATCCCCAAACTTACCAGGATCTCTTTCCAAAATTCATTCGCGAGACCAATGCTTGGGAAAAACATGAAAAAACTTTGGAACTTTCAGAAATATTGGAACAAAACTTCCTGTCCTTTGATGGCACCGGACTGATTCCAGAGCAAATTTGGACTTGGATGATGCGAGATGATGAGATGCGAAATATGGTTAAAAGTCAGAGCCGTGAAATTGCATCCAATCATATTCACACACTGGTAAAAGGGCGCTGGTACGTACCCGATCTGAATAACGCTCAACAGTTGGAGAAACTTCGTGAGAGAACGTTATTAAAGGATTTTGAGGGATATAAAAATTTCCCCGGAAAGAAATTAAAGGTATTTCGAATTGAGGCTGTGCGCGCCGGATTTAAAAAAGCATGGCAAGATCGAGATTATAAGCTGATCATTGCTGTGGCTGAAAAAATTTCTGAGGATGCCCTTCAAGAAGACCCCAA
Organism: Chloroflexi bacterium GWB2_49_20; assembly: GCA_001796335.1. Taxonomy (GTDB): domain Bacteria; phylum Chloroflexota; class Anaerolineae; order Anaerolineales; family Villigracilaceae; genus UBA12087. The sequence continues at coordinate 133,221 of MGMF01000026.1, read as the reverse complement.
ACTCCTGATGTGGTATGACCAGGCGTTGACCCGCTCGAAATTGTGAACCAGGAAATATAAAGGATGAATTCATCTCAACAAGCACCGTTATTTGAGGAAAAGTCAAAAAGAGAAAAAGGCCCGGTAGAATGCCTGGGCATGACTTTTGCAGATGACGAAGCGCGTCGGAACTATTTTATTGAAAAGCTGCGCAAAAAATTACAAGCCCCGGGGTTTCGCAAGATTGCGGGTTTCCCGCAAGGTGATGATGAAGAAATTCTGCGCCTGTCGGACCCACCCTATTACACAGCCTGCCCGAATCCTTTTTTGACTGAACTCCTGCAGGAATGGCAGGGAAAAACTCCTGGTGCAGACATTCAGACGGTTGATGTTCAACCTTTTGCTAAAGATGTCAGCGCTGGGAATTACGACCCGCTGTACCAGGCGCTTTCTTACCACACCAAGGTGCCGCCCAAGGCGATCATTGGCTTTCTAAATCATTTCTGTCCTGCAGACGGTGTGGTATTCGACGGTTTTTGCGGGTCTGGTATGGTTGGCCTGACTGCCCGCCTGGCAGGTAGGAAGGCTGTGCTGGTTGACTTATCACCCGCGGCTACTTCGATCGGCGCTGCTCATTGCCGTCCCATCGATACTGTTGAATTGAAAGCCGCTTCGCAATTGCTGGTGAACAGGCTTAGAAAAGAATGCGGATCGTTATATGAAGTTGTGGATGAAAAAACTTTACTCCATGCCGAAGTCGATTATGTGATTTGGAGTGAGCAATACCGTTGTTCGAATTGCCTCTCAGAATTTTTGTTTGCAGAGGCTGGTTACGATCTTATCAAACGGGAGCCGCGCAGCGAAGTTCATTGCCCCAAATGTGATGCCGCAATAGATAACCTACGTCTGGAACGCTGCCTGGACCATACGGGCAGGACGATTGAAAAACCTGTTCGAGTCAAATATCTCAGCCGAAAACGGATCAGTGAGCATAACCCTTCTCCCGCAGACCTGGACTGGGTGGAGCGCACTGAAGCACAACCCATTCCACATGTTTATCCGGATGACTGGATGATGCACATTTCCCCTTCCGAAGAAGGATGGGGAACGATGTGGCGGCGGGGATATCATAGTGGAATGTGGAAAGTTTCTGACTTTTTCTACAAAAGAACATTATGGGTGTTGGCTGCTGCACTTCAATTTATTGATGAATTGGATGTTTCCCCCGGCATACGTGTTTTCCTGCGTAGTACGGTTGTCAATCTTGCCCCGGGAATGACCCGTATGCGTCGGGCATATCAGGGTATTCTGCCTCTGGTCTTGTATATTCCCAGGATGCGGCGCGAAGTGAATGCCATCCGGACGATTGAGGGCAAGCTGGATCAACTCACCCAGGTAATGAGCTCGTTGCCTATGGATAATTCAACGGCGATTTCTACTCAATCCAGTACGAGCCTGTCGAACATCCCGGACATGAGCATTGATTATATTTTTACTGATCCACCGTTCGGTAGCAACATCATTTATTCCGAGGTCAATTTCATCTGGGAAAGTTTATTGAAGGTTTTTACGGTCCAATCTAATGAAGCGATCATGGATGGAAATCAGAAGAAAGGCTTATCCGAGTATCAGATTCTGATGACTGACTGCTTTAAAGAATTCTTCCGGATCCTTATGCCGGGGCGCTGGATGACCGTTGAATTCCATAACTCAAAAAATAGCATCTGGAATGCCATTCAGGACGGATTACAGGCTGCCGGTTTTATCGTGGCGGATGTCCGTGTTCTGGATAAAGAGCACGAGTCGTTTAAGCAGGCGGTGGCTGCCGGGGCGGTTAAACAGGACCTGGTAATCTCAGCCTATAAACCGAGTGTCAATTTGGAAAAAGAGTATGCGCTTCATCCGGGCAGTGTAGAAGCTGCCTGGGAATTTGTGCATGAACATCTTGGCCGGCTCCCGGTATTTGTTGAAAAGGAAAGCCAATTGGAAGTGGTCGCCGAACGCCAAAATTACCTGATTTTCGACCGTATGGTCGCTTTTCATATTCAGCGCCAAGTAGCGATTCCACTTTCTGCACATGAGTTCTATGCTGGTCTGATCCAGCGATTCCCTGAAAGAGATGGAATGTTTTTCCTGAACGAACAGGTTGGCATTTATGACCAGAAGCGGGCGAATTGTGAAAAACCATCCCAACTGCCGCTCATGGTTACAAATGAGGCCAGTGCCATTCTTTGGCTTAGACGACAATTGGATGGTCATCCACAGACTCTTCAAGAACTGCACCCTGATTTCATACGGGAGTTGGCTGCATGGCAAAAGAATGAGAAGTCGATAGAACTGTTGGATATGCTAAAAGAGAACTACTTGATCTACAATGCTAGCGGACCAGTTCCAGAACAAATTTGGAATTGGATGAGCGATGTTCCGGAATTCAAAGAACAATTAAAAACTTTGACCCCGCAGTCCCCAGGTGAAAGAGTTTTGCAATACGCCTGTGATCGTTGGTATGTACCAGACCCCAATCGTGCGCAAGATTTGGAAAAACTTAGAGAGCATAGTCTGTTACGCGAGTTTGAACGGTATCTGACGGACAAGGAAAAGAAGCTGAAAGTTTTCCGTTTGGAAGCTGTCCAGGTTGGGTTTAAGGATGCCTGGAAACGGCAAGATTATAAATCCATTCTTTCCCTGGCAGCCAAGATCCCCGAAGACATCCTGCAAGAGGATCCCAAGTTGTTAATGTGGTATGACCAGGCGTTAACCCGCAGCGGGATATAAGATGGTAATAACCGATATCTTTACTGGTGCCTGGGTCTGGAGCAAAAAGCATCGTCAATCCTGTTTGGTAATTGAAACTCAAACACTTTGGGAGAATCATATTGTGCGATTGTGGCTGCCCACAACCAATGTAGTTATCCAAGTGCCGGCGGATGATTTGGAACCCATTCTGGGCATCCGGGGTAAGAAGGTCGAAGAGATTGGTTGGATTAGCGCTGCGGCGCGTGTTTCTGAAGCGCTGACTCAAAATGTTCTTCTGGCACCACTGGAAGCAGATATCATCCCTTTGTCACACCAGATCCGCGCACTCAGCCGGGCGGTCGCCGGGGGACGGGTACGCTACCTGCTGGCGGATGAGGTTGGCCTGGGAAAGACCATCGAAGCCGGGCTTATCTTGCGCGAGTTAAAGCTGCGCGGACGGATTAAGAGAACGTTGATCGTGGCACCCAGGGGGATTACTCTTCAATGGGTGGCTGAAATGAAGAATCGCTTTGGAGAAGACTTTCGCCTGATTGTACCGGGTGAACTTGGCGTTTCACAACGTATAAATAATGATGAAAACCTGTGGAAAACCTATGATCAAGTCATTGTACCGATGGATTCTGTCAAACCGATGGAGCGACGGAAGGGTTGGAGCCAGGCGCAAGTACAGGCTTATAACCGAGAGCGCTTTGAAGACCTGGTCACTGCAGGGTGGGATCTGGTGATTGTGGATGAAGCCCATCGCCTGGGGGGCAGTACCGATCAGGTAGCGCGTTACCGCTTGGGGGAGGGTCTCACCGGAGCGGCGCCCTATGTACTATTCCTTTCTGCCACCCCTCATCAGGGAAAGACTGACGCTTTCTTTCGCCTGGTGAATCTCCTTGATGACGAGCAGTTTCCGGAAGAAAACAGTGTAACACATGAGCGCGTGCAGCCGTATGTCATCCGTACCGAAAAACGGCAGGCAATCGATCAGTATGGACAACCTCTGTTTAAACCGCGTACCACGCGCCGTATCCCTATCGCATGGCTGCCGCGTCATCAAACGCAACGCTTGCTCTATGCTGCAGTCAGTGAATATGTTCGACAGGGCTATAACCAAGCGCTGTTGGAAAAGCGAAACTATATTGGATTTTTGATGACATTAATGCAGCGGTTGGTCACCTCTTCTACGGCAGCTATCCGTACCACATTAGAACGCCGCTTGGAAGTGCTGCGCTCTCCGGAAGAACAGCTCAGCTTGTTCCCTATGCTGGATGATGCCGACTGGGGCGAACTGGACAGCGAAGAGGAAGTGGAATCACTGGTTCACGCTCGTCTTTCGGGACTAAAGAACGAACAAAAAGAAGTTGAACTACTACTGGAAACTGCCAGGCGTTGCGAGCAGCAAGGGCCGGATGTCAAGGCAGAAGCCTTGCTGGAATGGATATATAAAATCCAGCAGGAAGAAAGCGCCCCCGATCTGAAAGTACTGATTTTCACTGAATTTGTGTCTACCCAGAAGATGCTGAGCGAATATCTGAGGTTACGCGGTTTTTCGGTGGTTTGCCTGAACGGTTCGATGGGTATGGATGAACGGCAGCAGGTCCAGGTTGAATTTGCAGGTATGACTCAAATTTTGATTTCAACCGAGGCGGGCGGTGAAGGCTTGAATCTCCAATTCTGTCATGTGGTCATAAATTACGATGTTCCCTGGAACCCCATGCGGCTTGAGCAGCGCATTGGTCGGGTGGATCGAATTGGGCAAGCGCATGCTGTGCGCGCTTTAAATTTCCTGTTGCAAGACACAGTCGAGAACCGCGTGCAGGAAGTTCTTGAGGCAAAGCTCAAAATTATCTTTGACGAATTTGGCATTGATAAAACCGGTGATGTGCTTGATTCCAGTCAGGCAGAAGCACTGTTTGATAAGCTGTATATCCAAGCCATGGTCAACCCGGACCAACTGGAAGAAAATGTGGAGTTAGCCGCGCGCCTTGTAGAAGAACAGGCAAGAATCGGTTTGGAGAGCACGCATTTGATTGGTTCACAGGGCATACTGGATCCTGCGTTTGCGAAACAATCACTGGATAACCCGATTCCCTACTGGTTGGAGAAGATGACCATCCAATATTTGCGGGCTCAGGGGCATTGCCCGGTGCACGAGGACAATGCCTGGATTTTGAAGGTTGACCAAACAAGGGTCAAAACGAAACATAAAGCAGTAGAAAAATCTCATGACGCTCTTGTTCAAAACCTTGATGGGAAATCTTTTTGGTTTACGCCTCAAGATAAATTGAACACTTCCGAATCGACACATCTAAGTCTGGATTCTGCCCTCCTGCGCTCAATCCTGCAAAAAATTCCAAGCTTTGTATCTGAAGAGCCAATTCCTGTCATTTCGCTGGTTGGCATCCCTGAGACTTTACATGGACTATGGTCGTTGTGGCAGGTTTCCGTTTTCTCTGCTGGTTGGTCGGCTCAACGTTTATTGCCTCTCTTTATTAATGACCAGGGTCGCACTTTTCTGCCTACAGGACGTTCGCTATGGGATATCCTACTCGGGCAGGATATCCAGAGCGGTACAGGATGTTTCGAAGTACAAAGCTATCTGGAGCGATCAGTATCGCTTGCAGCGTTTGAACAATGTCGAGTGGCGGCGGAAAGCCATGGAAAAAGTTTATTTGTCGAATTGTCGCACCTGCACCAGCACCAGCTTGATCTGGACCATCAAAAAGGAGAATATGCTTTTCAGGTTCGGCACAGGGTGATTGAACGAGTTGGATTACCGGCGGTGAGAGCTCATCGCCTGGCACTGTTAGCTCAGGAACAACAATCCTGGACAGCGGAAATCAACCAGAGAACATTAATCCAACCTGAGTTGAATGCGTTGCTAATTCTAAAAATTCAGCCTGCAGTGGTTTAACAGGAGAAGCCTGCATGGGAAACTGGCGAGAAACGATCCTTAAGGAATTTGCACCGCAGGTTGCCAGACTGACAGTTGTCGCCGATCCGGATGCTTTACTCTCCGAGGAATTCATCCTGCAGGAGATCCAAGCACGAGGATTCGAACTGGTTATATACGAAGAACCGATCCCCTTTCGCTATCTATATGAATCCAAACTTCGCGCTACTCAGGTAAGTGGTGAGATGAAAGAAATAATCATCCTACTGCGAGGTGAAGAAGACAGTTATGCAAGCGTTCCTTATGACATTCTGGTTTGTGCCCGAAAGCTGAAGTTTGGACTGGACCGTTTATTCCCGCAAATAAATCGCGGCGTTCTTGAAGCATTGGATCGAAGTTGGTTGGATGCTTTGTATCAAGCCCAGACACTTTATACACCTCATCAATTAAGTGAAAATGCCACAAAAGATTTTATTCTGCGGCATGTGTTTGAAATCGCGCCTGAGACGATCAAAACGCCGGCAGATCTGTTGAGGAACCTGCTGCGCAAACATTATCGTGCGCAAATTATCCCTGCCAGCCTTGATACCTGGCTGATACAAATGTTGCGGAAAACCAACCGTTTTAGCGATTGGCCGTTGGAAAAGATAGTCCCTGAGCGTGACGCGTTTCTTGCTTTTTTACAAGAACGCTGGCCTGCTTATCTCAATTCATTAGAAACGGATCAAGAAACTGCTGTCCGTGAATTGGGAACCAGCTATCATCCAGTATTTTCGGGTCCGGCTGTTCTCCCATTTGAGCATGATGACGTAAGAGTTTATATCGACAACCTGTTTGCGGAAGGATTGCTTAAACCAATCACATATCCATCCCGGAGTAACCAGGGTGGAACAGGTAAAATCAACAGTCAATCCACTCCCGCCTGGATCAAGATAGGCATCCAATCGGATCCGGAGGCGGAACGCCAGGCCCGGATGCAAAGAATATTGCAGGTAATTGAGGCTGAATTTCAACCTTTGACTGCCAGGCATACGGATTGGTTGAATCTTGCCGGACGCTGGGCAGAAGCTAGTATGTTATGGTACAGTGCGCCCCAACCCAGGCCGAACCATGATGCGTACGATCCTTTAAAATCAAAATTTGAGGCTCTACGGAAGCATATCGATGAAAGTTTCCCCGTCTGGCTGCAGCACAGTTATGGGACACTCTATAATGTACCTGGTTCTGAGCCTGTCATGATCCATCAAATCCCACGCTATATGGCTAAAGGCCTGCGATCTGATGAATCCCGAATGGCACTTGTGATCATTGATGGAATGTCTTTTGATCAATGGGTTGTTATCAGAGATATATTACAGAACCAGCTTGCAGGGTTTAAATTCTCCACGAATGGAGCCTTTGCCTGGATCCCAACCCTAACATCAGTTTCTCGACAATCCATTTTTTCAGGAAAGCCGCCCATGTTTTTTCCGGAACGCATTTGGGATACCAAATCAGAAAAATCCTTATGGACACAATTTTGGTCGGATGCCGGTTTATCGGACTATCAGATTCATTACCGCCTAATGACCGGAGAGTATGCGAAATTAGAGCGGATTAAGGATGAAATCGCTGAACGACAAGTGCGAGTTTTGGGATTGGTGATCGATAAAGTGGATAAGATCATGCATGGTATGGAATTGGGCACAGCGGGGATGTTAAACCAAGTACGCCAATGGGCTGAACAGGGTCACCTTGCAAAGCTAATCCAGTTCCTGAGCGAAAATCGTTATCGAGTAATGATATCATCTGATCATGGTAATATAGAGGCGACCGGTCGGGGTGGTCCGAATGAGGGTGCTACCGCTGATCTGCGAGGCGAGCGAGCTCGAATTTATTCGGATGAAGTTTTACGGAGTTCAATCAAAGCAAAATATCCGGAAGCTATTGAATGGAAGCCGATCGGATTGCCTGTAAATTATTTCCCATTATTAGCACCAGGCCGAACCGCATTTGTACGGAACGAAAAACATACAATATGTCACGGCGGATTATCGTTAGAAGAAGTGATCGTACCGTTTGTGCGGATTGAGAAACCATGAAAAATAACAGAGACAATCAAATTGGATATAACCGCCAAGTCCGACTGGAATGGTTGGATTTAACATCCAGCATGATGGCATCCGGCCGATCAACACAAGAGATAAAGGACGCTCTGGAATTGTTTCTTCAAGAGCAGTTGTCGGTTGGCAGCAATGCTGTCCGTGGAAGCCGTGGAAAAACAATTTCTATCTTGTTAAGTATTTGGGTCACTGTGCCCAAACATCTGATTGAATTAAGGAATGAAGCATTGTCCTTGTTGAAGCGACTCTCCACTAGCGAGCACATCGTCTTACATTGGGGAATGACAATGACTGCCTACCCATTTTTTGGTGTTGTTGCAGAGAGCGCAGGGCGAATGTTAAACTTACAGGGTTCAGTTGCCACCGTCATGCTAAAGAACAGAATGCGCGAATTGTACGGTGAAAGGCAACAAGTGGCGCGTTCCACTCGATATGTAATGGATTCGTTTACTCATTGGGGTGTTTTGAACGATATGTCTGAAAGAGGTGTTTACCGGTTATCTGCTTCGAAAAGTCTAATAGACCAGCAATTGCAGGAATGGCTAATGAAAGCTTTGTTGATCAGTGAAGGTAAAAACATTGCGCCTCTAAAGACAGTGTTGCGTTCACCCCGGTTATTTCCTTTTCAATTCGAAGAACCTTTCATACCAGGGCAACATTCCGGCTTAGAACTGTTTCGCCAGGGATTGAATGAAGAAATGGTTATGTTGAAATAAAACTTTTCAATTGACCTTTCTTTCACGGCGGGAAATTACCACATTGTGAGCCTCAAGACCACTCTTTTATGACAGGTTTTAGGGAAATACCTTCGTATAAGTGTACTTGAACTAAGCGCTTCGTGCAGATTCACATCTGAAAAAACTTGTATTAGTTTAATAAACCACTTCAGTTAAGTCTATATTAACTGAATCGGAATTCAATTTTATACAGGAGGTATTGTTATGAAAGCGTTACGGCTAAGGATGATCAAGATCTGCAACAGCCGGTTTATCGAAAAATATTTAAGCATTGTATTTTCAAGCTATGCGACAATTAGAGGTGTTTTTTAACATTGAAAGTGAGCCCACCTGGGGGAATACAACCGAAAACCTCTGAACCAGATCACTGAGTAAGAATATCGTCCCTTGGAAGCAATTCCCCATATAATAGATTTTCCAGTGAAAGTTTGATAAGCTGACGATCAGACTATAATTATAGGATGGATATAGAAAATATTTTTGAGATAACTCCTGATACTTGGATCATTTCGGACACCCATTTCTTTCATGAGAATATTGGGAACTATTGCAGTAGGCCTGAAAACTGGCAGGACGTGATCATTAAGAATTGGAATGTTCTGATATCTCGGGATGAACAGGTTCTTCACCTGGGCGATTTTGCGCTGGGTAAGAAAAGTAATTTTGAGCTACTTACCAACTTGCTGAATGGAAAATTGTTTTTGATTCGTGGTAATCATGACCGGCTGGGGAGGACGTATTGCGAAACCCAGGGAGTAACCATCCTGAACGATCCATTAATGGTTAAATTTGGCGATTATGTCATGTTGGCATTTTCTCATCGATCGATCTTTCCACTATCCGATGGCATTATTAACCTCCATGGTCACATCCATAATAATCCTCCGCCACTTGAAGGTTCAGGCCTGGGTCCCAATCACATTAATATGAGTGTTGAAGTCAGGGAATATCGTCCCTGGAGACTTCGGGAGATCGTAAAGCCAGGATAATCCAATATCGAAAATAACCACGTCTTTGAGAAATCAGCGAAGGTCAATCTTTCCCAACCGTATTCTTGCGCAGCCAGCCGGCCAGGGCGGTAACTTCCAGCCCTTCCGAGGCTACCCGTAGCGTGATCGTTTCCAGATCCTGCGGGGAGGCGGTCAGCTTCCATCCGTTTAGGAGCAGGAACAACCCGGCCGCGGTGATGCCGGTGCGCTTGTTCCCGTCCAGGAAGGGGTGGTTATTGATCAGAGAATCCATCAGAGCCGCGGTTTTTGTGAACAGGTCAGGATAAAGTTCCTTGTCATCAAAAGTGGCTCGCGGACGGGCGACAGCCGATTCGAGCAGACCCAGATCGCGCACGCCATGGCTCCCGCCGGTCTCAGCCACCAGGCGCGAGTGAATGAAAAGCACTTGTTCGGGGGTCAGATATATCATTTCTTGGATAGGGCTTCCAATGCTGGTCGATACTGATCGATGAATTCATTTACCTGGCGCGCAAATTCCTGGCTCAGATCGCCTGCCAGCGGTAGTTCGGCCGGTCGAATCAGAATCTGTCGGTTCTTCCGATCGAGTTCCACAGAGACATCCGTGCCATCCTGCATCCCCAGCGATTCAAGGAGGTCTTTGGGGAGGGAGACGACTAGACTGTTTCCGGTTTTAAATACTTTTCTATGCATGGTGATCCTTTCTGATTGTACTTACATCGTAAGTATATCACGGACGGCAATAGAAGAATAACTCATACCTGTTCTTTTTAGTCTGCTTTTCATTGGCTCCTTAGGGTATGACTTATGTTTAGTTTATTCAGGATCGTTTGGATGCACACAAAACAGTCCGACCTTCTTGATGTGGTTGGGGAATGATGCTTTCATTAGCAGTGCTTGGCTCGAGTTATAGTTGCGATTACACCGCGGTCGCGATTCAACCTGGTGGATTCCTGGAAAAAGCCACAGCTCCAGATCCGGATATTCCTACCGGTGTGGATTGGGCGAAATGGTTTGAAGTTCCTGGAATCTGGTGGAATACAGTTGAACGACTCTCCTGGACAATGTTGGGAAAGCGACTGCGTATGGATGCCAGTTCAGAGTGGTTGCAATAAAGTAAAATGCCGAATAATGCCGTTATTTGCCGATAAAGGCCGATAACTGAATATCACAAAAATGAGATCTCAATGACTTAGAAGATAAGAAACTTATAGGTTAAATCAGCCACAGGAAGAAAACACAGTACAACTTATATCAAGGATAATTCAAAAAAATCATTCGCGCCAAATCCCGACACAATCCCGTCATAAATGGCGGGATTGTTTGTGTGTATATCTATAAGTTAATGAGCTGGGGAAGAAGGCCAACCCCTCACTCCATTTTTTCCTACCTCCCCCAAATACAAAAGGCAATGACACCTCTGACAAGTGTCATGTTTTTTTGTATTTGTGAGTTTACCCGGGTATTCTTCTTTCAACAGAAAACCAGATTTTTCGGAAGAATCCGCTGAATGCCTTTTGGTCAATTCGTGGGTAAAATGCTTTGTATGATAAGTGGTTAGCATCATTTTCCGAGTTTATTCCGAGTTTTTACGAGTTTCTTCCGACTTTAACAGCTGTGCGTCCTTATCTGACAAGTTTTCTACCTTACAATTTCCTTTCAGCCGTCCATAATTTTTGTAATTATGCAGGTGCCCACCTAGGATAATAGAAAGTACGTGCTAAAATAAAATTACATTTGAATGAGATGCAAAGGCATCCAAAAAAAATTAACGATAGATAAGTTCTAGTAATACCAAACGTTGGCCTGAAAATTTTCCGCCCGGGTGCAAAGTTCGGTATTTTTGTTTTAATACACAAAAAACCGAACCGGACAACCAGAGGGAATGGATCGCCAGCAGTTGTTGCTGATGGCGTAAAAATCCCCAAAGGTTGACCTATTCCCACCTTCCCGTTGTGCAGTTTGCAGCGGGAGCCGCTCAACAGAGTTCAGCCGATCTGATGAGCGCACGGCAGCGAGCTTTGACCGTATTCTTGCTGGTCCGTGGGCCTCACCCCAAACGGTCACCCTGTCCACAGGATAGGGCACCCAATCTGGGTGTGCAGCCAAGACGGCTGTCTGAACGAGGTAAATACAACCAAATCACCTCATTTTCATCACGGGGTTCCCTTAAGGAAACAAAGGGAAACTGACAGGAACGGAGCAAAAGCCGTTCGAGCCCGATTTAAGGACTAACAGGCAGGTGCAGATTAATGTCAAACAAAGGTGGATTATCCTATCAAATGATGCAAGCGCTCCAGGCTATCTTCAAACCTGGATACAGCCGGCATGAAGATAAGCAGCATGGACGTAACCGGGACGTGATCCGCAGCATCGGGACCATGCAAAGTATGGTGGCGGATGTGCATGAGTTTGCGAGATTCATCCGCCGGCAGTGGCCGGAAGTGAGTGAAATTGAAGAGGTTGAACCTGTTATGGCGCAGGCCTTTATCGAAGAATTGATCCGAAGGGAACGCAGTGGCGGCCGGCTTGGAAGAGTGATGGCTTCGCTGCGCAAACTGGATCGAGCCTGCAGGATCACCCAGGTTATTGAAAAAAATAACCCACCGTTACTTCCCTATAAATCGGATGGGGGCCTGGGTGGCTTTCACTCGGAACCTCGTCCGGTGGCCTATTCACCTGAGCAAGCCGAACAGATCATTGCCTGGATCAACACCATCGACCCGATCTCGGCAAGGGTGCTGCAGGTCATGCGCAGGACCGGGCTGCGCATCCGGGAGGCGGTCTACCTGCGTGCCCAGGATATCAAAGTGGACACCTGCCTGGTCACCCTGGAAGGCAATGTGAACCACACCAAAGGCGGCAGACCGCGTCAGGTCCACATCCCACCAGAAGAAAAAGAGTTCCTGGTTGAAATGAAAGCTCTTGGTGAGGAAAATCCAACCGGTCATATCTTCCATGATCGCGGCTCTCTCCCGGATCGGGTCCGTGAACAGGTGCGTAAAGCCTGTGCAGCACAAGGGATCCACTGCCTGGGTACCCACGGTTTCCGGAAGACCTTCGCAGCCCAAAATTACAAGATGAAGATCGCTGCCGGTGCGAATGATGACCAGGCTTTATTGGATACCTCCATTCAGCTGGGTCACAACCGCAAGGAAATCACCAGCCAGAGTTATGTGCCACCACAGGATCGCAGGAACTAGATCGTTGACCAGTTGTATTCTCAATTCTCCTTCCAAGCGCTTATTGGAGATCTGCCAGTTGCTTTCCAGACCTCCCTATGCCCAATCCGACATTCTTTGTCTGGTGGATGTGGAAAGATCCAAAATTTGCCTGGAGCACAAGAACTGGGGATTATTGGCAACACTGGAGGTATCTGCCCTGCCGGCTTCCCAATCTTCATTAACCATGCATCTTCCGGAATATCCAGATCGGAGAGAAGCGAAGGAATACCGAACTGCGCTTTTATTGAAGTTAGAGCCAAAGCATCCAGAAGATCACCGCCTGGTTGGTACAGAATTAGAGGAACAACGGTTATTGGTGTGCCTAGCAAACGAACTGGACCAGGTCCGCTCAAAACAGCGGGATGCCGCCATGCAATGGTTCCTGCAAGGGTTGAGAATCTGGGGTGTCAAAAGTCTGGATCAACCGAGCAAGGGCGAAACACAAAGAGGATATCGAAATCAGACAGGCCAGATCGAGCATCCAAAATGTACCTTTGACTTTATGACCCAGGGTACGCCGGCTGAGTTTGCGGTCATGGCATACGCCTCGTTTGGGGTGGGCTGCACAGTTCTGAGCCCTGGCACCCAGAGAGAACTTCTCGAGGTTCCATCCGATATCAATCCGGTTGCTGTTCAATATCGCAAGGATGACGGCTTTCTCAACCTGTTGGTCCACAAGCTGCCGAACGGAAATTCACTGATCAAGGCAACGGTGTCTGCAAATGAATGCGGCTGGGGGTTGTGGAATGCATTGCGAGATGAGATGGAACGGCTGGGCTGGTTTTCGATTTCTCCCTTAGAAAATGTTTCTCCATCCACAACCACTGAACCCCAACAGAAAAATATTCCAGAATTCACCGTCCAAAAACTGGATATTGAACATCTTCCTCCCGAAGGTGAACACAGGAACGAATTGCCGCAGGTCTGGCTGACCATCCCGGATAGGGGTTGGGATCGGGAATGCATCCGGCTGTGGCATCGCGGCTTGACCAGCAAGGATATCGGCCGGCGACTTGAGAAAACGGACAAGACCATTCTCAACCGCTTGAACCAGCTGCGAAATGAATTTGGTGAACAAGCCGTGCCGTATCGCCATGCAACCTACCGCTCGGGATAAATCGTGATATTTCGGGATGTTTCGGGATATTGCCAAAAGGATATCCCTGGCAGGAAAATGGCATCGAAACACATAATCACCATTTATTTATGAGGAGTTAAATGATCAATCGCATCCGCATTATCCTTGAACAACCCGAATACTCTGCCCTGATCCAGCTATCTGCGCAGGAGATCCGCACTCCTGCCGACCAGGTCGTCGTTATCGTCCGCGATGAATTGATCCGGTGTGGACTGCTGCCGGCTGACAAATTGTCCTTTGGTCCTGACCTGATCAGTGTTGCTGAAGTGGCTCATCCACCAGAGGAGCTGTGCGAGATCGCGGACCTGTTGTCTGCTTATGGTAGGAAAATTCGTTTAACCATAAAGGCCATGGATGAAAAACACAGGCAAATCAATTGCATAAAAAAGAACACCGAAGTCAACGATCTTCCAAACAGCATGGAAAAAGAAGAGCAGCGCATTGGCTGATCTACTTGAAATCGCACGATCGTATGCATCCGCCGGCCTATCCGTGATCCCAGTTGGTAAGGATAAAAAGCCGCGCTGCCGGTGGGCTGAATTTCAAACCCACATTGCCGATGAAAGGACGCTGGAACGCTGGTTCAGTTCGCAAGGCAATATCGCCGTGGTAACCGGCAAGGTATCCGGCAACCTGGTGGCGATCGATTTTGATGAACCTCGTTTCTACCAGGCCTGGCTGGAGAAGGTAGGGAATCTCAGAACAGGATTGGTGGTACAGAAGGCTGGCCATGGATTCCATGTCATCTTTCGCTGCCAGGAACCCGTCCCCAATCTCAAGCTGGCTTTTGTTGCCGATGAAAACGAGCTGGATGGTCGCAGGATCGCCATCGAAATACGCGGGGAGGGTGGCTACATTTTGGTGGCACCCAGAATCCATCCCAATGGAGCCCCCTATACCATTCAATCTGGCAGCCTGACCGATGTTCCCACCATTGAACAAGAGCAGGCCAAGGCCTTATTACAGGCAGCCCGCTTGTTGGATGAGTGTCCCCTGACCAGCCGGCAGCAGAGAAAACAAGATCAGGCCCGTTCTTTTAACATGAAATCTTCCGGAAAACAAACCGATGTGATCGGCACTTATAACAGCCAGGTGAGGATCGCGGAGATCCTGACCCGAAATGGGTACCAGGTTTCTGGCGATAAGGCCATGCGACCCGGAGGATCGCATTTCTCGGTAGCCATCTCAAAGGAAAGAAATCGCAGCTATCACCATAACAGCAATGACCCATTGGGAGACGGATACTGGCATTCCCCCTTTGATGTCTTTTGTCTACTCGGACACCAGGGGAATATATCTGCTGCAGTGAGCGCGGCTGCAAAAATGCTTGGATTGAATGAAGACCGGGAGCAGTCTGAACCACAATTTGAGGGGGATGGAATGCCAGACATTCAGGTCAATCACCGTCCTATGCGTGATATTGTGGATGATTCAATTCAAGCGCTGATAGGAGCCAATGTTCCCCCGCTAATATTTATCCGCTCAGGGTTTCTGTCCAGGATCCGCACGGATGAGATTCAGACGTCATTCATCGAACCGCTCTCCGATGTGGCCTTACGCGGCCGGCTGGCCCGCATCGCCAACTTTTATTCTGAACGAACCTACAAGAAGACCACCTTCAAGGATCCTGTTCCACCTCCTTATGAAATTGTTCGTGACATTCTCTCGCTGGGTGCCTGGCCATTCCCACGTATCGAGGGGCTTATTGAGACCCCGACTATCCGTCCGGATGGATCGCTCCTCAATGATCCTGGCTATGATCCTTCTACCAGGTTGTATTACGTTCCCACGCTAGAGATCAAGTTGCCGCCTTTCGGACCTGACAGGAAAGAATCAGCTGTGAATTTGATCCAGGAATTGATGCATGATTTCCCTTTTGCAGATCCAGCCTCGCGTGCCAATGCCATCGCCCTGCTGATCACGCCGCTCATCCGGCCGGCCATAACTGGCAAAGTGCCACTGGCTTTGATCGATTCTCCCCAATCCGGAACGGGCAAATCCCTTTTGCAATCCGTGGTCGGTATGCTGGCAAGTGGGCATGAACCGGTCATCATCACTGTTCCCCGGGCCGCGGATGAATGGCGGAAAAAGATCACAGCCACCTTGATGAGTGGGGCTGCCGTGATCTCGATCGATAACCTGACCGAGTCACTTGACTCGGGTGAACTGGCAGCTGCCATTACCGCACCGGTCTGGTCGGATAGGATCCTGGGACATTCGGAGATGGTCCGCATTCCACAGCGTGCCACCTGGATCGCCAACGACAATAACCTGCGCCTGGGTGGCGACCTTCCGAGACGTTGTTATTGGATCCGCCTGGATGCGCAGACTTCACGCCCCTGGCAAAGAGATGACTTCCTGCATCCCGACCTGCCGGAATGGGTTCTCAAGAATCGCGGGGACCTGATCATCTCAATCCTGACACTGGCTCAGGGTTGGTTCAAGGCTGGCCAACCAGCAGGCGATGCTCCCAGTATCGGCGGATTCTCCGAATGGTCGCAAGTGATCGGGGGTGTCCTGGCTTTTGCCGGCATCTCCGGATTCTTGGCCAACCTGGAATCCTTGTATGAAATTGTGGATGACGAAGGTCCCCAGTGGGAAAACTTTCTATTGGCTCTACACGAGATCTTTCGACAGGACCCGGTCACGATTGCAGAAATATGCAAGCAATTAACTTCCAACCCTGAGCTGATGGAAATAATGCCAGACACATTTGAAACCCCAATAGAAGAGCGCGGCTATCTCCGCCCCAACTTCAAGAAGCGTTTGGGGAAGGGATTTATTCAGCGCCAGAATACCCGCTATGGAGATTCCCAGGTAAGGGTTGCACGCTTTTCAGATGACAGCCATTCCAAGGTTGCCCGCAAACCCCGCAATTTTGATTTGTGCGATTGACCGCTCATTATATAAGGTGAAAATGGATCGATGCAAGATTGATAATTTTGAAAACAATGTGATCGACCTGGTGGCAAAGATCGCACCATGGTTTGCACCTATTCCCACAGCCTTTCTGGTAGGCCGGGCTACTGTGGAGCATCTGGAATGGCCGGTCGCAATTGGGATACTGGCAGGGGCTGTGATCGAGTCGCTTGGATTGGTGACCTGTGCAACCGCTTTGGATCTCTATCAATTCAACCAGAACAGGCGCAAGAATGATCCGCCGGCACCTTTTGGGCTGGCAGTATTCTTGATCTTGATCTACTTCGTGGTGGCGGTCTTTCTAACGATCGTGTTGGACATTCAACCCGCCTGGTCGCTGGTAGCGCCGGCTATCTTCCCCTTGCTCAGCCTGGTTGGGGTTACCGAGATAGCATTGCGCAAGAATTATCAGGATCGTATTCAGAAGATCGCAAATGAGAAAGCGGATCGAAGAGCAGAACGTCAAGCGAGTTCCAGCAATAGACGTCAAGATTTACAGGTTCCTGGTCAAGCATCCCTGTCAGATATGCTGTCAAAAAATGGGCAGTTGGACATGAATCTAAACAAATTACAGGCTGGAAGAAAAGCAAAATTGGACAGCCGGCTGGACAGGTTACTTGACATCTATCATACAAATCCAAGCCTGGGGATCAGTGATGTTGCCCGCTTGTTGAATGTCTCCCGGCAGACGATCTACAGCTACCTGGAGCAGTTGGAGAAGGCTGGAAAGATCCGTCGTACGGACCAGGGCATCGAGGTGATTGAATGATTGAAAATAGATCAACCTACCGTTGTGCAGCAAATAATCAACGAACTTCATGCGAAAGGCTGAGTGAAAAAGCCAGTCTGAATGAGCAAGGTTCTGAATGCCGGGCAATCTTCTGGTATTTAGGATGATCGTAGGTCAAAGTACGATTAAGCCAGGGTCATGCTTCAATATGTGATCGTCAGGGTAGTTAAATAAATATGGCAAAAATTATCGAAAACGTACAAACAAAATATACTTCAGCTTTTGATGATTCATTATTAGTGTGGGCGGAAGCCTTCTTGAATGACCGAAAGGCACGCGGGGCTGCAGAAGGCACGATCTATTTTTATAGTAAGAAGCTAAAACTCTTCATTGGATACTGTGAAGCAATTGCGGTCGATCGCATCAGCCAAATAACACCTACCATGATCCGGCAATATTTGCTTTTCCTGGAGACCACTGGGCACAATCCCGGTGGAAGGCATGCAGCATTTAGAGCCCTGCGTGCTTTCCTGAATTGGTATGATGATGAGGTAGAGCCATCTTTTTGGTCAAATCCTATCGGTAAAGTAAGAGCACCCAAGGTACCAACAGATCCCCTGGAGCCAGTGTCATTTGAGAATGTCGCTAGTATGGTCAAAACCTGTGAGAAAGGCACCTTCACGGGAGACAGAGATGCAGCCTTATTACTCTGCCTGCTAGATACCGGAGCACGCGCAAATGAGCTGCTCGATGTTGACCTGGATGATATAAACCAGGCGCGAGGAGATATTCTTATCCGACAAGGCAAGGGGAGTAAGCCGCGACAGGTTTATCTGGGAAAATATTCCCGGCGAGCACTGAGAAAGTACCTTAAACATCGCGATGATAATAACTCTGCATTGTGGGTATCCGATCCTCGTTATGGTTCTGAGAGATTGAAGTATGATGGACTGCGAGCTGTCCTTCGTCGAAGGGCTTCTGAAGCGAAGGTGGTAGAACCATCCCCACATGATTTCCGGAGAGCCTTTGCATTATCTATGCTCCGGAATGGAACTGATCTATACACACTTGCAAAATTGATGGGACATGAGGGGATCACGGTCTTACAGCGCTACTTAAAACAAACTTATCAGGATACAGAAGCTGCTCACCGACGAGCAGGGCCTGTTGATAATTCTAATATCTTTGGACTAGGGTAGCTAATATTATTCTCCTGAGTTTATCATCCTAGTGTCCCGAACCAAGCCAATTTTCACAGATTTCACCTCGTATGGGATGTATGGTTCAGCCAAAAACTCCTAATTTTCTCGAATTAGTATCCTGACACCAGAAATTTACAGATAGCTGTCACCTGTATTGGGGTTAAATTGCTTAGTGTCCCAAAAAACTCCTTTTTACCCGTAAAATTGGGTAAAAATAGGTCAAATGATAAACTCAGGTTCTAATATCTTTGGACTAGGGTAGCTAATATTATTCTTTGATTATTTTGAGTAGTAAGTAGGGGCAGAATATATTGGCCGAATTTTAAAAGAAAAATTCCTAGATAAGGGATATTTAGCCAGATTTTGCCTTTTTATTCTTTATATGGGATCGAACCATCACAGCCTTGCGGCAGGAGGATATTAATAAAACTTAATATATATTTTGGTGAATTACAATTGAAGTTTTTCAAGTATTCTCACAATCTCAATAACACGATATTCATACGAAATTTATAGTGTTTCGACCTTAACCTAGAATTCAATTATTAAATGATACAAGTTAGGCTGTTTCACTTATCCCTGTTTTGATTCCTGCCCGATCAAGCATGGCTTCTGCCGCCTTCTGGCAATCCTCCATAAGCTTGCTTTCGTCTATACCTAATACCTTTCCACCCTGTAAAAGAATTTTCCCGTTTACTATTACAGTGTCCACATCATTTCCATTGGCATTGTAAACCAAGGCAGATTGTGGAGAGTGAACAGGAGCTATATGTGGACGCATCAAATCTACGATTGTGATATCTGCAAATAATCCCGGGTGCAATGACCCGATTTTTCCATCCAACCCCATAGCAAGTCTGCCGCCTTTGTAGTTCATTTCAAGGATATCTTCTGGCATCAGTGCCATAGCATCCATCGTACCAATTTTTTGTAAGCAAGCAGTGAACTTCAATACTTCCAACATGTCTTGTGAGTTGTTTGAACCCGGACCATCAGTGCCTAACGCAATCGGAATACCACGCTGAAGCCACTTTGTTACACTTGGAATGCCGGAAGCCAGATACATGTTGCTCACCGGGCAATGAACGATTACGCTGCCTGCGTCTGCAATCATATCCATTTCTTCCTCTTCAAGCCATACACCATGGACTAGTTGCCAACGCTCATTCAGTACTCCGATATCATGCAACCAATGTCCAGGAGTAACTCCGTACTCTTCTATACTCATCTGGACTTCCGGTTGAGTCTCGCTCAGATGAATATGGACGCCTACATCCCAATCCTTTGCCAGTTGGTTGATACTCTTTAAGGTCTCCTCCTTGCATCCCCAGGGAATCAATGGTCCAAATTCAACACGTACCATTCCACCATCTCGTTGATTCCAATCCTTCACAAGGCGCTCGGTCTCATGAAGTACCTGATATGTCGGTTCTTGAAACTTAGGATGATAGGGGTCGCGGTCAGCAAAACCGCGTGCCAGCAAAACGCGAGCGCCACTGTTATGGGCTGCTTCGGCAATCATATCCATATTTCTTGTGGAACTCTGCATATAATCCTGATTCAATACAGAAGTTGCCCCGCATTTTAGGTTCTCTACAAAACCTAAAAGTGCAGAAAGATAAAAATCCTCTTCTGTCATGGCCAATCCACCTGGCCAAATTGCAGTTTCCAACCAGCGGAGCAACGGCTTATCATCTGCCAAACCGCGCAAGAAAGTCTGGAAAAGGTGTGTGTGTGCATTGATCAATCCAGGAATGACCGCTTTTCCTCTTGCATCAATTATTTGGTCAGCTTCTTGGACCAGAACCTGAGGAGGATCACCTTCTTCAACACATTCGATTCTATTCCCGCGTATAAATACATAGCCCGGATTGAAAACTTCCATGGCGTTTTTTCGAAAAGGCATTACAAATCCATTGAAAATAAGTAATGAATCCAAGTTTATGTCTCCGTTATTTCCTAATTATATATTTATTAATTGTTGTGAACCCAAGGTAAATCACAGAGCTGGCGGGGTAATGCAACAAATAAGTTCCAGTTCCTCTTGTCCGACGGAGGAGAAATCTCGCAATAAGTTGCCATCGTAATAAATGCTATCTCCAGGGTGAAGAGTATAAACAGTTCCGTCGATATCAATCTCCAAACTCCCTTTAATCACGAACATCCATTGTTCGTTCGGCTTGGCCAGTGGAACGGTTATCCTCTTTACACCTGGTTCCATTCGGATCATCAAACACATCATCTGGTGAACAAGATCAGGGGTAAGTAATTCGTAACCAATTTTTGAGTCTGGGAAATAAAGAACTCTCCGTGATCCTTCCCTTATTATCGGATCTAAGGGGCCAGAGTTCAGGAAAAAAAACATGGGTACCTGTAATGCTTGCGCAATCGCTTGCAAGGCATCCAAAGAAGGGGAAACCTGATCATTTTCGACCCGGCTAAGATAGCCGGCTGTCATACTTATGATTTCAGCCAAATCTCTGAGGCTTAGCCCCAATTCAACTCGTCGCTTTTTAATTCGTTCCCCAATCAAGGTTTAATTCTCCTTTGTTCTATTTATTAAAGATATGCTTCCACTTTCAGTTAATGATTTTTTCAGTAGAGCAACATAACGATAATGACCGATCATTAAATGCAATTAAAAACCTTTGCATTTATTCAAGCAAGATTCCTTTTGATTCTTTCATCAACCCTAATCTTTCGAGGGTCGCTTCTGTTGGCCGACCATTGCGGCTCCAACCCCGCAAATCATAATAGCGATCAAGCATGGCATCAAAATCATTTATATGTCCAACTCGAATTACTTCCCCTAATACTGTACGGTTTGTCTCGGGATCAGTCACATTGGCACGTAATGTCAGAGGTTCTTCAATGAAACGCCTGGGAAGTTGGTCATCAGATCTATCAAATTCCTGACGAACATTGTAGAGTCGTTCAAGATTGATAATCCTTTCACCAATTTCTACCAATTTCTCTGTGGTGACATCGATACCAAGAGCTCTTAACCCTGGAACGAAATCTTCAGGAAGCAAACTGTATTCCTGCACCGTGCTGAATTTGCATACACCTATTGCATCGGTCACCGCACAATAATGTTCCCCATAAACCAACATATCCGGCTTGAAAGACTCATCATCCGGATCCATCAAACGATCCACAATTTCGGCAGGAAAGACTTTGCGCGCCAATTCCCAGTTTCCACCCAGATCAATCGCTGGCAATCCATAAAGATGGTCTGCACCACGGTTGGAAGTTGCATGCCCCAACCCAAATCCCTTAGAGAAACGAGGTTCCTGACGAGGCATTTCAAGTCCTTTGACATGCATTGCAAAATACCCTGCTCTGCCACCAATTTTAGCTGCTGCACGTTTAACCCCATCTGCTAAAATATCTCCAATTCCTTCCCGAAGGGATATTTTTTTAATTAACCCTAGAATGGTTTGTGGATCTCCCCATTCCAAGGTTAAATCTGAATCGTTAAGTAAACCATTTTGGTGGCATTCCATTGCAAAAGCAATTGTTACACCAGTAGAAATTGTATCCAGACCAAATTCATTACAAAGAGCATTGGCTTTCATGATCACTTCAGGATTCCCATTCCAGCACATCGGGCCAAGTGCATCCGTTGTTTCATATTCTGGTCCTTCCACTTCCACCGCGTATGGACCTTCCTTTACTTGCGATATCCTTGAGCATTTGATCACACACATCTCACAGCCCGGTTGGTCGATTCGATAGCAATTGAGCGCTTCGGCATCAATATCATCAATAAATGGCACTTGTGACAGCTGGTGGTTTTTCGCAGGCAGATCACCGGTCATATTCTTGGGTCGCATAAGAAAAACCGTACCATCCGCCTTAATAAAGCGATTTTTGGGATCCTGAAAAAGGTGTTTGCTGGTGGTACGCAATTCTGTAATAAAATCCGGATCGGTTTGGATATGTCGTCTACCTTTTACGTGGATCGCCTTCAGGTTTTTTGATCCCATCACAGCTCCCGGTCCACCGCGGGCTGCAGCGCGTGAATAATCGTTCATGATCGCTGAAATCCGTACAAGATGTTCTCCTGCTGGTCCAATGCAAAGGATCCGCCCGCTTTTACCATTTTTTGAATCTGCACCGAGGAGTGTTTCTTGTACCTGGCTCACCGTCTTCCCCCAGAGTTTATCCGCAGGCAGAATCTCGATCTTCTCATCCTTGATTTGCAGGTAAACTTGTGTCTGGGATTGTCCGGTTACAGCTAAAACATCGAATCCTGCTCTTGCCAGTTCTGGACCAAAATGCCCACCTGAATTGGCGTACCCGTAAGCATTGGTCTCGGGTGATTTGAAGGTAACATGATAGCGGGATGCCAATGGCCAGGAGGTTCCGCTCAAAGGGCCTGTAGTAAATATCAGGTAATTCTCTGGATCAAAAGGTTCAACACTCGGACCTACGAGATCAAAAAGAAGCTTGGCACCTATCCCCCGACCACCCAGGTAATGTTCTTTTAGAATTGGATCGGTTTTTTCGTACCGTATTGATCCGGTTGACAGATCCACAAATGCTGTGATGGCCACTTCTACCTCCGCCTCTTAACCTTGTTAAAAACTTGCTCAACTACCATTATTTACAAGTGTCATCACTTTAGCCACATCCGACATAATCTCAGGGGCTGATTCGACACCCATAATGGGCAACATGAACTCGTCGATTTTGTACTTCTTTATGAATTGTGTTAGTTCAGTTGCGCATTTTTCAATTGAACCCATAAAGACAAAAGGTTCCACCCATTCATCTTTGATCAGCTTGCCAGCTGCAAGCAAACCTCCACGGGCAGCTTCTCGGCGCAAGCTCTCCGTATCTTCCTGAGTCAGGTGAATAGCTTCCCTAACATTTTGTGGTGGTTCCAACAATCGATAGAACATAAGGGGTCGGACTTCTTCCAACGCCCTTTCATTCGTAACAATCATAGTTGAATAGCAGATCTTAGGCTTCTTGCCTGAGATTTTGGCACCCACTTGAATCTGGTCAATAAAATCCTGCAGGAAATCCTTGTGGATGAAATCTACAAGGATTCCATCCGCCATTTCACCACCCAAGGCGATCATCTTGGGTCCTCTGGCAGCCATCCAGATCTCGATATCCGATCGACCGGAATCGATGCGGGCACCTTTCAAGTGAAACAACTCCCCATCGAAATTCACCGCCTCATTCTTAAATAGGGCTCGGGAAATCTGGATCATTTCACGCGTTGCAGCGACCGGTTTGGGGCGATCCACACCCAATGGGATAAAGGTGTCAATGCCACCAGCACTGACACCCAGAAAAGCCCGCCCTCCAGATAACTCGTCCAAGCTGGCTATCGCTGAAGCAGTCACCGCTGGGTGTCGAGTAAATGGATGGGTGATACCGGTCCCCAGACGTAAAGTGGTTGTTTTTTGGGCAATTGCTGCCAGAGTGACAAAAATATCCCGAGTATCCAATCCCTGGTCGGCTGCCCAGCAGCTGTCGTATCCAAAATGCTCAGCTTCCTGGCAGATTTCAACCATCTGCTGTACTTTTACTCCTGGCGATTGGTTAATCCCGATTCCACTTTTGATCATCTTATGTCCTCCGAAATACAAGGATCATCAACTTCATGAGTACTGCTTAAATAATTGGCCTGAATATTACTAGATCAAACCACCTGGGCGATTAAAACCTGGAAAGCCAGACGCAAATCACCAATAATCACTAACTTTCCTGAAGCGAGGAGGTAAATGGATAATATCAACAATAGGACCCAAAGCATTGCGAAAACTTTCCCTTTCAGAGGATACCTAACCTGGTGGTAAAAAACCTTTGTAGGATATGCTCCAAAGGCTTTTGAATCCATAGCTAATCCTGTCGTCTGTGCTCGTCGCAGTGCTCCAAAAAGGAAGGGTACCGTAAAACGTCCCATACGTTGGACTCGATCTTTCAGGCTTTTGCCTGCCCCTGCTCCCCTGACCGTATGGGCTGCAGAAAGATCTGCATATTCTTCTTCCAACAAAGGTAAAAATCGTAACGCAAGGAATAAAGCCTGTGTAGCCCTAGCCGGTAATTTTAACTTCTCATGGGCACTAATAGCTAAATCACGCGGAGCTGTTGTCACCAGGAAGATCATTGAAGTACTGGCGAGGTTGATGACACGAAAACCAGCCGCGGCGCCGATCAAAGCCCCGCGAATAGAGGCTCTCAATGGACCCAATAAGAACAATGTTTGGTCACCTTGTACAAAAAACATTTGTAGTACAAACATCATTCCACCTAAAAGGTAAATATATCGTGAAAACCGCCAGATAAAGCCAGGCGATAAACGCGCAAGGGTCAAAGCCATAATGAGTATGACACCAAAAGTAATAAGTTGAATCCAGGCAATATTCAGCAATATGATCAACATACTCATGCACCCTAACCAGATCATTTTTGATATTGGGTCCAGGCCGTGCATGAATGACTTGCCCTGCCTATAGGCAAATTGTGTGCCGCCGCTCATATTGCCACCTCTTGTTTAAGTTGTCGTTTTGGGTCGAGTAGAAAGTTCAAGCTGTCTTCCACACAGGTTGTACAGCGGGCTTGCGAATTTAGCTTGCAGTTACGCCACCTGCAAACAGGCAACTGCGAGAGATGGGTTTTTTCCAAAGAAATTTCATCCACGAAGAAAGCTTGTGGTGCACTATCCAGTAGCACCTTGCCATCTGTCATGGCGATAACGCGATCCGCCCAATTGGATACAACCCGCATGTCATGGGTTACCATTATAATCGTGTGGCCCTGTTTTTGAATTTTTTGGCAGATCTTCATGGTTGAGACGGTATGCCCCCAATCCATTCCCATGGTAGGCTCATCCAGAATGATGATGTCCTGATCCAAGACCAGCATCGTGGCCACACTTAAACGTCGCTTTTCTCCCATGCTGAGTGTTAAAGGATGTCGGTTGATTAGACTTGTCAACTCCATTTCCATTAATACTTCATCAACGGTATTCTTTACTTTATCTTCTGAATAACCACGAATCCGCATTGAAAATGCTACCTCGTCGAAAACCGTATCTGTTACCAACTGGTTATCCGGATACTGGAATACATAGCCTACTTTTTCAGTTAGGCGTTCAAGAGGCATTTTTGCGATGTCCTGCCCTTCAAATAGAACGTGCCCTTTTGTGGCTTTTAGAAGTCCAACCATCAATTTTGTTAAAGTCGTCTTTCCAGCCCCATTTTGACCGACAATGGCAAGGAATTCACCTGGGTAGATATTCAAAGAAATGTCGTTCAGTGCAGGCGAGCGATAAGGGTAGCTGAATGTGACATGCTCGAAACTCACCTGGGGGGATTTTCCATTTTGATTGCTCACTATTTCTCTTTGAGTTGGAATAAATTCATTCGTGGCGGGTAATAACTCGGTCAGATCCTTACTTGTCAAAGGAAATTTGTCATCCGGGATTGCCAGCCCTCTACTTCTTGCTCCCAAAGCCATTTCGGAAATTTGTGGCAGATTAATTCCTTTTTTCATCAATTCATCGCCTTGCTGAGAAATCACCTGGCGGGGGTGACCATTTGCGATCAATTGACCTTTATCAAAGACGAGTAACCGGTCTACTTGTTCGATCAACTCATCAATCTTGTGTTCGATGGCAATAACAGTCAGGTCGGATTGGCTACGCAACTGGGAAAGTAGTTCAAAAACGCTGCGTGTCCCGGCTGGGTCAAGATTTGAGGTTGGTTCATCCAATACCAATATCTTTGGTTTCATCGATAATACTGAACCGATTGCAACCCGTTGTTTTTGTCCTCCAGAGAGGCTCCAGGTATGCATATCTTTGAAATCCCACATGCCAACCATTTCAAGAGAATTCTTAAGTCTCTCGCCAATCTCATTTCGTTCGAACATGAGATTCTCAGGTCCAAAGACGACTTCGTCTTCGACATACATGGCAACCAATTGTGCATCAGGATCCTGGAAGACCAAACCCACCTCAGTTGCCATTTCAGAAACCGGCGTTTCCTGAGGGTTGCGACCGTTAACGAGAATTTTTCCTGAATAGTAAACAGGCACGACCTGAGGGATTATTCCATTAAAGCATAATGAAAAAACCGATTTACCACTTCCGCTGGTTCCAAGTACCAAAACAAACTCCCCATCTTTGATCTCAAAGGATACATTCGATAGCATCGGACGATCCTCGTGGACCCAAACGGATAAATTTTCTGCAATAATCGACACACTAATCTCCCTTTCAGATCTTAAACTGCTTCAAAAGAATAAATGGTTTTTGGTCATCGGCACGAACCCCGACAAGATCACTTGAATTATCGAGTCGGGATTCGTCCAATGAAAATTAAAGATTAATCGCCACCGATTTCTTTAACAGAGGACCCAGCCAATCCGGTCTTTGCCAGGGCTTTGCCAAGCCAGATCGTGAGCGGTGCTGCCATCCAGGCTGTTGCAAACATGGCGATCCACGGCCAGAACCAGGCAGCGAAACCATAGTTGTAGATCTGGAAGTAGAATAAACCCCAGGCGTATTCCAAGGCGCACATCTCTGCAGCTATCAGCATCGGCAACATATCCCATCTCTTGTAGCGGAATATTGCAAATACAACTTCAACAGCAACTGCTTGAATGACATACCACCCAAAAGCCACTACACCAGCTGGATGTCCCGCCAGAATGGCGACAACACCCGCTAATAGTTGACTATACAGGGCAGCTCCTGGCTTGCGGATCAAGTAGAAAGCAAGAAGAGGAGTTATGAACCAGGGGAAACTTATCAAAGAAGAAAACCAAGCTCCAATATTTGGAATGGCGTAGGCCAGATTCCAAATGTACCCCCAACCTGCTCCCAGTAGACCAAATACTACTGCGATGACCGCCAAGGTCACAATGTCTTTTGTTACCCATTTGTTCTTCATTTCAAGAGCTCCTTTATACTAATGTTTGGATTGAATTGGAGAATAAAAAATCAAACCTATTTTTTTTCCGGATTAATCGATGTTCACCTCCTTCCTGATTTCTTGAATAATAAATACCAAAACGTTAACATTCTCTGGTTCCATATTATTCATATCGCATCGCTGCTGTAAATAGTCAAACCTGTTGTGAACGGATAAAGTTATTTCTTCACACAACTTTGTAGTTTTCGATCCATCATCTTTCCTTGTTCCATTGGTTAAGCACGATATTTAGTTAATGATTACTTATCTCGATTTTAGGTGAGTGGCAAGCCCCAACTTCTGGCTTCTTCCTTTACCCGATCGTAAATGTCCAACCAATCCTGACGAGGTTTTATTGTGATGGGATTATAAGCTTCCCAGAATGGTCTCCCTACCGGTTTGGTATCCATAACCGGTAAGTATTTGGCAACAGCCTTTTCAACGATTGTATTTGCACTATCGCGGCTCAGACCAGCTGCTGCACGTCCAACTTCACCATTGAACCGGGCTTCCAACCCTGTACAGTGATGCGGCACCACTCCTACAGCTGAACGAACTCCCAGAATCTGCGTGACTCCGCATGAGGATGCTGTAGTAGCCATGGCTACACATTCATAGAGAAGGGTATCAGTGAGCGGACCACCCACCGGGGAGGTCATCACAGTACTCATGATGTTCGAATTACGGGAAATGGCAGCAGTAGAAACGCTTACCGAACGCAGTATCTGGGGAGCTGTGTCATTGAATATGGATGGATGGGTGGGACAAGTAGAATGTTGAACTGCCATATAGACAACCTGCAAAGCGATCATTCCAGCCGTAATGATCACCGCCAACCCCTCTTCTCCGCCAGCCAACCCACCATAGATCGGGTTATAAAATCCGTGAATAATTCCATTCTGACGTACAGAATGAGCCAGTTTGTTAAGCAATTCATTATTGGTCTTCATTTCACCGACCAGGGCAATCATGTGCCAATCACAAGGCCGGTAACCGAAACGACTGATCGCAGAGAGATAGCCAATATCGCTCAAACCCATCTGCACTGCCCCAATTGCCATCCCCGGTCGACCGGCACGCTTGGCAGCCGTGAAAAGGAGATCAACTTCTTCCCAGGCAGCCACAATTTCCAATGGAGATTTTGTACGAGGGTCACGTCCGTGAGTGGTCATCAATGTTCCAGACGTAATGGTGTCAATGACCGATTCCTGGATATAGCTCTGCATCACAGGGAGGTACATCTCCTCGTTCAAATTGGTCCCGATTGGTCCTCCGACGATAAGAGGCGGGCGAGGATCCTCAACTTCCCGGTGGTATTCGATACGGGCGTCTGCTCCTTCACCTATTATGGCTTGGGCTGGAGCAGCTTTAATCGCATCTTCTATTTCCCGGCGTGTAAAAATCATCCGTCGCTGGGTACTTGTATTGTAGATGCCGCAATACTCAAAAAATTCCATCGCGGCTTGCCAGACGCGATCATTTAAAGCATCATCTGTTTGGATAATGTGGCTTTTATCAAATTTGATGTTGTATTTCTTAACAACTTTGGCGATCCCATCCGCTACGAATCTCAAATCAAACTCATGTTCGTCGGTCAATGGTCCATTATAGGAGCGATCTAGGATGTCCATCAGGCGAGTCATATTTTGCATATTGAAATAACCTCACTATAAGTACTTTGATTAATTGGTAGAGATGATCGCTTATGAGTGATCAATCATTTATTTTGTTACCAGAGCTCTGGCTTGTTTGACAGCATCGCTGGCATCCTTGCCGAAGCCATCTGAGCCAATCTTCTTAGCTGCCTCTGGTGTCATTGGTCCACCGCCAACCAGGACCTTAAATCTCTTACGGTCATTTTCGTTGGATTGAAGCAGTTCAATCACATCAGACATATAGGGTATAGAAGTCGTCAGTAGGGAAGACATGGCAATAATATCTGCATCTGTCTCACGAGCACGGCGTACAAAATCCTGGGCGGAAACGTTGATTCCCAAGTCGTAGACTTCAAATCCATTTACTTCCAACATGGAAGAAACAATATTCTTGCCAATATCGTGAATATCACCAAAAACTGTACCAATCACTACTTTCCCTGAAGAGGCTACTTTCTGTCCTGCTTCCAGTCTGCTTTCCATTTCCTTATGAATTGCCTTAACTACATCAGCAGCTTCCATCATTTCGGGTAGGAATAGTTCCAATCGACTAAAACGATCGCCGATATCCTGCAAACAAGGGACAATAGCCTTTTCGAAAATGTCCTCTATTTTGTGACCTGAATCATTGAGCTTCTTTGCTTCAGACACGCCTTCTTGTGAATCGCCGTTTTCAATTGCATTGATAAGATTTTGATATTCCGGAGAGATTTCCATTCCTTTTCATGATCCTTTCATTACGATAATGTTCAAGTAATTATTTCTTAAATAATCAAATGACTGGAATTATTACCCGTGTTAACCCAAAAAATCTCTTTGAAAGAAAAATCCCCACTAACAAGGATACAGTTAGAAGGGATTTTTGCACATGGATTGCTACTACTAATTTGCTACGACAAATCAGCGGATAAGCAATTAATTTGATGGTAGTCTGAATTATAATCATAAGACAGAAAGTACCTAAATGAATGTTCCGTTATAATCAATAATGTTTACTTAAAGTTAACATTACACGAAAAATTATCCATTGTCAAGTATTTCTTCATTACATCACAAGCGACATCACTGCTTTTTGCACATGCAGCCGGTTTTCAGCCTCATCAAATGCTGCTGAAAGCCATCCCTTGCCCTCGGTCTTATCGATCACTTCATTGGTCACTTCAAAACCGCGATCGCAGGGTAGACAATGCATATAGATGGCATTTTTGGCTGCCATATCCATGATCTTGCTGGTGCAGATCCAATCTTTATTCTGGTCGAAGATCGCCTGGGTTTTCTTAACGTCGGCTTCACCTATCGGGGGTTGGAAAATTGGAGTTGCACACCAGGCTTTGGGATAAACCACATGAGCACCCTCCACACCGTCTTTGAAATCATTGGTCAATCGGAATGAACCCCCAGCAGCCTGGGCATATTCTTCACATTGTGTCATGATATCTGGAGCCAATTCCATTCCCTGGGGATGAGCGAGGGTCACATTCATGCCCATCATGGTCGCATACAAGATGGCTGATTGCGGAACAGCCCGCGGTTTATGAATGCTGGGTGAATAAGCCCACGACATGGTGAAGTTAACCCCTTTGAACCCACCAAATTTTTCTTTTACGGTCAGGACATCTGCCAATCCCTGGAAAGGATGGTACACATCATCTTCCATATTTAGAACCGGGATATCCGCCCAACGGGCAAATTCCCTCAACATTTCGTGCGCGCCACCATATTCCCAATCCACCGGATCGCCATAACAACGAATAGCGATTGCATCACCCATCCGATCCAGAACACGCGCCACATCCGAGACTCGTTCCGTAGCGTAGGCCACTTCCCGACCTTCCATGGCTGGTTTGTATATCTTATCTGGATCCAGGTAATGGGCATGTCCACCGAGTTGGGTCATGCCGGCTTCGAAAGAGTTGCGAGTGCGTAAAGACTGATTGTAAAAAATCATGAAAAGTGTTTTACTGCGCAGCATATCATCATGGTAAATTCCCTTTGCCCGTTCGAGCTTCAAATCTTCTGCTACCGATAAAACAGTTTCAATTTCCTCTTTGGTGAAGTCTGTTTCGGCCAGGAAATCACGGCCTTTAAATCCTGTTGTCTTCATGTATTGGCTCCTAAAAAACAAAGTGTGTGATTACTTGCTGGGTCTACCCACCGGCAATAGCCGGAAAGATCATCATTTCATCCCCATTTTTAAGTGGGGTTTCCAATCTACCTTCACCTACAAGCTGTTGATTCAAAAATATTTTTATATATTTGCTGAATTCTCCTTTCTGAAATAGAACCTGGTGGAGCTGTTGTGAGGCATTTTTGTCAAGGTGTTCCACCACATGGCGAAGGGTCGCTCCTTCTGGTAAGGACACCTCAACCTTCCTTGTGCCTGCATAACTAGCTAGGATGTTGAAATAGCTTATAGAAACAGTTATCTCACTCATAATTCATCTTCTACAGGACCAGTGTAAGGCTCAGCCCAGCCTAGTGCAGCTCTTACCTGTGCTCCGGATCCTGATCTGAAAGATTCATTTAATTTATCAACTATCGCTTCTAGGCCAAGACGTTTCAGGGTTTCCGTTGTCGGAGTTCCAGTGTCAGAATCCCAGCCGCGTAAGGTGTAGTATTGAGGAAGCATTATTTCAAGATGACAGATACTTCCTTTTGCATTTCCTGAAGGGGATGGCACTTGTGTCATGCGCCAAGGGAGGACATCATCGGATTTCGAAATTCCATGAATGGCATTGTAGCTGCGCTGTAGGTTGTATATCCGTTCTCCAATTATCTTCAGCTTTTCTTCATCAATTTCCATGCCTGTCATCAAATGAATGGCTTTCGCCTGTTCCTTCCAATATATTTCCGACATAACGAAAGTCCCACCTGATTTACAATTTCCACTCGAATCTACAATCGCACCAAAATCCTCACCATCCTTGACTATAAAGGCTTTATAACGAGTTGCCAATGGGTCGATCAATTCAGGCATGTATTTCTCACCGTACCGCCGAACACCCTCAGATGGATATCCCGTCTCATCAATTACAGGAAATGCTTTTAAGTGGTCAGCACCTCGAGATGAGGTAACGTGAGCCAATCCCATGGATTGTTGTGCCCGGCCATCCTGGGCAGAGATATCTTGACCTTTCACATGCATGGCATAACGATCCGCGTTGCGACCAAGGATTTTGGCCGCCCGAGCTGCACCTTCCGCTAATAAATTCCCAAGGAAACCTTCCTTGAAAGCGATGCGACGTAGTAATTCAAGGATTGTATGTGCGTTACCCCACGAGAGATCTAGGCCATCCCATTCCGCTGTTGATAAAATGCCTTTCTCTGCCAGCTCCATGGCAAAAGAGATAGCTCTCCCGGCTGACATTGTATCCATTCCAAGGTCATCACAAATTACATTTCCCTTGAGTACAGTCGATAGATCGCGATTCAGGACACCAGCACCCAGCGAATTAAGAGTCTCATACTCAACACTAAAAGTTTTTACCTCTTGGTTATCTTCGCCAACGTAGGAATATGTTTTGTCGCATCCAATAGGGCAATCAAAACAGGCAATATCCCGGACAAAGTGTTCCTGTTTTAGAGTTTCACCTGAGATTTCTTTGAACCCTTCAAAGCTGCCATATTGGAAGTTCTTGGTGGGAAAGCGCCCCATCGGGTTCATGAGACTCACCAACCCGGGTGTACCGAAACTTTTTACGCCGGTAAAGAACTCGTTTTTACGCAATATTTGGTGGAGCTTGTAGGAATAATCTCTCAGGCCAATCGGATCATGCAAGTGGATTCCCCTGGTTCCACGTACAGCTATTGCTTTGAGATTCTTTGAACCCATTACCGCTCCCATGCCTGAGCGGGCAGCATGGCGACTAAAGGACACCATAATTGCCGCATAACGGACCAGGTTTTCACCTGCCGGTCCAATAACGACAGTCTTCACTTGAGGATCGTGGAGCTCTTGCTGCAACCAGGTCTCAGTCTCGTATCCTCCCAAACCCCAAAGATGCGAAGCATCACGCAACTCCACCAAATCATCTTTAATTAATAAATACACTGGAGAACTTGAATGTCCCTCAAAAATAACCAGATCATACCCTGCAAATTTCAATTCGGGTCCCAAGCAGCCCCCTGCGTTGGAATCTCCGTAAATACCGGTCAACGGTGATTTAGCAATAAACTCAACTCTCGATGAGTTGGGCATCGGTCCGCCACATAAAGGACCGGTAGCTAATATCAATTTATTCTCCGGACTGAGTGGATCAACTTCGGGTGGAACTTCATCCCAAAGAATCTTTGTCCCAATCCCATTCCCACCCAGGTAGAGTTCTGCCCATTCTTCAGGCAAATCATATATACTGATATCCTTGGTCGTAAGGTTGACTCGTAAGTATTTTCCAGCGTATCCAGTATATGGAAATGGACTCATTTTTTTCGAATCCCCCTCCCAATCCCAGTTCCATAAAAATTCGGATCCAATTGCGACAAATCTGAACAGAGCTGATCAAATATTACTTGTCCGTCCATTTCAGAGTTTGATTCAATATATTGAAGAGCTTGCGGTTCACAGACTTTTACACACCAAGGGTCACCATTGCATTGGTTACATTTGACGGCAACCGCTTTTTCTTTCTTACCTCGCCCTTTTTGTTTTAGGAATCCGATAGCGCCTATTTCACAAGCTCGAATACATTTGCTGCATCCCGTGCAAAATTCCTCCTGAATAATGACTGCTCCTGTGTTCTTATCCAAAATAATAGCTTGTTCTTCTGGACAAGCTGAAATACAAGGTTTTTCAGAGCAAGGCACACACAAAATGGGCAAAAAAATATTATTAACATAATCCTTATAGACATGTATTCTTGATAATTCCGGATTTATTAACCCTTCCTGATTGATACTACAGAACTCTTCGCAAGCCCTGCATCCCGTACACAATTCAGGATTAACCTTGATCAACATGAGCAACCTATCATAAAGTAATAACTCATCAGAAAACCGCCGGAGTGAACACCGAAATCCATCGAACTGGTTCATCTTGTGAGGCGCATTCCAATCGATGGAGAGATAATCCTTCAAAATAGATCGAGTCGCCGGCCATAAGTATAGACTCTCCCGATTCCAATTCAACCAACAGCTTTCCAGAAAGAACATAGATAAATTCTTCGGTAGGTTCGCGCAATGGTCTGGCAATATTTCCGCTTCCCGGATCAAGACAACCTAAAATCGCTTCCATTTTTCTATTTAAATCTTGGGTTAATAATTGGTAGGTTATACCGTGCCCTGGGAGTGTAAGCTCAACACGCGCATCATTCCGGACTACTGGTGAATAAACCTTTCGCTTAAAACTGATTTCATCTACGGTAGTACTTTCAATCGTTGATTCATCTCGATCAGTAATAGACTGACTTGGAATCAATGTAAGTATCGAAACATTTAAAGCCTCTGAGATACGTCGTAATGAATCAAGAGATACATTGGTTTTTCCGTTTTCAACCTGAGAGAGGAAAGATGCTGTCAGGTTTGTGCGGCGAGCCAACTCACGCAAACTCAGGCCTAGCTCTTGCCTGCTTTGCCTTATCGCGTGGCTGGTATGCGATTTACTCATCATAAATTCACCCAATCTAAAACCGTTAATTAGATAAATTGTGGATAATAACCTTAAATTTAATTTATTGGATTATAATTCCAAAAGGCAACATGTCAAGTAGCAGTTATCAAATTGTTAATCAATACTTGACAAACGCTAGGAAACGGTCATAATTAAGCAAATTATCGACCCAAAATTGATAAGAACGGTAGATTTTGTTGTTCCTTACTTTACAACATGAAATCATGCTACAAATTAATTTTTTGATAAAAATCAGGTTTTTCAACATATATGACTTATAAAAGTCAAGATCCAAACCTGCCAGGAGGCAAATGATGTCACAGAGAGTTGCTTTATACTTACAGGATAAGCACGAGATACAATCTGAGTTGGATATCGTCCGATACGCTGAGGAGCGAGGTTTCAGTGAGATATGGCAGGCAGATACTCGCCTGGCACGCGACTGCGTGGTCATGATGAGTGCATTTCTAGCTATCACAAAACGGATGAAATTTGGTTCTGGTGTTTTGCCCATCTGGACACGAAATCCGGCTGTTATCGCAGCTACATGGAGTTCGATGTGGGAACTGGGGGGAAAAGTGAATGGGAAAGGACGTCTTATGTTAGGTCTTGGCGCATGGTGGGAACCTATTGCCAGCCGGGTCGGCGTAGAGCGTCGCAAACCCCTCCAAGCGATGCGAGAAAACATAGAATCCATTCGCAAGCTTTTCACAATGGAAGAAGTGACCTATCAAGGCGAATTTGTTCATCTCGATAGGGTATCGTTGGATGTGGCCTACGGAGATAAATCTCCTCGCGATATACCGATCTACATTGGTGCCACGGGTGATAAAATGCTGGAGTTGGCAGGAGAAATCGCTGATGGGGTTGTCCTGAACTATGTCGTTTCGGTTGACTATATCAAGAGGGCAGTTGCCCTGGTAGAGAATGGAGCCAGGAAAGCAGGAAAGACTCTTGCTCAAATTGACCGTCCCGAACTACTCGCCTGTTCCCTCTCAGACGAAGATCCCGAAGCAGCAATGCTGGAAGGCAAAAAACTTGTAGCATACTACCTGGCAACCGAACCTCACATCATGAAGGCAAGCGGCGTAAGTGATGAATTACTTGAAAAAGTACAAAAAATTGTGAGTTGGCCAGCCACCGAAGCAGATTACGTCCGAGCCAGCCATGTCATCCCGGATGAAGTGGTACGTGGATTGATGGCAGTCGGTACATCTGCAGAATGTCGAGCGAAAGTCCGCGAATATGTGGACGCAGGGGTAACCTGTCCAATCCTTTTCCCGCTGATGTTGGATATCCGGCCACTCGTAGATGCCTTTGCTGACGGATTCTAGGTGATTTGATAATGATCTGGTTCATATTAATAAGGTGAGGTAACCATGAATTTTGATCTTGTTATTCACGATGGAACATTGGTGCTTCCTAATGAGAATCTTGTTGCTGACCTTGGAATCTCTGAAAGCAAGATCGCTGAAATAGGTAAAAACCTAATTGGAGCACGGAATATTGATGCTACTGGTAAGTTGGTTCTACCAGGTGCTGTGGATCCGCATGTTCACCTCGACATGCCTGTTGGAGCAACTCGCTCAAGCGATGATTGGGCAAGTGGTACGATCGCTGCAGCTTGCGGGGGAACCACATCCATTATTGATTTTATCGAACCTGAACCTGGCCAACCCTTGCTGCAAGCCTTGATATCTCGTGAGATGGAAGCAAATGGAAAAGCAGCCATCGATTATGGCCTGCATATGACCGTACGGGATGGGTTGGCTGAAACGATTGCCCAATTGCCTGGAGTAATCGCCCATGGTTGTCCATCTTTTAAAACTTACCTGACCTATGCTGGTTTTAAATTAGACGATGCTGCCATGCTAAAAGTCTTGGAATCTGTTGGAACATTAGGTGGTCTAACACTAGTGCATGCTGAGAATGACGCCATCATCGAACATATAACCCATCAGCTTGTCTCGGCCAGAAAAACAAATCCAGCTTACCATCCTGTTTCACGACCTGCTAGTGCAGAGAGTGAAGCGATCCATCGAGTTCTTACATTTGCTAAAGTTGCCCATGCATCCATTTATATCGTTCACATTTCAACTGCCGATGGCGTCGAGGAATTGGCTCGAGCCCAGGGAAACGGTGTAATCGCATTCGGCGAAACATGTCCTCAGTACCTGCTACTTACAGAAGCAGAATACAAGAGGCCGGATTTTGAAGGCGCTAAATTTGTATGCTCCCCTCCCCTCCGAACGGAATTTGATAACAAACAGCTATGGAAGGCTCTTTCAGAAGACACCCTTCAATCAGTAGGAACGGATCATTGCCCATTCAACTATTTCGGGCAAAAGGATCTTGGACAAGACGTATTTACCAAGATTCCTTCTGGTCTGCCAGGAATTGAATCGCGTTTGGCATTACTATATACTTTTGGTGTCCGGGCTGGACGCATATCGGTCAATCAATGGGTAGATTTATGTTCAACCAATCCAGCGCGTATTTTTGGACTTTATCCCCAGAAAGGATCTCTTTTACCAGGTTCAGATGCAGACATCGTTGTTTTTGACCCGAATCGTAAAGTTGTGCTTTCATCTACTATGCTTCATGAGCATGTGGATTACACACCGTATCAGGGTTTTCAATTACACGGCTATCCGGTTATGACCTTGCTCCGTGGTGATGTTATTTCTGAAGAAGGAAAATTTACAGGACAATTAGGTTCCGGACAATTCATGCCACGCTGGGTAGAAGACCTATGGAGTAATAAGAATATTAGAGAATCACAAATCTAATACTATTATATTAATGCTAATAATTATTATCGGAGTCTTTTTATGATAATCCTTCCAAGTTGGTTAATCGTCCAGGGTAAAGAAGCACCACGACCTAATTGGGGAGTGCGCATCCTTAATGATAAGATCAGCGACGTTGCCCCAAATGCAGATTTGTGTAATAAATACCCACAAGACGAGGTATTGGAAGCGAATGGCAGGATACTTTCACCCGGCTTTGTTAATACCCATACACACCTTTATGGCGTTCTGGCTCACGGTATCCCCTTGGATAAAGCCCCAGAAGGTTTCTGGCCTTTTCTTCAAGATTTTTGGTGGCCAAATGTGGAAGATCGTCTTGATCAACCAATGATCGAGGCAGCCACGGCCTACCAATGTTCCCAGATGGTTCGGGGTGGAGTGACAACTTTTTACGATTGCCTCGAAGCACCTAATGCTTTGCCAGGTTGTTTGGAAGCCCAGGCGGTAATTGTGCGAAATTTAGGGCTAAGAGGTATTCTCTCTTTTGAAGCAACTGAACGTTCCAGCCCTGAAAATGGCCAAAAGGGCTTACAAGAGAATGTGGATTTTATTGTCAGTTGCCAGAAAACCGGCGGCCTCCTTTCTGGCATGATGTGCTTCCATACCACATTTTCTTGCTCTGCTGACTTCATTCAAAAAGCTTTTTTAATGGCAACCAACCTTGGTGTAAGTGTGCATATGCACTGTTCAGAAGGATCTTATGAACCCGATCAGGCGTTGGTAAATTTTGGTATGCGACCAATCCATTACTACGATTACCTGGGTGTTGCAGGGTCTAATATGTTGGCTTCCCAATGCGTACACTTGGATGCAAAAGAAATAGCTCTGATTGCAAAGCGAGGCATTCGCATGTCACATATGCCTCTATCCAACTGTGAAGTTGGAGGCGGGATCGCTCCGGTTCCGCAGTTGTTAAAAGCCGGGGTCACCGTGGGTTTGGGTAGTGATGGTTATATTGATGATTTCTTCGATATTATGCGTGGAGCTTTTTTGATCCACAAAGCAAATCAGCAAGATCCTCGTGTGATGCCAGCCGATCTCGTCTGGTACCTGGCAACCGAAGGAGGGGCAAAGGTTCTGGGTTTGGAGAAAATCGGCAGGATTGAGGTTGGTTGGCAGGCCGATCTGCAGTTGATCTTCCCGCAATTACCTACATCTCTTGAAACATGGAATCTCTACGATCAACTGATTTTATATGGGAGTCAGAACTGGGTAGAGACAGTTCTTGTCTCAGGTAGGTTACTTGTCAAAGATTACAAGGTTGAAAATTCGGATATCACTCAACTTCGCAAGTCAGTATTTGAAAATGCTCAGCGTTTATGGAATGTTATTTAATTCATGTAACGTTAATAAAACAGATTGAATGTTTTTAATGGATAAATTCTAGCCATATTGAGTTCTCTTCTGAAAGCAATTGCAGATCTTCCGGGTTGTCAAGATCAAATGCCAAAGATGGTGTTCTTACAATTTCGAGCCTTGCACCAGCCTGTTTGGCCTGGCAGCAATGCCTTTCAAATGAACCTGGGCCAAAATCGTACCCCATTAGTCCCGGAGGTGATATGAGAAGAGCATTTGTGCCATCTTCGTACTTGTCTGGAGAAATCACAACAACCGGAGGATTCTCGCCTAGAATAATTAATGGCAGAATGTCTTTCTCAGAAAACAATGGCATATCGACCGGAAGAATCAACACTCCGCTTATTGAATCTTTTTGAGCTAAGGTTGTGGCTCTGGTTAAAGCTGAATTCAGGTGTGGAATACCTTTTTCCACTATATCTTTTGCTCCAAGATCTCTTGCAATTTTGAGAACATTGGAATCCTGACTGACAACAAAAACCTGACCTATACTCTTTATAGATACCAGTGTCCTTACTGTGTGTTCTAATAACCTCGTATTCAATTTGATGCGATCTTCGACAGACATGGTACTCGCTAGGCGAGACTTACCCATTTGAAATGACTTTACAGGGACAATTGCATAAATCATCATTTTCCTGATTTTACATCCATATGAATACGTGCAGATAGCTTCTATATAATAAGCCTGTATGTTTGTCTAAAACAACGAAGATTTCAATTCTAGTAAGAAAAAATGACTTGAATTATCTCTTTCCTATTTTGTCAATGTCTTGGTTAACCTTGTAAATCAAGACCAAAATCTGTTGAAAAAGAAAATCATGTCATAATCGAGGTTCCGATCATTCTGCCATCAACTTACTGGTCAAGTGGAGATTTTAAATGGAAAAATATTGTGCCTATTATTCGTTTTTTAACACACCTGTAATCCGAATACCGGCATGAGTGGATCCATATTTCTGGTTGATTCCTATCAATATGCTAGTTAAACCTTCAAGTACAACTGAATTCTCAATGGGTCCTGCATCCCAGCCATTAAAGCCTGCCTCTTTTACCATTACAAGAGTCATATTGCGTGCTTCTTTGCTGGTACCCGTGACAAGTACATCACAATCACAACCCTGTGGCCCTTCGACCAGATTTTCATAAGAAATATTTTGGAAGGCAGCTGCCAATTGGACTAAATTACCGAGAATAAGTTGTGCTTCCTGGGCTGCACTTCCTTCGGGTGGCATCTGAACTTTGGATACTTTGG
The DNA here is from genome assembly GCA_001796335.1 of Chloroflexi bacterium GWB2_49_20. Taxonomy (GTDB): domain Bacteria; phylum Chloroflexota; class Anaerolineae; order Anaerolineales; family Villigracilaceae; genus UBA12087. The sequence continues at coordinate 92,967 of MGMF01000026.1, read as the reverse complement.
GCGGCACAAGAGGAACTGTCACGTCAATCAATAATTTTCCTGTAAGAAAGTCTTTTATGCTTTCAAGAGTCGCCCGGTGTGCAGAGTAAGGGACAGTTAAGACTGCAATCTGGCAATATCGAGCAGCCTGTTCATTGGACATACCTTGGATAATAATATCACTGGGAATCATCTTCCTTATTTCATCGGTTACTTCAAGCGCTTTGGATGGATTTCTAGAGCCAATAATGATTTCATAACCGGCTTTTGCCCATCTATAAGCCAATCCCTTGCCTTCCTTTCCTGTACCGCCAATTATCGCTATCTTTTGTGATTTGGTATTTTCAACCATGAAACCCTCTTTGTTGCAGAATTTATTATTAATCTTTTTTGAAATCCTCTTTAAATATCGTCAAATATAACACCAATCCATCTTGCTTTTATTCAAAGCTGCATGAGCACCATTCTAATGACCTTTTAAAAAATGGATGAGCCTGTATTATCAGTTCGAGATCGCAATAACAATAATATTTTTTGATATGCTTGTTGTATTTTCTTTATAGAAATTACCAACTGATTAGTTTTTTGTTGTATACTAAATAAAGAAATCCTCAGTGTCCTTTATGAAATCGACAGCCGGAGGATTCTTTAGAATTTTTTTCTCGCCGAACACCCCCAAATATGGGGTATTTCGCCAGAAAATGCCTTAATAATCTATATATGGGGCGAGAGGGGGTCGAACCCTCACAGCCTTGCGGCCGGTGGATTTTAAGTCCACTGCGTCTGCCTATTCCGCCACCGCCCCGTGGTTATGATTCTACCCAAACCCACGAATACGTCAACCCTTTGAGTGGGTTTTGTGGTATTTGGCATATAGCGAGAGTATATGCACCCACCAGGGAGATTGTTTTGCAGACATTGTCCCCTTGCCAATATTCTTTTTCAGTTCGTCCACATTCTCAAACGGTTCCAAGCAGATCGTTGCCATGCCCATTTCAAAAGCAGCGTGTGCATCCGATCCGGCAGTCATTGCCAGGCCATGTTCATTTGCGAATAACATGGCCTTCTGGTTTGCATCCGGAACCATACTCCTGGCATTAAATCCTTCGATCGCATCCACCATTGGCAGAATTGCCAAAAGGTCACCCTTGTTCCAGCTTCCTTTTCGCATATGGTCAAAAGGGTGGGAAATGCTGATAAATGCATCCTGATCCCGCAAAATTTGGATGGTCTTTTGCGGAGAAAGACCAGCCGGGACGTATTCTTTTACATATGCAGCCAATATTTCTCCGCTTGCAGTCATAATTTCTTCTCCGACGATCACATGGGTTGGATCCAAACGATAGGCTTCAAGGGCTCCTTGAATTGTATTATGGTCCGTTATAACAATCCGATCCAGTCTTTTTTGGAGACATATTTTTACCAGGGTTTCTGGCTTGGTTAAAGAATCTCTTGAATATAAAGAATGACAGTGAAAATCCACTCGCAATTTGTTTTTATTTTCGATGGCATCCATTTTCTTATTCATCCTGGCTGGACGAAGCAGGTCCGAAATTTCTAAATCGTTTTATTTTTAACAGATCCGAAGTTATAATAATTATCATGACAACAACTTTACCCAACTTTGTATATTCCGTCGAGGTTGAACAGGCATTACACTCCTCCAAACCACTGGTTGCCCTTGAATCCACCGTTATCACTCATGGTCTGCCGTATCCCAAGAATCTGGAATTGGCACTTGGCATGGAAGCAACCATTCACGCCGAGGGCGCTTGCCCTGCCACCATTGCCATCCTTGACGGAAGCATCCATGTAGGTTTAACCAAAAACCAGATGGAAAAGCTGGTACAAGAGAAAAATGTCCGCAAGATCAGTCATCGTGATTTCGCAACCGCCATCGTAAAGAAAGAATTTGGAGGTACGACGGTTGCAGGCACCCTATTTGTAGCCAATAAAGCCGGGATCAAAGTTTTCGCCACCGGTGGCATAGGTGGAGTCCACCCGCATTCTAATTTTGATATATCAGCCGATTTATCAGCCTTATCCCAAACTCCCATGATTGTCGTTTGCGCAGGTGCAAAAGCGATTCTGGATCTACCGGCAACACTTGAAGTACTGGAAACTAAAGGCGTACCGGTTATTGGTTATCAAACCAATGAATTTCCGGCTTTTTATTCATCCGGAAGTGGTTTACCGGTCAGCGCACGCCTGGATTCACCTGAAGAAATTGTGGAATTTGCTTTATCACACTGGTTGCTTGGGTTTCAAAGTGCAGTGCTGGTTACATTGCCCCCTCCTGCCGCATCAGCCATATCTGCGCAAAAAATCAATTCAGCTATCGAACAGGCTCAACAGGAAGCAGAAGAGAAGAATATTCATGGGCAGGCATTGACCCCTTATCTTCTATCCCGATTAACCAAATTAACCAATGGAGCAACATTAAAGACCAATATTGATCTTTTATTGAACAATGCCCACCTTGCGGCACATATTGCCTGTACACTTTCCAGAACGGAATCAACTTTCAATTAATCCTGGAATAAGGTGTTCAGGAACCTGAACTGCCACCACTTGCCCTCGTGCAGTTATGATGTCATTTGCAATTACATTAATCTCAACAACAACTTTTCTACCTTTGATTTCTTTCACGATCCCCCTTAATTCCAGGATCACATTTAAAGGCGTTGGTTTAAGATAGTCAACATGCAGGGATGCTGTTAGATATCGGAGTGGGGGCAGCGAATCCATTGAACGGTTTTCAGCACGATAACCTGCAGCCGCAGCAGTTCCCGTACCGTGACAATCCACTAGGGATGCTATTAAGCCCCCATAAACGTAGCCGGGAATTGAAATGTGATAGGGCTCTGGTTTGAATAAGCAGATGGATTCTTCTCCATCCCAATAGCTTTTTATCTGATGCCCAACATCATTGAGTCTGCCGCATCCGTAGCAATGTGCCATATGGTCTGGATAGAAATCTTGAAATGGTTTTGTTGCCATGTTGCCTCGATGATGTAAGAATAAAAATTACGGAGTTCTTGTCGTTGATGGTTGCGGAGTACTGGTCAGTGTCTGGGCAGGTGAGGTTGTGGAATCCGGCGTGAGTGGATCCCCTTGAACGGTAAATTTACTCTCCACCTTGAAAACCTCTCCTACAAATATTTGAACCTGGTAATCTCCTGGCTTCCAATCTTCCGGAGCAGGATCCCAATCCGTATATCCCCAACCTCCCTCAACTCCATCCCACGGCTTGGTTTCAAAGAAAACCAATTCTCCCTGGTGGAACCAAAGGGCTGTCCACTGGGAATTTGGGGTCATGTTATTGTAAGAAAATACAGCGTATATATGACCTACCGGGATTAAAAACAATGTTTTTGGGTTTACAGCCTGCCCATTTGCCGTTCGATCGGAAAATTGCAATGGGCTGAAAACCGCATCCGGATTAGGTGTTACCAAGCTTTCAAATTTTTCAAGGATCGCAAGGGGCAGGTATGGGGTTGGGGTAAATGTAGGGGTATTGGATATGGCGGGAGTAAGAGTGATGGTTGGCGTCAAAGTAATGGTCGGAGTTAAAGTAATTGTGGGTGTCAGTGTGATGGTCGGCGTTTGGCTGGGTTTTAGGGTGGGCTCATAAACAGAATAAATTATTGGCTCAGCAAATAGGCTTAATATCAAAGTGCAAATACCCAGGACAATAGACAGGCTGATCAGGCGCCATCCATAGACTTCGCGTTCGTGTCGGATTCGATAGAAAGTATTCTTTCTACCAGCTTGGATTGCTCGAACTCCAACCCAAACACAAAAAAGCGCGCCAATGATGGCAATAATACTGGCAGTCACAGTAGCAGCGTGGATATCCAGTCTCATTTATATTCCTCTACAAGACATGTATTAAATTATAGCATACCCGAACCTATTAATTTTTTCATTGATTGACATACTTTCGTTACTGGATTAAACTCTTTTTGTATCATTTCAATAATTTGGGTGATGGTTGGAGTATGAAAGCGAGCCAAGTTGTCTTTCATACTCTAACCCCCATCTTTTATGAGAATATATCGCCATCTCATAATAAGAATTAGAAAGTAGGTAATTTTAATGAGTAATGATGTATTCCTTACAGCAGACGGTGAAAAAGAACTAAGAGAAGAATTAGTCAGATTAACAACGATTGAGCGTACAGCCCTGGCAGCCAGGTTGCGCGATGCGATCCAAATGGGCGATCTATCAGAAAATGCTGATTATAAAAAAGCCAAAGAAGATCAAGGGTTTCTGGAAGGCCGAATTCAGGAGTTGGAATATATTTTACGCAATGCCACCATAATAGACGACAAGGCAATCAGTAAAGAATACGTCTCAATTGGTGCCAAGATAACTATCCAGGAGGATAATGATTCCCCCGAAGTGTATCACCTGGTTGGTGCATCTGAAGCGGATCCACGCAACGGAAAGATTTCACATGCGTCCCCCATAGGTCGTGCACTGATGGATCGTCAGGTAGGTGATGTCGTTGAAGTCAGTACTCCCGGTGGTGTTATTAACCTTAAGATACTTAGAATTGAATAGATTTATTTTAAACAAAATAATTGGCGTTTCCCTTATAACGCAGGTTTGATTCCCGGCTTATATTAAACGGGGTTGTCTATTTATCCAATTGGAGAAGTTTTTTGCCAGATGGCCAACTCCAATGTGACTCGGTTGAAAAAACTCTCCGCTGGTAGTGCACCCTGCCCATATTCTATTTCGGAGATGGTTGCTATCATTTGAAGGGTGGCGGTCTCGAGGGTTACACGTTGACCTCGTTCAACCATTATCGGTTCACCTTTCGCCTGCAAGCGCTGGTAGGTAGAAGGATCATTATAAGCATGTGCACTCATCAATACTTTCGTTACGGTTTGGATATCGTTCTTATCAAACATCCAAACCTCAAAAGCGCTAACTTTTTTGGGATCACCCACCCCAATTGTTTCTGAGATGCCTATACCACATTCTCCCAAAAATTCGCCAGAGGCTGAATCTATGCTGAAAGAGTCATCAAAAAGATCATCACCACTGACATAGGTGGTTACAAATTGTGCAATAGGTGATTGCTCGCCTATTGCAGAATAATCGGTCATCTCCACCTGGCGGGAATAATCCCCGGCTTGTTGAGTCGGAGTACCTGCACCAAGGCTTGTATTTGGTTTATGTGGTTTAAGGAATTTAATAACCGCATACAATACAACCAGGATTGCCAATATTGCCAAGGCAATCAAAGCGACCCGTCCGGTTGAGGAGCTGCTGCTTGCTGCGGGAGTCTCAGTAACCGTGATAGGTGTTGCAACCTCTACATTTGATAGAACCAGGTTGGAGAATTGCATGATCAGCGTTGGATCCTGGCTGCCCGGATTCTGCTGGATGGTTTCGAGGCTGCCTTTTGCTAATTCACCCAAAGACTCCCATCGTTTTACGGCCAGCGACTGGTTTCCATTTAAACCATATGAATCAATTGTCATGCGTAAATAATCTTCCTGGTAAACAGCATGCAATAGAGACGGTGGCGCGTCCTTCCATTGCACTGGTTGGATCCCCCAGCCCCATGACAATCCCAGCCCAAAACCAAGAATTCCCGCAAAAATTCCCAAGATAAGCGGTTTTTTGAGATATGCAAGTAATGAATTCATGTGTCTCTCCTTTTCTTACCCTGTAGTATATCTAATTATACAAATACTATCAGGAAAAGACAATGCATGCAATAGAGCTAAACTTCTTCTGGAATCACATTTTCAAGTAGAAAACTCTCTTCACAATCAAGACAAAGCGCTTCTCTTTTGTTGGAAATCACAAGCATCCCTTTACAATTGGGGCATGGAGTTGAGAGAGGCCGTTTCCACGAGGTAAAGTCGCAGGTTGGGTAGTTTGCACACCCATAAAACACTCTTCCCTTGCGGGTTTTGCGCTCGACAATATCACCATGATCCTTGGGGCAGAATATATCAATTTTCTCGAGCCAGGCTTCTGTAAAACGGCAATCAGGAAACCCACCACAACTGATGAATTTGCCATAACGCCCAAAGCGGATTACCAGGTCTTTTCCACATACCGGACAGGCTCTACCAACCGGTTCAGGCCCAGATTTTGTGACAGGCATATCATCCTGGGCGTGTTTCACCGTAATTGCAAAAGGATCGTAAAATGTTTTGACTACATCAACCCAATTTTGCTCGCCTGCAGCCACATGATCCAAATCACTTTCCATACGGGCAGTAAAACCCACATCTACAATGTCAGGAAAATACTTCACAATTAGATCGTTTACAAGAATTCCCGTATCGGTCGGGAACAATCTCTTTTCTTGCCTGAGAACATAGCCTCGATTTTGGATTGTAGACAAGATGGGAGCATATGTGGAAGGCCTTCCAATACCATTCTCTTCCAACGCTTGAACCAAGCTGGCTTCGCTGTATCGCGGTGGGGGTTGTGTAAAATGCTGTTCAGGGATTAATCGAACCAGATCTTGCTTTTGTCCTTCTGATATGGAAGCCGGTATCTTCACATTCTCTTCATCCGGAGAGGCTTTGGCATCTTCATCCCTGGCATCCTCATATACTATCAAAAATCCAGGAAATTTTACAGATGAACCTGAGGCGCGTAGTAAATAATCATGGGCTGATCCCTTACCAGAAATATCAACAGACAAAGTGTCATATATGGCTGATTCCATCTGCGATGCAACAAATCTTTGCCAGATCAATTGGTAGAGCTTGAATTGGGCTGGTTCGAGGAAAGGTTTTACTTTTCCCGGTTCACGCAGCACAGAAGTTGGGCGGATGGCTTCGTGTGCTTCCTGTGCTGCGACCGCACGTGTTTTATATTCCGGTGGAATTCCGGGCACAAAGTCGTTACCATATCTTTCAGATATATATTGCCTGGCTTCGTTGCGGGCTACATCCGCGATATTAATTGAGTCAGTACGCATGTACGTTATCAATCCAGTTTGTCCACCCTCGCCTACATCAACCCCTTCATACAATGCCTGAGCCAAGGCCATGGTGCGTTTTGCAGTAAACCCCAACCTGCGGGAAGCTTCCTGCTGCAAGGAACTGGTGATAAAAGGGGCTGATGGTTTTCGTTTTCTCTCACTACGCTTTAGTTTACTTACAACATAATCTGCTTTTTCCATATCGCCCAGCAAAGGCTGAACGAACTCTTCTTTGGAAAGATCCGGTTCTTCCCCATCCACACGAGCAAGTTTAGCAATAAATACGGTTTTTTTACTTTTTTCTCCCTGGGGATGAAATTCTGCTTCGATACTCCAATATTCGACTGGAACAAATGCATCAATTTCGTTCTCCCTCTCAACGATCAACCTGAGAGCCACGGATTGAACACGCCCGGCTGAGAGTCTGCTTCTTACTTTTTCCCACAAAATTGGGCTGATACTATAGCCAACCAATCTATCCAAAACCCGGCGGGCTTGTTGCGCATTCACCAGGTCCATATTAATCTCGCGCGGGTGCGAAAAAGCATCCTTAATCGCACTTTCGGTTATTTCATGAAAAACTACGCGGCGGGATATTTTCTCATCAATGTCTGCTGCCTCTGCCAAATGCCAGGCAATAGCCTCACCTTCGCGGTCAGGGTCGGTTGCCAGATAAATTTCAGCAGCTCCTTTTGCCAACGTCTTAAGCTCTTTGACAATTGTTTTCTTTTCATTAGGGACACGGTACTTTGGTGTAAAATTATTATCAACATCCACTGATAGTTGGGAGCGTAAGAGGTCACGTACATGCCCAACTGATGCTCGTACGGTATATCCCTTGCCTAAAAATCTTCCGACGGTTCTGGCCTTGGCTGGAGATTCTACAATCACTAGTTTACCGCTTCGATTATCCTTTTTTTTCGGTGCAAACAATCCTTCATGGGCCGTCGTTTTCCCAATCCGGTAAAGTGTAGTACCACATACTCCACATGTTCCGCGGGTAACTGGAGTTGAAGCTTTGTTAAAGCCTGCCTGGGGATCTTGAATCTCTCGTTTTGTTTTACACTTCATACAATAGGCATCCATGAAGATCCTCCTAAAGATATCTTTCCCGCTCAGAGTTCTTTAAGTTCTTAACTGCCTGTCGAACTTCCTGGGCATGATCTTTCTTGCATACCAAGAGTACGTCCCCTGCATCCACTATTATCAAATCATCCACTCCAATTGTGACCACCAATTTGCCATCATGGTTCCCGTAAACCAGGCTTGAATGCGTGTTGATAGCCATATGATGTCCACTAAAAACAATATTTCCGTTTTCATCCGGCATTAACACTTCGAATAACGAATCCCAGCTGCCAACATCGTTCCATTCTAACCCCGAAGCAGGTAAAATTGCCACCTTGGTGGCATTTTCCATGATCCCATAATCAATTGTCTCCACCTGTAAACCAATCCATGCTCTTTTCAAGTTACGAGTCTGATCGGGTGTACCCCAGGAACTTATGATCTCATCCAGCTTTTCTTTTAGGGTTGGCATTTGGAGAGAAAACTCATCCAATATCCTATCTGTACGCCAGACAAATATCCCGGAGTTCCATGAGTGATCTCGATGAGCTATCATATCCCGGGCTTGAATTTCATCCGGTTTTTCTTTGAATTTTAATACCTGATAAACCGGATAAGGGAATTCCTCAGGGAGCGGTTCACCTCTTTGGATGTATCCATATCCAGTCGCTGGAAAAGTAGGAGTAATGCCAAGTGTAACCAGGTATCCACACTCGGCTACATCCATGGCTATTTTCATAATATGATGGAACAGATCAATATTCGAAATGTAGTGATCCGAAGGTAAAACCGCCATGATCGCTTCCGGATCACGAGAATGTATAACTGCAGCAGCCAGACCCACCACGGATGCTGTGCCGCGTGGCTCAGGTTCCAATAAGAAATTTTCCTTAGGGATCTCAGGAACCTGTTTCTTCAATTTGGAATATTGAGCTTCAGTGGTAACGACCAGTATCTTTTCGGTTTGGAAGAGACCTTGCAATCTTTCCACAGTCGTCTGGAATAAAGATTGATTCCCAAGCAAAGGCAGCGTATGTTTCGGATGGCTTTGGCGTGATAAAGGCCACAGCCTGGTTCCACTTCCACCAGCCATGATTACAGCATAAAAATGTTTCATAGTTTATTCACCAGATATTCGGATTGTTCTTCACGCACAGCCACATAATTCATTCCACCCACCTGTTGTACCATACCTTTCAGTTCCATCATTACCAATGCAGCAGAAACGCTCTCAATAGCCAGTCCTGTTTGTGAGCGAATCTCGTCCACGTGCAAAGGTTCTCTTCCAAGAACATCTAAGACTTTGGCTTCAGTAGCGTCCACAGGAATGGCATGGCGAACGACGCGTTGCTCATTGACACGGGTCAAATTGAGAGTATCCAATAAGTCCCGTCCGGAAAGTAACGGGTGCGCCCCTTGTTGGATAAGACGATTTGTTCCCTTACTCTGTGGAGCCAGGATATTTCCCGGCACTGCAAATACATCCCGTCCCTGGTCGCCTGCAAAACTGGCAGTGATCAATGCACCACTCGTTTCAGCTGCTTCTATGACCACAACTGCCATGGATAATCCGGATATAATTCGGTTGCGAGGTGGAAAATTGGAACTATCCGGGGGTGTACCCGGAGCATAATCGCTGATCACGGCACCCTGGTTTATGATCTGGTCTGAAAGGCTTCTATGCTCTGGAGGGTAGATTCGATCCACACCGGAACCCAAAACTGCGATCGTTCGGCCTCCCGCCTTAATAGCTGCCTGATGAGCGATTGCATCCACTCCGCGCGCCATGCCACTAATGACTGTAACTCCATTTTGAGCCAGGTAAGAGGCTAGTTCATCGGTAACCTGGCGTCCATAAGCTGTTACTCTCCTGGTTCCGACGATCGCAACAGCCCAAAAATCATCTGCAATCAAATCCCCTCTGACATAAATTACCGGGGGAGGCTGGTCAATCTCCTTCAAGCGGTTAGGGTAATTGTCTTCCTGGCTTGTAATTACCACAATCCCCTTGGATAGAATTTTCTCATAATAATTTTCAAGATTAACACTTGAACGCATTTGAACAATATTTTCAACGATCTTGCTGCTTAGACCGGTATCACGCAGTTGGGATGGTGTGGCTTCCCATGCTTGTGCAAGATCGCCAAAGTGCTCGTTTAAAGCACGCAAACGGACCGCACCAATTCCTTTAACAAGATTAAAACCAACCCAGTATAATTTTTCGTTCATTTCTAGAAAGAATTCTAAAATTCTCCCAATTGATTTCTTAAACCCAAACTATTCCTGGGGGGAGATGTGCAATTTTCCTATAAGTCCATCAAACCAGGCAGGATATGGACAAGGATTTCTCTTTTCTCAAGATCAACTTCCTTAATAACATCAGGGATCGCTGGTAGTAAAATGTCTTGTCTGCCTGGACTGGATACCACATAGACATCATTCGCCCCGGTTTCAATAATTTCGCTTACCTGGCCAAGTTCCTCATCCATATCACTTCTGACTCGTAAGCCAAGAATTTGATCAAAATAATATTCACCCAAGGGCAATTTGCTTCGCTGTAGTAATGAAGAAACGTAAATGCGCTGCAACCGAAACTCACCAGCTTGCTCGGGTGTATTTATCGCATCAAGTCGGATCAAAAGCCCTTGATTATGATGGCGGGTGGAAAGCAAAGTCACCGGTTTTCGTTGCTCACCCAAGTAAATCACAGTGCCGGGTAAAATGACACCCTGATAATACCTGTCAATTTCCACGAGGAGCTCGCCTTCCACTCCGTGAGGGCGACGAATTAAACCTGCTTCAAAAAAAGCAGGCTCGCCAGCAGTTGGCGAGCCTGCCGGTCGGTTAGTCACACCGGACACTGTACGCTTATGGTTCAACTACATCCAATGTCACTTGTTGTCCATCACGTTCAGCTGCTACTCTTAGTAAAGTACGGATGGCGTTTGCCACACGGCCACCTTTGCCAATGATCCGGCCCATGTCTTCTTTATCTACACTTAATTCCAGGGTGATATGATGCCCGCGGCTATTTTCGCGTACTTCAACTTTATCAGAGTGTTCAACCAGTGATTTGGCAATATATTCTGTTAATTCTTTCATGGCTTATTTATATTTATTTACTCTGTGTCTTTGGGTTTATAACACGTTCCTGGTTGGCTTTCTCAACTTCAGCCAGCAGGGTTTCAACATTTTCTCCAGCCTTAAACCTGGAAAAACGATCGAGCAAGCCATTGGACTTGAACAACTGCTCAACCGATTCGGTTGGTTGAGCACCCTTGCCCATCCAATCGTAAACTCTGTCTTCCTTGACACTGATTGTAGCGGGTTCTGTGCGTGGATTGTAGAAACCCAGGATCTCTAAGAACCGGCCATCACGCGGGCTTTCCTTATCAGCCACAACGATGCGGTAACTGGCCTGGCCTTTTAAACCAACACGACGTAAGCGAATTCGTACCATCGAAATCTATCTCCTTAAACAAATATATGCAGTAGCCACTCAAAATAATACCTGGTTTTTACTTTTGAGTCGATACTAGGTTCAATTTTGCAGTTCACCTGGAAAGTTGAGGTGCACGAAAGGATGTGCTTCTTTCCAACAAACTGTCTAACCAAACAGACGTGAAAGTCCACGTCCGCCAGTTTTCTTCATCGTCTTAAAAAGTCGCCGCATCTCCTGGTACTGTTTCATCAATCGATTGATCTCTTGAACATTCGTACCCGATCCACGTGCGATCCGCCGTCTCCGATTCGCATTCAAAATATCTGGATGGCGACGTTCCTGTACCGTCATCGAGCTGATGATGGCTTCGGTTCTTTTCACTTGCTTCTCAACATCATCAGGAGATATGTTGAGCGCCCTTTGGCCAAGCCCTCCCGGAAGCATTTCCATAACCTGGCTCATCGGACCCATCTTCTTGGCTGAACGCATCATTTCCGCCAAGTCTTCAAAGCTGAATTCTCCGGTGGAGAGTTTCTTTGTCTGGTCCCGGACTGTGTCTTCATCGTAGGCTAATTCGGCTCTTTCGATCAAACCGAGCACATCGCCCATTCCCAAGATGCGGGAAGCCAATCGCTCTGGATTATACACCTCCAAAGCCTCTAATTTTTCCCCAGTTCCAATGAATTTAATTGGCACTCCGGTAACTGAGCGGATTGAGATGGCAGCCCCGCCGCGTGCATCTCCATCCATCTTGGTGAGAATGAGCCCGGTTGGAGAGATCGTATCTCTGAAACCTTCGGCTATATGCAAGGCTTCCTGTCCAACCATGGCATCCACAACCAACAAGATTTCGGAGGGTTCCACTTTTTTAACGATCGCTCTCAATTCATCCATCAAGGCGTTATCCAGTTGGGAGCGCCCTGCTGTATCTATGATCATGACACTAAACCCACCATTTTTTGCTTTTTCATAAGCATGCCTGGCCAGCTCAGGAGGTTTTAATCCTGGATCAGAGATAACTGGAACATCCAAGCTTTTGCCTAATATCTGTAGTTGTTGGATTGCAGCCGGGCGGTAAGGGTCACCTGCCACCAGTATGACCCTCTCGCCCTTGGAACGCAGTAAGTATGCCAGTTTGCCAGCAGCCGTTGTTTTACCAGATCCTTGCAGGCCAACCAGGAGAATGATCCGCGGGCGAGGTCCAGTCAGGTTCAACCCTTCAGGTTGTCCAAGAGTCGCGATCAATTCTTCGTTGACGATTTTAATGATCTGCTGACCTGGGTTTAAAGCTTTCGAAACTTCATGCCCAATAGAGCGTTCACGAACCCGCGTTACAAAATCTTTGACCACACTATAATGAACATCTGCTTCCAATAAAGCCAGGCGTACTTCCCGTAAAGCTGCATCAACGTCTTCCGTAGAAAGCTTACCTCTACGACGCAGTTGATTGAAAACCTGGTTTAGGCGACCGGTTAATGTCTCAAACATGTATGTTCTTCATTAGTTAACATAAGCCCAAGAGTCGTCAGATTTTAGCCCAGAACCAGTGGATGGTCAAGGAGGTTGGAGGCGGACGCTTCAGTACCAGAATCAAATGAACCAACGAACCCTTTTCGGTAAAATTATCTTTTGAATTGACACTTGAGTCAGTTTCAGAATAGGAATAATTTCTCAATTGCGCGACTTCTTTCACAAAAGGGGGTTATAGTTAGTTGGTAAATCAATTAACCAAGCAATTATTAGCCAGGAGGAACGAAAACATGTCCAAAGTTGCTGTAGTAACAGATAGCACGGCCTACTTACCCGGCGATTTGCTATCCAAGTACAACATCACTTCTATTCCACAAGTATTGATCTGGGGCGAAGAGACTTTCCAGGATGGTGTTAACATCCTGCCCGACGAATTCTATAAGCGCCTTGGAACCACCAAGGTCATGCCCAGTACATCCCAGATCTCACCCATGACAATGAAAATCGTTTTCGAAAAGCTGCTGGGTGAAGGGTACGATGTCTGTGGTATTTTCCTTTCATCCAAACTTTCTGGGACGATCCATTCAGCCACCCAGGCTGTCGATATGCTGTCCGAGGCAAAGGAAAAGATAGCGATTATTGATTCGGAAACTACTGCCATGGCAATGGGTTTTCAGGTATTAACAGTAGCTCAAGCTGCTCAAGCAGGTACTTCATTGTTGGAATGCAAAAAACTTGCTGAAACTGCCCGCGAGCACACAGGTGTCTTGTTTGTGGTCGATACACTCGAGTTTCTACATCGGGGTGGCCGCATTGGAGGTGCTCAAAGATTGCTGGGAACCGCGTTGAACTTTAAACCTATTCTTGAGTTAAAAGATGGCAGGATTGAATCCTTGGAAAAAGTTCGCACGAAAAGTAAAGCTTACGCTCGCGTTTTGGATATATTGGTTGAACGGATCGGATCGCAATCTAATATCCACCTGGCTACGCTGCATGCAAATGCTGAAGCCGATGCCAGAGCTTTGCTCGAAAGCGCGGCATCCCAACTAAAACCCATGGAGACAATATTTACCAGTGTCAGCCCTGTTATCGGAACTCACGCAGGTCCCGGGACTGTTGGATTGGCATATATGGCAGGCTGGAAGTAATTCTGAAATTAGTCTAAAATAGACCCGGCATTTAACACGCCGGGGCTATTTTTTTTGATAACTTGCCTATCCGTATAAGATGTCCCTTTAAATTATCCATTCAAAATAATACCGAAATTAGTTTGACGATTTTTTCCTAATCAAGTATAATCCACCTTCGGCAAATTTTCGAACATGGAGAAACTGAAATGGACACAATAAAAACCCCCGCGCCTGAAAACGCGATACAACCAAAAGAAAAACTCACAGGAAAAGTTATAAAGACTACTCTGGCAGGGGCAATCTTGGATGTCGGTCAGAATCTTCCTGGTGTAATACACATTTCTCAATTAAAAGCTGAATCTGTGAACCGGGTGGAGGACGTTCTCCAAGTTGGGCAATCGGTGGATGTATGGATCCGTCGGGTAAAAGAGGATCGAATTGAACTGACTATGATTGAACCCATGGGTCTGGAATGGCGTGAAATCAAACCCGAAATGGTGGTTAAAGGGAAAGTTGCCCGCCTGGAATCTTACGGCGCATTTATCGAAATTGGCGCAGAACGTCCGGGGCTTGTTCACGTGAGCGAAATCACTCACGGTTTCGTGAAATCACCCTCCGAGATCCTGCACGAAGGTGATGAAGTCGAAGCCATGGTGTTGGAAGTCAATCGTCGTAAAAAGCAGATACGCTTGAGCATTAAAGCCACCCAGCCAAAACCTGAAGAAACCGTCGTAGAAAGTAAACCTGAACCGCGCAAGGCTCAAACGAGAAAACCCAAAAACACAAATTATGCGGATGATGTTGTGGCAGCTTCAGAAGCTTCTGAACCCGAACAAACAGTATTTGAGATCGCCTGGCAGCAAGCTTTGCAACGTGCTGAAAGCAAAAAAAGTCAGAAAACAAAACGTACAAAAAATGCAGATAAAGACCAGGAAGAGCTCTTGCACCGCACTCTTGAAACCCGTTTGCCCACAGGTTAGTTATTTGAAGTGCATTATTTAATCTCGAGGCTGTCTTTATGGACAGCCTCTTTTTTATTCCAATCATCCTACTTGGGGTATAATTATTTGGTTATATCGTGGTTGAGGATATGCCCCTCCACGATTTTTGATATTCAAAGGAATTGATTTATGGAATCTGAAAACAATCTGCCATCCGCAAGCGAATTCGTTGGCTCAGTTCAAATGGTGGACATTGACGAACAAATGCGTACTGCCTATATCGATTACGCCATGAGCGTTATCGTTGCACGTGCCTTGCCCGATGCCCGCGATGGTTTAAAGCCTGTTCATCGACGCATATTGTTTGCAATGCAGGAGTTGGGCATGCGCTCCAACTCTGCTTACAAGAAATCTGCCCGCATCGTTGGTGAAGTTTTGGGCAAATATCACCCCCATGGAGATGCTGCTGTTTACGAATCCATGGCACGAATGGCTCAGGATTTTTCCATGCGTTATATGCTCGTGGATGGGCAGGGAAATTTTGGTTCCGTGGATGGCGATTCTCCAGCTGCCATGCGCTATACCGAAGCGCGCCTGGCAAAAATGGCTGAAGAGATGCTGGCTGACATTGAAAAGAACACGGTAAAATTTACCGATAACTTTGACGGTTCTTTACAGGAACCCCAGGTACTCCCATCCAGGTTGCCCAATCTACTCTTGAATGGTTCTTCCGGTATTGCTGTTGGCATGGCGACCAACATTCCTCCCCATAACCTGAAGGAATTATCTGCCGCCATAATCTATCTGATCAACAATTATGACACCATCGATGACATCCCTGTTGAAGATCTGATGAAATTCATCACCGGGCCTGATTTTCCAACTGGAGGCATCATCGTTGGGAAGGAAGGTATTGAGCAAGCCTATGGAACCGGAAGAGGCCGCATTGTTATACGCGGTCTGGCGCATATCGAAGAAATGAAAGCCGGAAGATTCCGTATTGTGATCACTGAAATCCCTTACCAGGTAAATAAGACTACTTTAATTGAAAGATTTGCAGACCTGGCTCGTTCCGGTAAGATTGACGCCATTTCAGACTTGCGCGATGAATCCGATCGTAGGGGTATGAATATCGTCATCGAGCTCAAGAAAAATGCTCAACCCAAGAAAGTACTTAATCAGTTATTCAAATACACCGCCTTGCAATCAACATTCGGGGTCAGCATGCTGGCATTGGTGGATAATGAACCGCGTACACTGCCTTTAAAGAAGGCTCTTCACTTATTCATTCAACATCGCCAGGATGTGATTACAAGGCGTATCAAGTTCGACTTGGATAAAGCCCGGCACCGAGCGCACATTTTGGAAGGCTTGTTGATCGCTTTGACAAATCTGGATGATGTGATTGATACCATACGTAAATCACCGGATGCAGACGTAGCCAAGGAACGTTTGATCACACGCTTCAATCTCTCCGAGATCCAGGCACAAGCCATTCTGGATATGCAACTACGCAGACTGGCGGCACTGGAACGACAGAAAATTGAAGACGAGTACAAACAAACCCAGGCGCAAATCGCTTACTTTGAAGACCTCCTGGCGGATCCTAAAAAAATCCTGGCAATCATCCAGGAAGACATGAATGAACTCACTGAAAAATATGGCGATGAACGCCGTACTCGCATTGCTGTGGAAGCCAGTGAAGGGTTCAACGAGGAAGATCTTGTCCCGGATGAGTCCGTCCTGGTCAGTATGACCGCCCGCGGCTATATAAAACGCGTAGCAGTAGCATCTTATCGTTCCCAAGGGGTAGGAGGCAAAGGTGTCACGGGACATTCAACCAAATTGGAAGACGAGGTCATCAACCTCATACCGGCTCACACTTTGGACACCATGCTTTTCTTCTCGGATCGGGGTAAAGTTTACTCAGAAAAAGTCTATCAGATCCCAGACGCAGACCGCACAAATAAAGGTATCCCTTTAGTCAATATCCTATCTCTTGATCCGGGGGAAGTTATTACAGCAGCCGTATCTGTTCCCAAGTTTGATGAAGGCAAATTCATTACCCTCGCCACTACCAAAGGTCGCGTCAAACGCATGTCCCTATCAGCCCTTTCAGCGGTTCGTCCCTCTGGAATTATATCAATCAATCTGGCTGAGGGTGATGAGTTGGGATGGGCGCGCCTTACAAATGGAAAAGATGATGTCATTCTTGTCACTGAGCATGGACAGGCACTTCGTTTTAGCGAAGAAATTCTGCGGGCAATGGGGCGCACGGGAGCAGGCGTGACAGGCATCCGCCTGGCTGACCAGGATAGACTCGCCAGCATGGAAGTGGTTGAGCCTGATGGAGCCCTGCTCTTGATTACAACTAAAGGATACGGAAAACGTACACTATTGACTGAGTATCCATCCAAAAGGCGGGGAGCTCGAGGTATTGCTACCACCAATAAGAAGGCTTTGGGGTCGATCGGCCTCATTGCTTCCGCCAGAGTAGTTCAAGAATCGGATGATCTCACCATTATCTCAGCCAATGGACAGGTACTACGTGCCAAAGTTAAAAACCTTCGCCTGGCAGGTAGGGCAACCAGGGGAGTAAAATTGATGGGTGTAAAAGAAGGAGATCGAATTGTATCCCTGGCGCGCACATCCAGTGCAGAACTAATAAAGGTAGGCGCGCTAAATGACGGTAACGATAATGATAACGGTACAGAACCAGGTCAACAATTTGAATTACCTGAAATGGATTTATAAGAATCTAATAACCTATCCGGAAATTCTGATCACACTTTTGAAGTGTCTTTGCGAGCCCATAGGGCGAAGGGATCTCCCGTTGAACAAGCTAAGCCAACCTTATGGAGATTGTTATTTCGCTTTTTGGAGAACGCTCGCTTGCAAGGACCCCATTTTTTCGCGTAGGTTTTAAAAGAATGTCGGTACTATCTTGCCGGTTACCAGCAAGAGCATTGTCCCCAGTAAACAAACTGCTAAAAGCAGCATCAGTAGAAGAATGAATAATTGTTGTGATTTCAATCCCAAGATTTTGCCATCAAAGCTCCAGGTTTTTTTGGCTATTGCAACTTGATCAGAGTCTTCAGCGTTGTTTTCATCCTCCTCATCTTTATTAAAGGGGGAGGAATCCTGGTTTCGTAAATTATCCAACATTCAGCACCTCGTCTCTGTTAGCAAGCTTGCGCAAGTATATCATAGCCTGACAGGCATCAAATGTACTTCCCCAAAATGGATGGTGAAATTTTTCCCATCAGGATCTTTCAGGCACAATCCTCCGTCCGGATCCAGACCCGTGATGGTACCAACCCTGGGTTGGGAATTTTCTGTCCAGATGGTTACCTGTTCTCCACGAAAAGCGAGTTGCTCATTCCAGGCATTGATAAATGAATGCGTATTCATCCTCTTCCGCCATTCCGGTAATAGTTTCAATATTTCTTTAAGAAGAATAAGTCTATTAATTTTTCTATGCGCAATCTCTTCCAGGCTGGCGGCCGGAAAGTTGAGAATTTCCCCTGGTGGAACAGATCCCAGTGAGACGTTCACTCCTATTCCAATCACCATGCTTTCAACTTGATCCCCAACCCAGGTAGCTTCTGTCAAAATCCCGCATACTTTCCGTGTGTTTACAAGGATATCATTCGGCCATTTAATTTCAGGTCTGGGAATGCCATCCAATTCATTAATTGCCTGAACAACAGCCAGTGCAGCGAGGGCTGAATATAAACCAATGGAATGTTTTTCACCCTTCCCAGGTCGCAGGATTAAACTGAATGCCAGCGAAACACCTGCGGGACTGAACCATTTGCGACCATTTCTACCACGCCCGGAGGTTTGCTCGTCTGTGATCACCACGCTCATATCGGGTGCATCCTGTTCAGCCCAGGCAATTGCCAGGTCATTGGTTGAACTGACTTTCTGGTAATAACGAATGCCGCCTATAGGCAAATCACCAAGGGCGGCATGGATTTTGTTAATGTCATACTCATTATTGGTCATGGCAAAACATACCAGGGGCTGATGAAACCACCTCCCTGGCGAACTTCGAAATGAAGATGAGCACCAAATGAATTTCCAGTATTTCCAGCCAGCCCAATCATATTGCCAGCATAAACACCCTGGCACCTTGTCACATTGATCTGGCTTAAGTGTGCATAAAGGGTGGCGTATCCGTTGCCGTGATCGATCATGACAACATTTCCATAACCGCCGTTATAACCTCCTATTGCCATGGTAACAACCCCACTGTCTGCAGCATACACAGCAGCCCCTTCACCAGCGGCAATATCGATCCCAAGATGCCCGGACCAGAAATCATTACCGGACAGTGAGTGGTTATCTGCCGGCCAAATGAATCCGCCACTTCCCACAGGCCCTCCCCCACATACACCAGCACTGAGTGATGCAGTTCCAGATCTTCCCCGTGCTACAGTAGGGATCAACCACTGCACGAATTCCCGCTTACCCCCGGGGATCATCACAAAGCTGCCTGCCTTAGGTTCCGGATCCACAAGATCTATGTTGTTTCCCGGCCAATTGATCACATCATCTTTTACTGCCTTAAACTTGGTGGCTATTAAGTCGAGCGTATCGCCTTCCTGCCACTGATAATAAACTCCATCCGTTGGCGGAACTCTTAACACCATGCCTACACGAATGCTGTCCGGGCTATCTTCCAACACATCGTAGTTTGCCCATAAGAGAGACTCTGGTTTAATATTGTATTCTGCGGCAATACCAAAAACCGAATCTCCCCTCACAACTTCATGATCAATCTCATTGTAACGCGGTCGCTCAGGGATGTTTGTCTTGAGTGATACCAGGCGAACAATTGCCTGAACTTTTCCTGAAGCATAGGCAATTTCTGGTAAAGTCAGTGATCCACCCTGCTCAGTGGTTGCCGTGGCTTGAAACGAAATTTCGGGTATTTGTGCAGCCTGGAATTTTACATACCCAAAGCCCATTAAGGAGAGTACAACCAACCCGGTTAATACCCAACTTGTGATATTGAAAAGCCGGGAAGGTTGTGCCGGTTTGTTATTATTGTTCATAATTTATTGATCTTCTGTCAAGCGTTCCAAAAATTCTTGATTGTCTTTGGTCCGGCTGATTCGTTGCAACAAGGCTTCAGTTGCCACGGCCGCATCCATACCTGCCCCTTGAGGAGGTGGCGAAACCATTTGAATGTACATACGACGCATGAGCCAGACACGCTGCAGTATATCCGGACCGAGCAGCAAGTCTTCGCGTCGCGTTGAAGAACGCTCCATATCTACTGCCGGGAAAATACGCCGTTCCTGCAATTTTCTGGACAGGTGTAACTCCATGTTTCCGGTGCCTTTAAATTCTTCGTAGACAACATCATCCAGACGTGAGCCGGTATCCACCAGGCAGGTGGCTATAATCGTGAGAGAGCCTCCTCCTTCAATGTTTCTGGCTGCACCAAAGAAACGTTTCGGAGGGTATAAAGCCGAGGGATCCATTCCTCCGGAGAGTGTACGCCCGGAAGGATTTACAACCAGGTTATAAGCCCGTGCCAGGCGGGTGATCGAGTCCATCAGGATCACCACATGCCGACCTGTTTCCACCAATCTTTTGGCCCTGTCAAGTGCAATTTCGGCTGTGCGCACATGAGCCGTAACCGGTTCATCGAAAGTTGATGCGATCACTTCAGCATCCACCGAACGGTCCATATCGGTTACTTCTTCAGGACGCTCACCAATAAGAGCTACCATCAAATGCACATCTGGATATACCGTTGAAATAGCATTGGCAATATCCTTAAGAATGGTGGTTTTTCCAGCCTTGGGCGGAGAAACGATCAAACCACGTTGACCGCGACCGATTGGAACGATCATATTGATCACCCGCGTGGATAAAATATCCCCTCTGGTTTCAAGGTTAAACCGTTGATCCGGGAAGATGGGAGTAAGGGTTTCAAAAACCGGGCGATTACGTGCCTCGTCTGGATCCAACCCATTGACGCTTTCAACTTTGAGCAGACCATAATGTCGTTCAGATTCGCGTGGTGGGCGTACATTACCAATGATCAAGTCCCCGCTTCGCAACTCATATCGCCTTAATTGAGCCTGGGAGACATAGACATCCCCTTCTCCAATTTGGTAGCGTTCAGAGCGTAAAAAACCGATGCCTTCGTTCATAATCTCAAGGATTCCGCCTCGAATTTCAAGCCCTTCCCGTTCGGCATCTGCTTTTCGGATTTTTAAGATAAGTGCTTCTTTTTTTAGTCGGTTGGCATCTTGTATGTCAAAGCCTTTGGCGATCTGACGCAACTCTGCCAGTGGTATACTTTCAAGTTCAAGAATGTTCATATTTTTGTCTCAATGGAATCAAAAAGGATATGGTTGGTTATAATGGGTGAATACAACAAGAGGCGTCCCCACTAACGGGCATCATTCTTCTTTTAATTTTTTTTGTTCAACGGGCAAATTTCCACAATTTAATCGGCAACCTGTCATTCAGGCAAAGAAAATGATTCAGGTCATGTCATTGTAAAACACTGGGGAGTTGCAAACATTATAGCATGTATATTTAGCATGCGCAAGCCAGATTTTTTTACTCTTGGATATATCATGATCTACTTTTGATCAGATTTTCGAGAGGAAAATTTAATTGGAGAAGTTACGTAGTTGGAAAGGAATTGGGTGTATGGTGGCGGGTTTAACTGCCCACCATACACCCAATTACCCTTAAGTGCTTAAGTCCTAAATTGTTTCAATATTCCCCTCGGTGAAAACCTTTTTTTATTTCAGGGGTTAAACTATAAAGCAAGCTGAATGAATCCAAGCTTGCATACGTGTATATACTTTAGGAGCAAATTATTATGTCTGACGAAAAACAATCCGGAAACCCGCCAGTACAGGGTTCATCCTTCTTCGATCGACCCAATGTGAATCAAGCGATCATCCCGGTTGCTGGAGGCATTCCGCTGGGATTGGAAAGTGTATTTAATTCCAGGTTGGGGATTGGGGGAGTTTACGGCGCCTGGGGCAAAAGCTACGACAACTTATCTTTGACTCTTCTGATTGAAAACTGGCTGGGCGAATCCATGTTGGAAGAAGAAAAAATGAACCTGGCAGATTTAGGTTTCGTAAGCCGCCACCATATACCTGATTTGACCGTATCAGAACACCTCAAATTGGAGCTGGAAGTTGGTACCCATTTACTAAAAGAAGCCATCCAGATCAATGGCTGGAAACCATCTGAAATCGGAGGGGTCCTGCTGGGTGTAAGTGGACCTGTCTCGGATGATTATGTCTGCCAGATAAGCAGGCAGGCTGGAATACCCGAATCAGCCCTAAAAGTCAGTGTTCACAAAGCCTGCGATGGATCCATGGGTGCCCTCAACTTAAGTCTAAATCCCCATTTGGCAGTTCCAGGTCAGATCAACATTGCTGAAGAGCTGTATGGGAAGAAGATCCTGGTGGGTGGCATCGAAGGTCTTAGCCGTTTTATCAGCAAAACACGTGATATAAACGCACTGCAGCTCTTTGCAAATGGCGCAGGTGTTTTGGGAGTAGTTCCCGGAGAGTCCTTTAAATTTCTGGTTGGGAAAGAACATGAAGCCTATGATGAGGATGGTGTTCTGGCCGTCCGCATGTTCTACCCCCATTCCAGGGAGAGAATACCAGGCAAGTCGCTGGTAGAAGTCTCCAAGGACGGAAGCAATGGCATACGCGTTGCTGGATTAATGCACGAACCAGAAGATGGTAACCCAATTGAAATGGCTGGATTGATGGGTATGGTAAAGCTGTTCGTCCGCACAGGTGTACAGGTGGTTTCGGATGTGTACAATTCCTATCAAGCCTTGATGCAAAAAATTGGCACTCCAGACAAATCCATTTCAGTGGCAATAGCTCACCACGCCAACTTAAAAATCAACAGCCTTAAAAATAAACAGCTTCAAAAATTAGGGATTAATATTCCCATGCCCTGGTTGTTGAATGACTTTGGTAACGTATGTGCTGCCTCCAACATGATCGCATTCCTGCGTCAGCTTCCTCAAGTCAAGCCAGGCGACCATGTCTTATTTGATGGATTCGGCGCGGGTACATATTATGACGTCATGGCCGTGGCGATGGGTGGGTAATATCCGTCCTACAATAATAAAAAACACTGGTTCGAAAGATCGGGTTAATAATCCCGGTATAACCCGAACCATGAAATAAGTATTTCTCAGGGGATTAGATCAACCTAACGTTCCACAGGTTGCATGTTGTATAAACCTGTGGAACGATGCTTAATATCAATTATGATCAACATCGCAACATTATCAATACTTTGCTGACCTATGTTGAACCAGACCGAAAAAGTCATCTGTTTCTTCATAACTTTAAAACCAGAATAATTGTTACAATATTAATAATAGCGTTATCCCGGAGGATAACCATGAAAGCAATGCTTTTAAAAAAACTTTGTCATATACAAGAGCAGGATACTCCCCTTGAATTGTGCGAACTTCCAGTCCCCATTCCAGGGAAAGGGGAGATTCTTCTCAAAATCTCAGCGTGTGGTGTTTGCCATACTGAACTGGATGAAATTGAAGGTCGTACTCCCCCGCCAAATTTACCGGTCATCCCGGGACACCAGGTGGTCGGCCGGGTAGCTGGGATGGGTGAGGCAGTCACAGGCATGCTTATTGGGAATAGGGTCGGAGTGGGGTGGATCTTCTCCGCTTGCGGAAATTGCGAATTTTGCCTGGCCGGGAAAGAAAACCTGTGCATGGATTTCCGAGCCACGGGGAGAGATGCTCATGGAGGTTATGCCGAATTTATGGTTGTTCCGGCAGCGTTTTGTTACCCGATCCCTGCTTCCATTTCAGACTTCGAGGCTGCTCCCCTGCTTTGTGCAGGTGCAATCGGTTACCGATCCTTGAACCTGACCTGTCTCAAGAATGGAGAAATTCTGGGACTGATCGGTTTTGGAGCCTCCGCCCATCTGGTTTTAAAAATGGTCATGCATCGTTTCCCCAATTCCAGTGTATTTGTTTTCACACGCAGCCAAAAGGAACAAGATTTTGCCATGCAACTGGGTGCATCCTGGGCAGGAGATATTGATGATAAACCACCTGGACTGATCAATTCAATTATTGATACAACACCTGCCTGGAAACCAATAGTAAAAGCGTTGGAGAATTTAAAACCAGGCGGACACCTTGTCATTAATGCCATCCGCAAAGAAAATATTGATCATGATTGGTTGTTGAATTTGGATTATCCTCGCCACCTTTGGATGGAGAAGAAAATTAAAAGTGTTGCCAATGTCACCCGGGCAGATATCATCCAGTTTTTGGATCTGGCCGCACACGCATCCATTAAACCTGAAATACAAATGTTTGCCTTAGCGGAAGCCAACCAGGCACTTGTGGAACTGAAAAATAGGATCACCCATGGATCCAAAGTATTGAAAATAGGCTAGTTGTCTTATTGTTGGATTTAATCTATACTGTTTTACAGGGCACTGCACAAAAATCTGAACCATATTCCTGGTATTTGTGAGAAATCCGATAAAAACAAGTTCAGAGATTAATGCATAAAGCATTAAGATTTCAAAGCCCAAGGAGATAAACAGGTGTTATTGGAACCCAAACCTATTGCAGGGACAGTGAACCCGGAGCATTTTCGAAAATTGGAACGTATGTATGCTCTTGCTCCGATCAACCGGTATTACAATCCCACCATCCTTGTGAGTGATGGTTGTGCTGAAATATGCATCCCGATCCGATCTGACTTCCACCATGCTGCAAATGCCGTTCATGGGAGTGTCTATTTCAAAGCCATGGATGATGCCGCTTTTTTCGCCTCCAATTCTTTGATAATTGGTTATTTTGTTCTAACAGTTTCCTTCAATGTTTACTTCCTCCGACCCATTTCTCGTGGAGAAATGCGTGCATTTGGCAGGGTTATCCATCATTCCAGCAGATTGCTGATCGCAGACTCAGTGCTGACAGATTCAGACGGTCGCGAGCTTGGACGTGGCAATGGCACCTTCGTGCCCAGCCACATTCCCTTATCAACCGAGGTGGGTTACGATTAAGGCCACAATCGCTTTCTTTGGCCATGGGAACCTTGCTGATCACACCAACGCCAATCCCTGTTGGCGTAAATTTCAACCTTACGCGCGAATTGTCTGAAGAAGTAGCTGATGTTCCTTTTATGTAAATATCAGCGCAAAGTTTATTGTGTCATGCGGATATTGTCCCGTCGATCTAAAATTCAGGTTTCAAATTTCTGTTTGTTTACCCCGAAAACGCAACGATTATAAAGAAAATTGTTGATACATTTGGTTTTCGTGACAATTAAGTTTCTTAATGTCTTCCAGAGAGCCAATTATTAATCTCTTCTGGAAGGAAACTCCGCCAGATTGTCGTCCGGGATATATCCACTTTTTTTTGGGATGTCTTCCGATTGACCATCCAAACACCGCATAAGATGATCGCTCCCCCCAGCAAACCTGCAAAAAAAATCGCCTCCCCTAAAACCAATCCTGCCACTATTAAAGTGACCACAGGTTCAAAGTAAAGGAAAGCCCCGGTTTGAGCAACCGGAAGAACTTGCAAAGCATCATACCAAAAAATGTATGCAATCCCTGAACAAAATATTCCCAGGAAACTTACCGCCAGCCAACCGTTCGTGCTAAGATCTTGCACTTGATAAAATTTTCCGGAACTTAAGAATAATATGGAAGAAAACAGCCACCCAAAACTCATCACATAAAACATCATCTGGGCAGCCTTGTATTTTTGCAAACCCCGTCTTGAGAGGGTGGAAAAAATTGCCCAGTTTGGAGCGCTGATCAGGATCAGTAAATCCCCAATCGATCCAAAATGGCCTGAAAACAAGCTGGAGAAATTACCTTTTGTGATCACCAACAGAACTCCAAATGCAGCCAAACTTATCCCAAGGATTTGAAGCCAGGTTAACTTTTCTTTTAAGAACAACCAACTCAGCAACGCCATAAAAACCGGGGTGCTTGCGATGATCCAACCTGTGGTCACAGCTCGTGCAGTGATCAGCCCGGTGGATTGCAGCCATTGGTGAAATGCAATTCCCAAAAAACCGAGCAGCCCAAAGTATAGCCAATCCTCTTTTTCAGGCCACCTGAGTTGCTTTCGAACCCATACCACCCCACCCAGAATGATCACTCCCATGGCAAAGCGCAGCCATACAACTGTTACAGGAGAGACATCCCGCAAAGCGATTTTGGTGGCAACAAAAGATGCCCCCCACACAATAACTGAAAACAAAGCTTTGAACATTGCCGGACGTTGAGTTTGGTCCATAGTGGCATAGTCTACCATAAAGCATCTCCCTGGCAGGGAGCTGCGTTTCAAATTAGTTGAACCTTCAGGAATAAGATTCCTTTACCACTGGATCTCAACAGGAGTGCCGACAGTCGCCCAATCATATAGCATCTGTGATTCGCTAACACCCAGTACTATACAACCAAAGGAGATAGGTGTTCCCAGGTAACCCGCCCATAAGCGCACCCCATTTGACAAGATGGGTAGGGCGTGAATCCCATTTTCCAAACTTCCCGCCCAATAAATACCCAGCCAATTTGGCATCCAGATATTCCAGATTGCTCCATATGCGTTGGGAATTTTATCCAAAACACTGAATACACCAACACGCGTGGCATTGTTCATCCCGGTTGAAGCAACAAAGCTAAAAATCAGAACACCAGATTCATAAGCATAGAGATGTTGATCCGAGATATCTATAAGAATGTATTTTTCACTTGCTTCAGTAGGCAGGCTATCTTCAGGTACCGGCGTGGAAATGGATACAAAACCCGGTTCCGGAATAACCAGCCTTTGTCCCGTGTAAATGATTGCCTGGGAGCTGATCGAATTTGCCGCCGCCAGGTCATCCATACTGACCCCCAATTTTTGAGAGATCTTGAATAAAGTATCACCAGCCTGGATGATGTACCCATCTCCCGTCAGTTGAACGGCTGTCGGGTTGCTGGAGTTTGGTTTTTGTTGCGCCGGCACCACAAAATCAGTGATGGTGGCGCTTGAAATTGGAGTTTGGGTTACGGTGGGTGTTGGAGCTTGGGTGGCGGAGGCGGTCAGAGTTTGAGTTGCGGTGGCAATTGGAGATTGGGTGGGTTTTGGGATGTTCACATCTGCCCAGGTTTCAGGCGCTCCGGCTGCACCCGAATTGGCTCCAGGCACTATGGCTGCAAAAGCCGATCGAGTATTTCCAAACCAGCCCCACAATATCAGCCCGATGATGATAATACTGACCAGGAATAAAGGCACAGAAAAAATGGGTTTAGAAATATCGTTGTCAGGGAGATCGATGCATTTCCTTTGGGCAGATGAGAGGGCTAATGCCTGACCCCCAAGGCTTCCCACTTTTTCCCTGGCCAGTTGCAACTGTTCATGGGAACTTACCCGACCCGGATTAATCCGTATGGCCTGTTCCAGGTAGGCTATCCGGGCACGTGGAGAGGATACTTCCGCCAGTATAAGCCAGGCATATTCCAGATTTGGGGTAAGCCAGGCAGCTTGCCTGGCAAAACGTTTGGCATTCTTTTTGTCACCGCTTCGCAGTGCTTTTATCGCAAAAGATAAGGCTGGATTATCATTAAAAGGGATTGAGTCCATCAGTATTTATTATATCCACTATTGGACCCGATTGAGAGTTGTAAAATGTTTGATATGCCCTCGAAATTATTGAGAAAAAACATCGCATGGTGCTAATTGGCAGTTATATGAATCCTTAATGGATATAATGGCAGGATTATATCCTGAATGGAGCTGCCTGTTTTTTAAGTCTCCGCGGTGTATTTTTTTGAAGATAAATCCTCCTGAAGGTTGCATCATTCAAGCCTGCATTCAGAGCGAACCGTCGGGACGGTACGCAAATGCAAACGCTGAGGAGTTTAAGATTCTCAGTAAGGTATTGAAGTACATTTTATCTATTCATTTATTACTGTTATTCAAAAAGGTTTAACCGCGATCCCCAAGAAATAGGACATGAGTCGCGCCCCATTGACCATGGTGACACGAAGCTTAATAAATATAGAATCATTGTGTCTTTGTTGCTTCGTGGTGTAAGAGAATTTTTTCCATTGGACTCAATAATTTATAAAGGTCCGTGCAAATCCGCCTAGTCTCCGTCATCTGTGTTTTATTCCTTCTCTGAATTATTGAATTTAGAATAGGTTTACCAAACTCATATATATAATTAATGGAATATTCGGATTAATAAAAGTAGAATTGCCTTATTATGAACAGCCGCCCTCACGTTATCGTTAATGTAGCCATGACCATCGACGGCAAGCTTGACACTATAGAGCGCAAAGGTGCAACCATCTCATCCGGGGCTGATAAACAGCGCGTGGACGAACTGCGCGCCTCAGTGGATGCGATCCTGGTGGGTGGAAAAACGCTGTTGTCTGAAGACCCATCCCTGACGGTCAAATCTGCGGATCTACGCTCCCGGCGTCTGGCCCAGGGTCTGGAAGAGAATCCTGTCAAGGTATCGGTTGTCAGCCAGGCGGACCTTAACCTGCAGGGAGATTTTATGACAGCAGGTCCTGCCCGCCGCCTGATCTACACTACAAAACGCACCCTGCCAGAACAGGTCCATAAACTTGAAAACGCTGGTGCGCAGGTATTCGTTCGCTGTGAAGAAAGCATCGATTTAAGGGATGTTTTCCAGTCTCTATACGATCAGGGCATCCAGATCTTGATGATTGAAGGTGGTGGAACTTTAATTGCTGGTTTATTCCAATTTGGGCTGGTGGATGAGCTATTTGCCTACATAGCCCCGCAAATTTTTTCGGGTGCCTCCGCTCCCACCCTGGCTGATGGTGATGGTTTTCTAAATGGACAGGCCAAACACCTTCACCTGGAATCCGTGAGTAAATTTGATAATGAAGGTGGAGTCCTGGTTCATTATACGAGCCAATCTCAATAACCAATTTATAGGAGTGATTCTATGACTTTAACCCATATGAAAATCCAAGAACTTCTGGACGAAAACAAATCCCATGAGTGTGATGGTTTTGGTCCGGACAATGTCTGTGTAAACATTGCAGCCATCGCTGAATTACCATCCCGTTTTGGAGATTTCCATATTTTTGCCTTTTACAATAACAAGGATGATAAAGAACATGTGGCTATTGTGCGCGGCGATGTCACTGACAGTGAAGATGTGCCGGTACGTGTTCACTCCGAATGCCTGACCGGGGATGTCATTGGCTCCTTGCGCTGCGATTGTCGTGACCAGCTTGAATCTGCCCTTACAATGATCGGCAAATTGGAAAAGGGTATCCTTCTGTACATGCGCCAGGAAGGACGCGGCATCGGTCTGGTCAATAAGATCCGTGCCTATGGCTTGCAGGAGCATGGGTACGATACCGTTCAGGCTAACATGGCGCTTGGCTTTCGGGACGATGAACGTGATTACGGCGTAGCCGCCCATATGCTCATGTCGCTCAAGGTGAGATCGATCCTGCTGATCACTAACAATCCCAAGAAGATCGAAAATCTGACCTGTCATGGCATTGTTGTCAATGGACGCATTCCCCATATTATGGAACCCAACGACTACAACCGGTTTTACCTCGAAACCAAGGCCTTAAAATCCGGCCACCTGATAGACTTTTCCGGTAAAACGCACCTGCCCGAACAGGCCGACCCCCCACACGTGCGCGGCATGAGCGAAGACCTGATCCAGCTAGTTACACAAAAACATATCTGATACAATATTTTGTCACAAAACATAAATTCCTCCCAGTGGAGGAATTTATGTTTTAATTTATATATCTTCTCAAAACGCAGGGGAAGATGGGGGGGAGGTGGGCAGTCGCGAAGCATACTCGAAGGGTGCGGAGTTGCCCACACTCTCCGACTCCCGGTTTATTGAGATCAGACTAATTTATGCTCAACTTTTCCTTTATGCTCCGGGCGATATCTGCCACATGCTCGGGTGAACTGCCGCAACAACCACCCACAATTCTTGCGCCGGCGCTGACATTGCATACAGCCGCCGCACCCATCTCTTTTGGCGTGACCTTGAATACTGTTTCCCCGGCATCGGTCAATTCCGGCATGCCTGCATTGGGTTTGGCCCATATCGGCAAGGCGGGGGCTAGTTCGACATATTCTTTGACAATCAATTCCATATTATCCAGCGTGGTACCACAATTGGCGCCAATGGCTGCCACTCCTAACGGTTGGAAAGTTTTCACCACCTGGGAAGGTTTTACTCCCATCATG
This sequence comes from Chloroflexi bacterium GWB2_49_20, assembly GCA_001796335.1. Classification (GTDB taxonomy): domain Bacteria; phylum Chloroflexota; class Anaerolineae; order Anaerolineales; family Villigracilaceae; genus UBA12087. The sequence goes on along the minus strand of MGMF01000026.1, from coordinate 62,711 downwards.
GTACGCGCGCCGCGATCATAACTGAAGCTGACCACAACCGGCAGGTCACCTGCCTGGCGGGCAGCTGCTAAAGCGGCCTGGGCTTCTTCCAAAGAAAATTGTGTCTCGATCACCAGCAGATCCACACCGGCTTCAGTCAACGCAAATGCCTGTTCGGCATAGGCAGCAGTGACCTCTTCCAACGTTAGCGGACCGTAGGGTTTAAGCAATGCTCCCACCGGACCCATTGAGCCAGCAACCATCACACCTGTCCGTTGGCTGGCTGCCTGGCGCGCCAACTCAACTGCTTTATGGTTCACTTCTGGCACAAGGTTAGCATAATCCCCGTCTTTCAGGCGCAAGCGCGTTCCGCCAAACGTACAAGTCAGGATGATATCCGAGCCTGCCCGCACGAATGCCCTTTCAAGATCCAATATTTTTTGCGGTTGTTCCATCACCCATACCTCGGGTGACACACCGGCTTTCAAGCCAACGCTTTGTAAATTGGTGCCTGTAGCGCCATCCGAAATCAGGATTTTTCCTGAATTTAATTGGTCCAGAAATAATTGAGACATCGGAATCTCCTAATATTTTGATTGGCACCAGTATACTCTGCCTTGTCAGGCAAATGATAGTGCTTTGACATAGATCTTCATGAAATCCGGATGCGTGGCAAGCTCCACATATTTGACATTTCGGGCAAACGCATCCGCCACCAAGCGCTGATGTTGCGAAACAAGCAGTTTACGCGCCCCGCCCCCGGCAGCATTTCCAACTTGTTGATAGCGCTGGCGTGGAATATCAGGGAACATCCCTATCTGAACGGCGCTTCCTATATCCAGGTAGGTTCCAAAGGCTCCAGCCACGATAAAGGATTCGATATCATCATCCACGATCCCGGCCTCAGCCAGCAGCACCTCCACGCCAGCCCGGATGGCTGCCTTGGCGAGCTGAATCTCGTTCACATCCTGGCGGCTGACACACACATCCTTGCCTATCCCCGTTCTTTCGGCTGGGACAAGCACGAATTGAGTATTTTTCTCCTCCATTCGCAAGGCTGGATGATCCCCTTTCAGAACCCCGCGCCTGTCCAATAATCCACTTTTCAAGAGTTCAGCGACAACATCCAGGATGCCAGACCCGCAAATGCCCACGGCGGCTGCATCTCCAATGGTCTGGATCCTTACCTCCGCCCCATCAATTTTCACCCTTTCAATGGCGCCCGGTGCGGCACGCATCCCAGAATGGATATGCGCTCCTTCAAAGGCAGGACCGGAGGCACACGAACAGCAATAATGTTTCCCGTTATGGAACAGGCTGATCTCGGTGTTCGTGCCAATATCCAGTGCGATGGTCGTCTGGTTGACTTGGGATAGATCCGCCCCCAGCAGCATGGCGACATGGTCTGCGCCCACATACCCGGCAATATTGGGGGGCATGTAAACATAAGCACCTTCAGCCATTTGCAAACCAATATCCCTGCCAATGAAATCCATGGCCTCGCCTACTGCCGCCACATAAGGGGATTCCCCCAACTGCCTGACCGGCAAACCGGCGAATAAATGATGCATGGCAGTATTTCCCACCATCACAGCCTCCACAACCTGGTCCGGATGGATATTCACTTCCCTGGAAAGGTCAGCAAGCAGGTTGTTCAGTGTTTCCACCAGGCGGGATTGAAGGGTTTTGGCTCCATCCACATGCTCATTTGCATATAAGATCCGGCTGATCACATCCTCCCCGTAAGCGATCTGCGGATTCATGGCGCCGGCTTTTGCCGCCGTCTCCCCCGTTTCTAAATTTATCAGGTAAGCTGCCAGTTTCGTGGTACCGATATCCACCGCCAGGCCAAAGAGCGGACTGCCAATGGGCAGGATTGACACCAGTTCATGTTTGCGAAGGGCCAGGCGCACATTTCCGTTGGTAGATCTCAAACAACCCGGCAGACTCGCTGTTACTTTTAGATTGACATGAAAATCTGCCTGGTTTGCCGCTGGGATGGCGGAGCGCAACCGACTCAGATCTGAGCGCAGGTCAGCCAGGTTGGCTGGAGAAACGCTGACATCCAGACCTGTCACTGGCGGATCCAATTCGGTTGGGATCTCCTGCCCCTCCAGTTGTAAGCGTTGGGGGGTGGTAAAGGATTCGGGTGGAATATCTATTTGCAAATCACCAAGTATTTCTGCCTGGCATGCCAGCCTAAAACCCTTTTTTATATCGTCGTCAGAAAGTTCACCTTCTTCGCTCAAATTGAGTTCCGAAAGTTTTCCCTCAACCACTCGAACACGGCAGGTTCCACACACCCCTTCACCTCCGCAAATGGCCACCAGTTCCACGCCAGCCAGGCGGGCTGCATCCAGAATGGTAAAACCTTGCGGAACGGTGATGCGCCGTCCGATGGGTTGCAGGATTACTTCAAAAGTTTTTTCCGGTTTCCCGGAATTGATCTCGTTCATACCCCAGGTTTGACGGCTGCTACAGCCTGCTCGACATCCATGGCACGCAATTTTTCAGCAGCACGGAAATACTTGAGATAACGTAATGAGTTCGCATCCCGTGAAAGCAACAGGTCCGTGGCTTTGATGGTGGCTCCCATTTTGACCGCATCCGTTATGGAACAGGTAGCCCCGGCCTGCATTGCCATGGATAGGAATGCCTGGTTGATGGTCAGACGGTCTGGCAGGCCAAAGGAAACATTGCTGGCTCCCAGGTTTACATTAACCCCAAATTCCCGGCGAAGCAATTCAATTGTCTGCAGGGTAATATGGGCAGCCTTGCTATCCGAACCAACTGTTAGAACCAGAGGGTCGATAATCACATCTTCAGCCGGGATACCCAGCCTGGCAGCCCGTTCCAATATCTTTGCAGCGACTGCCACACGTTCTTCGGCAGTTGCAGGGATTCCATTATCATCCATGGTCAAACCGATGACCGCGGCGCCCCGGTCCTTAACAATTGGCAGGATGCTTTTCAAGCGCTTCTCCTCCCCACTGACCGAGTTGACCAGGGGTTTTCCCGGAGCAACCGCCAGACCGGCAGCCAAAACATCCGGGTTGCCCGAGTCAAGACACAGGGGTGCATCGCTGATGGAAGCTACCAGTTCAACCACCCTGGGAATCATGGCGACTTCATCCAGCCCGGGTACGCCCACGTTCACATCCAAAACTTCCGCCCCCCATCCAATCTGCCGTTCAACCAGGTAACGGATATAATCAAAATTTCCTTCCTGCAATGCTGCAGCAAGTTTCTTATGGCCGGTTGGATTGATCTTCTCACCAATGATCACAAATGGTCGATCGATTCCGATCTTTACTTCCTTTGTGGCACTTCTCAAAATTGTGTGCATATCGTTTTTCTCCAGTAAATATGTTTATTTGTAACCGCTCAGCCAGGTTGTCTTTCTCCCAAAAAAACTTTGGGAAGATGTCTAGAAGGACATCGGAACATTGCCCCGGAAGAACACCGGGATATTATAAGCGCAATTGTCATCCTCACCGTATAGGAGGCACATCGGTCGCTCAGAACGCCCCCTCAGTGTAACTAACCTGAGCAGTTAAGACTATTTTATTAATGCCATACAATGCTGCACTGTAACCTCTCAATAAGAGTTGAAAGTTGGGGGATTGAAATTCGACACCTTAAACTTTATGGCAGGCAACCCAATGCTCGGACGCCACCTCCCGCCATTCAGGTACTATAACTTTGCATTCTTCCCCAGCAATAGGGCAGCGTGGGTGAAAACGGCAACCTTTGGGCGGATTGGCAGGGCTGGGAACATCGCCTTCCAGAATAATACGATGGCGTGCCCGGGTGGCACGCGGGTCCGGGATGGGCACAGCGGATAATAATGCTTTCGTATACGGGTGCAATGGGTGATCATACAATTCATCCCGCTGCCCGCTCTCAACTATAACTCCTAAATACATGACAGCCACACGGTCGCAAATATGCCTGACCATACTTAAGTCATGCGCGATGAACAGGTATGTCAATCCAACCTTGTCTTGGAGATCTTCCAACAGGTTTACCACCTGCGCCTGGATGGAGACATCTAAAGCTGAGATGGGTTCATCGCATACAATAAAATCTGGATTTGAGGCAAGTGCCCGGGCTACCCCAATTCTCTGGCGTTGGCCACCCGAGAACTCATGCGGGTAACGGTTCAATTGCGAAGGATTCAATTGCACCAACTCAAGTAATTGTTTGATCCGGTCATCCTGTGCTTTCTTTCCAGTTATGATCTTATGAACACGCAAGGACTCACCCACAATGCGTGCAATCGTCCAACGCGGGTTCAAAGATGCATACGGATCTTGAAAGATCATTTGCATCTTTTTGCGCATCTGACGCAAGTTTTGCCCTTTGGTTTTAGTTAAGTCAACCCCATCAAACCATACCTCACCACCGGTTGGGCGATATAGCTGCATTAAAGTACGCCCACAGGTAGTCTTTCCACATCCGCTTTCACCCACCAACCCCAATGTTTCACCTTCATAGATGTCAAAGGAGACATCATCAACTGCTTTAACAGATCCAACTTCTCTTTGGATCAAAATACCGCGTGTGATCGGAAAATATTTTTTCAACCTCTTAACTGATACCAGGATTTGCCTATCCGTCATTCCGCCCTCCCATTTTTCACATCCACCCAACAGGCTGCTTTATGATCATCTTCAACAATTTCAAGGAGGGGGTTTTCCACTCCACATCTCTCTATCGCAAATCCACAACGAACCATAAATGGGCATCCAGCTGGCATGTGTATGCAGTCAGGTGGGGACCCCGGGATGATCGCCAGGCGTTCGTAACGTCTGCTATCCACGCGCGGCAGTGATTTCAGCAACGAGAGGGTATATGGATGGACAGGGTTTTCAAATATGCTGAATACATCCGCTTCTTCTACAATGTAACCCGCATACATCACGATCACCCGGTCAGCAATCTCTGCGATAACGCCCAGGTCGTGGGTGATCCAGATGACTGACATGCCAAACTTGCTTTGCAGACTTTTGGTTAACTCTACGATCTGTGCCTGGATGGTTACATCCAGGGAGGTGGTTGGCTCATCTGCGATCAACAAACTTGGGTTGCAGGAAAGCCCCATCGCGATCATGACCCTTTGGCGCATCCCCCCGGAAAACTGATGCGGAAAATCGTTGTAGCGCGCTTCTGCTTGTGGAATTCCCACCAGTTCAAGTAAGTTTACTGTTTGCTTGAAGGCTTCCTCGTTACTCACGTGCTGGTGAACAATAATTGCTTCACTGATCTGCTTTCCAATGGTCAGAACTGGATTTAAAGAAGTCATGGGATCCTGGAATACCATGGCGATTTCTTGACCGCGAATATTTTGCATATGGATTTTATCTATTTTGAGAAGATCTTTACCTTCAAAGAGGACTTCACCGCTGGATATCTTGCCAGGAGGTTCAGCGATCAGGCGCATGACCGAAAGTACTGTGACACTCTTACCACAGCCGCTCTCACCAACGATCCCCAACGTCTTTCCTTTTTCAACAATAAATGAAACACCATTAACCGCCTGGACAACCCCTTCCAGAGTATTGAACTGGACCTTCAAGTTTTTTACTTCAAGCAATGCGCCCAAATTAACTCCTACTCTGCCTGGGTCAAAGCGCGTGGATCCAGTGCATCGCGCAAACCATCACCAATAAAGTTAATGGAAAGAACCGTCAATACGATCAAACTGCCTGGAAATATCCACAACCAGGGTGCAGATTCAATATAGTTATAGGCACCATTCAGCATATTTCCCCACGTTGCAGTGGGAGGCATCACTCCCACTCCCAGGAAGCTGACGTAGGCCTCACTGATGATGGCATTGGCCACAGCCAAAGTCGCGCTGACTATAATGGGCGCCATGGTATTGGGCAGGATATGCTCAAAAATGATGGACCGGTTTTTTGTCCCGGTACACCTTGCTGCAGTAACAAACTCCTGCTCCCGCAAGGAAAGGAAATTAGCCCGCACAATGCGTGCCAGACCCATCCAACTGGTTAAACCAATCACCGCGATGATGACAATTACGCTTCCGCTGAATTGGCGTCCGAATAAGGAAATCGGGGAGATTTTATCTGACAGCATTTTTCCCAGTACAAGCAGCAAAGGTATTTGTGGAATATTAAGCATGGCTTCGGTAAAGCGCATCAAAATGCTATCCAAAATTCCACCATAGTATCCTGCAATGGCACCAATCAAAACTCCCACGATCACCTCGAGGATCATGGCAATCAATCCAATCAGGAGGGAGATCTGTCCACCGTATATCGTCCGGGCCAGGATATCTCTTCCAACTGCGTCTGTTCCAAATAGATGCACTGACGAAGGAGCATTCAGACGGATGGAAGTATCCGTTACCAATGAAAAGGCTTCTGTCTTGAAAAAGGTCCCCCCGATCGCATAGCAGATCATCAGAATGAGGATGAACACCCCGGCAACAGCCATTTTATGCCGTTTGAAGCGCAAAAAGACCAGTTGGCTTAATAACAAAGGCGGTTTTTCAACTTCAGAAATGGCAGGAATATTAGTCTTTGTTACATTGGTTTCCATGCAATCCACCTGTATTAGTTATACCGGATGCGCGGGTCAAGCCAGCCGTATACAATATCTGTCAGCAACTGGCAAATCACTACTGCCAAAGAGATCAACATCAGTATCCCCATCACCACTGGAGTATCATAGCGGGTTAAATGGTCAATAAATAACCTTCCCATGCCTGGCCAGCCAAAGATCGTTTCTGTTATTACTGCTCCACCCAATAGGAAAGGAATGTCTATTCCAACCAGGGTAACAAATGGGATGGCTGCATTTTTTAAGGCATGCCCGATCAAAACCATCCGTTCGGAAAGACCTTTGGCATAAGCCGTGCGGATATAATCCTGGCTGATGACTTCCAGCATCTGGGACCGAACAAACCGGCTGTAGCCTGATATGCTCACCAGAGACATGCTAAAAATCGGCAGAATCATGTGAGTGGCAACCTGCCCAAAGGTTTTGCCGACTTTGGGGTCAAACATACCCACTGTGGGTAAATAAGGGAGTCCCCATTTTCTAAAATTCACCGCAAAAATATACATGGAGGCCAGGGCTACGAAGAAAATAGGCATGGAAAAACCGATAAATGAACCGGTGGTGATCAATTGATCGGTCAGTGAGTATTGCCGTAATGCCGAATAAATACCAACCACTAATGAAAAGAATAAAATGATGATTTCTGCCGGGATCATCAATACCAGTGTATTCGGTAAGCGCTCATTGATCAGTTCCAGGGCTGTTTTTCCCCGATTTACCAGAGAATTGCCAAAATCACCTCTCAATACACCTTTTCTCTGCCCGTATGTATCAGGTGTCCCATCGTTATCTACATCAATCTGTACCCAGTCATTGCCAATCAACCAGTACACATATTGTAAATAAATTGGTTGGTCCAACCCCATTATGCGGGAAAGGCGTGCCCGGTCTTCAGGACGGGTTGTTCGCCGCCCCCCCATGGTTGCCAGGGGATCTCCACTACTCTGCAATAGAATAAAGATCATAATACTGATTATAAAGAGCAAAGGGATAGCCTGTAACAAACGCCGAATGATATATCTTACCATCGGGAGACTCCTGATTTAATCATCCTGGCTGGGTAAAGTTAATCCACCCAGCCAGGATTTATACCTAAAGCGAAATCTTTTTTATTGAGTTACATCCCAATCTGTGATATTGAAGAAGGGGGTTACGCCTGAGAATTTTACTCCTGTCAAGCGTGGGTTTACGATCCAGACATCTCCATCTTCCCAAATACCCAGGTAATACACATTATCGTGCATATATTTGGAAATCTGCCAGAAAATCTGTTGACGTGCTTCTGGATCGACAGTGACAACTTGCTGCTGAAAAAGCGCATCCAAAGTCTCATCACACCCAAAGTAGTTATATCCATATGGGTTGTCGGCTGTTGGCAGGTCACTGCACAGCCAGTAGGATGTATCTGGATCCGGGAAGTAAGGGACATCCGACCATTGCATGATATCGAGGTCTCCAATTGCAGCAGGGCCGTTATCGGAAAAGCTGCCAAACAGAATATCACTATTATAGCTGAAGGTCTGCAGGTCAATACCAATTGCCAGCATTTGTTGTTGGGCAAGTGCCTGGTAATTTTGCCGTTCCGTCTTGTCGGTATTACCCTGTGTGATGGTCAAAGGATTTCCGTCTTTATCTTCACGAATTCCATCACCATCCGAATCGACGTATCCATTTTCTTCGAGAAGTGCTTTGGCAGCTTCCGGATCATATGCCCACGGGGTGATGGAAGGATCAACATACGATGGCATTGCATCCCAGAATGTTTCTGTGACTTTTACCACATCCAGTCGAAGATCGGTGTTGGCCTGTCGGTTCAATCCCATGGCAATGGCCTTGCGTACAACCAGATCTTTGATACCCGGGGAGGCCATATCACGGAAATTAAAGAACCAACCTTCGTTGTAACCAGATGGTTCAGTAACAACGTTCAATCCTGCGTCTCTGAAAGCAGGAATATCTTCGTAAGGAGGCCAGAAACAAACATCAGCGTCTCCTGCCAGGCAGGCAGCAGTCTGGGCGGCGTCATCCGGAACAAATTGGAAGACAATGGCATCCAGCTTAGGTGCCGGTCCCCAGTAATTCTCATTTCGGTCAAAACGCAGGTAGCTGCCCGATTCCCAGGTTGTAAAGTTGAATGGACCGCATCCAACCGTGGGAGCCATATTCCACTCCGCCTGGTCGATGGTCCCATCAGCATCAAATACTGGCTGCAAGATGTGCTTGGGCATGAGAGCCCCTTGCCAGAGCGTTGACAGCCAGGAGGTGAAAACCTCTTCAAAAGTCATCACAACCGTCTGTGCATCGGGTGCCGAGATGGTGAACTTATCATACGGATAAGCTGAATCCACAGTGTTGGCAGTGCTTGTGATCATCTCGTGTGTGAAGACAAAATCTTCAGACGTGATCGGGACTCCATCTGACCAGGTGATATCATCCCGCAGTTTCATAGTCACAACCAGACCGTCGTCGGAGACAGTGGGCATTTCAGTCAGTAGGTTTGGATAAGGCTCATTGGCGACATCATAATTCCAGGGCCAACAGCTGTATATGTCAGTCAAGACAGACATATACCACATACTCGAATAGGAACGGTTCAGCGAGTTTGGTTCCTGTGTCCAGGCAATGGTGATTATCTTTTCCTCTGCGGGAACTACACTGGTGGGTGCTTCGGTGGGTGCTTGGGTTGGCGCTCCAGTTGGTGCCCCAGTGGGTGCTACCGTCGCATTTCCACCGCCACCACAGGCAGCCAGAAGCATGCTGGCAATAATGATCAAACCCAGCAATTTAGAAGTTGTCTTTTTATTTAACATAACATTCTCCTCTCTTCCCTTGATATTATCAAATGTGAAAATCATTGGAGCAGGATAAACTTGACTTCTCTTACAATGTACCTCCTTTCTCAATATAAGAATAAGCTTATTCCATATTATGACACATTTTTTATATTTTTATACCACTCTAGAACATTATTTTATGTTTCGAATAAACACCTCTCCACGATGGATGATTTCATCATGGTCTTCAGGGGGTTTTGCATCGGTAATCAATTGCATTGTTTTATCAACCAGGTATTTTTCAGCCGTTGGTTGACTTTTTTCCTGCCATTTTTCCAAACTTAAATGCGGAAAAATTTGGCTCTCAAAATACGCACTCTGATAGTTTTTTCGTGTGGATCTGGCAGTCAAATAATTACCGCCAGGACCCGCAGCCGAGATCTCATCCATTCCCACCGAGAGGTCATCCAAACAGAACCCATCTGCAAAACGTCTTGCTTGCATGATGATATCGTTGGCATATACCACACACGTGGGAGAAAAAGCTTTTGATCCCAGGCTTCCACCTACAAAAGGTGACAGTCCGGTTTTTCCAAGGCAGGCGCTGATATGATTCATCCACAGGATGCCGGAGGCAGGCAGATCCATTCCCCAACCGGATCCCGAGCCAGACGTACCCGCATGGGGAATTTTGTAATATGCCATCATCTCGCTACAGGCTGCATTTAGTAAAATAGTGTGTGGATCGTAGAAATCGATCATTACTTTCATATGAAAAAAAGCGGGCAGGCTGCCCAGAATTATCCTAGTACCCTGTTTAACCAATTGGCTGAGCACCAGACCAGCCAACAATTCGGCATTCAATAATGCCAGGGCTCCTGAAGGGGTTATTGGGGTGGTAGTCCCCGCCATACCATAGTTTGAATAAATGATCGGAAGCCCGCGTTCGATGGCATCCAACATTTTATCGCCAGTATCCTGATTAATCACCAGGGGAGTCACCGGATTGAAGTAAGGAATGGCAAATGGCTTTTCTGCCAGGTCACCCACGAGATGTTCAAGAAGTTCCAATACAGGTACAAATTGACTTGCATCTGAGATAAGCAGAACCAGTGGTTTATGGGTATTGGCTGCCATCTCCAAAGTGCCCAACAAGTCTTCCTCACCGATGGGCGCATCTCTTAAAACGCCAATGGTTGAAACCAGATCATAGGCATCCAAAGATTCCCCCAACCGCGCCCCAATGCCCATATGCTTCCGCGTGAAGGGTGTCACCCGGTCAGAATCAGGCTCTTGGTAAAAAAGGTTGGTGACCCCCACCCCAAACCTGGTTGAGTCCTGGCCAAGGCAAAAGGATTTTTCCCCTTTGCGCGTGTAGATCTCAATACTATGTGGGGCAGTCTTTATTGCCCACTCAACCAACTCCGGTTGGATCTTGACGCGATCCCCATCAATACTTGCTCCATCGGCATTGGCAAAATACTGTAGTGCTCTGTGTGAATCAACCCTGATTCCCACTTCAGCCAGGATCCGCAAAGAATAAGCATGCACACGCTGGATCTGCTCGTCGGTAAATACAGTCATCACCGGTCGAACCGTCAATGAATTATTCACGTTATTTTGCTTTCAGATATCTAAGTGCAGATTCAACAAGAATGGCAGTTCCAATCGGTAAGGCATCTTCATCAATATCAAAATATGGATTATGGCCGACCCGTTCATCTCCAGAAATTAGTGATCCAAGAGAGAACATAGCTCCTGGAGCAATTTTGGAAAATACTCCAAAGTCTTCAGCACCTAGACTTTTATCCATGGGTAAGACATTATCAGCACCAATCAGATCTGCTGCGACTGCCGAGATGAGTTTAACAGCCCGGGGAGCATTGATCATGGGCGGATCCCCGATCTCAAATTTAAGTTCGTAATCGCCTCCCAGATTGCGTGAGAGTTCGAAGGCGCGCCTAATTTCAGTATGCAGCTCTTTTTGAACATCTTCTACTGTGTATCTCAAAGTACCGGTGAGATCCACATGTTCAGGGATCACGTTTTCAGTATGTCCACCATGTAATGAACCAATGCTGACTACTGCGGGTGAGAATGGAGCCACTCGGCGGGACACGATTCCATTTAATGCCATAATGACATGACTGCAGATATAAAATGGATCAATGGTCTTTTGCGGGGAAGCTCCATGGCCCCCCTTGCCAATGATTCTTCCAAACCAGGAATCCACCCCACCGGATGCTGGCCCAGATTCGATCTGGATCTGCCCGGTGGGAGTCATCGGAGCTACATGTAAAGCAATCACCATGTCCACGCCCTGCATGGCACCGTCTTCGACCATACGGGGTGCCCCGCTGATCCCTTCTTCATCGGCACGTTCTTCAGACGGTTGAAATAGGAGTCGCACAGTTCCTGAAAATTTTTCGTTCGCCAATAATGTTGCCACGCCGAGCAACATCGCAGTGTGAGCATCGTGTCCGCAGGCATGCATTAAGCCCGGGTTTTGAGAAACATAGCTGACATCATTCTTTTCCTGCAAGGGCAAAGCATCCATGTCTGCCCTGATTGCAATCACCGGGCTGCCTGTACCAATATCAGCCACCACACCGGTGCGTCCCACGCCTTTCTTGATCTCTAAGCCCAAGTTTTCGAGGATTTCAGCCACCTTTTCAGCTGTGCGATGTTCACAAAACCCCAACTCAGGATGCATGTGGAAATCCCTGCGCCAGGAAATCAGGTTTTCGTGGATCGCTTTCGCTTTATCCAGGGTATTTAATTCATTCATTTTCTATTATTCCTTTACCAATTCTTTTTTGGCTGCTTCCATAATGACATCCAGTTCTTTTTCCTGGGCTGGTTCCAAGGCAGGCACCTGGTGTTCCCGCAGAATTCTTTCTGCTTCAACCTGGGCTCGTTCGGCCATACCCAAGCGGCCCATATCATTCCAGGTTTCCCAGGTGCCGCGCTCGGCCAGTTTTGTTAATAATATTTCACCATCTTTAAGATACCGACTGGTATGTTTTTGCCCCAGGAAATTACGAGAACCATCCATCACCCTTGCGATCACTTCAACCGCCAGCGCATCTTCACTAGCGCCAAATCCCTTGCGAGCCCTCAAAATATTTGCTGCAAATTCATTGTCGATCACCATCTGTGCAAACGATCCCGATACACCTGCTTCCATCTCTCCAATACCTGAAAGTTCATCTGCACCAGCCAGTCCCGGAATGATGGCATTCAAAGCGCGTTCAAAACCATTCTGAACATCCAGGGTGTGTGCGTTGGTGGAAAAACCATAAACATTGACCGGTAACCCATAACGGTGACCGATCTGAACGGTGCCAGCCGAGGCCAATCCCAGCTCCAAACCACCCCAAACTGAAATTCCTGTGCGCGGTTCCATCATGGCAAGGCGCCCGCAATAAATCACCGGCAAACCGGGGTTTACCGACTGCACCAGAACAACGGATGCAAGAACTTCTGCATTTTGTTGTGCAATCGCACCGGAAATGGAAAATGGAGCCGTTGTGCCCATGGTTGGACATGGCAGTGAACCAAAAGTAATTCCAAGGCGGGCAATTTCCATGATCGCCTCCGCCTCATGGTCAGGAATGGTTAATGGGCTGACCGGAGATACACTCAATGTCAATAGTTCACGCGCATCTCCAAGCACTTCCGCCATCTTGAACGCATAGCGGGCTTCAGGTGCAAATTGAACACCTGGTCCCTGCAGCGGTTTGGTGGTATTTGGAATGGCGTGCCGGTACATAGCCAGGGACATCAACCCCCCCGGCACATCCTGGGGTGTAAAAAAAGGTGTGATCGTATTGCAGTTTGGAAGGGCATCCAACAGGCGGGCTGCATCGCGTACATCCTGTAATTTTGCAAAACGGTGTTCAGCCGTCCCATAATCAAAAATGTCCCGGGCACCCCCCAGGTTGTGAAAATTAAGGCTTCCATCGCCCAGGGTTTTCACCTTCCCCCCCCGGCCGCGCACTGAAATTTTACCCGGACATTTCGCCAGGCATGCTTCCACCAGCTCTGCCGGAAGAAGTACGCGATTTCCCTGAACCCTTGCTCCCGCATCCACCAGCATTTCCAGGGCTGGAGGATAGGTTAGCACGATGCCAACCTCACTTAAAATTCGCAAGGTTGCCTGATGGATCGCTTCCACTTCATCTTTCGCTAAAAAATTTAAATTGAACATAAAGCCTCCATGCGTTTTCCATCAGGATTGATGTCAAGATTCATTCAACACCCGGTTAAAAAATCTTTTCTGGCTTTTGTAAGACTCAACTATATTTTCGATTTTCAAAAACTCGTGTCCCTCATCCGGGAAAACGATCAATTCACTTTGAAAGCCAAGCTCTTTTAATTTTTGGTGTGCGGCGATTGCGTTACTGGCCGGACAACGAATATCATTGACACCACAAATAAATTGTACAGGGGCTTGTATGCGATCAAGAAAGAAATAAGGTGAGCCCTCCACCCAGCGATCATAATTTTTAACCGGATCTCCAAAATTTTCAATATTCCAATGCTGCAAGTCCTGCCTTGCTTCCTCATGTGAGCTGAATAAATCAAGAAACGGAACCACAGCCGATCCACCAGCCCACAAATCAGGGCGCTGGATCATACACATCATTGTCAGGTAGCCTCCATGACTGCGCCCCGTGACAATTATTCGAGCTGGATGGGTTAATTTTTCCCGGATCAGATATTCTGCACCGGCAATAATATCTTCCGCATCCACCTGCCCCATCTTGTAGCGGCTGGCTACTTGCCAATCACGCCCATAACCGGTTGATCCACGATAATTAGGCGCAAGAACCGCCCATCCGTTACTTGCCAGGTAAGACATAAATGGGTTCCAGATCATTTGGTATAACCAATCCGGCCCTCCATGAATGTTCACAACCGCTGGTCTGTTTTTTTCCATATCCTTAATATTCTTATGTGGACGATACAATAAAGCGGGAACTTTTTCCCCATCCAATCCAGGATAGGTTATCTCTTCAGGCATCACGAATTTAAAACCTCTCAATGTCTCAGGCATCGAATCAGTCAGTTGGGAAAATTTCCCATCCAGCAAGGAGAAGAGCCACAAGTCAGGTGGGTGGCAAGGATTTTCAAATACAACTGCAATATTATTTCCATCCGGTGTATATTTGGGTAAATAAAAAACGCCATCTTCCATCGAGTAACTTGCCGGGTTTTCCCCCAGGGTCAGAAGCTCCAGTTTGGCAATACTACCCACGGAATAGATATAAGCAATTTGATTTACAGTTGGTGACCACGTTGGTTTGATATGCTCAGCTTTTCCATTAGTCAACCAATGGACATCCCCGGTCTGTATTATAAACATTCCAATATCATGAAACCCGGACAGATCACTGCTGAAGGCTAGCTCTGAACCATCCGGAGACCAGGAGAGATTTTTTGAATTTATTGGTTTCCCACCCAGTGTTATTCTGTTATGCTTTCCACTTTCCAAAGAAACCAGACTGATGAAAGAATCTGACCCTCCTGTTTCCTCCTCAACTGCAAGGAGAGCTCCTCCCGGAGACCAGCGCAGGTCTCTTAAGGGTTGGTCGAAAACACACAACTGCCGGGCAACGCCTTCCTTCGTGGGAAGGGCATACACACCATAACAGCCTGGTTCTATGCTGAGATAGGCAATTTCATTTCCATCCGGTGACCAGTCAAAGTGTGGCTGGAGTGGATAAGGAATATTAGAGGTTATGTCCCTTTGTTCGTGATTAACCAGGTCAACTAAACATATATGGTAGCTTTCACTGCCATTGAAGTCCAGTGCATAAGCCAACCAACGACCATCAGGAGAATATCTTGGCGAAAATTTTCCTCCGGATCCATTGGTTATACAATCCGGTTTGCCTGATCCATCTATGGGTGCTTCATAAATCTCCCACCTTCCAGTAATATTCCAGGAAAAAGCAATTTTTTTACCATCGGGTGATATATCGAAGCCACTCTCTGCATTCACATAAGGCGTTCGGAATAATTGTTCGAGAATTTTCATAATTCTTTATTCTGATAAAAAGGGGCTGCCCAAAAAATAAGAAGAAATTGAATTTTCCTGGACAGCACCTTTTGTGTTCTAAATTGGATCAAAGATCAGTCTGTCAATCATTTCATATTAGAGGTCCGGGAGACGGTCCATGCCAGCATCCCTGGCAAGTTTTGTGACCATTGTTTGCAGTTCTTTTTTCTGATCTTCAGCCATGGCTGGTTGTTGATATTCCTTCAAAAGCTGAGTCGTACGATCTTTTGCCCGGGCAAAGGTATCTTTTGAGCCTCCCGCCTGCCATCCACGGATAGAATCCCGATCGATAACCGCTGAAGGTAAATATTGTTCCTTAGCGAATAGTTCACGTGTGATCTTTTGTTTCAAAAAATCACCTTTAAAGTTAATTCCTTCAAACAAGGCTGTTGCCAGATTTTCTGTTTGAACCTGCATACCCGCTAGCAATCGCTTTGCCATGCCGATCCCCTCTGCGTCCACCACCAGTTTTTCAGCACTCTGGCATGCCAGAAAATCGAGCATGCCTGCGCCTGAGATCATGTTAATGCCTGCCAGGGCTCCAATAACAGCGGAAATTCCGCTTTCCATTCCAGCCTGGGCATCAACAAGCTTGCTGTCACTGGCACATAAATAAGTATGGGTTGGCAATCCCAAAGATTTGCCTACCTGTGCATAGGATGCATCAATCATGGCAGTTTCAATTGCACCCATCGGGGTCGTGCCTTTGCGCATATCAAAGATCGCCGGTGCTCCACCCCAAACAATAGGTGAGCCTGCCTTGGCAAGCTGATGAATGGTGATTCCACTTAAGCATTCTGCTGCATGCTGGGTCACCGATCCGAGCAGGGTAACGGGAGCCGCTGCACCAGCCAGGGGCATGGACACCATCTGAGCCGGGACACCTGCCCGGGCTAAATCGATCAGGTTTTGAGAACCAAACTCGCTCCAGATCAATGGAGGCGAAGGGCAAACATCAAAAACTGCCTGGGGTTTTTCTGCCAGGGCTGAGCTGCTGCCGGCAAAAATCCCTAGCATATCGATCATGGATTGTAATGTTTGGATCGAGAACGACCCCGTTATGATGGGTTTGGACGAGAATAGGAGCACTACATAAAGCCGGTAAAGATCTCCCACCGCCTTGGGAATTTCATTACAAACAACCGCCGTGGATTGAGCATCATATTGCGGCAGCATTTCGGTTACTTTAACGAGCCTCATCAGGTCAGCGGCATAAGATGGCTTGTGTTCCAGAGTATCCGGATCCAGGACATGGACTCCTGACGAACCTGGGTCAAAATGTACGGCATCCCCCCCGTAAAATACAGTGGGATTTCCATTCCGGTCATAAAGGTTGAACGTATGCGGAGTTGTTTCAAGGGCTTTGCGCACAACCATTTCAGGGATCCTGACCACATCACTGTTCGCATCCACCAGCGCGCCAGCTTCGGCGAGCAGGGTTCGAGCTTCACCCGATTGCACTTTGATGCCGGGTTTAAGCATAAGCTGAAAGGCTTCGTCGAGGACACGGTCGATCAGAACCTGGGAGAGCAATTCTAGTTTGGGTTGCATATTCGGCTCACTTTTCCTCTGCGACGATCATTTTTGCCAGTTCCGCGGATAGTTTTGCATCCAATGGATCTGGTTGGTGCGTGGCCAGAATATTTCGAGCCTTGGCAAGCGCCCAATCTCGGGCATCATCCTTCTTCTCTTCCCAGACATTGTAGGGTCTGCGATCCATGAATTGCGGCAAGAATACATCGCGCATATGTTTCAAAGTATGTTTTTGTGAAAGAAAGTTTCCACCTGGGCCAACTGCTGCGATCGTATCCAAAGCCAGGGTTTCATCGTCCACCACAATTCCCTGCATGGTTTTATGAACAATGGAAAAGATCTCGGCATCCATCATCATCTGTGCATAAGACCAAATCCGGCTGCCATGTAAAAAGCCCAGTCCCAGCAGCATATCAGACATGGACACACATGCCATGAAAGTCGACAGGCTGTTCTCAATTCCTGCCTGCCAGTTTGGTTCTTTAGCCCCGGTGGCAAAGGAACCCATGGATAACGGAATATCATAAAAATCGGCCAACACATTGGTGGCTGCACCAAACAGGAAGTCTTCCGGACCGCCTCCCGTATAGGCACCGTTTCGTAAATCGGATGCTGTCTGTGCCGCTGCATAGAATACAGGAGTCCCTGGGAAAGCCAGCTGCAGCAAAGCAGTGGCAGAGATCACCTCAGCATTACCTACTGCTAAAACACCCGCCATGGTGGCAGGCCCGGTGGTCAGAGCTGCGGACATGGTCATAAAACCGGTCGGGATCCCGGCCTCTGCCGCCAACAGGGCAGCATCCAGGCTGCCCCCATCATGACCAAGAGGTGGGGCAGTACATTGCATGAGAGAAAGCACTGGGCGCTTGCGTAATGCCTCTTTTCCACCAGCGATCAGGGCCGCCATCTCAATTGCCACACGTGCCTCATGCTCGTTATAAATACTCTCTGTTTGAAGATGCTTGGTGGAATTTTCCCAGATGGCTTTGATCTCATGCAACCCGCGTGTTTCCACGGGTGTATCCTGGGCAGATAACGCCACCCAATGGAATCCAACTTCTTCCATGGCATCAGCAACGCGTGCAACTTCGCCAACATCTTGTAAGCATGACGTGCGCCTCTCACCGGTATGGATGTCAATAATTTCGACACCGCAGCCATCCGTCCCTACAAAAACATGATTACCATCCAGGGGAAGGTCCTGCTGAGGATCTCGTGCGCATAAATTATATTTGGGTGGTGCTTTTTTCAGGGCAGCTTCGATCAAATGGGGTTTTGCTTTAACGATCATGCTCTCACGGTCAACGGTTGCCCCGTTAGCTTCCCATATATCCAAAGACCGGATTGAAGGAAATCTTACACCAACATTTTCTATAATATTCAGGGTCGCATCATGTATTTTCTGTACCTCTGCGGGGGTCAGAACATCCAGATGAACCTTGGGGTTTGTTATGGATTTAATATTTTTGGACACAGGTTGCCTCTTAAGTAGTTAAATACCCATCAATTGCTTGGCAACATTAACTGCCCCAATTGCATCTTCAGAATACCCATCTGCTTCAATTCTTTGAACCCAATCCCGGGTGACCGGGGCTCCCCCAACCATGACTTTAACTTTACGGCGCAGACCTTCTTTGTCGAGCACATCAATCACTTCCTTTTGCTTTACCATGGTTGTAGTTAAGAGGGCGCTCATTGCAACGATATCAGCGTCCACTTCTTTAACCTTGGCAATGATCTTGGTTGTAGCTACATCCACACCCATATCAAAGACCTGGAATCCAGAGGCTGACAACATGGTTCCCACCAGTGATTTCCCAATTTCGTGGATATCACCTTCCACGGTTGCCAACACGACCTTGCCAAGCATCTTTCGTTGGGTGCCACGTTTTGCCATCTCGGGCTCCAATGCGGTGACCGCGGCCTTCATGGCCTCACCAGCCATTACCAACTCCGGCAGGAAGGCGTCGCCATTTGCAAATGCTTCACCCACCGTATTGACACCCACAACGAAGCCTTCGGTAATCGCCTGGATTGGATCGATGTTCGCGGCAACGGCTTGATTGGCAAGCTCCACTGATACATCAGAGTCCCCATCAATAATGCTTTGAGCCATTTTTTTAAAAAGTTCTGCTGACATTTTTTCTCCTATGCTAAATTGATATAAAAACCTAAAACACCATTTATTTCATTGAGATCTATATTCTCTTTGCTTTCAACAACTCTGCCGGGATACCAAGGTAACTCACTAATTCCTTTCCCAGGTTCTGGATGTGTATGAGTGTGACTTTAGCTGAGCGTGCTTTATCATGATCCGCCAGGGCCTCCACTATGGCCATGTGTTCATGATATTCCTGAACCAGGCTTTCTTCCAATAATTCCGGATGGCGGAACATATATTCATACAACATCCAATCCGGAAATGAATTGATCACTATGCCATATAACTTGGTCAATAAGGAATTACCGCTGGCGTCCACAACAGCCAAATGAAATTCGCGATTTAAATGCCTTTGTGTGGACATATCATTAAGAGTCATTAAATTTTTTGTTTGATCGATAATTCTTATAAGTTTTTTCACATCTTCATCTGTTATCCTGGTTGCCGCGGTTGCTGCCGCAGAACACTCCAGGAATAAACGCATCCCATATGATTCTGCTATCTCATCCGCAGATAATTGCATCACCCGCACGCCTCTGAAAGGTTCACGTTCCGCCAGACCAGTCGACACTAGCAGATCCAGGGCTTCACGAACAGGCGTCTGACTGACACCCAATTGTGACGATATTTCCTCCTGCCGCAACCAATCTCCCGGTGCATATTTACCCGCTATGATGCGTTTATGAAGGATTTCAAAGATCTCTTCCTTCAATGGTTTCCTCTGAACCTGTTCAAAATCAAGATTGGTTTCACTGATCATAATTAACATATATTATACATAATATATAAATTTGTGAAAAGGGATTTGTACAAATCCAGGAAGATATTCCTAGAATCGCATTTTCAAACCAACGCTCTTCCCTGGTTCAAACTCACCTGAATGGAGAATAAATAGGATAGCCATAAGATTATCTCCTATAGCAAGTTGTTTAAATTCGGGCGCACAACAAAAAAGAACCCTGATCATGATCAGAGCTCTTTTTCAGGTGGATTCCCTGTGACAACAATGAAGGTTAGGAATCGTTCAACTCACCACACACCACCGGAATATTATTTAATGACTATTAGATCTGTTCATTTCATGAGCATGTAATGGATCATGATCAAGAGTTGCCAGCAATTCCAGAAATTTTGTTACAACATTCGGGTCGAACTGAATGCCGGAATTTTGTTCAAAATATATACGCGCTTCCAGATTGCTCCAGGCCTCCCGGTATGGTCGCAAGCTTGTCAGGGCATCCCATACATCCACTACCATGAATATTCGCACAGCCAGAGGGATCTGTTTACCTTTTAATCCATAAGGATATCCCGACCCATCCCATCTTTCATGGTGAAATAATGGAATATTTAAAGCTGGCTGAATAAATTGGATATCCGCCAAAAATTCTTGTGCAAAAACGGGATGTTGTTTCATGATCTCCCATTCTTCTTCCGTCAGTGGCTCTGTCTTAAAAAGGATTTTTTCAGGGATACACATTTTTCCAATATCGTGCAGGATCGCTCCTCTTCGTAATTGTAACAATTCATCTTCATTCAGATTCATGGTTTTCCCCAACCGGATGGCCATCTCTGTAACCCTTTCACTATGGCCTTTGGTTTCCCGATCTTTATACTCCAAAGCCTTTGCCCAACCCATTAGGGTACTTTCATAGGCATATACAAGTTCTTTATTCAAGTGTTGGATATTCTCAATTAAACTCAGGTGCTCAATTGCAATGGTCGCCTGTCTGGCAATCATACCAAGGAAATTTTTCCATTCCCAATCAGGAAGAATGGATTTCGTAGAACATACCTCCAAAACTCCGATGGTTTTACTTGAATTTACCAAAGGAACTGCTGAATAAAAATGGATATATTTATAAGGAAATGGAAGATCGATTTCTTTTTCTGAACGTGCCAAACTCAAATCATCTATGAACAACATACCGCCTGAGGTAATTGCTTTCTGGGCAAAAACAAATGGGGGGTTAAAAGTCATACCCATATTTCCATTTAATCCAGATAATCCCTTTGTTCGTTTACATACAAATTGGGAGGTGATTGGATCCTGCAGAAATAAAACGCAGATTTCGGCTCCAAGTTGTTGGGTAATTTGATCGAAAACGATGTCAGTGATGACATCAATATCCAGAGTCGATATAATGGCTCTATCTATATTGGCAAGTGCCTGCATGCGTTTAAACTGGTCAGGGCTTATTGACAAATTATCTCCAGTTGTTTTCAAAGTTTCCAAACTTACAGGCAAATTTTCCATTCTCAGAGTACCGTCCTCATAAGATCTATGCTCACACGTTTTTTACCTAATTCTTAAATAAAGCAAACTCGCCAGATTACGAGCTGCCTAATTCCCAAATCGAAAATCAAGTATTGGGAGAACGATGATACATCGCTCTCCCATAATGGCTATACCAACTAATTTCTGGTCATCGCCTAATAACTGGGATAGACTACAGGGCTACAGGAGAATTAACCAGATCATTCAGCTGGTAAATAAATTGCTGAAGATTTTCTCCCTTGATCTGCATGATTGCATTCACTACACCTACAGGAAGCTGGAATTCCTGTAAACGCTCGTAGCGGTGGCCATTGAGTATGGCTGCTTCAAAATTCCTGTCAGTAAGCGCCCGAGTCGCAAGCGCGTTAATCTCTAATTTTGTCATAATATTCGATAGGCATTTAGTGCCTACCCCACAGATCCGCCCCAGGAAGGTTCAGCCAAAACCGATCCTGGATGAGCCAGGGCTGCAAATACCAGGGCCAAAAGAACAAGAATTCTGACGACCATCCCAAGGTTCACAGTTGAAGAAAAAGTAACAACATTATTCATAATATTTTTGATCATATCTTCCTCCAGATATCTATTAGTTTAGGGTAATTCTAAACAACCACTATGAACGAAAGTATGAACAAAAAAAGTCCCGGTACTTGGAGGGGTCCTTCCAGGTTCCGGGACGATCATTCTTGATTTCAGTTTTTTAATTTAGATCCTATCAAAGATGTCCTTTAACTCCGGTATTGGCTCAATCCCAAGCTCATCATGCAACAAACGAAGGTAGTTCAGGTAGTGTGCTTTGGCTGCCGCAGGTGATTTCATTCTTAAAAGGCATTTCACAAGTCCCAAATGGAAATAATCCTGATAGGGGTCCAATTCAATTGCCTTTTCATAATAATTCCTGGCATCTGTGTAGGAATTACGATCCATCGCTTTTTCTGCCATTTTTTCCAGGTGATTTCGATATTTTTCTCTTAATTCCGCTCGACGCTTATCAAACCAGGACATATCAATATCACCCAAAAAGTCACCATGGTACAGCTCAACCACTTGCAAACCCAACTCTCGTTGTTCGATTTCAGACAAATTTGTAGTCTTAAGTTTTTCAAGGAGCTCTTCAAATTCCAAAACATCATAGAATATGGTCGCCTGATTGATCGAATAATATATGCCATCAAATGCTATGATTTGTTTGGAGCCCAGCGCATTTCGCACTCGCCACAAAGTGGCATGAAAATTACTGTTTACCTTTGCATTGCTGAATTCAGGCCAAAATTGAACGACAATATCATCGCGCTTTACTTTTCCTCGATCAAGAATGAAATAGAATAAAGCCCGCGCTCCTGCAGATTGCCAGACAGAATTTGGAATAATTTCTGTATTACTTCGGATCTCACCATCTCCAAATGCCCGAACTTGAAAGGTGAGAGCTGGTGTATCCTCTGTAATATCTTTTTTAGTGACCAGATGGTGGTAACCTGTCTGATAATTATTAATTCTCTCGATAATAGTAGCCAGATGTTTATTTTTCCACGCTCTGGAAACGGTCAATGCCATATCAGGGTATCGGCGGGTTAAAATCACCAAGAATTGATCGTACCCAAGTTGAGCAGCACATCCCAATGCTTTCGCAAGGTACTGCTGGGTATCTTCCCCCGTTTTTCCCGATTGAAATTCTACAATGGCCATCATATAGTAAGCTTTGGAACGTGCCTGGCTTGGGTTCGCATTTTCATCCAGTTTGTGCATGATTTTGCCAAGGGTTGAAGATACCAATTCGGGTTGTTCCATTGCCAGGTATATTTCAGCCATTCTTATCTGATATTCGGGATTGTTGAAATCGGTTGAACCTGCTGCAGCTGCTTCCCTCAAGAAATACATTGCCTGGTTGAAATTACCTTTCAATGTTTCGAGTTCGGCCATTATCTGAAAGGTATTACTTGAATTCTTACCGGAAGGCATTTTCTCAAGAATTTTAATGGCTCTTTGAAGGGCATTCTCTGCCAATTCCAGTTCATCAACCTGTAGCAGTAACTCGGACTGACTATTAAGAATATTAACAATCACACGATCCCAACCAACTTGTTCTGCTGTCTGCAAGGCTTGTTCGTAATACTGCCAGGCTTTTTGAAAATCTCCTAATAAGAAAGATAGGTAAGCAAAGTTATTGGCGCTGGTTGCCAGATCTCCCTGGTTACCGCGCATATTTAAGCTGAGTTCAAACGCCTCCCTGAAACTGCTTTGAGCTTTAAAAACATCGCCTTGCCCCAAAGCAATGAATCCAATATCTGCCAGGATCATTATGACTTCATGCTTGAGTCTGTCTGATGGGTTTTTGGCAAGTAAATCCTTGAAACCAATCATTGCCTCATTAAGTACATCCAAAGATTGTTCAGGAAATCCCTGGTGGAATAACCCCAGACCTTTAACGCGTATGGCCTGGTATGCATAATGCCGGTCCAGGTTATGTTCTGTTACATATTTCTCTGCAAGATTGGCATAATAAACCGCTTCTTTATATTCTCCATTAAACCTAAAAGTTAATCCCCTCATCACAAGCAGATTTGCCAGGTTTTCAAATTCATTACGTTCTTTAAATACTGGTTCAGCCAAAGATAAAAGTTCGAGACATCCTTCCATTTTTCCCTGGCTTATTCTAGCCTTGACCAGGTTCAGGAGTAAATCGGGAGCCAGTTGTCTTATATCGGTTGGTTGGAGTAATGTTTTGTACCACTCCTCCAGGATGGCTTCCTGTCCAGATATATACATGGCCTTAGCCTGACCGTCCATGATCCTCGCCACATAATCCCGGTCTCCGGCTTTTTGAAGGTGTCGTATGGCGTTTTGAAACTCATTATGCTCCTCAAACCACTTTGCGATTTTTCGCCGGATTTCTTCCTGCTTATTTCCAGGTAAATCCAAAAAACACGACTCGAGGAAATCTTTAAATAATTGGTGGTATTGATAATAGACCCCTTTTGTAGATTGGAAAGATGAAATAAACAAATTCTGGTCTTCGAGATAATGAATAGTTGTCTCAGAGGTGCTGACATCCAGTACGAAATTTGCCTGTTCAGAGTTAAATTCATCGCAGATTGCTGTGACTTGTAGAAAAAATTTTACATCGTCAGGAAGGTAGGCATATACTTCTTTCCCGAAGAAGTCATAAACTCTCTCACGGGCTTCTGCTAATTTTGGAATGGCAGAAGATAGGGTTCCGTCCCGGAATGCCAGAAGGATGGCAATTATCCAACCATCGGCCTGTTGGACAATTTCATCCGCCTGCTCGTTGGTGAGTCTGATTTGGAAATGTTGTCGCGCCAAGTCTTTAACTTCATTCGACCGAAAGCGCAGATCATCCTCTGCTATGATTGCTAATTCTTCATTAACATACAATGACGCGGTTGGAATACCATAAACACTTCTCGAACCGATGATAATGCGCACATGCTCAGGTAGATATTCCAACAGGTATTCAATAAACGTTACAATTTCCAGTTCTTCGCATACCAGGTGGTAATCATCCAGGATTAATACAGTAAAGTCCTGGATCCCTTGAGAAAACTCATTGACCAATTCAGTTGCCAGAGTCCGTGGAGACATATTCGATCCCTGGAATAACATGTTTTGAAGTTCAGTTCCAAAGTGTGGCTGCTTCTCACGTATTGAAGCTAATAAATGTTGGAAAAATAGGGAGAGATTATTATCGGTATATTTGATCTGATACCAACAAACATTAACATCAGTGTCATCTGCATAGTCAATTAATAAAGTCGTCTTTCCAAAACCTGCTGGAGCGCAAATAAAGGTTAATTTTCGGCTCGCATTTTGGTGAATGAGATCCAATAGACGCAATCTGCGCAATAATTTTGAGCGTCGTTGTGGTTGCCGTATGGATGGTAAAGCGATTAGCATGGTTTTTTCAATATAATTAGGACAAATTATTTCCCTTATGTTACACTAATTGGGGAAAAAGTGGAACAAATTTTGGCATTCTATCGTAGAATTGAAAACATTAGATCGTTTTGTAATTTAACAATTGGTATAATTTTTTGGTCACCGTGAGAATAACACCTGACCTACTCTTTTGCGAAATTACAGAAAGAAGTTTACACTACTTCAGGAAACCAACTTAATTTTGCCCACAGAATATCGGTTCTTCAACCGATATTCTTTTTAACTGTCGCATATTGCCATCAATTCTGATTTTGCCACTATAATATTTCAAAACTCCTGTTACTTTGTCCAAGTCAGGCTTAATTAATGAAAATTTTTTATTCAGATGTTCATAAAAGTCATTCCTTTGGCCTACCCAAATTAAGACCCGCTGATTATGATGCCCAATTTGAAGTCCCCCAACGGGTTGATTCTATACTTTCTTGCCTGAATACTACCGATTGGGCAGAGATCGTGCCTCCCCACGATTTTGGGATGGAACCCATTTTACAGATCCATACCACCAGATATCTGGATTATCTTAAGCATGCCTACGAAGATTGGAAGGTTTATTCCGATGAAGAAAATATGGCTTTTATTCCATATACACCGGGATTTAACCCCAAAGCAACCACGTTTGATAATATACCTGACCAGGATGGTTTCTTCATGACCGATATGTATGTACCGGTAAACAAATATACCTACATATCAGCCATAACCTCGGCCCAATGTGCACTTTCTGCTGCACAGGTGTCAGCCGCACGCAAATGCCCAGCCTTTGCAATAAGCCGCCCTCCCGGTCACCATTCAGGGCCAGAGATCTGCGGTGGCTTTTGCTATCTCAATAATGCACCCATTGCGGCTCAATGGTTATCCAGGCTTGGAAAAGTCGCTATTTTGGATATTGACTACCATGCAGGCAATGGGACACAGGCAATATTTTACGAACGATCGGATGTTCTGACCATTTCACTGCATGCAGACCCTGCCTGGGAGTATCCGTCTTATGCGGGTTATGCCCACGAAACTGGCTCCGGACCTGGTAAAGGGTTCCACCATAATTTTCCCCTCCCTCACCAAACAGGTGACGATCTCTACCAGCAGATACTGGATAGGGCACTCGAATTTGTGGACAAGTTCTCACCAGATTTCCTGATTGTTTCTGCCGGGTTTGATACTTATACCGGTGATCCACTGGGTGATTTTAGGGTTACCCGCAATGGTTTTTCCAGCTTTGGCAAGAAGATTTCGGATCTCCACCTGCCAACAGCGCTTGTTTTGGAAGGAGGCTACAAAATTGACGAGCTGGGTGAAAATGTTGTTGCCTTTCTGCAACCCTTCGTTTCTTGATATTATTTCCAAATAATTAACTCTTGCCAAAGGAGAAAACTATTCATGATAAAACCATCCAGAAAAATATTCACCTATATCCTGGCTGCCCTGGTACTGATCTTAGGCATCACAGCTATTATTTCCAAAAAGGCTGGGGATTCCGCTTTCTATTTATCAAGCCTGCCAATCCCCCTGGTGATTGCCCATCAGGGTGGAGACGGGATCTGGCCTGGTAACACCATGTATGCATTTCAACACGCCGTTAATATGGGCGTGGATGTCATTGAAACCGATATCCGCCAGACCAGGGATGGTGTCCTGGTTGTCAGCCATGATGAAAGGGTGGATGGAAAAAGCAATGGGGTTGGACGTGTAGCCGATCTAACCTTTGTAGAACTGCGAACACTCGATGCTGCCTATAACTGGTCTCCTAAAGATGGTCCAACCTTCCCATTTAGAGGCCAGGGGATCACCTATTTATCTCTCGAAGAAGTATTCAAAGCCTTCCCCGATATGCGCTTTAACATTGACATGAAACAAACAGATCCGCCAATTTACACAGCTTTCTGTGATCTGATCCGGAAATATAATATGCAGGATAAAGTCATCGCGGCATCATTCTCCCACCAAAATACCGCGGCATTTCGAAAGATATGCCCTGAAGTTACCACCTCGGCTGATGAAAGTGAAACCCGGATCTTCGTATTCATGAATTTTGCCTATCTCGGCCACTGGTACAGCCCCAATTTCAAAACATTCCAGGTTCCAATAAAAAGCAGCGGGATCACGATCATGACTCCCCATTTTGTCCGGGCTGCCCATGAAAGAAACTTGCGCGTGGATGTTTGGACGATCGATGATCCTCAAGAGATGAAGCACATGATAGATATGGGAGTGGATGGGATCATCACCGACCGCCCGGATCTTTTAATGAAACTACTCGGCCGAAATCCTTCCAATTAGTTCAACTGCTATAACACATCCATTAAACTTATCGGGCGGTACACCTTCTGGATGTATCGCCCGATTGAATTTCAACAGGTACTTATTTGTCTTCGACGGTCTGTTTACCGCTATGTTTCAAGGCAACTTGGGCAGCCGCCAGGCGGGCTACCGGAACACGGAACGGAGAACATGATACGTAATGGTTCCCAATCAGGTGACACCATTCGATTGAATCAGGATCGCCTCCATGCTCTCCACATATGCCCACCTCCAGGTCCGGACGGGTCTTGCGGCCTTCAGCTATTGCCATTTTCATCAGTTGCCCAACGCCGTCCCGATCCAAAGTCTGGAATGGGTTTACAGGCAGGATACCTTGCTCCACGTAGGTCACAAGGAAATTCCGCTCAGCGTCATCCCGTGAATAACCGAAGGTCATCTGGGTAAGGTCATTTGTGCCAAAGGAGAAGAATTCTGCACGCGTGGCCACTTCAGCCGCAGTCACACATGCACGCGGGATCTCGATCATGGTTCCAAATTTGTAAGTAAACTGTACTTTCTTTTCTTCCATCACGGTTTTGGCAATCCGCTCCAACCGGGGCTGGATCCATTCGAGTTCCTTTACCGTTCCTGTGAGAGGGATCATTACTTCTGGTTTAACCACAATTTTTCTCAAGGTGCAATCTGCGGCTGCCTCAAAGATCGCCCGCACCTGCATCTCTACAATTTCGGGCATGACAATGCTCAAACGCACACCACGTAATCCCATCATCGGGTTGGATTCATGCATCCCTTTAATGGATTCCAACAGGTTCTCTTTTTCTGCTAATCCTTGTGTCTCATCTTTAACGCGCATGGTGATCACTTCTTCCAGCAGTTTTTCTTCGTCTGGCATGAATTCGTGCAAGGGTGGATCGATCAATCGGATGATCACCGGGTACCCGTCCATGGCTTCAAACAGGCCGTCAAAATCCTTGCGTTGGTAAGGGAGGAGTTCATTCAAAGCGATGGTACGTTCCTGGCTGGTTTCAGACAGGATCATGTGCTGTACAATTGGCAAACGTTCCTGTTCAAAGAACATATGCTCGGTTCGGCATAAACCAATTCCCTTGGCGCCATAAGAACGTGCCCGGCGTGCATCTTGTGGATAATCTGCATTTGCCCATACTTGTAAGCCTCGGGTTGGCCAACCAGTGGGTGCCTGCCGAATACCATCCCTGGCAGCGATCTCATCCGCCCAGGTTAACAAAGTCAACAGGTCAGTTTGCTCTTCAAGGGATGGTGCACCTGTCGGGATGCGACCCAGGTACACTTGCCCGGTGGTGCCATCCACCGAGATCCATTCACCCTCTTTCACAACCTGCCCATCCACTTCCATCTGCCGTTTATCCAGGTCGATCTTTACCGATGAAGCTCCAACAACACAAGGGATGCCAAATTGTCGCGCAACTACTGCAGCATGTGAAGTCGCACCACCTTCACTGGTTAAAATACCCTGAGAGGCCAGCATTCCATGTACATCATCTGGTTTGGTGAATGGGCGCACCATGATGACATCCTGTTTTGCTTCTTTACCCATTTTTTCAGTAGTGTCTGCATCAAAGTAGATCTGTCCTACAGCCGCCCCGGGTGAGGCATTAACACCTTTTGTAAACAACGGAAACTCTTTTTTAACTTTCTCGTCAAATTGCGGGTGCAGCAGTGCATCAACCTGGTCGGTGGACACACGCAGTACTGCATCTTCCCGGGAGATCAAGCCTTCATTCGCCATATCCGTGGCAATTTTTACTGCTGATTTGGCCGTGCGTTTCCCGTTTCGGGTTTGCAGCATCCATAATTTTCCGCGCTCAATCGTAAATTCGACATCCTGCATCTCTTTATAATGCTTCTCCAACCGGGAAGTGATCTCCATGAATTGAGCATATACTTCCGGCATCGTTCCCTGCATTTTCTCAATTGGATCTGCATTGCGGATGCCTGCCACAACATCTTCGCCTTGTGCATTCAACAGGTAATCCCCCATCATCTTTTTATCTCCTGTTGATGGATCCCTGGTGAATGCCACACCTGTACCTGAATCATCACCCATGTTTCCAAAAACCATGGTCACAATGTTCACAGCTGTCCCCAGGTCATCTGGAATATTGGTGGCATGTCGATAATCTACTGCCCGTTTTCCATTCCAAGATTTAAAAACCGCTTCCGTTGCCAGCTCAAGTTGCTTGTAAGGATCCTGCGGAAATTCGAATCCTTTTTCTTTTTCTATGACTTGTTTGAATATCTCAACCAGGCTTTTCCAATCATCTGCGTTCATCTGGGTATCAGTTGTATAACCTTTATTGGCTTTATATTCAGCCATTGGGCGCTCAAAAGCCTCATCAGAAATTCCAAGCACAACCGAACCAAACATTTCCACCAAACGGCGGTAGGAATCATATACAAAGCGAGGGTTTTCTGTCAGTTTGATCATGGCTTCTGCAGTCTGGTCTGTCAAACCCAGGTTTAATACCGTATCCATCATACCTGGCATGGAAAATTTGGCACCTGACCGGCAGGAGACTAACAAGGGGTTACTATTATCATTGAACCTTTTACCGGTTTTTTTTTCAACCACCTTAAGAGCCTCAAGCTCCTGTTCCCACATCCCTTCGGGAAATTTTCCTTTTGAAGAATATGCATTACAAGCTTCCGTGGTTACAGTAAATCCTGGTGGAACGGGTACGCCAGCCCGCGTCATATCTGCCAAGCCGGCGCCTTTACCCCCCAACAAGGCTCGAACACCTTCCCAACTGCCAGCTGCTTTTTCCGCGCTGGAAACATCATCAAACAAATAGACCCATTTTTTTGTCATTTTATGCCTCCGAAATGAAATAATGGCTTGGTTATTCATAAAAACCATGGATTATCTATATAATTAAATGTCTTTCGCCCATGGGGAACAAAATGCAAGAATCGGATGTCTTTCCGAAGATCCCTGCTCTTCCCTGTTTTTTGGGCATATTCCAGGTATTTGGGGAATGGGCACCAGCTTGTGCTTTCTCCCTACTAATGGGAGATCCAAGGAACATCGCCACGCTCGAAATAGCTGGCTCGCGACGCCTTATTCAAATTTTATTGATCCAAAATATTGCATACTAAAGGAAGAGTTTACCATTAAATCAATTTTGTATTAACTGTTTTAAGGATGGATGAGAATTAGCACTTGATCTCAGAAATAAATTTTTCTTGGGGTGCTAAAAGAGAATCTATTTTGTAAGCCATTTGCAAAGTATATTCTCGTATGATTGCGGGATAATACAGATACATTAATGGAGACTGTATGCAGAATAAAGTATTGGTAATTGATGATGATCCAGAAATGACTGACCTTCTCTCTCTTTTGCTGAAAACCAACGGGTTTGAAGTCCTTTCATGCAACTGTGGAGACGAAGGTGTACAAAGAGCCCGAAACGAATCCCCCAACGTTATCATTCTTGATTTAATGATGCATGATATGGATGGATGGCAAGTTTGTTCTGCTATTCGCAAATTCAGCTCCGTTCCAATCCTGATCCTTTCAGCCCTGGATAACCCCGGAACAATTGTTAGTGCTTTGGATGCAGGGGCAGATGATTTTCTCACTAAACCGGTATCCAGTGGACTCTTGGTATCCCGACTCAAGACTTTAACGCGCAGAGTAAACGCACAGGATGCAGGGATATTGATACCTGTGCCCCACGTTTTCATATAAGTCTTATAATTACTCTTAACAAGAATCGTATTGTAAAAAATACCAATCGTTTTTCTTTAAATCAAGTATTTGCACTCAGCAGTGGAGGCTTTTCATGCAAACCTGTGAAAAATGCAATGCAACTTCACATGATACAGCTATTGAATGCCCTAATTGTAAAACCACCCTTGCCGTCTCGTCGCAAACCGCCAGTGCCCTCAAACGATTCCGGAATAATCCTCATGTAACTGCCATCCGGATATCCGGTCATTCTGACGCCTGCCCGGCCTGTCAAGCTGTTCTTCAAACTTACTCAAAAGAGGAGGCTCCAGTGCTTCCAATTCCAGGCTGCTCACATACCCATGGTTGCCGGTGCTTTTACGAACCGGTTTCCCCTGTGGCTGCTCTCATCGGCCGTGTGACCCAGTAATAACCCTCACAATTTAAATCGATTCCCTTCATTAATAAGCTTATTAATGGCTTCTGCTGTTTTAATAGGCGCTTCAAGCATGGGCATATGACCCACTCCCTCAAGCTCCATGTAAGTGCTGGTTGAAGATAAGTTCGTCATCTGGCGGGATGTTTCAATAGGGATCAAAACATCAGCAACCCCAGCCACTACCATTATCGGGATCTTCAAATTCGCAACCACTTTTGAAGAGTCATCCCTTTCAGCCATTGCATATAACGCTCCAATTGCACCTGCAGGGTCCATTTTCATGATCAATTTGTGTAATTCAGGCATGAGGTTTGGGTTTACCACAAGTTTGGCAGACATGGTATCTGCAACTGGTGCGATACCATTCACTTGAATGTCTGCAATCGCCTTCAGGCGGGCTTCCTTCTGTGAAGCGTTGTCCGCATTCGTCTTGCTGGCAACCAAACCAAGTCCCTTTAATTTTTGAGGGTACTTGTTTGCAAACGCTAGGGCAACATACCCTCCCAGGGAATGTCCAACAAGAATGGCTTTTCTGACTCTTAAGAAATCCAATAATCCAGAAATATCATCCGCCATATTCTCAACCGAATAGGTTCCTTCAGGAGTTGGACTGCTGCCGTGTCCGCGCAGGTCTGGTAATATTAGATGTGCATCTTTCTCCAAAATAGGAATTATGGGTTGCCAGATGGTATGATCGAGTGGGTATCCATGTATCAGGACGATGGGCATCCCACTGCCGGGACGTTGAAAAAATGCCAACCTGATATTGTTTACTAAAGCGTATTCCATGACTTCTCCTTTATGTAGTTTATCCCGGTAATCACGGGCATAATTGAGAGCACTCAAACTGTCGTTTACTTCATTAACCACCTGGGCTTCACGCACAGCTTCCAACAAACGCCCCACTTCAGGTCCGGGTTCAAGAGATAGCGCTTGCATCAGGTCAACCCCACTGATAAGCTGGGGTGGAGCGATGAGTTCAGTCTTTTTTTCCCACCATGATTCCAGGAAAATTCGCACAACATCCAGGCAGGTTACCCAGGTTTCTTCTGGTAGGGAATTCTCGTAAGTTGCCCACAAATCAGCCAAAGTAAGCAGGCATATATCCACACCTGCTTCACCAACATCTCGAAAAAAGCGATAGATGGCCCGGCGGGTCGGAAGTTTCTTTTCATCTGTCAGCCGTTTTGTATGAAAATGAATGCGCATATGGTTTCGCACGATGACACTGAGCCGGTTGATTTCATCATTACTCAAGGCCAGTTTGTGAGCCCGCATACTCACAATATCTGCACCATCATCTTCGTGCCCCCAGAAACGGATGTGGCCTTCAACTCCGGTTACAGATTTTCCCGGCTTGGCTATATCATGATAAAGCGCCGAGAAAAAAAGGATTTCCCGCCATGTACGATTATTGTTTGAAATGTTTGATAAGTGTTCCGACAGGTGTTTTCGATAACGCCCAATTTTTAATACCAGTACTCCATGGTAATAATCTGAAGCTGTCTCAGGTTCATAATCAGCTGATAACGCAGCCAGGATCGTCTCCAGGTGAGAAATAATGCTCATCGTATGCGACCAGACATCCTGAACATGCGGGTGTGCCTGCTGGACTCCCTTCAATGAAAGCAGTTCGGGCAAAACCGGCTCCAACGCTCCCAACATATCCAGGGCTTTGATACTGATCGCCGGCCTGGGTCCTTCCAGTATCCTGAAAAGTTCATCACGCTGTCGCTCTGGTGATACTTTGGCTAATTGATCTGCCGAGTCCTTCATAGCCTGTCTGGATTCCGGCAGGATTCTGAATCCAAAGGCAGCTGCCAATCGTATTGCCCGTAAAATTCTTACAGGGTCATCCTTAAAAGAAGATCCAGAGCAAGCTCGCAAGCATTTTTCGCGTAGATCTGACAACCCTCCCAGAGGATCGTGCAGACTAAGATTTTTTGGATCAATAGCCATGGCATTAATAGTGAAGTCACGCCCCCGCAAGTCTGTTTCCAGGTCATCTCCACGAAAAGCCGCAAAATCGATTGCCTGCCGACTGCCATTCTGTCCGGTGATCAGAACGCGACCTGTATCCCGTTCAATATCAAGCGGATAAAATTCAGCCTTCAATTTATCCGCAACTTTTCTGGCTAATTGAATGGCATTCTTTTTTACAGCAAAATCCAGGTCGTGGCTCGAGCGTTTCAGGAAAACATCCCGAACAACACCTCCCACCAGGAAAACACCTTCTTCATCCGCCAATAAATTTCGAATGGTATCGAACAGAGGGGGAAAATTTAAATCATTCAAACCCGACATATATACAATCTCTGGTTTTTCTTTATACCTTGATTTTTGAGCAGCCCGAAGGGCTTGCTCAGGAGTACCTCCCTGTGCGACAACCTTACCGCGTAAAAGCGCAACCCAGCGCCCATAGTAAGGATTCAGCTCTTCTTCAGAAGGATTATCGGGTTCCATCATTCCCTGATTGGAGTTTGATATTTATCCAAATCCACAACTCCGATGAAGGGCAGGTTCCGGTAATATTCATCAATATCCAGGCCATACCCAAATACATATTTGTCCGGGATGGTAAAGCCGCGGTAGTGAATTGGAACAACTACTTCGCGTCGGTCTTCTTTGTCTAATAAAGAGCATACTTTTAATGATTTTGGCAAACGTGTGGATAAGAATTCAAGCACATAAGCGATGGTATTGCCGCTATCAATAATATCTTCCACGAGAAGGACATTACGGTTCCGAATATCAATCTTTAAATCAAGGGTTAATCGCACATTCCCGTGTGATTCCCGCATGCCCAGGCCATAAGATGAAATAGCCATAATATCAATCTCATGAGGGACATTGATCTGCCGCATCAGGTCCACCAGGAAGACCATGCCGCCTCTAAGAATGCAAAGTAACACAAGGTCTTGACCTGCATAATCCTGATTGATCTCGGCAGCCAGTTCGGCAACTCGTTTTTGTAGTGTCTCTTCTGTTATCAATACTTCGCCAAGGAATTCTCGATAATCTTGCATTTAAATATCTCCATTCACTCGTTACTTCAGGCTGGATTTTAGTTTTCAGGTCTTTTCGGCACGCTGTGGTGCTTACGGCAACGGGCTTCGTACATCTCAGATGCCCCTACAATTACCACGGGGTCATCATAATTTGCCGGTTGATTATTAACAAGTCGCTGCGTCCTGCAGGCTTCTTCGCCGCACACCATGCAGATCGCCCGAACTTTATCCACCCGCTCAGCCTGTGCCATCAATACTGGCATACTCCCAAATGGTTCTCCCCGAAAATCAGTATCCAGCCCGGCTATGATAACCCGCAAGCCGCGTTCAGCCAGCTCGCGTGTCACAGACAGGATTTCATCATCGAAAAATTGGGCTTCATCGATTCCAACTACGGTAGTATCGGCATCCAGTTTTTCCCGGATATCTTTTGCGTATTGGATTGGCGTGGCATCATACGCAGGTCCAGCATGCGATGTTACTTTTTCAACAGCATAGCGCACATCAATGGCTGGCTTAAAAACTTGAATTTTCTGTCTTGCAATTGTGGCACGCCGTAATCGCCGAATGAGTTCATCTGTTTTTCCGCTGAACATCGATCCTGTGACTACTTCAATGGAACCTTTGGTATGTTTCATGGGTTTCCTCACCGCATCTTCTCAATAATGTTGGGGAAGTTGGGGTGTGAAAGCGAGCAATATTCGCTTTCACATATCTCTTTTATTAGAAGTTACTTCTCACCTATATAAAGAGGCAGGCAGACGCATGATGCATCTGCCTGCTAAGTTTACCTGAAATTGCCTGTTAGGCAAGATATAAAATGGTTATGCCACTTCTGGTTCAGGAATATCATAACCCAGGCTGCGCAATTTCTTCTTAAAATCGATCAATGATTTACGACCAAACCCGGAGATCGCTAATACAGAATCTTCACCTTCTGCCAATTTCTCAATAAATTGACCAACCATGCTGATATTGGCCGCGGCCAGGGCATCTGTGGCACGCTTTCCAAGTTCGAGTTCAGAAATTGGGCGCTTGGGTGATATGCGCGACTCTTTTCGTGTTTTAGTTTCTTCCACATAATCCTGGCGAGCCTGTAATTTCTTATAAAACCGATCCACCTGCCCTTCAATGTCAACAATTCTTTGTAGTTCGCCACTAAAGAATGGATGGCATTGTGAACAAATTTCGATCCGAATCTCTTTCTTTGTAGAACCAGTTGTCCATGTATTTCCGCAAGCACAGGTTACCGTGGCATCTGGAAAATAGGTTGGATGAATGCCTTCTTTCATGTTCAAATCCTTTCGTTACTATTTTACTTCTGCCGGCATTACATTGACGCGTTTACGGCCGTGGATAATATCAAAAACAACCACACCTTCGCTGGTTGCAAAAATAGTATCATCCTTGCCAAGACCGACATTCAAACCCGGTTTAATGTGAGTTCCACGTTGGCGAACAATAATATTCCCGGAAAGGACATATTCGCCAGCATATTTCTTTACGCCCAGACGCTGGGCATTACTGTCTCTACCATTTTTGGCTGAACCGCCACCTTTTTTATGTGCCATTCTTTCCTCACTTATCTAAATTACTACTTTTCTGTTTTGGTAGTTTTCTTAACAGCCGGTTTTTTGACCGTCTTGGTCGCTGTTGTAGTCTTTTTAGCGGCCGGTTTTTTGACCGTCTTGGTCGCTGTTGTAGCCTTTTTAGCAGTTGGTTTTTTATCCGTCTTGGTTACAGTTGCAACCTTTTTAGCAGTGGTTGCTATTACAGGTTTCACCGTCTTCTCAACCGCTGGTTTCTTTGCTTTGGTTGTTTTTTCAACCTTCACGATCTTTTCAACCTTCGCTGGCTTCTCAAGCGCTGAAGCTTTTTCAGACTTGGTATCCCCGACTTGTTCGATCAGCAGACGGGTATAGGTCTGGCGATGACCAGTCTTGACTCGAATGCGTTTCTTGGGACGATATTTAAAAACCGTCAGTTTCTGGCCTTTAACATGTTGCACGACTTTAGCCAAAACGCTGATTCCAGTGACGGTTGGTGTACCTACGGTCACCTTGTCCCCATCCACCAGCATGAGCACTTGCTCCAGTTTTAGTTCAACATCGGGTTCGACCGCCAGGCGATCTACATCAATGCGTTCTCCTTCGACGGCTTTGTACTGCTTGCCGCCGCTTTCAATAATTGCATATTTCATTTTTCTCTCCTGGTCTTCGCTTCGCCACACATCCCGCGGGATGGATTTATCCGTCGCCAGAGTGCGGGGAAGCCGGGATTCATATACTCACCCCAGCAATCACTTTGCCGGGGGAGAAGCGCACAGTATTATAGCCGAAGGCTGTTGCAATGTCAATCGAAAAACGTATATTTCCTTATATTAATTATCCTGAGCCCCGGTATCAACCCAATCTGACAAAATTTTTATCTGGTCCGGAGTAAGTTTTGCTCCACTTTTGGGCATTTTACCTGATGTGACCATTGAGACCAACAAACTTTTATCAGAATTCCCTGGGTTGATGACTGTCCCGGTCTTTCCACCCGCCATGATCGCTGTATAACTGGATAGATCCAAACTCCCTGAGGGCTGAGTACCACCATGGCACTTAATACAGCGATTGTTGAGAATGGGTGCAACATCCAGTGAAAAATTTACCGGGCTTGGGCTGCCAGAGACTGGTTCAGTAGCCTGGTTTGTACTGCATGCACTCATGAAAGGTATGCTAATACGATCAATAAGCCAAATAAAAAGATATTCCGGTTTGATAAAATTTTATTATTAACACCTGTTGGTAACAAATTTATGCGCCTCTTTGTTAAAATCCATATACTATGACGCCGCCTAAAAAACCAATTACAGCAACCAGTAAAAAACTGAGAACAAACGCACCTATGTAGATCCAGCGCTTTGATTTATCGGTAAATATTCCCGGATTCTTCCAACGCCAGATCGATGTTGCTGCTGATATTGCAAGAAGTATAATTGCCAGGGTAATTTTTACATTAACATTGGGTGCTGCACCTGAATAAATATTCAAATTATCGCGCATGCCGGTTAATCCGGCTGCAACCACACTTACTGATGCCAATGCCAGGTCAGCAAAAGCCACTTTTTCCAGGGTTGAGTTCTTCCTCCATACTGCCAGAAAGATAAAGAACAAAGCCGCTCCTGTCAGACCGATCGGGAAATGTACAACCATGGTATGTAATGGGTGGAGTACAAACAATGCATGTATCAATCGATTTATGAATATCATTTTCGCATCCACTATTCTTTTGGTTATTTTTCTTAATATTACCACCCTACCTCCCAATTTAACAACAATTAACAAAACATATATG
Organism: Chloroflexi bacterium GWB2_49_20; assembly: GCA_001796335.1. Lineage (GTDB taxonomy): Bacteria > Chloroflexota > Anaerolineae > Anaerolineales > Villigracilaceae > UBA12087. The sequence continues at coordinate 24,626 of MGMF01000026.1, read as the reverse complement.
CAGCATTTACTCACTATCTGAACCGACCTTTATCAGATTTTAAGACGAACATACTTCAGGGTAATAACCTTTCCAACGGAGTACGCTAAGGTTTATTAAATTCAGCCTGTATGTCAATCTGAACTGGAAATTGCATAATTACCATTGACAAACCGATTACCTTCCGCTAATCTAGAGTCATGATTAACCTTACTTCCCAACAGTTGGCGATCCGCGATGCTCCCATCCCCGGTCGGATAGCTTTGTCAGGTCCAGCCGGATCAGGTAAGACGACTGTTGGTGTTGAGCGTATGTTGCACTTGGTCAGGCAGGGAGTATTTGCCAATTCCATCCTGGTATTGACGCCTCAACGCACACTTGCAAATCCATATTACAACTCCTTGCAACAAAATAGTCTGCCTGCAGGTGGGCAAGTCAGCCTGTTAACAGTAGGGGGCCTGGCGCGTCGCGCAGTCGATCTTTTTTGGCCGCTGGCAGCTGAGAACGGGGGATTTACCCATATTGACCAACCTCCCGTATTTCTCACTCTCGAAACAGCCCAATATCACATGGCTCATTTAGTGCGTCCTCTCTTGGATGAGGGTTATTTCGAGTCGGTAGTAATAGACCGCAATCGTCTCTACAGCCAGATTCTGGATAACTTGAACAAAGCTGCTTTTGTAGGCTTTCCAAATACCGAAATAAGCGCACGCCTGGATTCCGCCTGGGCAGGTGACAATGCTCAACGCAGGGTTTTTTCTGATGTGCAGGAATGCGCAAACCGGTTCCGCAAGTATTGCCTGGACAATAATATGCTCGATTTCTCCCTGCAAATGGAGACATTCTGGAATGTACTCTGGCCCAATCCTATTGTTCATAATTATTTGACCCAGTCTTATCAACATCTGATCTATGACAACCCCGAAGAAGATGTTCCCCGCGCTCACGATCTTATCCTTGACTGGCTGCCCGATCTCACCTCCAGTTTATTTATTTTTGACCAGGGTGGAGGTTACAGGCAATTCTTGGGTGCAGACCCCGAATCTGCCATGCGACTACGCCAGCAATGTGACCAGGATCTGATCCTGGATACATCCTTTGTGATGTCACCGCAGATTAATTCCCTGGTTACTGCCTTTGACCGGGTATTCTCAGCTTCTCAATTGCCTGCCAGTCAAGCCAATCCGGAAATTGATCAGGCACTTGAATTTCCCATCTCCTTCCCCGCCTCTACCCGATTTTTTCCTCAGATGCTTGAATGGGTTTCAAATGAGATTTTTTATCTGATCCATGATCATAAGGTACCACCATCAGAAATCGTGGTCCTGGCTCCTTTCCTGTCGGATTCATTGCGCTTCTCCCTGGTAAATCGTCTTGAATCTCAAAATATTCCCACACGCTCACATCGCCCTTCCCGCTCGCTTCGAGACGAACCTGCCAGCCAGGCTTTGCTGACGCTGGCTGCACTTGCCCATCCTTCCTGGAATATTCACCCATCCATATTTGACGTTGCCTATGCCTTTCTATTCTGTATTCAGGATATGGACCTGGTTCGCACACAATTACTGGCCAGTATTGTTTATCGTTACAAGGATATGTCTTTATCCCCGTTTGATTTGATCAAACCGGATATTCAGGATCGCATCACCTTCACTTTCGGAAATCGCTACGCACAACTCAAGAAATGGCTGGATTCATACCGCCAGGAAAGTGCCCAACCGTTTGACCATTTTATGCGCAGGTTATTTGGTGAAATCCTTTCTCAACCGGGTTTCGGATTTCACAATAATTATGATGCAGCCCGAGTGGCAACCAGCCTTATCGAATCTATACGAAAATTTCGCCTCGCAATGGACCCGGCTTATTCATTTCAAACCGGGTCCAGTCTTGACTTGGGTCGCGAATATATTCACCTGTTGGATGATGGAGTCCTGGCAGCCCAATACCTGGAATCCTGGAAGCCTGGACTTCAGGAAGCAGTACTCATCGCCCCTGCCCATACCTTTTTGATGATGAACCAGCCAGCAAAAGTTCAGTTCTGGCTGGACCCGGGTTCGAACGGATGGGTTGAACGTTTAAACCAGCCATTAACTCATCCTTACGTGCTTAGCCGTAACTGGGAAAGATCTTCTGTCACAGGTAATCATATTTGGACTGATGCAGACGAAGTCGCTGCCAATAAGAAAACTCTTGCCAGGTTTGTGTCTGGTCTGCTTCATCGTTGTAGAGGCAGGTTGTATCTGGGTATAAGCAATTTCGGTGAGAATGGATTTGAACAGCGTGGTGCACTTCTAAGGACTTTTCAGCATGTTTTTCAAAATGAAAAATGATAAAGTAATGGTCAATCCGGTCAATTTCCCAGAATGGAAGAATCATATTACAATTATCTAGAAATCATTCTTCATTTTTGGATATTTATTAATAACTTATTGTTCATTCATGGCTTTGGATAAGGAGTCATTATCATGAACGAAACCAAGATCCTGGTCATAGACCCTGATGAAACCAGCCGGACATTTCTGGCAAATATTTTAAGAAAGCAAAATTACACTGTATCTGAAGCAGCGTCTGGTCAGGATGGCTTGCAAAAGATTATCGACTTCACTCCAGATGTTATCACTTGTGATTCCGCGTTAAATGACCTGAGTGCTGAAGCCATCATCATCAAAACGCGGCAAGAGATCCGCTATGGAAACACTCCAATTGTTGTATTTTCAAATCAATTGGATTCCGAGGAGATGGACAGAATTCTGAAAGCCGGGGCAAATGATTATTTCGGCAAATCAGGCCAGGCTCTCATGGGGTTTTTGAATAACATATCCAAACTCCTGGTCGATGCCAGGGTAAAACAATCGGAAGAACTCAAAGGCGCCCTGGCAGTGTTTGTCAGTGCCAAGGGTGGCACCGGGACTTCCTCTTTATGCGCCAATATTGGAATGAACCTGTCGCGTTTTATGACAAAATCCACAGTAGCTTTGGTCGACATGGTACTACCGATCGGGTCGCTTGCATTGATAACAGGTATCGATGAATCGAGTAATTTTAATGTTGTAGAAGTTTCATTGCAGCCGCCAGAAAAGGTTACACCCGATTATTTCCGTGAAAATTTGGCTAGACCACACGATTGGCTCTTCCATCTCCTGCCTGGTTCACCCGATCCAGGGGCAGCCAGTTCTTTTAACGTTGGGAATATGCACCAAGTTATTCAAACGTTACGAAAAACATACGATTACGTCCTGGTGGACCTGGGACGTTCATTTTCACGTATCAGCCTTCCGATCATCCAGGAGGCTGATGTAATTGTCATGGTACTGAGCAACGACGTGAGCTCAGTATCGCTTACCAAGCGTTCGCTGGATTACTTGATCACACAGAATATAAACTCGAATCGGATTTATCCCATTTTGAATCGCGCAGTAGGCTTGGAGGGTTTGTCCAAAGCAGAAGCAGAGAAGATACTTGGAATGGAAATACGAATGACTGTACCTTATATGATGAGTAACTTGACTCTGGCAAACAACCAGAATACCCCGATTGCATCCAAGTTTCCAACAGATACCACCAATCTTGTGCTGAAACAAGTAGCCATCGAAATCTCACAAGCGGCTATAAAAACCAGGTCTGAACATGTGGCAAAAGGATGAGGAGACCCCATATATTTCTCCTATTTTGATATTGTTAAATCATCATGTCCTATAATCCACGCCCATCCCAGGAAAAGATCCTTTCTTACCGTGGTGGGAAAATGGGCATATCAGCAGTTCCTGGATCAGGGAAAACCTGGACGCTTTCACGCCTGGCAGCCGATGTTATTGCCCGTGGAGAGATTGGACCAGACCAGGAAGTGCTTGTTGTCACTCTCGTAAATTCCGCTGTAGAAAATTTTTCCAGCCGGATCAGTGGCTTCATTGCTGAACAAGGTTTATTGCCTCAAATAGGGTATCGGGTCCGCACATTACATGGTCTCGCCCACGACATTGTCAGGGAGAAACCTGCCCTGATCGGTCTGGAGGAGCGTTTCCAGATAATAGATGAGCGCGAAGCCAATCTGATCCGCAATGAGGCTTCCCAAACCTGGTTAAAATCCCATCCTGATTTTTTTGACGATTTCCTGAATCCGGACCTGGACGATAAAAAACTCGACTGGATTCGTAATAAGAATCTGCCTGATCTGGTCAATGGCATGGCTTATAGTTTTATTCGTTCTGCCAAAGATCTTCGCCTTATGCCTGAAGATTTACAGAAGGAGTTAGATAGCCAGCCTGCCGCCCTGCCCCTGGCAGAGATGGGTTGTGCCATATATTCTCACTACCAACGCGCACTATCCTATCGAGGTGCAGTTGATTTTGATGATTTGATCCGGCTGGCTTTGAACCTGCTTGAAATGGATGCCGATTTTCTTGAGCGCCTGCGTTATCGCTGGCCAGTGATTCTGGAAGATGAAGCCCAGGATAGCAGTCATCTCCAGGAACAAATTCTGCGCATCCTGACCGGTGAAGGTGGAAACTGGGTGCGCGTGGGAGATCCTAACCAGGCAATTTTCGAAACTTTCACCACAGCCAACCCCAGGTTCTTGCGACTATTCATTGCGAAGGAAGCTGATTTTCATCATAGCTTGCCTGAGTCAGGTCGATCACAACCATCCATTATCACATTGGCAAATCATCTTGTTGATTGGGTGATGAAAGAACATCCAGTCCCAGCCGTTAGGGATGCCTTACTGGCACCACCTCATATCTCACCCGCACCTTCTGGTGATCCCCAACCGAATCCACCAGATGACCCAAAGGGCATTATTTTCCTGGATCAAAAATTTACTCCTGCAGAAGAAATCCAGGTTGTCATCGATTCAATTGAAACATGGTTGCCAGAACACAAGGATTTGACAGTGGCAATCCTGACCCCGCGTAATGTGCGTGGAACAGAAGTGGTTGATGAACTTAAGAAAAGGAAAATCGATTACGTTGAATATCTGAACAGCACTACATCCACCCGTGCCACAGCTGGCGCCCTGGGAAATGTAGTCGCCTACCTGGCTGATCCGCAATCACCCATAAAATTGGCACGTTGTTACGAAGTCTGGCGGCGTGCCTGGCGATCAGATGCTGGAGATGAACATGGATTCTACAAGCTCGTCCCTGGCTTACTACGAAAATGTAGCCAGGTGGAATCTTTCCTGTATCCGCGTCCGGATATCGATTGGATGGCAGGTCTCCCCGATACTGCAACCTATCAACAAATCCCGGCAGGATCACAGGAACTTTTACTGGAAGAACTTGAATCGTATCGAGAATTGGTTCGAAGATGGCAAGGTACCACCTTGCTGCCCATCGACCAGATGATCCTCACACTTGCCCAGGATCTTTTTATTGATTCATCTGATCTGGCATTGGCTTACAAACTTGCACTCTTGCTTGGCCAGATTGCAGATGATCACTCCGATTGGCGGCTGCCGGAACTGAGTGGTGAACTAGGGGTCATTGCCCGCAACGAAAGACACTTCCTGGGTTTCAGCGCGGACGATTCGGGATTTGACCCGGGAGCGCACAAGGGCAAAGTCGTGGTCACCACGATGCACAAAGCCAAAGGACTCGAGTGGGATCGGGTTTATTTGATGTCCTTGAATAATTACGATTTTCCCTCCGGTCAATCATACGATAGCTATATTTCTGAAAAATGGTTTATTCGTTCCGGGTTAAACCTTGAAGCCGAAGCGCTGGCTCAACTGGAAGTGGCAACCAAGGCTGGCGAGTTTGAATGGTACGAAGAAGGACAGGCTACCAGAGAATCCCGATTGGATTATGTAAGGGAACGCCTGCGATTGCTTTATGTGGGAATTACCCGGGCCAGATGCGAACTCATCCTTTCGTGGAATTCAGGTCGCCAGGGTGAAATCAAGCCTTCCATTCCATGGATCGCTTTACAGGGGTGGTGGCAAGAAAACCTGGGTTGATTAATATTGTGGCATTGCGAACAATCAAGAACAGGAATACAATTTCCCAAGTCATTATTTGAGTTGGTTAATGAAATGGAATTCGTATGAAGAAAATAATTTATGCAGTTCTAATCCTGGTACTCTTATTTGGGTTGATCCAATTGGTTCCATTTGGAAGAAATCACACCAATCCGGCAGTGGTATCTGAACCCTCCTGGGATAGTTCCGGCACACGTGACCTGGCAAAAATCGCCTGTTTCGACTGCCACAGCAATCAAACGATCTGGCCTTGGTATAGTAATGTTGCACCAATATCCTGGCTTGTTTACCAGGATGTTGTCGAAGGTCGCAGACGCATGAATTTTTCAGACTGGTCTTCTCGTCCGCAGTCCACTGGTGAGATTTCTGAAAAAATAAATGAAGGAGAAATGCCTCCCCTCCAATATACGATCATACACAAGAACGCCATTTTGGATGCAACCCAGAAACAGGCATTGATTCAGGGTTTGATCAATGCCATAAAGTAACAGGATAGCAAAATCAACCAGAATTCCACTCTACCCGTTCCTTTCACATTCAGCCAGTCATCCCTTCAAGACTTTAGTGATTGCGAACGCCGCTTTTATTTGAGGTATATCGAGCAATTTGCCTGGCCGGCCGTGGAAAGTGAACCTTTGCTTGAAAATGAGCGCCGGCAGTTGGAAGGCCAATTTTTTCATCGCCTGGTTCATCAACATTGGCTGGGACTACCACTTGATAAATTATCTCGCATGGCAAATACACCCACATTAAACCAGTGGTGGGAAAATTATCTGAGTTACGACTTCAAACTCAAAGATTTTGTTACTTTTCCAGAATTAAACCTGACCTCACAGATTGGAAAACACAAGCTGATAGCCAAATATGATCTGGTCGCAATTGGGCATGACAAAGTATTAATATTCGATTGGAAAACCTTCCAAAAACGACCGCGTGATGAATGGTTGGCCGTACGATACCAGACCCGGGTTTATCGTTCACTCCTGATTCAGTCAGGTGGTTGCTTAAAAAATAATGAACCGATAAACCCTGAGCAGGTAGAAATGATTTACTGGCTGGCAAATTTCCCCAATCAGCCAATCCGCTTTCCTTATTCGACCACCCAATTTGTTCGGGACTGGCAGCATTTGGAACTAATGATCACCCGAATTGACGAACAAGACGAGTTTCCTTTAACAGCTGATGAAAAAAAGTGCAATTATTGCTTGTATCGATCCTTTTGTGATCGTGGCATATCTGCCGCAATTATTGAAGATGAGTACGAACCACTATTCGAGATGTCAGAACTGACTTTGGATCAAATTCCAGAAATTGAGTTCTAACCTTTATAGAAAATCACTATCAATTAACTTTATCAACACTATTAAAACTTTATGTCCACCTGGTTAGAACCCAAACCCAATCATTTCGAATCTCCCTTGCCTGATCTGGACCCCATCGTCGCAGATAGATTGAGTCGCCTGGGTCTGGTCAGTGAACAACAGATCCTTGCCTTTCTTGATCCCACTCATTACAACCCAACTCCTGCAACCGAATTGACGGGATTGACAGCTGTGGCTGATCGGGTTGAATCTGCTATACGTAACAGGGAATCCATCTGTGTCTGGGGTGATTTTGATGTCGACGGGCAGACCTCCACAACCATTCTTGTATCGACATTACAGGAGCTGGGCGCCAGAGTGACTTACCATATCCCGGTTCGTATTCCAGAAAGTCATGGGTTGAATATTCCGTATCTCGTTAAAATAATCGAGAATGGAACAAAACTGGTTCTTACATGCGATACGGGCATTAGTGCTCACGAGTCCATCGAATATGCCAATACCCGGGGTGTGGATGTAGTCATCACAGACCATCATGACCTGCCACCCGAATTGCCCCGGGCGGTTGCCATAACGAATCCCAAATTCCTCCCTGTAGATCATCCGCTTGCAACTCTCGCCGGCGCCGGGGTTGCCTACAAACTGGCTGAAGAACTCTTTTCCCGTTTTGGTCTCTTAAACTCCGCTGAGAAGCATCTCGACCTGGCTGCGCTCGGATTGGTGGCTGATCTGGCAGTTTTGCAGGGAGATACCAGATATCTTGTCCAACGCGGCCTGGAAGCCTTACGCAACACACATCGTTTGGGCTTGAAAATTTTAATGGATACGGCAGAATTGAATCCAGAACATCTGACCGAGGAGCATATAGGTTTTGTCATCGCGCCTCGCCTGAACGCGCTTGGTCGCCTGGCGGATGCAAATGACGCTGTGGAATTTTTTACAACATCCGATTCCTCGCGTGCCAGGGTCATAGTCACTATCCTGGAAGGTCTGAATGCTCAACGTCAACTTCTCACCAGCCAGGTATATGCAGCAACAGAAAGCCAAATACAAAAGGATCCATCCATATTATTAAAACCACTGATTGTATTGGCACATCCCGACTGGCCATCCGGGATCATTGGCATAGTTGCCAGCCGCCTGGTGGATCGCTACCACCGCCCGGTCATCCTGTTATCCAACCCACCAGACGAACCAGCTCGAGGTTCTGCCCGTTCCATTGAAGGGATTAATTTAACCGCAGCCATTGCCAATCACAAGGATCTCCTCTTAAGTTTTGGTGGACATCCCATGGCGGCTGGTTTATCCATGGATTCTGATAAGATCGCCGAATTCCAAAGGGTATTGGGAAAAACCATCGCATCCCTGAAACCGGAAATGGATATTGAGCACGTCATCCAGATCGATAAAGTATATGCTCTGGATGAACTCAACCTGGATCTGGCAGATACTATTGAGCAGCTTGCTCCATTTGGTCCTGGGAATCCTAAACCTGTCCTGGCATCCAATGATCTAATAATCATAAATTCCTCTAAAATTGGGCATCATCAAGACCACATTAAATTCCTCGTGGAAGATTCTACCGGTTCTCAACAAACCGTATTATGGTGGAACGCTGGAGGTGAAGAGCTGCCTGAAGGCAGGTTTGATCTTGCCTATAATCTCCGTGCAAGCGATTGGAAGGGTCTACGCCAGATACAAATGGAGTTTATTGATTTTCGTGTCTCTGTTGATGAACAAGTTCAAAAAAAAGCATCCGATATCGAGATTGTGGACTACCGGGATAATGACGATTCTCTATCTTTAATAAAGAACTTCCCTGGAGGAACACTTGTTTGGATGGAGGGTGAAGAAAAATCTTCCCTTACACACAGATTAAACAAGGTAAATCCGACCATTAAAATTGCTGATCGAAATGAACTTATCCCATCCGCCTGTTTTGCAATTTGGACACCCCCTGCCTCTCTAAAGGAATTTAAGAATGCATTGGAAATAGTAAAACCAGGTCAAATTATTCTATTGAAAATGTCACCTTTAACCGTGGCACCGGAGACATTTATCGGGCAATTAATGGGCCTGGTAAAATATTCACTTAATCATCATAAGGGCATAACTACCTATTCTGCTCTTGCAGCTGCCACTTCGCAACGGGAAAGAACCATACACAGTGCGTTAAGTTGGATGATCTTCCAGGGACAGGTCAGCATTTCTCAAGAAGCGGGTGATGAGATCAAATTACAAAAGGGTACCTCTCTTAAAGATCCCATCCAGGCAGGCAGAATTTGGGATGAAGTCAGAAGTTTGCTGGAAGAAACATTGGCTTATCGGACTCACTTTATCAGTGCAGATAAAAAAATGCTGCTTCCTTGAAAGGTAATTAACCATAGCCAAAATTATGCTGTTTGCATTATTATTTCATAGAATAAATGCCAAAGGAAAAATTTTAGATGAAGAAAATTGAAGATCATGGGGTTTGTTATGTATGCGGGTCATCCAATCCACATGGGATCGGCTTAAGCTGGTATTCAGATGACGCGAATACCATTCATTCTGATTTTGTGTTGGATCAGTCGCAACAGGGACCTCCCGGGCATGCACACGGGGGAGCCTCAGCAGCAATATTGGATGAAGCCATGGGCGCAGCCGTCTGGAGGTCGGGTTTTAATGTGGCAGTTGTCAACCTTGAGATCAAATACAAGCGCCCTTTACCTCTTGGCCAACCACTGAAGCTGGAAGCTCGTTTCACTGAGCGAAAAGAAAGAAAAATATATGCCACAGGGGAGATCCTGCTTCCTGATGGGACAATTGCAGTCAGCGGTACAGGCATTTATGTTGAAGCCCCACATTTATTTGAACCTGCGCGCTACAGGGATAAATAACTCCAAAGCCTGAACTTACACAACATCCAAAGACCTTATAGCATTTTCCTCCCATCCCACACTAGGGCAATATTAAACCCATGGTAGTGGGCGTTCTTATTATTAAAAAATGACCAACTACCTGACAGTTTGACGAATATAGTGAAATTGGGACGCGGATGATGCAGATTTTACGGATTTACACAGATTTTTCTACTGCTGCTTGTATAAATATCTGAAATGTGTTTTGTTATTGCAGTACACTGTAAAACAAAAATGGACAAAATGTCCTTCACCCCCTTTAGGTAATTATCAGTCCTAATCTACCCGCATTTATTGTGGGTTAACCTTTTCATCCAAACCAAATAAAAAATATCAACGAAAATCCGCATGATCCGTGCAATCCCCATGTTCTAAATTTCGTCAATTTTGCAAAGTGTTAACCGTTTGCAAAATGTTACAATGTTTATATGGGCTTTAATGAAATAAAACATACGGCAGATTGGGCGTTGTTGATTTGGGGAGAAAATATAGAAACACTATTCAAAGAAGCTGCGCGCGGAATGTATGCGCTTATGTCTGCCCAATCTTCTCAAACTCCCCGGCGAATATATGAGTTTTCCACATATCAAACCAACCTGGAGTCCCAGTTGGTATCTTTTCTAAGCGAATTATTATATTGCACAGAACAAGAGGAGTTGATATTTGACTCCTTTTATTTTAAGCTGAGTGATGGTGGATTTGCTGTCAAAATGGAAGGGTCCAATATCACTTCAATTCAAAGACAGATCAAAGCAGTCACTTTCCATAACCTGGAGATCAAGCAATCCAATCAGGGGTACCAGGTGGAGATAGTTTTTGATGTCTGAAACCCGGACGGAGGTTTTATGGTCCGCATCCAAGACTTAACACGAATCAGCGCTTATGAATGGGAGATCCCCAAATCTTTCCGTAACGATATGCGCGTCCCGGTTAGAATATTTTCCACGCATGAGATGCTTGAAAATAGCTTGGATGATAGATCCCTTGAACAGGCCATCAACGCTGCCACCCTCCCGGGATTGGTGGGTGCAGTGACCATTATGCCCGATATGCACCAGGGATATGGATTTCCAATCGGGGGAGTGGCTGCTACCGAATTTCCTAATGGAGTCATTTCTCCGAGAGCCATTGGCTATGATATCAACTGTGGGGTGCGATTGCTGGCTTCATCGATCGAAGCCGAGGCTGCATTACCATACCTGGAAATGTTGTCAGTACGCTTGAACCAACTATGCCCAAGTGGGGTTGGTACGGACGGAATTGTAAACCTGGCATTACCAGAACTGGATCACGTCCTGAAAGAGGGTTCTCATTGGGCATTCAAGAATGGCTATGCCAACGAAACCGACTTGAGGAGGACCGAGGAGAATGGCATGCTCACAGGTGCCAAACCGGAAAAAGTGAGTGACCGCGCCAGAAAACGTGGCAAATCCCAACTCGGGTCCCTGGGAGCTGGCAACCATTTTATTGAAGTGGATGTTGTGGATGAAATTTTCAATGAAAAAGCCGCCTCTACCATGGGTTTGCATACGGGCATGTTGGCAGTTCAGATTCATTGCGGATCTCGTGGACTGGGGCATCAAATTTGCAGCGATTATGTACAAGAATTTCAGACAGCCATCCAACGATATGGCATCAAGGTCCCTGACCGTGAACTTGTCTGCGCACCAATGGACTCACCGGAAGGCGTTGCCTACCTGGGGGCTATGCGGGCAGCCGCAAATTTTGCTTTTGCAAACCGTCAATTACTTGCCCACGCTGCCCGCCAGGCATTTGTGGATGTATTTGCCGGTCATTTTAAGGATTGGCAGTTACACCAGGTTTATGATATTGCCCATAACATGGGAAAGTTGGAATTCCATGAAGTGGAAGGTCGTCGTCTGAAAGTTTGCGTCCATCGCAAAGGCGCCACCCGTGCTTTTGGACCGGGCGCTCCTGGTTTGCCGCCAGAATATCAGGAAATCGGTCAACCTGTACTGGTTCCAGGAAGCATGGGAACAGCGTCATGGGTGTTGGTTGGAACCCGGACCAGTATGCTGCGTTCATTTGGTTCATCCTGTCACGGTGCCAGACGGGTAATGTCGCGCTCACAGGCCAAAAAAGAGATCCACGGAAATCGACTGCGCTTGGAATTGGAAGATCGAGGCATCCATGTACAGGCGGGTTCAATGTCTGAATTGGCAGAAGAAGCACCCCAGGCATATAAAGATGTTGATATGGTGGTGGAAACAGTGACCAAAGTGGATATTGCCCGAAAAGTAGCCCGCCTGATGCCCGTTGTGGTCATTAAAGGATGATCCTTGGAACTCAGCGCACAGATGTACTCAATGCAACTTTTTTATCTATCTTACGTCATTAGATGGATGTATCTTTTCAATAATTCAGGAAGTTTTTTTGAAAAGTTACAAATAGATGTATAAAATATAGATGGAGATATTACCATGCGAAATTTTGCTCTTCTATTCGGTTGTATCCTTATAGCTGCTTGTAGTTCATCCCCTGACTCCACTCTTCTCCCGGAGAATACACCAACTATAAGCCCCAATTCAACGTCTTTATCTGAAATCGAGGAACCGATGATAGCATTTGGAACAAATCTTCCTAATCCTTATTCCCCTCAAGCTGGCGATGCAAAATTATCTCGTGCAAATGCATTTCTGGATTCTTCAAAAATCAATATCATGGAGAGTTATCCGGTGCAGATCAGTGTCTACCTGCAGGGATCGCTGCCTACGCCCTGTCACCAGCTTCGAGTGGATATTGCCCAACCCGATGCGGAGAAGCGCATCCAAATCGAAGTATTTTCTGTCGTTGATCCCAATATAATTTGTATACAAATGCTGCAAGCGTTTGACGTAAACATTCCGTTGGGTAGTTTCCCAACAGGGCTTTATTCCATTTGGGTCAACGGAACGCAAATTGGTGAATTTGATTCCTGATGTTGTATGTTATCGATCCTCTTCGCTTCGCGTCATGATTGTCCATCGGGTTGCATAGGTTGACTGATGTTGCCGAACCGTGCCCGGGTCAATCCAGCCAGACCAGATACAGACAGTCGAATATTCACGCCTCGCTGACCTCCTGAAATATGGATTTCTGTCAGCTTTTCCGCTTGCGAATCAATCAGCACCTGAAAACCTTTGTTGATCAATGCCAATGGAGAGATACCCCCAGCCTGTAATCCAGTCAGAGTTTCTGCTTCTCTTTCAGTAGGTAAACTTACTTTCTTTTCATTCAATATTTGTGCCAGCGCTTTCAGGTCCACCTGGTGATTCCCGGGGATTACCGCCAGAATGGGTTTGCCCGGTTTTGGTCTGACGGCAACAATGGTTTTATATACAAGCTCTATCGGTACATTCAATAATCTTGCTGTTTCCTGTGCCCCAAGTTTTTCTTTGGGCAGAGAGAAAACTTGATATGGGATTTTTTTCGCGTCCAACAAGCGGGTTACATTATTTACCATCGAAGCCTTTCACCTTTTTCATTTTTAGGACTCATTAAAGATTCTGCCAATTGCCCGTTATTGATGGGATGTTGGCCTCCTTTTGTGAAGCAAACCAATAGAAACACGTATAATTTTACATGGATATTGCCCAATCCAGTCATGTGGTTTATATTTACCGCCTATCTACATCTGCAGGAGAATCGTTTGATAAGTGGCAATTGTTTCCATAATTGCAAGACAACATCTTCTAGGAAGTACAATGGTTGGTTCGCAACTCTATTCTTAATATTTGGAATCTCCGGTGTTCTCCAATCTTGCAACACGATCCTGCCTCCTCCCACACCAACATACTTGCCAGCCAAAACTCCCACCAAAACAAGCACCCCTACATTAACATCCACAATTACCCTGACACCCACGAACACCATTACATCCACGGTTACCATCACGCCCTCAATCACAAACACACCCTCAATTACACTAACTCCAACATTTGATTTCCCGGATGGTGTTGTCCTGCAACAAGCCAATTGCCGTTATGGACCAGCCACCGCTTACCTTTTTGCAGCTGGTTTATATGCAGGCGATAAAGTGGAAATTTGGGGCAGAAATACATCCGGTACCTGGCTGTGGGTTCAACCTGAAACCATCAAATACCAATGCTGGGTGGCAGCTTCGATGCTCGATATCCAGGGGGATGTATTTACTGTATGGGTTAAATCGGTTAAACTACCGCATTCCACGCTTTATGGACCAGTACAACTTGTTTATGCAAAGCGCTCTGGCAATGAAGTGACAATCACATGGGAACCAGTCCGAATGACAGAAGATGATGATCGCGGTTACTTGATCGAAGCCAACTTATGTCAGAATGGGGTTCTGACCTGGCAGGCAGTTCAAACAAATATTCCCACCTATACATTTACAGATGAAATTGGCTGCAACACTCCATCTTCCGCTTTGCTTTACGTGGTGGAAAAACATGGTTACACCGATCCAGTCCAGGTTCCCTGGCCTTAATAAAAGAAATCAAATGCATTTATAAAGAGTTCTTATGAAATCTGCAACACCACTAAATTTTCAAGAGCTATCCAAACTTCTTCCTGATAATTTCAGCAACTTTGAACGGGAACTTGTTCAACGCGCGTACAAAACAGCTGAAAAATCCCATGAAGGCCAAAAGCGGGCTTCAGGTGAACCATATATTAATCATTGCCTTGCAGTAGCTTCCATTCTGGTAGAGATGGGTATGCCATCAGATGTTATTGCAGCCGGCTTGTTGCATGACACGGTGGAGGATACGCTAATTTCTTTGGATGATGTCAGGCGGGATTTTGGGGATACAGTTGCAAATCTGGTGGACGGGGTCACAAAATTGACTCATCTGCCGCGCGTCTCTCGTGCAGGAGAGGATTTTCTATCTGAAAAACAATCTTCCATTGCTGAAACAGAAACCAACATTCGGAATCGCAAACATGAACTGACCATTGAAACACTTCGCAAGACTTTCCTCGCCATGGGTGAAGACGTCCGTGTCATCCTGATCAAGCTTGCCGATCGTCTCCATAATATGCGTACCCTGGGTTTTTTCCCGGAAAAGAAACGCAAACGAATTGCTCAAGAGACCCTGGATATTTTCGCTCCTCTGGCCAATCGCTTGGGGATTTGGCAAATTAAGTGGGAATTGGAAGACCTGGCTTTTCGGTATGCCCAACCTGAAAAATACAAAGAAATAGCCGAACAATTATCTGAACGAAGGGAAAATCGCGAATCACAAGTCCAGCAGATTGTCGAAAATCTGACCCATATCCTGGCTGAAAATAATATAAAAGTCGAGATATCAGGCCGGCCAAAACATATTTATTCCATATATAAAAAAATGGTGGAGAAGGGTAAACCCTTTGAGTTGGTTCGCGATATTAGGGCAGTTCGTATCATCGTATCAGATGTCCCGGCTTGTTATTCCACCTTGGGTATCATACACACTCATTGGCGCCCAATCCCCAATGAGTTTGATGACTACATAGCCGCACCCAAGGATAATTTTTATCAATCCCTGCATACGGTTGTAATTTACGATGACGGCAAACCTGTTGAAGTTCAAATCCGTACCCAGGAAATGGATCAAAGTGCGGAATTTGGGATTGCAGCCCACTGGAGATACAAAGAAGGTGGGCAGCCAGCCAAGTATGACGAACGCATCAATTGGCTGCGCAAAATGATGGAGTGGCGGACCGACGTAGATGATGCCCAGGAATTTGTAGATAGCATGAAAACGGATGTCTTCAAAGATCGGGTTTATGTCTTTACTCCTCGCGGAGATATCATTGATCTTCCTGCTGGTTCCACCCCCATCGATTTCGCATATCATGTTCATACAGATGTTGGAAACCATTGCCGGGGCGCAAAAATAAACGGAAAACTGGTACCCCTGGATCATGAACTAAAAACCGGTGACCAGGTGGAAATCCTGGCCGCCAAGCAAGGTGGTCCCAGCCGTGACTGGCTCAATTCAAGCCTGGGTTTGGTCAGGACTCAGCGCGCTCGTTCAAAAATTCGAGCCTGGTTTAAGAAACAAGACCGTGAGCAAAATGAGCAACAGGGCAAACTAATGTTGACCCGGGAGATTGTCCGTCTGGGTATGCAGGAACCGGACGAAAGAACTTTGCAAGAATTGGCCAGTAAGTTGAATCGCAGCCTGGAAGAATTGTATTTGTCCATAGGTTGTGGGGATTTGTCAATTGTCCGAACCATAAATTTTCTTCTGGAAGCAAAAGAGAGTGATGACTCATTGGTTGTTGTGCCCCCCACCAGCGAGTCATCTTCTTCGGATGCTGTCACTGTACTCGGTTTAAAAGATATTTTAACCAATTTTGCCAAGTGTTGTAACCCAACTCCCGGAGATGAAATTATAGGTTATATCACACGGGGTCGGGGTGCCACTGTTCACCGCATGGATTGCCCCAATATTCTACGCATACGTGATCGCGAAAGACTGATTAAAGTTTCCTGGGGTGAAAAAGTACGCACCTACCCGGTTTCAATCCGCGTCTCGGCATATGACCGGCAAGGATTGATGGGTGATTTATCCAACCTGTTGGAAAGTGAATCTGTAAATATACTGGATGTAAATGTCCGTGTTAGCAAGAATCTGGCAGATCTTCGTTTGATCATAGAAGTAAAAGATATCGCCCAATTAAGTCGTCTTCTTTCCCGCATGGAAAACATCCCCAATGTCCTGGAAGCTCAGCGTGTAAAGGGTGGCTGATGATGCTTTCAGTGCTTGAAGCCCAACAACGCATCCTTTCTTATTTTTCGCCAACCGAATTAATTCATGTACCCCTTGACCAATCAGCTGGACGTGTCCTGGCACTGGATTGTTTTGCAACCAATGACTTGCCACCTTTTAATAACTCTGCCATGGATGGTTTTGCTATAATTGCTCAAGATATCCTTAAAGCCTCTCCTAACCATCCAGTTTTTTTGAAGGTTGTTGCAGATATACCCGCCGGCAGTAGATCCAATGTGGTTATTTCGCATGGATTGGCAGCCCGCATCATGACAGGTGCACCTCTCCCAAACGGGGCCGATGCTGTTGTAATGATTGAAAATACGGACTGCAATTTTCACACCCCTGGAAATCCTCCACCGGAAAGAGTTGCTGTTTTCCATCCATCCGCAAGTGGAACAAATATCCGCCAAAAAGGGGAAGATATTCCCGCCGGCCAAATAACAATCCGCAAAGGCAGCATGCTGCGTCCACAGGATCTTGGTTTGTTGGCCATGTTGGGAGTGGCGACCATACCTGTACACCGGGCTCCTTGTATCGCTTTGCTTTCCAGTGGTGATGAGTTGATCTCAGTGGATGCACCTCTGACACCAGGTAAAATTCGGGATGCCAACACATATACCTTGAATGCCTTTGCCCAACAAACAGGGGCAAAAGTCATACGCCTCGGTATTGTCCCAGACGATCGTACAGCCATCAAGTCAGTACTGGATCTGGCAGTTGATAAAAAAGCGGATTTGATTGTTTCATCAGCAGGAGTCAGTGTAGGAGCTTTTGATTTTGTCAGGCAGGTGGTCGAAGAACACGGTGAACTGGATTTTTGGAAAGTAAATGTCCGCCCTGGAAAACCACTTGCCTTTGGGAAATATCACGATATTCCCTTCTTTGGTTTGCCTGGAAACCCGGTTTCAGCTTTCATCAGCTTTGAACTTTTCGTCCGGCCTGTCTTGCAAAAAATAAGCGGGAATGCTTCCTATTATCGCCCCCGTCAGATAGTACGCCTTCAAGAAGAAATAACCTCCGATGGAAGGGAGAGCTATCTGCGCGCAACCGTTGTAGAAGAATCCGGGCATTGGTTGGCAAAATTGACAGGGCACCAGGGTTCTGGAAATCTCCTATCTCTGGTTCAAGCAAATGCTTTACTGATTGTCCCCTCTGGTGTAAAATCGCTGCCTGCAGGTACTGATTTGGAGGCTTGGTTTATTTAGTTTGCACCATATGTATAAACAAGACTCTAACCATTTTTAAATTTGAGTTTAGATAGAAAAACGAATAGGCAGGAAACATGAACAAAAAATTAATATGGGCCTCTATTGTCCTTACAATCATCGGGGTCCTGGATTCCACTTACTTGCTCATCTATAAAATCTCCAAAAACAACGCCATGTGCCTGGGAAATGGAGATTGTTCAACAGTAAACGCCAGTAGTTATTCCGAGATATATGGCATCCCTGTTTCACTACTTGGGTTGTTGGCTTACCTGGTCATATTGGCTCTGCTTATTTTTGAATTGAGTAATATATTTACAAAAGAAAATTCCAATCTACTGGTATTTGGGATCAGCCTGGTGGGAGTTTTGTTCTCTGCTTACCTAACATATATCGAATTTTTTGTTATTTATGCTGTGTGCCCATTTTGTATCGTATCGGCTGTTGTTATAACCTTTTTATTCATCATTTCAATTATTTCGCTTGTAAAAACATCAAAATAATTAGGAGGAATTCATGCCCCGCATCCGTTGCCATTACACTGACTGTGTGTTTGTAGATGAAGGTTATTGCAGTGCTGCTGCCGTGGAAATCGACCCAGATACCGGTTGTGCTACATATTCGCCTGCTGAAGGTGTTGTTGCAGAGGAGGATTGGGAGGAAGATGAAGAGCTCGAAGAGTGGGAAGAAGACCCGGAAGAAGATGATTTGTGGTTGGATGAAGAAGAAGACGAATTCTAATATTTTTTTCTTTTAATCAAATTAAAGCAGGGATAAAGACAATTACTTTTATCCCTGCTTTTTATTAATAATGAACCTCTAAGAACTTTGTTAATCGTTATTTATCCCAACATCGAATATAAAATAATACCTGCAGCAACAGAAAGGTTTAAAGAACTGGCTTGACCATGCATCGGTAACGAAATCATCAGATCGCACGCATCCATTTGTTCTGTTGTCATTCCTTTTTGTTCATTTCCCAGGATCAGAATAGATGGACGATCAACCATTCTCAAAGTACGGTAATTTTTTTCAGCATGGGCTGAAGAACCAATTAGTTTATAACCATTGGTGTGCGCCCAACCGGCAAAGCCTGAAAAAGATGCCTTGATGACGGGTTTCCAAAACAGAGCCCCCATACTGGCACGCACACTGGAAGGATGGTAGGCGTCCACTCCTCCATCCAAAAGAAACAATCCATCCACCCCGACACAGTCAATTGTTCTGAGGAGTGTACCTACATTGCCTGGGTCTTGTGGTGAGATTGCTGCAACCCCCCACTGGAATTTTTCTGGTATTATTTCATCAAGTTGAGTTTTCCGTTGATTGACAATCGCCAGTATTCCTTGCGGATTCTCTTTTTCAGCCACTGAGTTGAATAACTGAGGCAGGAGGAGTTGGCATTTTACTCCAAGTGCGCTCTGTTCTTCGATCAGTCGTTTGGCAAAATGACTGCTTAACTGGTCGTGTGAGTAAAGGATCGTTGATACAATCCAACCTGCCTCAACTGCTGCGCCAACATTATGGATACCCTCCACCAGGAACAAACCGTTTTCATCCCGATTCTTTCTCTGACGCAATGAGCGAGCCAATTTTATGATCGGATTGCTGCCACTGGTAATCACCATTTCAGATTTCATTATTGTCAATTCACATCCTGTTCAATCAGGTAAAATATACATACTTAGAAATATTGGTGATCGCTAATTTCGATTGTTGCAGGAATTATTGTAACAGAAATAAATGCAGCCATATCAACCTGAACTTATTGTCTCTGGAGGAACTCATGACCACTCTGCAAACAAACGAATTAAACTCTCCTCAACGTGTTTTGTTGGGACCGGGACCAAGCAATGTCGACCCACGCGTACTTCGGGTGATGGCCACACCCCCCATCGGCCATCTTGACCCCTACTTGCTGAAACTATATGCAGAAGAACAAATACTTCTCCGATCGATCTTTAAAACAAGGAACGACTGGACATTCGCCCTCTCGGGAACTGGGACATCTGGTATGGAAGCTGCCCTGGCCAACCTGATTGAACCCGGCGATTCAGTACTGATAGCCATTAACGGTTACTTTGGGTTCCGTTTGGCTGAAATCGCCAGTCGAGTGGGGGCAAAAGTAGATCGGATTGAATGCCCATTGGGTGACATTTTTACTGTTGCAGCTATTGAAGAAGCGCTTAAAAATAAATCCTATAAATTATTCGCACTCGTTCACGCAGAAACCTCAACCGGCGCGGAACAGCTCAACATCAAGCAAATTTCCGATAGCGTCCATCGCCACAACACTCTTTTTGTTCTGGACACAGTCACATCTTTGGGAGGGATTCCTGTTGAGGTGGATGAATGGGATATTGATATTGCCTACTCTGCCAGCCAAAAGAGTATCTCTGCTCCATCTGGTCTGGCACCCATTACAGTTAGCCCGCGTGCCCGGAATATCATCGAAAAGCGCTCCACACCCGTTAGTAGTTTCTACCTCGACCTGAAGGCATATGCGGGTTACTGGGGAGACAGTCATCTCTATCACCACACTGCATCTGCCAGTTTGCATTATGCGCTTTTTACCGCCTTAAACATGATCACTGAAGAAGTTTTGGAAGCCCGGTTCATGCGCCATTCAGCAAATGCTAATATTCTTTGGGATGGATTGGAAAAGCTTGGATGCGCCCCTTTCATTCCCATCCAGTACCGCCTGCCAGTACTCACAACTGCCCGGGTTCCATCTTCTGTAAACCCACACACAGTGCGAAATCAACTCTTAACTGATTACAATATTGAAATTGCTGCAGGGTTTGGAGAACTAAAAGATAAAGTCTGGAGGATCGGTCTGATGGGTTATTCAAGTTCCCAGGAAAATATCACGCTCTTGTTGGCAGCGCTCAACCTGTTGCTGGCATAAAGAAAACCTATGCGCTTGTCTATCAAATCTACTCTTATAAAGAGAGATCATCCATTACGCCACAGACAAATTGATTATTTTTCAAAGCAAGTTAAGAAAGAGGTAGCCGGTGAATTATCCAACTAAACAAATTGACACCGATCGATATTTCCAATATGCACTCTGGTTGGGTTACTTCACCATCGCTTTCAATATCCTGGAGGGAGTGATTTCATTAGGATTTGGAATCTCAGATGAGACCCTGACCCTGTTTGGATTTGGTATCGATTCCTTCATAGAAGTACTTTCTGGAATCGGGATCGTGGCCATGATCCTGAGAATTCGCCAAAACCCGGATACCCCCCGCAGCACGTTTGAAAAAACCGCCTTACGTCTGACAGGGTTTAGTTTTTACTTGCTTTCGGTGGGATTGCTGGTCACAGCAGTCATCAATATATTCTCTGGTCACAAACCGGAAAACACTCTGGCGGGAGTGATCATCTCCCTGGTTTCAATTGCCAGCATGTGGGCTCTGGTGAGTGCAAAACGCAAAGTGGGCCGGGCACTAAATTCACAACCGATCCTGGCAGATGCCAACTGCACACTGATCTGCATCTATATGTCTTTGGTCTTGCTGGTATCCAGCTTTCTGTATATGCTTACTGGTTTTGGTTTTATGGACATCCTGGGGAGCATCGGCTTGATCTACTTCGCAATTAAAGAAGGCAGGGAGGCTTATGAAAAAGCCAGCGGCATGGATACCTGTCATTGTTCAGAAATAAGCGCCTGACAGCGGGAAGATTTCAGACGTGAAAGCTGTTACACCTGCGCCTCTAAATATCCGGGCTATATTGCGCCAATATGGATTACGACCCAGTAAGGGGCTCGGGCAAAATTTCCTGGTTGATGAAACGATCCTAAAATATATCGTGATTTGTGCAGGTGTAAGTCGGCAGGACACCGTTCTGGAAATCGGACCCGGTCTTGGCAGCCTGACCCGCCATCTTGCACTGGCTGCGGATAAGGTTGTCGCAGTTGAACTGGACCAAAAACTTTTTCCAGCCCTTGAAACCATACTTAACCCTTTTCCCAATATCCGCTTGCTACAGGGAGATATTCTAAAACTGGCACTCGCAGACCTGGTTCCGCAGGAGGAATATCTGGTGGTTGCCAATATTCCTTATTACATCACATCTGCACTTGTGCGGCACCTTTTGGAAAGCACCCCCAGACCACGCAGGATCGTCCTGACCGTTCAAAAGGAAATTGCTGAACGGATTTGTGCGGAGCGTAAATTAAGTCTATTGGCGGTAAGTGTTCAGGTTTACGGTAAGCCATCCATACAAATGCAGATTCCGGCTGAAGCGTTCTTCCCTGTCCCAAACGTAGATTCAGCGCTTGTTCAAATTGAAATCAGTCCTTCACCGCTCGTCCAGCCGGAGCATTTGGAAACATTCTTTCAAATTGCCAGGTCGGGTTTCGGGCAAAAGCGCAAGACCTTGAGAAACTCGCTTTCAGCAGGTTTAAATATTCCTGCTTCAGAGATGGAATCCCTTTTGTCATTCACCGGGATCGACCCTCAACGTCGGGCGGAAACCTTGAGCCTGGCTGAATGGGGAAAACTAACAGATGGTTATTTGGATCGTAAATCCCGGTAGGTCCACAACAACTGCCAGATCCGCAAAGCAGCTTCAACCTGGATTCTAAAAGACATTTTTGATCTGCCAAAACGCCTGTCTGCAAAATATATTGGGACCTCTCCAAATTTGTAACCCATCTGGTGAGCCAGGTATGCCATCTCCACCAGGAACACGTATCCGTTGGATTGGACACGCTCCAAAGGTAAGCCCCTCAAAGCGTCCGCTCGCCACATGCGATAACCGGTGGTTACATCCCGAATGGGCATCCTTAAAATTGTGGACGCATAAAAATTCCCCCAGGCAGATAGAGCTTTTCTCCAAATGGACCAGCGTTCATCCACTCTCCCCCCTTTGATATAGCGTGAGCCAAGCACTACCTGGCAGGTAACCAGTCGATCAGCCATTGCCTCCAAACATGCTGGGTCATGGGAAAAATCCGCATCCATTTGAACAACTGCATCCACCTCACTTTCCAGAGCTTGTTTGAAACCCATCAGGTACGCTGAACGTAGCCCAAGCTTGCCAGGCCGGTGGATCACACTC
This sequence comes from Chloroflexi bacterium GWB2_49_20, assembly GCA_001796335.1. Taxonomy (GTDB): domain Bacteria; phylum Chloroflexota; class Anaerolineae; order Anaerolineales; family Villigracilaceae; genus UBA12087. Next base: position 1,439 of record MGMF01000026.1, on the reverse strand, counting down.
ACTTTTCCAGGGTGATCCACCGAGATTCTATCTGCCAGTTCTCCTGTTCCATCCGGGCTGTTATCATCCACCACCAGGAGGCTTACATCCAACGGAATCAAAAATAAAGCGGAGACTAGCCTTGGTAAGCTCTCCGCTTCATTATAGGTCGGGACAATCACTATTAACTTCAAATCACCTCAAACCAAGATCTCAAATCGTTAAAGTGATGGGGGCTTTTTGGATTATAAATTCGCACACCTCTTCACCCATTGCTTTACACTTAGATTCGTTGACCCGAAATTCCAAACCACCTGAAATCCAGGTCAACATGGCTTGAAGAATACCAATCGAGATATAACAGATTGGTTTGTCTGAATCTTTTCGGCTCCAGCAAATTGGGCAGCGATGGATCGTCCACAAGAATTCGTCATCTGTTTCAGTAACGGTTGAATATTGGTCGGTTACCTGTGAGAATATCTTGGCAGCAGATGGCAACCCAATTCGGAGCTTGGTTTGAAGTGGCAATACAGTAAAAGCCATATCGCCAACACCAGCCAGGGCACCAAAATTCTTCAATAAATCATTAAAAGTTTTGCGCCCGGCATGCAATGCCAGTCCACGGCCGCCGCGAAGACCGTACAATTCCTCCAGGGCAATATGTATGGCTGTAAAATCTGCAAAATCAAACTCACGTTCTAGGTTATCTTGTGGATAATTTTCAATAAGATGGCTTAAACCGGCAAGGTTTAGGATGGCATTAAAGCCATTCTTCCCCATCACACCTTCGTATGCTTCCAGAGAGGTGAGTGCAAATCTGTTGGCATAATAAAAACCGCTCTTCGGTATCTGCTCCATAGATCTCCGATACTCTTAAATTAACTTTACTAGGTCTTCTGTAGCCCGGCGCATATCCAGAAAGATCAAGCCGAGCTTGGCTTGCTCACGAGCCAGGGCAGTCAACACAGCTTCCTCGCCCACAGACATGAGAACCACAAATCCTTTTTCGCCCTTGATATAAACCTGTTCAAGAGTACCACGTCCCAATTCGCTGGCGATCCTCTCACCCAGGGAGAGCATGGCTGCTGACATTGCAGAAACCCGGTCTTCACCCACTTCTCTTGGTAAAGCTGAAGCTATTGTCAGCCCGTCCACACTCACAACAGCAGAGGCCTCAATATCTGGAGAAGAAGCCTGCAATTCATGCAAGCGGTCAACCATCAGCTGTGCACGTGATTTTGTCATGACCGCCTCCTTATTCAAATGAGATTTGTCTGATTTATTACTCTTCTTACGTAATAAATTTAGCACATGCATACTAATGTGTCAAGTTACATCCGAGAGAGTAGATTTTTTCACTGACAATATCATTGCGTGAAGGTGTTTAAGAAATCCATAAAACGAGCAGACTTGGACCAAAAGGCAGAATTTCTGAATAAATTTTCGATTATTTAGTATTT
>MGMF01000025.1 GCA_001796335.1 Chloroflexi bacterium GWB2_49_20 | reverse complement strand
TATTGATGGTTGCTCCAATTGTATTAAATTTTTCCCCTTCCGTCAATTAACCAACCATTTTGTCACTTGTTTTTCAACACTCTCCTGAAATATTCTTGACTTCCCCCTCCAAATATGTATAATTAGTAAATAATAACTCCGGGAGGAGTAGGCGGCTGGCAGGCTGATAGAGAAGGTGTGGCCGCTGGCTGGAAGCCCCCACAGGAAGCCACCGCTGAATGTCGCCCGGAAAGATTGCCGAAGAAATCAACTTGAAAGTAGAACGGCACGGGTAAGCCCGTTATCGCAGACCCCGGTGTTGGCCGGGATGAGTGCGCCAGAAGTCAGCCCAAGCATTGGATGTGGGGTTTGCCCAAACTGGCGAAGTGAGGTGGTACCACGGAAGATGCGTTCTTTCGTCCTCATGGACGAAAGACGTTTTGTTTTAAGGAGGCAACCTTGAATTTGTTGGCGGTCATCAATGGGGATTATGGTCAGCGCCATGTGGATAACATCCGCAAGCATGCTCCTCCCGGATGGAGACTGGAAGTCTGGCAGGCACCACGCATTCTGCCGCAGGTCATCGATTATCCTGAAGATTATCTGCCCGAAAGCCTGCCCCCGTCAGACCTGGTGCTTGCTTTTGGAGAGCACAAGGGTGTGGCTGAACTGATCCCGGATGTGGCTCACATGTGCGGCGCCAAAGCGGTGATCGCGGGTATAGATAATGAAGCCGTCCTGCCGCGCGGTCTGGCGCGCCAGTTGCGCGGTTGGCTGGAGCGCATGGGCGTGGTCTGTGTGACGCCCAAACCTTTATGCTCGCTCACGGAAACAGAATACAGCGTAACGCGCCGCGAGAAAGTGACCTATTCACAGCCGCTCATTTCAGAATTTGCACGCTACTTTGGCAGGCCGAAATTGAAACTGACCCTGGACCCCGAAACGCGTATCATTACCTCCGCAGAAGTCAGCCGGGATACAGTGTGCGGCTGTGCCCGTTACACTGCCGAGCGACTGGTTGGAATTTCAGCGGACGACGCCGAGCAGGAAGCCGGCATGCTGCACCATCACTATCCCTGTCTGGCTGCCATGGGCATCGATTCGGATTTTGGGGACACGCTGATGCATGTCTCCGGCAATATCCTGCGGGATGAGGTGGCAGAGCAGGTCAAACCCTACCGGCGCATCCAGTATATTGCCCCCGGCCTGCGCAGCGATGATCCACCGGAAGAGAAGAAATAAATCAGCCCGCTCCCTTCGGGTTTCCCCCCATTTTCGTTCACAATAAAAACGAAAGCAGTGAACTTGCAGATGAAAATTGGGGACAAAGGGGGGCTGATATTGAACAGGAATGAAAGATTAAAAGGAGTGAGATCATGACTGAGAACGAACTACCCAAAGCCTATGACTTTAAGTCCACCGAAGCGCGTATCTACGCCATGTGGGAAGCCGGCGGATATTTCAAACCTTCCAATGACCCGAACAAGCCAGGTTTTGATCCGGAGCGCAAGCCGTTCGTTATCTCCATCCCCCCGCCCAACGTGACCGGAGAACTGCACCTGGGGCACGTCATGTTCGTAGCCATGGAAGATCTGATGATCCGCTACCATCGCATGAAGGGCATCCCCAGCTTGTGGGTGCCCGGCAGCGACCATGCCGGTATTGCCACCCAGTTGCAGGTGGAAAAGATGTTGAGAAAGGAAGGCACTTCACGCGAGGCTGTCGGGCGGGATGAATTTGTACGTCGCACCTGGGATTGGAAGCACAAATACGGTGGCATCATCACCAACCAGATCCGCCGCATCGGGGCTTCGTGTGATTGGGAGCGTGAGCGTTTTACCCTGGATGAAGGCCTCTCCAAAGCGGTGCGCGAAGCTTTTGTACGCCTGTACGAAAAAGGACTCATCTACCGTGGCCCGCGCCTGATCAACTGGTCGCCGGGACTCAAGACAGCGGTCTCAGACCTGGAGGTTGAGTACTCCGAAGAAGCTGGCACGCTGTATTATTTCAAGTACATGCTGGCAGATTCCAGCAGCGCCGAGTTCATCCCGGTGGCCACCACCCGCCCGGAAACCATCCTGGGAGATACGGCCGTGGCGGTGCATCCGCAGGATGAGCGCTATCAAAAGTTCGTTGGCAGGCAGGTGTTGGTGCCCATGCTGGGACGCAGCATCCCGGTCATTGCCGACGAGTATGTGACGCGTGAGTTTGGTAGCGGTGCGCTCAAGATCACCCCCGGCCATGATCCGAACGATTACGAGATCGGCATGCGGCATAACTTGCCGGTGCTCTCCATGCTGGATTCGGCTGCCCGGGTGACCGATGTGGGCGGCCCTTATGCCGGTATGGATCGCTTTGACTGCCGCAAAAAAATGTGGGCAGATATGCAGGCAGCCGGTTTGACCATCAAGGAGCAACCCTATATGCTCAACGTGCCGCGCTCGCAGCGCGGCGGTGAGATCGTCGAGCCGATGATCTCCACCCAATGGTTCGTAAAGATCCAGCCGCTGGCCGAGGCTGCCATGAATGCCGTCAAGGATGGCCGCATCCGCATTCTGCCGGAACGCTTCGAAAAGGTTTATTTCAACTGGCTGGAAAACATTAAGGATTGGTGCATCTCACGCCAGTTGTGGTGGGGACACCGCATACCGGTCTGGTACTGTGGCGAGTGCGGCCAGCAGACCTGCACGCGCCAGGACCCAACTGCTTGTGCCCACTGCGGGTCAACCCGGCTCGAGCAGGATGAAGATGTGTTGGATACCTGGTTCTCTTCCGGGTTGTGGCCATTCTCCACGCTGGGTTGGCCGGATGAGACGCCCGATTACAAGTATTTCTACCCCACCACCATGCTGGAAACCGGTTACGACATCCTGTTCTTCTGGGTGGCGCGCATGATCATGGATGGTTTGGAGTTCACCGGCCAGGTGCCGTTTGAGACGGTCTACCTGCATGGACTGATCCGTGATGATGGCGGGCGCAAGATGAGCAAAAGCTACGGCAATGTCATCGATCCGCTGCCTGTCATGGATGACCTGGGCACAGACGCCCTGCGCTTCACCCTGCTGGTGGGTTCCACGCCCGGCAACGATACCAGCCTGAGCCTCAAGAAGGTCGAATCCAACCGCAATTTTGCCAATAAGATCTGGAATGCGGGCAGGTTCGTGCTGTCTGCCATCCCAAAAAACATCGGGACCTTTGCTTCCCTGCCGGAAGACAGCAGTCCGCAAACAAACCAGGAATGGACCCTGGCGGATTCGTGGATCTGGGCGCGCCTGCAAAACCTGGTGCGCGAGGTGGAGCGCCTGTTCCAGTCCCACCAGTATGGGGAGGCCGGGCGGCAGATCTACGAATTCTTCTGGAGCGAATTTGCGGATTGGTATGTGGAAGCTGCCAAGCTGCAGCTTGCACAAGGAGGTCACATCGCTTTCCAAACCGCTGAGACCCTGGCACGCGTACTCGACATCTGCCTGCGCCTGCTGCACCCATTTACACCCTTTGTGACCGAAGAGTTGTGGGGTCATCTGCGCCGGGCGCTTTTGGCATCCCCGCTCAAGGCAGTCTGCGCAGACTGGTCTGAGGTGCTTATCATTGCTGCCTGGCCGCAACCCCGCCCCGAGCAGGATTGGGAAGCCGGCAAGCTGGCTGATTTCAACCTGATCCAGGAGCTGGTGCGCTCCATCCGCAACCTGCGTGCAGAGAACAACGTCAAATCCAACCGGCGTATTCCCGCCATCCTGGTGGGTGCAGACCTCACCGACTTACTGCGTGATCAGGCGGGTTTGATCGCCTCCCTGGCTCACCTGGATACTGCCAGCCTCAGCATCTACCCAAACCTGGCTGCCAAACCGGAAGATAGTATTGTGGGTGTGATCGGATCCGTGGAAGTGTACCTGCCCCTGGCCGGATTGGTGGACCTGACCGAGGAAAGGGCACGCCTGGAGAAAGAGCTGTCCCAGACCCTGTCCCAGATAGAACGCCTGGAAGCCCTGTTGGGAAGCGATTTTGCCAGCAAGGCGCCTGAGGCCGTGGTGGCAAAAGAGCGAGAAAAGCTGTCTGGATTGAAGCAGACTGCCCAGAAGATCCGCTCCCAATTGGGATAGAACAGGGATTGTTACTGGGTATTATTGCAATAAAACGATAGGTTTCAATCGAGCATGTCAGGTTTTCTGATAACGGCCACTCATCCACACTGGGAAAAGTCCTTGGTTGTATAATGAAATAAATTAAACATATCTTCTCCCTATCTATCGAGAAGATACAATAAGGGTAACTTTTGACTGCCAGTGAATGATAAAGACCGGAATGTAAGAAACATGAGGTTGGCATGGACTATAAACTGGAAGAACTGATCGATATTTCGCTTTTTCAAAAATTTCAAGACAGACTGAACGAAATCTATCCATTCCCATCCGCCATCATTGACAATGATGGAAAAATCCTGACCGCCACTGCCTGGAACCCCATCTGTACCCAATTCCACCGCATAAACCCACAGTCTAAAAAAGAATGTATTATCAGTGACCAGTACATTCTTGAACATATTGACGAAGCCAACCCGGCTGTCAGCTACCGCTGCCCACATGGCATGGTGGATAATGCCATCCCGATCATCATTGCAGGCAAACACCTGGCAAATTTCTTCACCGGCCAGTTCTTCCTGCAGCCCCCCGACTTGGATTTTTTCAAACAACAGGCTGCCAAATACGGTTTTGATGAAGCCAGCTACCTGGATGCGGTCCGGAACACACCGGTGTGGAGCGAGGCACAACTTAACAAGTATCTTGGATTTATTCAACACTTTGTTAATTCTCTGGCCGAGATGGGCTTGACCCGCCTGGAGGACATAGAGAACAAAAATATCATTGAAGCCAGCGAAGCGCGCTACCGTGACCTGTTCGAGACCGCACCTGTCTTGTATGTGATCGCACATGAACTGCAAGGAGTCCCGGTTATTTTAGACTGCAATCAGGTCTTTCTGGATGCCCTGGGCTATAAGCGCACAGAAGTTCTGGGCAAGGAACTCATGGAATTTTACGCACCAGATTCGAGGGCCGAATTCCTGGAAAAAGGAGGCTACCAGATGGTGATATCTGGTAATTTAGTGACCAAAGATTGTTGGTTGGTGTGCAAAAATGGAAAGAAGTTGGGCTGCATGGTGTGGGCGCGGCCAGAAATGGGTCCCGGTGGGCAGGTCGTTGGTATACGCGCTGCATATATGGATATCACCAACCGCAAAGAAACCGAGCAAGCCTTGCAGGCCAGCGAGTTGCGCTATACCACCACATTGGATGCCTTGAGCGATGCTGTTCATGTAGTGGATCAGGACCTGACAATCCAATTGAATAATGTGACCGCCAGCAAGTGGGTGCAGGAACTGGGTTACAGCGGTATCGTGGCCGGAAAGAACCTGTTTAAAGCTTTTCCATTTCTGTCCGAGAGCGTTCGCGATGAGTATCAGCAGGTCTTCCACACAGGTAAAATGCTTGTCGCCGAAGAGACCGCTCACGTTGGCGGCTCGGATATGTACACAGAGACCCGCAAAATTCCGATATTTGAAAATGGCATAGTTGAAAAGATCGTTACGGTCGTGAGAGATATCAGCGACCGTAAACAGGCAGAACAGGCTTTGCGTTCCCGGGAGGAGCAATTAGCCTCCATTTATGAGACGGTAGGGGATGTCATCTTTCTCCTGGAGGTTGAAGGAAAGGCGCAATACAGATTTGTCTCAGTAAATTCCGCCTTTTGCAGAGTCACGGGTCTTCCCAGGGAAGCTGTGATCGGCAAACGAGTGGACGAAGTAATCCCCGAGCCTTCTCTCAAGATGGTGCTTGGCAAGTACCGGCGGGCCATTAAAACAAAATCGATCGTACGCTGGGAGGAGATTTCGGATTACCCCAGCGGACAGTTGACCGGCGATGCCAGCATATCCCCGGTTTTCAATGCGCAAGGACATTGCACTCACCTGGTTGGTTCGGTACATGATATCACCGAGCGCAAGCGGGCAGAAGAAGCGTTAAAAAACGAGCGAAATTTTGCCTTGCTAGTAATGAACTCGATGGGACAAGGGTTGACAGTCACGGATGAGCAGGGTTGTTTCGAATATGTCAACCCTGCTTATGCGAAGATGGTTGGTTACGATCCCAAAGATCTGCTGGGTAAAGCTCCCTGGGAGTTTACCGCGTTAGAAGATCAAGATATTCTAACGGAGGCAGGCATCAAAAGGCATCGGGGTCAAACGACCACGTATGAGACTCATCTGAACCATATTGATGGGCATAAAGTTCCCGTTACCATCACAGGTGTGCCGCGCCATTATGCTGGAGAGGTAAGAGGTACTATTGCCGTCATAACAGATCTAAGTGAGCGCAAGCAAGCTGAAGAAGAAAAAAATAAACTGCTTCACATTCTTGAAGCAAGCCTGAATGAAATCTATGTATTTGATCCAGCTACCCTAATATTCAGTTATGCAAATGAAGCCTCGCTTCATAACACCGGTTACACGTTTGAAGAGTTCAAGGAACTAACACCGCTCGATATTAAACATGAGTTTACAGAAAATGCTTACAGAGAAATGGTCGCTCCACTACTGGCAGCTGAGAAAGAAATCCTTGTTTTCCAAACAAATCATTATCGTAAAGATGGCTCTTTTTATCCGGTAGAAGTCAACCTGCAAGTAGTCCAAACAAAAACAGAAAGGATCTTTCTTGCTGTTATTTACGACATCACTGAGCGCAAACGGGCAGAAGAGACCTTGCGTGTGAGCGAGGAAAAATTTCGTAACCTCTTCAACAATACTGAAGTAGGCATGTTCAGAACGCGGCTGGATGGTTCAGAGATCCTGGATGTGAATGATAGGTATCTCAAGATCCTCGGTCGGACGCGGGAAGAAATGTTGGGCTCCGTTTCCGAGCTCTATTGGGCTGATCCACTGGAGAGGAAGGAGATGGTACGCCGACTCGAAGCCGAAGGCCACGTGGTTGACTTCGAGTGTGGAATGTTGAACAAGCAAGGTGAAGTGAGGCGATGTCTGGCATCATCGCGGCTTTACCGGGAGGTTGGGATCCTGGAAGGGTCCATCTTGGATATCACCGAGCGCAAGCGGGCAGAGGATGTGGTGCGGGAGAGCGAAGAGAAATACCGAACACTTGTTGAACTTTCACCAGATGTGGTGCTTATTCATGTGGATGGAATTATTCAATTCGCAAATGCAGCCTCGGTCAAGCTGTTTGAAGCGGATGGCAAGGACGATTTGATTGGAAAAAAAATGATTGAGCTGCTTCATCCGGATTATCAGAAAATTGTCAGGCAAAGAATAAGCCAATTAACAGATGAAAACGCAGAAGTACCTATGTTGGAAGAGAAGTACGTTACGCTAAAAGGGAACACCTTTAATGCCGAAGTATCCGCTGTCCCAATAACCATATCGGGGAAAAAGGGTGTACAAGTAGTTGCGAGGGACATCAGCGAGCGCAAGAAGGCCGAAGCAGAAGTGCGCCGGCGGGTTGAAGAGCTGGATAGCCTGCAAAAGACGGTTCTGGACATCACGGCTGCCCAAAACTTGCCCGGATTACTCGAATCCATTGTGGAGCGGGCTTGCCAGATGCTGGGCGCACCCGGAGGCGGAATGTACCTGAGCGACCCCGGCGAACAGGAAGTTCACTGCGTGGTCAGCTACCATACCCCCAATAATTATGTGGGCGTTGTGCTCAAGTATGGTGATGGTTTGGCCGGGAAGGTGGCCCAGACCGGGCAACCAATAAACATCCCTGATTATCAATCCTGGTCGGGAAGGGCGCTGCAATTTGAACAGGATAAACCATTCAGTGCTGTGCTGGGTGTGCCCCTGCTGTGGGGCGGCCAAGTCAAAGGTGTGCTCGATCTGTTACATTTTGAAATCGGCAAAAGCTTTTCCAAGTCTGACGTGGAATTGGTAAACCTGTTTGCCGGGCATGCCGCCATCGCCATTGAGAATGCACGCCTGCTGGAAGCCAGCCTGGCGGGGGAGGCAGAGGTGCGGACATTGTCCACCCGCCTGGCGGAGGCTGAGGAGAACGAGCGCCGCCGCATTGCGCGCGAGCTGCATGACCAGGTCGGCCAGAGCCTGAGCGCCCTGAGCATAAACCTGAATATCATGCTAACCCAGATACCCGAATATCTGCCTGGCTTCAAGCGGCGCCTGGAAGATTCGCTCATGTTGATTGATCAGACCACCGACCATATTCGCAGCCTGATGTCAGAGTTGCGCCCGTCTGTGCTGGATGATTATGGTCTGAAAGCTGCCCTGGATTGGGCGGCCGGGTCGGTTGCCAGCCGCACCAACCTTAAACTGCTGGTGGAAGGTGAGTGCAACCGGTTTTCTTCACGGGTTGAGATCGCACTCTTCCGCATCGCCCAGGAAGCCCTGGTCAACATTTCCCGCCATGCCCGGGCGCGTACAGTAAAAATCCTGCTCACACAGACCGGGCCGGATTTCAGCATGTCCATCAAGGATGACGGGGTGGGTTTTGACCCGACTGCAACCCCGGCTAACGGGAAATCCGGCTGGGGGCTGCGTCTGATGCGCGAGCGCGCCGAATCCATTGGCGGCAGCCTGCAGGTGGAATCTGCCCCCGGGCAGGGTACCACCATAACCGTGAAAACACATGATCAGAATTCTCCTGGCAGATGACCACACTGTTCTATGTGATGGACTGCGCATCCTGATCGAATCTCAAAAAGATATGTGCGTGGTCGGCATTGCTGTGGATGGACGCCAGGCCGTCAGCATGATAAAAGAACATTGCCCCAGCCTGGTGCTCATGGATGTGAGCATGCCCGGTCTTAACGGGATTGAAGCTGCCCGGCAGATACATGACCTTTGCCCGGAAACTCACGTCCTGATGCTCTCCATGCACGCAGATATGGAATATGTCCACCGGGCTCTACAGGCGGGAGCGCAGGGTTACATTCTGAAAGAATCAGCCGGCGCCGAAGTACTGCAAGCCATCCGCACAGGGATGGCCGGGAAACCCTACTTCAGCCCCAAGATCACAGAAAAGATGCTGGCCAGCCTCTCCCAGGACAGGAGAGGCCCGCTGGAGAGTTTGAGTGACCGGGAACGCGAAGTCCTGCAATTAGCCACCGAGGGCCGCACCAGCCTGGAGATCGCAGCCCTGCTCAACCTTTCTCCCAAGACAGTGGAAACCTACCGCAGCCGCATTATGACCAAACTGGACCTGGACAGCCTGCCAGCCCTGGTCAAATTTGCCATCCAGCACGGCTTGACCGGGCTGGATGATTGAGCAGCACTGGCAGGTAACCACCTTCCCTACGGTCGGGGTGCTGCGCAGAAACCCGCCCAACGATACCTGTAGGGATTCCATTCCCGCCGGAATGCGAGGCTCACCTGGCACCGGCAGGTAAGAAACCTGCCCTACAACTTTGTGGCTTGGCGCCTTGTGGAGAGGTTATTGTTTTCAGAATTGTCATACTTTCCTGACAGACTCAAAACCCAAACAATTGTATAGTTGACCTATCTATCTCACCCCAGACATGAGTTCTGAAGGTATCTTAATTTAACCATGTTTCCAATTGATAATTCAACCCAACCAATATCCTCAGACCACCTCCTTCCCATCATTCTGATCGTGGAAGACAGCCAGCCGATGCGTGCCGCCCTGTGTGACCTGATCGGGCTGTCTTACCCATCCAGCTGCATCCTGCAGGCAGACAGCGCTGAACAAGCGCTCGAACTGGTTTCCTCACAGGCTCCCGACCTGGTGCTGATGGATATTTCCCTGCCGGGCATGGATGGACTGACCTGCCTGGCTGAGATCAGGCACATCTTCCCGCAAACCCGCAGCGTGGTCATCTCCTATCATGAAGAACAGCCTTACCAGCTCAAAGCCCAGAAAGCCGGCGCCAGTGCTTATATTACCAAACGCAGGCTATATCTCGACCTGATGCCAGTCATCTACTCTTTTTTGAAACCTGACCAGGTGAAAAGTAAATAATCAATAGGTATAACTATGAAGAATACCACAACCCATCTCCTGCTAATTGAAGACAACCCTGGCGATGCACGCCTGATGAGCGAATACCTGCTGGATGATGAAATAACCCATTATGAGATCCAACAGTTCGGACGACTTGCAGACGGCCTGAAACACCTGGCAGAGCAGACCCCGGATATCATCCTGGTTGACTTGGACCTGCCCGACAGCCAGGGGATGGGCACATTTAAGAACCTTCATACCGCTGCACCGCAAGTGCCCATTGTAATTCTGACCGGTCTGAAAGACATGCAAAAAGCCGCCCTGGCGGTGCAGGCCGGTGCCCAGGATTATCTCACCAAGGATGAAGTTACCAGCAGTCTGCTGCGACGTTCGCTGCGCTATGCCATCGAACGAAAGCAGGCGTTGGAAACCTTGCGCCAGAACGAGGAACGCTTCCGGCTGATGTTTGAGAACGCGCCCGTGGGTTATCAATCGTTGGATGCGAAAGGCTGTTTCCTGGAAGTGAACGACTCCTGGCTGAATATGCTTGGTTATACCCGTGACGAAGTTATTGGCCGCTGGTTTGGAGATTTTTTGCACCCCGACCAGGTGGAGCTCTTTCAGGAACGCTTCCCGATCAACACACAGAGCAAGAATACCATCCGGGATGTGGAATTTACTTTGCGCTGCAAAGACGGTTCTTTTCTGGAATCCAGTTTTACAACGCGCATTGGACGGGATGTGGCAGGAGGGTTTATTCGTACCCATAGTGCTTTCCAGGATATCACTGCCCATAAAGAGTCCGAAAAAGCCATCCTATTAATGGCGGAAACACAAAGACAGATTTCCGGACTTAAAAGCATCAAAGAAGTCTATGAGCTGGTGGGCAGCCGTATACAAGCGTTGATCGGGGATGGATATGTGGGTATCAGCCATTTGGATGAGCCCAGCCAGGCTATGCAAGTGGTCGGGCTGTATGGGTTTGGAAGCTTATATGACAGCCTGGTTAAAAAATTCAAGTTCGATCCCAACCAAACGACTTTCCCGATCAAGGACATTCCCGCCGAGGATCTGGATCAGTTCCGAAGCAGCAGATTGGAAAAGTTTGAAGACGGGATATACCGCCTTGCGCTTAAAAAAATTCCAAAGCGTATCTGCGGGATCGTGGAAAAGGAATTAAAACTGAGCGGAGTTTATACCATGGGCTTTGTCTGGGAGGGTATTCACCATGGAGGCCTCTCTATCCTGGCAAAAAGTGACCTGGCGCCATTCAAGGAGCTGATCGAAGCCACCGTCAACCAGGCCACGCTGGCCATCCAACGTATCCTCTTTGAAGAGGATTTGCGTGCCAGTGAGGCCCAGTACCGCACCCTGGTGAATGAAGTCAATGATGGTTTTTACATCAGTAACCTTTTCGGACAACTCACGTTCGCCAATCGCGCTTTGGCTGGAATACTCGGCTTTGAACAACCACAAGATCTCATGGGTCGAAACTTTCTGGAATTTGTGCTTCCTGCGAAAAGCAGTGATCTGGAACAGCAGTACCAGGCCGCAATGTCGACAGGAGGACCCTCCCAGGTGATCTCCACTGAAGTTGTCCGGCAGGATGGCACCCGTAGGTTCATTGAGATCAAACCACAGGTTATCATCGAGGCTGGAAAGGTCGTGGGGTATCGGGGCACGGTTAGCGACATCACTGAGCGCCGGCAGGACGACGAGGCGCTGCAGGAGAGCGAGCTCCGCTATCGCGAGCGAGCCAACGAGTTACAAACGATCATGGACACCTTGCCGGTGGCCTTGTGGATTGCCCACGATCCAAAGTGCCAAGTCATTACCGGTAACCGGGCTGCGTACGAGCTACACCGCATACCGGTGGGTTACAACGCGTCTCTTACATCTCCGGAAAGTCCGCAGCTCCCCCACGTCAAGATATACCACAACGGCGTGGAGTTGTCACCGAACGATCTTCCTATCCAAATCAGCGCAGCGAACGGGACTGAAATCCGTGACTTTGAAGAAAAGATCGTATTTAACGACGGCACAATTGTTTACGAACTCGGCAACATCTCGCCACTCTTCGATGAAACGGGCCAGCCGCGTGGCGCGGTCGGCGCGTTTATCAACATCACCGCCCTTAAACAATCCGAGCATGAATTGCAAGAATCCCACTCCCTGTTGGAGGCCACGCTCGAATCCACTGCTGACGGTATCCTGGTGGTGGATCTGCACGGCCGCATCAGCCTGACCAACAGTAAATTTGCCGAACTGTGGGGCATTCCCCAGGCTGTGCTGGACACGCATGATGATAGTGCTGCCCTGAATTATGTGCTCGAGAAATTGAAAGAGCCTCAGGTTTTTATTGGGAAAGTGAAGGAGTTGTATGCCGCACCCGCGGCAGAATCCTTTGACGAGCTTGAATTTAAGGATGGGCGTATTTTTGAACGAGTTTCCCGGCCGCAGTACCAGGGCGAAGCCATTGTCGGACGGGTATGGAGCTTTCGTGATGTGACCGAACGAAAGCGGGCGGAGGAGGCGCTAGGTGCAAGCGAAGAACGTTTCAAACAGGTTGCTGAAAATGCAGGCGAGTGGATTTGGGAAGTTGATTTGCAAGGCTTATATACCTATTCAAGCCCTCTTGTTGAGAAGAAACTAGGCTATTCTCTGGAAGAAATTGTGGGGAAAAAACATTTCTATGATTTCTTTGCGCCCGATGTTCGCACCTCTTTGAAGGAAGCGGCTTTTGCGGCTTTGGGCAGAAAAGAATCTTTTAAAGGCTTTGTCAATCCAAATATACACAAGGACGGGCATATAGTCATCCTGGAAACGAATGGTACGCCGGTCTTTGACTCATCTGGCAATCTTATGGGTTATCGGGGTGCGGATATAGACATAACTGAACGCATACAGACAGAAAAACATATTCTTGAATCAGAGTTCAAATATCGTTCACTCTTCGATAACGTGCTGGATGGCGTTTACCGGACAACGCTTGATGGCCAGATTTTGGCAGCCAACCAGGCAATGGTAAATATGTTGGGCTATACCTCCGAAGCTGATTTAATGAAAGAGAGCTCTCGTCAAATCTATGCAAATAAACAGGGTCGGAAATTATTCCTTGACGAGATGGATAAATACGGGGTGGTACAAAACCTGGAAATCCAAATGAGGAACAAACAGGGTAGAACCCTGGTTGTCCTGGAGAATTCCCGGTCTGTCCGCTCTGAAAATGGAGAGGTACTCTATTTTGAAGGCACGCTGACGGATATCACCCAACGCAAACAGGGTGAAATCGAGCGCCAGGTATTACTGGAGGTTATGCAAGGGCTGGCAGTCACAGATGACTTGAAAGAATATCTTAAGCTTGTCCATCAAGTGATTTCGAAAATGATGTACGCTGAGAATTTCTTCATCATGCTCAAGAACAAGGATACGGGTTTGTTTGAAGCAGTCTACTTTATGGATAAGTATGATCTGCCGCCGTCCCCGGCTGTGCTGGACAAGAGCCTTAGCGCGTATGTCTTCCGCAGCGGACAACCACTCTTGTCCAATCAAGACTCCTTCGACAAACTGATTTTACAGGGCAAAGTGGAACTTGTGGGTTCCAACTCACCCTCCTGGCTGGGTGTACCGTTGATCGCTTTCAATGAAACCATCGGTGTGATGGTGGTTCAAGATTATGAGACTGAAGACCGTTATTCGGAACACGATTTGGGAATCTTGAATTCGATTGCCGGGCAGGTGGCATTGGCGGTCAAACGTAAAGCAGCCGAATCAGAACTGGCAGTTTTGTATAAAGCCGAACAGCGCCGTTCCCACCGCCTGTTTGAACTGCAGAGTTTAAGTGCCGAGTTGACCGGCTTGCACACCGAACGGGAGTTGCTGGATACTCTGGTGCGTCGGGCGGCTTCGATTTCCAACAGCCCGGTGGCCACCGTAATGTTCCTGGATGAAGCAACCAATGAGATCATCCTGGTGGCACAGACCGGGTTGCCCGCCAATACCCCCACGGATTTGAAGATCCCTCTGGAGTTCCTGCCGGAAGCAGCACAGGCCTTCCAAAGTGGAGATTCGATCATTGTTTCAGACATAGATCGTGATATGCCTGCTCTGCGCAAAGTGCTGGTGCACCCGGGTATTCAGGCTTTCTTTGCCTTTCCCTTGACTTTGGATGGACGCGTGGCGGGAGTGATCACCCTCAGCAGTTTAAAGCCTCGTCACCCATCTGAAGCCGAGATCAATGCCTACCAGTTGCTGGCGCGCCTGGCGTCGGCTGCCTTGGATAATGTGCACCTGTTTGAGGGCATTAATCGCAGCCTGACACGCATGGGTTCACTACGCCGGGTGGATATGGCCATCTCAGCCAGTTTTGACCTGATCCTCACACTAAACATCCTTCTGGAGCAGGTTACCACTCATTTGGAGGTTGATGCCGCGGATATCCTGGTATTTGACCAGGCTGATTCCAGTCTTAAATACACCTGCGGGCGCGGTTTTCGCAGCCAGGCGCTCAAATTTACCAATTTGAGAGTGGGTGAAGGTTATGCCGGTCGGGCTGCCCTGGAACGTCGCACAATCCATGTCCCCGATCTTCAAAAAGATCCAAGTGGGTTGGAAAAGTCCACTTCTCTGGCCAGTGAGGGGTTTGTCTCCTATTGGGGGGTGCCGTTGATGGCCAAGGGGCACATCCAGGGTGTGTTGGAGGTGTTCAACCGCCAGCCAATCCCGGTTGACCAGGAATGGCTTGATTTCCTGGAGACCCTGGCGGGTCAGGCTGCCATCGCCATTGATAACGTTCTGCTCTTCAACCACCTGGAGCGCTCCAATGCCGACCTGTCCATGGCGTATGACAGCACGCTGGCAGGTTGGGCAACTGCTCTTGAATTGCGCGATAACGAAACCGAGGGTCATACCCGCCGGGTGGCGGCAATTACCATGCAATTGGCTGCCAGGATGGGGGTGCGCGACCAGGAGATCATGTATTTGCGTTGGGGATCCCTGCTGCACGATATCGGCAAAATGGGCGTCCCGGATAGTATTCTATTAAAACCCGGCTCGTTAAGTGAAGATGAATGGGCGGTCATGCGCAAGCACCCTGTGCTTGCTTACGAAATGCTGGCACCGATTGGATATCTGCGCAATGCACTGGATATTCCCTACTGTCACCATGAAAAATGGGATGGCAGTGGTTACCCACGCGGCCTGAAAGGTGAGCAGATCCCCTTATCAGCACGCATCTTTGCCATAGTGGATGTTTGGGATGCACTCACCTCTGACCGGCCTTATCGCGAGGCCTGGACAGCCGAAAAAGCCCTGAAATACATTCAAGAGCAGGAAGGTTCACATTTCGACCCACAGGTTGTGAAGACCTTTCTGGCCATGATTGGTCCGGATTATTTGCTGCCGGGAGGATGACAGGAAACGACAGACCTGTACAACCTCTCAAAGGTTCGCGTTATAAGATCCGGAATCTTGAGAAAAACCTTCACCCTTACCCCTTAAAGAAACCTTCTCCGGCCTCCTTCGGAGTCCTGCGGGGGGATGCTGTGCGACCGGCGGGTATCTTCGGCGGGACGATATTCTTGCGTCAGAGAATGACAAAAACTGGAAAATGGACGACGTTTGTCAGTTGACGTTATCTGGCGCATAAGATATTTTAAACAAGCATACGCGATAAAGTCTGCTGAGTTTCTGCGTGGATGGATGCATTGTCCAGCACCAAGCCTGTGGACTGAATCGTAAATATTATCAACAGGAGCTATAAAAATGGCAATGAAAATCACCGATGAGTGCATTTCCTGTGGCGCATGCCTGCCGGAATGCCCGACCGAATCCATCACCGAAGGCGACACCATCTATATCATTGATGCCGCCACTTGTGTTGAATGTGTCGGTCACCACGATTCACCCCAGTGCGTCTCCGTCTGCCCGGTGGAGTGCATCGAAAAAGCATAATTGGCAGTATAATAGAATCAAATATAGTATCTTCTCAATAAGTAGGGGATACCCCCCGGTTTATTGAGATCATGGTAATCAAATATGTAATAGCCTTCGGGGCAGGGTGAAATTCCCGATCGGTGGTTAAAGCCCACGAGTATGCCCGTTATCAACGAGCATACAGGATGCGATGAAATTCCGCAGCCGACGGTTACAGTCCGGATGAAAGAAGGTTGAGGCTGGCTTGTTGTCAGCCTGGCTTGTCGTATGGCTGCCAGGTTTTCAACAGGCTGTGCTTGTACGCCCCGCAGGAATATTGTGCGGGGCGTAGGGTTTTAAACCATCCAGCGCCCAAATTCTCCTGGTTGCATCTTTATCGCAGCCGACAGATGACAGGTTGAGAAATATGCAATTGCCCAAAACCCAAAAATCCACCCCGGCACCCCCCCACTATCCATGGACAGCACTGGCCTCACTGGCGACCGGATTGGCTGCCTGGTGGCTGGTCAGCCGTTTTTCGGGTTTGCCGGCCTTTATCCTGCCTTCTCCGGGAATGGTGTTGAATAGATTTATCCTTGCACTACAGGATGGCAGCCTCCTGGTGCACACCGTGGTGACCCTGGAAGAGATCAGCCTGGGATTGCTGGCAGGCACGTTGTCTGCCACTGCACTGGGTTACCTGCTGGCCAAGTCGCGCCTGTTTGAGCGATTGCTGTCTCCCTATCTGGTGGCCATGCAGGCCATTCCAATCGTGGCCATTGCCCCTCTGATGGTGATCTGGTTTGGCCCGGGCATGTTCTCCAAGGTGTTGATCTGTGCCCTGATCGTCTTCTTCCCGGTGCTGGTCAATACGGTGGTGGGAGTGCGCGCAGTTCCCCGCTCTTTGCACGCCCTGATGGGCTCGCTGCGCGCCACGCGATGGCAAACCTTGCGCCTGTTGGAGCTGCCAGCTTCCCTGCCCATTTTGCTGGGGGGCTTGCGCATCGGAGCCACTTTGTCGGTGATCGGTGCGGTGGTGGGTGAGCTGGTCGGAGCGAACCGGGGGCTGGGTTTTCTCATCAACGTCGGGCGCGGTCAGTATGATACCGCCCTGGTTTTTGTAGCCGTTTTCACCCTGGTTGCCCTGGCGCTGGCTCTCTACAGCCTGGTGTCTTTTTTTGAACATCGCTTGCTGGCCTGGCAGGAGTGGCGTGAATGATTCTTTATTGGAGTTGTAAAGGAGTTGTAAAATGAAAATAACAAAGTTCTGCGAAAATAACAGATCAACATTTCCATCATATGCGAGAAACATGACAACAAAAAATTCAAATCTATATGCAAGAAGCAGTAAAACCCTGTTAATTTTTGTGGTGATTAGCATACTGGCGGCGGCCTGCGGTGGTACACCCACCGCCACACCAGAAACCAGCTTGGTGAATATCCGCCTGCCAATGGGATATATTCCCAACATTCAGTTTGCCCCGTTGTACGCGGCCCTGGACAAGGGCTATTACCGTCAGGCCGGGTTGAATGTGACGCTGGATTATGCCCAGGAGACCGATGGATTGGCTCTGGTGGGAGCCGGCGATATCCAGTTTGCGATTGTCTCGGGGGAGCAGGTACCCCTGGCGCGTGCCCAGGGTTTGCCGGTGGTATATGTCATGGCCTGGTACCAGCAATATCCGGTTTCGGTCGTTTCAATGGTCGCGGATGGCATCCAGACACCGCAAGACCTGGCTGGCAAGAAGATCGGTTTACCGGGCCTGTATGGAGCCAATTATGTTGGCTTGAATGCCTTATTGTTTGCCGCCGGGTTAAAGGAGAGCGATGTGTCCCTGGATTCCATCGGATATACCCAGGTTGAATCGTTGGCGGCTGGTCGGGACCTGGCCGTCTCGGTTTACACAGCCAACGAGCCGGTTCAACTGCGCGCCCAGGGCTACGAAGTGAATGAAATGCGCGTGGCTGATTACGTGCAGTTGGCCTCCAATGGGTTGATCACCAACGAGAAAACCATTGCTGAAAACCCCGCCCTGGTGCGCAGCATGGTACAGGCCACTCTTAAAGGACTGCAGGACACTATCGATGACCCGGAAGAAGCCTACCAGATCAGCAAAAAATATGTGGAAAACCTGTCCCAGGCGGACGAGGCTGTCCAAAAACAGGTGCTTGCCGCCTCGATTGAACTCTGGAAGGCAGAACAACTGGGTTATTCCGACCCAACTGCCTGGCAGAACATGCAGGACGTCCTGCTCAATATGGGCTGGCTGAAACAACCACTGGATTTGAGCGCTGCCTTTAGCAATGATTTTCTGCCTTGAAGAAAATGACTGACGACACACTGGACCCTGTTCTGGTCGTGCAAGACCTGGATGCCACCTTCCCGAATGAGAACGGTGGTCTGAGGGCTTTGCGGGGGGTCTCTTTTTCGGTCACCCCGCGCCAGTTTGTGTGCATCCTGGGTCCATCCGGCAGCGGCAAGAGCACCCTGCTGCGTGTCTTGGCAGGTGTTTTGAAGCCAACGCGCGGCTTGGTCCATTTTGCCGGTGGAATACCGCGCATAGGGTTTGTTTTCCAGCAAAGCAACCTGATGCCCTGGCGCACAGTGCTGGACAACATCACCCTGCCGTTGGAGCTGGAAGGCATGAATCGTGAGAGCGCTTATCCCCGGGCGCAGGAATTGATCGACCTGGTCGGGCTGCAGGGTTTTGAGCGCGCCTGGCCGCGCGACCTTTCGGGCGGGATGGCTCAACGTGTGGCCATTGCGCGTGCCCTGGTGCACGATCCCGACATCCTGCTACTGGATGAACCATTTGGTTCGTTGGACGCCTTAACACGTGAGCGAATGGGCAGCGAGTTGTTACGCATATGGCAGGTGCGTCAGAAGACTGTCCTGATGGTCACACACTCGATCAGCGAAGCCCTGTACCTTTCGGATCAGGTCCTGGTGTTGACCCAGCGTCCCGGCAGCATTAAGATGCGCTTGAATGTGGAGTTACCCCGCCCGCGCATTGAAGAAATGCGCTACACGGCGGATTTTGGCCGGCAGGTGCGCCAGCTAAAAGATGCCATTGAATAAACACCAGCCGCCTATTTGTTCAATATGCGGGAAATGGAACGCGGACAACGCTGATTAAACAGGTTTACGCGGATCTTTCTAAAAGTTCAGCAAAATATGCACTTCATTGCTTTTCTGAGATATTTGCACTCCTGATTTACACACCATCCTGCATGTTACCGAAATTCAAGACTGCTTTCAGAGAGAACCTGCAGGAAGTCATTTTAGAGCCATTTATAGAAACTCAATAAGAAATGTTGGTGAGAATCCGCATCATCCGCGTAATCCGCGTGCGATTATTCATCATCCGTCGAAGTACCCTATCATTGAAACAAGAATTTCATCCCGAAGGTTTTTCTAAAATGTCAGGAAATTTAAAACGAACCTTAGGAGCGTTTTTTGATGCTGCTTCTAAAATTAATCCCCGTTTTGATCATCTATACTTGATCCAGTAAAAGAACAACTTGATATATTCATTGTTCAAATTAATTAATCCATTTTCATTTTGCCACCAGTTGCTGGCATCGAAACCAATATGCGGCGCCGCACCAACTTCAAGCCTAACCGGCAGCCCGCTCAATTCACTGTCCAATATCCATCTGGCACGGCGTGTATGAAACGCCGATGTGACCAGGATGACAGATTGGACGTCATGCGTCACAATGTATTGGCGCAGTACCCTGGCTTCATCAAATGTGCTGGTAACCGGCTTGTTTTTGTTAAGGACTACCAGGTTATCAACCGGGACACCGAGTCGCTGCATGACCTCCACCGCAATATCGGTCGGGTTGTCCACCAGCCCCATCAACTCAGCGGGTGAACTCTCCGCCTGGGCAATGATCACCAAGGGAGCCAATCTCTGCTGGTACAAGTCACTGGCATAAAAAGGCCGGGTGTTGTAATCCCCGTTCAACACAAAGATCAGGTCTGCTTTTTCCAGGGGCGTGTCGCTGCTGATCAAATAATTTGCCAGCCCGGTCAGAATTGGTGTGCGCAGGCTGTATGCCAGCAGGCATAAAAGCAAAAGGGCAAGCAGTATTCCACCGGCTCTTTTGAGACCATTTTTGTTCCTGGAAGGGATCGGTTTTTCGGGCATATCAGGAATCGCTTTCAGTTCATCAGTCATGGCACGTTTGTCCTTATCTGTTCATTCTACTATATGCCAGACTTTCTTTGCGGGTGAACGTCCACCTTTGCAGAGATATAAGTCATAATATTGCAATGGAATCTTTTTGTCTTGATGGTAAAAAAAATGGTAACCACGACATGAAGAAAACAAAATAGGTTTTGTCTTGGTGTCTTTGTGGCCTGGTGGTAAAAAAAAGGGTAATCACGAAGGTACGAAGAAAATAAGTTTTCCCTCATCAATGTGAAAGCCGCCGATAATTGAGATAGGCATCTTTCGCAAACCCGCGGAGTACATTACAATTATCCAGGAGGCCAAATATGATCTTCCGAGTTGGAATTGAAAACAATAATGACGGGCGCTCGATCGCCTGGGCTCTGGAGCATCCCGGCTGTTTTGCTTATGGAGGCAACGCCAGCTCCGCATGTGTCAATCTCGAAAAGGCCATACAGGTGTATGCAACCTGGATCCTGAAGCATGAGGCCAATACCTGGCTTAATTTTGAAGAGGTGGAAATCCATCCCGAGGAAACCTGGGATGTATATTTCATCGACGACAACCTGGACAAGATTGAAGGCGATGGCTACAGCGTGGAATCTTTTTTCCGCTATGATTGGAAACCACTCAGGCGTGAGGAGGTCGGGCAGGCCATCAAGATGCTCTCCTGGTCCCGGGTTGACCTGTTGAAAACCATCTCGGGGTTAAGCGCTGGGAAGCTGGATGCCACCTATCCAGCCGAGCGATGGAGCATTAACGGCATTCTTGGTCATATCGGCGGCGCCGAATGGTGGTATCTCGAGCGGCTTGGACAGGCAATTCCAAAGGCTGAGGTAGTCAAAGATCCCCTGGCGCGTTTGAAGCAGTCCCGTGACCTGCTAAACCGCGCCCTGCCCAGGCTGATCGGTGTTTCCCAGGTGGTGGGTTTGGACGGTGAATTCTGGAGCCCCCGCAAGGTGCTGCGCCGTGCCATGTGGCATGAGCTGGATCATATCAGGCACATTCAGAAGTTGATATAGGAGTATCTACTCAAGGATCAGGGGAACTTTCCCTCTTTATTTAGATGGTAAATATTGGATAAAAAATGACTTACGATGAAAACCTCAGCCTGCGCATGCGCGAGATGCTTGCCAATGTATCCGGGCTGGAAGAAAAGAAAATGTTTGGAGGGGTGGGTTTTCTTGTAAACGGTAACATGGCCTGCGGTGTGCACAAGGACAGCCTGATCGTGCGCGTTGGCCCGGAGAAATACCAGGCCGCTCTCGATAAAGCTCACGCACGCGTGTTTGATATGACCGGCCGTCCCATGACCGGCTGGGTGATGGTCGCAGCGCCCGGTTTTGCAAGCGACAAAAACTTAGCCGATTGGGTGCAACAGGGCTTGGAATACACTCTCAGCCTGCCGCCCAAGTAGATCACTTTCAAATTTATTCCTGGACTGCATGAATTTAGAAATACCCAACTCAGTAATTGAATCAGCCAGGCTGCAGATAACTGAAAGCGGAGTCATATCGTCTTCCCCTGCTTATTGAGAGCATACATTATCCGCAAATGGAAGAAATAAGGTTCAAATGTTGACGCAGGTTTCTGCAAAAGCCTAAACCGTGGATACCAAAACCCTGCACGTTCTCGAATATTCCAAGGTGCTCGAGCGCCTGGCTGAGCACTGTGATTTCAGCGCCTCGATCGAACTTGCGCGCCAGCTTACGCCAACCGACAGCTATGAACTGGCACAGGCGCGCCTGGCTGACACAAGCGAAGCGCGCAGGCTGCTCTCCGGCCATGATCTGACCATCGGTGGCGCACATGATGTGCGTCCCCAAGTCATCAACGCGGCGCGCGGTGGGCGCCTGGAAGCCAAAGATCTACTCGACATTCAAAACACGCTGGTTGCCACCCGCAACCTGCGCCGTTCGCTGGAAAAAATGGCCGTCGATTATCCGCACCTGTCTGAGCTGGCACTCAACCTGCCAGCCCCGGCTGGCCTGGTGGAAGCCATCTCCCACACCATCGGCGAGAACGGCGAGGTGCTCGACTCAGCCTCGCCCAAGCTGGGGGTCATCCGGCGCGAGATCCGTATTGCCCATGAACGGCTGATGTCGCGCCTGCAGAAATACATCACCGATCCCAAGACCGTCTCCATGCTGCAGGATGCGCTCATCACCCAGCGTGATGGCCGCTATGTCATCCCGCTGCGGGCTGAGTTTAAAGGACAAGTGCAGTCCATTGTCCATGACCAGTCCAGTTCGGGAGCCACGCTGTTCGTCGAACCGTTGCCGGTGGTGGAGCTTAACAATAAATACCGCGAGATGCAGCTGGCAGAGCGGGATGAAGTTCAGCGCGTGCTGTCTGAGATCTCACAACAAGTGGGGGAACATGCCGGCGAGATCATCCCCGGGATCGATGCCCTGGCAGAACTGGACCTGGCCTTTGCCAAAGCGAAATACGCCGACGAACTGGGTGCGGCTGAACCGATCCTGAACCGGCTGGAACCAGACCCGGAAAAAGCCAGCCGCCAGTCGCTCATTCGTCTGCTGCAGGCGCGCCACCCGCTGCTCGACCCGCGCAGTGTGGTACCCATTGACGTGGTTCTCGACCCGCACACCTTTGCCGTCATCATCACCGGGCCCAACACGGGCGGCAAAACTGTCTCGCTCAAGACAGTCGGGCTGCTGGTGTTAATGGCTCAATCCGGTCTGCACATCCCAACCCAATCCGGTTCGGAACTGGTTTTGTTCAAGTCTGTCTGGGCGGATATTGGCGATGAACAATCCATAGAGCAATCGCTGTCCACTTTTTCCGGGCATATCACCAACATTGTACGCATCCTTAAAAAGGTCGACCGCCAGTCGCTGGTCATCATCGATGAACTCGGCGCAGGTACCGATCCGCAGGAAGGCGCCGCTCTGGCGCGTGCCATTCTCAGTTACCTGCTGGAGCGGGATGTGACCACCTTTGTGGCCACTCACTACCCTGAACTGAAGACCTTTGCACATACCACGCCCGGAGTGGTGAATGCCTCGCTGGAATTTGACCTGCACAGCCTGCGCCCGACCTATCATTTGACCATCGGGCTGCCGGGGCGTTCGAATGCGCTGGCAATTGCCGAGCGGCTCGGGCTGCCGGTGGAGATCATCACCGCGGCCAAAAGCGAGATTGATCCGTCCGAATTGCGCACCGATGACCTGCTGGATGCCATCCACCGCGAGCGCAAGCTGGCCCGCAAGGAACGCCAGAAGGCTGAGAATGCGCGTGCGGATGTCCACCGTCTGCGCCGCGAGCTGACCGAACGGCTGGAGAAGATCGAGGAAGAACGTCAGGCGGCCATAGATAAGGCGCGTGCCGAAGGGGAACTGGAAGTTGCCATCCTGCAGGAACAGCTAAAAAACCTGCGCCAGGATTTGAAAAATGCCCACCAGCCGCTGGATGTGCTTGAGGACATCCAGGAACAGGTGGAAATTCTGGAAGAAAAGATCCAGAAACCTGCCAAAGCGCATATAAAGAGAAAACCCGTGCCCAAAGACGAACTCAGGCTGGGAGAAAAAGTAATTCTAAGCTCTCTAAAAAAAGAGGGCATTATCACCAGCATGGGTGCAGAAGACGTGGAAGTCCAGATCGGCAGCCTGCGCATACGCGCCCGGCTGAATGAGATCCAGCGCAAAGGGCAGGATGCACCGGAGGCTGACATACCAGTACCAAACCCCATGCCTGGGCGCGGGCCGGTGCACTCGGTCGGGCTGGCGCCTTCTCCAGGCATGGAATTGGATCTGCGCGGCCAGCGCTCCGAAGAAGCCCTGGCACTGTTGGAGGATTATCTCGACCGCGCCTTTTTGGCCGGCATGCCCTTTGTGCGCATCATCCACGGCAAAGGCACGGGCAAACTGCGCAGCGAGGTGCGCCGCACCCTGCAGGGACATCCGCACATTGCTTCATTTGACGAAGGCCAGGAGAAGGAAGGCGGCGCGGGTGTGACCGTGGTCAAGATGGTGGGGTGAGGTGGGCTGCGGACAAGCAGTGGTATGCAGGTTTTGTGATAAGCTTTTCCCGGATATATTTACTACTGCCATTCACCTGGGTCAGGTTGTGGCAAGAGACAGTGCTATGGATTACGGAGTGATTGCAATAATTGCTCATTAAATGGATTTTGGCCACGCCTTAACTCGGCGATCCATTTTTCTCGCTGGCGACCGTCCGTTTCATAATTTCCGTTTTGCTTTGACCAATCAACAAAAACTTGGAAGTCCTCAATGGCTTCATTGGTCTTGCCCGTAAGCGCCAGGGCCAGGCCGCGACTATCCCGGATCGCTCCGTTGGACGGGTCCTCTGCCACGGCCAATTCGCAAATATCCAGCACTTTTTGCGCCTGCCCCCACAGGCTGCCAAACCAGCAAACTTTATTCCAGGTTTGCGCTGACACACCCTCACGCATCCCCAAAGTGTGTAAAGCCTGGTACATTTCCACAGCCGGGTCCACCTCCCCGGTATCCACACCCTGGGCTATATCACGAGCCAAATCTTCCAGGGGGAAGGTCTTGAGACCAGCCTCCAACTCGATGGTCAGGGCTGGGTCGAGAGGCAGTGTTCTGACAAAGTCGTCCAGGGCTGCC
This sequence comes from Chloroflexi bacterium GWB2_49_20, assembly GCA_001796335.1. Classification (GTDB taxonomy): domain Bacteria; phylum Chloroflexota; class Anaerolineae; order Anaerolineales; family Villigracilaceae; genus UBA12087. Next base: position 121,656 of record MGMF01000025.1, on the reverse strand, counting down.
TGCAACCCGCCTGCCACAAGTTCAGATTGTTCGCTCTTCAAAAATTCTTCGACCACTGAGGGATGCAGCGGGAGAGCTTCACATGTTTTACGATAAGCTTCCATGCCGAAGTAGCTGTGCCACTCGCTTAAGCTGAAATTGCGTTGAGTGATCGAGCAGGCCGCTCTACCCCAACTAGCCGATCCGAACTCCCATAGTACCAGCATGCCGCGGTTTTCCAAAGTATCCAATTGCTTACCCCCACCTGCAAGCAGGCGGCTGCCATCCGGTGAAAAAACCAGGTTGAACAATTGGTCAAACTGCAGGCTGGTAAGCTGGCCGATGCTCAAATAGCTCTGGGCATCCCACAGGCGGATGCTTCCATCCAGGCTGCTGGTGGCCAGGGTTCGGCCATCCGGGCTGAAGGTGACATCCGTCACCCATGAGGTGTGCCCGGCAAGCTCAATAGACGATGATGTAGGTTGGGCAACATTCCATAGTCGGATGGTTTTATCAGCGCTGCTGGAGGCCAGGATTTTTCCATCCGGGCTGAAAGCCAGCCCGGTCACCTGATCAAGGTGTCCTGTCAGTATGGGGCTGGCCGGCTGGCCATCGTCCACATGCCAAAGGCGCAGCGCTCCGCTATAAAAACCTGCTGCCAGCAGGCTGCCGTCCGGGGTAAAGGCCAGCGAAGTAATCTCATTTCCTGTATCATTGATTTCCAATTCATGCATCAGCGTTCCTGTGTGAGAATCCCACACAGCCAAATTTCTCACCTGGCCTCCGTTGGTGAGGTTTACCCCCGCCAACCAACGCCCATCCGGGCTGACAGCGAGCGGTGCGCGAGCAGAGGGAATTTTCAGTACTGGCTGCCTTCGATCCAGATCCCAGAAAAGGATAAGTTCATCCACCGAGTCGCTTCCAAACCCATAAAGAACAAGCGTGTGACTATCTGCCAGAAAATAAGGATCGGAACTGGTAAAAGAGATGCCCAATTCCGCCTCTTTCAGCGTCCGCCTTAGCGGAGGGCTGGACTGCAGATCCCAGATATTCAGGCTGGCCCCCCCATATTCCAGAGCCGCCAGATAACGTCCATCTGTGCTGAGCGAGATACCGGTCACCCAATCAGAGTTATTATCAGTCGTTGTCAGCAAACGCTCATCGGCGTGCAAATCCCACAAGAGGGAGGTATGCTCCCAGTCCAGTGAGGCCAGTCGGTGTCCATCCGGGTTGAAAACCAGATTAATGACTTCTCCCCGGTGGCCGTTGAGCGGGACACCGAGGGACTGGTGACTCTGCATATCCCAAAGTTGGATGGTATTATCGGCCAGCCCCAGCGCCAGGCTGTGACCATCGGGATTGAATGCCAGGCTGATGATCTTTTCTCCGGATTGGAGAGGATATTTCTGGCCCTCCTGGCTATCCATTTCCCATAAGTACACCGCACGGTTATTGTCAATGATATAAGCCAGGGTTTTACCATCCGGGCTTAGTGCCAACCGGGATAGTTCGGGGGTCAACTTAGCGCGTGGAAGAGCCCTGGCATCCCCTTTAATAAGATCCCAAATGCGAATAGATCCATAGGCAGTGCTTAAGGCCAGCTTGTTCCCATCCGGACTGAAGGCAAGGTCAAGAACCATAAGTGCGTCAAACGAGTCACTGATTGGACGATAAGCAGACAGGGTCTGTAATTCCCTGCCACTTGCGAGGTCCAGCAGGGTGACTACTCCGCTGCCTAATCCTGCAGCCAGCGTACGACCATCCGGGGTGAATGCCAGGCTGGAAACGCCGCAGTAACAGATGTTGACCTGCTGGGAAGCAGGCACATTCCAAATATAAATGCTGGGAGGGAAATAACCCGCCTGCATCGGCCTCAAACCTGAAGCCATTGTGATCATCGCTGGATCGGTGTTTATTCCGACGGGGAACACATCCACCTTTACGGGACTGGCCGGATTTGAAATATCCCAGCGCAGGATCAGCCCAGAATTATCCCCCGCCAGCAGAGAATGCCCATCCGGACTGAAGGCCAGGCTCAACACTTCGCTGCTTAGACCGGTCAAAGGTGCAGTTACGGGTTCCCCACTCCAGGCATCCAAAAGCAAAACGTTGCTGTCTACCGTTCCGATTGCCAGCAGCCTCCCATCCGGGCTGTAGGCCAGGCCACCCCAACCCCAACCACGCTGCGGAAGGTAGCGCGTCAGTACCGGTTGGCTGCTGACCGTATATAGCAGGCTGCTGCGGGCATCGCTCAAATCCAGGCGCCGGTCCGCTTCAACTGCAAGCAACAGCGCCTCATCCAGGTGTCCTGTGGTCATACTACGCGCCTGGGCAGCCAGTTGGCGCACCACGGCAATGTCGCGCTGCTCCACTGCGTTGGCTTCGGCCGTGGCCCGGATGTTAGATTCGGCAACTGCATTGGCCTGGGCGGTGGCACGCAAGTTGCCCTGGTACACGGCCTGATTGCGTTGAGACCAGGCCAGGGTTCCCAGGAAAATAGCCATTACCAATCCGGCGAGAACTGATCCCAACGTCGTGCGCTGGCGCCGGGTGGTTGCCTGCCGGCTGGCAAGGACGTATTCGGTATGCAGTGCAGTCGGGGTGGGATCCTTCCCACCTGCCTGTAACATTTTTTGTTCAGCTTCTTCCAGCGCCGCCCCACGGATCAGGTAGCTGGTATTGCGCTGGTTGTTCTCCCAGCGCAGGGCATCCACCTGCAAACGAGTATGATATTTGACCCAATCCCAGTCTGTGTGGATGGCCTTGCTCAGTTTTTCCAAGGCTTCTTCGTACTGCGGCAGCTTGGGCAGGGCCACCTGGCTGTCCTCTGGTTTATCTGACCGTACCTCCGGGTTTTCCTCGATCCGAAAGAGTTGATTCCTCTCAAATATGATCCAGTTGAATTGCGGCAAGTCCGGTGCGAAATCTTTGATCGCCTCTGGTTTCAGATCATCAACGATGATCGGGATAATGCGCTTGTTGTTCTTTAACGCATGGTTGATCTCATCCCTGCAGACGGGTGAGCCCATCGAATTCTTACTAATGATGAACATGAACGCATTCGCGTTTTCAATCGCCTGACAAATTTCATCCCACCAGCGCTCCCCGACCGGGATGCGCTCCCAGTCAATCCAGATATCAATTTGATTGTGTTGGAGTGATTCTTGAAGGAGCCTGGCGAAGGCGATATCTTTGCGGGAATAGGAAATAAATACATCTGACATGGGCTTTCTCCAGGCAGGTGAAAGGATTTTCTGTTGTGTAAATCAACCCGGTTTTATCAAACGATCAAGCCAAACGAATAATGAAGGCCGGGCTGGTTTGACTTTCTACTCAGCAGACACAGGGGCAGGCAGATCTTCATCGTCTGCAGGTTGAGGCTGTTTCTTAGATCGCTGAAGGGGGAACCAACGAAAATATGAATGGTGCGTGAGGTTTGCACGGTATTCTCCTCTGCAAACCATTATACGACAATCAACATTCCCTAATCAAAACCTTCCATGGATCGCTTGTCCTATCAGTATACTAACCATTGTCTAACACCCTCTCCAATCGCCTGGATGAGTGGTACGCCAATATCCATTTACGCGCATACGCCTGACTTGCCTGTCTCTTGAACTTGGCTGCATGGTCTGGATATTGTTGAAGGAAAATAATATTTGTGCAATCAATTTAACCGCTTGCAAAAAAGCACATTTTCTTGTATTCTTATACAATAATGAAACAGGGTTTCGAAGTTTATAAAGTTTATTTAGTGATCATTAAATAGGAGTTGATAAGGGACGAAGCCCATGTTTCGTTCCTCAAGCTTCAAGCCAAGAAATTGCAGTAGGCGTGATAAGCCCAACACCCTCATCAATTTACCCATATTCAGATATTATCTTGGAACTTTAATTTCTCCTACATTGGTTGCAATAGTAGGAGAAATCGATTTGAGAACATTGATAGAAGAAATTTGTAAGGTTATTTTGATGATCCCGATATAGTAGGGGTAGCGAGCCAATAAGTCCTCCGTTGTTCTAAAAGGAAAACCATGTCAATTCAAACGGATATTCTACGAGTCCTTAAAGATACCAGCCGCACTTTTGCCATTCCAATAACTTTTTTACCTGCCAAGTTGAGGGAGACAATTTCAGTTGCATATTTATGCATGCGAGCCCTGGATGAAATTGAGGACCATGTTTCTATAGAAAACCAAGAAAAGGTGGCGATATTACATAAAATTAGCGAGAATATGCAGGCCTATTCATTCTTAAGCCCGATTTCCAAATTTCATAATCTTGATAAGATCCTGGCACCCTATAAATCCATTCTTCCTGAAGTAACACTAAGGATAGAGGAATGGCTGTCAAATGCACCAATTGACATCGCGCCTCGCCTGGTGGACGCTTCCGTCTCCATTGCCGACTTGTCGCGGGATAATTAGGCAGGGTAAATTTGTATGACGCGGGTGTCAGCTTCGGAAATGAGAATAGTTTGGTATCTGTATAGAAAATTAATTTCCCCGAAAAAGTATCTTAATTAAATAGAATGGTAATCTAGGCAATAACCAAAAGAAGAAATCTTTGTAGGTCTCATTTCGGGCAGGTATTTCAAAAAATTTGTCTAACACTTCTGTTCTCGATGCCATTAATTTGAGAAAGAACTGTGGATACCGATACGTAAGGCGGGAAAGATTAAGTGAATACCACAAGCTTATCCCAAATTCCTTTCTGCAATCATGCACATAAGATTTAAGATTTCTAGTAGAACAGTCCCCGGTTGTTAGCGCGGATGCTGCAGTTATTGCAGCTAGGTGACCAGACTGAATTGCGTATGCTATTCCCTCGCCGATGAACGAATCAACAAATCCAGCAGCGTCACCAGCAAGAATAATTCGATCAGCAATAATTTTACGATGAACTCCTCCAGCGGGTATTGGATGCCCTTGAATATTTGACTCAATGTCAAACCTCGTCAACTTTAGGAATTTTTTCATAGTATCTTTTGGCTCTTTTAGGTAGTAAGCATTTCCCCCAATACCAACAGAAAAATACTCCTTATGAGGAAATACCCATCCATAACCATATCGAATTCCCCCAAGATGAATTTCTATTGCATCCTTAATATATTGGTTAATCTTCGAATCTTCAGCCTGAATAAATACCTCTAGACAATTTCCATATTCAATCGGTCGATCTCTCCTACGCACGTATTGAGCAACTTTACTATTAAAACCATCACAACCGATTACTATCCGGCATTGATATTTAGTGTTGTCAGTTACGACTTCAGCATATTTTGATGCTAATTTTATTGCGGTAACCCTCGCACCTTCTATAACTTTCACCCCTGCTTCTTGAGCTTTTATTAGAAGGAAATGATCAAATTTATATCGGCTTACCAACACTGCTATTCGATATTCTTTTCTGATCTCAATTACGCTTTCTCCAAAATGAACACGTGCACCATAAATGTCGCGTTCCATTAGTTCACTAGGTAGTTCAAAATCGAGCTGAGATAGGGCGTTTTCTGAAACTGCCCCTCCACATAGTTTTTCTCGAGGAAAATTCGATTTATCTAATAATAGAGTTTTTAATCCATTTTGAGCACATTGTCTAGCAGCTGATGAGCCTGCTGGTCCTGCACCAACAACAATAACATCGTACATGCTAACGCCTACTTTATGAATGTCTGAAATAGAGCAATTAGAATAGGAACTACCATTGATGTGACTAATTGTAATAAGACTTTCCAATCCCAAAGCCACTCCTTTACCGCCATTATCCTTTCATGGAAATAGGTATAGTATGTATTAATCTTTATCTGAACTGAATAAGCTTTATCTTTTTCAATCCAATCATCCAAACAAAGATCACTTAATAATTTTTGCAGAACTTTTTCGGAATTTGTCAATGATTCCTCTTTGTAACGAGAAATTGCATCATGAATTTGAAATTGTGGTATTAAGAAACCAGCGAATCCTAAACCTAAATAGAATATTATTAAAAGCCAAAAAACAATCGACATGAATTCACTCTTAGGAAATTTATCAAGAGCATCCATTATCATTGGATACATTAAAGATCCCGAAAAGAATAACAATGGTATTTTTATGTTTAAATGTCCAATACTCCTCAATCCTCCAAATTTGTCTGAATGATAAGGGTTAAAATTTAATTCCATCTCACATATTCTTTCAATAAGACCTAGTAGTTGGAATATGCCCCAAAATCCAATCCCGGCAACATAAATCAATAAGCCAAAAGTTACACAGCCCCATATTTTTACTATTAAAGGAGCTCCCGCATAAATTGATATGAGTAATATAATAATCGCGAATATAGTTAATGGGATGGAGAGGAATAAGTGCTTTGGAGAACCGGAATCAAAGAATATGCGATTTCTAAATTCATTAAAACTTATATCGTCTGACTTGAATAAGGATCGATTTGAATCAAAGAATTTGTCTACTATTTCATAAACATTTATAATTAGGTAAGGAGCGATTGACAGCCAAAGTAGACCGAAAACCACCCCACGAGTAAAGATCTCATATTTTTCAACATGTTGAATTATTAATCCAGCAACAATAAAAGGCAAAGCAAAAATCAGCAAAGAATCTATAAGTGGTACTGGAATTAATCGTTCCAGAAAGAATTGTATGCTTGCAACCCAAATAATCCGATGATGCTGATGTTTTGAAATTGTCATGTTTCCTCCTCTTTAATTTTACTAACTTTATTTTGACGTTAGGTTCACTAATGATTAGATAACGTGATTAATAAACTTTGATTTTACTTAGTATAGGGCAATTTTCCAAAAAAGACAACGCGAGTGTTGAAATACAATTGACAAATGGAGTAGCTAATTGCTGGAAAGAGGAAAAAAAATTTAATACAATAAAGGCAACTTTAAGAATGGGAGAACCGGAAATGGTGCGATATTCAAGAAGAAATTTCCCGGTCTGCGTCACCTTTGAGCATATAATTTACCCATTCTTGTTTATTTGGAGCTTAAATGCTTGTGATCTCAACAGTCAATGAATGGCGTGTGGCTCACCCTGGGGCGAGCCTGGGGCTCCTCGAGCTTTCGGGAGTGGAAAACCCCCACTCTTCTCCCGAATTGGATAAGCGCAAACGAGAGCTGGAAGCGCGCCTGCGCGAACACTATCAAGGATTTACCCGGCAGGATTTTCTATCCCTGCCCGTCATGTCTGCTTACGAACGATACTACAAGCGCTTCGACAAAACGTATCATGTCCTGCTTCAAGTGGAGTCGATCGTGTTGAAGGGAAGAAACCTGCCGAATGTAAGTCCCCTGGTGGACGCTAACTTCATGGCAGAAGTGGATACATTGGTTCTAACCGCCGGGCATGATGTTGCCAGGCTGTTGGAACCGGTTTTAATGGATGTTTCCCGGGCAGGAGACCAGATCACCCGCATGGATGGCACTTCCAAAGCCATTCGAGCAGGTGACATGATCATGCGAGACGCTCAGGGCATCTCCTGTACAATTCTTTACGGGCAGGATAACCGCTCTCCAATTTCAGCACAGACTTCGAAGGTTCTGTATGTTGCTTATGCTCCGGCCGGTGTGCCATTGGAGTCGGTGGAGACGCAGGTGCGAATGATCGCAGACAACATTCGGCTATTCTCTCCGAATTCCATTGTGGAACGACATCAATTGCTTTCTGCTTAGCATAAAGAGAGTATGCGAGTTGGTTTGCCCATCTAATCAGGCTGCTCTCAATGCGAAGCCACACTTACCTGACTATCAACCTGCCCCATGCAATGAGGTAACGCCAAACTGTTGGCTGCCCATTCCCAAACACAGGCTCAATTTATGCTACACTATTAATAGGAATGTAAAGTGACCATTCAGAGTAGCGTTCAAATTGGAAATGTTATTCGCAACGCCGTTGTATTCAACGTCAAAAATTGGATTGGTGGCATGATGAATTCAGATTCTTTAATTCAATCTGTTCAAGATTTATTTGCGGTTTTAGAGCAGCGAAAAATAGATTATGTTCTGGTTGGCGGAGTTGCCATCCTGCACTATGTCGAGGGGCGAAATACACAAGATTTGGATCTGCTCATGGCGTTATCGTCACTGGAAAAGTTACCCGAACTCAAAATTTCCAGCCAGGAACCGTATTTTGTTCGGGCAAATTATGGTGAATTGCAAATTGATGTTTTGCTAACGCAAAATCCCCTGTTCAAAAAAGTGCATGGCAAATATTCAAAGGTGCAAAGATTTCTTGACCGTGATATTCCATTGGCAACAGTGGAAGGTTTGTTGTTGTTAAAACTCTATGCTTTGCCGTCTTTATACAGGCAGGGCAATTTTTCCAGGGTGGGTATCTACGAAAACGATATTGCGACGCTGCTTCATTACTACCAGCCAAATGTGCCTTCTTTATTAAGTGAGCTGTCCAAATATGTGAACGAAAACGATCTGGCAGAGATAAAAAACATCCTTAGTGATGTTCAGAATCGCATCAATCGCTTTAAAAACGAGTCTCATTAATCAGGCAGGAAACTACCTGCTCCAGCCCCATTTCCCCTTTTGGGAACCTTCCGGATCGACCTTTGGCGTGGAGGCTTCGCGGAATCCCGCCCCACTTTCTATTCAAACCTGACAGGTGTCCCAAAAAACCTGTCAGGTTTTTGATCACGCCTTCCCTATCAACGTCAGCAAATAGGTCCTCACCTTGATACCCTGCCCGGACAGCAGCGCCTGGGCGCGGAACATGCCCGCCACAGCCCGCACGATGATCACAGCCGTGCCGGCCAGCAGCAGGGCTGAAAGCGGCGGCTGCCACCAGGGTACCCCGCCTGCCGAAAGGCGCGCCATCATGGCCACCGGGGCAGATAGCGGGAACAGGCTCAACCCCGTAGCGATCAGTCCGTTCGGGTCGGTCATGAAGACGCTGCTGCTGAAGAAGAGCGGGATGATGAGCGGCAGCATGATCACAAAGGTCACCTGGGAGGCCTCGCGCAGGTTGGGGGCCAGGGCGCCCAATCTGGCCATCAGGCTGGCATAGACGGCATACCCCAGGATGAAAAAGACCACTCCCCACACCACCAGTGAACCCGGCAGGTGAATTTCGGACGGCAGGGTAAAGACGCGCCCGCTCAGGTTCATGAGCACAAATCCGGTACCCAGCCATAAGATGGCCTGACCCAGGCCGACCAGCCCCAGCCCCATGATCTTGCCGGTCAGCAGCTGGGTGGGAGTGACCGAGTTCAACAGGATCTCAATGACGCGATTCTCTTTTTCCTTGGAGATGTTGCTGAGCAGCAGGCTGGCGGAGCCCATGATCAGGAAATAGAATAGCAGGGTGACGGCATAGGGTGTCCAGAAGGCCAGCGGGTTACTCTGATCCGGTCCGGCCTCGCCTGCTGGAGCCAGGGAGACATCCTGCACAGCCAGGGGACCGTTCACCAGGCTGGAGAGCAGCATCTCCCCGCCCAGCAAATTAACCTGCAATGCCCAGCGAAACAGTGTGGACTGGTCCCCACCACTGGCCAGCGGATTGAGGTCCGGGCGGATGTACAGGATCTTTCCGGTTTGCAGGTAGTCCTTGGGAACGATGTAAAAGGCGGCTATCTGGCCTTGAGCCAGGGCGGCGCGGGCTGCTTTTTCGTCTGGAAATGAAAGCAATGTCCCGGCAGGGATGCTTTCAGGGATGGAGCGGACAAGCGCACTCAGGTCCACGTACCCTTCCGGGCGCATTTCGGCCGGGCCGCTGAAGATCTGGCTGACAGCCTGGGAGGTAGCGCTGTTCATGTTGAGGGTGCCCACTGCTGCAAAAAGCAACCCCGCGACCAGGGGGATGCCCAGCGTGGCCAGCCAGAAGGACGGGCGGCTGAGGAGGGTGATGATCTCGTTGATCAAAACGATTCGAATTTTTTTCATAAGCCTGCTCCACGCCGGGCGAAGATTTCGCGCCAGGCCAGGCGTTTGCCATAGCGCAGCATTCCCAGGCGGAAGGCGCGCCTGGCCAGCCAGATGGAACCGGCTGCGCTGGCGACCAGGATCAGGGCGCTGGTGGCAATCTGCCAGGCAGGTATGATGGTGACACCCTGGCGGATCAGCATGGTCAGCGAGGAGGTCAGGGGAAACAAACTAAGCCCAACTGCCAGCGGTGAATTTGGGCTCTCGATGATCAGACCTATCAGCATGTAGGGGATCCAGATGGGCAGGCTGATGAGACCGATCATCTGCTGGCCTTCGCGCGCTTCGCTGACGGTGGCGCCGATGAGAGCCATGAAGGCTGAAACCATGATAAAAGTTGGCAGCAGGATGACCAGGCAGAGCAGCGTCACCTGGGGTGAAACCTGGATACCTCGCAGGATCTCAATGGATTGAGCGCCCACCTTTATGCCTATGATGATGAACACCAACCAGGCGAATATCTGGGTCAACCCAATGCTTACATCTGCAATGATCTTGCCAGCCATGAATTGGTTGGGGGAGACCGAGGTGAGTATCACCTCCATGGTGCGGTTCTCTTTCTCCTCCACCACGGACTGCATCAGGTAACCACCCGCCGTGAACATGGCAATTACGAAGCCCAGGGCAGCCAGGATGGGGATGAATAAACCCAACCAGCTACTCTCAGAAGAAACCTCGCGGCTCCCATCCACAGATTGAACGATAATCTCATCCCCGGACAGGATCCGGTTGGAAACCTGGGCGTCCAGGCCGGAGAGCAGGTTAACCGCCAGGAAGTTGTAGAACTGCTGCCGGGCCGGGGATTGGACGGCCTGCACATGCACCACCTTCAGTTTACCGGCGGACAGGTAGTCGGCGGGCAGCAGGTAGTAGACCTGGATCTCGTCCGCCTGCAGGGCCGCATTGGCGGCGGCTTCATCGCTATAGGCCAGGATCTCAACCGGTTTATTTGGTTTTTCAACCGGGGGTGCAGGCAGGGGCTGAGCCAGCAAACCGGATCGATCCACATAACCGACAGCCCGGGTTTTGTTTTCCATGGAGATGGTCAGGAAGATCAAACCGATCATGACGACCATCATAAAAGGCACGCTGAGCAACCCCACCAGAAAACGGCGGTTAAAGACATGCCTCTGGTATTCGTGCAGGGCAACCCGCCAGGTCTTTATCATAGCCCCTCACCTTCGTTCTTGACCACCCGGATGAAGATCTCATCCAGGGTTGGTACGGAGATCTTGAAACTGTCCAGATTTATATTCTGTTCCACCAGCAGGCGCAGCACTTCCTGCGGTTGCGAGCCGGGTGCCAGGTGCAGTTTGAACGATCCGTTGATCGTTTCAATCCGTTCCACGCGCGGCAGGGATGGCAGCGTGTCACGCGTCTGGACACTGACGGCATGCCCTGAAAAACGTCTGCGAATCTTGTCCAAACTGCCATACAACACGGTTCGACCGTGGTCGATCAGCACGATCCGTTCACACAGCTCCTCGACCAGGTTCATTTGATGCGAGCACAGGATGATGGTGACCCCCTGCTGGTGCTGTTCACGCAGCAGGTCTTTAACCAGTTGGGTATTTAGCGGGTCGAGACCGCTGAAGGGTTCGTCCACGATGAGCAGATCGGGCTTGTGCAGCAGGGTGGCGATGATCTGCGCTTTCTGCTGCATGCCCTTGCTGAGTTCCTTCACTTTTTTGGTTTTATGGGCTGTCAGGTCAAAGCGCTTCAGGAAGATTTCAGAGCTCTGTTTTACCTGTGCCGGGCTCAGCCCCTTAAGTGAGCCCAGATAATTCAGGCAGCGTTCAAGGGTAATATCCTGGTACAGGCCGCGATCTTCGGGCATGTAACCGATGTGATCTTTTTTGGCTTCGTTCATCGCTCCGCCCAGGATAGCCACCGAGCCGGTATCCGGCTTGAAGATGTCCAGCATGCAGCGGATGGCAGTGGTCTTGCCGGCGCCGTTGGGGCCGAGCAGGCCAAAGAGTTCACCCTGCTCAATGTTGAAGCTGACATCATCAACAGCCTTGACCGGGCCGAAGGATTTGGAAATATTGGTAATTTCAACAATGGACATGAGGGTTTTACTCCTTCGTATTTTCTACAAAATCCTTGAGTTGCTGGCGATATTTATCAAAAGCCTGGCGGCCAGCAGGTGTCATCTGGCACAGCGTGAGAGGCACCTTGCCGCGATATGTCTTCTCTATTTGTACGTACCCGGCGGCTTCCAGTTTCGAGAGATGCACCGAAAGATTGCCGCGCGTCAGCCGGGTCTCACGCTGCAGGTAGATAAAATCTGCGCTTTCAACCGCTCCCAGAACGGATAGGATGATGGCGCGCGAGGGCTCATGGATCAGGCGGTCGACATCTGCGAAGAGGTTGTGTTCAGGACTCATTGACGACCTCATCGGAAAGTGGATTGTGGCGCAGGTAATGCCACAGGGTCAGCCCGCCCGAAAGCAGCAGGATCAATCCAGCCAGCGCATAAAAAAGTGCCAACCCGGGCATGTTGCCAAAGCCGAGGAAGGACAGGATCATTCCACACAATATCACCAGGAAACCCAGGCCAAAAAACGCGGCAGTGCGCTGCGAAAACCGATCCAGGTCAACACGGATCCAAATACAAACGCAGTCGATCCGGGCATCCAATCCAGAGCTTTTGGGCTGCGGGTGATAAAAGCAGCCATGACACCGCCAATGATGGCAGCCATCCCGAGCGCGAACCCAACATGGACTCCACGGTGCAGTCCCTGGGGGCGCTGGTAAGCCACAAACCCGGTGCGCGGGTACGTGACCTGCTCCTTGAACCGCCCGACCAGGTGGTTGATGAGAATGGCACCGCCGGGTGTGATGATTACAAAAGCCATGGTCAGGATGTTGCTGAGCAGGCTTTCAGGCATGGCAGCCTGGATGTAGAAATAAACCGCCAGGAGCAGGCACAGTCCGCCAAACGTGAACTCGAAAGTGCCATCGATGTAATGATACTGCCTGGCACGCAGTTTGGTCTTGGTGAGATCGGGTGCATGTGTAACTCCTGAGGTTATAGACTGGTTTGTATAGTAAACCAGTTTATATTATATGGAATTAAACATCCATGTCAAGCCCCCTTATGCGGGTAACTGCCGGTGGCGTGGCTCTCCCCTCCGACTTTATAGTAAAATCAAATCATTCCAAAGAAGATGCCCCACTTATTTTAAAGTTTCCAGGTAGGTAAAGGATGAATACAAAGTGTTTTTTTAATAACCTGGAAATTTATAAACCCATTCAGTGATGCTCCAGCCGCAAATCGAACCCTGGAGAATTAAAAATGCCTAAAACGATGAAAGAACATTGGGATAGCGTCTATTCTTCACAACCGGTCACTCAACTGGGCTGGTATGAACCGCAGCCCACGCCATCCCTGCAGTTGATTGAGCGCTGTGGAATGGATAAACAGGAGGCTGTCCTGGATATCGGCTCCGGGGCTTCAACCCTCATTAATGCTTTGCTTGAACAGGGATATGAAAACATATACGCCCTGGATATCAGCGAGATCGCCCTGCAGAAGGCTCGGGCCGAACTGGGAGCAGAAAAGGCTAACCGGGTTCAATGGCTGGTTGAGGATATTACCCAACCAGCCAAAGCATTTAACCTTTCGGAGATTGCCCTCTGGCATGATCGCGCTGTTTTTCATTTCTTTACAGACCCCCAGCAGCGCCAGGATTATTTAACCACGCTATTAAGGGTTCTGCGCCCCGGTGGGTATGTCATCCTGGCAGCCTTTGCAATTGGCGGAGCCTCCAAATGCAGCGGATTGGATATTAGAAACTACGATACGGAGAGCCTTACTCAATTTTTGGGATCTGATTTTAAGATCATCGAAAGCAGGCAGCATACCCACCAGATGCCCTCCGGTGACCTGCGCCCGTATGTGTATACCCTGTTCCAGAGAAGGAAGAAGTCCTAGCCACCTGACCCTGTGTGGGCACCGTCCCGAAAGTTATTATGGCAATCTTTGGGACTTTCGGGTGGGATTAAACGTCTGAGGCTGCCTGCCAGTAATATTGCAGACTGGAAGCGAGCAGACTGGTGCCAAGCCCGAGATAGAGAATTGCCAGCAGGGGTTTTGGGATGGGGGAATACACCCGCAGGTAGATGCCCAGCAAGATCATGAAGGCTACCAGCGGGTAGGTCTTCCATTCCTGGAAGGCGAAGATGCAGATGCGCTTTCCAGGAATGGCCGCGATGCGGCTGATGTTCTTGCTAGCCACTTTTGAAAAACCGTACATGTAAATGGCTGTTCCAAGAGCCAGCCCGGCCAGCACAAGCAGGAGGATGGTCAACCAGTTATCCAGTTTCAGCCAGCGAGTGGCAAACGCGATCAGCATGCCACCCACACCCGACCACATCAGACCGGCAACCAGGTTCAGCCATTTTTTATCCACGGCGGGATTGAGCTTGCGCAGCAGGTCAGTCATGCTTGCGCCTCGCTGCAAAGTCCGCGAGCTGGGTTTTCTTGGGGAAATATTGGGTTTAGGGTTTCCATGTTCTGTCCAATTCTTAACAGTAAATTTTAGTAAGGCCTGATTGTATCTCAAAAAACAAGCTAAAGAGAACAGGAAATATTTTCCCCGGGTAGGGCGGGAATGCCTCCCTTCTTTCCTGCCTCCTGCGGAGACCTACGGCCGGGGGCTTGCGGCGGGGAATATTGGCGACTGGAGGCTTGACGCAGGAGTTTTATTGCCCGAGAAAAAAAGAAAACCAGTCAATACGGACGGTCTTTTTGATAGCCCGATTATTGGGTTTTGCTCTGCTTTAAGATGGTTTTGCCAGTGTCAAACCGCTCAACTCAACCCACGAACTCCTCTATTATTTTGCGAAAAACTATTGAGTCTTCAAGAGAAACTCCAATAACACCGGATGCGAATCTTCTGTGCAAAAAAGGGATCGAAAAATGTTATCGGTCAAATTCTTTTCGCATTGGATACACCTTTGGCTGGCAGAGGAATGATGACAATTGAGCTCACAAGGAAGAACAGCGCCGCCAGCCCAAACAGGAACAGGTAACCCGCAGAACTGGAATCCAGCGCCCGGTTGAGCGGATCGATCAGGATACCTCCCAACAAACGCGCCCCGCCAGACCCGATGCAGGTGGCGATATTGGCAATACCCAAATAACGCGCCGCCTCCTGGCGCGGCACAATATCGGTGGCGAGCGCCCAGGAGGCAGACAGGAATGTCCCCACACCCATGCCGATGATCGCACCGGCAATGGTGATCAACGTGCGCTCACGCACAAACAGGAGTATCATGGCGCCGCAAAATGCCACCAGCCCGGCCACCAGCATGACCGGTTTGCGTCCCAGCCTGTCTGACAGCCAGCCGGAGACCAGCGCCAGCAGGACCAATGCCCCACCCAGAATGATCTTGAGTGTGCCATAAAAACCCTGGGCCTCGGCCTGGGACATACGGATCACATCCACCAGGTAGTTGATAAGAAATGTGTTGATGGCAATGAATGCCCCCCAAAACAGGATGCGGTTCGCGAACCACCAGCCAAAGATCGGATTCTCGTGAAAATTGACATAAAAGGCATTTTTAAGTGCATCACCCACGCTGCGCTGGGTAATGCCGGGGTCGGCTGCGCCTGGCGCTTCACGCGCCCACATGGCTGTGAAGATAATGAAAATGGCGAACACAACCACCGGAGCACCTGCTGCCGCATAGACGGCTGTCTGACCCCAGGTATCCACCTTGCCAAGCAATATGCCTGCCACCGCTCCGCCCACCACCACGGCAATGATATCCATGACAGCTTTCAGGCTGGAAGCCTTGCCGCGCTGTGCCTCAGGCACCAGGTCGGGGATGAGTGCCTGCCAGGGACCTTGCAGAACGTTCGATGAGAACTGGATCAATATGACACCCAGCAGCAGGAGCCACAGACTGGGGGCAGCCGCCAACAGGAAGAGGGAGGCTGCGATCAACACCGCCCCGCCAATAATAAAGGGCAGGCGGCGTCCCAGGCGGGTGTGTGCCCGGTCAGAGAACACCCCCACAATTGGCTGCACCAGCATGGCCACCAGCAGTCCGACCACGCCCAGGAAACCCAGCGCTGTATTGGGCAGGTCGGGAGCCAACTGCCGCACCTTGTATGTCATCAGCGGGGGATCCTGGATATTGGACGAGAAGGTCAGGGCAAAACCCAGCAGGCTGATAACCAGCATGCGCAGGAAGGATATTTTTTTCATGTTGGCTCCTGTTTCATAACTGGAAATGTGGGAGACAGTTAGAAAAACCTGGCTCTTCCGTTTTTAACGGGAAAACGGAAGGACTTGAAGTTTCGGTAGCCAAAACCACGGCGATTGAGCATCTTTATTTTTAGGATGAAGCGAGTTGTTGTTCTATTAAAGCACCATCGGACATGCGCCAGACTTTGTCGGAACGCTCTGCAATGCTGGGATCATGCGTGACGATAATGACACAATAACCCTGTTCATGTGCCAATTGTCCAAGGATTTCGATCAATTTATCGCCATTGGCCTTATCCAAATTTCCGGTGGGTTCATCTGCTAACAGAACATGGGCGCCTGTCGCGAGTGTTCGGGCAATTGCGACGCGCTGCTGCTCCCCACCTGAGAGATTGGCTGGATAGCGTTTGAATTTTTCCTCCGTGATCCCTACGGACGATAAAAGGCTTTTCCCCTTTTCCGGGATCTCCTCCCTTGAAACACCATTGAGTTGCATGGGGAAGCAAACATTTTCCAGGGCGGTCAAAAGGGGAAAAAGCTGGAACGCTTGAAATATCATCGATACGCGCTCGCGCCGGTATTGATCCAGATCCAGATCGGCAAGCGACTCGTTATCTATATGGATCTGTCCCTGGGTGGGTTGGTCAAGACCAGCCATGAGCGAGAGCAGAGTCGTCTTGCCACAGCCTGAAGGTCCTACCACCGAGTTCAATTTGCCTCCCTCGAACAGACAAGTCACTTCGTTGACCACTTTGCGGTCACCGTGTTTGTATTGATAACTCACATTATCTAACTTGAGTTCAGGCATTCTTCCTCCTCCTGCTATTCTTTGACCTGTAATAGCTCGATCGGTTTTTTATTGGTGACCGATATGGCACCGCTCACCACACCAGCCAGAACACCTGCCAGGTATAGCCCTGCGCTGATCAATAATGGACTGACTTCCACAAGATCCGGGCTTGCCCACAATAAACGCGCGATCCCCAGGCCGATGAGCACCCCGAGGATGGAAAGGATCAATGGCTCAATGATCAACGCCAATCGCACAGCCGTCCGGGTTGTTCCCAGTACGCGCAGGATGGCGGCCTCGCGGGTCGCTTGCAGAAGGAGCAGGAAACACAGTCCCGCGCCGATCAAGACAGACACGCCGATCACCACCGGATAGAGCACCTTGAGCAGGGATATATTCTTTTCCAGTTGGGCGAGAACGATCCTCAATTCCTCATCCCAGATAATAAAGCGTAATTTGCCGCCATAAACATCCATGACTTTTTCCATCTCCGCACGCAATTGTGGCAGCTCTCGATTTTTCTTTGGATCGAGGCTGAAATGCGCCACCGTGAATTTGGTTTGGCTTCCTTCCATGGCTTCCAACACGGAGAGTGGGATTAATATATAATCTCCTCCCGAATTTATCCATTGAGTTTTGATGGTATTAACGGTGGTAGCCAGCCAGCCTGAGTATTGCCCAACGATGACACAGGTGTAAGTTTTACTGGATTGAGAGGTGATCTTAACCCTGTCACCGACATTAAGCTGCAATTGCTCCAGCAGGCTTTTCGGGAAAAGAGCGGGGACACCCTCATCCTGGATGTCTTCCAGCGTCCGTGGTGCGGCGAAGAGCTTCATGTCCCATCCCGCTGCAAAAATGAGCGAACCCGGATCTGCCAGGCCGGAATAGAACGTTTCCGGGCTGTCATAAGCATACACCGGGTAATATCCAGGAAATGCATCTTGAGGATCCAGTTTTACAATTTTGAACCAGAGCGTATCGGCCTCGAGAATACTGCTTTTCACGAAGCCGCTGTTCAATACGCTGTCGATGGTCTTCAGGTATACAATACCGCTTCCTGCGGTGGGTATTTCTGTGGTTGATTTTACTGAACGATCGGCCAGTACAATGTCGGCTTCCACCACGGTTGTATCGTAGAGTCGATCCACTTCCATTTGACTGCGCTCCATGGTCTGCAATATCCAACCCGAGGCCAGCATAAAGCCCAGGGCAATGGCCAGGGTCAGGAAGGATTTGAGCTTGGAACGCAGCACATGATGGATCACATACCGGCTCAAGGAGGAAGGAGTGTATTTTCTGCGCGCCGCGGGATCGGCTTCGCTCACAGGAGTTTCCTGTCGTGTGCTTCCAGCATGATCAACCGTGCTGGCCAAGCTTGAAGACAAGGAAGGAGTGGGCTGGTCTGATGCATTTTTTTTAGTTCGCTTTTGGACCCCTTTGTTTTGGGAAGTTTGGCCTTGAAGAAGCTCATAGACGGGTTTGTTGGCCAGGAAAAACACACCCAGCCAGGAAAACAAGGCCAGGAGAAGGAAAATTGCAGCGCATAAGCCAGCCAGGAAGAAGGGACTGAGGTCAGCGGAAGGAGAGACCCCGGCTGGCGTCGGAATGGTGGATAGGGATGTTTTGGCCTGGGTTAATGCATAATTCCAGGATGGAAGCCCGCCCAGGATGATCCCGAGTCCGCCCAACAAAAGCAGGGGCAGCATCAACTGCCCGTTGGCTTGCTTTTTGGGGACGCCTAAGGCTCTTAAAATAGCATAGTCCCGTTTGCGCGCCATCACGTAAAGAAAAACCGCCAGGATAAGCGCGACGACCATCAACAGACCAAAGACCTGGATATCCGCGGATAAGGAGCGGCGGATGGGATCCACCGCAGCCCAATAGGCCGGTCCATTGTTTTCGAGAAAATTCAGGCTGATGCCCAGCACCTGGAGGGGAACTTTATAGGCTTGAATGAACCCGGTTTCGTGACGCGAGGAGTCGAGAACAAAACTATAATCGATTTCAACTTTAAATTGATTTTGAGTCACTGATGTAAAGCCTGGCCGCAAACTGGAGGTTGGAATATATGCAAGATAAGCGATAAAAGTCGTTCTGTTATATAAACCAACGATCTTAAAGGTATCCTGGTAGGTTGGGTAGCTCCTCCAGGCAAGTGAATCCACGCCATCCCGAATTAACCCAAAATAGGTGTCTGTTAGCGGCCGGAAGGTGAGCGTGATCTCATCCCCCAGTTCAAAGCCTCGTATTCTTGCGAAATCCTCTGTCACCACGATCACTTTATTCCCGGTCAGATCGTCCTGGTGGTTCAGCCATCGTCCTGCGGTCAGGTAATAGTGGCGGGAAGCTTCCTGCGTTGTTGGCATGGCGCTCATATCCGCGGTGGCGATAATGAATAGCGTATGCAGGTTTTCATTCAGGACATCGATCTCATTTTTGAAGGGAGCCAGGATGGGATCGCTGATATCAATGCTTGCTCCTTGCGCTATCGGGATGTACCAAAGCTGTCCATCATCCAGCGGTTTTATCTTAAAATTGGCTTCGTGTGTGTTTTCCCAGGAAAAATCTAGCTGAACCCAATCTTTCCAACTGCGGATAAAATATCTTTGGCCGACTTCCATTTCTTGGATTAATGGAATGGCTGCTTCATTTCCTTCGAACATAAAAAGGAGACCTTTCGGTTGGCCCTGCCTGGCATCATCGGGGAAGGCAGCGAAAAGGGTATCAATGTTAAATTCGAGATAGTAGCCAACCGTTTTCCCATCTTCCGGCTTTTTAGCCCACGTCTTTACTTCCTCCATCTTGATAAGTTCACCGATAAACCATATATCCGTAGCGTGGACATTGGGCCAATATTCTTTAGGAAACCTTTTCATCACATCAGGACAGTTACAAATAAGCCAGTCTTGATTATAAGTATGCAGCATGACGCCTGAAACCAACTCCCGCTGGTCGCCATACGCGAAATAGGGGCTGGTTTCGATCAATTCGATCCCGGCTGAAATATCCCCCGATTGGGGATCTTTAATATTTTCGAGGACGCCAATGGAGCGGTAGTAGCTGCCTAAAACCCCTGTTTCGCGCTGCACCAGAATAAATCCAACTGCTTTCGTAATAAAGCCAAATGAAATCAACCCAAACAAGATCAATAAAAGTAAAGATCTGAATGGTTTGCGCAGACTGGATATCAAGCAAACATTTGTTTTCATAAAAATATTCAGCCGATCAGGTATCAAAAATATTATACGAAATTGCACTCCTGTGATTTGTTAAAAAACTATGGATGATGGTTTTTCTTTCTATTGGATTAGTATATTTTACAACCGCACAAATAGAAAGGGTAATCAGTTAGGTGTAATTTTCCCGTTAAAAACGGGAGAGCCAAAAACCTCTATAAATATTCCGGCCGCAAAGACCGGATCACATCCATTGACTCGAGAGCTTCTTCCAGGCGCAGTTCAAAGATCAGGGGTCCGTTAAAATTGGCAGCATGCAGGCGGTCCAGGAATAGACCCACCTTTAGGTCACCCTGTCCGAGCGTTTTATGATCCTCCCCGTAGCCGCGCCTGCCTTCAGGCATTTTCCTGCTGTCGTGCAGGTGCACCTCTGCCAGTCGTGGTAGAAGTCTCTCAAGCACAACAAAAAAGTCATACCAGCCCGGGAAGCCAGCCAGAACATGACCGGTATCCAGGCAGTATGACAGATCCAGTTCTTCAGCCAGTTCAATGGTCAGGTCCAGGGGGAATTCCACCGTCTCAATTGCCAGGCGTCGGCTGGGGATACCTGTTTGTTCCAACAAGGCCTGGATGCTTTCACGGGCTCCAGACTGAAACTGGCGCAGGATCAGGCTGCGCGCCATCTCGGAAATCTTCATATTTGAAAATTCAGCTGCCAGAGCACCCGTGGCATGCAGCACATACACCTCCGGATCCAAAGGCTGGCAAGCCAGGATGGCATCCACCAGGGCCTGCACTGAACCCAGCCGCACCGGTGTGAGCGGAGTGGAGGGTTCCACCGACCAGAGCGGAAGGTGCAGGGTATAACTGGTACCTTGCGCTTTGAGTGCAGCCAGATTTTGGATCGATTCGGTGTTAAAGGTGTGCGGCAGGAACAGGCTGAGATCACCCCCCAGTTCGATGGGGGCAAAACCTTGACCGGACAGGTTTCGAGCAAGTCCGGCGAGGTCAAAACCGGCAATATTTGCCATGATCTGTTCAGAAGACAGGTCGGGTGGTACCAGCGCATCGATCTGCAACCCCATTATTCCAAAACGCATATGCTTCCTCCTGTTATCCTAAGTGCAGAACAAGTGCCTGCTGCTTAATCTTCAGGCATTAAGGTGGTATGTATGATAGGGATTAACACACGGGTTGCCCCACACCATATGCATTTCACGTGCAGTCAGGTCCAAGACCAGAGCATTGATGGTTTTTTCATTATCAAGCGGTGTCTTGGCTTCGATGGAATGGTTGCAGATAGAATCAGGATAGTTTACATGGTCGCGCTGGATGGCTTGCAGGGTTTTGATGGTATGCAGGGGTGTGCGTTTGATCAGACCCAGGGCACGGAAATAGCGTACGCGTGAGTTGACCAGGTCCTCGGGTTCGCTCTCTATAGCGCACATGGTTTCTGAAAGATAGTTATTGGTATGCGCCAGGTAACCATCCTCGCCATAAATGATGGCAAAGCGCCGTGCAGAGACTTCCACACTGTACAATTCGCCGCTCTCATGCACCAGCATATGGTTGTACCCGGCTGCCCGCCGGGGACTGAGCATATGAGAAATGGCCACACCTGGAGAGGCTGCAGCCAGGACTGCACGGGAAACAAACAGGCGCGGCACGCCAATGCGCGAATCTGATGGATAGACCGAGTCGCACAATTGGGCGATACCATAGGCGTTGAAGCCGATGTTTGGCAGCAGACCGCCGTAGTTCATGGCAAGAAAAGGAGGTTCCTTATCCGGTGTGGCATGGACAATATAAACATCCGACTCATCCTCAGGAACCCAGTCTTCATTATGGGCCGCCAGAACGTGCCCATCGGCAGTGCGGTCTCCATTGACAGCCATACTGGTGCAGCGATCCAAATGCAAGGCGTCCGTGGTCACCGCTTCCATGGCGTTCAGGATGGCCACGTCTTCAAAGGCTACATTGGCACCTTCGGCTATGCCCTTTAATTCTTCCACATACTGCGGGTAGCGTTCATGCGCAAATGGCATGTACTTGCTGGCCTGAATGCGGGCACCTTCCCAGGTCAGTTCCAACTGCTCGTAGGCAGCCGCCAGCAGGATATGGGCGTTTTCCAGGGAATGCATCACCTGCGCCACGGTGGCTTCACCAATCTGGCGTCCCATCTCGCGGTGGGTTCCGGATACGGTGATCAGGGGAGGTGGATCCGGATGAAGGGGGGTGTTGGGTGGAATTTCCATGGGGTTCTCGCTTACCTGATATAAGTTACATAAGGGGTTACAAATAAATTGTACATCCTGCCAGGTGGCATACCAAGCCGGGCAGAAAGGCAGGGTCTGATATGTATAAACCCGACTGGTATATTTAATACCCGGTCAGCCCAGATAATCCCGCAAATGTTGGCTGCGGGTGGGGTGGCGCAGCTTGCGCAAGGCTTTGGCTTCGATCTGGCGGATGCGTTCGCGAGTCACGTTGAAATACCGGCTGACCTCTTCCAGGGTATGATCTTTGCCATCGATCAACCCAAAACGCAATTCCAACACCTGGCGCTCACGCTCTGAGAGTGCCGCCAGCGCAGATTGAACCTGTTCTCGCAGCATATCGCGGGCGGCGGCATCCATCGGTTCAAGAGCATCTTCATCTTGAATGAAATCCCCCAACTGGCTGCTGTCTTCGTCACCGACCGGACCTTCCAGTGAAACGGGTTCCTCGGCTGAACGCAGCACACGTTCCACCTTGCTGGTGGCTGCATTCCAATGGCGTTGAACGACCGGATCGAGTGGGCTGTCTTCGGCTTGAGAAAGTAGAATTGCCTGTACATCGGATGGGGAAAGAAAACCGACTTCGAGAGCCAGCTCTTCTGTGCTGGGATCGCGGCCCAATTGTTGGACCATGGAGCGCTGAACACGCAGGATTCGTGTGATTGATTCGAATAGATGCACGGGGATGCGAATGGTACGCGCCTGCTCGGCGATGGAACGATTGATCGATTGGCGTATCCACCAGGTGGCATAGGTACTGAATTTAAAGCCCCGGCGAGGGTCAAATTTATTAACTGCCCGCAGAAGTCCCAAGTTTCCCTCCTGGATCAGGTCAAGAAAAGTGATGCCCCGTCCCAGGTAACGCTTGGCAACACTGACCACCAATCGTAAATTAGCGCGGATGATGGCTTGCCCAGCTTCACTGGCTCGATAATGAATCATGTCCATTTCCTGGCGGAGTTCCGCCTGGGAGGGAAGTTTCTGATATAAGGTGCGCTTCATTGGAAGGGTATTATTTTTCCGGAAATATTCCAGCAACCAACTCCCGACCCTTTCCGGCAAAATATAATACACTAAAAAGATGTAAAAAATATTGGCAACCAGGCTTTCCCAAACCTTATCCTTGCACCACATCTCATTGCTGAGATAGGAGCGCAGGTAGGATGGAGATTGAGTTTGCCAATCCTTGTGGAGCATCTGTGCCTCCGCCAGCACGAGGCTTTGATCCGGCAAGGGCAGCCCCAGGCGTTTGGCATCCACTTCCATGCGCTCCCAGGCAGTGTTGAGCTCACCCAGGGCAGCATGGTAGATGGCATGTTCATCGGAAGCCGCATTTCGTCCGGGGCCACGACGCACAATGGCTTTGATCAAACGCTTGGCCTCCACGATGCCTGCCAGTCGAAACTCACTATCGGAATCCAGAAGTTTGACCTGCCCGATCTCGCGCAGGTAAAGACGAACCGGGTCATCGGACATTTCCGTTGCCAAAAATGGTTTTCGCCCGATAATGGACTTGATGATATTGGTACCGTTCAAGTCCAGGTCGGCATCGTTTTCGAAGTCAGCAGAATTGATTTCATCTGGTTCTATGTCCAGGTCAAGTTCTTCATTCACTTCCAATTCATCAATATCCGGCAGGGAAAGAGACTCATCAACAAGAACTATTTTTGATAAGTCTGGTATGTTCTCACTTTGGCGCCCCGGCAATTGTGGCTTTGATTTGGCTGTTCGCGGCATATTTAACTCTAGCGGTGTCCCGTCAACTTCCGGTTGGCCTGGTCGAGCATCTGGCGGGAATGTCTGGCTCGATTCACCAACTCCATATAGGTATTTTCATGCAAGTCACCCTGTTCCTGGGCATCTTCCTGAAAAAACCGCAATTGATTAATACTTGCATCGATCCCCAATCGACGCATCTTGAGCACTGTACGTATCAGGTCATCCAGTACCCGTTCTTCCACTGGATCCAATTTCACTGGTTTACCCAGAATTTCTTCCACCACCCCGATCAATGAGTCTGGCAGATGATCCAGCAGATATTCATCCGGCTGACTATCATCCTGTTCCAGTGATTGACGGATCAGGCGGAACAACTCCTTATGGTCAGTATACCCGAAATCTTCAAAACCCATGCGGCTCAACGAGGCTTCCTGCAGAAGGCGGTCGATGCGATAAAGCAAACCCGGACGACGCAGCAGCACGCCAAGACAATGTAATTCCAACAACTGGACGGCTGAGGCTGGCTGGTTTTTTTTAACCATGTCTTCCGCAGGTCGGGAAACTTCCTGCCTGGTTTGCGGGTGCATTTTTTTTCCTGTTACTGGACGCCTTTCGATCAGGGAGCGCTCATCCAGGTGCAGGAAGCGCGCCAACCGTTGACGATAGGTGTCCCGCTCGATCGGGTTGGGCAGGTCTTCTATCAACGGCAGCACCTGGCTGGCTATCTCAGTCTTAACCTTGGCATCTTCCAGGTCGCGCCCATCTGCCAGGGCATGCATGACATGCACCACCACCGGCTGGGCAGCCGCGATCAGTTCTGACCATTGTCCGGCATCGCGCTGCACCACTTCATCCGGGTCCAACCCATCCGGCATGGAAGCCACGCGCAGGTCGGCCTGAAGGCGGGCTTCGTGCCGCAGCAGACCGCGTGCATCAAAAGCAATTTCAGCCGTGCGGTCGAGGGATTGACGGGCAGCCTCCAACCCACGCATAACCGCGTGCTGTCCGGCGGCATCCGGGTCCAGCGCCAGCACAATGCGGCGGGAGAAGCGTTTCAACAGGCGCATCTGGTCTTCTGTCAGGGCAGTTCCCATCGGTGAGACCACATTCTCAAACCCGGCCTGGTGCACTCCGATCACATCAAAATAACCTTCCACGATAACAGCCTGGTCAGCGGAACGGATGGGCTTGCGCGACCGGTCCAGACCATACAGCAGGTGACTCTTGGAGAACAGGGCAGTCTCAGGTGAATTGAGAAATTTGGGCATGTCCTCCGGGCTCAGACTGCGCGCTCCAAACCCGGCCATGCGGCCGCGTTCATCCCGGATCGGGATCATGATGCGGTTGCGAAAACGGTCGAAATACCCGCCGCTGTCACGTTCCGAGACCAGTCCCGCCTCGCCCAGTTCGTCGGGACTATGCCCGTTCTTGTTCAAATGATTCAGGGCAGCATCCCATGCAAGAGGTGCGTATCCAAGCCCCCAGGCTTCGATGGTTTCAGCGCGCATAAAACGCTTGTCACGCAAGTAGGCCAGCGCCTCCTGCCCGGCAGGGGTGTTCAAAAGCTGGTGGCGGTAAAATGTGACCGCCTCTTCCAATAAATTGCGCAGGTTATCGTGTTCTTCTTTTTCGACTGCTTGCTGCGGGGAGAAGGTTTGTAACTCCACGCCTGCCTTGCCAGCCAGGTAACGCAAGGCTTCACTGAAATCCCAGCCTTCCTTTTTCATGACAAAACTGATGGCATCGCCGCCTTCGCCGCATTGACCAAAGCAGCGCCAGGTGCCGCGCTCCGGTGATACGATAAACGAAGGTGTCTTCTCAGCGTGGAATGGGCACAGACCGGAGTAATTCTTTCCAGCGCGGCGCAATTTGACCGTCTCAGACACCAGGTCAACGATATCAATGCGTGCTTTTACGTCATCAATTTGGGACATAGGCTTGTTGGAATTATAGGCTCTAATGCAAGGCTGTGCAAGCTGCGGGTATGGTCATCACGCCCCTGCGCGGAATCGGAAATACCCGGGTTTTCTTCATCTTTATCCCATCTGACCGGATTGGCAATCATATAATTCGCAATGCGTTCGTAATCTTTTTGGTCGCGAATCATGTGCTCATAATAATTGCGCTGCCATAACCGTTTGGTAAACGGTGACCAACCCTATTTATTTACACCACTAATATATTCATGGGTGGTAATGGATTTGAAGCCCGGGATTGGGCAGGTACAAGACCTGCCCCTTGTATTGATCATGATTATTCCATGAAAATGATTGGGCATGACTTGGAAAACATCCAATAATTTAACGGATGCCACTGTCATAAGCAACATCCACCCGGGTGAATTGACCTGCCAGCACAACAAATGGCTGCTCGGCAGCAGAGGGCATGACGTTGGGGGATTCGGGGTGCAGGATGTAGTCTCCGGGCACCAATGCGATCTTGAAAGCCCCATTTACATCCGTTTGGAATTGGGTCACCTTGTCTCCCGCGGGGGTCAGAACGGTGAAACTGGCCTGGTAGGGTTTATCGGCACAGTCCATTCCCTCCTGAACAACCGGGCAGGTTGGGCCGATGGTGACCTGGCCCTCTATTCCGCTGTCCACGGGTGTGGGACTGGCCGGGCTGCAAGCGCCCAATAACAATACCAGGTAAAGCAGGGTAATTTTGCGTAACATGATTCACCTCTCCAACCAGAACAAAAGCGGCAAGCCCAGGTACTGCCCGGATGTCAGGCTGAAACCACCCGGCAGGACGGCATTGCTGTTGATATCCACCAGGTTAAAATTCAGGCCATAGCCCGCCTCAGCTTCCACGCGGCGCATGACCAGCAGGGATTTGCCATCCGGCGACCAGACCAGCTTTTCGGTCACTTTGCCTTCCGAGAGGTTCAGACTTTTCGAAACTCCCGGCCAGGTGACCAGGGTGTGAAAATTCTCGGTAATTTTCCCGGAATAGTCACTGACCGTGACCGTGCTGAGCGCCAGGGTGGAGCCATCCGGTGACCAGGCCATATCGATCAGGCGGTTGCCGGGCACATACAGATTTTTGGTCTCCTGCCCCTTGACCAGGGTCAGGTCATTCCAGGTGTCATCACTGCTTTGCAAAAAAGCCAGCGTGCCATCCGAACTGACACTGAGACGCCCAAGGTATGGCACTGCTACAGCCGGGCCGCCAGCCACACCTGTGGAGAACAACTTTTCGACCGTGCAGGTGTTGGCGAGGTCACAACTGCCCTGGTTCCAGTAGATCATTTCGGCATAGCGCGCAGGGATCAGTTCGATGGGCCGCTCTCCCGCAATGCTCAGGCGGGTCCTGGTCGCATCCTGCGTGGAGATAAGGTAGATGAAGTTCTCGCCATCCTTCAGAATGGCTGCCACCTGTCCGGAAGGCAGGAAGAAGGCCGGCTGCAGGTCTGAGGTCACCAGTTGGTCAGTCAGCAGCGTACGGCTGGCATCCGCCAGGTTGAGGCTGTAAAGTTCATTGGAAAAGCGCATGAGCGCCCGGGTTCCGTCTGCAGAGATATCCAGCAGGGAATAACCGGCGGATGCCAGGGCATACCAGTCAGTCCCGTTCATATCGCCGCGATAGATACCCAGCTTTTCAGAGAAATCCAGACCGCGCCGGGTCAGGTCGAAGAGAATATCCGGCACAGATTCAGATGCTGTTGTAAAAGGCTGTGCCTGGGAATAGGGCAAACTTGCAGCCGGGGCAGGCGTGAAAGCCGGGTCGGGAGTTTGCACAGCCTGGGTGCCGGAAACCACGGGCGTAACCATCCCCCCGCCAGCCAGGCGGCGCCGGAGGGCGTCCAGCACCTGCAAGGCAGTGAAGCTGCGCATGTTCCAGGCAGCCACGGTGATATGGAAGCCTTCCGAGTCACGCGCCCAATCAATGCCATGATCGGTCAACGGCTGAACAGCGCGCCAAAAATTCCACATAGGGATGTCGTATTCATAGGCCAGTTGGGCAACGGTTAGGTTGATGCTGTTATCGCCTTCCATATTATCTGCTTTGGTAACCAAGATTGGCAACACACCCCTGGAGATGGCATATTCGATGATCTGGCGCGTGTAACCAGCATAGGTCTCGGGGGACCGACCTTCGTACCAGACCTCCAAACTGACGATCACCATACTGGGTTTGTGCAGTCGAATTTCACATTCCAACGGTGTTTCACCGCTGCTACAGGCATTGGGGTCTGCCCATAGGGGTAGAAGGACCGAAGCTGCATTAAACCCGCCGCGCACCGACTGGCTTTCCCGCCCAAAAGAGCCAGCGTAGTAGTCGATGGTTTCCTGCAGATATTGATACTGGTCTGTCAGGTCGTATTGCCCTGGTTTATCGTAGATTCCCAGGAAGGCCTCAGGGATGCTCTGGCAATCGCCCACTTTGGAGAAAGCGTGCAGGTCGTTGCCCAGGGCCAGGCCCTGTTCGTAGATCTGGATGGCGCGCGGGCTGATCTCGGGGATGATGGGCCAATCCTGCCATTGTTCGGGTTTGAGGCGCAGGTCGGGAGTGGGTGAATAATCCGGTGTAGGGCTGGAGGTAAATTCGGGGGTAGGTCTGGGCTGGGTTGGATCGGGGGTGGAGGTAAGCGAAGTCTGCCCGGCCGGCACGGTGGAGGTGGGCGTGAGTCCCGCTGTGGGCGCGCAGCCTGACAGTAAGATGACAGAGGTCAGCAATAAGTGGAGGATTTTGGTTAACCGAGTCATATGTTCCTTCAAAATATTGCCTGATTATACATCGGTTGACGGTTGACAGTGGTTAGCGTGTTCAAATTAACTAAGATGTGAGGAACGAATAGGAGGAACGATGAGGAACGAATATATCTCGCCAATAGTGGATTGGCAGGATTCATTTGGTTTTAAAGGTACAGAACATCTTTTCCCACGAATAGAGGTCGGGATTGCTTCCTTTCGGGAAACCTTTGAGAATCCCGTCGAATTGCCAAAGTACAAGCCCCAGTGCTCATGGTCTGGATACGCAGTCATTGCGCTCACCTGATCGGGTTAGAGAGTGCAAACCTTCCTCGTTTGATCATCATACATATGCTTCTACTCACCATATCAGATTTTGTCACTGCGAGCGCAGCGTGGCAGTCTCCTCTCCGGCATGGGGATTGCCACCCCAAAAAGCATCGGGGTCTTCGGCGTCGCAGGGAGGACACGATAAGCCAGTGCGTATGTGCTCCTCGCAAAGACAGAAGATAGAGCTTTTTTGCATTGAACAGCAGCATTCTGCCACTGTGGAATTAATCGCAATTATGGACGTGAGTAGATACAGGCTCATTATAGAACATATGGGCTAATAATACAACCCCCCATTTTCTATTTTTCCCGGAGAAAATCAGAATGGGAAATACGAATGAAAGGCAGGCCAGCCTCCAGCTAAAATAAAATTCTATTTTTTCTCCTTCGACCATACAACCGCAGAGACTGTTCCAAAAGATCAGAATAAATAACAGAAATTGGTGATGAGGCAAAGATTACTTTAAGTTGAGAAGTATAATGTGTGACATAAATGCGTACTTCTTCTTTCTCTCAACAATTTCTTGGTTATGTTCTGGCTGCCATCCTCGTTGCCACCACGACGATAATCTTTTTCCTGCTCCGCGACACACTGGAAACATCGCTGGTGGCACTGTTGTATTTGCTGCCAGTCGGTTTGATCACCGATCTATGGGGCTTGGGACCGGGAATCACTTCGGCATTGAGCGCATTCCTGGCTTTCAATTATTTATTTATCAAACCTTATTACACATTTGCTGTTCACCAACCGATTGATCTGGTGATCTTGATGGTCTTTTTGATCGTTGCAGTGGTCATCAGCCAGTTGGTGGGACGCGCCCAGTCGGGAATGGCCACAGCCAGGGCTCGTGAACGAGAGGCGACCCAACTCTACGAACTCAGCACCGTGCTGGTTGGACTGCACGACGAACGGGTGATTGGACAGGTGCTGGCCGATTATATCCAGACCACGTTCCAGGGGGAACGCCTCGAACTGGACCTTGGCACTGCTTACCCGCAAACGATCATTCTCCCAGTGGGCGCGTCCGCCCCAGACCGTCCGCCGGAACTGAGGTTGCCAATCCAGGCGGCGCGCGGCGCACTGGGAGAGATCAGGCTGTGGTGGGCCGCGCCAGGCCTATCGTCCAATGAGAAGCGTCTGCTGCAAACCTTTGCCAGCCAGGGAGCCCTGGTTCTGGAGCGCGCTCGTCTGGCTCAGACAGAATCCCGCGCCAGAGTCCTTGAAGAAAGCGACCGGTTGAAGTCCGCCATTCTATCATCCGTTTCACACGAACTGCGCACGCCGCTGGCAACCATCAAGGCGTCCATCTCCAGCCTGCGCAGCGGCGAGGTTAATTGGAATTCAGCCGCCCGCTCGGAATTGATTGCCATAATAGACGATGAATCCGACCATTTGGACCTAGTGGTCGGAAACCTGCTGGACATGTCGCGGCTGGAGGCCGGGGCTTTGCACCCGCGGCGGGAATGGAACATCCTATCGGAGATCGTGGGGGGTGTGCTGGTGCGGATGCATCGGCTGACCGGTAACTACAAAATTGAGATCGACATTCCCGAAGACTTGCCGCTCCTGCCGGTGGATTATGTCCAGTTGGTGCAGGTTTTCACAAATTTATTAAGCAACAGCACCAAATATGCCCCACCCGAAACGGTAATCCGCATTGACGCCAGAGTGCGGGACGAAACTTCGATGCTGGTGCGGGTCAGCAACCAGGGGCCGCATGTCCCCGAGGAAGACCTGGAGCGTATTTTCGACAAGTTCTATCGCATCACTGCCGCCGACCGTGTGACTGGCACTGGACTGGGGCTATCGATTTGCAAGGGTATTATTGAAACGCATGGCGGGCAAATTTGGGCTGAAAACCTGCCGGGCAGTTTTGCCTTCAACTTTACCCTTCCCTTGACCTGGAACGGTTTCCCGCCGCCGCACCTGCCGCTTGAGCCGGAGCAGACATGAACTCCGCACCCCACATTCTGGTGATTGACGACGAGCCGCAGATCCTGCGTGCTCTGCGCACCATCCTGACCGAAAAGCAGTTTAAAGTCACCACAGCCAGCCGCGGTGAAGAGGGCCTGACATTGGCCGCGACCAGCCTGCCAGACATTATCATCCTCGACCTGGGTCTACCCGATATGGAGGGGATCAAAGTTTGCGCCCGGCTGAGGGAGTGGACCGAGTGCCCGATCATTGTGCTTTCTGTTCGGGATGGCGAGCGCGACAAGGTGGCCGCCCTCGACAAGGGCGCAGATGACTACCTCACCAAGCCGTTCGGGATCGAAGAGCTGCTGGCCCGGGTGCGGGTGGCCCTGCGCCACTCGGCCCGGACGATGGGCAGTCCGGTCAACTTAGTTATCGCCGGGCCGCTGGAGATCGACCTGGCATGGCATCGCGTTACGCGCGATGGCGGAGAGGTCAAGTTGACCGCCACCGAGTACAATTTGCTGGCCTACCTGGCCTCGAATCGCGGCCGAGTGCTGACCCACCGGAGTATCCTGACCCACGTCTGGGGACCTGCCGACTCCGACCACACCGAATACCTGCGAGTTTATATGCGCCAATTGCGCAAGAAACTGGAAGAAGACCCCGAACGCCCGCAATACATCCTGACTGAGCCAGGGGTAGGGTACCGGTTTATTGCGGATGAATAGGTTTGCAATCGCAAACATTTCACAGCAGAACAATCGTTGTTACAAATAATCCAGCGGCCTTTGGGGTACAAATTTAATTTTCGCACTTAGGTGCGATGCTGCCGCAGACCTTACAACGCCCTGACACCAGGGCATTTTTATTTTAATTTAATGGGATTGGCCAAATTCTTTGTCACCGTTTAACACCCGTTGATTATGATTGTTGGAGAAAGAAAGGTGCCATGAACAAATTAACCTCCCTCACACAAGTCTACTCGTCAACGCAATTGTCCGGCAGAACAGTTGCTTTGCCATTTCCCGTGCGGCGTCTACTTGTTTTGATCCCAGATTCGGTTTTTATTCCAAGCGAACTGGCCGAACGCATCTGGCAGTTGTCTTCTTCCACTCATTCACAGGTGCTGCTCCTGGGTCTGTGCCCGAACCCAACCATGCAATTAATGCTCAGACGGCAGTTGGTAACCTTGGCTGGATCCATCCGGGATAACAGCGTGACAGTGGAAATATTAATGGAAACCAAGAAACGCTGGAGCAAAAATGTAGAGCAACTCTGGCAGCCCGGCGACCTGGTAGTTGGGCTGGCTCAAAAGCGCGGAGGGTGTTACCACCAGGAATTGAGTGAAATCCAGCAATCCAACTTACAGATACCGGTTTATATCCTTTCTGACCTTCATCTGGAATCTTACGAGAAAATGTCGTTTCTTTCGGAGGCAGCTTTATGGCTGGGAGCAGCTGGAATTATGGCCGGTTCCTTCTGGATTCAAATCCAAATTACCCACCTTCCCCAAAATTGGGGGCAAACCGTTTTGTTGTGCCTGTCCGTTTTTGCTGAAATTGCCATACTTTGGGCGTGGAATTTGATGCTCGGGTAACAATCAAAAATTCCTCATTATCTGATCTAAGTAGGTAAGAATGTCAATCAATATAAACCAAAATCATCTGCCAGTCTACCTGACAGAGGAATACGAGCGCCAACAAGAACTGTTCTCTGTCCAGCCTGCCATTATCCAGCGCTTTCTTGAGGCGCAGGGGAAGCAGATCGCTGGTGCCATTATTGAAGGTGATTCGCAGATCCGCTTCAACCTGCCAGACCGGGTGGTCAGCACCCTGGAAAATGTGGACCGACCCGCACTGGTGACCATTCCCCAGTACCAACGCAACCATTCCGCGGGTCATTTCATCAACCGCTTCACCAAGATTGAACTGTATAAGGAATTGCGGAACACATTCAACAGTCTGGATCAATCTCCCGACCGGGCAGTCTCCGTGGCAGCCGGTTTGCTACGACATTCCACCGTTATACACATGGTCTACAACATGCTGCCCGCCGGGCGGGGCGTCATCTACCGGCCAGCCAACAAAGAGGAGACCATAGCCTCCATCCCTGCCAGTGACCAGATGAATATTCAATCAGCGTTGACCGCCGCAAGTGATGCCATCATTGAAGAAAATGGGACGGGAGCAGAGGTTGCCAAAGCGCTGGTTCCGTTCGTGCCGTATGCGCGCGCGTTTTACCTTCCGCAATGGGTGGCATTTGGCGAGAAGGGTGAACTGCTGGTCAAGTCACTTGAAGAAGCAGATGCGCACATCCGCTCGATGCAGAGATTCATGGAGGTGTTATTTAAGGCAGTCGCCCTGGCCCCCTACATCTCCACCGATCCGGAATATTCCAAGAAAAGATATGGAATGCTCGGTCAATTGGTCAACCAGGGACGTGCCCTGGCCATTTACCAGACCCAAGACATCATCACCCAAATCAAAAAACGGGCTAAGACTGGCAGTTTGAACCGTGGACTGAGCCTCAGCCTGCCCTATTTCGACGACCAGGATCTGCGGATCAACGAATCGAATATCGAAGTGATCCCCGCCGGGCGCATCATGTTCGTCCCGGCCTTCGTCATCCGTGCTGTCCGGCAAGAAGCAATGAAAGTCAGCCAAGACACGCGCTTCAACCCATCCACTCGCAAGCATTTGATGTATTTGCTAAATCTTTTAGAAAATGCTTTTGAAAGCGAAAGTTAAAAAGGTAATCCCATGTTCTTTTCAATCGGTATTCTTATCGTTATCATTTTTCTGGTCATGCGCCTGGCACCGCGTGAAAAACAGGAAGATGCCAATATCCATGGCGCCGGGCAGATCGGTTTGCTGGCTGCCCTGGCACTGTTTGGGGTTGATTATTTCACATCCTATTTCTATGCCACTGGTGAACTGATGAGTGCCCTGCACCCTTATGGCCTCCAGAAATATGCCTGGATCGTAGTGTTGGTCATCGCCTTTACCAATGCGGTTTTCGGGATCCTGTATATGTACTCCCTGGGTATATTCAATGAAGGCGGTGGTTCCTACACGGCCTCCATGCGCTACCTTTCGCCTGGGTTGAGCCTGATCGTAGCGGTGGTGTTGCTTCAGGATTACATCTTTACGATCGTTGTTTCGAGTCTCTCCGGTGTTGACCAGTTGCTTTCGATTGGCAATTTGTACAACATTCAATGGCTAATCCGGGTCGGGTTGGGAATATTTCTGATGGCAATTACTTGGTTCCTGACCATCCGTGGACGGGGGGAATCGGCCCGGGTGGTATTCACCATGTTAGGTATTTTTGTTTTGATGACCATTGTGCTGGCTGTAGGGCTTTTCTTAGCCAAGACACGCGGCGTTCCAGCAGTGGTTTACCCGGAGAACATCCAACCCGCCACCATCTGGCAGGCAGCCTTTCATATGCTGACCTCATCCATGAAGGGTTTAGTTGCATTGACCGGTTTGGAGGCCATGTCTAACGGCATCCAGTTTATTAAAAATGAAGATTTTCAACTGGTGCGATGGGGCAAGAAGCATATGTCTCGCCTGAATAAACTCTGGGAATTCTACAGCGGCAAGTCAGGCATCGGGCGCATGGTGCAAACCTCCTTTCTTTTTTATGGAGGCATCACCACTACCTTCCTAGCTTATTTTGCGATCCACTTCAATGTCTATGATGGCACTCTCGGGCGATCCCTGATTGCTAACCTGGCTTTCATCGGGTTTGACCAGATCCCGGGCGGAAATATTCTTTACTGGGCATACCAGATCCTGGCGGTTGGACTGCTGGCCGCAGCCTCCATGACCGCCTTTCAGGATCTGCAGGCCACCGAATGGCGTGACGTGGCCATGGGCGAGATTCCAGAAATCATCGTTTACCGTGACCCGCGCGGCACATTCACCCGATCAGTGACGATTGGTTTCATCGTGACCGCCATCATCGCCTTTCTGATCAAGGGTCAAACTTCGGCGGGAATTCCTTACTACGGCATTGGCGTGTTCATGCCTATTATGATGATGGGATTTGCCATCCGCAAGCATATCCTGGCGACTTTCACTGGCAAAGCCCGCCGCTGGGGCGGCCTGGCCGCAGGTTTTACCGCCCTGCTTTCCGGTTTTGTATTTGTTGGTCAGATCATTGGCAAATGGCAGGAAGGTGGCTGGGTGGTGCTGATTTCGTTTAGTATCCTGATTGTTGTCGCCAATCTCGTTCTGATCTCGCCCATCGGCGCCCGTGACCCGGTCACCATCCATCGCATAGTGCGTGAGAAGGCCCGTGTGCAGGGAGCCATGGCTTCCATCGTTGAGTGGCAATCCCTTCGTATGCAGGAATATCGTTATACCTTGCTAATCGGCATCTCTCGCTTCTTCGAACTCTTCGGTGTCCACCGCCCGGTAGGATACGAACCGCCTGCCATCGCTGGAGATTATGACCATGCCTTGCATGTGGATCGCCCCGAAGCGCCCTCCCTGCTGGCACAGTATCTCGATAAGCCGGAACCGAAACTCGGCGGTGCGCCCAAAGAGACCACACCCGGCGAAAAGGATTCCTGAACCGGCGCGTATGCGACGCACCTTGCCAGGCGAATTTTCCAAGTTTGACGAGCATGCTGTCAAACAGATGAGTCGCGGTATCGAACTCATTCGATACCGGTGTTATGCGGATAACTTGCCCTTATTTGAACTGGTTAATGCCACAACTAGTGATGCCGAAGAAAGAAATGATCCAGAGCGAGATCGAGTCCACAAAAAGACCTGACAGGTTTCCGTAGAAGTTTGATCAACAAGTCGAATTTGATTCACAGAATTACGATTGACCCAGGTCACGATGAAACCTGTCAGGTTTGAACGCGTCGGCTGGTGTATTAGTTGTATGGGTTGACTGAGGAAGAGATCAGGATCGTGGAGAATAAGACCTGATAAATACCTGGCAGGTTTCCATAGAAGTCTGATCAATCGAGTAGACAATGATTCACAGACTTGCGATTGGCTCAGGTCACGATGAAACCTGTCAGGTCTGAATACGTCCAATCCGCAGCAGATATGAGTCAATGGGAGCGGGAGATTGATCAGTTGGTGTACGAGTTGTATGGATTATCGGAAGATGAAATCAAGATCGCGGAAGGGCACCCCCAAGAACACGGGGACACGCCCCCAGAAAACGGGGCGGGTCGATAAGGCAAGACCCGCCCCTACCTCCAACCGTCAACTGGCACCGGGCTCGGGCCAGGCAGCAGCCATCTTTTTACAATGAGAAAGCATTATTCAGCCTCTGACATTACTAATGTGACTTATGAAAACTGGTATATAATAGAAAAAGATTTTGCAATATTTGACCCGGAAATTTACATAATCCTATTCGCAGCCCATACCCCGTGATATTTACCTTTCAGCAAGATTTTATCAGATTATCCAGGAGAATAGAATAACACTATGTGGGTATTAATAATTCGTTCTCCTTCCAGCGCGCCAATCGAATATGAAGTAAAGCCCGGAAAAAATACCCTCGGACGAAAGCCTGATAATGATATTATCATCGCGGACGAGTCTGCCTCGCGCTTGCATGCAGAGATCTACTGCCAGAATGGTCTTGCTGTTATTAATGACCTGGGAAGCACCAATGGGACGTATGTAAACCGGGAGCGAATCACCAAGCCGCATGCTTTTCAGTCTGGGGACCAGATTCGTATTGGCCAATTTGTCATCAATGCTACCTTTCAGGAAAATGGTGCCACCCCACCCCTTGTTTTGGCACTCTCGGGCACCCGTCCACTCACCCGTGATCTTCTTCTTGAATCGATCGATCAAAATGCCGTATTCCTGGATGTTGTTTCCAGCCGGCTGACCATGATCCTCAACCTGGATACAGCGCTGAAGGAAATTGCCGAGTTGACACAGCAGGCAATGGGAGCTGAGAAAGCCGGGGTGATCCTGGCAGATTATTTCGACAAGCTGGATGATTTGGAATTACCAGGTTCAATTACCCGGCAGGCAATTGAACTGCATTCGGTAGTGATCGTCCCCGATCTGAGCTCACAGGATAAGCAACCTGAAAGCAGTGATGTTCAGCACCAGATTTGCTCGGCTTTGTGTGTTCCAGTCATAATTGAGCAGGACGTGGTCGCTCTTATATACGCCTACAAGACGGATCCCCTCGCCAGGCCCTTTAGTCAGCACGATGTACAGTTGGCAGTAGCGATCAGTCACCAAGTTGAGCTGACCATCCAACGCGAGAAACTGCTCCAAGAGGCTCAAATGTTGGAGCTGTTAGCCAATACCGACAGCTTGACAGGACTCCATAATCGCCGCCAGATACTCAATCTGGCAGAGTTCGAGTTTCAACGTTCTCAACGCTTCAAACATCCGCTGACACTCCTCATCTTGGACCTTGATGATCTGAAGCAAATAAATGACAACCATGGTCACCTGGTCGGCGATCAAGCCCTTCAGGTTGTCGCCGAGAATAGCAAGAAACAAATACGTAATGAGGATTCCATAGGCCGCTTCGGCGGCGACGAGTTTGTCATATTACTTGTAGAGGCCACTCTGAAAGATGGCCGTGTAGTCGCCGAACGCATTAGTCACAGTATTAGCGATTTGCTTATTAATACCCCGGATGGTTCACTTAATATTACGATCAGCATCGGGATCGCTACCAGTAACGGAAAGTCTTCAATTCTGACTGACCTGCTCAACCAGGCTGATACTGCATTGAGGAAAGCAAAAAAGGCTGGCAAGAACCAAGTTGTAGTAGCTGAATGACTTGGGAAAGTCGGTCTGTTGAAAGAATAATCTCACACTGCATCTGGGGTTCTGCTTCGTTTTTTGGGAAGGGAATAAAAAAAGAGGGCGCACACGCCCCCCAAAAACACGGGGACACGTAGGTGCGCCCCAATCCCCTTCGGGGACCTGCGGCGGGGCACCTCCCCGAAAAGCACGGGGAGGATAGTTTGTTTTCCAGCTCGTGAAATGGGTGGTTATGCTATAATTTTATTGTCCCATTCTAATTTAACGGATTGTCTATAAGGTATTATGCGTTCCGCTCACACAAATGTTGGACCGTTTAACGGTGTATCTGTTTTTCCGCAAGGACACGAACTACTGTAACAAGGAAGGTTTACAACAATGGAAAGCGTACTCGTTTCGTGGAGTGGCGGAAAAGATAGTGCCCTGGCTCTATATGAAATCCTCAAGAATAAAAACTACCAAATATCCGCCTTGCTCACAACTGTGACCGAAGACTATGACCGAATCAGCATGCACGGCGTTCGGCGAATTCTGCTTGAGCGACAAGTTGCCTCGTTGGGCTTTCCGCTTGAAAAAGTGTTCATTTCAAAGAATGCGTCCAATGAAGAATATGAATCGAATATGGGACAGGTTCTTACAAAATATAAGGATATGGGTGTTACCTCCGTTGTGTTTGGAGACATATTTCTGGAAGACCTGCGGAAGTATCGGGATGACAAACTTGCAACACTGGGTATGCAGGGCATTTTCCCTATCTGGAAAAGAGACACTCAAGAACTAGCTCGTTCTCTCACAGCATTGGGTTTCAAAGCGATCACTACCTGCGTTGACACCCATACGCTTGGCAGGCAATTTGTTGGTAGAGTGATTGATGAGCAATTCCTGTCCGAACTGCCTCCAACTGTTGATGCGTGCGGCGAGAACGGCGAATATCACTCTTTTGTGTACGATGGACCGATTTTCAAAGAGAGAGTTTCATACATACCTGGAGAAATCATTTTACGAGAAAACCGTTTTTGCTACTGTGATTTGATACCCGACTAAAGAGCAAATGTCTTGCTCAAAAAGCGGCGGCCTGACACCGTGTGCAGCGGACCCCTGGAAGAGCACCAGGGACAGGCAGGTGAATGTTGAGAACATTAGGCTGGTCCAGGATCTTATACCTTATTCCAATGAACGATTATAAGGAGGTACTATGTCAACAACGCTCACCCCTCATCCGATTCAAGTCAATAGATATGCACCTGCCAATCTGATTTTAGCCTATTGGTTATCGGGCACTCTTGCCGTTGTGACCCTGGTAAAGTCGGCTATCGGCGCCTTTTTCCCGAGGATATTTCGTGATCCTCCCATGCCCGCTGGTAATGCCCAGGGTACTGATGTTGTAATCCTCATGGTTGCCATTCCCATCCTTGTAGCCTCGATAATCCTGGCAGCACGAGGTTCATGGAAAGCGCAGATTGTCTGGTCTGGCACGCTCAGCTATATCCTCTACAACTCGGTATTTTTTGCCTTTGACATCGCCTTCAATCCACTATTCCTGCTCTATATAGCATCGCTTTCACTTTCACTCTGGTCAATTGTGGCATTACTAATCCAGGTGGATGTGGATGAAATGCGCGCCCGGTTTGCCACCAATTTGCCAGTGCGGATTTTTGCAATTTATATTCTAGTCACCTCTGTGTTCTTTTTCTTCACCTGGATGTCCCAGATTGTCCCTGCCATGTTTGAGCCCACGACACCAGGCTTTCTTCATGGAACGAACATGCTAACCAGCCCGGTCCATGTGCTGGATTTGGGATTTGCACTCCCTCTTGGCATTCTTGGCGCGGTGTGGTTGTGGCAACGAAAGAGCTGGGGTTATCTCCTCGTTGGTTTAATGCTCTCGATGCTGACTATCGAGACAGCGAGCATCGCGGTTGACCAGGTGTTTGGTCATCTTAGTGATCCGACAGCGTCTTTGGGTGCAGTTCCGTTATTCGCGGTGCTCACACTGGTCGGTTTGGTAGTTGTCATCGCGTACCTCCGTTACCTGCGCCCGGACGCCACAGGAGAAGGAAATGATCCAGCGTGAGATCGAGTCCACAAAAAGACCTGACAGGTTTCCGTAGAAGTTTGATCTACGAGTCGAATTTGATACACAGAACTTTCGATTGACCCAGGTCACGATGAAACCTGTCAGGTTTGAACGCGTTGGCTGGTGTATGGGCTGTTCGGGTTGACCCCCACCCCAGCCTCCCCCAAATCCGAAAATCAGAATTTGGGGGAGGAGAATTTCATTTTAGAAAAACCGATAGCCGGGAAAACCTTCAGGGTCTAGCGGCGCTCATACCACCAATCTTCTGTATGCAGGTAACCAAGCAAAGCCTGCGAAGCTACCCAGCGTAACGGTTCGGGAGGCCATGAAACAGGTTTGCGGTTGACAAACCAGATTGAGGTCAGATCGGTTTTACGTTCGAGCAACAAATCGGCCAGATTCTGCCCATTAAGATGTGTCGGCGCGACGCCATGCCCCACACAGCCGAGACTATACCAGGCGCGCTGGTCGCCGACCATGCCGATGGCAGGCGCCATTTGCAAAGTCACGCTGACGGGGCCTCCCCAGCGGAAGGTGAACTTTACATCTTTCAAGGCGGGAAACAGTTCAATGGTATCCTTCTCCAGCTGTTGGAAGGTATTCTCGTTCAGGTCGCGTTCCATATCGCGGCCATAGGATAATGTTACGTCACTGCCGCCAATGGCGAGGCGATTGTCCACGGTGAGGCGCAGGTAATGAACGAGGTTGCGCGCATCTTCGAGTCCCTGACGATTTTTCCAACCAATTGAATCCAACTGCGCTTTGGTCAATGGCTCAGTAATGACCATGTGTGTAAAGGCAGGCACCTGCTT
Organism: Chloroflexi bacterium GWB2_49_20; assembly: GCA_001796335.1. Taxonomy (GTDB): domain Bacteria; phylum Chloroflexota; class Anaerolineae; order Anaerolineales; family Villigracilaceae; genus UBA12087. The sequence continues at coordinate 80,955 of MGMF01000025.1, read as the reverse complement.
GTTCCAGATCTCAGGAATGAGATGCGAATACGCGTTCGTGGCGAACACAATCTTGTCGGCAGTGACTGTGCCCTGAGGGGTCTTCAACGTGAACTTTTCCCCACGATGGATCTCGGTCACAGGCGATTGTTCATACACGACTGCCCCGACTTCCTGGGCGATACGCTTCAATTCACGCACCTGTTTGGCTGGGTCCAAAATCCCGCAACGCGCTTCGCTCCACGCCCCCAAGACCAGGGGACTGTTCAACTCGGCGCGGGCTTTCTCCTTGTCAATCCATTCGATGCCGGTCACTCCGAGGCTGGTGAGCAATTCAAGGTCATGCTGGATGCGTTTAACGTAGCCGGGTGTGGTCGCGAGCCGCAGGAATCCAGTGTATTCAAAATCGCTCTGGATGTTGTGCTCGCGGATCAGTTCGCGCACCAGGTCAACCGAACGTTCGCAATAATGGTGCGCCTCGACCGTGCGCTGTTTTCCGAACAGCATGGCTGTCACAGCAGGCTCGAGGCCAAATAGTGTCATGGCAAACCCGCCGTTGCGTCCGCTGGCACCGTAACCAACCACCTCGCCCTCCAGCACTGCGACCTTCATCGCCGGTTCGGCTTTGCGCAAGAAATAGGCGGTTGAAAGACCAGTGAACCCACCCCCAATGATGGCGACATCTACAGCGATATTGCCCACAACGGGTGCATTCGGTGAATATGGCCCGTAGGCATTCAGCCAGTACGATTTTTGAGTATAGTCAATGGTCATGGTTCCCTCCCAGGCGCCACTAGCAGATAGATTCATTTTAGCACAAAGAGGAGATCAGAAAATGGAAATGACACAAATTCCATTCGTTTCGCCCTGCCTTTTGAAACTTCACACCAGCCCAAAAACCAAGGTCAACAATTTCTATTTTGGCATTGAATTCAGATTATGGCTTCAGGAACAGGGATCACAATAAAATGAGAGCCTAAAGGTTTCCTTGACTGGCAAGGCATCCTGGCAGAAGATGTGATTTTGCTGTCGTGGGGTGGTATTGTGAGAAAAACCTTTAGGCTCTTCTTAGTGATTCAGATCCCACAGCAGGCGCAGGCCATCCAGAGTCAGCCAGGGGGAGATGATCTGGACCACATCCGTTTCCCTGGCGACGATCTCAGCCAGACCGCCGGTGGCGATGACCTTCATATCTTTCCCCAATTCCGTGCGAAAGCGGCTGACCATGCCTTCCACCATGGCGACATACCCAAACAGCAGACCCGATTGCATGGCATGCACGGAATTGCGACCGATGACGGAGGGCGGGCGCTGAATGTCGATGCTGGGCAGCTTGGCAGTATGCTGGAAGAGGGCTTCAGCCGCCAGGTTAATCCCGGCGGTGATGGCTCCGCCCAGGTACTCACCCTTTTTGGTGATGGCGTTGAAAGTGGTGGCGGTGCCAAAGTCGATCACGCAGGCCGGACCGCCATATTTGTGAAAGACCGCCACCGCGTCAGCCACCCGGTCTGCACCCACAGCACGCGGGTCTTCGTAAAGGATGCGGATGCCGGTCTTGATACCGGCATCCACCAGGAAGGGTTCCTGGCGCAGGTACTGGCTGCAGGCTTGCACTATACGCTGGGTAAGCGGAGGCACCACCGAGGCCAGGCAGATGCCGCTCAGTTCGGCCGGGGTCAGACCGGCATGTTCCAGCAACCCCAGGAACTGCAGGCCGTATTCATCCGGCATGCGCTGGTGATCGGTAGCCAGGCGCCAGTGCGGACCGATCTCCTGGCCCGGATAGAGCCCGAGTGTCAGGTTGGTATTGCCAACGTCAATGGTTAACAGCATGGTCTTATTTTACACTAAGTTTCCATCCAAAAGATCCCAGGTGAAGTTGAGTCCAGGGTAATCTTAAGTTTGAATCTTCAACCCCACCCCCGCCCCACTCTTGTGGCGGGGAGAATATGTAAAAAAGGGATATTGAGAGCGAAGCTCTCAATATCCCTTTTTTACCATCTTTTTTCAGGAGAGGTTTTAATACAACGTACCCGGCGGGATGACCCAGTGCACCTGCGCGGGCACGGGGGTCAGGAAATACACGGTGACATGCCGGTGCCAGTTGACGTAATTATCGTCCGGGTAGCCCAGGTCAATCCAGGCTCCAGAGATATAGGCTGTATCCATGGCGACTGCAAAGCCGTAACCGGGGATATACAGGCGTGTGCCGCAAGGCACATAATTCAAATCCACAGACACATAACCCGGCTGCCATTTACCCCCGCAGGCTACGGCTCCATACCAGGGCGGTGAGGTCATCTTGGGGTGGTAGGAGGTGGCGTAAAAATCGAGGGCGCGGTAATACTCCACCGGGCCCTCGGGCGTATCCATGCTCTGCACCGTGATCTTTGTCCCAAAGCCCTCGATCTGTGCCACCGGTTCGCTCAACACCTGTTTGGTTTCCAACACGCGCCCGGTCTCCACGCCATCCTCGTAGCGGATGCGCGTGCGGCTGGCAGACAAGCCGCTTTTGCCAAACTGGATGATCTTCTGCGTGTCAATATTCATATCCGCCTGGGCCTGGAAGGTGGTATCGAATGGGATGCTTTCGGTTTCCAGTGTGATGCTTTCATTGACCCGCACCACCTGGACGTTCCCATCCGCGGGCAGAGGCTCACTTTCGGCTGGCAGGCTGGTATCCAGCCCCTGCAGGGATATCCCCACCTGGGCCAGGGCTGCACCGACCGTATCGGCCGAGGCGCGCGCTTTGATGATCTCACCACCCACCTGGATGGTCAGTGCACGCGAGGACAGCAGGGTGACCGTCAGAGGCGCGTTCAAGGGGGTATCAGCCGGAGGATCCAGACGATCGCTGGGGTAAAGTTTCAGGCCCGCTTCGTTCAAGGCGTCACCCACGGAGAGGGCAGTGCTGGTGAAGGTGCGACGCTGCCCATCCTGGATCAAGGTAACCACCACCGGACGGTGGATTTCCACCTGATGTTCAGCGGCATACGGGACGGGTCGGGAGGGGTCGCGTTCCTCGCCATCCACGAACACCCGGTCTGAACTGCCCAGGATGATGCCACCCTCTTGCAGCCAGGCCTGCGGGGAGGTTTCCACTGAAGTGACCGGGATCTCTTTTTCTCCATCCAGGATGCGGATGGTGGCGGCGTGCTTTACCACGATGATCATTCCATTGACCAGCAAGCTGCCCGCCGAGGGCTGAATGCTGTCCAGACTGGAATAGTCCACACCGGACGCCTTCAAGAGATTCCCCACTGTGAGGAGGCGCGTGGTCAGGGTCTGCCGACTGCCGTCCACTGCCAGGGTCACATTTTTCTGACGGAAAGCAAATAATGTCCCCAGGGCAACCAGGAGCACAAAGATTGACAGGATGAATGAGACAGGTGATTTTCTTATTTGCAAGGGTGAGCCCACTCCCAAAACTCTTTTTACCACCATCCCAAAGTCACGGGACATGAGTCACAAAGACACCAAGAGAAAAATGCTTTTGTTTTCTTTGTGCCTAAGTCCCGGCCTCTTTTTCCGGGATCGTGTCTTTGTGGTAATGTCTTTTGAAATAAAGTCATGGTTTAAATTTCTTTTCAAGCCGCATGCCGCAGCACCTGGCCGGGCAATGCGCCGCTGTGCTGTTCGTCCGCCACCACCAATACCCCGTTGACGAACACGTAATCGATGCCTTGTGGATACTGGTGGGGATAGTTTTCAAATGGATAGGTGTGAGGGTACAGGTTGGTGGCGCGGTCATGCAGGCGCTCCAGGTCAAATACTACCACATCTGCCCACATCCCTGGCAGCAAGCGGCCGCGATCCAATAGCCCCAGGCGCTGGGCCGGGAAGGAGGTCATCTTGCGGATGGCTTCCGGCAGGCTCAACACGGGATCAACGCGCACATAGCGTTCCAGTACGCCAGGGAATTCCCCGTAACTGCAAGGTGAATACGGCGGCGGGTCGTTCAGGAAACCATAAGTTGCCAGGACTTCCCCGTCCGAGCAGATCATGACGGCAGGGTGCTGAAGCAGCAAGCGGATGTTGCTTTCATCAATATAATCAAAAATGGCAATGGCGGCGCTGCCGTTCTCCACGATCAGGTCAAAATACACATCGAACGGTTCCCGCTGGCGCTGGCTGGCCAGGGCCGCAATGGTCTGGCCGACCACTTCCGGGCTATGGGGCGCATGCAGCAGGGTGATGCGTTGCCATTGGGCATGCTTCAACAGTCCGACCGGGCCAAAGGCGGGTTTTTGATCCAGCACGATCTCTTCCCTGATCTGGTGACGGAAGCGTGGCTCCTGCAGCATGGCTTTGATGTTTTCATCCTTGAGTTCCTAGAAGCGCTGCGGCAGGGCATGCAGCAGGGCTGGCGCCAGGTCGGTGTGCACATCATTGTCCACGGTCACATCCTGACCCTGCAGACGGGCGGCATCCACCAGTGCCAGGTTGGCACGCGCATCCCTGGCAGCCCCGAACTTGGGGGCATTGTGCGAGATCTGCACCGGCAGACCGGCTTCGCACCCGATGTGGATGGCCTCCGCCACCGCCTCCAAAATGGTCTCGCGCTCACCGCGGATGTGCGAGGCGTAAAACCCATTGTAAGCTGCCGCGATCTTACCCAGGGCAATGATCTCATCCGTGCCTGCAAAGCAACCGGGTGGGTACACCAGCCCGGTGGAAAGGCCAAATGCCCCGGCCTGCATGGCTTCACTCAGCAGGCTTTGCATAACTGCCAGTTCGGTGACGCTGGGGGCACGATCTGCGTAGCCCATGACCGCCAGGCGCAATGCGGCATGCCCGGCCAGGGAGGCGATGTTGATGGCCACGCCACCCGTCTGTATGACTGCCAGATAATCCTTGAAAGTCTGCCAGAGCCAGGTCACTTCGGGCTGAGCAGCGATCTCCCCCCAATAGGTGCGCATGTCTGCCAGGTGCCCGGCGCTGAGCGGTGCCGGCGACATGCCGCAGTTTCCCACTACGTGCGTGGTGACACCCTGGCGCACGGCGCTCTCTGCCCGGCGGTTAACCAGGATGGAGAGGTCGGAGTGGGTGTGAATGTCGATGAAACCGGGCGCGACGAAGCGCTCCTGCATGTCCAGGGTCTGCCTGCCGTGCAGCCTGCCAACCGGTCCAATGGCGGCGATATGCCCATCCTGGATGGCCAGGTCACCGCGATACCAGGGGTTGCCGCAGCCATCCAGGATGCGCCCGTTGCTCAGAACCAGATCAAATTCAGCCATGTCAGCTTCACCTCAACCAGAGGATATCCCGGGATATAACCGGGATGATATCACAAATGAGCCCGCTCCCAGGCCTCCAGGCCGCCTTCCCGAACCTCAAAGATCGGGTACGGTTGAAGAATGACCAGCCCGGCCAGTACCTGGTAACGGTCAGCATCCCGTCCAGGTGTTATTTACAACCTCCGCGGCGGGCACTTCCCGTTCAATCCCATTATCGCGCAATTTTTCAGAGCTTGAGGGTATGCGGCTTGACCCTTTCAAAACCAAAATTAACCATGTTTCTTATCCCCGGCTCACTTTTGTTTTGCGGGCAATTGTGCTAATATTTACTAAAGTATCATCTCAGGGAAAGGACCTTAATGAAAAAAGATTCCAAAAATCGTCTAGTGGTCGTCACAGGGGATGTAACCATGGATTGGAACCTGGCCCGTACGGGGCAGGCCAAAAGAGGAGCTCCTGTTTGGAGCCCGAATGATACGGTGGATATCTGTTGGCATCGCGGCGGATCTGCCTTGCTGGCCGATTTGCTGGAGGCAATCAGCGCAGACCTGCTCAATGAGAAGTCCATCACTGGCAGCATTCGTCAGCCTGCTATTCCCAAGGTATCTGCCGAAGCCATCCCGGGTGACCCCAAATTCCATCAATCCTTTGCCATCTGGTCTGAGAAAAAATATGCTGAAAAACCTCCGCTGGACAGGGAGAGAGCCTGGCGGATGGATGAATTCCTGGGCATGCGCCGGGCAGAATCGCCCTGTCCGGTCATGAAAGTGGTTGATGATTCGAGTGAGGCAGATATTGTCGTCCTGGATGATGACGACCTGGGTTTTCGGAATACCCAGGAGTGCTGGCCTCTGGCTGTAAACATGCCCGGCAACCCCTCCGGTTGGTTTGTGTTGAAAATGGCCAGACCGGTGGCGCAGGGGTCATTATGGGAGCACCTGCACCGCCAGCATGCTGACCGCCTGGTAGTGGTTACAACCGCCTATGACCTGCGCCTGACCGAAGTGCAGATCAGCCGCGAACTTTCCTGGGAGCGCACAGCCCAGGATGTCTTCTGGGAATTGATCCATAATCCCTGTGTCAATTCCCTTTCACACTGTGCGCATGTAATCATATCCTTTGGTGCTGCAGGAGCCATCCTGTTATCCCGGCAGGCAACAAATGAATCGCGGTGCCTCCTTTTCTTCGATCCACGTTCCATTGAGGGCACCTGGGAGAGCGGCTATCCTGGCATGGTGATCGGCTACACTTCCTGTCTGACAGCCGGGATTGTGCGCCAGTTGATGTTGAGCCCAAACAACCCGGATATCCCCCAGGGAATCCAAAGCGGGTTGGCTGCCTTGCGCAACCTGCACTCAGATGGCTATGGAGAAAAGGGCAAGACGCCAGTTCAAAGTCCGCTGGTCTTCCCATTCAAACGCATCGCTTCAATCCTGGGGCAGGAGAAGTCAAACTTTGCCATGGTTGCAATACAGGATCCGCTGCGATTCATCAAGCAACCAGCCGGGAAAGATGAAAAACCCGTAACTCCGGGCTTTTGGACCATTCTCCAGGACCGTTATCAGGGCACCCTGGATCAGGTGGCTGAACAGATCGTACGCAGCGGACCTGAGACAGCACTGCAGGAAGTGCCTCTCGGGCAGTTCGGCAATCTATTAACAGTTGACCGGCAGGAGATCGAGAGTTTTCGCAGCATCCGCACCCTGGTGGGGGAATATTGCCAACAGGGTCAGCAAAAACGTCCGCTCTCCATCGCCGTATTTGGTGCTCCAGGCTCGGGCAAATCCTTTGGCATCGTCGAGGTGGCAAATTCCCTTCTGCCCGGGCAAATTGAGGTGCGTGAGTTTAACCTGTCTCAATTTGCAGCTGCCGGTGATTTGATCTCAGCCCTGCACCAGGTGCGGGACATCGGTTTGAGCGGCAAAATACCACTCATCTTTTGGGATGAATTTGATACCACCTTCAATGGAAATCCGCTGGGTTGGCTGCGCTATTTCCTGGCACCCATGCAAGATGGACGTTTTCAGGAGGGTCAGATCGGTCACCCCATCGGCCGCAGCATCTTTGTCTTTGCGGGGGGTACATCCATCTGCATGGCTGATTTTGGTGGAGAGTTGTCTGTGGAGAACTTCCGGGCTGTCAAGGGTCCGGATTTCGTCAGCCGTCTTAAAGGGTATGTGAATATCCTGGGTCCCAATCCAGTAAGAAGTAGTGAAATAACACCTGTCCAGGATCCTTATTTTGTCATTCGCCGGGCCATCCTGTTGCGTTCCATCCTGAAACGCAATGTGCCGGACTTGTTTGAGAAGGATAAATTGAATATAGACTCGGGTGTTTTGCGAGCATTGATGAAAACCCGAGAATACCGCCACGGTGTGCGCTCGATAGAATCGATCATCGCCATGAGCCAGTTGGCTGGCAAAAAATCCTTTGAGCGCTCCAGCCTGCCATCTGAGGCACAGCTGGACCTGCATGTGGATGGTCAAAATTTCCTGGTATTGGTTCAGCAGCTTGAATTGAGCGGCAAAGTCCTGGAGGATCTGTCCGGGGTAGCCCACGAGATCTATTGCGAGGGTTTGAAAAGCCGGGGAGAGAGCACTTACGCCACATCAGTGAACTATAAAGATCTGCCTGAAAATTTCAAGGAACAGAATCGCCAGAACGTCCGAGACATCCCCATCAAGCTGGCCAGTGCCGGGTATGCCATGATCCCTGCCCGCAGCAATGAACCTCCTTTTAACTTTCCCGGAGATTCGCTCGAATTTTTGGCTGAAAGGGAACATGAACGCTGGATGCAGGTCAAGCTGGCGGATGGCTGGAAATATGCCCCAGAAACAGACAAAGACAAAAAACTGAACCATTGCCTGGTGCCCTGGAACGAACTGCCGGATGATGAAAAGGAAAAAGATCGTGACATGGTGCGGGGCATCCCTAAAATGCTGGCTCGCGGCGGCTATGCTGTTGTCAAAACACATGGATGACCCACATGGCTAAGAGGTTTTGGCGCGATTCTTTCATCATCCTGTCTGCGATCTGGGTCAACCTGGCTTTGTTTGGCCTGTTGTTGATCCTGGGTGCCGTTATCCTGAAGCTCTTCGGCTCCAAACCCGGGGCTGGCTGGCCGCAGCTCTTTCTGGATGCTTTCTATATGGCCAGGCTGGAAGGGGTGGACACTGGCGGAAAGCTGATCCCCGTCCTGCTGGCATTCCTCATGCCGGTAGCGGCGGTGCTGATCCTGGGCGAGGGCGTATTAAGGGTTTTTTCCATTTATATGCAGCGGCGAGTAAACAGAAGGGAATGGGATCTCATGGTCATCAAGAGCTTTAGCGATCATATTGTAGTGTGTGGTGTGGGTGAGATGGGCCGGCAGTTGGTGCGGCGCTTGGTCAACGAGCAGTCTCAACGGCCTATTGTCCTGATCGATCCACGACCCGGCCTGATGGCCGAACTTGGTTTGAAAAGTGAAAACATCATTCATTTACAGAGCGACATGGCAGATGTTGAGACGCTCGCAAATGCCAATATTTGCACAGCCAGTTTGATCATTCTGACCGCCGGGGAGGATGCCTTGAACCTGGAAGTAACCTACAAGGTCCAGCAGCTCAATCCCCAGGTAACCGTGTGGGTGCGCCTGCATAACAGCGGCTTGGCCGATCTTCTTGACCTGTCCCGCAAACCCAACATCCATTTTTTCTGCCCCTACCAGCAAGCCGCGGATGTGATCATCGAGCACATCCTGGGTCAAAAACCTACCTGATGTGGAGGCAACAGCAATGACGCATGATGTATTCATCTCATACTCGAGCAAGGACAAGCCCATCGCAGATGGGATCTGTGCCAACCTGGAAGCCTCCGGCATCCGCTGCTGGGTCGCCCCACGCGATATCGGTCCAGGGGAGGAATGGCCCAGGGCTATTACTAATGCGATTACCAAAAGCCAGGTGATGGTGCTCGTCTTCTCATCCCAATCAAACTCTTCCTCTGATGTGGGCCGTGAGATCGTGCTGGCTGCCAATCACAAACTGATCATTATTCCCTTCAAGATTGAAAATATCGAACCGGAACCCGGCAAGCAGTATTACCTGGCGCAGACGCACTGGTTGGAAGCCATGAACCCGCCGACTGCTGAACAGATCCAGAAATTGGTTGAAAGGGTCCGGGCGATCGTACCACCTCTGGATTCGAATGCGAATGTTCAGCCTGTACTTGTTCCAGCGCCAATCATTGAGCAGCCCCCAACTCCCAGCCCGGTTGTAAAAAAGAACTGGTTCCACCCGGAATATCTTTGGATTGGGATTGCACTCTTGTTGATCATCCTGGCGGTCGCATTTTGGCCAAAGATCCAGGGCATGCTTGCCAGTCCAACAGCAACCCCAACCCTGGCAGCGACGGATATACCCCTGCCAACCTCCACGATCTCACGCGCTGCCACTGCGACGGAAACCCTCATGCCATCCGCCACTCCCACCACCGGAACGCTTACGGGCAGTGTTGTCGTTTGGGGTGGTCAGCCATATGAAGGTGTGACCGTTACACTCTGCTCGGAATGGACCTTTGCTTGCAAAGGGCTTGCATATTCCGCTGTCACAGACACGCAGGGAAGCTTTACGATCAGCGGAATTGATCCCGGAACATACCATATGATTACTCTTGTTCCCGAGCAACTTGGCATAATTTACCCAGGGGAAGATTTGCGTCAGATCCAGGTAAATGCCGGAGAGACGATCGAATTGGACGCCATCCATAAATGCAAATATGATTTGAAGGTCTCTGCACCCGTAGTTCAAAATGGCAAGGTCACGCTTCACTGGAGCGCGTATCCTGGAGCCCCCTTTTACTATTTGAATATATACGATATTTATTGGAATAACTTGGATTTTGTAAGAACACCAAACACTTCAGTCACTTCGGAGAATAGCCTGGCAGCTGGGAATTATTATTATCAAGTTGACATAAATGAAGCAGATGGGGTTTGTGTTCGTGCTTTCGGCCGGTTCACGGTCCCTTGATCCCGCATTCTGCCTGAAAGACAAGCACAATGACACATGACGTTTTCATTTTATTTTCAACAATCTTCCCTAAAAATGTAGAAAAGAAACACTAAACCTGTATAATTAGTTCAGGCTGTTCGGATCGTTCTGGAACCTGACAACCAAAATGCAACCATCATGACACAAATCTTCATCTCATATTCACGCAAGGACCTTGAATTTGTGGACCGGCTGGCAAATGATCTAAAAGCCACCGGTTTTGAGGTCTGGTATGACCTGTCCGGCCTGGAGGCAGGCACGCGTTGGGGGCAGGAGATCCAAAAGGCCATCCAGGCCAGTCAATTCTTCCTGGTGGTCCTGTCTCCAAATTCGATCATCTCCGATTGGGTGGAAAGAGAGTTTTTGTACGCCAGCGATCAAAATTTAAAGATCATCCCGCTCCTGTACCAGCCTTGCAACCTGCCGATGTGGTCTCTTAACCTGCATTTCATTGATATGCAGGGGAAGAACTATGTGCTCCATTATCAGGAACTCCTGAAAATTATGGGTGTAAAACCCGAATTGGCGGAAGCGAACCCGATCGCCATCCGCTACATCGAGATCGGGGATGAGTACCGCAAAAGGGGGCAGGCCAGCCAGGCCATTGAAAGCTACCTGCAAGCCCTCAAGGTGGACCCGGGAAACCTGAAAGCCCGCTCCAACATTGGGGCTGTTCATTTGATGGAGCAGGACTATGCACAGGCAGCCGAGGCCTTTGAGCTAGCACTGCAGATCTCCGGTGGAGATCTAGTTGCGCGCGCCGGCTTTTGTGATGCCAACCTGGCCCTGGGCAACCAGGCCCGTGCCGAAGGAAAGATCGAAGAAGCCATCAGGTATTATTTGGAGATCAACAGGCTTGTTCCAGATGACAGGGTTGCCCGCCAGAGCTTGGTTAACATCTACACCACCCGGGCGGAGACCCTGCTCAGCGCCGGGCAGGATGATGAAGCCTTGATAGCCTTCTCGGAGGCCTTGAAGTACTCTCCGGACGATCCGACCCTGACCTCACGCCTGGAAAAGATACGCGCCGGGAAAACAGGCAGGGTTTTGAATGAGTTGATCGCCAGATCTGAAATTGAAATTTCAGCCGGAAATTGGGAGAAGGCAATTGCGGCATTGAATGAAGCTTTGGAGACAGCGCCGCAGGAAGGGTCGATTCTTAAAAAGATCGGGCATATCAAAGCGAAACAACTGCAGGAGCAGCTTGAGGCCATCCTTTCCAAAGTGGACCAGGCCGAGAAAGCGGGGCGTTGGGAAACAGCCCTGGCCGGGTTGAATGAATATCTCCAATTGAAGCCCGATGACACCGCTACCAAAAAAAGACTGGTGGACCTGATGGACTCAAAGCATGCAGCCTGGCTTAGCGCCATCTCGCTGCGTGTCGATCAGGCATTGGAAAAGCGTAACTGGGACGAGGCGTTGACTGCATTGCAGGAAGGCTTGCAGATCGAGCCGGATAACGCTGGGCTAAAAGCCAGGGCAGCCCAGGTGCAGGCCAATCGGCGCACTACCCAACTGAAAGCCATTTGCCTGCGTGCGGACCAGGCCGCCGGTGCAGGTCGCTGGGAAGAGGCCATCGAGATCCTGACCCGCGGGGTATCCAGTTACCCTGAAGATGGAACACTCAAAAATAAGTTGGTAGAAATGCGTCGGTCCAAACAGGACTCGTTTCATCAGGTGGCCTTGCACCTGGCTGATGTAGCCACTCGAGCCGGTCAATGGGAAACTGCGCAAAATTTGCTCAACGAGGTGCTTGCCGAAGAGCCGGATAATGTTGAGTTCCTGCAAAAACTGGATCAGATCCTCAGGTTGGAACGTGACAGCAAACTTCAGGCTCTCAAAACAAAGGCGCAGGACCTGCTCAAAGCCGAAAAAATTGATCAAGCCCTGGCGCTCTGGAACGAGGCCTTAACTCATGAAACCGGAAACCATCAGGCTGTCTTGGATGAGATCGAAGCCGTCATCCAGATCCAAAAGTTGGCGAGCAATTATTCCGCAGCAGAACAGGCTTATGCCGAGAAAGATTACGAAAAAGCCGTAAACCTGTTCAAGAGCATCCTCCAGGAACAGGCCGGTTACAAGGATGCAGCCAAATTACTGACAAAGTCACAAAAACGGCTGCGCCCTTCAGGAAAAGTGCCGCGCTCCTCGAGCAGACGGATCTGGCTGATCGGTGGCTTTCTGGTGATCCTGGCGCTTGGAATTGGCGCGCTTGTGTTCTGGTTTGGGGAAAATGGCCTGCCAGCCGATCCTGGTCTGGTTACAAAGAACACCTCCACCTCTACGAATAACAACATCCAGATAATGAACACACCCGACCCAAGAAAATTAAATCCCGCCAACCAGCATCAATATCTATTTGTGGATAATGATTATTCCTGGCAGGATGCCAGAGATGATTGTGCCGCAAGGGGTGGCTACCTGGTAACGATCCAGGATGAAGCGGAAAATCAATTTATAAACCAATTTGGATTTGGTTCTTTCTGGTTGGGAGCTACAGACGAGACCGAAGAGGGAACCTGGGGTTGGGTCACTGGCGAACCCTGGATGTATACGAATTGGGCTGAAGGTCAACCTGATAATGATATTACTGATGATTCCAGCGGAGAAAATTACCTGGCATTATTATGGCCCGAGGCTCCTTCACAATGGAATGATGTGCCCAATGGAAGCGGGCCATTTGTCTGTGAATGGGAGCCTTCCCTGCAAGGCAAGACCATTACGGTCACCAGCGTGGAAGATAGCGGGACTGGCACCCTGCGGCAGGCATTGCTGGATGCTCGCGCCGGAGATACCATTATCTTTGATCCAGCCGTTTTCCCTACAGAGGTGCCCGTAGCGATCAATCTTTACAGCCAGCTTCCGATCCTTGATCAGGGCTACCTGACTTTGGATGCCAGCAACGCCGGAGTCGTATTGAACGGGTCCCATATTGGCGGCGAATGGATTGCAGGAATTGATGTTTGGTCTGATCATAATGTCATCAAAGGTCTGGGTGTTTTAAATTTTTCCGGACCGGGGATCATCCTTCAGGTAAATGCTAATTTTAATACCGTTGGCGGGGATCGCGGCGTTGGGCTTGGTCAGGTTGGCGAAGGGAATTTTTTTGGCGCTAATAGTGACGGCATTGCAATTTGGGGGTCTGACAACGTGATCACTGGCAACCTGATCGGCATAATTGCTGCGGATGCCGAAGACTGGGAAGTGGGCAACAAAGCCTCGGGGGTATTTATCTCTGATAACGCCAGCCGCAATACCATTGGTCCGAATAATATTATTGCTTTTAATGGCTCAGTTGGTGGCTGTGGTATCGATTATCTCAGTTTGGATGCCAAAAACAATAATATAACTGCAAACATAATTTACGGCAATGAACCTGATACTCCGGGTATTTGCTACAACATCAACCCCGGTGGTCAGTTCGTCTATTCAACGCCGCCTGCCATTCTTTATTTTGAACTGGATTCCGGCAGCGTAGCCGGCCAGACCTGCCCGTACTGCCTGGTGGAGATCTTCAGCACCGACACACAGGACGGGAAAATATACGAGGGCGCAGTCAGGGCGGATATATACGGGAATTTCACTTTTCGTAAGGGCACCCCGCTCGCCGGACCATTCCTGACCGCCACCTCCCGTTCTGCTGGCGAAAACACCAGCGAGATATCCTTACCCACGGCCGCGCGCACGGACATCCAGATCGCACTGGATGCGGCCTGGGTGTCTGCGCCACTTTTCCAGACCAGCTTTAACTCCTGGGATTTTGGGGATTCCAATCCGAATGCCATGTTGGAGAATGGCAAGCTGATCATCACCAGTGTAAACGATGAGCATACCAGTGTAGATATGAGTAAACTGCAATCTGACAGGTTTGTGGCTGAATTCGAGTTCATCCTCTCGGAGGCCAGCTCGCAAGGCCATTGCGTGTTTGAAACTTCAAATAGTGATAACGGAGAACTCTCGAGAGGAATAAGTGTTGGTTTTTTCACAAATTCCCAGACAACCCTGGCACATCATGTTCCTCCAGAGGATACAGTAGCAATTGCCATGGCATTATATGATGATGCAAAAATAAATAAGGTAACACTGATCATTCTTGGAGAGCAAATTGCTGCTTTTTTGAATGGGCAAATCGCATACGCTACAATCAACCCTGACGAAAGTGTCGTATATACCCATCAGGCTCTGACAGGAACTTTTACAATTACCTGCGAATACGATAATTACAAGATCTGGGATCTAAGCGGAGTGGATTTCAATCCATGACCCGGGTTTTCATCTCTTATTCCCGCAAAGACCTTGAATTCGTCCAACGGATGGCAGATGACTTAAAAACAGCCGGTCTGGATGTCTGGTATGACCTTTCGGGTCTGGAAGCCGGCACGCGTTGGGGGAGTGAGATCCAAAAGGCTATCAAAACCAGCCAGTACTTCCTTGTGGTCATGTCTCCAAATTCAGTGAACTCGGAGTGGGTGGAAAGGGAGTTCTTATATGCAAGCATTCAAAATCTGAAGATCATCCCGCTTCTGTACCAGCCTTGCGACCTGCCAATGTGGTCGCTCAATTTGCATTTCATTGACGTGCAGGGCAGGAACTATTCGCTTCATTACCAGGAATTACTTAAAGCACTGGGGGTGGAAGAGAAACCTTTACCTGTTGAACAGGGTTTACCCGTTGCAAGTCCGCTCTCGCCTGCGCAGCGCAAATTTACGATTAAACCGACATTGATCATTGGTCTTTTAGCTGTAGTTATCTTTGTATTTGCTGGCATCTGGGGGTTGCCACAAATTATAACCTGGCTGGTACTCTCGCCAGCCGCGACCATGACGGCAACGGTTGCGCATGAGACACCTTTCATCTCCAGTGCGACCCTGGCAGCCACCGCTTCAAAGGTTGTTTTCACTCCAACATCAACGTTGGTTCCTCCCCTGATGAAAATCCTCACAGGTCATACCGGCTCTTTATCAAGTGTTGCTTTCTCACCTGACGGGCGCACTCTGGCCAGTGGTGCATGGGACGGCAGAATCATCCTGTGGGATACGGTCAGTTGGTCCAGGCTGCAAACCCTGTCCGGGGAAAATAGAGGAGTTTCAAGTGTTGCCTTATCTTCAGATGGGCGCACTCTGGCCAGCAGCTATGATGACAACACAATTTCCCTTTGGGATATTACCAGCAGTACCAAATTGAGTACCCTCGCGAATCATACGGACACTGTCATGAGCGTTGCCTTCTCACCTGATGGGCGTACCCTTGCCAGCAGCTCGAAGGATAACAACGTCCTCCTTTGGGACACTGCCAGTGGCGAAATGCTTCGAAGCATCGATGTTCTTACCAGCACAGCATTTAGTGTAGCATTCTCGCCAGATGGGCGCACTTTGGCTGGGGGTTCAACCGATGGCACGATCATCTTGTGGGATACATCCAGCTGGAACAGGGTGAAAACACTGGTGGGTCATAAAGGCATGATATTTAGTGTAGCGTTTTCAATAGACGGGCACACCCTTGCCAGTGGCTCTTTGGATGGTTGGGGTACAGGAGGTAATGTTCAAGGCACGATCATCCTGTGGGACGTTGCCAGTGGGACCAAGCTGCATACATTCTTGGATAGTAATGGAGGAATATATAGTGTAACCTTCTCACCAGATGGGTACATGCTTGCCAGCGGCTCATCAGATAGTTTTGGTACTGATGGTAGTTTTAAAGGCACGACCATTTTGTGGGATGTAACCAGCGGTAACAAGCTGCAAACCCTCGCAGGGGATAATATTGGAGTGTTTTGTGTGGCATTCTCACCTGACGGACGCACTCTGGTCAGTGGTTTGAAAAATGGAAAAATCCTGATCTGGAAAATAGATAACGATTGATTAATAGGTAACAATTTCAGCTTCATCTCTATGCTTGTTCGAAGCCAATGTCGATGTTGTGATCGGTTCGTTAGGCTGGTACTCCGGATGGTATTTCTCTGCCTTGACCCACTATGTTATTAACCACTCCTTCTTTCTTCCATCCTTCCACCTGCTGCCATATGATAGAATTACAGCATCATTACCCGGTTTTTCTGGAGTTCTTATGTCCGATCTGATCGAAGTCTTAATTGACAGTGTGCGCGTCAGTTTAATGTCGCCTCAGCGTATTGTCATTTTACGCGAAAAAAATGCAGAACGATATCTGCCCATCTGGGTGGGTCCTTATGAAGCCGAAGCCATCACAGTTGCACTGCAGGAAGTGGAAGTCATCCGGCCATTAACTCATGACCTGCTCAAGAATCTATTCACCATCTTCAAGGCCCTGCTGGTGCGGGTGGAGATCCAATCCCTGAAGGAAGATATTTATTATGGCAACATTGTGGCCGAACTGGATGGACAGACCCTGAACATTGACTCGCGTTCTTCAGACGCCATCGCACTGGCAGTCCGGGCTCACATTCCCATCATGGTGTATAAATCAGTCATGGATACAGCCGGGATCGTTCCAGAGCATGATATGCAGGCGGAAGCCCAAACCCCGCCAGACGAAATTGGCGACCCTGTTGAAAAGACCCTGCCTGTACCCCCCACCGAGGAGGAACAGGAACGGCTCTCCATATTTGACGACTTCCTGGATAAGCTCGACCAGGACAGTCCGCCAGACAAGAATGATCCTGATCCCTCACAACCTTCCTGATCCGCCTTTTCTCCTCCCCAGAGAACCAGATGATCGATAATCCTTCCGAAGAGAGCAGCTTTACAACCACCACCATCCCCCACAGCCGCGAGGCCGAAGAGGCCGTGGTAGGCGCGGTCATGATCGACCCCGAAGTGTATTATGACCTGGCCCAGTTCCTGCTGGCCGAGGATTTTTACATTCACCGTCACCGCTGGATCTGGGAGGCCTTCAACCGCCTGCACGATCAGCGTATTCCTCTTGATTTTCTGACCGTCACCGGGGAACTTGAGCGCATGGGGCAGCTCAGCGAGATCGGCGGCCCGGCTTTCCTGACCGCCCTGCTGAACCAGGTGCCCACCTCCATGCATGCCGAAGCTTATGGGCACATGGTCGAAGCCGCTGCCATCCGCCGCCGCATGCTGACCGCTGCCAACCAGATCGCCACCCTGGCTTACGACGAGCATGAACTGGTCGACCAGGTCATGCAGCAAGCCGAGAAAGCGGTCTTCAATGTCAGCGAACGCCGCCTGAAACATGACGTGCAGCCTATTTCCGTGGTGCTGTCTGATTATTACAACCGGATTGACGACCTGGCGCGTCGGCCGGATGACATCCATGGTGTTCCAACCGGTTTTAAAGACCTGGACCACATGCTGGCCGGCCTGCAGCCTTCCGACCTGCTTATCATCGCCGGGCGACCAGGCCAGGGAAAAACCGGCTTCCTGCTCTCGGTGGCTCGCAACGCCGCCCTGACCCACAAAAAGCGAGTGGCCATCTTCTCCATGGAAATGTCCAATGAACAGGTGGTTCAGCGCCTGATCTCCCAGGAAACAGGCATCGATTCGCAGCGCCTGCGCACCGGCAAACTCGAAGAGCATGAGTGGCCTTTATTTACGCAGGCCATCGAAGTCTTCTCGGACACCAAAATCTTCCTGGATGACACCCCCGCCCTGACTCCCATGCAGCTGCGCACCAAGTGCCGCCGCCTGCACATGGAGTATGGACTGGACCTGGTGTTGGTGGATTACCTGCAATTGATGAGCAGCGATACCCGCAACGACAACCGCGTTCAGGAGGTTTCGTACATCTCCCGCAACATGAAAGTACTGGCACGTGAGCTGAATGTGCCTGTCCTGGCTGCTGCACAGCTCTCGCGTGCAGTCGAGCAGCGCACCGATAAGCGCCCCGTACTCTCAGATCTGCGAGAAAGTGGATCCCTGGAGCAGGACGCAGATATAGTCATGTTCATCTACCGTCCCGACCAGTATGAGAAGGATACCGTCAAGCAAAACGTAGCCGAGATCATGATCTCAAAGCACCGCAATGGGCCAACCGGCAATGTGGAACTGGTCTTTTTAAGCAAACTGGCCAAATTTGTGGATGCCGCCACCCATACAGTGGATCTTAACCGGACATGACCCTTTGCCGGTCTCTCAGCCCTAAGAAACAAGTGTCACTCCCTTTCAGGGACAACGTGCGAGGGTGGTTGCCCGAACCAGTCTCCTCTCCAAACTGGGGATTGTCCCCGCAGTACACGGGGATTGCCACGCTCGGAAAGCGCTCGCTCCCCGAAGGGCATGGGGACGATATCGCAATGACAGAAAATTTGTTTCTTTTGTAATACTAAGCGACATCCTTCCGTTGTGGAGTTTCTCACGAGGAGAATAGCTGGAAAAAAATGAAAGAATTCAAAGGCTTTTCAGATCAAGAAACCTTCACCCAGGTACCCGATTCGTTCTTTCAACACCTCCTGAACGAAATTGAAGACACGGCCGAGTTAAAGGTGACCGTGTATGTGCTCTGGCGAATTGCACACATGGAAAGCCGTTCCCGTTCCTTATGCCGCAGTGAGATCCTGGCAGACCAGGCTTTCATGGCAGGCCTGGATATCGCCCAACTGGATGCCGGGCTTGAAAACGCGGTTCAAAGGGGCAGCCTGCTGCGGGTGGAGAACGAAGAAGGCGGCTTCTATTTTTTGAATTCAGCGCGCGGGCGCGCGGCCGCCGAAGCCCTGGAGAAAGGCGATTGGCGCTCAGCCGCCCGGTCAGCCTCCACCCCGCCGCCTGAGCGACCCAATATCTTCAGGCTTTACGAGACCAGCATTGGTCCCCTGACACCCATGCTGGCAGATGCTTTAAAGGACGCTGAAAAAGCCTACTCTGCCGACCAGATCGAAGCCGCCTTCAGTGAAGCGGTAAAACGCAACAAACGCTACTGGAAATATGTGGAAGCCATCCTGCGCAACAGGAAGGAGGAAGAGCATGCCAAAGAACAAACTGGACGAGACACTGAAGAAGATCGCCGAAAGTACATCGAAGGCAAATACTCCGACTTCATCGAGCATTAATACCCTGGGTGACCCGGATTGCCCAAATTGTGGTGGTGCCGGGTACTTGCGCCGGGATCTGCCGCTCGAACACCCCAACTTTGGCAAGCTCGAGATCTGCACCTGCCGGCAGATTCAAGTCTCCCAACAGGTACGCCAACGTCTTTTCTCGCTCAGTCACCTGGATGAACTCAATGGCCTGACCTTCGAGAGTTTCCAAACACGTGGCCGCAAAGGGCTGGGTGAACTGCATGCCAATTCCCTGGAGTGGGCTTACAATCGCGCCCGCCTGTACGCCGGCAACCTGCAGGGTTGGTTGTTGATCATGGGCAGCTACGGCTGCGGCAAAACCCACCTGGCTGCCGCCATTGCCAACTTTGCAGTCGGCATGGGGGTTCCCACCCTGTTCCTGACCGTTCCCGATTTGTTGGATACACTCCGTTTTGCATACGATGCTGAAAATATCACTTTTGAACAACGCTTTGAAGAGATCCGCACAGCAGCCCTGCTGGTGCTGGATGATTTTGGCACCCAGAACGCCACCGAATGGGCGCAGGAAAAACTCTTCCAGATCATCAATTTCCGTTACATCAACCGCCTGCCATTGGTGGTCACCACCAACCTGGCTCTCGACCAGATCGAACCCCGCATCCGCTCACGCCTGCAAGATCCCGAGCTGGTCAGCGTCGTACGCATGCAGGCGCCCGACTACCGCCGCCCAACCGACGATACCGGCAACCCCGAACTCTCCTCGCTCGATCTGCACGCCAATAAAACCTTCGGCAATCTTTCCCAAAGGATGGATGAAGGTTTGGAAGAAGCTGAGGTCAAATCACTGGAAAAAGCCATCAAGGCCGCCCATGCCTTCGCTGAAAAACCGCGTGGCTGGCTGGTGCTGATCGGGCCCTATGGCTGCGGTAAAACCCACCTGGCGGCGGCCATTGCCAATTATCGCTCCGGATTGGGCGATCCGCCTCTGTTCATTATGCTGCCAGACCTGCTGGACCACCTGCGCGCCACTTTCAGTCCGCACAGCAACGTGGCCTATGACCGCCGCTTTGAAGATATCCGCACCTCTCCTTTGTTGGTCCTGGATGATGTCGGCACACAGTCCATGACCCCCTGGGTGCGGGAGAAGCTCTACCAGCTTTTCAACCACCGCTACAATGCCGAGCTGCCAACCGTCATCACCACTGCCGACTCACTGGACAACATGGATGCCCGCATCCTGTCACGCATGCTGGATAAACGCCTGTGCACCATCTATGGCATCACGGTGCCATCCTACCACGGACCGAAGACGCGCACCAAAAAAACCAGGAAGTAGGTTCCAGTCAGCCTCTTAAATAAAACGACCTCACCAGGTAAGAACCCGGGAGGTCGTTGGTTTTATGCCGGGATCACTTTCAGAGTGCCTACACATCCAAATTGCGGACACCGGCTGCATGCGTGATGATGAAACGGCGGCGGGGATCAACCGCATCCCCCATCAGCATATCAAAGGTGCGGTCTGCCTCGGCAGCATCTTCAATCGTCACCAGCAGCAGGGTGCGATTGGCCGGGTTCATGGTGGTTTCCCAAAGCTGAATCGGGTTCATCTCACCCAGACCTTTATAACGCTGCAGGTTGACCTTTTCAGCATTGATACCCAGATCCTTAATGTGCTTTTCTTTCTCGGCTTCCGTATAGGCATAATGGACCTGGTTCTTATAAGCCATACGGTACAGCGGCGGCTGGGCAATGTAAAGGTGACCTTCATCGATCAACGCCTGCATGTAGCGGAAGAAGAAGGTAAGCAGAAGGGTGCGAATATGGCTGCCGTCCACATCGGCATCTGTCATGATGACCACTCGCCCGTAACGCAAACCGGCCGTATCAAAGTTATCGCCAATGCCGGTGCCAAGCGCTGAAATGAGCGACTTGACTTCGTTGTTGCCCAGGATCTTATCCAAGCGGGCACGTTCAGTATTCAGGATCTTGCCGCGCAGCGGCAGGATGGCTTGAAAATGACGGTCTCTACCCTGTTTGGCAGAACCACCTGCCGAGTCACCTTCCACGATGTAAAGCTCGGTGCGCGAGGGGTCACGCTCGGAGCAATCTGCCAGTTTGCCCGGCAGGGTCATGCTTTCCAGGGCTGATTTGCGAATGACCAGGTCACGCGCCTTGCGGGCTGCATCCCGGGCGCGCGCCGAGGTGAGACACTTATTTACGATGGACCTGGCTGCCTGGGGATTTTCCTCCAGGAAGGTGGCAAAGGCCTCGCCGATCACCTGCTGGGCGTAGGTTTGCACTTCTGGATTCATCAATTTGACCTTGGTCTGGCTCTCAAACTGCGGATCCGGGTGTTTGATGCTGACAATGGCTGTCAGACCTTCACGGGTGTCATCCCCCGAAAAGTTGGGGTCGGAATCCTTGATGAGACTATTCTTGCGGGCATGGTCATTGATGACGCGCGTCAGGGCTGAGCGCAGGCCGGTCAGGTGGGTGCCTCCATCAATGGTATTGATGGTATTGGCAAAAGAATAAACCGATTCGGTATAGGCATCTGTAAACTGGATGGCTGCTTCAATACCAATGCCTTCGATCTCTTTTTCAATATACATGACTGGGTGCAGGGTCTCGCGATTGCGGTTCAGGTGGCGCACAAAGGAGGTAATGCCGCCTTCAAAGTAGAATGTCAGTTCACGGTCATTGCGCTCGTCTTTGAAAAAGATGGTGGTACCACGGGTTACAAAGGCCATTTCGCGGAAACGCTGGGACAGGGTGTCAAAACGATAATCCAGGTCAGTTCCGAAGATGGTCGGATCAAATTTATAGGTAGTTGAAGTGCCAGTATCTTCGGGTTTGACCTTTCCGATAACCTTCACCGCGCCCTGGGGATAGCCGCGTTCATAACGCTGGAAGTAAACCTGGCCTTCCCGGCGTACCCGTACTTCACACCATTCCGAGAGGGCGTTCACGGCCGAAACCCCCACTCCATGCAAACCACCGGAAACCTTGTACCCGCCGCCTCCGAATTTACCTCCGGCATGCAGGGTGGTCATGACCACTTCGAGGGCGGATTTCTTCTTCTCAGGGTGGATGCCAACCGGAATACCACGCCCGTTGTCCGTCACAGTTACGCTGCTGTCAGTTTGGATGGTGATGTCAATTCGGGTGCACACTCCCGCCAGGGCTTCATCAATGGAGTTGTCCACCACTTCATAAACCAGATGATGCAAAGCCTTGATGTCTGTTCCTCCCACGTACATGCCCGGGCGGCGACGGACGGCTTCCAAGCCTTCCAATACCTGGATATCTTTTGCATCATAACTTGTGTTTTTATCAATTGCCACTTGCATACCTCCAAAAAATTACCAGCAAGAGTTGATCTCACTGCAAGCCAACCCACATGCCAGACACGTCACTTTACATGACCAAGAAAAATGATACTTCTAGACAGGTGTTTGTTTTGCCTTTATTTGTTCAAACACTGTTTGCAACCAGAGGTTGATATCGCGAAAATAAATAAAGCTGGCAGCCAACAGGCCAGTTGAAATAAACGCATGCCCGATGATGGCGACCAGTGTCAGCCAGGAATCAGTGGGGGGAATCCTCCACAGATAACCCAATCCCTCACTGATCAACAGGCTGCCTAAAAGGAACAAACCGCTGGTCGGCAAGGTAAAGCGCATCATGCGCAGGCTTTGCATAATGGACGCAAATGCATTCTGTTCATAAGCAAAGATGCCGTGCGGAGAAAAGAAGACCGGCAGGATCACCCAGATGCCCATGAGCATGATAATGAATATGCCAATCTGTGCCAACACGGGGTTGATCAGAAGTAATAATGAGAATCCCAGCAGCGAGGGAATGCCTGCCAGGATGGCCAACCCCAGCCAGGTGAATGACAATAAGACGCTCTGCAGCATGGATTTCTTCAGCGAGCGTTTCTGCCCCAGGGCAAGGGATATGCCAGAGACCCAATAAAAATATAAACAGCCCAACAGCCAGCCGCAGGTGATAAGCAAAAGCCAACTTCCCAACATACCAGAAAAAGATGAAACCTCCCAGGTGAAGGATACACCCAACGGAGATTTATCCGGCATGCTGGAACTCATCAGACTGGCAGTGCCCACCGGAAAAGTGCGCAACAATCCAAAAAGATTGAATCGGGTTAAAAATTCAGTCCAAAGCTGCTGCAGGCTGGCAGGGTCTGGCAGGGAAGCTGAAAGCGGAACAGATGTATTTGCCAGTTGGTCCATGACCGGCTGCATCAAAGTTTTCATACGCAGACGCGGTCCCAGCCAGAGCAGCATATCCAGCAGGGCAGGCAGCAGGATGATGGCAACATGGTTGGCGATGGCATCAAAACCGGCAGCCAGGGCGGGAATAAGTCCTGGCGGAGGGGGTAGCTTGACTTTTTGAACTTGCATACCTGAGATTCTACCACACCGCACCTGCTGCGAAGCTGTCTGTCCCCTGCGGGAAAAATATTTACCACCTTCCCATACAGACGGAACATGAAACACCAGGCACACAGGAAATAATGGTGAGCTCTGCAGGCATGCCTCCGCGTTGAGATTTCCGAAGTTTTGCGAAGCACCCCCAAAGACGCAGTCAAAGGGGGTAAAAACTTCGGAAACCCGGTTCGGCGTCATACCAGTATGCGCATATCCTCCGTCCACTGGAGTGACCATGAAAATAAATACTCAAACCTGCCCTTATGTGATATAATGCACTCCGTTCACAGACCAGCCTGTAAATGACTGCCATGTAATTGTGATCCCGGGCAGTCAAGGAGTGTGTTCAGCCATCATTTATTGAAGATCTCAACATCGCTTTTTGGTTTTTGCGTCTTCTCGGCTGTGTCTGTAAAAGCCGAGTTTTTATTTTCCTGGCCGGGAGCAATGTTCGTGTCTTCTCAATAAAAGGGGAGAGTGACCAAATACACCCTCCCATCTTCTTGAGAAGAACCCCATCTTCATAATTGGAAGGAGGTGAATTTAGGTGACAGCAGTAAATTTACGTAACAACGAATCACAGGATAATCTGCTCCGGCGTTTTCGCAAGAAAGTCGTCAAAAGTGGTATTTTAAGCACAATCCGCAACAAGCGTTGGTTCATCTCCAAGAGCGAACAACGCCGCATGGAGAAGAAGAAAGCCATTCGACGCTCAAAACGGCGCATTCACGAGTTTGAACAATAACATTCGGTTGCTCGGCTGTTTACCGGACTGGAGGCATTTATGGCAAAAGAGGAAGATAAAATTCAGGTGGAAGGACTGGTGATCGAGGCACTGCCCGGCACCCAGTTTCGCGTCCGTCTGGATAATGGTCACGAGGTCCTGGCCTACCTTTCGGGCAAAATGCGCAAGTATTACATCCGCATTCTGCTGGGAGACCGGGTGAAAGTGGATATGTCGCCCTATGACCTGAGCCGTGGCCGCATCACTTATCGCTCGAAGAAGAATGCTCCAACCGGTGTTGAAGAGTAAACCTCCTGCAATTATCGATAAATAAAAACTCCTGCTTAAACGTAGGAGTTTTTATTTTCCAAATTTGACAGGTGCATTTTAGGGGCGGGTCTTGTTTATTTAGGTTGCTTTTTAAGTCAGGAAGATCCGCCCCTGCTTTATGGCAAAGACGTATATGAGTTCAGCACTTTGATGTAATTCGAGCGCCGCAAAGCATGCGGGTTATGGGTGGCTTGTTCGCTCATGCTGCCCTGCATCTGCTGGATGGAGATGTAATCATGGGATTTCATCCACTTCTCCAAATCAACCAGGATCTCAGAGACCCGCCCGGTGCCATTCTGCAGCAGTTCGGAGGCCAGCATGGCCACACGGGCACCCGCCATCATGGCTTTCAGAACATCCTCGGCGGTATGGATCCCGGTGGTCAGTGCAAAATCGGTTTTCACGCGACTATACAGCAAGGCGATCCAGCGCAGCGGCATGCGCAATTCCTGCGAGGTGCTCAGCACCAGGTTGGGACACACCTCCAACTCCTCCAGGTCGAAATCCGGCTGGTAAAAGCGGTTGAACAAAACCAGCCCGTCCGCACCGGCATCCACCAGGCGGGTGCACATATTGCCCATGCCTGTGAAATACGGGCCGATCTTGACTGCCAGGGGGATAGTGATTTTGGAGCGTACTTTGCTGACAAAATTGACATAGCTGTTTTCAAGGTCTTCACTGGTCAGGTCGGTCTCAAAAGGCAGGTAATAAATATTCAGTTCCAGGGCATCTGCACCGGCTGCTTCGATCTTGCGGGCATATTCAACCCAGGTACCTGCTGAAACCCCGTTCAGGCTGCCGATGACAGGAATATCCACCGATTTTTTGACCTGTTTGAGATGATCAACATATTTTTCCGGGCCAATGCTGTACCGCCCAATATTCGGCAGATAGGTCAGTGCTTCGGCGTAAGAATCTGTGCCATAATCCAGGAAATGATCGAGTTCCATGGATTCGTGGATGATCTGTTCTTCAAACAACGAGTACATCACAATAGCAGCAATGCCGGCTGATTCCAGCTTTTTAACAGTCTCCACTTTTTCAGATAACGGGGAAGCCGAGGCAACCAGGGGATTTTTTAATTTTAAACCCAGGTAGGTGGTGGTCAGATCCATTTTTTTTGACACTCCCTTCTCGATAAATCGAATGATGGGTATGATAATTGTGTCATTGCGAAGGAGCGGCGGCAGCGACTGAAGCAATCCCCCTGTTTGCAAGGAGACTGCTTCGTCGGACAAAAAATCCCTTCTCGCGGTGACATGTTAAATATTAAAGTTCTGGATTCCAAGGTTACTCTTCAGAACTTCCTTCGTCATCATTGCTATAGTGCATGGCAGCCATTTGACGGTAGAAATTCAGGCGCTTCTTGTTATCCTTCTTTACTTTCTTAAGCAGCATCTCGGCACGGTCTTCATCACTTTGCACCAACATGCGGTAGCGGGTCTCATTGTACATATATTCCTGGGGCTGGATGGTGGGATCTTTGGAATCAATGGTGAGAGGATTTTGTCCCAGTTCGATCAGGCGCGGGTCATAGCGCAGGAGTGGCCAAATACCGGATTGTACGGCCAGTTTTTGCTGGTTGAGACCCTGGGTCATGTCAATGCCGTGCGCAATACAATGGCTGTAGGCGATGATCAGGGATGGACCGGGGTAAGATTCAGCTTCCAGGAAGGCTTTCAGAGTCTGGGCATCGTTGGCGCCCATGGCTACACGCGCCACGTAAACATAACCGTAAGACATGGCAATCAGACCCAGGTCTTTCTTGGGCAGGCTTTTCCCCTCAGCTGCAAATTTGGCGATGGCTGCCATGGGTGTTGATTTGGAGGCCTGTCCGCCAGTGTTGGAATACACTTCGGTATCCAGGACCAGGATGTTGACATTGCGGCCGGAAGCCAGCACATGATCCAGCCCACCATAGCCGATGTCATAAGCCCAACCATCACCACCCACTATCCAGACACTGCGCTTGACCAGCATGTCTGCCAGACTGAGCAAATCTTTGGCGCGCGGTTCAGTGGACTTGGCAAGCTTTGTTTTCAAGGTGGCAACACGCTCACGCTGCTGGCCGATGCCGGTTTCATTGCTCTGATCGGCATTGAGCAGATCATTTATGAATTCCTGGCCGAGTTCTTTTGTGAAGAGAAGCAGAAGCTCACGGGCAAATTGTACCTGCTTGTCAACCGTCAGGCGCATACCCAAGCCAAATTCTGCATTATCCTCAAACAGGGAGTTCGACCAGGCCGGTCCGCGACCCTGCTTGTTGAAGGTGTAGGGGGTGGTGGGAAGGTTACCGCTGTAGATGGACGAACAGCCGGTGGCATTTGCGATCAAAGCACGATCACCATACAACTGGGAGAGCAGCTTGATATAAGGTGTCTCACCGCAACCTGCACATGCACCCGAAAATTCAAACAGAGGCTGGAGCAGTTGTGAGTTCTTAATGGTGCCAGGGTTGATCAAGGAGCGATCCACTTCCGGCAGGGACAGGAAGTATTCCCAATTGGCAGCTTCGCTCTCACGCAGAGGAGGTTGCGGCGCCATGTTGATAGCCTTTCTGCCCACCTGGGTCTTATCTTTGACCGGGCAGGTTTCCACGCACAGCGTACAACCGGTGCAGTCCTCGGGCGCCACCTGAACAGTATATTTCATTCCGGGAAATTCCTTGAACTTGGAATCCATGGATTTAAAGGTAGTGGGTGCCTTCTTGAGCAGGTCGGTGGCGTACACTTTGTGGCGGATGACGGCGTGCGGGCAGACGAAAACACACTTGCCGCATTGGATGCACAGGTCTGGTTCCCAGACCGGGATATCGAGCGAGATGTTGCGTTTCTCCCAGCGGGAGGTCCCAGTGGGGAAGGTGCCGTCCACAGGCATGCCTGAAACCGGCACATCATCTCCATCAAAGGCGATCATTTTCCCGAGCACGTCACGGACAAATGCCGGGGCTTGCTCCGGGACGGGGGCACGGCGGGGGATCTTGCTGGAAACCCGGGCTGGCACTTTAACCTGGTGCAGATTGGCCAACGACTGGTCCACGGCTTCGTTGTTCTTCTTAACCACGCTCTCACCGCGCTTGCCATATGTCTTTTTGATGGTGTACTTGATCTGGGTGATGGCTTCTTCACGCGGCAGCACTCCAGAAATGGCAAAGAAACAGGTCTGCATGATGGTATTGATGCGGTTGCCCATGCCGGTTTTTTCGGCTACATCGTAAGCGTTGATAACGTAGAATTGAAGTTTTTTATCAATGATGGAGGCCTGGGTTTCGCGCGGCAGTTCATCCCAGATCTCCTGCGGACCGTAGATGCTGTTCAGCAAGAAGACACCACCCGGTTGGGCATATTTGAGGATGTCATAGCGCTCCAGGAAGTTGAACTGGTGGCAGGCAACAAAGTTGGCAGTATTCGGAGCGATCAGGTAAGGAGCCTGGATCGGTTTGGGGCCAAAGCGCAGGTGGGATATGGTCAGTGAGCCGGATTTTTTGGAATCGTAGACAAAATAGCCGCGTGCATAATTTTTAGTTTCTTCACCGATGATCTTGATCGAGTTTTTATTGGCGCCCACGGTTCCATCAGCGCCCAAGCCCATGAATACGCAGCGCACGGTCTCAGGATGTTCAACTGAAAAGCCGGGGTCGTAATCCAGGCTGGAATGGGTTACATCGTCATGGATGCCAATGGTGAAATGATTCTTGGGCTCAGGTTTGAGCAATTCATCATAAATACCCTTGACCATGGCAGGTGTGAATTCTTTGGAGGAGAGGCCATATCTCCCGCCGGTCACTTTAGCCTGGCGGTTACCCTCACTGAGCGCCTGGACTACATCCATGTAGAGCGGTTCTCCACCCGAGCCGGGTTCTTTGGTACGGTCGAGAACCGCAATTTTTTTGACGCTGACAGGCAGGGAGGCAACGAAATGCTCAAAAGAGAATGGGCGGTACAGGCGGACACGCAAAACACCGACCTTCTCGCCTTTTGCGACCAGGTGACGTACCGTGGCTTCCACGGTTTCGCCGCCGGATGCCATGATGATAATGATACGCTCGGCATCTGCAGCGCCATAATAATCGAAGAGGTGATACTGTCGCCTGGTAAGTTTTGCAAAATTATCCATGGCTTTTTGAACAATGCCGGGACAGGCCTGGTAATAAGGGTTGACTGTCTCGCGTCCCTGGAAGTAGACATCCGGGTTTTGGGCGCTGCCACGCAGAACAGGATGTTCCGGTGAAAGCCCGCGGGCGCGATGGGCAAGCACAAGCTTATCGTCGATCATGGCGCGCAGGTCCTCATCGGTCAACTGCTCGATCTTGTCCACTTCATGCGAGGTGCGAAACCCATCAAAGAAGTGGATGAAAGGAATGCGTGCTTCGAGCGAGGCAGCCTGGGAGATCAGGGCAAAATCATGCGCCTCCTGAACCGATCCCGAGGCAAGCATGCCCCAGCCGGTCTGGCGTACCGCCATCACATCGGAATGATCTCCGAAGATGGAGAGTGCCTGGGCTGCCAGGGAACGCGCCGTAACGTGGAACACCGTTGAAGTCAATTCTCCGGCAATCTTGTACATGTTGGGGATCATCAGCAGCAAGCCCTGGCTGGCAGTGAACGTGGTGGCCAGGGATCCGGTTTGCAGGGCGCCATGCAAGGCTCCTGCTGCTCCGCCTTCGGATTGCATCTCCACCACCATGGGGATGGTGCCCCAGATGTTCTTCATTTTCCTGGCAGACCATTCGTCTGCCAATTCACCCATGGTGGAAGATGGGGTGATGGGATAGATGGCGATGACTTCATTGAGGCGATGTGCCACCGACGCGGCGGCTTCATTCCCATCAATGGTTACTATTTTACGCTTCATTATTGCTCCTTGTCTGAACCAAAATACAGAGAAGCCTCTGTGTGCATCTGCTTTATAAACTAGGGGTGTGCCCCATGCTTCCCTGATTTTTAAGAAGTTACTTTTATATATTTATTTAGAATGAACCAATTGTAAGTGTATTCCCGCCTTGCCGGGCGGTATAGTTATATAACACACCTATAAAATGGCAACTTGTCATAATCTGGGTGGGTATTTTTTCAATAATTCTGTAGAAAGTGGGTGGGTTGGGGTGTGCCCCCACCCTCAACTAATTTGAGAAGTCACCCAAGTTTCAGGTACTGTTCCAGGCGCGAACGCGCCAGCCACAGAGCGGCCAGAGATTTCGAATCCGGGAGCCTGCCTTGCTCTGCCATCTGCATGGCCTCTGCCAGTGGAACAGGCTGCACCTGCAGGAATTCATCTGCATCCGCTTCAAGCGGAGAATGATATAGATCTGTCGCCAGGTAGACATGCATGTATTCGGTTGAGTAACCCGGTGCCAGGTAAAATCCACCCAGGGTTTCAAGCTGGCGTGCAGCCTGCCCGGTTTCTTCGCGCAGCTCACGCGAGGCACACACCTGGGGAAGCTCGGCCTCATCCAGGGTTCCAGCCGGAAGTTCCAGCATATCCAATCTGGCAGCATGCCGGTATTGGCGTACGAATAGCAGGTTGCCTTCATTATCAATTGGGATCAGAACCACCGAGCCGTGGTGCTCTACAATATCAAATTTGGTAGTGCGCCCATCCGGAAGGCGCACCTGGTCACGGCGGATGGTGAAAGCCCGGCCTGGATATACGATTTCAGATTCGATCAATTCAAATGACATGCCTGTCTCCATGAATTAAGGATGGGGCGTCGCAAGGAGACAAAATGTCCTTGCAACGCCCCAATCCCTGTGCTCTTTACTCACAATTCACACCC
This sequence comes from Chloroflexi bacterium GWB2_49_20, assembly GCA_001796335.1. Taxonomy (GTDB): domain Bacteria; phylum Chloroflexota; class Anaerolineae; order Anaerolineales; family Villigracilaceae; genus UBA12087. The sequence continues at coordinate 50,469 of MGMF01000025.1, read as the reverse complement.
AAACAGAGGTTCATTCCTGCCCGGGTGTTGTTTATTGATCAGGGGGGTTACGGTATGGTGATGGTCTTCCCGGTTTTCAGCGTGTAGGGTGCCACTATGTTATTGGCAGCTGCGATGGTGATGGGATCAATGTCGCCATATTTGCAGGCAATCCCATAGATGGTGTCATTTGCGACAACTAAATATTTTGCCGGGCGTGGAAGAACTGCGCGTGGAGGCGGGAATGGATCACCGTTCTGCGGGATCTTCAGAACCAAACCGGGTACATATTGCCCACCGGCGCCCAGCCCATTGAGATTTAATAATTCAGCCGGGTTCACATTGAAACGGCGGGCGATGCAATAAGGAAATTCGCCTTCCTGCAATGTATAGGTGGCAGGTTTGGTATTTGAGGGTGGTACGGCTGTGTTGGGGGCGGATGTTGGGGTTTGGAAGACAGGTGTGTTGGGGACGGGGGTAGCGTTTACGGTACCAACTGGTAAAGGTGTCCCAACGACAGGCGTGGTGGTTTTGCCGCCACTTGGTTGAGCGGTGCCGCTCATTGCTATGGCTGTTTGTGTGGCAAATGCGCGCAACATCTCCATGGGATCATCGCTGGTTGCCACCACTTCCTGGCTGACGGTCGGCGTTGCCAATGGATCCGTGGTTGCAGACCTCTCGCAGGCTGAAAGCCCCAGGGCTAGTATTAGTATGAACACGGCGTAAATAACTGTTTTCTTTGACATTCTCTACCTCCTCAACCCTCTGAAATGAGGGGATAATTCTCTCGTAATTCGATACTAGCACAACCTTTCTAAAAGGTCAAGCGAACTTTTTATCCATATTTTCCCACACTATTCCTTGCCCCTGACACCTGGATGCAAAGGCCGGCGGGGTCTGTCAAGCAGGAATTACCAGACATGATCCAGGGGTAATATGCAATCTGTGACCGTCCAATGCAAGGTCACAGAGTTCTTAATAGTCGCAAATTAACGTTCATGGGTATTACGAGGCTCAAACCAACCTCAAACTTCCGAAGTTTTTAAAACTTCGGAAGTTTCTTTTCTTGGAATAGAGAAAATTGCCTCTTGTATTATTAGATTATTTGTTCTAAAATAAGTCTGGTGAGAGTGATGTTACGAGGGAGCCATACCGTATTGTCTATTATCGACCGTCAACCACAAACCGGCAACGATCATTTGACTCCGCTGGTATAATTATCTTTCGCGCCATCTTCTAAAAGCGTTGAACAGAATATCCATTTCAATCTGAAAGCGAAGCAAATGTCCCCTGATGTCATCCGTGTGGTGGGCGCCCGTGCCCACAACCTAAAAAATATCACAGTGGAGATCCCGCGCAACAAACTGGTGGTCATCACCGGTCTGTCCGGCTCGGGCAAATCCTCCCTGGCCTTCGATACCATTTTTGCCGAGGGTCAGCGCCGTTATGTCGAATCACTCTCGGCCTATGCCCGCCAGTTCCTCGGGCAAATGGAAAAACCGGACGTGGATACCATCGAAGGCCTGTCCCCGGCAGTTTCCATCGACCAGAAAGGCACCTCACACAACCCGCGCTCCACCGTTGGGACTGTCACCGAAGTGTATGACTACCTGCGCCTTTTGTTCGCGCGGGTCGGCATCCCGCACTGCCCCATATGCGGTCGCGAAGTGGTCAAGCAATCTGCCCAGGAGATCGTGGAAGCCATCGAGGCCATGCCGGAAGGCAGCCGCATCCTGGTGCTGGCTCCGCTGGTGCGCGGCCGCAAGGGTACCTACCAGGCTGTCTTTGAAGAGATCCGCAAGGCCGGTTTCGTGCGCACGCGCGTCGATGGTCAGGTCTACGGCCTGGACGAAGAGATCAACCTGGACCGTTATAAGATCCATACCATTGAAGCTGTGGTCGACCGTCTGGTCATTGCGCGTCCGCAGGACGAAAGCGAAGCCAAGGCTGCGCGCACCCGCCTGACTGACTCGGTTGAGACCGCCCTAAAGTTTGGGGATGGTTATCTTACCATCCAGACCCTGGCGGGTTCTGCCGAAAACCCGGGCGCAGAAAACGAAAACCTGGAATATCGCTACTCCGAACACCTGGCCTGCCCGGAACACAACATCAGCATCCCGGAGATCGAGCCGCGTACTTTTTCATTTAATACACCCCACGGTGCCTGTCCGGATTGCCAGGGTCTGGGCAGCAAACTCGAGATCGACCCCGAGCGGTTGATGCCCGATCCCGATATGTCCCTCAATGAAGGTGCCATCGTCCTGTCTGAATGGAGCGGCCCACGTGAAGAGGGCGGCTGGTACTGGCAAAGCCTGGAAGGCGCGGCCAAACACTTCAAGATCGACCTGGACACCCCGGTCAGCAGTATCCCCCCTGAGAAGCTGCAAATCATCCTGAACGGCACCCAGGGCAAAGAGATCGAAATGACCTATAAAAACCCCAAAGGGCGCGAATACACCTTCAACCGCACCTTTGAGGGAGTCATTCCCAATATGCTGCGTCGTTTCCGTGATACCAACTCGGATTACATGCGCAACCGCATCATGGAGTACATGACCGACCGCCCCTGCCCCACCTGCCGCGGTCTGCGCCTGCGCCCTGAAGCCCTGGCTGTCACTGTGGACGAAACCAACATCGTGCACGTTACCGGATGGCCTGTTCTGCAAACCCTGGAATGGATTGATAAGCTGGCCGGGGATAAAACTCCCTTCAGTAAACGCCAGCAGGCCATCTCCGAACGTATCCTCAAGGAGATCCATGCCCGCCTGGGCTTCCTGGTCAATGTCGGGTTGGATTATCTGACCCTCAATCGTTCCGCCGGCAGTCTTTCGGGTGGTGAAGCCCAGCGCATCCGCCTGGCCACCCAGGTGGGTTCCCGCCTGGTGGGCGTATTATACGTCCTGGATGAACCTTCCATCGGTTTACACCCGCGCGACAACCAGCGCCTGCTGGATACCCTGAAGGGCTTGCGTGACCTGGGCAACACTGTCATGGTGGTTGAGCATGACGACGAGACCATCCTGGCTGCCGATTGGGTCATCGACCTGGGTCCAGGCGCGGGTGAACACGGCGGACGCATCATTGCTGAAGGCACTCCGGCTGATATCCTGGTTCACCCCAAATCGCTGACAGGTGCCTACCTTTCCGGCCGCAAGAGTGTGCCGGTTCCCAAAAAAAGGCGCCTGGGTAACGGAAAACACCTCACCGTTGTAGGGGCACGCGCCAACAACCTGAAAAACATCACGGTCGACATTCCATTGGGCAAGCTGGTTTGCATCACCGGCGTTTCCGGGTCGGGAAAATCCACGCTGATGGTGGATGTGCTCTACCAGACCCTGGCACACACCCTGCATGGCGCTCATACCTACCCGGGGGAACATGATCGCATCGACGGGCTGGAGCATATTGACAAGATCATCAACATCGACCAATCCCCCATCGGTCGAACGCCCCGCTCCAATCCAGGTACCTACACCGGGCTTTTTGACGAGATCCGCAAGCTGTTTGCCGAGTTGCCCGAAAGCAAGGTGCGCGGCTACAAGCCTGGACGTTTTTCATTTAATGTACACGGCGGACGCTGTGAGGCCTGCCAGGGACAGGGGCAACTGCGCATCGAGATGCAGTTCCTGCCGGATATCTACGTCCCGTGTGATATCTGCCACGGCACGCGCTTCAACCACGAAACCCTGCAGGTCCATTTTAAGGGTCACTCGGTAGCGGATGTGCTTGACCTGACGGTTGAAAAAGGCATGCAGCTTTTCTCCGCCTTCCCCTCCATGCACAACAAGCTGAAGACTCTGCAGGAGGTTGGGCTCGGATATATCCGCATCGGCCAGCCTGCCACCACGCTCTCCGGCGGTGAGGCCCAGCGCGTCAAGCTGGCGCGCGAACTTTCCCGGCGTGCCACCGGCCGCACCTTATATGTACTGGACGAACCTTCGGTTGGTTTGCATGCTGCCGATGTACACAAATTGATCGAAGTGCTGCAGCACCTGGTGGAAGCTGGCAACTCCATCCTGATCATCGAACACAATCCCGACATCATCAAGGTGGCAGACTGGATCATCGATCTCGGCCCGGAGGGCGGGGACCGCGGCGGGCAGGTCATCGCCGAAGGCACCCCCGAGCAGATCTGCTCTATGGAAGATTCATATACCGGACAATATTTGCTCCGCCATTTACAGCCTCATAAAGGATGATCGTTGCAGCACTCCGCCAAAATGATCCTGAGATGGCCATTTTGTCCAATTTTCAAACACTCGCTTAAAGCCGGAATCTCAGGTAGAATAATTATGACTGGTGTATGGGGTACCTCCCGACACTGAAATTTAATTATTGCAAGCAACTTGAATGGACAAAAAATGAATGAAAATCCTCCAATTAAATCCACGATTGACTCGTACCGTAAACGGCGCAGTCGTTCTCTGCCAATCATCATCTGGGGTTTGGCGGCTGTACTCGTCATAGGCGGCATTATCATCCTGGTATTATCATTAAAAGACGGGGATGGTTCCTTCTCCCTATTCGCCACCAAGACACCCACGCCCACCATCACACCTTCCCCCACCAACACATTACCGCCCACCAAAACACCCACGGTCACATCCACACCGACCCTGACCAACACGCCCACACCGAGCGCACCTTTTTATTACATTGTTCTGGATGGCGATTATCTGTCCACAATTGCCGAGAAATTCAACCTGGGGGAGAGTGGTGTCATTCAAATTCTCCTGCTCAACCCGGGCATTGATCCGGTCACCCAGACCATCTATACCGGTCAGGAGATCCTGGTGCCGCCACCCGGCTGGCCCATGCCCACCCTGACCCCCTGGCCGGTGGATGCGCCGCGAGGTACCAAGATCACCTACTACGTGCAGCCTGGTGACAGCCTGGGCACCATTGCCGATAAATTCCTCAGCACCATTGCGGAGATCATCAAAGCCAACCCCGACGCTCTTGAAGATGAAACTTCCTTGATCTACCCCGGGCAGATGCTGATCGTTCCGGTGAACTTGATAACCCCCGTTCCCACCAAAACCGGCACACCCGCGGCAACGGCAACACCCACGGCAACGGCAACACCCTGACCTGACCGGATTTTCACGAAGGCTGAAAATCCCCAATTCCTTCCATAATTCAAAGACCTGACAGGTTCCAAAACTTGTCAGGTCTTTCAGTCCCAATCCACGTCCAAATGGGAGAGCATCTCTGGATAATTCCTTTGACAATCCAGCTTTCAAAGGCTAAAATGGAATGAGAACCCGCTGGTTGATGGGCTTACATCCTTTTAAGCCGGGATTTCATCCTGCAAAACAAGGAATTTCACAAGGAGATGTAGTGAGGAAGTGGTCTGACAAATTTGTCATCGGTCTCACCGGCAACATTGCCACAGGCAAGAGCGTGGTAAGGAAGATGCTGGAGCATTTAGGCGCATATGGGATTGATGCCGATGCACTTGCTCATCGTGTGATCGCCAAAGGAGCTCCCGGATACCTGCCGGTTTTAAGCACCTTTGGCGGCTGGATGCTGAATGAAAATTCCGAGATCAACCGTCAAAAATTGGGGCGGCTGGTTTTCAGCGACCCGGAAGCATTGGTATTGCTGGAAGGTATCATCCACCCGTTTGTCAGCCAGGCTATTGACCTGATCGTGAAGCGCGCCCCCCAGCGAACCATTGTCATCGAAGCCATCAAACTACTGGAGACTGATCTGGTGAAATCTTGCGACTCCATCTGGACCACATTTTCTCCCGAAAGAACCCAACTGGCGCGCCTGATGGGCAAGCGCGGCATGTCTGATGTCGAGGCGCTCAAACGCATCCGCATGCAGCCTTCCCAGGCAGAAAAAGTAGCCAAAGCCAGCGTAGTCATTCATAACTTAGGCTCTTTTGAGGACACATGGCGGCAGGTCAAGGCAGCCTGGAGGAAGGTCATCCCACCCAGCACCGATACCGCACCGACCCGGATCCGGAAAGCATCCCACGGTGAGCTTGCCGTCCAACGCGGCCGTCCGGGGGACTCACAGGCCATTGCCAATCTGATCACCCAATTGAGCAACGGCGTAAATCCCCAGACTTCAGAAGGTGTGATGGCGGCTTTTGGAGAAAAAGCCTTCCTTTTACTCAAATTGGAAAAGAAACTGGTTGGCCTGGCTGCCTGGCAGGTGGAAAACCTGGTTGCCCGTACTACCGATATCTATGTGGATGCGAATATTGCCCTGCCACATGCTTTGAAAGTGCTGATCGCCGAAGTGGAAAGCGCTTCTCGAGACCTGCAATGTGAGGCTTCCCTTGTATTTTTGTCCCCTGCACTCACCAGGCAGGCAGCCTTCTGGAAAGAACTTGGGTACGAGAGTCGTAATCCCACGTCTCTGAGTATCCAGGCCTGGCAGGATGCTGTCAATGAATCCATGCCAGCCAACACCACCCTGTTTTTCAAACAGTTGCGCCAGGACCGCATACTGCGTCCGATCTAAAAAAATACTGTGCCTGAATTATTTAGCGACCTGATTTTTATTTTCCAACGCCTGAACTGGCTGGGTGTCATCGATATTCTGTTGGTGACTCTTATCTTCTATGGTTTGCTCTATCTGTTGCGCGATACCCAAGCCATGGTACTGTTGCGCGGTGTGATCGTGTTATTCGTGCTGACCGCCCTGTTGACCAGCCTGGTCAACCTTCCAGCTTTTTCTTTCCTGGTCAGCACTGCCCTGCCAGCCTTATTGTTTTCCATCCCGGTCATATTTGCACCTGAAATTCGCCGCGCACTCGAACGCATCGGGCGCGCCGGAACATTTCTTCCATCCCGGCCACGCACCTCTGCTGCAGAAATGGCACAAACCATTCAGGCCATCGTGGCCGCAGCAGCCCGCCTATCCGCCCGGCAGCATGGAGCCCTCATTATTATGCAGCGCATGGATAACCTGGATGAGTATGTCCGAACCGGGGTGCGAATGGATTCCAAGGTCACGCCCGAACTGCTTTTACAGGTTTTCTATCCCAACACGCCTCTGCACGATGGAGCGGTGATCATAGATACCCGGCTGTTGGCTGGCGCCTGCGTCCTGCCTCTCTCAGCCAGCGGTATCCTGACACACTCCCCGGATCGCCAGATGGGTTTGCGTCACCGGGCAGCTCTCGGCATTTCCGAAGTCAGTGATGCCATTGCCGTGGTGGTTTCGGAAGAAAGCGGCGCGATTTCAATCGCCCACTCCGGGCGAATGATCCGCCGGTTGGATGCAGAACGATTGGAAAACATTTTAATTGCTTTTTATGGGTCAGATCTAAAGACTCCCAGCAAAAATGTCTTCAAGCGTTTTTTCCCTTACCTGTTCCCCAGGAAGGAAGAGTGAGGTACAATGCTTGACTGGCTTTCCAGGAACGTTCGCATCTTCATATTGGCTTTCTTCCTTGCACTGGCTGTCTGGGTTTCGGCTGTAACGGCAGCAGATCCAGACGAAACCCGCCCTTATCCAAACCCGGTGTCCATCGAAATTGTCGGACAAGACCCCGGCCTGGTGATCACCAACGCGTACACCAGGCAGATCGAGGTAGTGTTACGAGCGCCTCAATCGGTCTGGCGCCAACTGACTTCTGAAAAAAATTCTGTGCGCGCCGTGGTGGATATTTCAAATTTGAGCTCAGGTTCACATCAAGTCCAGATCCAGGTACAGGTAAGTAACCAACCTGTACGCATCATGTCCACTTCCCTCGCATCTCTCGAACTGGTACTTGAACAATTACTGACCAAAACCATGCCGGTCGAGATCAATATCATTGGTACACCAGCCATAGGCTACCAGGCCCAGGAAATGCAGTTAAGTTCCACGGAGGTGGTGGTTTCCGGACCACAATCGATCATCCAACGCGTTCAAAAAATTGGTGCATCCCTGGATATCTCGGGAGTACGGCAGGATGTGGACACCGAAGTAAATTTGAGTGTTCTGGATGAGAGCAACCTGCCAATTGACGGCCTCAACCTTACACCGGCCAATATCCAGGTGACCGTGCCGGTCGTCCAACAGGGCGGTTACCGTGATCTGGCTGTCAAGGTTGTGGTTAGCGGTCGTGTTGCCAATGGCTATCGCCTGACCAGCATCCTGGTCAATCCTCCAGTGGTGACTGTTTTCTCCTCCGACATCGCTCTGATCAATTCTCTGCCCGGCTATGTTGAAACCACCCAGTTGGATTTAACCAATGTTAGTGCAGATATAGAAACCCGCCTGGCACTGAACCTTCCTGAAGGGGTTTCATTGCTCGGAGATCAGAACGTGCTGGTACAGGTGGGAATTTCTGCCATTGAAGGCAGCCTGACCATCACCGACCGTCCGGTTACCGTCAACGGACTGTCCCCCGGTTTGGCTGGGACCGTATCCCCGCTGACGGTGGACCTGTACCTCTCCGGTCCCCTGCCCGTGCTGGATACACTGATCACAACGGAAGTACTGGTAAGCGTGGATGCCACCGGACTGGTTGCCGGTACTTACCAATTGACACCGAGTGTCACCATCATGGTCGTTGGCATTCGGGTTGAAACCATCCTGCCCGGTACTGTTGAAGTAATCATCGGTAAAAGTACTCCAACGCCCAAACCGTAACATAACAGATATCATCGCACAAGCGATTTTCAGTATCTTTCCATTAACCCGGAGAAAGGCTGGGATGTGAAAGCAAGCTTAACTTTTTTTCACACCCCTCTCACCTCCACCGGTTAATTTTCGGACAGATAATTAGTATTGGTTCATTGGGAATTGGTGTGGTATAAGGAAGATGTGGGGGTGTTTTGCGGGATACGTCCGCAAAACACCCCCACACTCAGCATCACGGAGATTCCCAGAAAGCCTTAGTATTTCAGGAATAGAGAGATCATGTCCAAACCTATTGTTGCCCTGGTCGGTCGCCCGAATGTGGGGAAAAGCACTTTATTTAATCGCCTGGCAGGTGAACGCCTGGCTATTGTTGATGATACACCCGGTACCACTCGTGACCGTATCTTCGCCGAATCAGATTGGAACGGTATTGCATTCGATATTATCGACACCGGCGGGATCGACCCGCAGCATGGCGGCAAAACCCCGCTTTCCACCGGGTCGGTTGATTTTATAGAGCAGATCCGTGACCAGGCTGAGGTGGCCATCCTGGATTCGGATGCCGTTCTGCTCCTGACAGATGGGTCGGTGGGTGTAACTGCTCCCGACCGTGAAGTGGCAGACATCCTGCGACGGCATCAGAAAATTGTGAACGGAGTGCCATGGCCTCCCATCCTGCTGGTGGTAAACAAGTGCGAGAGCGCCAGCCGCCGGGCGGAAGCCTCCCAATTTTACGAGCTGGGTCTGGGAGAGCCATTTGCCATCTCGGCTTCCCAGGGAATTGGAACCGGTGACCTGTTGGATGCCCTGGTGGCCGCTTTCCCAACTCAAAACGAAGAGGAAGAGGACGAGTCGGTCAAAATTGCCATCGTTGGCAAACCCAACGCAGGCAAATCCAGCCTGCTTAACCGCCTGGCAGGCAGCGAACGCTCCATCGTCAGCCCGATCCCCGGGACAACCCGGGATGCGGTCGATACCCACATTGAGGTGGATGGACTTCCAGTCACCTTGATTGACACTGCGGGCATCCGCCGCCGCGGTCAGATCGACCCGGGTGTCGAAAAGTACAGTGTGCTGCGCGCATTCAAGGCTATTGAACGCTCCGATGTAGCCCTGCTGATGATCGATGCCCAGGCTGGGATCACCGCCCAGGATACCCATATTGCCGGGTTTGTTTTGGACGCCTGGAAAAGCACTGTGGTACTGGTAAACAAATGGGATGCAATCGATAAAGATAGCTACACATTTGAGGCCTACACCCAGCATGTCCGCCAAGAACTTCAATTTCTGGATTATGTCCCGATCCTGTTCATTTCTGCCCTGACCGGGCAGCGCGTTGACCAGGTGCTGCCGATGGCATTGCGGGTTCAGGAGGAACGCCTCAGACGTATCTCCACCTCCAGCCTGAACCAGATCCTGCGCAAAGCTCAGGATGTGCATCATGCACCCTCGCACTCTGGCCGTACACTGAAGATCTTCTACGCCACCCAGGTACGCAGCGATCCTCCCACCTTCATGATCTATGTTAATGACCCCAAGCTGATGCATTTTTCATACATGCGTTACCTGGAAAACTGCATTCGCAAGGAATATGGCTTCCTGGGTACACCCATCCATATTGTCTCCAAACCCCGGCGAGAGTAGGGTTTATTGAGTTGCCATGCTAACTTCTCAAAAAAGCGGGGTGTTGGGGTACACCCCAACCTTTCCATGAATTATTGAGTTGATACTCGCCATGCCAGCAAAGATCTTGCATCTGGATCTGGACGCCTTCTTCTGTGCCGTTGAAGAGCTGAGCAGCCCCGGTTTACGTGAAAAACCATTTGCCGTAGGGGGGCGGCCGGATCAACGCGGCGTGGTGGCCTCCTGTTCGTATGCCGCCCGCAGGCTGGGCATCCATTCCGCCATGCCCATGTCGCGCGCCCTGCGGCTCTGCCCGGAGCTGGTCATCGTTCCGGGACACCATCGCGCTTACGGTGAAGCTTCCAAACAAGTCATGGAACGCCTGGAGGCAGTCACCGGATTGGTTGAGATCATTTCGATCGATGAAGCCTTCCTGGATGTAAGCGACCTGCCCGAGTCGGGGGAAATCATTGCCCGCCGCCTGCAAACCCAGGTAATGAATGAACTGAAATTGCCCTGTTCGCTGGGCGTGGCCAGCAACAAGTTGGTGGCCAAGATCGCCAACGATGTGGGTAAAAAAGCCGCCAAAGGCAACGCACCTCCCTGCGCCATCACCATTGTCCCACCGGGTCAAGAGGCCGCCTTCCTGGCACCCCTGCCAACCGAAATACTGTGGGGTGTAGGTCCAAAAACCGCCGCCCGCCTGGCGGAGCTGGGTATTCACACCATCGGAGAACTGGCACGCTGGCCAGAAGCAGACCTGGCAAAGCGTTTCGGCGAGAGTGGCGCCGATTTGTCACGGCATGCGCATGGGTTGGATGATCGCCCGGTCAGCAGCGGGCACGAGATGAAATCGGTCAGCCAGGAGACCACTTTTGTACGGGATGTGCGCGACGACCAGATGCTTGAGAAGAAGGTGCGTGAGCTCTCTGCACAGGTGGGGCGACGTTTGCGCAAAACCGGGTTGGCGGGTACAACCGTGCGCATCAAACTGCGCTGGCCGGATTTCAACAGCCTGACGCGCCAGGTGCGCCTGGTGAGCCCGACCAACAGTGATGAAGAGATCGCCAAAGCCGCGCTGGCCTTGCTTGGCAAGGCGCGGGCACCCGGCAAGTCTGTACGCCTGATCGGTGTGGGTGTGAGCGGTCTGGGGGAACCAGTGCGCCAGCTATTGTTATGGGACAATGGCTCGGAGAAAGCCCGCAAGCTGGAAGCGACCCTGGATAAGCTGCAGGAGCGTTTTGGGGATAAGGTCATCCGGCGCGGCCGGATCCCGGAACCAGCGGATGAGGCCGGGGACGGCCCCAAGAACGTGTGCGGACGCCGCATCACCAGCAACCTGGAGGGCTACCCCAGCGCCACCTACCAGGGACGCACGATCTACTTTTGCACCGAATTCTGCCTGGAAGCCTTCCGGCGTGACCCGGATCGTTTTTACCTGGCGCACAGCCGCAAGCGCAGCTAATACTATTCTCACAAGTTGGTTTGGCGCTTTGGCTTTCATCCGCACAGCTTATCACCCTCCTGGAAGGTCTTCACACCCCGGCGAGATCCCAGAATAAACAGGGAAACCGGGATGTTGCCTGCAAAATAAGGTAAAATTTAATTCATCACCCCATATTTGGAGCTGCCATGGACACCATTTTCTCTGTTGAAAACCTGATCGCCCTGCTGACCCTGACCGCCCTGGAGATCGTGCTGGGTATCGACAACATTGTCTTCATCTCCATCCTGGCTGACCGGCTGCCTAAAGCACAGCAAGCACGCGGCCGCCGCACCGGCCTGGTACTGGCATTGGTCACCCGCATCCTGCTGCTTCTGTCACTAAGCTGGATCATCCGCCTGACAAAACCATTCTTCACTGTAATCTCACTGGATATTTCCGGTCGTGACCTGATCCTGCTGATCGGTGGTTTGTTCCTGCTCGCCAAGAGCACCTTCGAGATCCATCATAAATTGGAAGGCAAGGAAGGCAGCGCCAGCGCCAAAGCCGCAGTCACTTTTGCAGGCGTGGTCATCCAGATCGGGTTGCTGGACATCGTCTTCTCGCTCGACTCGGTCATCACCGCGGTGGGCATGGCCAAGGAAGTGTATGTCATGATCGCGGCTGTCATCATTGCTGTCATCATCATGATGTGGGCTTCCACCCCGTTGAGCGAGTTCGTCAACGAGCATCCCACGGTCAAGATCCTGGCTCTCAGCTTTTTGCTGCTAATCGGCATGTCCCTGCTGATGGAGGGTCTGCACCAGCATATCTCCAAGGGTTACATCTATTTTGCAATGGGCTTTTCTGTCTTTGTTGAGATGCTAAATCTGCGCATACGCTCCAAAGTCAATCCGGTCAAACTGCGTAAACCCTACGTCCAGGCGGAGAAGAAGACTCAAAAAGCAGGTTGAGTGACATTACAATCCTTACTTGAACAATGGCAGTCTGATCTCGATACCGCTCCCAACATCTCCACCTGGCGCAGCCTGCCCAGGCGTCCAGCGCAGCTCCAGGATTTGCCAGTGGATCTGTCCCCCGTGCTTTCCGGTGCGCTGACCCGGCGCGGCATCTTCCGGCTATTCAGCCACCAGGCTGCAGCCTGGCGGCATGCCCAGGCTGGGGAGAACGTGGTGGTGGCCACCGGCACTGCCAGCGGAAAGACACTTGCCTTTCAGCTTCCGATTCTATCCGCCATGCTGGAAAATCCGCAGGCGCGCGCCCTGCTGCTCTACCCCACCAAAGCCCTGACACAGGATCAACTCTCGAGTTTGAATTCCTGGCTGCATGAGTTCAGGCAGGCTTCCCAGCCCGTCACCGATATTGTAGCTGCCATCTACGATGGAGACACCCCTGTCTCCCGGCGGACAGCCATCCGTACCCAGGCTCGCATCCTGCTGACCAATCCAGACATGCTCCACATGGGTATCCTTCCGCATCATACCAATTGGGAGGATTTCTTTCGTAATTTACGCTTCATCGTCCTGGATGAGATGCACACTTACCGGGGGGTCTTTGGCTCGCATGTAGCCAACCTCATCCGGCGGCTCAAGCGCATCGCCCAATTCTATGGCGCCCAGCCGCAGTTCATTCTGACCTCCGCCACCATCGGCAACCCGGCCGGACTGGCTGAAAAGTTGATCGAAGCTCCGGTGGCGTTGATCGATGAGGATGGTTCCGGGCGTGGAGAGCGGCATTTTTTGATCTACAATCCTCCGGTGGTGGACCCATCCCTGGGTATCCGCAAGTCGGCCGTCCAGGAGGGGGTACGCCTGGCACAGGATCTGTTTTCGCACCAGGTGCAAAGCGTGGTTTTTGCACGCTCCCGCCGAAGTGTGGAGATCCTCCTTAAATATTTACAGGAATCCACACCCGATACAAACCTCTCAAATGCCAGTAGTATAGGCAGCTTGATCCGGGGTTATCGTTCCGGTTATCTCCCCGGGCAGCGCCGAGAAATTGAAAAAGGACTGCGTTCCGGGCACACCCGGCTGGTGGTTGCCACCAATGCCCTCGAATTGGGCATCGATATCGGCGGGTTGGGAGCGGCAATGCTGGTCGGTTACCCTGGCAGTATTGCCAGTACCTGGCAGCAGGCCGGTCGCGCCGGGCGCGGTGATGATCCAGCTGTAGCCATCCTGATCAGCACGGCTGCCCCACTTGACCAATTCCTGGCGCATCACCCGGATTATTTCCTGGCGCGCTCGCCCGAACAGGCCCTGATCAACCCGGATCACTTGCTGATCCTGCTCAATCATCTGCGCTGCGCGGCTTTTGAGCTTCCGTTCCAGGCAGGAGAAAAGTTTGGCAGCCTGCCGTCTGAACAGGTGGGAGAGTTTCTCGACTTTTTGGTTACCAGCCAGGAGCTGCACCTCTCCGCGGACAGATATTTCTGGATGGCGGATGCCTACCCGGCTTCAGGCGTATCCCTGCGGTCTGCTTCCCCTGCCAGCGTGGTTTTGCAGGTGGAAGATGGTGGCAAACCCTCCAGCCTGGGGCAGGTGGACTTGGCGTCCGCCTCCTGGATGGTTCACCCGGGCGCGGTCTACCTGCATGAGGGACAGCAATTTTTTGTGCAGGCGCTGGACCTGGCCAGCAACCGGGCCACGCTCATACCGGTCGCGCTGGATTACTTCACCGAGCCGTTGCGCCAGACGGACATCAGTTTACTGGCATTGACAGACCAGCAGTCTGTCCCGGGGGGAATGAAGAATCATGGTGAAATACAGGTCACTTCCCAGGTGACCGGCTTCCGCAAACGTCAGTGGCTTTCAGGAGAGAATCTTGGGGAGGAACCTCTCGAACTGACCCCGGATGAATTGCAAACCACCGGTTACTGGTTGACCCTGTCCGAGACAGTTGTCAATACACTGCGTGAAGCGGGTGCCTGGAAGAATGACTCCAATGACTATGGAAAGGATTGGCCTCGTCTGCGGGAGGCTGTACGGGCGCGGGATGGGTATGTCTGCCAGGTGTGCGGGCTGCCGGAAAATGAAAGACAACATGAAGTGCATCACAAACAGCCATTCCGCCAGTTTGCCTCAACTGCCGAAGCCAATCGCATGAACAACCTGGTAGCCCTGTGCCCGGCCTGTCATCGCAAGGCGGAGGCCAATGTGCGCATGCGCAGCGGGTTGGCAGGTCTGGCCACCGTTCTTGGGCAACTGGCACCCCTGTTCCTGATGTGTGATAGCGCTGACCTGGGGATATTTGCCGACCCAAAAGCCGCCTTTGCGGGTGACCTGCCCACAGTGGCATTGTATGATCAGATCCCGGCTGGAATTGGCTTCAGCCAGAAGCTGTATGAAATGCATGCGGAACTCGTGGAGCAGGCATTTGAGCTGGTGGTGGATTGCCCCTGCCTGGATGGCTGCCCCTCCTGCGTGGGGCCGGCAGGGGAGAACGGTGTGGGTGGCAGACAGGAAACCCTGGCGATATTGAAATGCCTGACAGCAGCCTGTGATGGAATCGTCTGACGGGAATATGAAGCATTCAATCATTTGCCTACCTGCCAATCGAAATACATTTTATATACCCGTAAGTTGATTTGTGATATATTTATTCGCACCAAATCAATTCCCATTAATATAGTGTGTCATTCGTCCGTATTGAAATGAACATGGAGAATTAATCATGAAATTGGAGGTAAAAACATGGCACTAAAAATCGGACAGTTGGCTCCGGATTTCAACCTGACCAGCCATACCGGTGCATCTGTAAAGTTGAGTGATTATCGCGGCAAGAACGTCGTCCTGGCTTTCTTCCCGCTGGCCTGGACCCCGGTCTGAACGGCTCAGATCCCTTCGTATGAGATCCTCAAGGACAAATTCGAAGGGATGGAGACCCAGGTCCTGGGTCTGAGTGTTGACAGCGAGCCGTGCCTGTTTGCCTGGGCAGAGAGCTTGGGAGGTATCACCTACCCCCTTTTGAGCGATTTCTACCCACACGGCATGGTTGCTGTGAAATATGGTGTTTTACGCGAGGAGGGCAAGAGCGAGCGCGCCATCTTCGTGATCGACAAAGAAGGCATCATCCGCTACGTGGATGTGCATGATATCGATGAGCAGCCGGATAACGATGTGCTCATCAAGGTGCTGGAAGCCATAGACCCCGAAGCCGCAGACCGGGCAGCAAAATTGGAAAAACCGGCTCCTGAAAAGCCCTTCGTGGAACCAGAGGCAGATGTGGTCATGTACTGCACTCCCTGGTGTCCGGGCTGCCGCCGGGCGCGCCTCTGGTTTGCAGAGAATCGCATCCCCTTTGTGGAAGTGGATGTCGCGCATGACCGTATGGCGGCGGCGCGTGTCCGTGAGTGGAATAACGGCAATGAAACCACCCCCACCTTCAATATCCGCGGTCAGGTTTTTGCTGAATTTGATATCATAAAAGTTGAAAAGGCGCTGGGAATAAAAAAATGATCGTTTAAAGGGGGAAAGTGGATGAACAAATACCAAACAGAGCCGGCTTTATGACGGCTCTGTTTTTTGTATGTGTGTAATTTGTTTATTGACGGATCAGATTAAGCTGGTTCTCTCCACTGGCAGCATAGATCGTGAGTTTATCCCCATCCAGTTGGAAATTGACTGTACCCGCCAGGATGGAGAAGGAGATGGATTCCTGGCTCATCTGCGGTTCCTGGCAAGCCATCATGGTCGATATCAGCGCGTCAAAGGTCAATTGATCACCTTTCTGTGTGAACTCACCCCCAAATGCGTTGCAACCCAAATTTCCGCCTACCTGCCCATCGGCTCCGAACTTGAGCGAAGTTTCGATCCCTTCCGCAGCCGGGATTGGGCTGCTGACCGGGCCATAGGATACCAGCTTCCAGTTGGTATCGCTTAAGCTGGGGTTGGTCTTTCCTGAAGAGCAGGCTGCCAACAGCAGACCGGCAATGATCGGGAGAATTAATACAATATGCATTTTCTTGTTCATCATGTTCCTCTAAACAGGGTATAAATTTTCGGGTTTTGTAAACCCAAAGTTGGTCTTTCCTTACAGACGTCCCCCGCTCGAAAAAGTTCCTGTAATACTTTTTTTAATCGAGTGTCTGTCCTTACCACGAAATTAGGGATGAAGGTCAAAACGCTTTCCAATTTACTTGAGAGCAGGTAAACTACTAAGTACTTTGTAAATAGCTGAGCTACATCCAGGAGTGTAAAGTTGGTAAATCGTTCTGAACGTCCAACTCATGGAAAGGGGTTTATGGAGCCATTGCTGGCACGATTACGCGCTCGTCAGGCCAACCTCCTGATACCAGATAGTCTGCGCCAGGGTTGCATTTTGGACATCGGTTGTGGCTCGTATCCATATTTCTTATCGAACACATACTTCAAAGAGAAATATGCAATCGACCGATCCCAAGCGACTACAGAGATTGCTGATATTCGCTGGTACACGTTTGATATCAATACATCACCTTCGCTACCTTTTGAAAATAATTCTTTTTCGGTAGTTACACTTCTGGCAGTTATTGAACACATCGATCCTGAAAACCTGGTATCCCTTTTTATAGACATTCATCGAACTCTGAAGCCTGGAGGAGTATTAATAATGACAACTCCTGCAGCCTGGTCCAATAATTTATTACGTTTAATGTCACGGGTAAATCTGGTGAGCAAGGAAGAGATTGATGAGCATGTGTATGCTTACACACTGCCACTTTTAGGCTGGTATCTGGGCAAGGCAGGCTTTGAAATGAAGAAATTAAAATTCGGCTACTTTGAACTTATGTTCAATCTATGGTCTCTGGCTTATAAATGAATTGTGTAACATATCTGAAAAAGCGGGGTATGGGTGTGTAAAATTCCTGCACTCTATCCAATCCACCCCCAGATAGCAAATTGAGCGCTGAAATAAAGCAAACCCACCCAGGAAAGATATAAGATCAAGCGATGAATGGCTGGTCTACCTCCCCACCTGGCAAACAGGAAGAAGACCGGGAAGATTTCAAATGTATAGCGAACCACGGAGATAAGCGGCTGCGGAGAGCCCATGCGCGCCAGGAAGAAAAGCATCAGGCTGGCGGCATATAAACCGTACATGCGGGGCAGTTTTTTCCAGATCAGGATCGTAAAAACGATAAAAGCCAGGGTAAAGAGCAGTTCAAGACTGTTCTCACCGACCAACTGGCCGATGGAAATCCGCCGGGCAGCTTCAAGGATATTTAATCCGGGGAGGGTTAGATACCCGCCTCTCTGGTTCAATGCTTCCAGGTTTGTGGTGGGCAGTTGCCCCAGCCCGATCCATTGGTAAAGATAATATCCCGCCAGTTCCAGTCCCATCACCCCCAGAGCCAGCCAGCCCCTGCGTGAACCTTTCTTCCAAGCCTGCCAGGCAGCGTACCCGAGAGGCAGCGCCAGGAATATGCCCGGAATACGTGTCAACGCGGCCAGGCCTGCAAATAGCCCGGCAACCAGCCAGCTTTCCTTGCGGATGAAATACAGGCACAGCATGACTGCCAGCAGGAAAAGGGATTCGTTGTAGGCGGCTGCCAGGAAAAATGCGGCTGGATAGGCAGCCAGGTAGACCACTGTACGCATTGCGCTGGTTTCTTCCCCAAATTCCAAGAAAGCCAGTTTATAGATCATCAACAGGCAGCCCAGGAAAGCCAGGTTGGAAATGAACAATCCGCTCACCAGGGTATTCCCGCCAAAAATGGGGGCGAGCCAGCCCATTAATAAGGGATAAAGCGGAGGAGTGAAATAAGCCGTATCAAAAGCCGTATAGCCTCGCTCAGCGATGGCCTGGTAATGCAGCGTATCCCATCGCTGCCAGGGTTCCAACCAGGGGTTGGTCTGCTGCGCAACGCCCTTGTAGAGTTCTATTGCACCTTCAGGATAATAATTTGGTACCAACCGGCGCATTCCCCAGGCCCAGGTAAGCAGAAAAGCTTCCACCACAAGGAATACCAGAATGATGCGGATGAGCGGGTGGTTTTTGTGAGCGGTGTTCATCCTGTATATGCGATCAGAAATTCCTGCGTTCCATCAAATACAAAGTGCGCGCAGTATCTATTATCGGGACGGATGAGTGTACATCAAAATATGGCTTAAAGGCGTCTTCAAAACCCTGCTGCGTATAATCCGGGAAAATATCTTCCCGGGAAGCCAGCAAGACCTGCACTTGGGAATCTTCCTTGGGAACGAATTCGATCACCAGCCAGCGTCCGGCCTGCCGAAAGAAATCCGCCAGGCGGGATAATGGCACATTGTTGGCAATTGCCAGATGATGGATGAGCGCCAGGGCCAGGACAACATCCACCGGTGCGCGTTCCAGCAGGGACATGCGCTCATGGTTGTTCCAGCCGATGGCCGGGCTGGGATTGGTCAGGTCCAACACCAGCGGCAGCAGGTTGGTGTCTTTATTGGCTTTGCAGGCCAGGTAGTCCTGTTCAACCGCGGCCGGATCGATATCAAATGCGACTGTGGGAATACCCCGGCGGCTGGCTGCCCGGCTGAAAAGGCCTGTGTTGGCACCCAGGTCCCAGGCTGAGTGGGGTGCGATCTGATCCAGGAAGGCCTCAATGATTTCCATTTTATGCCGAGAGGCGGCATCCGAATAATGGCCGGAGGTTTCGGCGTAGTAATCCCCCCATTCCGTCCCTTTCGGTTTCCAACGCAGGCCGTGAATGACCGAGCGCAGGCTTTCGATCAGACCCTCCAGGGCTGGCTGACTCATGCCAGCAGACTCTCTGGATCCGTTTGCCCCGCTGGAAGCATGTTTGCTTTGAAAGGAGGCGTGCAAATGGATGTGTGTGCTCAAACCAAAATTCAGGCGGGTGCGCCCGGGCAGAAGGCGGCTGGCCAGGTCCAACGGAATGCCATCCATATAAACGCGCAGCAATTGGTTAAGGCGCACATCCCGGCTGGCCATCAATGCCAGGGGTGCCAGAAAATGCTGGCAGAATTGGCGGTATGCCACCCAGGGTTTTCCGGGGTGGTAAACCTCAAATGACAGGGTGTCGATCAAAACAGGCCTGGCATCCCGGAATTGAATGTTATATGCGCTGGCATCCTTAAGGGACATCCCATTTTTGAGGGCACGTTTCTGGATGGCCAATGTGCGCAGGGCGGCATCCTTTAGCTGGCTGAAAGACCATTCATACGGGTAGGAAATGAATTCCACCAGCTCGGGGCGCAGTACTTTGTATGCCAGTGCGGGTAGTTCGGGTTCCACATCCACTTCGGAATGCCGAACCAGCCAGCCCTTGTCCACCAGTTCAACGTACAGTCCGGAGGAATTTAACAGCTCGTATTCTTTTTGGTAAGAATGGTTCACCTGCCGGTAAAGAACCTCTTTCCGGTGGAAAAGGAAGCCGGATGGATCCCGAAAGGAGGCCGGGTGCACCTGACTATTCATCTTCCCCATCGTCCGTCTGATCCTGCTTGCCGCGACCGAACAACTTCAGGATGCGCGACCAGTAAGTACGCAGCAGAATACCGGCACCCAACAGCCCGGCCAACAGCAGTTGGATCAAGATGGATCCACTGCTAGGGTCCAGGTAAGGGCGCTGGTTGGAAAAGTGTTCAATTAGCTGACCCATTATATAAAAAGTCATACATGCCTCCAGGAAATTTGGTCTTATTGATAAATCATATCAGTTACCCTTGCGGCTCTCCAGATGGAATGTTTCCGAGCCTCGC
Source organism: Chloroflexi bacterium GWB2_49_20 (assembly GCA_001796335.1). Lineage (GTDB taxonomy): Bacteria > Chloroflexota > Anaerolineae > Anaerolineales > Villigracilaceae > UBA12087. The sequence continues at coordinate 30,153 of MGMF01000025.1, read as the reverse complement.
AGTGGAGTATGCAATGCCTGTGAATCCAGCGCCATGACCTTGCTGTTGGCAAAGAAGGGAAAATAAAATTCCGTCATGTCACCGACCTGCCGGCCAGGGATGGGCATCAGCCGGGCGGTGAGCGGCTTGTTCAGGCGCAGCGCCAGGGCAGCCAGGTCGAGCAGCAGGGGCTGTATCTGTTCAGCAGTCACATCCCCGGGCAGCGGAACGGTATCCAAGCCGGTACCACACACGGCTGAATACATCAGCAAGTCTTTGACAGTCAGCGAGCCATCAGCCGCGCGCCCGGCCAGGGTGGCATCCTCCAGCACCGGCAGCATCAGGCCGCAAAAGCCGGTGTGCGGGAAATCAGCACGTTCGATGGCCTCGGTCAGGATGGCTGCGCTGGCCAGGGAGCCATGCCAGCCCACCTGCCCAACTCCCAGGGCTTCCAGGGCTGCCCCCAGCGAGCGGGAGGCCTCCGGGAAAGGCGCCAGTGAAAAATCAATGCCTCCAAAGCGAACCCCATACTTGTATTTCAGCAGATCTGCCACCGGCATCAGGCGGTGGGCATGCTGCTCCAGCGCAGCGATCAGGTCTTGCTGGCCGGCTTCCACGCTGCCGGCAGATTTAAAAGCATGCACGGCCAGGTCGGCGGCTTCAGTGGCAATCGCAAAGGCAGGATTCGCACCTTCGTGGTAGGAAGCCGGGAAAAAAGGAGTGCCAGGTGCCACATTAGCCAGGGCAGCAAAACGCAGGTTGGCAAATCCATCCGCTGATATTTTGGCACAGCGCACGATCACCCTGGCACAGGCTTGCACCGCCTGCAGGGAAATCCGGCTGCGGGTATCAGCCATAACCCCGGAAAAGAAGATGTCCTTTGAAGCCGCGATGGCATCCGGAATGACGTCATAACTTTGTGGTGTCTCAGGCAGAGCTGGTCCCAGGGCGGCATAAGCAATGCCAGCCTGTTGGATGGACTGGGACAGTATTTCAGCCAGTCGGGGGGTTTCGTGGATCTTGCGGTCTCCCAGCAATAGCGGGAAGGGAATGGTCGCCAGCCGGGTGGTCTGAACTTCGTAATCAGCCGCTTCGAATGCACTTTTGGCATCTTTTAAGAAATCTGCAGCCAGACGTAACTGTTTTTCATCCAGCGGCCAGCCGGGATTGCAAAAGTAGGTGATCGAACGGATCTTCATGCGTCTCTTTGCCTCTTTACTTCAAATAACAGGATGGCACCGGCTGCAGCGGCATTGAGCGATTCGGTTCCAGCCGACATGGGGATATGTACCCGCTCATTGCAGAATTGACGTGCGGCCAGGCTGGCGCCTTCGGCTTCCCCACCGATGATCAAAGCCAGCCCGCTGCGGAAATCTGCCTGCCAGCAGGCCAACGGGGCTTCCATCTCTGCCAGGACAAATTTGAGACCCTGCAGGCGTTCACGGATAGCTTCCCAATCCAGCAGGTGAATTGGCAGGCGGAAATGGGTGCCCATACCAGAACGTACCACTTTGGGGGCAAAAGCATCCGCACTGCCGGGTGTCAGGAAGACAGCCTGCACACCGGCCGCAGTCGCACTACGCAGCAGGCTGCCCAGGTTGCCCGGGTCCCGGATCTCATCCAGGATCAAAGTAAAATCGATCTGCTCCGGGATGGGCAGGGATTGCAACTCCAGCACTGCCATCAATCCCTGCGGGTTTTCAGTACCAGAACTGGATGTCAGCAGTTGTTCTGTCACTTCCTCAATATCCACGCCAGCTTCATTCAACTGTTGGAGCAAACCCTGGCCGCGTGCACTGAGTGCATGGCTGTACAGGGCAAACCGAAAGGTCCAGCCTGCAGTCAGGGCTTCTTCCAGCAAGCGCACTCCTTCGACAACAAAAGCTCCACTCTGGCGGCGTTCCCTGGAGCGCCCCAGGAGGGAGCGTACCAACTGAATCCTGGAATTTTGTGCCGAGGTGATCATACGACTATTTTACCTGTTAAATGCCACAGAGGCTGCCTGGAGTTTCTTCCAGACCGCCTCTGTGGGGTTTTCAGTTGGGTCCTGGTTCAGGCGGCCAGCGCCTGGGCGACCACGACTGCAAAGGACTGCGGGTCGCGTACAGCCATATCAGCCAGCATCTTGCGATTGATAATGATATTGGCTTTTTTAAGGGCTGCGATCAAACGGCTGTAGGATACTCCGTTCAGCCGGGCGGCTGCGTTGATGCGCACGATCCACAATTTACGCAGGTCACGACGGCGGACGCGCCGGTCACGCGATGAATACCACATGCTCTTAAGCATGGCTTCATTGGCGCGCCGGAAGAGCAGGTGCTTGGAAGCATGCTGCCCTTTGGTGTACTTCAAAACTTTCTTGTGACGACGATGGCCGTAGGGGCCACTTTTTACACGTGCCATTTTTTATCTCCTGCAAACCGTCGGGCGCCGGTGTAAGGCTTTTCGCCTGACAACCAGTTGTGTACACCCGCTAGCTGCAACTAAAAAACGAATAAGAACGCCTCTGTATTCCTAGAGGTTTGGCAATAAGCGCCGGATACGTTTAATGTAACTGCTTCCCTTTACAGTCACCATCTCTGCGAACAGAGCCTTGACGCGCTTGGAAGACTTACGGCGCAGGTGGGCTTTGCCGCCTTTGGTGCGTACAAGCATTCCAGACCCGGTTGCGCGAAACCGTTTGGATGTCGCCTTGTGGGTCTTCAGCTTGAACTTTCCACTTTTAATCTTATGTGGCACAGCTAAGTACTCCTCTCAATAAAATTTCTCAGGAAAATCAATCCTGTGATTCTTGTGTTTCGGGTGTTGCTTCTTCTACCGTCTCTGCAATGGATTCTTTACCGGTAGTTTTCTTTTTCGCCTTGACAATGGGAGCCAGCATCATGAACATGGTGCGTCCTTCAAAGGACGGGGCCACTTCAACAACCGCTACATCCGCTAACTCCTCGGCAATCTCACGTAAATCTTCCAGGGCGATCTCCGGGTAAGTGATCTCGCGTCCACGAAAACGGATTGTGGCTCGCACCTTCATACCCGCATTCAGCCAGCGGCGTGCATCATCAACTTTGAAACCTCGATGAGCAGAATTGGTCTTGGGGCGCAGGCGGATCTCTTTGACCTCGATTTTTACCTGGGCTTTACGCGCTTCCTTGTCTTTCTTGGTGCGCTCGTAAAGAAATTTCCCAAAATCCATGATCCGGCACACGGGTGGAACGGAATTTGGGGCAACTTCGACCAGATCGAGCTCTGCATCGTGTGCCATCTGGATGGCCTGCCGGGTTGGAACAACCCCAACATTCTCTCCGTTGGGGCCAATCACTCGAACTTCGTTTGTTCTAATGCCCTCGTTAACTCGGAATTCGTTTGTACTGATAACTTCTCTCCTTTTAATTCAATCCCAAAAAAACCGGCTTTTTAGCGGGCTGATGATACCATGAAAGGGGGTGTATCGTCAAATGAATGCAGTGTTTTGAACCAATCCTATGGTTTCTCGAGTCCATGCGCCTGGAGCAAGGTTTCATCCGCCATCAGGCTGCGGGTGTCGCCATCAGCCACGATTCGACCTTCATCCATGATGACCATGCGCTTAAACAGCTCACTTACCATTGACATGTCGTGCGTAGAAACCAGCATGGTCATCGGCAGGTCACGTAGAAGGTGAATGAAAGCCCGCCGTGAACGCGGATCCAGCCCCGCTGTCGGTTCATCCAGAACCAACACTTCCGGTTCCACCGAAAGCACCGTGGCAATGGAAATGCGTTTCTTCTCACCCATGCTCAGGTGGTGTGATACGCGCCGGGTATAGCCCTCCATGTGGACTGCTGCCAGCGCCAGGTTCACGCGCCTGGACACCTCATGTGGTTCAAGTCCCTGGTAGAGCGGACCATAGGCGACATCGTCAAAGACCGTCGGGGAAAACAATTGGTCATCCGGGTTCTGGAACACCATCCCCACCGCAGCTCTTACCCTGCCTAAATTCTTCTGCTCCACCGGCAGTCCACAGACTGTCACCGACCCTTTTCCCAGCAGAATACCATTCAGGTGGAGAATAAGGGTGGACTTGCCTGCTCCGTTTGGTCCCACCAGGGCCACTTTCTCGCCTGGTGCAATTTTCAGGGATACATCCTGCAGAGCCGGGTGACCGTCGGGATAGGAATATGACAGGTGTTCAATTTCAATTGAATGATGCATGTCATTAACCCCAGAAAAAGATTCCAAATAAAAGTAAAAGTGTGAGTAAAACCAGCCCTGCTGCCAGGGATACCCAATTCAGGCTGGTGAACGGTGGGAGTGGCAGGGTGCGTACCTCGCCATCGTAACCACGCGACAACATGGCGACATAGATGCGGTCACTGCGTTCGAAAGCCCGCAGGAAAAGGTTGCCTGCCAACCCTCCGGTCATGCGTGCCCGCCAGGCTACACTTCCCCCGGAGCGCTTGCCGGCCTCCCCACTGTGACCGGAACGCGCCGTCCGGGCGCGCATGAGGCGCAGAGCCTCGTCAACCAGCACGAACAGGTAGCGCCACATCAGCCCAAACATTCCCACCAGCAGGCGCGGGATGCCCACTGCCCGCATGGCTTGCAGCAACTCCGGGAACTGGGTGGATGCAGCCAGTACGATGGCAGCCTGGATCGAGAGCCAGGATTTAAACGCCACACTCACAAAACGTTCCAGCCCCTCAACAGAAGCAGTAAATATCCAGGAGCCGATTGGCAGGCTGAAGAGCATCTGGCCCTTGATGGTAAAAATAACCGGAAGTGCTGCCAGTGCAAATGGCAGGGCCAGAACGGCGCGCTTCAATACATAACCAATGCCCAGGCCAGACAGGATCTCGACTGAAAGCACCACAGCCAGCAGAAGAATGTAGACAGGCCAGGCTGCATTGGGCGTTAATGAGGCAGTCAGGATGAAGGCCACCGTCAGAACGAATTTAATGCGTGCATCCAGAGCGTGGATCGGACTGGTAAGCGGCCGGTAAGGGTCAAGAAAATGGATGTGCATTCTTTAAATATGCTTATGCTCAAGCTATCATTTGGATCGTTTTCGGCCGCGACGCAGGTAGGCCACTCCCAGCGCTACAGCAAAAACCAGCACCACACCAATGATGCCCGCTACGATGGTTGCCAGGGAGCCATTCGAGATGCCGGGGAAGACGTAATTGGGGACGAGGTTATAGAGCGGGGCACGGGCGGCTTCAAGGAAACCCTTTTGCCCGGCTACCCATTCCAACCCATCCGGATGGGTGGAAGCCAGGGGTGAAAGGACTGCCAGCAGGGCCGCAATGGCCAGCCCGCCAACCCAGATGGCTTTGCTGCCCTTGGGAGCGGCTTCACCGACGTGGAACAGGTCACGCCGGGTGGCATACAGGAAGGCCAGCGCACCAAAGGTGATGAGTCCCTCGCCAAGACCGATGATCATGTGGATCCCGCCCATAGCTGGGACAGCGATGTTGGCCGGTGAAGTGCCTGAAAGCGCCAGTTGCAAAGCCGCAGCCAGCGAGGCAATCACGATCGAGGTCCAGGCTGCCAGAGCTCCGCCGGTAAAAATACCCCACGCCTTGCCGCGGGCAAGTTTTTGAACACTGGTATAGGTGAAGTAGGAAACCATTACGCCGATGACCGCCATGTTGAACAGGTTGGCTCCCAGGGCCAGCAATCCGCCGTCCTGGAAGATGAGTGCCTGAATGCTGGCTACGCTGGTCATGACGATCATGGCAGCCCAGGGGCCAAGCAGGATGGTGGCAAGAGTTGCCCCCAACAGATGCCCGGAGGTACCACCTGCCACCGAAAAGTTGAGCATCTGCCCGGCAAAAATGGCTGCTGCCAGGACTCCCATCAGTGGCATCTGGCGTTCACCCAGGTCCTTGCCAACGCGCTTCAAGGCATAGCCAAGCACCACTATCGAGATCACCCAGAAGACGATCGAAACCAGGGTGGAGAGAAATCCATCCGGAATATGCATGGGTTGAACAGGAGAATACATCACAAGAGACCTTATGTTATGTGCTACTCTGGCAGACTTGGCACAGCCCGAAGAATGTTACATGGCTGGCAGTCATAAGGTAACCGCTGTGTGTTTCCAACTGCTGATACAGTTCTTGCAGCAAGGTGTGTTCTATCTCTACGCTCCCACCGCAGGAACGACAAATGATGTGATGGTGGTTATGCCTGGCTATTTCATACACCAGGTGCCCGCTGGCACTCTGCGCCGGGTTGATCATCCCGTTTTGTACCAGGAAGTCCAGGGTACGGTAAACGGTTGTCTCGGTCAGCCCGGGGATGTTCAGGCTGGCACGCGCATGGATATCTGCTGGCGAGTGATGCCCGCTGGCATCGTGCAATATCTGCAAAATTGTTTGGCGCTGAGGGGTCATGCGAAAACCGCGCTTGCGCAGTTCCTGGGTGCGGTGCATGGTACAAGTCATATTAATTTTCCTTATTGCAAGTTTTATCAATAACAATTATATGCATTAACCCGATTTTGTAAATAAAGACTAACCATCTGCCTGTTTGTCTGTCAGGCATGGAGAAAAAAGAACACTTATTACGCGGGCTTTATATTGGTGTGGCTGCGCGTTTTTTCTGGCATTTCAATAATTCTCCTGGCGGCGGGCACGTGAATAATAAAAAAATGGAAGCATAACGTTAACTTCACAAGGGGGTTACTACTGTAGAATTACAACTTATATTCTTAAACAAAATTCCTGCACAAGATCTCTGCAAGGAAGTGAGGCTGATCTATTGATCAAAAGTTTAATTTACAAGCTCAGCACAGGGTTTATACGCCTTTACGCCCGCCTGATGCTTAACATTGACATCCAATGGCAGGATGCCCTGCCATCCGGCCCGAAGATCTTTGCAGCCAACCACCCCAGTGCCACAGACCCATTTCTCATTCACCTGGTTTCCCGCCAGCCGGTCAGCGTGTGTATCACCGAGAGTGCCTTTTCGGTGCCAGTTCTGGGTTCCTATATGCGTTTTCTGCACCAGATCTCGGTCTCACCCGGGCAAGGGAAGGTCACCCTGGATAAAGCCCGCCAGATGATGGCTGCCGGACGTGCCGTGGCGATCTTTCCTGAGGGACTCATCAGCCCGCACGAGGGTGGTTTCCATGCACCGCGCTCCGGGGCGGCTCGCCTGGCATTGGAAACGGGTGTTCCGGTCATCCCGGTGGGCATTTCCCTGCTGCGATCACGCAGCACCCGCATCACCTCCGGCATCAGCGGCAAGCAGACCACCGCCTGGTGGTACCTGCGCGGCCCTTACGTGGTTACGGTTGGCAAGCCTGTCCAGTATGAAGGGGATTGTGAAGACCACGAGCATGTCCGCACGGTCGCACAGCGCTTAATGGAAAGTATCCATGCCCTGGCGCTTGTAAGCGAACAACGCCTGCAGCGCAAAAAGCGCTGGTCTTCTTCGCCTATTGGTTAAATATAAACCTGACTTCCGAAGTTTTTGCGAAACACCCCCGTTGCAAGCAAATCTTCGGGATGTTTTGCGTAAGGTGAGTTATTAATCCAGGGTCAGCCCTTGTTGGAACATTCCTGCCACTCTCGGCGCAGCAGGCCGTACAGCCAGGTGTCCGAGACCTCGTCATTCACGATCCAGCGCTCGCGCAGGTGACCTTCCTTCTGAAAACCAAGCCGTTCGAGCGTTTTGGCGGAAGCCCGGTTGCGGGGGTCAATATCGGCTTCCACGCGATTAATGTCCAGGGTTTGGAAGGCATAACCCAGGAACACCTGCAGGGCTTCGTGCATATAGCCTGATCCCCAATAGGGGCGGCTCAAGGCATAGCCCATCTCAGCCCGGCGGCTGGCGACATGAAATTGAAACAGGCTGCACGTTCCCAAGAATACATGGTCAGCATTCCGTTCGATCCCCAGTTGAAGCACACTCCCGGTGAGATAGCCTTCCTGTGTAACCTTCAGCATCTGCTGAGCCTGGGCAATATCCGTCCAGGCGGGCGAACTCCAATAGCGCATCACATCCGGGTGGGAATACAGTTCATAGAGCGCCGGCAGGTCTGCTTCGCCCAGGAATCGTAGGGTCAGGCGTTTGGTAGGTATGAAAATTGGTTTAAATTCTGTCATGTCAAAACCATTATCCTGGTAGTAGCACAGCGCTGTTTTGTCACTACTTGGATGCGGTAACTTGCGTTAGGCCTCCACCAGGATATTCTCCCGCCCGAGCATGAAAGCCTTGCGGTTGACCTCAACTGCCCTGGCAGGCACATGTGCCTGCACCGCATCCAGCCAGGATTCTGCCGGTGTGTCCAGCAGTGCGGAAAGAGCTCCCAAAATGACCACATTGGCAGTACGCGCCTCGCCAGCCTGTTCGGCCAGCAACAAACCATCCACCCAGCACACCCGGCTGGCGGCTCTCTCAAAAGCAGCTTGCATCTCGGCTGCCGGGGGATATTTGGCATCGCCCGCCTTGACCGTGATCGGCTCGATGACCTGGGCATTGACCAGCAGCATGCCGCCGGGTTTTAAGTGTTCCAGGTAACGCAGGGCTTCCAATTTTTCAAATGCCACCAGGATGTCCACCTCACCCCTGGGGATGATGGGGGAAAAAACTTGCCTGTCCCAGCGCACGAAGGAGGTCACACTGCCGCCGCGCTGCGCCATGCCGTGGATCTCGGCTTTCTTGGCATCAAACCCCAGCCGGACGCCCAGATCCGCCAGGATGTCACTGGCCAGCAGGGTACCCTGCCCGCCCACGCCCACCAGCATAAAGTTCATCTTTTGTGTGCTCATCTCAGGCCTCCTGTTCCAGAATCTGTTCACGGGTTGGGATGGCATCGCGTGGGCAAACCCGGGCACAGATCTCACAGCCGGTGCACATCAACGGATCGATCTGTGCCAGTGGACGGTTGTACTTGGGGTCCACCTTCTCCGATTTCAAGATGGCCGGGCAGCCGATCCGGAAGCAGATTGTGCAGCCATTACATTGCTCTTCGATGACTTTCAAGGTCATCCAACCCCGGCGTTCCCCAGGCAGCAGGGCACAGGCGTGCCGGGTGATCAATACGCCCGGACCGTCTTCTTTGACCCAGGCTTTGAGCGTTTTTTCGATGGCTTCAACATCGTAGGCATCCAATGTCAGCACGCGCTCAATACCCAGGGCGCGCACCAAAGGTTCCAGTTCGATGGTCACGGTTTCCTTTTGCTGCAGGGTCAGCCCGGTGCCGGGGTTCTCCTGGTGACCGGTCATACCAGTGATACGGTTATCCATGATAATGGTGATGACATTGCTGCGGTTGTAAGCAACATTCAATAAGGCCGGCATGCCGGTATGAAAGAAGGTGGAATCACCCAGCACGGCAAAGTGCCGCTCATTGTCGCCTGCCACACAGGCGCCATGTGCCACGCCAATGCTGGCACCCATGCAGCCGCAGGTGTCAATGGCATTCAGGGGCGGGGTCACACCCAGGGTGTAACAGCCGATATCGCCATTGATCGGCAGCCCTAATTTATGCAGGATATACAGGGTACTGCGGTGCGGACAGCCCGCACATAGCACAGGTGGGCGTCCGGGCAGCGCCAGTCCGGGGTCAATTTTTCCCTTTGACTTGCCTGGAACAGGTACATCGATCAGTCCGGCCCTGGAGGACGCCAGATACACCACATCGGGGTCCAGTTCACCGGTGATGGGAAAGATGAGCTTGGCATTGGGGCTGTAGTCGGGGGCATCCGCCGGAGTGTAGAGTTGGATGCCCATCAGGCGCACCTGCTCTTCAATGAAGGGATCCAGTTCTTCGAGAACGATCAACCGCTCGAGGCGGCTGGCAAACTTGCGGATCAATCCGACCGGCAGTGGGTAGACCATCCCCAGCTTGAGGATGCTGGCCTCCGGGAAGACTTCGCGCGCATACTGGTAAGCCACCCCTGCGGTGATGATACCCAGTGAAGTGGAGCGCATCTCCATCCGGTTGGGAACAAAGGTTTCGCTGAATTGCGCCAGGTCGAGGATTCTTTGTTCAATGACCGGGTGACGGCCGCGCGCATTGGCTGGCACCATCACATATTTTTTGGGGTTGCGGGGGTATTTTTCAATCCGGGTGGGGTATTCCCGGCGTGTGCCTACTTCGGTCAACGTGCTGGTGTGGCAGATGCGCGTGGTAACCCGCAGCATCACCGGCGTATCAAATTGCTCGCTGAGATCAAATGCCGCCTGGGTCAAGTCTTTGGCTTCCTGGCTGTCAGCAGGCTCCAGGCAGGGCAGGCGTGCAAAGCGGGCAAACTGGCGGTTGTCCTGTTCGTTTTGGGAAGAGTGCATGGCCGGGTCATCTGCGGAAACCAGCACCAGCCCGGCTTCAGTGCCCGTCATGGCAGCATAGAACAAAGCGTCGGCAGCCACATTGACACCCACATGCTTCATTGCGGCCAGGGAGCGCCGCCCGGCATAGGCCGCACCGATGGCAACATCCAGGGCAACTTTTTCATTGGGTGCCCATTCCGCATACACCCCGGGAAAACGGGCCAGGTGTTCCAGGATCTCTGTGCTGGGCGTGCCAGGGTAGGCGGAGGCCACCATTACACCTGCCTCCCATGCGCCGTAGGCAATGGCTTCATTGCCTGATAATAAACGCTTCATGGATACTCCTTAGGTATCTCTTCAATAATTCGGGGGCACCCCGCTTTTTAGATGGTACCTTATTCCATTATATCGGTAAACCCTGTCAGACAGATTGTGCTAATTAACACAATGTATATGGACATCTGTCCTCTATTTTAATCTGCATGAAATGTGTACAATTATAGTGAAATAGTACGCAAACATATCAGGTTCTTTGTCGGGCATACAAGCTTCGTTTCGAACCAGGTACTTGGTTGATCAAGGACGGAACCCATGCGACGCTGGAATGGCTGGGGAGAGGAAAGTGTCTTATACCCTCTTCCCCCTTCTGCCAAAGATTACCTTGAAACACAGATCGGGGCTGGTTTGTCTCTTCCAGACGCAAGCCTGGAGGAGACCCTCGCCAGCGTTCCTGATTCCCGTTTGCCTGATCATGCCCTGATATCCAACCTGTCCATGGATCGTTTATTGCATGCGCGCGGCCAATCTTTGCCGGATTGGATCGCTTTGCGCTCCGGCCGCATCGGCCAATTTCCAGATGGTGTGGCTTATCCGATATGCAAAGACAACCTGAAGACACTGCTGGATTTTTCGAGGCAGACCGGCACCCGGTTGATCCCATATGGTGGCGGCACCAGCGTGGTCGGTCACATCAATCCCCTGCCCGGCACTGCTCCCATCCTGACAGTTGATCTCTCCCGCATGAACCACCTGGTTGAACTGGATGAAACCAGTCACCTGGCAACTTTCGAAGCCGGTATCTCCGGCCCGGATATCGAAATGTTGTTGCAAGGCAAAGGTTTTACACTGGGTCATTATCCCCAATCCTTCGAATATTCCACCCTGGGCGGCTGGGTTGCCACCCGCTCCAGCGGCCAGCAGTCCTACCACTATGGACGCATCGAGAATCTGTTTGCGGGCGGAGTGCTGGAGACCTTCCTGGGGGAATTGGAGATGCCCGTTCACCCGGCCTCGGCAGCCGGTCCAGATCTCAAACAGGTCATACTCGGCTCGGAAGGTCGTTTTGGCATCCTGACCCAGGCCACGGTGCGCATCCAGCGCCTGCCTGAAACAGAAACCTTCCAGGCTGCCTTCTTCCACGACTGGGAAACCGGTTCAGATGCAGTGCGCGAAATAGCCCAGGCAGGTGTACCCGTCTCCATGCTGCGTCTCAGCAATGCCCTTGAAACCGATACCACCCTGGCGCTCTCCGGCAAGGATGCCCTGGTTCTGTTGGCCAGGCGCGCCCTGGGTTGGATCCAGTATGACGATCAGCGCTGTCTGCTCATTTTTGGTCTGACCGGCAGCCGGAGTCTGGTGCGTTATGCTTACCGGCAGGCCGCCCGGATCATTCGCACCCACGGCGGGCTGCCAACCGGTACCCTCATCGGCAGGATGTGGCGTAAATCCCGCTTCCTTTCACCCTACCTGCGCAACACACTCTGGGAGCAAGGCTATGCCCTGGACACACTGGAGACCGCCTTGCCCTGGTCAGGCATCCCGCATTGTGCACATGAAGTCCTGACAAGTTTACGGAATGGCCTGGCAGAGAGCGGTGAAAGTGTGCTGGCTTTTGCACACCTATCCCATGTTTACAAAGACGGTGCCGGCCTGTATGTAACCTACCTGTACCGCCGGGCGGAAGATCCTGACGAAACATTACGCCGCTGGTGGATTTTAAAATCAGCAGCCAGCCAGGTGATCCTGCAACGCCACGGCACCATCAGCCACCAACATGGTGTTGGCTATGACCATGCCGGTTACCTGGCTTCTGAAAAAGGCGCCCCCGGCATGGATATTTTGACAACCCTGCGGGATCTGCTCGACCCACAAGGTCTGCTTAACCCCGGCAAATTGTTACCGGACGAATATTGATGACACTATGGAAATAAAAATTCTTTGCTACCGTACTCCAGTGTGTTACTCGGTATGGCGTGTTGTTCAACAGGCCATCAACCAGCTATCCCCGCAGTTCCCCGACGCAGATATCACAATCAATATGATCAAAGACAGCACAGAAATTGCGAAATATACCCACAACCTGCTCCTGCCCAGCCTGGTGATCAACGAAAAATTGATCTGTTCCGGTCACATTCCAAGCAATGAGGAAGTTGTTGCCTGGCTGCAGGTGGCATTGGCAACCAGTGGTTACCAACCCGTGGCTATGAACGGATGAAGCATGTGGACTACAGGTTGGCGTGACTCGCTTTGGGCAGGCCTGGACCAGGCTGAATGGGATCTGATCGTCATTGGTGGAGGCATCACCGGTGCGGGCATCCTGCGTGAGTCTGCCCGGCTTGGCCTGCGCTGCATCCTGTTCGAAGCTCATGATTTCGCCTCGGGCACTTCCAGCCGCTCTTCAAAACTGGTACATGGCGGATTGCGTTATTTGAAAAACGCCCAGATCAGGCTGACGTCCGAATCGGTGCATGAACGCGAGCATCTTCTCAAAGAGGGCCGCGGCCTGGTCAGCCCGCTGCCGTTTTTAATGGCAAATTTCCGGGAGGATAAGATCCCGGCCTGGGCGTTTGGCATCGGCTTATCGGTATATGATCTGCTGGCGCTCAAATGGAACCATGCCGCCTATTCTCCCGCCGGAATGCGTACGCTGTGTCCGCAGCTGAGTGCTCCGCAGCTTGTCTCCGGCTTTCGTTATTTTGATGCCGTAACAGACGATGCCCGCCTGGTGCTGCGCGTGCTGCAGGAGGCGGTCACCGCCGGGGCAACTGCCTTGAATTATGCCCGTGTGGAAGGATTCCTAAAGACTTCCAGGCGAAAGGTATGCGGGGTCAGTGTCTGCGACATGGCACCGGGTGCTGGCGGGCGGAGCGTGGAAGTGCGCGGCAGGGTGGTCATCAATGCCAGCGGTGCCTGGGCGGATGAATTGCGTTGTCAAAACGGGGGGAGCCAGCGTTTGCGCATCCTGCGCGGCAGCCACCTTTTCTTCCCCTGGAACAAATTGCCGCTGACCCGGGCGGTCACCTTTCTGCATCCACAGGATGGGCGCCCGGTATTCATTTTCCCCTGGGAGGGGGTCACCCTGATCGGCACCACCGACGTGGATCATCATGCCCGCCTGGGAACCAATCTGTCCATCAGTCACGCAGAAACCGGTTACCTGATGGCAGCCATTCAATTCGCCTTTCCAGACCTGGGGTTAATGCAATCCGATGTACAGTCCACTCTGGCGGGGGTACGCGCCGTGGTGGACACCGGCAAAGCCAATCCTTCCAAAGAATCTCGTGAATTTGTTTTGTGGATGGAAAATGGCCTTCTGACGGTCAGCGGTGGAAAATTAACCACCTTCCGTATCATGGCTCAAAAAGCGCTGAGAGCAGTCAGTCCGCTGCTGCCTGAAAGACACAAACTGGACCGCGGGGAAAGAGTGCTCGATCCGTTGCCCGCCGAGACCAGCCTGTGTGATCTTCCGGCTGAAACGCGCCTGCGCCTGCTGGGGCGCTATGCCAGCGCAGCCTGTGACCTGGCCTCTTCCGCCCGACCCGGAGAAATGGAGCCCATTGAGGCTGCCCTGCCGCTTTGGGCTGAACTGCGCTGGGCTGCCCGTGCAGAGGGGGTCATTCACCTGGATGACCTGCTGCTGCGGCGTGTGCGCCTGGGCATACAATTGCCCGGCGGAGGCCTGGGGCAGCTTAACCGGGTGCGCCTTATTGTCCAACCCGAGTTGGGTTGGAGTGATGAGCGCTGGCTTCAAGAAGCGGATGCCTACCAGAATCTCTGGCAGGCTTATTACGCCCCTGTTTAATAATTTTAACGCATCGCTAATACGTCTTTATTATTTTTCTTACATTAGGGGATTATATTTTCAATCGTAAGACCCTATTTTAATTTCAAAAGGAGGTTCACTATGTCCAATCTAATTCGATGGGAGCCCATGCGCGAAATGATGACTCTGCGAGAGGCCATGGACCGGCTGTTTGACGATGCATTCACCCGCCCGATCAGCATGAGTGGGTTCTCCGGCACACCAGCCATTGACCTTTACCAAAACGATGACGAGGTGGTGGTCAAAGCCTCTTTGCCCGGCTTAAAGGCGGAGGATGTACAGATCACAATTACCAACGGAGTACTCAGCCTGCGCGGCGAGTTCAAACAGGATGACGAGAAAAAGGAAAAAACCTTCCACATCCGTGAACATCGCTACGGTTCATTCGAACGCTCGATCACCCTGCCCGCTGATGTGCAGACTGACAAATCCAAGGCAGACTTTGAAAACGGCATCCTGACCATCACCCTGCCCAAAGCCGAGGCAATCAAGCCCAGGACCATCAGCATCAAAGCCAAATAATCGCTCATCAGCCATTGGCTGAGTAAAAGCACAGCAACCCTGTCATGGGATGCTGTGCTTTTTTTATTTCCCGCCGTATAACCCATGTCGAGTTTCTTAAATTTTCGATTTCAACTTGCATTTTTTTAAAGTCTATCCTAAAATAAAAGCAGGTTTCGGATTATAGTTTTCCCCATAGTAAAGATTAATTAAGGAGGGTTGCAGACAATAAACTGTCAGCGAATTGCCATTGTGCAGTGTTTGATATTCAAAACCAAGACCGATTCCCATTCAGGAGGCTGTCATGAAACGAAATATTTACAAGCTTTTTGCTTCTACTGTGATCCTGTCCCTCATGTTGACCGCTTTGCCCGCACCGCATCGTGTGCTGGCTGACGGATCGGCTGTTTTCATCAACGAAATCCATTATGACAATACTGGCACTGATGCTGGTGAGGCCATCGAAGTTGCCGGACCAGCTGGCACTGATTTGACTGGCTGGAGTCTGGTGCTCTACAATGGGAGCAATGGTGCTGTTTATGACACGGATGTCTTAACCGGCACTATACCAGATCTGGGAGGTAGCTTCGGAGTGGTCATTGTCAACTACCCGAGCAATGGCATCCAGAATGGCGCTCCGGATGGTTTGGCTCTTGTTGATGCCGGCAGCACGGTGGTGCAATTTCTCAGTTATGAAGGAAGTTTTATTGCCGTTGGCGGTGCAGCTAACGGAATGACCAGTGTAAATATCGGGGTGTCTGAGAATGGTTCAGGAGCGGTTGGCAACTCACTCCAATTAACCGGATCAGGCACTACTTATGATGATTTTACCTGGGCAGCAGAAGCATCCAACACCTTCGGTACGGTCAACACCGGCCAGATCTTCGGTAGCGGTCCGGTAACAACCAATCCTTCCGGCACAGGCGCAGCTGAACCCAACTTAGTCCAAGCCAGTGATACCAGCTTGCTGACAGTCACGGTAACACCGGGCGAAAACCCGACCAGCACTGGCCTGGGTGTCAGTTGTGACATGAACACCATTGGCGGTTCAGCAACCCAGGTGTTTTATGATGATGGCACAAACGGTGATGGTACAGCCTCTGATAATATTTTCTCCTATTCGGCAACGATTGCCGGAGGTACAACTGCAGGGTCAAAGAGCTTAACCTGTACGATCAGTGATCTTGAGGAACGCGCCGGTAGTGCTGTAATCGGACTCACTGTTTTTCCAGCAACCCTTCCCATAGGCACTGTCCAGGGAGCAGTCAGCGATTCCGCTAATGGTGCCACATTCCGCTCACCTTATGCGCCCGCCAGCGGGAACGGAGCAGGCCAGCAAGTGACCGTGCAGGGCGTCATTTTCGAAAAAGCCATCCAACCAACAGCTTTCGGTGGTTACTATGGCTTTTTCATCCAGAATACAGCAGCAACAAAGGACAATGACCCGTTCACTTCCGATGGTCTTTATGTATACATGAGCACCTATACAACGATCTCTGGGCCAGGTGGATCGTATACCCCCACTGTCGGTGATGAGGTGGTTATTTCCGGCACCATCAGTGAATACTACAACATGACCGAACTCTCCTACGCAACACTGGTAAAACCGATCGTGCGCAGTGGGGTGGACCTGGATGCTGAACTTGCACCCATTGTTGTTGAACCACCTGCGAATCTTCAGGCAGCCAATCGTTATTGGGAACGCATGGAGAGTATGCGCGTTCAAATTCCTGCCAACAGCATTGTCCTCGGTGGACGCAATGTCTTCAGCCCGGCGGATGCCGAGATCTGGGTGGCGAGCCCGGACAGCACGATCGCACAGCGCACCGATCCCTATGCGCGGCGCGCCTTCCGTGATGCTCATCCACTGGACGATAATTACGACGCGTCCGTTTGGGATGGAAATGGCTACCGTGTTCTGTTGGGCAGTTGGGGCGTCAAAGCAGCAGCGGGCAACTCCCAGGCGTTGATCGACCCGGCGCGCACCTTCTCTACCGTGACCAATGCACCAGCCGGCGGTCTCAATTACACCTTCAGCAAGTACCGGATCGAGATCGATACCCAGCCTGCTTTCAGTGAGGGTGTGGATCCTGCTGCCAACAACCCGCCGCAGACCTTTGACCGCAGTCTCGGTTACAGCATTGTTGATTACAACCTGGAGAACCTTTACGATTACCGTGATAATCCCTTCTCCGGCTGCGATTTTACAGGCAACTCGGGTTGTCCAAAGGTACCGCCCTTCCTGGACGCGATCAAATCACCCTTCAACTATGTTCCTGCCAGTGAGGCTGATTATCAAGCCCGGCTGAACGACATTGCCCTGCAGATCATCAACGACCTGCACAACCCGGACATCCTCATGCTGCAGGAAGTTGAGAACCAGGATTTCTGCACGGTGACTGAAGGAACGCTCACTTGCGGTATCACCGACAACGCGGATGGCAAACCGGATGTGCTGCAGGACCTTGTGCTCAAGATCGCCAGCCTGGGTGGGCCGGATTATGGCGCAGCTTTTGACAGAGACAGTTCTGACCTGCGCGGTATTGCCCCCGCCTTCCTGTACCGCACTGACCGCGTGCAACTTGTGTCCCCGGTTGGCGATCCCATCCTGGGCTCAGATCCGGCAATCGATTATGCCGGTGCATCT
The DNA here is from genome assembly GCA_001796335.1 of Chloroflexi bacterium GWB2_49_20. Classification (GTDB taxonomy): domain Bacteria; phylum Chloroflexota; class Anaerolineae; order Anaerolineales; family Villigracilaceae; genus UBA12087. The sequence continues at coordinate 12,664 of MGMF01000025.1, read as the reverse complement.
GTTCCCCATAACAGTGATATTTCCAACCCGAAGACGTTGAACGCGGTCCTGCCTGGCGTGACTGCATGTGAGACCTCCTGGGTCTTCCCGCGTGCTTCCGTTATCGGGCTCTTCCGTATTTACCACACCAGCATTGGTCTGGGCAGCCCTCGTGATGTCTATGTGATCAACAACCACTTCAAGAGCGGACCGGATACCTGTGTCGCTCACCGCACCGAGCAAGCCAGGTACAATGCGGCCATTGTGGCATTCCTGCAGGCTGAGAACCCGAACGCACGCATCGCCCTCGGCGGAGACTTGAACGTCTACCCGCGACCAGACAACACTGCTCTTGGCGCCACAGAACAACTTGGATCACTCTATGACCCTGATCTGGGATTGGCAAACCTGTGGGATGTCCTATTAGCCCAGGCGCCCGAGTCTGCCTACAGTTATGTCTATCTGGGCATGGCGCAGACACTCGATCAGATATTTGTCAACCAGGTCATGCGAACCGACCTGCAGCAAGTCCGCATTGCACACATTAACAGCGATTTCCCGGCTGATTATCCAGACGATGTGGCGCGCGGTACCAGTGACCATGACCCGAATGCGGCAACCTTTTCCAATTTACCAACCATTGATCGCCTGCAAGAATTGGTGCTGTACTATGATGCAAACGGTATGATCACCGGTAAAAACACAACTCGCATTCTTCTTGATTGGCTTGAGAGAGCGCTCCGCTACCAGCAGAACGGCAAACAGGATGCCTATCAGTCTCAACTGCAGGCCTTCATCGATCAGGTTTACGACTTCACGCCACAATTCATCATGCAAGAGGCCGCGGATTCACTGATCTTTGAAGCGACCTTGTTGAAATCACTGCCCTAGCTGGTCTTACGCTCGTGTGAGCATTATATTTCCAACAATTGTTATAGCAAAGGGGCCGCCCAAAAAGAAGGCGGTCCCTTTGTCGTTGGGAGGAAAGTCAGTGTAAACACTCAGGGTTTTGCGGCAGATTTTCTGGTCGCTGTTTTTTATATTTTGATTCACCATCTCAGGTTTACATTTGACTCAAATGGTCAAGGTTGATCCTTCCTGGCTCCAAACAGGGGCACGAGCAGATCCGCCAGGCCGGGCAACAGGGTTGCCGTCAGCACCAGGATCCGCCAGGATTTGGGGATGACGTAGATCCGGCGGGGGTGGTTCACCAAATAAGCCACCTGGTCAGCCACGTAGCTGATGGGCATCAAGCCCGGGTATTTGGGGGCGTCCGGCCGGCCCTCGGCGTGGGCCTTCAGGTTGGCCGAGATTTCCGAAGGCGTGAAACCCGGACAGAAAGCGGAGACATGCACCCCCGTTTTGAGCAGTTCACGGCGCAGGGCGTCTGAAAAACCCACCACCCCGTACTTGGTAGCAGAATAAATGGCGCCGGGGGGCACGGCCACCAGACCAGCGATGGAGGCCGTATTGATGATATGCCCCGCCTTTTGCTTGAGCATGACCGGCAAAACCGCATGGGCACATGCCATGACCGCCAGCAGGTTGATATTCACTTCTGTGACGATCTGCTCCCACTCCAGGTCCACAAAGGGTTTGTCCGCATTCACCCCGGCATTGTTGAAGAGCACATCCACCCTCCCCCAACGTTCAAGCGTGGCTTGCAGCATGGTGTCAATGTCCACCTGCTTGGTCACGTCCGTCGGCAGGACCAGCACCTCCCCGCCGGATTTCCGCGCCTCTTCAGCCACACTCTCCAGGCGCCCGGTACGCCGGGCTGCCAGGGTCAGGCACATGCCGTCCCGCCCAAGCCGGCGGGCAACTGCCGCCCCGATCCCACTGGAGGCACCTGTGATGATGACAACTTTTTTATCCATTCTTTACCTCTTCCTGAACAAGTCTATACATTATTATCGCGCCATTTTTTGAAACCGCACCTGTGACAATCCATAAACCTGGGTGATCTTGTTAAACCAAACCACCTGCCCATCTTCGCTGTGAAGACAGGCAGGTGTGTAAATAATATAAACGCTAGGGGAGTTTTTGCCTTACGGCTGTACGATCACTGTTCCTTTCATCGCAGCGTGGAATCCGCAGTGATACGTAAAAGTGCCGGCGCTATCGAATGTGTGGCTGTAGATGGCATCATTGGACAGACTGGTGGATTTAAAGCCACCATCATCCGCGACAATATTATGAGTAGCACTGTCATGGTTGGTCCAGGTGACGGTATCGCCAACCTTGATCGTGATCGTGTTCTTATCGAAGGCAAATCCGCTGATTTCCACATTGAAAATATTCGCGGAAGGAGCTGGTGCCGAGGTGGCGGAATCTACAACAACTGGTGCAGACGTGGGAGCCGTTGTTTCCGTTGCCGAAGCCACTACCGGTGCCGAATAGGGGTTGGTGGTTGATGCTGCATTGGGGGCACAAGCTGCCAGCAGGGCAGCCAGAGTTAAAGCGGTGATCATGAACCTGGTTTTCATATTAATCTCCTGTGTAAATAATTATGATATTTATGATACAAATTATATTATAAATCGGTTTTCGCCTTTATTCTGAGAATAGGATTAGAATTTTCAATATTCCCCACCGGCGACAGGATAAATGCTTTGCGGCTGCGCCCTCACAAATCCAGCAGGCTTTCACCGCGCTGGAATTATATAAATATCCTCCTTCTGTAGCATGACTCATTTACCATAAAGTAATAAAATAAGTAACTTCTCAAAAACACCGCACTTCCCTCTCTCTATTGAGATGACACTTTGCATTTATCAAAAGGAGCAAGGCATGAGTAAAAATATTCTCATCTTAAAAGGCAGTCCGCGCCAACAGGGCAACAGCAATGTACTGGCCGACCAGGTGGCTGAGGGAGCACGCCAGGCAGGTGCCCAGGTGGAGAGCATCACTCTGCACGGACTCGATATCCGCCCGTGTGATGGCTGCGATTCCTGCGTTGAGACCGGCGTATGCGTTCTCAAGGACGACATGCAGCCGCTCTACCCCAAGCTGCTGGCAGCGCATGCCCTGGTGCTGGCCAGCCCGGTCTACTGGTTCACTTACAGCGCCCAGCTCAAGACCTGCATTGACCGCTGGTATGCCGTTTGGAATTACAGGAAGGATCTCTTTAAAGGCAAACCGGTCGGCATCGTATTAAGCTACGGCGATGATGACCTGCACAGCTCCGGGGGCATCAATGCCATCCACACCTTTGAGAGCATGTTCCGCTTCCTGCAGGCGGACATTATCGGCATCGTGCATGCTTCCCTTGACGGTGTCGGCGATGCGCTCAAGCACCCCGACCTGCTCGAAAAAGCCCGGCAATTGGGCGGGAAGCTGGCCGGGTGAAGGGGTTTATATAAAAAATGCTTTAATGACAGCTAGTTGTAAGTGCGCTAAGAATAACCGGATGTTTCCCCAGCCTATTGCTCCCAAACAGGTTGGTTTTAAGGTAAATTTGCAGAATATCAAGAATCCGTTTAATCAATTCATTAGGTCGCATCTTTGCGACCAATGGCAAAGCATTACACGCATAGACTGAAAGGCAGTGCAGGTGTTGTATGAGATATGGAATAAGTGCGGCTGCAATAATTGTTCAGGATGAACAGGTTTTACTAGTCAATCATAGGGAAATTGGACGCTATGACTTCTGGGTGCCACCTGGCGGAAGTCTGGAAGGTAAAGAGTCCATTTTCGAGTGTGCCAAACGAGAGGTTTTTGAGGAGACAGGGTTAAGTGTTGAGTTGGACCTGATTCTCTATATTCAGGAATTTTGGGAGCCCGGGTACCACTTTTGCAAGTTCTTCATCTTATGTAAAGCGTTCAGTGGAACTCTCACTCTTGCGAACAAGAGGCGAGAAGAGGGCTTTCTGACGGATGCCCGCTTCTTTTCGCAAGATAATCTAGGTGAAATCACTGTTCATCCAAAGATTCTCAAAGGGCAATTCTGGAGTGATTTAAAATCAGAACACCCTGTAACGAGATATTTAGGGCTTGAGAATATAAGTTACTGATAGGTATCATTGTCGCCTAAAACCGACTCAGTAAACAATGAGTATTCGCCCAGCCAAAATAAGTTTATACTACTCTCAAGCAGAATCCATGCCAGCCCAGCCGCCGACCTGTGCCCCGCCGAAGGTCCCTGAAAAGGGCAGGGGTATGATCCAAACCGTTGAATGCTTGTATTGATTGAAATGACAAGGAGAAAGTATGCAATCATTTTTCGAAAACTATTTGAATAACTTGCAGGAACTTCATGACGAAATTCGCAATGCCGTGAAAGGGCTTCCACAAAATGCGCTGGACTGGATTTATGGTCCTGGCATGAATTCGTTGAATGTTTTAGTGGTTCATTTGACTGGCGCAGAACGTTATTGGATAAGTGATGTCCTGGTTGGCGAGCCGTCCGGGCGTGACAGAGAATCTGAATTTAAGATTCAAGGATTATCAGCGAATGAATTAGTCCAACGGCTTGGCGAAAATGAAAATTATATCCACAAAGCATTGGAAACATTTACTCTGCAAGAATTGGACAAGAAGATCATCTCTCCCAGAGATGGGCGCGAAGTTGCAGTCGGTTGGGTATTGTTTTATGTTTTAAAACATACAGCTCTGCATGTTGGGCAAATTCAATTAACGCACCAGTTATGGGAACAACGGAAGCAGGTTGTCCGCCGTAGATATCCGAAGGAGAAAGGGTGAACTGTGAGACCCAACGAAATATTATTTTAAAGGAACAAAAATGACGTACTCTGACCTGAAGCGCTACACCGAATCGAATCGCCTCGCCTGGAACGAAGTAATGCCTTTGCACCAGCGCGCCGCCAGTGAAACCCTGGACAAATTGTTCTTTCAAGCGGGTTATGTGCGTTTGGATGATAAGGAGATCGGGATGTTACAGCAGGTCGGCCTGAAAGGCAAAAACGTGGTTCACTTATGCTGCAACAATGGCACTGAGCTGATGTCTCTTAAGAACCTGGGCGCCGCTGATTGTGTTGGCTTCGATATCTCTGACCAGGCCATCCAGGAGGCCAGTCAGCGCGCCGCCCGCAGCCGCATCAATTGTCAATTTGTCCGCTCGGATGTTTATGAGATCGATAGAGCCTTTAACAACCGCTTTGACATCGTCTATATCAGCGCGGGCTGCCTGGGCTGGTTGCCGGACCTGGAACTGTTCTTCGAAAAGGCCTCCGCCTTGTTGAGGCAAGGCGGGCTGATCTTCATCCACGAGATCCACCCCCTTGCAGAGATGCTGCCATTTGATGATGACAAACAGCCTGTCAACTTGCGCATCGTGGAGCCATACTTTAAAACAGAACCCTATATCGATCAGGGTGGCCTGGATTATGTCGGGCATTCGGAATATATTTCGACTACCACTCAATATTGGTTTGCCCATACACTGTCCGATATTCTGATGGGTCTCATTAAAAACCACCTGCTCATTGAGCATTTCTCCGAACACGAAACAGACATTTCTTCCGGGCATCGCCAGGTCGAAGAGGCAAAAGCCGGCATCCCTTTGAGTTACATTTTGGTCGGGAGAAACCCGGGTTGAAATTCGAGAGCAAGCTGAAATGGCCGCAGGAAGGCTCAGAGCTCCAGGGGTATGCAACCACATGAACACACAGGCTGCCTTATGAACTTCACCATCGTTGGCCCCCACTTCGGCACATCAACCGTTTGCACGCCAATTCTGCGCTCCCTGCCGGAATGGTTTGGCATCGAAGAAGCCACCCTCCAGTATTCATCCGAAATTGAGCACCTGCCCACCTTCCTGGCATCCATTTCAGAACACACTCTTGGTTTTCTGAGTCTCAAACAACACAACACCTTTTCAGCCGAGATCTATGTCATGGGCGTCCAGCCGGAGGCCCAACGCCAGGGGATGGGCCAGGCTCTGCTGCATGCAACCCAAAGCTGGTTGAGGCAGCAAGGTGTCGAATATTTACAGGTCAAAACACTCGGGCCGTCACATGCTGACCCAAATTATGCCAGAACCAGGGATTTCTACCAGGCTATGGGCTTCAGGCCCCTGGAGGAACTCCTGCAGATATGGAACGAGCAGAATCCCTGCCTGATCCTCATCAAGCGGCTGTGAGCCTCCCTGCCACAGGTAGGTTGCCCACAGGGCAGCGGGTCTGAAACTTGCCTGCCTCAGGAGCAACGCATGTACGAACTGCGTTGCTCCTTTCGATTTAATTTCCCCATCCAATCCCCAACATCTCTCTTTTTTGAGTATTTATATATTTTTAATAGTATTACGATATAATTTATCTTGTAAGGAGTTTCACATGGGATTATCCAACGAAATACTTCTGGACATGTATTGGACGATGCTGCTGGCCAGGCGCACAGATGAGCGCGCCTGGGTACTGCACCGCCAGGGCAAAATCGCTTTTCACATCTCCGGCATCGGCCAGGAAGCCGCCCAGGTGGGCGCAGCCTTTGCCCTGCAAAGAGGCCAGGACTGGATCTCGCCTTATTATCGTGACCTGGCTCTCATGCTGGCCGTCGGGTTGACCCCGCTGGAATTCATGCTGAGCGTAATGGGTAAAAAAGGCGAGCCCTCTTCGGGCGCGCGCCAGATGCCCAGCCACTGGGGCCTGCGGCGCGCCAACGTGCTCAGCCATTCCGCACCGGTTGCCACCCAGACCTTGCACGCCTCCGGGCTGGGGCTGGCCATCAAGCTCAAGGGAGATAAGCACGTGGTACTGACCACCATCGGCGAGGGCTCCACCTCGCAGGGCGAGTGGTATGAAGCGGTCAACTGGGCCGCCATTCACAAGCTGCCGGTCATCTTCATGGTGGAGAACAACTCCTACGCCATCTCGGTGCCGCAGGATAAACAGATGGCGGTGCCCAGCGCGGCTGACAAGGCTTGCGGACTGGGGCTGCCGGGCATCAGCGTGGATGGCACCGACATTGTGGCGGTGTATTCAGCCATGCAAATCGCGGTCGAACGAGCCCGCTCGGGCGAAGGCGCCACCGTGATCGAAGCGCGTGCCTACCGCCTGACCCCGCACTCCTCGGACGATGATGATAGAGCCTACCGTTCGCGCGAGGAAGTTGAAACCTATAAGAAGAGCGATCCCATCCCGCTGACCCAGCGCCTGCTGCTCTCCAAGAAGATCGCCACCCAGGCGCAACTGGATGAGATGGAGAAGCGCGCCCAGACTGAGATCGAGCAGGCAGTGGCGGACGCCACTGCGGCGCCCTACCCATCGCCTGAAGAAGCCCTGCACCCGGTCTATGCCGAGGAGGTGACCCATGCCTGAGATGACCCTCATTGATGCCATCCGCCAGGGCATGGACGAAGAACTGGCGCACGACCCGAACGTTTTCATCGTGGGGGAGGATGTCGGTGTGCGCGGCGGGGTCTTTCGTGCCACCAGGGGATTGTTCGACAAATACGGTCCGCAGCGTGTCATGGATTCCCCGCTGGCCGAGGCTTCCATTATCGGCGTGGGCATCGGGGCAGCCTTGTACGGCATGCGCCCGATCTGCGAGATCCAGTTTGCCGATTTCATCCACCCGGCTTTCAACCAGATCATCAATGAAGCCGCCAAGATGTGCTACCGCTCCAACGGCGATTGGACCGTGCCGATGGTCATCCGCGCTCCCTACGGCGGCGGCATCGGCGGAGGCCTGTACCACTCCCAATCCCTGGAGGCTTTCTTCACCCACACTCCGGGTCTCAAGGTGGTGGTGCCTTCCAACCCTGCGGACGCCAAAGGCCTGCTTAAATCCGCGGTGCGTGACCCCAACCCGGTGCTCTTCTTTGAGCCCAAAAAGGGATACCGCCTGATCAAGGGCGAAGTGCCCGAGGGCGAGTATCTGGTGCCCATCGGCAAGGCGGATGTCAGCCGTGAGGGCACGGATGTGAGCGTCTTTGCCTATGGCATGATGCTGTATTACACCCTGCAGGCCGCACAAAAACTGGCTGCCGAGGACATCAGCGTGGAGGTGGTCGATCTGCGCACGCTTTACCCTGTTGACCGGGAAAGCATCCTGACCTCGGTCCGCAAGACCGGCAAAGCCCTGGTGGTCTACGAGGACAACCTGACCGGCGGCTATGGCGCCGAGATCGCGGCCATCATTGCCGAGCAGGCCTTCACCGACCTGGACGCGCCCGTCCGGCGCCTGGCCGGTCCGGATGTGCCCGCCGTGCCTTTCAGCCACCCGCTGCAGGACTGGTTCATGCTCAACCCGGACAAGATCGCCGCCGCCATCCGGGATCTGGCTAGTTATTAAAGAGCCGTTGACAGTTGGCTGTTGGCGGTATTATCAAATTTATTAGGAGGCAGGCATGGCAGGTGAAAAGGCTAAAAATTATCGCGATCTGATCGTCTGGCAATCAGGCATCCAACTGGTTAAGGATGTGTACATTCTGACCGGGAAATTTACTGATCATGAAAAATTCGGCCTGGCCAACCAATTACGCCGGGCAGCCGTCTCCATACCCTCCAATATTGCAGAGGGCCAGGCACGCGGCAATGGCGGCGATTTTCGGCGCTTTCTCTTGATGGCCATCGGCTCCCTGGCTGAAGTGGATACCCAACTGGTGCTTGCCGTGGAATTGGGGTACCTCGAACCAGCACACGCCGCATCCCTGGATCCCCAGATTACGGAACTGCGCATGAAACTTTATGCGCTCATCAAAAGCCTGCCCCAGAGAGTATAAAATCAGTTGAGCGACATCAACCGCTAACTGACAACTGTTCCGGAGGAAATATGCCAACCAAAGTAATCATGCCCCAACTGGGCGAATCCGTTGTCGAAGGCACCGTCACCAAATGGCTCAAAAAAGAAGGCGAGACCATCGCCGAGTTTGAAGCCCTGCTGGAAGTCAACACCGACAAAGTGGACACCGAGATTCCCAGCCCGGCCAGCGGGACAGTGCTCAAGCTGCTCGTGCCCGAGGGAATAACCGTCACGGCCGGCACCGTGCTGGCCTGGCTCGGTCAGCCCGGCGAAGACGTACCAGCGGATGACTCTGCCCCGGCAGCAGCCGCGCCCCAACCGGTGACTGCAGCCACTGCCCCCCGTGACTTGGGCTTCATCTCCCCCGTGGTCGCCAGGATCGCCCGCGAACACAACCTCGATCTGGGACAGGTTACCGCTACGGGGCAGGGCGGGCGTATCACCAAGAAGGATGTAATGGCATTCTTGGAATCGCACCCCTCCGCTGCTGCCGGAGCGGCAGCAGACATCCCCATCTGGGAGACCCCCGCCGATGGAGACCTGTTCCGCCCCACCGAGTTGATGTTCAAGTCCGCAGATGCTGCAGGTGCCGTTTCAGCCGCCCATCCGGTACTAGCCGCTCCAACAGCCTCGGGCGACCGGCTGATCCCTCACACCACCATCCGCCGCTCGATCGCCGAGCATATGCTCAAGAGCAAAAACATCTCCGCCCACGTCACCACCGTCATGGAAGCCGACCTCAGCCGGGTGGTGGCGCATCGCCTCGCCAGCAAGGCTGTTTTCGCACACGATGGAGCCAACCTGACCTACACGGCTTATTTCGTGTCAGCCTGCGTCAGTGCCCTCAAGGCTTTCCCGCAGGTCAATTCCTCCTGGAGTGAAGATGGCCTGCTGCTGCACTCCGCCATCAACATTGGCATGGCCACCTCCCTGGGGGAGGCCGGGCTGATCGTGCCGGTCATCAAGGCCGCCGACGGGTTGTCCCTGCTGGGGCTGGCACGCGCCGTCAATGACTTGTCCCAGCGCGCCCGTGAGCGCAAGTTGCAGCCCGACGAAGTCAAGGGCGGCACGTTCACTCTCACCAACCACGGCATCTCCGGGTCGCTGTTCGCCACACCCATCATCAACCAGCCGCAGTGCGGCATCCTGGGGGTGGGAGCGGTCCAGAAGCGCGCCATAATCATCAACGATGCCATTGCCATCCGCCCGATGGCCTACATCTCCCTGACCTTTGATCACCGCATCCTGGACGGCGCCTCTGCCGATTGGTTCCTGGCCAAAGTGGTGGATGTGCTCCAAAACTGGGCGGATTAAACACATCTTCAAAAAACCTCTCTTACCACCAGGTATTTACCACAAAGCACAAAGATATTTATCTATTAAGCTTCGTGACTTCGTGCCCCCCATGTTCAAGGGGGGTGTGACTCGTGTCCCCGCTTTTGGGGGGTTGTGGTTAAATCTTTTTTCATTAAAGTTATAGCCCTTTCGGGATTCTGTTTACTTGAGGGTATAATTTCATAAACATTTAATTCTTTCATCAGGAGACGTAATTTCTCAAAAAAGTGGGTTTTTGGGGTGTAACACCAACCTTCCCCCGAATTATTATAAAAATACAAGGAGATCTCGTCATGGAAAATTATGATGCAATTGTGATCGGTGCAGGACCCGGCGGCTACGTGGCTGCCATCCGCCTGGCGCAGCTGGGACAAAAGGTGGCCATTGTGGACAAGCAGTGGCTGGGCGGAGTCTGCCTGAACGTGGGCTGCATCCCCTCCAAATCCCTGCTCAAGAACGCCGAGGTGGCCCACACTTTGCGAGCACGCGGCAAGGAATTCGGTTTCAGCTTCGAGAACCTCAAGCTCGATTTTAGCGTGGCGTCCAAACGCTCCCGCCAGGTCTCGGACCGGCTGGTCAAAGGCGTTGGCTTCCTGATGAAGAAGAACAACATCAGTGTGTACATGGGCGCGGCGCACATCACCTCCAAAGATACCGTATCGGTGACCGATGCCGACGGAAAACAGAGCGATCTGCAAGCCAAAAATATCATCGTGGCCAGCGGCGCCAGCCCGATCGTTCCGGCCGCCTGGCAGGTGGATGGCGAAAAAGTGCTCACCTACCTGCACGCCATCCTGCAGGACAAGCTGCCCGCCTCGGTCATCATCATCGGTTCGGGCGCCATCGGGGTGGAGTTCGCCACCATCTGGAATTCCTACGGCGTGGAAGTCACCCTGGTGGAGATGCTGCCGCGCCTGGTTCCGCTGGAAGACGAAGAGGTCAGCGCTGAGTTGGAAAAAGCCTTCAAAAAGAACGGCATCCACGCGCTGACCGGGCATAAGGTCGAGGCCCTCGAGGCCACACCCACGGGTGTGCGCGTCACCGTTTCTGCAGCCGGGGAGAACAAGCTGCTCGAAGCCGATCAGGCCCTGGTGGCCATCGGTTTCAAACCCAATTCGTCCGGCCTGGGATTGGAGGAGCTGGGCGTCAAGATCAGCGAACGCGGTTTTGTGGAGATCGATGAGCGCATGGCTACCAATGTACCCGGCATCTGGGCCATCGGGGATGTGACCGGCAAACTCATGCTGGCGCATGTCAGCTCGGCCCAGGGCATCGTCTGCGCCGAGAACATCGCCGGTGCGGAGACCGTCACCCTGGATTACGAGATGATGCCGCGCGCCACCTACTCGCAGCCGCAAATAGCCTCCTTCGGCCTGACCGAAAAGCAGGCTGCTGAACGCGGCTACACCGTCAAGATCGGGCGCTTCCCCTTCCAGGCCAACGGCAAGGCACTGGGACTGGGCGATTACGCCGGCTGGGTCAAGCTGGTGGTGGACGAAAAGTACGGCGAGATCCTGGGCGCACACATGTTCGGCCCCGAAGTAACCGAGCTGCTGCCCGAGCTGACCCTGGCGCACATGCTCGAATTGACCCCGGCTGAGATCGCCCGCAACGTACATGCCCACCCGACCCTGTCTGAGGTGCTGATGGAAGCCGCGCATGCGGCCGAGGGGCACGCCATCCATATGTGATCGGTGGGCGTCTGCCCCGGCACTCATGCGCCGGGTTGTGCACCGAAAAGACGGTCTCAACCAGCCGCCACTTCCCCACCCGGTTGAAGGGATCATGATGACCAGAAATAGCATTAAAATTGCCTGAAAAAACATTTCGTTATCCATTTTCACCTTCAAGGCAGCTCAACTGACAATAAACTCGGCATATTTGCCGGTGCTATATTTATGCCTGTCATTTGGTTCGGGTTCGGTTTTGACCGGCCATTCGTTTTCAATGCGGAAAATAGCCGCACCGATGTACAGACCTTCTGCAAGGGCATTGTCCACATGCTGTTTGATCATGTCGACGGTCATGCCTGGAATGCGTGCGATCTTGCTGGATTTGGGTTCGTGGATACCGGCAATTTCGCAAGTACGTTTTAAAAGTCGGAAATTTTCCGATTCTTTAATAGTGGTGGTGGTGGTGGATTCAGCCTTGAAATGTGGTTCTCTACTATCTACTACTACACTACTACTAGAGGAAAAGTCGGAATTTTTCCGATTCTTTATCCACAGGTTTTCAACAGGTTCCCGGATAGCAGAAACAGGTAGTTGATAGCCTTCAGATATTGTCCATCCCCCGGTCACGCGCGTGATGATCTGAAATTCCTTCAGGCGGTGCAGCGCGCTGGCCGCGGTCTTGTCAGATATTCCCAACATGGAACAAATATGCTTCTCGGAAACTGGCTGGTGTTCGAAGGAAAGCAAGAGGGCTAATGTGATCGGCAGGCCGGACAGGGCGATGACCAGCAGGCGGGGATCAGATAATGGTTGCATGGGGACGGCTGCTCCTTTGAATGATTGAGTAGATTCAGGGATTCGAAGATCCCATACGTTGTTGGCTGGAGAGCCGCCCCCTTAAAACAACCGGCAAGAGTCGCATTCCGGGGACGACTCTTGCCAGGAATATAATAGAACAATTGTTCTAAATTACA
>MGMF01000024.1 GCA_001796335.1 Chloroflexi bacterium GWB2_49_20 | reverse complement strand
TCCTGGCAAGAGTCGTCCCCGGAATGCGACTCTTGCCGGTTGTTTTAAGGGGGCGGCTCATGCCTGGACGAAGCGCCTAAAGCCGCCAGCGACTGTGCCGACGATCACCCTGACGGGTACTAGGCCATATCGTCGGCACAAAACCTACTCACCATTCAAAGGAGCAGCCACCCCCATGCCCACACTCAAAGCCAGCAAAAACGAATGCAAGCAAGGTATTGGTTTTCGAAAGTCCCGGCCTCTTTTTCCGGGAAAGTCCCGCATGTTTTTGGCGGGGCACGCCTGCCAGATGGAGAAGATGACCCCCTCCGCCTTCGCCACCTTCGCGAAGCATACCCGAGGGGTGCCCCCAAATCTCGATTTGGGGGAGGGCTGGGGGAGGGGTCTATGAAACGCTACTGGATCAAACTTTACCTGGAAATAATGGATGACCACAAGATGGAGCAGATGCCGGATAAGCTGTGGCGCCGCGCCGTGGTGCTGTTCCTGCTGGCGGGTGAGTACGGCAACGATGGTCTGCTGCGATCCGAGGCAGAGGTGGCCTGGCGTCTGCGCATTACTGAAGCCAATCTGTCCAGGTCGCTGCAGACCTTAGCCGCGTTCGGGATCGTGCATGAGACCCCGGCTGGCTGGGTGGTCACCCACTTCCAGGCCAGGCAGGCGCCCTCCACCAGCACCGAACGCGGTCGGGATTTTAGAAAAAGAAACGCTCTTGAAACGAAACGTTTCAAAGAATGTAACGAAAATGAAACAGAAAACCAAACGGAAAACCAAACAGAAGTAGAACATTCTCCTTCTGCTTCTGCATCTGCTTCTGTATCTGATTCTGTATCTGATTCTGATTCTTTGGGGGATGAGGTCCAGGAGAAGGGGGGAGTTGCCAGTAATGCGGCTCCACCCGGCAAGCCTTTTCCCGGCGCCTATGACCTGTACGAGGCCAATATCGGGGTGCTGACGCCCATGCTTGCCGACGCCCTGGCAGCTGACGTGGCGGATTACAGCGACGAATGGGTGTGTGACGCCATCCGGGAGGCGGTCAAGTCGAACGCGCGCAACCTGAAGTACGTCGAGGCCATTCTAAAACGCTGGAAGCAGGACGGGCGCGGCATGTCAAAAAGGAAAAAACCCGGGACCGACCCACAGGATTATGTCGGAGGCAAATATGCCGAGTTTATTGTCACTTGAATTTACTTGGAGGTGAAAATGGATAACGAAATGCTTTTTCAAGCTATTCTGATGGCTCTTTCCTGCCATCGCGGCCGCTACAACCGGGCTGAGAAGTGGAGGCTGGTTGAGACTGTCTTTGCGGTGCAGATCCCGCAGGCGCAGCGCAACCCGAACAACCCGTACGACCGGCAGTTCCGCGAGGCGGTCAGCCACATGCGCCACAACGGTCTGCTGATCGGCAGCGACAGTAAAGGCGGGTACTGGCTGATGGAGGACATTGACGAGGTGCTGGATGTGGCGGGCCAGTTCCGCCGACGGGCGAAGGACCTGCTGCACTCGGCCAGCAAGCTGGAATCGACCGGCAGGTCGGTCTTTGGCGGTCAGAGACGCCTGTTTTAGGGAAAGGAGCCGCCCCCATGCCGATATCCAGAGAGAACCTGAATGCCCCCAGGCGTGGTTTCTACGCCCGGCGCATCAGCGCCCGCCAAAAACGCCAGTTGGACAAGATGGCCGGGGAACTGACCTGCGAGATAACCATCCTGCGCCTGAAAGTGAAGGTTCTGCTCGACCAGTTGGAAGGCCTGACCTTTTACACCGACCTGGACTTGAACAGGCTGGGCATGGTGGTCACGCTGGTCAATTCGATCGGCAGGCTGGTGCAGCGCAACCTGCTATTGACCCACAAAGACCTGGATGTGAGCATGCTGATCGAGGCAAGCTTGCGCGAGGATGCCGGGCTGGGCGATGCCGGGCTGGGCAAGGCAGCCGGGCAATGGGAGCAGGCATGACGGAACTTCACTCCCGCCTCCGCAAGGTTCTGGGCAGCCTGGAGGAGTATGCACGCCTGGGCACGGGCATCACCCTGCGCCCCTACCAGTTGCAGGCTGCCAACGCCATTATCGCCTCCATCCAGAACAATGCCGGTCTGTCTTTTGTGCTGGTCCTGCCGCGCCAGTCGGGCAAGGATGAGATGATCGGCCAGCTCATCGCCTACCTGATGCGCTGCCTGTCCAGCAAGGACCGCTCGATCGTGGTGGTCAACCCCACCTACAAGCCTCAGACCATCAATGCCATCCTGCGCCTGGAAACCTGCCTGAGCAGGAACCCGCTGACCCGTGGCCAGTGGCGCAAGCGCTCCGACTTCATGCGCCAGGTGGGCTACTGCCGCACCTCGTTCCTTTCGGGGGACGGGCAGGCCAACGTGGTGGGCGCCACCGCCTCGCTGCTGCTGGTCATCAACGAAGCCCAGGATATTGCCCCGGACATCTATGACAAGAACTTTGCACCCATGTGCGCCAGCACCAACGCCACGCGCCTGTTGTGCGGCACGGTCTGGACCAGCAGCACCCTGCTGAGCCGCGAGATGCGGCGTGCCAGGAGGGAGCAGGAGGAAGACGGCACACAGCGGCTGTTCCTGCTGGACGCCGACCAGGTGGCGCTGCTGCACAAGCCTTACGGCCTGTTTGTGCAGGGTGAGATCGCCCGCCTGGGCCGCCAGCACCCGGTCATCAAGACCCAGTTTTTCAACGAGGAGATTGACGCCCAGGTGGGCATGTTCCCGGAGGCGCGCCAGATGCTCATGCTGGGGACGCACAGCCCGCAGCTGGAGCCATCCCCCGGCTGCCTGTACGCCTTCCTGATCGATGTGGGCGGGCAGGACGAAGGTCTGCGGCAAAGCCAGGACATGCAGAACCCGGGGCGCGACTATACCAGTCTGAAAATTGTGGAAGTCGACCCCTGTTCCATCCCGGAGTTCAAGCGCCCCACCTACCGCTGTGTGCGGCGCCTGGCCTGGCTGGGGGAGAAACACACCCATATCCATGCCCAGATCAAAGCCCTGGCGCAGACCTGGAATCCGCCTCACCTGGTGATCGATGCCACCGGCGTGGGGGAGGGCCTGTTCAGCATGCTCGACCTGTCCCTGCCCGGGCGCTGCATCCCGGTGCGCTTCACCCAAGCCGGGAAATCCGAGATCGGCTACCAGTTCATTTCCATCGTGGAGACCGGGCGCTACCGCGAATATCACCCCTTCGACAGCGGCTTTCAGCGGCAGTTGAACCACTGCCAGGCCGAGATCCTGCCGGGACCGGCGCACACCATGCGCTGGGGCGTGCCGGATGGCAAACGGGATGAGAACGGTCAGCCTTTGCACGATGATGATCTCATGACCAGCGCCCTGACCGCCATCCTGGACCGCCAGGAATGGTGCCTTCACAGCGAGACGACCGTAATTGACAATCTCGATCCGCTGAAAATAGACCGCAATTTCTGAGCCACACCTGACAGGTTTATATCAATAATCCAGACCCTAAAGGTTTTGAAGGCTATCGGTCTTCATAAAACACGAGACCACCCTGTCAGACGCGCCGAATGTTAACGAAGGAAACCTTTAGGGTCTCGAGCCTGCCACGTTCGTTCAAACCTGTCAGGTTCAGGTCTGACGCGAAGGGATATCAATAGCCTATTGATTTTCCTGAACCAAAATACTTATGAATGGTGAGTATCTCGTCCTGGACTGCAAAGAAAGCATCCACCACCTCCGGATCAAACTGGCTTCCCCTGCCTGCCTTGATAATGGCCAGTGACTCCTCAATGGAGAAGGCTTGTTTATAGGGTCGTTTGGAGGTGAGGGCATCGAATACATCTGCGATCGCCACGATGCGGGCTTCGATTGGTATCTCCAGCCCTTTCAGGTTATTTGGATAGCCGCTTCCATCCCATTTCTCGTGATGGTTCAGGGCTATCGTCTCACCCAGCCTTATGAATTCAGCGTTCGAGCCGTTGAGGATCTTGGCGCCGATGACCGAATGCTGCTTCATGATCTCCCACTCTGCCGGGTCGAGACTGCCTGGTTTCATCAATATCTGGTCGGGGATTCCTATCTTACCCAGGTCATGCATGGGGGCTGCATACTGAATGGTTTCAATGGAACTTTCGTCCAGTCCCATGCGGCGGGCAACGACCGTGGAATAACGAGTCATTCTCTCGATATGTTCACCCGTGTCCATGTCCTTGTATTCAGCAGCCATGGAAAGCCGGTGGATCGTCTCCAGCGAAGCTGCTTTTATATTCTCAACAGCTTGTGTTAATTCCGCGGTCCTCCTGGCTACCTCGGACTCCAACTCTTTGCGGTAATTACTCAACAAGTCATTGTAGGCTTTGACCTTGAGCATGGACCGGATCCGGGCCAAAAGTTCCATCTTGTCAAAAGGCTTTGAAATAAAATCATCACAACCGGATTCAATTCCCTTGATCCGATCTTCTTTATCCCGCAATGCGGTAACCAGGATGATCGGAAGAAGCCGGTGGATAGTATCCTGCCGGATCCTGCGGGTAACTTCAAATCCATCCATGCCGGGCATCATTACGTCCAGAAGGATCAGGTCGATTTGATCACTGGAAAGTTTCCCCAGCGCTTCTTCACCGTTTGCCGCTGTGACAATTTCATAACCCTGCGGAACAAGATGTGCTTCGAGAAGTTCAATATTTATGAGCTGGTCATCCACGACCAAAATTACCGGTTTGTCATTCATGCGTTATATCTTCTGAATTTGATTTTAGTATCCACCCAAAAATCATGCGGGTCAAGGTAAGATGGGGGGCGAAAAATCATTTAAATATTGACTGACCTCTTTCGCAAAAGTGCGTGTATTGACCGGCTTAATTATAAACCCGGTGTTTGCTATGCCTTTTATCTCTTCCATATCCACCGGCATTACAGAAGCGGTCACAAAAACAATGGGAATATCGCACGTCTCTTTATCCTGGCGTAATATTATGGCAGCTTTGGGGCCACGCATATCCGGAAGGCGCACATCCATAATGATGATATCCGGTTTTTCTTTCCTGGCAATGGCAATTCCATTGGAAGCATTTTCAGCTTCAAATACTTCGAAGCCAAAGACCTCCAAAAGGTCTTTTTCCAACATAAGATTATTTGGATTATCATCAATAACCAATGCTTTCTTTTTCATATCACCCCTCCTTGCGTGATAGTAAAGGCAGAGTAAGCCGGACCAAAGTGCCTTTATTAAGTCCTTCTGATTCTACCGAAAGCTTTCCGCCATGCAGCTCAGCCAACTTTCTGGAAAGCGGTAAACCGAGCCCGGTCCCCTCGGTCAAGCGGGAATAGGGGGTATCCACCCGGAAAAACCCTTCAAATACTTTCTCAATGTTTTCAGCGGCGATACCAATCCCCGTATCCCAGACCACGATTTCCACCCCGGAACCGGTATTCTTCGCCCGCAGGCCAATTGTTCCCCCTTCAGGGGTAAATTTAACTGCATTTGAAAGCAGGTTGTAAATGATCTCTTTTACCTTGAGTTCATCCCCTTCAATAGATGGCAGATCTTCGTCAATTTCAAGTAATAATTGAAGCTTCTTTTTGCTGACCAAATCCGTTACCAGCATCGAAATTTCATTCAACAGGTCTTTCATGGGTAAGCTGGAGAGGGCCAGCTTCATCATTCCGGATTCGACTTTTGCCGTATCAAGGATCTGGTTTATCAGTAATAGAAGGTGTTTCCCGCTGGTTAAAACATTATTCACGTACTTCCTCTGTTTCTCATTGATCGACCCGAAAGTCTCATCGTATAGAACCTCGGAGAAACCGATGATGGAGTTAAGAGGGGTCCTGAGCTCATGTGACATATTGGCCAGGAATTCAGATTTTGCCCGGGAGGCACGATTTAATTCAGTAGCCAACTCGTTCAACTCTTCATGGGTCTTTTCCAGGCCAATTTCTACCTCCCTGCGCTCGGTGATGTCCTCAATTGCCAGGAGGATGATCCGTTCCTTTCCCTGCATTCTTTGAATTTGGCGGGCATTCAAAAG
>MGMF01000023.1:209899-273570 GCA_001796335.1 Chloroflexi bacterium GWB2_49_20 | reverse complement strand
TCTCCTGTATTGATGGTTGCTCCAATTGTATTAAATTTTTCCCCTTCCGTCAATTAACCAACCATTTTGTCACTTGTTTTTCAACACTCTCATTCCCTACCTTTACAAATAGAACAACAGTGCTATAATAAAGGTTGTGGGGCTACCATTGTGGGATACTAAAGAACCATTGCAACCTGACCAAATGGAGCCGAATAACATATTTTTTTGTTAAAAGGGATAGTGTAATAACGACTGAATCTAAAGCCCACTCTCCTTGTTACACAAATCTACTCAAGTGCAAATAATTAGTGAAAGGGTTATAACAATGATTACACCTGAGATTCTAAAAGCCTTACTTTGGCCCCTCGTTGTTCTTATTATTGGTGTTTTGTTTTTATTCCTGTTCAGGAAAGATATTAGCAGTCTATTAAATCGGTTAAAAAAAGCCAAGTGGCCTGGTGGCGCAGAAACATTATTTTTTGGAGAGGCAAACGTTGATAAACTTACTCCTCTAGACGAAGAAAACGAGAAATTGAAAGATAGAATACATCTTGAAGGTAATAAGGCAGTGAAGTGGAGTAATTCTGGAAATATTTTTTGGGTGGGACACGACTTGATGTGGACAATAGACGTAATTATTCGTGGCGCACCTCGGGAAAATATAGTTCATGGTTTACGCCAATCATTGCACCACATTCGCTCGCTTGGGTTTGTAAATACTCCAATTGAGATTAGGTTATTAAAACTAATTGATAATGCGGAAAAATCACTCCAAGAAGATTGGACACCTACCCAACGCAACACTTATGCAGGCGAAATTGGATCAATATTAGGTTATATTGGAAAACTCGCTGAAAGCAATCAAGCAAACTTTGAACCGAACCCAGAGAATAAGAAATAATAAAAAGTGGACTATTAAAGCGTACTAGTTGACAGGGATTCGCCCTGCTAAAATGGGATTATGCTAAGCTAAGGTAGTACCATGATACGAAGTAGAGTCCACGTCCGCCCCGCTGCATCTAACGCAAACCAATAGATTGCAAGGCTAAATTGAATGATAAAAGAAATAATAATTTCGACTATATCAGATCTGCTTAACCATATTGGAAGCTTGGGTCCATTCTCGATGTACCGTGGTCAGGCCAATAGCACATGGAAGCTAATACCATCCATTGGCAGATTGGACAATATTAGGATGTCAGTTTTTGGTTGGCATATATTTGAAGAAGAACTACTGGAAAAATTTAAGAAGTATTCAATCCCACACTTATCTACCGAACCCAAAAACGATGTTGATTGGTTGGTAATTGGTCAACATCATGGGCTACCAACGAGATTGCTGGATTGGACAACTAATCCATTGAAAGCCCTCTTCTTTTCCTTAGATGATAATTACAATGATGGAAGCCTTTTGGCTTTCGATAATACTATATGGTTCGAAAACCTCGACAGTCTCGACAACATATCCTCGCTAAGCGCATTCTATCCAAGGCACATCAACAACAGACTAATAGCACAAGAAGGTTGCTTTACAATTCACTCATTCCCAATACACAATAATGACACAGGGAAAGTTCCTCCCCTAGTACCAATTGAAGATGCAAATTTTAAGGAAGCAGGCATTGAGAACTTCGTCAAGTTCATAATCAACAAAAATGATAAGGGAAGATTCAAGAGAGATTTGGATATGCTCGGAATAAATTATCGATCCCTTTTCCCAGACTTAGACGGATTAACGATGTATATCAAATGGCAAAATAAAAACGATGTTTGACACTCTTGCATCCTAACAAAGGCTCCACCGGACAGCGGTTTTGCTACAGCCGCTAAAACAAACCATGAAGCACTTCCCTTATACGCAGTTCCATTTTTTTAATCAAATACTTGTGCTAAACTAGGATGGAAGGTCATTCCCTTTTGAGGTTATCGACTATGTCTGCAAATTACACAAAAACGTTTGAAGAACTTGAAGCCGTTGCATCGAAGTTTTGGCCTTCCGAACTTTCGGAAATTGAATCAAAGTTAAGCATTATTCCGCTATTACTCAAAACTCAAGACCAATTCATTAGCATTATTAGCGTGGAAACGCCGGATCTAGAAAACCTTTTCACAATAATTGAAGCATCAAGTTTTCCGGCAAACTTATTTTTGAAGCACCTTGTCATACTTGCCGATTTTGGCGGCGAAATGCTTCAAAGGGTTAGCGCAGAGTTTGGAACTTTATTCCCATCGGATGAACTTCATTACCTCTGGCATGGAGAGCCAAGAACTTATAAATTTTGCGCATTGCCAAAAAAGAAATTCAGTAATAAAGAGTTAAAGATTGATGGTAAAGAATTGCTCAATAATCATCATCTTGATGATTTACAGAAGGATGCTATCGCTCTTCTATTATTCGGAAGCGCATACAGTGATGAAGATCAAGAAGTAGCTTCAACTTTGGCAAAATGTGAAATTGGAGAGTATTTTGGCAAGACTGACGAACTGACGACCTTTATAAAGCAACGATATATTTGGGTAAGTCGAATAACAGGCGGAGCAACTTCCAATAGTCTTGGGCAAATTGCACAAAGGTTCGTTGCTGCATATATTTCAGAACATTTGGGTTTAGAAAATGTTGAAATAAAAACAGGCGGTAGGTTGCCGAATGTTACTCATACAGATAGCGCCACAGGGCGAATGACAGCATTTGATATTGTTGTCACTGATGGTACAAAATATGTTGCCATCGAAGTAGGTTTTCAAGTAACCACAAATAGTGTTATTGAGCGTAAGTCAGGGCAAGCACGGGCACGGTACGAACAAGTGGAAAGAGCGGGTCATAAAATTGCTTATGTTTTAGACGGAGCAGGCAATTTTCAGCGAGAGACTGCTCTACGGATAATATGTTCTTACAGTCATTGTACAGTTGCATTTTCTCGCAGTGAACTTAATGTATTGTGTCAATTTTTAAGAGAACAATTCTAAAATGACCCATTTTTCAGAAAACTATCAAACTTTAGAAATCGCACATTCGTTGGTGAAAAACCGAGATGAATTTCTCTCGGTTTGTAAGAATTTAAGTGATGTTTGCCTTATAATATTACCTGCCAGCCAAACCCCAAGCCAACTCGATCAGCCATTACAGGGAGTTGGAGATTTAGTAGCAGAAGTATCAAAAAATCTTGGTGAAAAAGCAACTTTAGTTGTATTAGGTGAAGTAATAGATCTCGTTCAAGTACAAGCCCAAATGCCAGATATATTAATGTATCAACATTGGATAGCAATAAAACGGGGGACAATAATTGATGGAAATCAACGCAAATTACCCCATCGGCACTTCGGAGCACTAGTTTACACACGGTATAAAGCATCATTGCGTCACACCAAAACACGGATTGAATACACTTATTGCCCCGTGTGCGATAAAACAACAAAAGATTATGGTGGCAAAAAACATACTTACCATGAAGCAGGTACCTTAATCTCCGATGTTTGGCGAGATATTGCCTGTGAATTGAACGGCGATTTAAGTACAGTAATTAAGCGGTTTGCAGACCTTTTTGGTTTGGAACCATATAGGACTTTAACCGTAATTGACACTAAAGAGATTGGTTTATATCGGCAGGCTAATCCAATTGTACATATTGAATTTCAAGAGAATCAACTTCCGGAAGAATTAACTAATACCATTATTAATGGTGATTGTCTTGAAAAATTAAAGTTAGTTCCTGACAATTCTATTGATTTTGTATTTGTTGACCCGCCATACAACCTGAAAAAGAAATATTCTGGTTACTTAGATGATTTAGACATTCAAGATTATTTCAAGTGGTGTGATGAATGGATTTATGAGTTATCCCGTGTGATAAAGCCAGGACGAACTCTTGCCTTATTGAATATTCCTCTTTGGTCAATTAGGCATTTCCTCTACATGCAAACTATTTTGAAATATCAAAATTGGCTTGTTTGGGAGGCTTTAGCATTTCCAGTACGTATGATTATGCCAGCACACTATACAATTCTTTGTTTTACAAAAGGCGAATCAAGAGAACTGCCATGTTTCACAGGTGGATCAGAGCATATTCGTTTATCGAGCGCACCTACGAGTTTTAATTCATTCGAACCTTTAGCCGATGATTATTGCTTGCGTGAAAATTGTGTAGATACTCGTATTGCCGCAAAAATTAACGATAGGGCAAAATTAACTGATTTATGGAGTGATATTCATCGCCTTAAACACAATAGCAGACGGGTTGACCACCCAACTCAATTACCGCCACACTTGATGTATAGAATCATTTCAATTTTTACAAAACCCAACGAAATTGTCTTAGATTGTTTCAATGGATCTGGTACAACAACACTAACAGCCCATCAACTTGGCAGAAAATATATAGGAATCGAAGCTTCAGAGAAATATTGGAATTTATCTAATGAAAGACATCAAGAAATTCAGAATGGTTTAGATCCATTTCGCAAAATGGAACGAGTTTTAACTAGCAAAAATAGCCCTGTTCCCCGCTTAGAAAAGCAAGTTTATAAAGTTCCTAAAAAAACTTTGCAATTGGAAGTAAAACGAGTGGCTGGAGAAATTGGCCATATTCCATCACGGGATGAACTTTCAAAATTTGGGAAATACCCAATTGAATATTACGATAAATATTTTGTGAGTTGGGGTGAAGTTACCGCCGCCGCCCGAACTAATGGCATGACTGAAAAACGAACCTATAATGATAATGATGGGCACAAAGTTACCCAGCAATTACGGTTGCTTGAAAGTAAGGCTAAATTTAAAGACTGACGATTTGTTTAAAATCAAAGAGGATCCTAACCAGCGAGATCTTCTTAGAGACGGGTTTTACTAAAAAAATTTTCTAAATACAAAGCAGAACAAAAAAGGATGCATCCCGGAAAAAGAGGCCGGAACATGAGGCACTGCGCCCCTACGATTTTGGGCGAACGCATCCCAAAGAAACAGGGCGACCATGAAGGTCGCCCCTACGGATCTCACCCAAAAGCCCTCACCCAGGCATTCTCCCGAAGGACACCCCGTAAGAACATCGGGACGATGCCCCGTAAGAACATCGGGACGATGCCGGGACGGTGTGAGCACAGCGAAGGATCCCCTGACTGGAGTGAGGCAGGATTTTGCACCTTAACCTATAGACCCTAAAGGTTTTTACCGTTAACCTTCGTCCCATCTTCCAAAAGAGATTTGCAAACCGGTACGTCAGTCAGGCTGAAAACCTTTAGGGTCTCAATAAAACCAGCCTTTAGCTGTCAAACTCGAGCAGGGTGAGCACGTCCTGCAGGGCGGCATCGAACAACTCCTGCATGATATCCGCTCCCACCTGGTATTTGCCGCCGAAGGAGCCATCCCCGTAGACCAGGCGGGCTCGTTTTGCCCCCAGGATGCCGGGGACGAAGGGCGGGTTTTTGTCCTCGTCGGGCAGCTCGCTGACTACATTAAAGGGAAAGGCTTCCAGCCAGTTGGCATGCGAGGGCTTGATCTGGTGCTTTTCAGCCACGTTCAAAACGCTGTGGGCCACCCACCAGGAATACCAGGCCAGGTGCAGGTCGGGCATCTGGCTGGCAAGCTCCGCCAGGCGGGCACGCGCGCCGTCATTGCCGCCGTGTCCGTTCAGCAGCAGGATGCGCCGGAAGCCCTGCCCATAAGCCGAGCGAACCAGGTCTTCAATGGCATCCAGCAGGGTGCTGATGCGCAAACTGAAAGTGCCCGGGTAAGCCAGGAAATAAGGTGAGCTGCCGAAATTAAGCGGGGGAGCCACCAGGACACCGGTCTGCTGGGCGGCTGCATCCGCCAGCGCCTGGGGAATGCGCACATCCGAAACCAGGCTCAAGTAGCCGTGCTGTTCGGTGGCGCCGACGATCAGGATCAGGCGGTCTTCATTTTTCAGGTAGGTTTCAACATCCATCCAATTGAGGTCTTCAATGCGCATCGTGTTTTCTCCATTTTTTGGCACAGAGGCTTTCGGCGGTCAAATCCTGGGCGGGGTCGGGAGACCCACGCCCAGCGAGTCGGGAGACCCACGCCCAGCGAGTTCAATGCAAAAAAGCTCTATCTTCTGTCTTTGCGAGGAGCATCCTCCCAGCGACGTGGCAATCCCCATGCCGGAGAGGAGACTACCACGCTGCGCTCGCAGTGACAAAATCTGATATGGTGAGTAGATACGTATTAATTACAGAACGATATTTACCAGCCGTTTTGGCACCAGGATGACCTGGCGGGGAGATCTGCCACCCAGCAATTTTTGAACTGCCGGGCTGGCCAGGGCAATGGCTTTGGCGGCCTCATCCTGAATATCTGCCGGTACGGTAATGCGGTCCCGCAGCTTGCCGTTGACCTGCACGATGAGCGTGATCTCCTGTTCGGCTGCGGCAGCCTGGTCCACTTTGGGCCAGGATTGGGTATGGATCGAATAAGGTTTACCAATGTACTGCCACAGCTCTTCGGCAACGTGCGGGCAAACCGGCGCCAGCATGAGCAGGTAAAGGTTGATGGCTTCCTGCCAGGCGGGAGTGCCGCCTGCGCCTGCCTCGCGGGCCTTGTACATCTCGTTCATTAACTCCATCAGGGCCGAGACAATGGTGTTGAATTCAAAGGTCTCAAAATCACGGGTGACCTGCCTTAAGGTCTGGTGTACTTTGCGCCGCAAGGCCACCAGGATCTCCGGGTCGGGGTTGGCAGGGGTGCCCGGTTCGATGACCGCGCTCCAGACACGCCTCAGCCAGCGGACGGTCCCATCAATGCCATTTGAGTTCCAGGGGGCGCCCATGTCCCAGCGGGCGAAGAACATCAGGAAGGCGCGCACCGCGTCCGCCCCGTAGCGTTCCACCAATACATCCGGTGCGATGACATTGCCACGGCTCTTGGACATTTTTTCGTGGTCTTCCCCCAGCACCATGCCCTGGTTGCGCAGTTGGGTCATAGGTTCACGGCCTTTCATGATACCCATATCGCGCCCGGCCTTGTGGAAAAAACGGGTGTAGATCAGGTGCATATTGGCGTGCTCGATGCCGCCGGTGTAGGTATCCACCGGCATCCAATAGTCGTATTCTTGCGGATCAAAAGGACCCCGGTCATATTTTGGGCTCAGGTAACGCAGGTGATACCAGGATGAGCACATGAAGGTGTCCATGGTGTCGGTCTCACGCATAGCAGGTTTGGCACACACCGGGCAGGAAGTGTTCTTCCAGGTGGGGTGCAGCTTGAGGGGTGATTCACCGGTGGGTTTCCACTCCACATCATCGGGCAGCAGCACCGGTAGTTGGTCATCCGGGACCGGGTTCCAGCCGCATTCGCCGCAGTACACCATGGGGATGGGCGCGCCCCAGTATCTCTGGCGCGAGATCAGCCAATCGCGCAGCTTGTAATTGGTGGAGGCTTTACCCGTGCCTTTTTCTTCCAGGTAGCGGATGGCGGCTGTGAAGGCTTCATCTGCGGATGTGCCGGTCAAAGAGCCGGAGTTGACCATTGTGCCCGAGGCCGGAACGGATGCGGGCATGGAGGCGCCATCCAGGGGATCGGCACCCTCCGGCTGGATGACGACGCGCACTTCCAGACCGAATTTGCGGGCGAATTCAAAATCGCGCTGGTCATGGGCTGGTACGGCCATGATGGCGCCGGTGCCGTAACTCATTAGCACATAATCGGCGATCCAGACCTGGATCTTCTCCCCGTTGACCGGGTTGATGGCGAAGCTGCCGGTGAAAACGCCAGTCTTTTCCTTGTCAACCGCCTCGCGTTCGATATCCGACTGGCGGGTTGCCTGCAATTTATATTCCTGGACAGCGTCATTTTGTGCGGGAGTGGTGAGCTTATCCACCAGCGGGTGCTCCGGGGAGAGTACCATGAAGGTGGCGCCCCACAGGGTATCCGGGCGGGTGGTGAAGATCTCCAGCGGGTCTCCCTGTTCGGTCCTGAAGATGACCGAAGCACCCTGGCTTTTGCCGATCCAGTTGGTTTGCAGTGTACGCACGCGGTCGGGCCAATCCGTGCCTGCATAGTCGAGCAGCTCTTCGGCATAGCTGGTGGTGCGGAAAAACCACTGGTCGAGATCCTTCTTGATGACCGGGGTTCCGCAGCGCTCGCAATGCCGGTCATCCCCCCAGACCTGCTCGCGTGCCAGGGTAGTGTTGCAGTTCGGACAAAAGTCCACCGGTGACATTTTTCGGTAGGCCAGCCCGTGCTTGTAAAGCCGGGTGAAGAACCACTGCGTCCAGCGGTAATATTCGGGGTCGGCGGAGATGGCTTCACGCCGCCAATCCCACATGGCTCCCATGGAGCGCAGTTGAGCGCGCATGAACTCAATATTCTTGTAAGTCCACTGTTTTGGGTGGACCCTGTTTTTGATGGCGGCGTTTTCGGCCGGCAGCCCGAAGGCATCAAAACCGATCGGGAACATGACGTTGTAGCCATTCATGCGCATAAATCGGGCACGCGCGTCGCTGGGTGTCATGGCGTACCAGTGCCCGATATGCAGGTCACCGGAAGGATAGGGCAGCATGGTCAGGGCATAGTGCTTGGGTTTGTTTGGGTCGATGTTGGCATTATACAGACCATCGGCGTGCCATTTTTGCTGCCATTTTGTTTCGATCAAGGAAGGTACATACCCTTCGCTTATATTTCGTTTCTCGTTCATTCTATTACCTCATGATGGTTGGTTTTTTGGGAATATGCGTAGCGAAGCAGGAAACAGGTGGTGTTGAGACAGGCAGGCGGATCCCGAGCGGGAGGTGCGCGAGAAGGCAGGCATACTCCTGAGATGGAATTATGTGAATATTGTTTTCAGTGTTCATCCGGCACCTCCTTTTTGAGGTGTTAATAAAAGAATCCTTCATCCACACAGGGACGAAGGATTCTGGAAAAGATTCTCCGCGGTACCACCCTGGTTAACCTTGAACATGTTCAAGGATCACTCTGGGGCGCTGTAACGGGCTGCAGCCGGCGTTGACTACTGGTTTCACCAACGCAGTCTCCCTTGCGGGTGGCAGGCGAGTTCGGTCTTCAAGTGGCATTCTGCAGATACCGTGATGGGCTTCCACCTCACTCTCCCATCTCGCTGGCAGGATGACCTACTACTCCTGTCTGACTTTCACTTATTGGTCTAACAGTGGACCCAGAGGGATTCGAACCCTCGACCTTCTCAATGCCATTGAGACGCGCTCCCAACTGCGCTATGGGCCCAGATGATAATTTATCCTGGTCACAATGCGACGGCGATTGTACACGCAAACGGCGGTTCCGTCAACCAATCTGTAACCTGACGAGTGGACCTGAGGGGATTCGAACCCCTGGCCTCCTCAGTGCGATTGAGGCGCGCTCCCAACTGCGCTACAGGCCCGTAAGTGAGCAGATTGTATCTGACCCATTGATGAATGTCAAGCTGGAGGCCTTAAACATACACTCTCCTGTTGTGAGCATGGAATTGGAAGTGAAAACAACTTGTTATATCGTAAATCTCATTGTATAGTGATGGGGTCTTTGATATTGCCAACTGGAATACAAGTTAAATCCCGGTCATAAGGAAGTATTCATGAGGAATGAACCCAAACCCGACTACCGCATCATCGACCTGGAAGCTTCAGACCGTCCACGCGAACGCCTGGCAGAAAGAGGAGCCAAAAGCTTAAGTAAAGCAGAATTGTTGGCAATCCTGCTGCGCACGGGAGTCCCCGGCGAAAATGCCATACAAGTCGGCCAACGATTGTTGGATAAATTTGGCGGGCTGGAAGGGATCCAGCGCGCTTCCCTGGCAGAGATCTGCAACCAGCATGGTGTGGGAGCAGCCAAAGCCGCCCAAATTAAAGCGGCCATCGAGTTGGGCAGCAGATTGAAACAAGGGGATTCCGAAAAGCGGGTCATCATCAGTAGTCCTGAAGACGTGGCTGAGATTTATAAATATGATCTGGCCGAACTGGAACAGGAAGTGCTGATGGTGATCTTGATGGACACACGCAATCACATACTCGAAAGCGTGGAAGTGTACCGTGGTTCAGTCAATTCATCCCAGGTGCGGGTGGCGGAGATCTTCACTCCCGCTGTGCGCAGAAACGCACCCTCCTTGATCGTCATTCATAATCATCCGAGCGGCGACCCCACTCCCAGCCCGGACGATGTTGCCATGACGCGCGCCATTGTCCAGGCTGGCAAATTACTGGATGTGGATGTACTGGACCATATTGTCATCGCCAGGCACGGTCATGTTTCGCTCAAGCAGCGCGGTTTGGGTTTTGTTTAAAGCAGTTATCCAATACTTTTAGCGGTACCTTATTTCAAAACGATCGAATTCCCCAAGCGGAACTTCCCAATTAAAATTCACATCGTCAACGCGTCCACCCCGCGGGCCAACCCGTATGGTTTCCAGAAAACGCTTTAGAACATCCGGGCTGCCTTCAGCAATGGCTTCAACCTGGTTATAACCAACATTGCGAACCCACCCAGATAACCCAAGCACATTTGCTGTGCGTTGTACAAATGCCCGAAAACCCACCCCCTGTACCTTACCACTGACAAATATATGAATGCATCCTGGTTCATGTATGTATGGCATCATTTCCTGCTTCAACTTCTCATACTGGAAAAAGAAGAATATATCTTTGTCGGCGTCAGAATCCAAGATTTGGGCAGTGATGGTGATTTCACGACCAAATGTGGAATCAATCTGATATCTGACATTTGAACTGATGTCTGTGCGAAAGCGGGCTACAATGGGAGCAGCGAAGTTTTGGATGTTTTCAAGTGAATAATAAGATCAGTATTTACTTACCTAAAATAAACAAGACCGGAGTCAAGGTAAGTGGACTGAGTACGGTGCTTGTGAAGACAATGGCTGTCACCAGGGATGGTTCCAGATTATATTCGGTTGCAAGAATGGTGGTCATAACTGCTGTCGGAAGCGATGCATCGGTTACTCCGGCCTGGCGGAATGCTCCCTTCAGACCAAATAATATACTCAATCCCCATCCAACAAGCGGACCAATGATCAGCCGCATGAAAACACTTATGGATATCGCCATGATATTCTTGCTCCATTGGGCGCGTTGAAGTTCCAACCCGAGCAGAATGAGCATGCAAGGAATGGCGCCGCCAGCCAGTAAGGTGACAGTGCGCTCCAGTGGGGAGGGCATTACCCAACCAGTCCGCACGATGATCATGGCGACAATAATGGCGTAAATGGTGGGTACCTTGAGCATACCCAACAAGGCATCTTTGAAATTCAAATGCCCCATGGAGGCGATTAAAACCCCCAGCGTGTTGAATAATAAAGCGATTGTAATGTAATAAATGGAGGCATACGCCAGGGCATCCTGCCCAAATGCAAAAGAGATGAGAGGAAGTCCGTAGTTACCACTATTGGCGAAAACACTGGTCAGCAGGACAGCCATGAGAATCGGGCGTTCCAATTTGAACAGGTAACCAACCAGAAATGTAAGACTGCCGGATACTATCAAGACGCTTAATGCAAAGCCCGACGTTTTAAGGATGTCGACAAGTGAGAGTTGGTTCCGGGTGAGTAAATCCAATACCAATGCCGGGTAAAGAATATAGAAAATGATACGTCCGAATGTACGTGGTTCAACGTGGAGATATTTGCCGATGAGAAACCCGGTGCCGCTGATCAACAAGATGGGCAGCAGGTTGTTTGCAAAGATTTGAAGTAATTCTGTCAAAGCTACTCCAAGAAAGAATTAAATGAGGTTAGTAGAATACAATGTTGGGCTTTGGACTGTTAAATTATAAGTGGAAATGTTACTAAGTTTCGTCCTCAACCCATCTTTTACTATATTGGTGTTGTTATGCCATTTCCGGATTCATCTGGAAGCTTCATCAACACCAGAGGCTCGGAGCACTGTAATATAGAGGATTACCCTATTTACCCCTTCTGATCTATTGGGAGGGGCTTCATTCATCGAGATCCAACTCATCATCCAACTCATCACCAGAATCCAGGTCCAGAAAATCAAATGAAGCCATTTCTTCAGTGATTTTCAGGTTTTCTAGAACTTCTTCCAGGAAATCTTGTTCTTCAGGGTCATCAATCGTTTCAATAAATTCATCCAAACGGTGGCGCACACCTTCCCCCCCGATCTGGGAAAGAGACCAAAGAATGGCATGCTGGATTTCTTGATCCTCATCATCTTCCAGTTGTTCCAACAGGAGCGGACGGGCTGCATCCAGGTTTATTTCTCCGGCTGCCTGGATGGCTTCCATGCGTACATCATTGTCTGGATGATGCAAATGGGCGATCACCTCTTTTTCCCAGCGATGGTCACATGAGCGACCCATTGCGAATAATGCACTGACGATCCAATCGGGGTCAGAAGCCGAATAGGTTGATTCGATCAATTCCGTCACTTCCGGATGTGAAGATGCACCCAGAGCTTCGATCGCCCTGCGTCGCACGAGGGAGTCTTTAGCTCCACGGGCTGCCTTGAAAAGCTCATCTTCTACAAACTTCAAGGTATGGCCCGGTATTTCTTCCAATTCTCCCAGGTAGATAAAAAGACCCAGGGCGGTGGCTGCTGCTGCAGATGTTATTGCGGATGAATCTGTGGTTAATATTTTCAGGAATTCAGGTACCAACCTGACATCCTCGCATTCCCACAACAAACGGATCGCCAGTGTGCGAACGGTTGCCTCCGTGTCTTTAAGCAGGCTGGCAGCCAGAGCATCGAAGGAAAGAAGCGTGTCTTTTTCGGCCAGGTTTTCCAGGTCTTCCAGTAAATTCTGTTTGCGAGTGATGGTAATACCTGGCCAGGCTTTTATAAGAGCCTTAAGGTGGTCAGGTTCAATATCAGAAAACTGGTGCAAATACCTGGCAGGAAAAGGATTATTCTCATCGAGCAAGGCTTTAATAACTGTACTGAAAGGGACAATCTCTGCCATTTACGATTCCTGATTCTATGGAAGGATAATATTCACCGGATGGATGAAATCCAATATATAGAAGTAACCCAATAAAGTAAGCAGGACCAAGAAACTGACCCCGTGGATCATGCTTTCGTATTTGGGAGGAATGCGTTTACGAAAGATCAGCTCGGGAAGGATGAAAAGTATCCTGCCGCCATCCAATGCTGGTATTGGCAGGAGGTTGATCAACCCCAAGGAGAGAGTTAGAGAGATGATACCGGTGAGAGTATAGTTAGTCGGCAATTGCGGCTGGCTTCCAGTGATCGGTTGACGGCTTTCCACATCGCGCCGGACGGATTGTTGGAACAAATTCCAAATGCTGCGCGGTCCAAGCAATTCCGCCTCAGATGGCTTGATCACACCTGCGATCATGCGCCCGGGCAAGGAGAGAAGTTCACGCCCGGTTTCATATGTAGCCCGCAAGCTGATGGGGAGTGTGGCAAACCATGAATTGGCTGGTTCGAGCCTGTTGCCCAGCATGATGCCGGTGGCTCCATCACTAGCCGGGCGGTTGCTATCCGGGGTGACTACAATATCCAAAACTTCATTGCCGCGTTGGATGGTCAACGGGAGAGGCTGGTCAAGGTTGGCCAAAATGATGTTTCGCAATTGATCAGTACTGGTAACTTTTTGAGAGCCAGCGCTGAGAACTATATCATCAACCATTAACCCAGCTTGTTGAGCAGGTGAATTAGACGAGACTTCCAAGATCTGTGCACTGGTCGGGTCGGGGATGCCCACCTGAGTGTATAGGATGCTGAATGCCAGGATGGCGGTAATCAGATTCATGCCCGAGCCTGCCAGTAGAGTTATAATGCGTGCCCAAGGTTTCGCAAAGGAAAACCCATCGGTGGAATTTGGATCATCCTCGCCTTTCATGCGATTAAAACCTCCCAAGGGTATCCAGTTCAGAGAGAATTTTGTGCCTTTCCAGGTGAAAAGAGTAAGGATTCGTGGGGGGAAGCCGATTCCAAATTCCTCGACTTCAATACCGACCAGCCTGGCAACGATGAAATGCCCCAATTCGTGTGTAAGTATGATGCCGGCAAAGACTGCCAGGAAGGCCAATCCGCCAATAAGATTCAGGTTCATAATAATCATCCAACTCCATTATTATTTGACATTAATACCAGAGAGAAGGCTAAGAAGCCTTCTGGTATGCAAGGGTGATTATATCCTTATTTGCCTGGGGATCGGCTGAAAAAAACGTTCAATTTGTCAGCCCCTTTCCTGCTATAATCCATTCAATGATTCTGATCACCGGAGGAACAGGCTTCGTCGGGCGTACACTCGTGCGGCAATTGGTAAACAACGGGCACGCAGTACGATTGCTTTTACGACCTTCCCAACGCACCCCCAATGTGCCTTTGGGTGTACCTGTGGAGGTAGCTGTAACCAGTTTAAATGATGAAAGCGGTTTACGAGCCGCCATGCGGGGGGTGGACGTGATTTATCACCTGGCTGGAGGGGAAAACCAGGGTGCCCGGACCAACCTTGAGTTGATCGATATTAATGGCACACGCACTCTTGCAAAGGCAGCAGCGAGTGCCCGAATTGAGAGGCTGTTCTATCTCAGCCACCTGGATGCCGATCGAGCTTCAGGTTTCCCTGTACTTAAAGCCAAGGGAATAGCCGAAGAGCATATCCGTGAGAGTGGAGTTAAATATACCATTCTACGCTCATCCATTCTCTTTGGCCCGGATGATGGGTTTACCACGGGTTTGTCACTGCTAATAAATTCATCTCCCGGTTTCCTGCCCTTGCCTGGGAAAGGGAAAACCATTTTGCAACCTTTATGGATTGAAGACCTGGTGACCTGTTTTTTGTGGGCACTGCATGACCCAGATACCATCAATAAGGTGTTGGAAGTGGGCGGCAGTGAGTATATCAGCCTGGAGAAAATCGTTCGGACCATCATGGAAGTGATCAAAAAACGCCGGCTGCTGGTTTTCTGGCCCAACCCATATATGCGGGCATTAACGGTTGTGGCAGAAAATGTCTTCCCTCGTTTTCCCAGCACGGTATTCTGGTTGGATTACCTGGCAGTAGATCGTCTGTGTAGTGTTGATTCTGTGCCACGATTATTTGGATTAATGCCGGCACGTTTTTCAACCAAATTGGATCATTTACGCGGGGTCAATTGGAACAAGAAATTGCTCAGCAGGATTTTTACCCGCCATGGTTAATTGGGAAATTCGCCAGCTTGAAACTCCAGAAACCCTGGAGGAGATCGAGGCCTTGCAGGATGTGATCTGGCCAGGCAGTCAACGTGATATTGTACCTGTGCATGTGTTTCTGGCTGCCATACATAATGGAGGCCTGGTGCTGGGGGCTTATGCAAACAACAGGCTGGTTGGCATGTTGTTTGGCTTTCCCGGGTTGGTTGCAACCCAAAATGGATTGCAATTAAAACACTGTTCACATATGCTTGGGGTTCACCCGGATTTCCGTGACGCTGGCTTAGGGTTTGCGCTTAAGTGTACCCAGCGGCGATTTGTCCTCAAACAAGGCCTTAACCTGATCACATGGACTTACGATCCATTACTCAGTCGGAATGCATACTTAAATATCACCAGACTGGGAGCAGTAAGCAATACCTACAGACGATCAGCTTATGGGCAGATGCGTGACGGATTAAACACCGGGTTGGACTCAGACCGCTTCCAGGTGGATTGGCATCTGGATTCATGCCGGGTGGAAAAATGTTTAAATTCCCCTGATGATCATGGACTGCACCTGGATGATCTTTTGGAAATGGATGTAGAGATTCTTAACTCAACAAAAGAAATGGAACCACCTTCCGGTATGCCAAAATTGAACCATGTGTTACTCTCAATTGAAATTCGCAGTGATTATTTGGCTTTGAAGACTGTCAATTTTCCTCTTGCGAAGGCCTGGAGACAGGCAAGCAGGGAGATCCTTGAATATGCGTTTGCGAACAGGTACACTGTGATCGACTTTTTATATGAGCATGGTCGTAGTTATTATGTTCTGGAATACCAGGAAAGTCACTAGTGTTGTTTATGGCGGTTAGAGTATCATGAAAGTGGACTCATCCAGCAAAGAAAATGGGCAATATTGACCAGACATTGACCCCAGTAAATCGCTTGCTTTTTAATTCTGAGTTAGGTAACATTAAACCAACGATGAATACATCCACTCTTCCCCCTGAAAATCGCCAAAAGAATCCCATACGTTCTGGCAAAATTCTGCAAACAACACTGAGTGTTGCGCTGGTGTTGGCAACCATCTTTACAGCTTTTCCGCCAACGATCCTCACCAGTGATTTTAATGAGAGGTTGTCTTTGCTGCTAACTCCCCAGCCAGAAACCAATTTAGTTGGTGTCTCCAATCCGGATGAATTACGAATCGGGATTATCTCCGGGCATTGGGGATATGATTCTGGTACAGTATGTGCAAATGGGGTGACAGAAATGGATGTCAACCTAAAGATCGCGACCATTGTGCAGCAGCAATTGACTTCCAAGAAACTATACCAGGTGGATCTGCTGCAAGAACACGACCCACGCTTGGATGGGTACAAGGGTGTTCTACTGGTATCGATCCATAATGATTCATGCGTCATTAGTAATGAATTAACCACGGGTTTTAAGATCGCCCCAAGCACCGACGGCAAAAACCCGGATCGTTCCCAACGCCTGGCAGATTGCATGTATGATCGCTACCAGAAAGAAACCAATTTGCCTTATCATCCCGGAAGCATCACACCGGATATGACAGATTATCATGCATTCAGAGAGATCGACTCGTCTACTTCTGCGGCGATCATTGAAACTGGTTTTCTCTCCAATCCCATCGATTATGCACTCCTGACGCAACAACCTGATAAAATTGCAACCGGAGTTGTTAATGGGATTATTTGCTATCTCAACAACGAAGCTATTGATGCCACACCCATGCCGGATGGAAATCCATGATGTAGGTTATGGAATCTGAGACACCTCTTGTCAGCGAAACACTAATGGATGCCCGTCGGGCACTTCAACGCGGCGATCGTCAAACGGCCAAACGGCTGGCTGAATTAGCTGTCTCGCAAGCGCCTGAATTGGAGGAACCCTGGCTGATCCTGGCTGCCCTGGTGGATCCGCAGGAGAGTGTGGCTTATTTAAAAAAGGCGTTGGTGATCAACCCACAAAGCAGGTTTGCTCGCAAAGGTATGCATTGGGCGGTCACACGCCTGCGAAACCAGAACCCACCGGTCGCGGTTACCGAGAAACTTCCTACATCGGCTGAACCAAACATAAGAACTTCGGCTCCAATCCAACCGATGGTGGATCCAACCACCATTTCTGCAATGCAGGCTCCTTCCAAACATGCGAGCCTTCGACAAGCAGAATCCCGACCTGGCATACAAACACCCAGCAGCGAGTTGGCCTCCCGGCGTCTTTCATTATTCCCCTTGTTGCTCCTGGTTGCTTGTGTACTGGCTGGTGTATGGGCCATCTGGCCGGGAAATGTGGTGCCTGTGCAGGCATTTCTGCGTAAGAATATTTCACACGCGCAGGTCACTCCTTCTTTACCGGCAGCCTTGGCCGGAGTTTTGAAACCCACTTACACCGCTACTTTTACTCCGACATATACACCCACTCCAACCTATACGCCCACACCCACTTATACATTAACGCCTTCACCAACCAACACACCCCTTCCAACCAATACTCCCTTGCCAACCAATACACCCCTGCCAACCTGGACCCCCATTCCAATACCGAGTGGTGAACCGGGAAGCGGGGGAGAACGGTGGATCGATGTAAACCTTTCCGAGCAGAGGGTTTATGCCTATGAAGGCTCCACATTGGTATATTCATTCCTGGTTTCCACAGGAACCTGGCTCCATCCGACTGTAACAGGGCAATTTAATATCTATATCAAATTGCGTTACACAGACATGGCCGGACCAGGTTATTATTTACCAGATGTACCCTATACAATGTATTTTTACTCAGGTTATGGCTTGCATGGTACCTATTGGCACAGCAATTTTGGAGTGCCCATGAGCCATGGCTGCATCAATCTAAGCATTCCAGATTCCGAATTGCTGTTCAACTGGGCTTCGGTGGGGACCCTTGTCAATATCCATTATTAAAATTATACGTTTCAGTCCCATTTCCTGATCCTGTCTCGAGGTTTGGTGGGATTTGGGTAGTCTGCATATAGTCCACAAAGATGTTACAATTTATATAAGATGAATGGATCTGCATCTATTTCCAGGCGTGATTTTCTGAAGCTTGGTGGAGTGGGGTTATTTGGGTTGTTCCTGCCTCGATTCAAAAGCATGGCTGATATTGCCAATGTTTTTATTACTCCCAGTCAACAGGGGAGGGTGACTGATGCAACCATTAAAATTCACAAATCCCCCAGTTTTGATGATGAAATTATCAATATTTACTGGCGCGATATAGTTCTGCCTCTGACCGGTATTGCTATAAGTGATGATCCCAGCGCCTATAACCGGGTGTGGTACCAGGTTAATGGAGTGGGATATGCTTATTCAGGATCCATACAACCGGTGAAAACAATGTTGAATGACCCTGTGGTCCAACTTCCTAAAATTAATAATCTGGCAGAAGTAACCGTTCCTTTTACGGATGCACGCGCTTATCCTAATAAATCTGCTGAAGCACGTTATCGGTTCTATTATGAGACCACCCATTGGGTGGATGAAGTCGTTGCAGACCATGAAAGAAATTTATGGTATCGCGTCAATGATGATAAATTTGAAACTTTTCAATATGTGCCTGCGAACCATATGCGTCTCATTCCCGAAGGGGAACTGTCCCTGCTATCTCCGGAGGTACCTGCGGAGCTTAAACGTATTGAAGTGCATCTCAACCAGCAATTGGTAATAGCATACGAAGCTGACAGACCGGTTTATATGACCCGGGCTTCCACGGGTGGTAGTTTCAACAATGGGATTTTTGCCACCCCTTCCGGCAGGCACATTACATTCCATAAACGACCATCTGCCCATATGGCTGCCGGCAACCTGGCTTCAAATGGTTTCGACTTACCAGGGGTTCCCTGGGTGAGTTATATCACCGAAAGTGGAGTGGCATTTCATGGGACTTTCTGGCATAATGATTTTGGCTCCCCGCGCAGCCATGGTTGCATTAATGTTTCCTGCCAAGCTGCCAAATGGCTCTATCGCTGGACACAACCGGTAGTCCCACCTGATGTGAAATATCGATTTCTGGATTATGGGACGAGAGTTGATGTCGTGGAATGACAATTTGACAGACAGAAATGTAATAATTGCCGGAAAGATTACAAAGATTAGTGCATTCGGAGGAATCCAAAGGCTATGACCCGAAAAGCAATATTTGAAGGTTTAATTGTGGATGAAGCAGGCCGCCCGGTTACAACGACCTTTGTGGGAGATGACCCCTGTTATGTGATTGACGATAATGGATTTAAACAACACATCTTATCTGAAAAAGTGGATTGCCAGGTGCTGGAAACGATGCGGGAACAGATGAAAGGCAAGGAGGATTTGCTGAGCGAGCAGACTGCAAAAATGCTGGGAACCGATGATATTTTTTCCCGTGCGATGATCGAAACACAATTGAAAAACATGGACCAGCAGTTTGACAATATCCTGGATATGGGCATCCCCGAGGAAAGCCGGGCGTACATGGGAATGCTCGGTTTTCGAGTAGTAATCAATGTTCATGGAGATGTGGTCAGATTAGACCAACCTGCCATCAGCAGCGATGATGACGGCGGTGAAGAGTAGAAGTTGGGTTTTCTAACATGATGTTAACTGTATCTGCGTCAAAAATCAGTATAATATTATATATATTATCCAAATTAGAATCAGATCCAGGAGAAACCACATGATAACCAAAACCATGCAAGAAGCCATCAATAATCAAATTAACAAGGAGATGTCCTCTTCTTATTTATATCTTTCAATGGCTGCCTATTTTGAGGAGAAGCATCTTTCCGGTTTTGCTCATTGGATGCGTTTACAGACCAATGAGGAAAACCAGCATGCCATGAAGTTTTATGATTTCCTGGTGGAACGTGGAGGGCGGGTCAGCCTTGGGGCGATCGCGGCACCCAAAGGAGATTGGACGAATTCCCTCGAAGCGTTCCACCAGGTTCTCGAGCATGAGGAGATGATCAGCGCCTCCATCAACGAGCTTTATGAACTGGCACAAAAGGAAAAAGATTATCCAACCCAGATCCTGCTGCAATGGTTCATCAGTGAACAAGTGGAAGAAGAAAAGAACGCTGCAGACATCATCCAACAGTTAAAGATGATCGATGCACATGACACAGCCGTGTTGCTGCTTGACAAGCAATTAGGCAAGCGCGGCGGCTAGAAGCCGGATGATCGATAGAAATCAAACACAGGCGTCCAAAAGAAGCCTGTGTTTGATGTTCGGGATTTGTTATTGGCAGAAAAATGTATGGCTTTCTCCAGCGCTCATTGTGCCGGTGTCTGTCGCGCCACCACACCCATAGGCAGTATAACTATATGTCCCCGAGCAGATGCTCAATTGAGTGCTGCCCGTACCCAGGTAGAAGGTGAAGCCGGTTGGTCCGGATAGATAAAGGGTGACTGATCCTCCAGTGTCATTTTGAATGCTCAAGGTGCCATCAAGAGAACAGGAGGGTGTGGCAGTGGCTGAAATTTTGGTGGGCGGAGGTTCAGGATAACTGGCTTCTGATATCTCAGAACATGCCATTGAATAAAGCATATCGGGAGCGTAAACCCAGCCGGTTTCATAGTTGTCATCGATGACTTGCAGCCACCCGCAATTAAAAGCCTGGCCTGTGATGGTCACCTGTGTCCCCAACTCGTAAGTGGTTATGGCGCGATATTCGGTTCCTGGACCTTCCCAGAGGTAAGTCGTGTCATTCACAGTTGCAATCGGGTCGTAGGGTTTGTACAGGGTGATGGGTTCGCCGATCACTTTGAAGAGATTGCCGGATGGATCGCGATACCAGACAATATTGCGGATGATCATGTCTTCGGTGGGTTTATCTGTGGTTCGATACCAGTAACCTGTATCGCAGGCAGATTTTTCGGCAGGAATTTCCTCACCGACAGCGTCACAATAAATGAACCACTGGATGAATTCGGCTGCGCCATATTGGCAGGAATTGATATCATCGGCACAACCCTCACTATCACCCCCAAAGGCAGCAATTTTAACCGGATAACTGTTGGGGTTATAGATCAAGAACGTATATGACCAGACCCAGCTGCCATCGTCATTCTTAACAGCTTCAATTGGGTTCGGTTCAAACTGGAGGATAAGGTCCAGCGGGATGGGTGTTGGAGTGGGGGTTGGTATTGGGGTACTGGTGGCGGTGGCTGTGGGAAATAAAGCTGTCTGAGTGAGTCCGACATCAATGGCTTTTTGCGTGGAACTCGCTGCCATTTGGTTGATGTAATTACAAGATAGGACAATTAGGGATAAGAGAGATAGGAACATTTGTGTTTTAGCGATGGAAGTCTTCAAAGATGTTTCACCTCAATTATGTGATGGATTTTGGTCGAATTCTGTTAATTATATTACAAATCCACTTCATTAATAATGATTTATAAATAAAAAGAAATCCGATGTTCAATTGTGAAAATCGGATTTCTCTCAAGTATCAAATATCAAGTATCTATAGTTTCGGAAACCGGCTTAACACTACTGCAGCAGTGGGCAGGACGGTCTTATCACCGGTCTTCATGCTGGAGGGGGATTGCCCGGGTTTGTCGGGAGCGCCCTGGAAAATAAAGATGGGAGTGCCTTCTTCAGCGGATTTCAGCTCAACGAATGCCTGTCCGGTGAGATACCCTTCGGCGTCCACAGCACAACTGGTAACCCAGCCAATTACCTTGCCGCGCTTGTCGAGTACGGGATCGCCATTGTGAGCCATGCGCACGCCTTTTTCTGTAAAGCGGAAGCGGGCTACCACGCCTTTGCGTTCCTGTTCACGGGCAACATACGCCGCGCGGCCAATGAACCAGGGTTTGTAGGTTTTAACGTATGAACCAAAACCGCCTTCTGCCACGCCCAGGTCGCGCTGGTTTTTGCCGGATCCAAGACCCATTTCATGCCCGTAGAGTGGTAAACCGGCTTCGGTGCGTAAAGAATCACGTGCGCCCAATCCAATGGGTTTGACGCCAAATCTCTCTCCTGTTTTGAGCACGGTATTCCAGAAATCAAATGCCCGGTCGGGGTGTACGAACAGCTCAAAGGCCATCTTTTCCCCGGTGTAACCGGTGCGGGAGACGATCAGGTTAAATCCACCCACCGTGGCATCGCACAGTTGCGTTCGCTTGAGAGCCATGATCCTGCGCCTGTCTGCCGCGCTGACACCCATGGCCAACAGAATATCCCGGCTTTTGGGCCCCTGCAGGGCGATGTCCACGCGCATATCTGCGCCAGCCTTGGGATCCCTCAGGTTACGTATGACTGCCTTGTAACCATAAGTGCATGCCCACGGGCGAGAGTTGTCGATCTTTACTTTGCCATCCCGCACGGATTCAAGCCAGGTGCGATCTTTGTCATCGTTGGAGGCATTCACCACCACCAGGAATTTATCCACTGCTCGGCGGTAAACCAGGGTATCGTCAATCACGTCAGCATTTGGGGTCAGAAAGTGGGAGTAGAGGGATTCACCCGGAAGCAAACCACCCACATCATTAGAGCAAACTGTATCGAGGAAAGCAGCTGCATCGGCACCTTCCACCTGGTAAACACCCATATGAGCCACATCGAATAAACCCGCCGCCTGACGAGTAGCCAAATGTTCTTCAACGACGGAGGTGTACCAGACAGGCATTTCCCAACCGGCAAAGGGGATAATCCTGGCACCCAGAGCTTTATGGGCTTCGTAAAGAGGAGTCCGGCGCAAGGGGGGATCAGCGGGTTCCTGCCAGTTGAAATCGGGCAGGGCGTTTCCAGTTCTGGAGGAAACTCCTAAATACCAGGGTTTTTCATTCCATTCGGGTTGTCCTTGAGCTTTAACTGCTTTAAGGTTGGATTCTTTAATTACGAAAGGTCCAGGTATGCGCAAGGCTGAAAAATCGGATCTTCCGAACAGATCGAGAGAGGTGTACCCATCGGATAAGTTTCGTAACCAGGCTGCGGCCAGAGAGGCCTGCCCGCCGGGCAGGCTTAATTGGTAACTATCTTGTGAAAGGCAGGTTAATGTAACAGTGATGTTGCCGTTGGGTGTGACCAGCCGGGATGGCTGGGATTTGCCGGGTTGCAGTGCCGAGAGATCGGATGAAAGTGTGTAATCCAAAACCTGCCGGGTTCGGGGGCCGGAAATTTCAAAAACAGACAGACCATCCTTCTGCTTGGGCTGGTCATCCAGGTAATAAAAGTGCGGGTACCCGTGCTGGCTGGCTTCAAAGTCGATCCCGGCAGCTTCAGCCAGTTGGCGGACCCGGTTACGGGCATCTTCGAGCACATTAAAGGGGACCTTGGCGCGACGTACACGCCCCTGGTGCGGGGTATCCACGGAGTGTGGAGCCGCCGCCAGGAGGACATCTGCGATGATATCACCCAGTTGGCGGGTTTTGGCTTCATCAAAGCCACGCTGGGTGATCCACGGGGTGCCCAGGCGAATGCCGGATGGATCGCGCGAGTTCTTATCCCCTGGGATGGTGTTGCGGTTGGTAACGATCCCCACCAGGTCGAGAATGCGGGCGGCCTGGTCACCACTCAGGCTGGTGCCATCGGGTGCCTTGACTACTGTGCAATCCACATTGAGCATGTGGGAGTTCGTCCCACCAAACGGGATGCGGAAACCGCGTTCCTTGAGACGTTCTGAGAGCGCAACAGCATTGCGAATGGTAAGATTTTGGAGTTTCTTAAATTCCTTGCTGCGTGCAATCTTAAATGTAAGTGCCAGGGCTGCAAATATGTGAACATGAGGTCCACCCTGTTCACCGGGGAAGACAGCTTTGTCGATCTTTTTTGCAAGGACCGGGTCGGTGGTCAGGATGATGGCGCCACGCGGCCCGTGCAGAGTCTTGTGTGTGGTCGAGGTGATGACGTGAGCATATCCGATTGGAGAGGGGACTACTCCTGAAGCCACCAATCCACCGATGTGGGATATATCCGCCAGCAGGTATGCATCCACGCTGTCGGCGATCTGGCGGAACTTCTTCCAGTCAGGTATCCAGGGATAGGATGAATACCCGGCGATGATCATTTTTGGTTTGTGCTGTTTGGCGAGCGCCATTATGGCGGCGTAATCGATCTGTTCGGTTTCAGGATCGACATTGTAATGAACGATGTTATAGTACTCACCCGAGCGGTTCACAGAGGAACCATGGGAAAGATGTCCGCCATGCAGCAGGTTCATGCCCATGACTGTGTCACCGGGTTTTACCAAGGCATGGTAAACAGCATTGTTGGCAGGTGCACCCGATAGTGCCTGGATGTTTACAAAAACCTGGTCAGCTTTGACCCCATTGGCAGCAAAGGCTTCCGAGCAACGCCGTTTCGCCAGGGCTTCAACCAAGTCGGCATATTCCACTCCTTTATAGTAGCGTGGATCCGAGTATCGACGGTAGTGAGCCAGCCTTTCCGGGTATGCAAGGATTTCTTCTTCTGTCATCCAGCGGGTTTCCTCGTCAGGATAACCTTCGGCATATATATTTTGAAATGCGGAAGCCATGGCTTCACGCACAGCCAGGGGTGCCTGGCTTTCGCTGGGAATGAGGATCAATTTGCGGTATTGGCGCTCGGCTTCGAGCTGGGTTAGTTCATAGACATCTGGATCCAGCTCAGCCAGGCTTCCGCGCACGAGAAAATCGGACATAAGATTCTCCTATTAATATTAAGAACTGGCATAGTCTTCAGGCAGCCAGCAGCACAACACCAACTCGCGGGCGGCTTTTACCTCGTCCATACGACCAAAGGGGGTTTTGTGGGGAGCTTCATGCAGAAGTTCAGGG
Source organism: Chloroflexi bacterium GWB2_49_20 (assembly GCA_001796335.1). Classification (GTDB taxonomy): domain Bacteria; phylum Chloroflexota; class Anaerolineae; order Anaerolineales; family Villigracilaceae; genus UBA12087. Next base: position 248,734 of record MGMF01000023.1, on the reverse strand, counting down.
TTCGTTTTTGCTTCAGCGGCGATCTTGATGAGCGCTTCAGCAAAGGCATCCAACGTATCTTTGTTCTCGGTTTCGGTGGGCTCGATCATGAGCGCTTCATGCACAATCATGGGGAAGTAATTGGTGGGCGGATGGAAATCGTAATCCATCAGTCGTTTGGCGATATCAAGAGCACGCACATCCGAGCCTTCCACCATACCTTCTGCGACGAATTCATGCATACAAATGCGATCATAGGGCACATTATAAGTGCTGCGCAGGCGTGCCAGCAGATAATTGGCGTTCAATACAGCATATTCAGAGATCTGGCGCAGACCCTCTGGTCCGTGCATGGCGATGTAAGTAAAGGCACGGAGGATGACCCCAAAATGCCCATGGAAGGACTTTACCCGTCCAATGGTTTTGGGTGGATTTATAAACCCATACAGGGGTGGGATATCATCGTCACCTTCATCCACAATGTCCACGATGGGGGCGGGGAGAAAATCAGCCAGGGAAGCCGTTACACCGACCGGACCAGAACCGGGACCGCCGCCGCCATGCGGGGTGGAGAAGGTCTTGTGCAGATTGAAGTGCATCAAATCAATGCCGGCATCTCCGGGTCTCAGAACCCCCAGCAATGCGTTCAGATTGGCGCCATCTCCATATACCAGGCCTCCACACGCATGGATGGTTTTAACCACTTCTTCAAGATGTTCATCGAAAAGGCCCAGGGTGTTTGGGTTGGTGAGCATGAGTCCGACAACCGTGTCATCACATTCGGCTTTAAGGGCAGCCAGATCCACATTTCCGTGCTTATCCGATGGGATTTGAACGATCTGTAATCCAATCATGCCTGATGAGGCCGGATTGGTGCCATGCGCGGAATCGGGAATGAGCATTTTGATGCGTTTCGTATCTCCACGACTCTGATGATAGGCACGCATGATGAGGACACCTGTCAGCTCGCCCTGCGCTCCAGCTGAAGGCTGCAAGGTCACCGCTTTGAAACCACTGATCTCTTTCAGCCACTCCTGCATGGTATACAACAGTGCCATGTTGCCCTGAACCGATTCAATAGGCTGGAGGGGATGGGTGAAGGCAAAGCCGGGCAAGCGGGCGATATCCTCATTGATCTTGGGGTTGTATTTCATGGTGCAGGAACCGAGTGGGTAGAAACCACCGTCCACACTGTAATTAAATTTGGACAGGTGCATATAGTGGCGGATGACATCCACTTCCGCCAGTTCCGGCAGAGGCAACTCCTTGCGTAGAAGAGATTTTGGCAGGCTGGCAACGGGTACATCCGGTTGGGGGAAGGTTACACCGCTACGGCCAGGAGAGGAAAGTTCGAACAGGGTTGGCTCAACTACTTTTGGTTTTTCCATGGGGACGGTATTCTCAATCATGGCTGACCTCCTCCAGGATTTCAACCAAAAGATCGATCTCTTCCCGGGTGTTCATTTCTGTAACTGCAATCAACATGTGATCCTTGAGGGCAGGGTAATCCTGCCCGAGATCGTAGCCGCCCAGAATGCCATGTTCGAGCAAGTGCGCGTTGATCTCAGCCACAGGTTTGGGGCAGCAAACTGAAAACTCATGGAAGAAGGGCGTGTCAAAGCACAGATGGTAGCCTTTGAGCTTGCTGATCTGTTCAGCGGCATAGTGGGCTTTGTGATAGCACAATTCTGCAACCTGGCGAAAACCGGTTTGACCAAGCAGGGAAAGATATACCGCCGAAGCCAGCGCCAGGAGCCCCTGATTGGAGCAAATGTTGGAAGTGGCGCGCTCACGTTTGATATGCTGCTCGCGGGCGGTCAAAGTCAGTACAAAGGCACGCTGACCGCGATTGTCCACCGTTTCACCGACCAGGCGTCCGGCCATTTTGTGGATATATTTCTTTTGAGTGGTAAAAAAACCCAGGTAAGGGCCGCCAAAGGACAGCGGAATGCCCAGAGGCTGTCCCTCCCCAACGACGATGTCTGCACCCATCTCACCAGGAGTCTTGAGGATGGCCAGGGCAGTGGGATTAGCAGTCACACAGAAGAGTGCACCAGCAGCATGTACGGCATCAGCCAGCCGGGTGTAATCATAGATACGTCCGAAGTAATCGGGGTATTGCACGATCACAAGGGCGGTATTCTCATCGATCAATTTTTCAATCGTTTCCGGTCCGCCATCGAGATTAGCCCGGGTATCATCTCCAGCCAGGGTCAAGCCCATGCCCTGTGTGTAAGTACGCAGGGTTTCCCGGTATTGTGGATTAACGGTGGGAGAGATGACCATCCTGGTGCGTTTGCCACGAAACTGGGCATAAGCCATATTGGCTGCTTCGGCAACAGCGGTGGCACCATCATAATGGGATGCGTTCGATACTTCCATTCCGGTTAATAGTGTCATCATGGATTGGTATTCGAATATCGCCTGGAGAGTGCCCTGGGAGATCTCCGGCTGGTAGGGCGTATAGGCAGTGTAAAATTCGCCGCGCCGCAGGATATGATCTATGGCAGCGGGGATATAGTGATTGTAAGCGCCTGCGCCCAGGAAGGATACAAAAGACTGGGTGGTCTCATTGGCATCGGCATAGCCTGCCAACTCAGCTGCGGCTTCCATCTCTGTCAATGCAGGGGGTAAATCCAGATCGGGAAAGCGATGTTTGGCTGGAATGTCCTTGAACAGGTCTTCCAGGTTTTTTACACCAATGGTTGCCAGCATCGCATCCCGCTCTTTGGGGGAGTGGGGTATATAAGTCATATTCGCCTTTTTATTAAAGATTAATGGCTGCGCTCAGCACAGTATTTCTCATATTTGTCAGCATCCATCAAGCCTGAAGCGTCACCACCTTCAATTTTAACCATCCAACCAGCACCAAAGGGGTCGCTGTTGAGGATTTCGGGTGAATCGGCAAGCGCTTCGTTAATCTCACTAACTTTTCCGCTGACAGCCGTATAAGTTTCGGCTGCTGCTTTGACTGATTCAACCGAGGCGGCAGGCTGACCGTCTTTGACAGTCTCTCCAACGGACAGCAATATCTCGACAAAGACGATATCGGAAAGCTGTTCCTGGGCATAATCGGTCAGTCCCATGGCTCCGGTGGTCGGATCAAACCATTCATCGGTTTTTGAGTACTTCAAATTGGCGGGAATATTCATTGTGCATCTCCTATCGGAATATTGGCGAAACAAAAGAGGACGCACGAATTATATTCATGCGTCCTCTGTCCATGACCTGAGAGATTCGCCCGGGTGATCCCATGGGCTTGCCCCGTCGGTGTCAGCAAATGTGACTTTCCAGAGTTATTCGGAACAGGGTCCTTTTTACCTGAGAGTTTCGCCCGGGATCGCCTATCTCCGGGTTTGCACCTTCGGTGTCCTCTTGCAAGGATCTCTTCCCTGTTTTCCGTTGAATTGTGGTGCGGTTTGATATCCATATTTTACCGCGGTTCCATTCTAAGGATTAGGACATGAAAAGTCAAGGGCATCCAGTGATTTGGTCTGTCATCAGGGTTAAACCTCCCAGGGGGCGACTTTTGACGCAGACAAACCCTGCAGAGAATTAATGACCGGTTCGGCAAGCTCCGTGAGCAAGTCGGCCACAGCTGCCAGCAAGCCAAAACATCCTGCGATCATCATGTCCCCGAAGGGAACTGCAAAATAAGGGCGCAGGCTGGAATCCATTTTAATTGATCCCGGCGCGAGCATGTTTCGGCGGGGACCGGTGACAACGAGATTGAAATCATTCGTATCCATTTGGAAGGGTGTTTTATCGTAGACCAGGGCGCCGTGACCATGGTCATTGAAGACAAACTCGTGTTGCAACGTGCCCTGTGCAAGGGCAAGCAGCAGAATTTCCAGTTTTTGAGGATTGATAAGTCCGGTATGATGCTCAAAAACACCTTCCACTCCAGACTCTCCCAGGCGGAAGGCCAGCGTGTGGAAGTTGCCCAAATTAGTCATCAAATTGTGAGTCCTGGAGCGTACGAGAGGATCAAAGGTGGCGCCAAGGATAGCGGCAGGCGCGGTATCCATCACCACCAGGGGGACATCGACTTGCCTTGAAGAATCCACCACTGCCTGAAGACGTGTCATGGAAGGCGGGATATCCCCGGGTAGGTGGGCAAAAGTCCTGAGATCATTACGAGAGCGAATCCGCGCATTCAGATAGTCAAAGCGGAACTGCCGGTCGGATATATGGGGCGGGGCTTCACCATGGTCGAAAACAGCTACAGCTACAGCCGCCAGGTCGTTGAGAGGGACACCAAAATCGGTTAATACCTTTGTTATGGCGGCAAAGTCGAAATCTTTCAACTCGAAACGTTGGACCGAGTCTGGAAGGGATGCGGCTTCGTCATCAGACAGTAAGGTAATGCCCAGTCCGGTCACCTTTTCCAGGTCGTCATTGAGGGTTTTGGCAGCCTGAACAGTCGCATATACCGGGAGCCCGGCTTTGGCATGAGCTTCAGCAGCCCAGGAGGCAGGACCTCCACCCATGGTAACGCCACTTAGCAGAATCGGACTGCGGCTCTGGGTTGCACCCTGAATGCGCCTGAAGATACGCATGGTCGGGGATGGCAGGATCAGCTTGAAGCCGTTCTCAATATCCAAGCGGGAGTCATATAGAAAAATATCCTGTGTTCCTGTGCCAATATCTACGGTAAGAATTTTCAAAATTTCCTCTAATAGTATTTGTTTTTAACGCCCCAACACTTCATAAAATTGTGAATAATGAAACACGGATAAAGTTCCATTCTCTCCATATCCGTCAAACTGTCATGTGGCTGGTTTTTGATTTATATATTGTGTAATTATAAACCAACCAGGTTTGTTATCATGTAATTGTTGTTTTTGTCCATGTATATATTGTTAGTCAGAGGCCCTTTCCCATCAAAAGCACGTCGGTGGAAAACAAAGAATCCCGCAAAAGCAGGATTCCTTGTGGGCGCAACCCCCTGCGGGGGTTGCTTTGTGATCTCTTCGACAGAGAGTCTTGCATGTGGGCGCACCCCCTTGCGGGGGTTGCTTTGTGATCTCTTCGACAGAGAGTCTTGCATGTGGGCGCAAAGGGACTCGAACCCCTGACCTCCTCGGTGTAAGCGAGGCGCTCTAACCAACTGAGCTATGCGCCCGGTAGCGATCATTATACCAAGAATTATTGTTTAGAATGGAAAATGTGTTAAACTTTAACCATCTTAATCCCGGAGGGAATTATGCGTCTGGTCCGTTTTCAATATAAGCATGAAGCTCCTGTTTTTGGTTGGATATTGAATGATTTCGTGGGGAAAATTGAAGGTGATCCATTTGGGAATTATCGCCGCATGGAGGCGGAAATTCCGCTCAACGAGGTACGTTTGCTGGCTCCAGTACAACCCAGCAAAATTATCTGTGTTGGGCATAATTATAAAGAGCACATTAAAGAGCGTGAAGTGGAAACGCCCAAGCTGCCCTTGCTCTTCTTTAAACCACCCAGTTCGATCATTAATCCTGGAGATACCATCAAACTTCCCCCACAATCAGCGAGAGTTGACCATGAGGCGGAATTGGTGGCGGTGGTTGGCAAGCGTGGAAGGCACATCACTGCTGAAAGTGCCCGGGATTTTATTTATGGTTATACCATCGGGAATGATGTCACTGCGCGGGATTTACAAAAGATGGACGGTCAGTGGACCAGGGGCAAAGGGTTTGATACTTTTTGCCCATTTGGTCCCTGGATCGATACGGAATTTGACGCCTCGGATGCACTTATTACCTGCAAGGTAAGTGGCCAACCGCGGCAAATGGGTTCCACCCGGGATTTGATTTTTAATGTAGATGCCATGGTTGCATTTATCTCATCCGTCATGACCCTCGAGCCGGGTGATCTCATCTTCACCGGTACTCCAGCCGGGATCGGTCCATTGGTGGCCGGGGATGAGGTGGTGATAGAGATCGAAGGTCTGGGGAAGCTGTCCAACCCGGTGGCAGCTGAATAGCATAATAATCGAAATACCTGAGAAAACGTATCGTCCCGCAGTAACCCTGAAGACAGGCTTAAATCAGGGAAACCTGCGGGACTTTTTGGGCATGGTTGGTTAATATCAGATGGCTTGGATCAGCTTAATAACGCGCTTGCAACGGGCCAGTTGAGCACTAGTAAACTCAGATTGCCGGGCAGTCAATATATCCATTACGAGAGACCTATTCTCCGGTTTAATGGCAGGCAGCATGTTTTCGGCATGCGTGGGAACATCGCGGGGAATGCAGGTTTCCAGAGTATGCAGCAGGATGGGGAACAGCTTTTCGGAATACTCCGGGCGAGTTGTTGCCAGACCTGTAAGTAACTTGACCCCCCACACCACCGTGATGACCGAACCTTTTTCGAAGACTTTGAGCAAAACCGGGATCTCCACCCAGATCGCATCCGGGGCCAGGCTGGCAATGGTCGCCAGGGCGATCATGGCGCCCCAAACCATGCGGTTATGTTTGCTTTTGAGAAGAGTCAGAAAATCCTGGGCATAAGGAGCGATCAGGGCGGGCTCGAGGTAACCGATCTCGTACAAAACTTTCAGGCAATCGCTGCAGACCTTTTGGTTCGGGTGGGTTAAATTGGCAGCGATCTCTTTTATACCAGCCGTGGCATGTTCCCGGGCCAGTTCGCGAGCCAGTTGCTGGTTTGGGATCTCGCTGCGGATGTTTTGAAAGAAGGCGATCTTTTCAAGGACAGACATAGGAGTTCCTCAAAGTGACAGGCTGGTTATTTATTCCCAGGTTCGGGGAGTTTGTTGTGAAGATACCAGGCTCGATCTTTAATGAGCAGGAGGATGGGGACGAAATTGATGACAAGGAAAAGAAAGTCAGCAACCCCAAAGTCATCAAAGAAGCCCAGGAGAGAGGTGATCAGCAAGAGTCCCACGGTGAGGAAAAAGGCAATTCGATTACGCCTGGCGAGGAAAAATTCCAATGCGAACAAGATGCCAGCCATGATCAGTGACACAAATGCCATGCCATCTCTGAGGAGAGGCAATTCTGGGAGGGAAGGATGCATATCGAATGCAATGATCAAACCGAAGGAGAGCCAAACGATGGCGTTCAGAAGGATGAAGATCAGAGCTGCATAAATAGAGACAAAGAGCTTGTTCATCAAAATATCCTTTCCGGTCTAACGACCCTGCTATTAATAATACGGCAATTCGATTTGTATGGATACATTGAGAATCCCTAAAACACCATATTCCAAAGCAGGCATGTTCAACCAAGCATTCAACTTTTTTCTGCGGTTAAACATATCAAATAGCAGATTTCATTCTCCAATTATCTTGACAAATCCCGTTCCTTGCATATAATCACGTCCAATAATTGAAAAACGTTGAAGAGGACGAGTAAGCCTCGTACGACGGTTCAGAGAGCAGGCGGCAAGTGGTGAAAGTCCTGCCCGTACGATGAAGCTGAATGGACCTTGGAGTTGCAGAACGAAAACCGGAAGGTGATTAGTTCCAGCCGGAGCGGCCACCGTTATCAGGGCCAGGTCACTTAGCCAGGCGAGATTTTGAAGATCTGATAAATTCGCAAAACTAGCTGACCGACAAGAGTGAGGCTGGCCTTTTCCCTGTGCACCATTGCAGGGAATTTTATTTAAACCAACCTAATTCGGGTGGCACCACGGACTACGCGTTCGTCCCGTTTGCGGATGAACGTGTTTTTGTTTAACCACCGAGAAGAAGGAGAAAACGTATGGAAATAACCACCAAAATCAAAATCACCCCGACTGAAACACCACCCCGGCGGGAGGAACGGTTCCCTATTCAGGAACTGGTAGCAAACCCTGTAACATACCGGTTTGAGCGGCCGTTCGCCGAAATTTTATCCGAACGGGCGGCCGATATCGGAGCCATATCCACCGCGCCAGTTTTTATCCCTTAGAACAGGAGGCGTAAGGTGGTATGCATTTTCCGCCCACCCTGAAGGGATATCCATTCTCAAACCGCTTCCATCCATGATTTTTTTCATCCAGATGCTCATTCAAAAGGAGATATACCATGTCTGAACAAACCGGCTTTACCTTGAACGAAACCGATCTACCGAAGCAGTGGTACAACGTGTTGGCTGACAGCCCGGTGCCGCCTCAACCTGTTTTGCATCCGGGGACGAAGGAGCCTGTAACGCCTGAATTCCTCTCAGTGCTCTTCCCAATGGAACTCATCCTGCAGGAAATCAGCACCGACCGATTCATTGACATCCCGCAGGAAGTGAGCGACATCTACAAACTCTACCGTCCCACCCCACTTATCCGGGCTCGGCGGCTGGAGAAGGTACTCGGCACGCCAGCACATATTTATTATAAGAACGAGTCCGTTTCGCCAGTGGGCAGCCACAAACCAAACACCGCCATCCCGCAGGCTTTTTACAACAAAGCCGCCGGAACGAAAGCCATCACCACCGAAACCGGTGCAGGGCAGTGGGGCACCGCATTGGCAATGGCTTGCAACTTTTTTGAGATGGATCTGGAAGTTTACATGGTGAAAATATCCTACCAGCAGAAACCCTACCGCCGCATCTTCATGGAAACCTATGGGGCGCAAGTCTTTGCCAGCCCCACCGACCGAACTGATTTTGGGCGCAGCCTGTTGGCGAAAGATCCAGAGAATGGTGGTTCACTGGGAATTGCCATTTCGGAAGCCGTGGAAGTGGCTGCAAAATCAGGCGGAACAAAGAAGTACAGCCTTGGTTCCGTCCTCAACCATGTACTCATGCACCAGACGGTGATCGGCGAGGAAGCGCTCAAGCAGATGGACCTGGCCGGTGAGTATCCGGATGTGGTCATCGGTTGCGTCGGAGGCGGTTCGAACTTTGCAGGTATTGCTTATCCATTTTTGCGTCAAAACCTGAAGGATGGTCAACGTACCCGGTTATTGGCGGTTGAACCTACAGCAACTCCATCCCTGACAAAAGGTGTTTATGCATTCGACTATGGTGACACAGCCATGATGGCACCCATCGTCAAGATGCATACTCTAGGGCATACATTTATGCCAGCTGGTATTCACGCTGGCGGATTGCGATATCACGGCATGGCTCCGTCGCTTTCGGCACTTTATGATGCTGGATATATCGAGGCTGTTGCCATTCCACAAGTTGGGACTTTTGAGGCCGCGGTCATGTTCACCAAAGCTGAGGGGATCCTTCCTGCTCCTGAGTCTGCCCACGCCATCCGTGTGGCAATAGACGAGGCATTGGATGCAAAAGTCAAAGGCGAGAAGCGCGTCATCCTTTTCAACCTTTCCGGGCATGGCCATTTCGATATGATGTCTTACCAACAATACTTATCCGGCATGCTGGTAGATTATGCTTATCCCTCCGCGGCGGTAGCGGAAGCAATTCAGACATTACCTCAGGTGGAGATGGCGGGGTTGGTATGATCGATGTATTCACGCCAACCAATAAGGTATTAATGTCTGCCTCTTATTTAAACCCGAATCCAACCTTTCCGACATTACGAATCGTGCCGGTTGAAAAGCTTGTGCCCCACGAACGATGCGATACAGCGCGCACACTCTCCCTGGAAGCGAGGCTGATTGCAGATGGAGTATTGCGCAATCCCCCCATCGTTGCCTCTTTGCAGGATACTGAAGGTGATTACGTGGTATTAGATGGCGCCAACCGTACAAACGCTTTGAAAACGATGAGAGTTCCCCACATCCTGGTCCAGGTCGCTTCACCGGGTGAGTCTGGTTTTGATTTGACAACCTGGAACCAGGTTGTCCTTGGAATCAGCCCTGAAGAACTGCTTGCCCTGTTAGGCGGCATTCCGGATATCAACCTGAAAATTGATAAACGCCCCGGGCTTATTCCTGATCGCATGGGAATTTCAAGCGTCATCCAGGTTCATTTGCCAACGGGAGAAATTTATACCGCCTACGCACAGGCTTCTGATCGTTTGAGCAGAGTCCAACTACTCAATTTCATTATGGACAGGATCGGAAAATCCGCCAGGTTGGACCGCACGCACCTCCAAAGCATTGATATCCTGACGGGCCTGCATCCTGACCTGGCCGGGTTGATCGTATTCCCTTGCTTAAAAATTGAGGAGGTAATTCAAATGGCAAAAGCAAGGCAGATGATCCCGGCAGGCATTACCCGTTTCACCATCTCTCCCCGGGCACTGCGGGTAAACTATAGAATATGTGACTTGAGGGCTGAAGGATCACTGGCTGAAAAAAACGCGCTGCTCTTGGCCTGGATCCAGGAGCGCATCGCGCGTAAGGGAGTGCGCTCTTACGACGAGACAACGGTTATGTTTGATGAGTAAGTCAGGATACCTGCGTGATGATGGTGCCGCGGGCCCCAGCATCACGCAGGGCTACGGCAATGGCGGGTGCAGTTTCAGGCTGAACCAGGGCGATCATGTTGCCGCCGCGCCCGCCTCCAGAAAGTTTGGCGCCCAGGGCTCCGCAGGATAGTGCGGCAGCTGTCAGCCGGTCCAGTTCAGGTGAGGATACGGTCAACTCCTGGAGCAAGGAATGGTTTTGATTCATTAATGGACCCAGAAAGTTTATATCTCCGGTCTGGATGGCAAGGCGAGCCTGATCAACGATATTTGCGATGGAAGAGAAAATCTTTTCCAACCTGACAGGTTCAGCCTGCCAGAGTTTGCGCACATCCCCCACTGATTCGTGCGTGGCTGCAATGATTCCGGAATCCGCTATGACCAGGGTGAATGGCGCCCCGACGGAAAAAGTTTCCAATGGTAAATTCTTTACAAAGTATACCGGCCTGGCGTAAGTGATGACCGTATTGTCGATGCCGGAAGGTGTTCCGTGATAAAGCTTTTCGGTTTCAAACGCCAGTTGGTTGACCTGCTCATCCGACAGAGTTTTACCAAGGCTGGTTGCCAGGGCGCGGATGAGAGCAACTGACACGGCAGCCCCGGAACCAAGTCCGGAGGCGACCGGGATGCTGGAGGTGATGTGAATTCGCATCGCGGGAGGAGTGGTTACCCCCAGGGCGCTGAATAAATTCCCTATAGCGGCTGCAATTGGGTCAGGTTCCGGTTTTGATGCGTAGGATGCCAGCGTACCATAGCGTCCAATATCCGGGGCGGTTATGCTGATGTGCTCCAGCCAATTCTGGCTATCTGATGTTGAAGAATGGGAAGAGGCTGGGTCTGGTCCGGCCAGTTCGATCATTACTGTTACTCCCACCTGCAGTAATGGTATGGCCAGAGCCGGGCGTCCGTAAACAACAGCATGTTCTCCAAAGAGGATGAGCTTCCCTGGAGCGGTGGCGGAGATCATAGGTAAAAGACGCCCAATATGGCGAGTCCCCAGAGCAGGATGGTTACCTGCAGAGGCCGGTCGGAGAGCAGAACCTCCTCCGGGGCTCCGCCGGCGTGCTTGGATTGGACGAGGTACAGGTAACGGAATACCCCGTACAGAACAAATGGTATGGTCAGCATCATGGAATGATTGGCAGGCAGGTTGGGTGCTGAGAAGGTATACAGGCTGTAAGCCACAATGGTGGTGCTGGAGACGATCAGGATGTATTGGTCCAACAATGGAACAGTATACCCGTCCAGCACACGGCGGTGGGAGTTCGCATTACCGGCGAGCAAAGCAAGTTCGGCACGCCGTTTTCCAAAGCCCAAATACAATGCGCCCAGGGTGGTAACGACATATAACCAGGGAGAAAAGCGCTCAATCGTGATCAAAGTCACACCGGCATGTACCCGCAATACGAACCCTGCGGAGATAATCAGCACATCCAGGATGGGGATATGTTTGAGCCATTTGGAATAAGCCAGCATCAGTAACAAATAAGCCAGCAAGACTGCCGCAAAGAAGGGAGAGAGCAGGTAACCCAACGGCATTACCAGGATAACCAGGAAGATACCGGCAGCGCGAGCCAAGTTGATGGGAAGTTTGCCTGAGGGCAGAGGACGGTTTTTCTTGTTTGGGTGCTGTCGGTCCGCTTCGATATCAGAAAGATCATTAAATATGTAAACAGCACTGGATAGAAGGCAGAATAAAATGAAACCGCCTGCAGTCCGCAACAAGGCATTCGGTTGGAACAATTGCTTGTCAAAAACCAGGGCAAAAAAGACCAGGGCATTTTTGGTCCATTGGCGTATCCGCATGGTTTTAATCAAGGCCGAAAGCATGCCTGTATTTTACCCGAAAGCGGTAAAATACAGGCATGGTAAAAACACGGTTGGATCTCCTGATGGTGGAGCGTGGCTTGGTGGAATCCCGCAGCCTGGCGCAACGCATGGTGATGGCGGGGCAGGTGCGCGTGAACGGGGAAGTGGTATTAAAGTCTTCGGCGAGCGTTGAGACGGATATGGATATCAGCCTGGATCATGGTCCCAGGTTTGTTTCACGCGGAGGTGAAAAATTGGAAGCAGCCTTGCAGGCTTTTAATATCAGCGTCACCGGACGAACCTGTGCAGATGTTGGAGCTTCGACAGGAGGTTTTACCGACTGCCTGTTGCAGAATGGCGCCAGGAAAGTGTATGCCATTGACGTTGGCAAAGGCATTCTTCACTGGAAAATGCGTCAGCGGTCTGATGTGATAGTCATGGAGCAAACCAATGCCCGCTATGTGGAACGACTGCCGGAAGAGGTCCAGTTTGTGTGCATCGATGCATCCTTCATATCACTGAAAACTTTGTTACCGGTTGTAAAAAACTGGTTATCAACACCTGCCGTAGTCGTAACCCTGGTCAAGCCTCAATTTGAGGCAGGGAAGAAAGAAGTTTCCAGAGGCGATGGTGTCATCCGGGACCCTGAAATTCACAAGCAGGTTTTAGTGGATATTTTGACATTTGCCCAAACGCAGGGATATGGCGTACAGGGATTGGTACGATCTCCTTTATTGGGTCCCAAAGGAAATGTGGAATTCCTGGCATGCCTTAATTTCCCCGGGTTGGACTGTGATGTAGAAGAGTTGATCGCAGTGGCTATGATAAAATAGCATTTAACTATTTATTCCTTTACACTTTCTTGTAGAAAAAATAAGAGGCGACATGAAAAACAAATATATTAATGAAATGTTGGGACAAAATGAAAAAATTTTGTTGGTGACCCGCCAGCATTGGTTCGTGCTCTTTGGCATGATCCTGGCTGAGTTATTTATCATCCTGCTGCTGCTGGCAGCAGTTATTGCAGGAGTAATTTCATTCCCGCTTTTAACAATTTTAATCGTGGCAATCGGATGTATTGTCATCCTGATCCCTGTGGTGAGTATGGTGCGGGATATCCTGATCTGGTACAACCGCCAGTATATTGTCAGCAACCGGAGGGTGATGCAGGTGAATGGTATTATCAACAAGAATGTGATTGACTCGTCGTTGGAAAAAGTAAATGATGTCAAGATGAGTCAATCTTTCTTTGGGAGAATTTTTGATTACGGCAATGTGGAGATCCTGACCGCCAGCGAGCTGGGTGTGAATATATTTCAACGGATAGGCGATCCAGTACATTTTAAAACAGCCATGTTGAATGCCAAGGAAAAACTTGGTTACGATGAAAATGGATTTCATCCTCAAATCTCCCAGGACATTCCAGCAATGATCGCCAAGTTGGATGAATTGCGCAAGCAGGGCGTTCTCTCCGAAGAGGAATTCCAGCAAAAGAAGGCTGCTCTCCTGGCTAAACTCTGATCTCCCGGAAAGCATAAAAAACAAATAGCGCATATAGATAATACAAACCCGGCCAGGGAAAGATAGACTGGCCGGGAAAACCCAACGCTTCCGAAGCATGCCATCATCAACAGACCATTGATATATCTTGTTTTAGACACCCATCAGTAACTTATAAGAAAAGTGGGGGTGTTGGGGTGAGAAAGCGAGCTTCGCTCGCTTTCTCACCCCAACCTTTCCCCGAATTATCGAGATGATATACCGGGAAGAATAATATAACTGCATGACATCCAATATTCGTAACTTTTGTATCATCGCTCATATCGATCACGGCAAATCCACGCTGGCTGACCGGCTCTTGCAGGTTACCGGCACAATATCTGAACGTGAGATGACCGAACAAGTGCTGGACAGCATGGACATTGAACGTGAGAAGGGCGTTACGATTAAAGCCTCCGCTGTGCATATGGATTATACAGCCCGGGATGGCAAGACTTATGCCCTCAACTTGATCGATACGCCCGGACATGTGGATTTTGGCTACGAGGTAAGCCGGGCTTTAAACGCCTGTGAAAGTGCTGTGCTGGTTGTGGATGCCACCCAGGGTATTGAAGCCCAAACTCTGGCGAACCTGTATTCCGCGATTGATGCCAACCTGGAGATCATCCCAGTCATTAACAAAGTTGACCTGGTTTCCGCAGTTCCAGACGAAGTGGCTGAGGATATCAGCAGTTTGCTGGGTGTGCCTGCCAGCAGTGTGATCCGGGTTTCGGCCAAAGCGGGTACCAACGTGGAAGCTGTTTTGGAGGCCATTGTCGAGAAAACTCCGCCTCCCAGTGGCGATGAAAAGGCTGCATTGCAAGCTTTGGTATTTGACTCCCATTATGACTCTTATAAAGGTGTGATTGCCTATATCCGGGTGGTAGAGGGAGCCATTGGAGCGACCGACACCTTGCGCATGATGTCAACTCACTTTGATTTGAAGCCGGTTGAAATTGGTATTTTCTCGCCGGGCATGAAACCTGTCAAAAGATTGATTGCTGGAGAAGTGGGGTACATTGCCACCGGTTTCAAAACCGTGCATGAATGCCGGGTGGGAGACACCATCACACAGTCTGTAAACCCATCCGCTGCACCTTTGCCTGGTTATCTTCATCCCAAGCCGATGGTTTTTGCGGGTATCTACCCGGCTGAGCCGGATGATTATCCGGAATTACGAGACTCGCTTGAAAAGCTGCAACTGAACGATGCATCCCTGACCTTCAGCCCTGAAACCTCCCAGGCGCTTGGATTTGGGTTTCGTGCAGGTTTTCTGGGTCTATTCCACATGGAAATAATCCAGGAGCGCCTGGAGAGGGAATATGACCTGAACATGGTATTCACTGCTCCAACCGTGGAATATGAAGTTCAGCTTCGCGATGGGACGACCGTAGTGATCGATTCACCAGCTGCGCTTCCGGAAGAAAATCAAATCGTGGAAGTACGCGAACCATGGATGGAAATCCAGGTGATCACCCCAACAGATTATTATGGTCCGATCATGGAATTGGTCACAAAACGGCGTGGTATTTATAAAAGCCAGGAATACCCTGCTCCCCACCGCGTGCAATTAAATTATGAAATTCCTCTCTCTGAAATTATCGTCGACTTTTTCGATGAACTTAAATCGCGCACACGTGGTTATGCTTCTTTGGATTATCAGTTTATAGAATACCGAATGGATAAATTGCAGAAATTGGATATCCTGGTGAATGGTGATGCAGTGGATGCTCTGGCAGCCATTGTTCACCAGAAGGACGCTTTCCATAAAGGGCAGCGCATGATCACCAAACTTAAGGAAATCATTCCGCGCCAAATGTTTGATGTAGCCATCCAGGCTTCCTCGGGTGGACGCATTATCTCCAAGGCAATTGTCAAGGCTGTGCGAAAGGATGTGCTGGCTAAATGTTATGGGGGTGATATCTCCCGAAAGAAGAAGTTGCTGGAGAAACAAAAGAAGGGTAAAAAACGTCTTAAAATGGTTGGCAATGTAGAGATCCCGCAGGAGGCTTTTATGGCAATCCTAAGCCTGGAAGATGATTAATGTTTACCAGGCGCATGAATTTCTGCGAAGCCTGGGGTTGGAATTCTTTTGGAACCATTAGTGTGAGGGGAGGCAATGACTAATTTCTGGAAATCTGCGCGCCGATGGCTGCCAGGGACAGTCCTCAGCCTAGTGTTATTAGGGGTAATATTATATTTGGTGGATCTGGGTGCAGTCTGGACTGCATTACGCAAGGCGGATTATCGCTTACTGCTGTTGGCGCTGGCTGGCAGCATCACCTGGTTTTTGGTGCGCGGAATTGTCTGGAGAACCCTGCTTCAAAATCGACCTTCCTATCGGGTGACCTTTTTTTGCCTGAGTGAAGGCTATTTGATGAACAATTTCCTCCCTTTCAGATTGGGAGAGGTAGGCCGGGCTTTCCTGCTCAGCCGCAAGACTGATCTGCGCTTCATGGAAATTCTCCCCACGATCGTGATCGAAAGGGTGCTGGATTTGATGTTTTCAGCAGGCATCCTGGTGTTATCGGTTCCATTTGTGTTGGGTGTATCTGGAGCAGAGCGGATCGGATATGTTGTTGGCGGCGTGATGCTGGTCGGGTTGCTTTCCCTTTTTATCCTGGCCCGCAATCGTATCTGGGCCGGGAAAGTCTTTCAAAATCTCAGCCTGCGATGGCCAAAATTGCATCAGATTGGCGGAAGTATCCTGGACCCTTTTTTTGAAGGATTGGTGGTGCTGACCGATTTCCGATTGTTTGCCAAATTCCTGTTCTGGATGACGATCAACTGGCTGATCGCAATCGGACAATATTTTATTCTGGTGCGGGCTTTTTTCCCACAGGCAAATTTGACCTGGGCCATGTTCAGCCTGGGTGCGGCCGCTTTTGGAGGTGCAATCCCTTCTCTGCCGGGTGCGATTGGAACACTGGACGCTGCAGTAGGTGGAGCGATCGCCATGCTTACCCAAAATATTGATACAGCTGCGGCTTTTGTAGTGGTGATGCGGCTGTTTAACTATCTGGTCACTGGAGTGCCTGCCTTGATCGCATTGAGCACGGAAGGTCAGACCCTGGCGGGGCTTTACCGGGATGTAACCCGATTTCGAGCCAGATCAACCCAGAGTGAAAATTTGGAGTAGAAATGTCTGTTGAATATTTTATTACAGGTGGGGCTGGTTTCATCGGTTCCAATTATGTCAATCGTCTATTGCAGCGTAAGGCGAAGGTCACCATTTACGATAACCTTAGCAGGGCTGGTGCCCCGCTGAATATAAAATGGCTGAAAGAAACCCATGGAGATAACGCGTTCCAACTGGTTGCCGGGGATGTGCGTGATGCAGATCTCCTGGCTGAAAAGGCACGCCAGGCGGATGTCATCGTACATTTGGCTGCACAAGTGGCAGTGACCACCTCGGTTTTGCAACCGCGAGAAGATTTTGAGATCAATGCCCAGGGCACCTTCAATGTAATAGAAGCAGCCCGCAGTTCAGGGCGGGATCCGGTTGTTTTGTTTGCCTCCACGAATAAAGTTTATGGTGAGATGGAAGATGTGCCAGCGGTGGAGGCTTCCACCCGCTGGCGTTATGAGAATCTTCCTTTGGGATGCCCGGAAACCCAACCCCTGGATTTTCATTCTCCATATGGTTGCAGCAAGGGCGCCGGCGATCAGTATGTTCGGGATTACTCCCGCATTTATGGTTTGCGGAGCGTAGTTTTTCGACAGAGCTGTATTTATGGTCCCCGTCAATTTGGGGTTGAAGACCAGGGCTGGCTGGCCTGGATGGTCATCGCGGCCATCACCGGACGAAAAATCAGCATTTATGGTGACGGGAAACAGGTACGCGATGTGCTGCATGTAGATGACCTGCTGGATGCTTATGATGCCGTCATTGCAAATATTGAAAAAGTAAAAGGAAGAGTCTACAACCTGGGCGGCGGCTCAAACAACGTGATCTCGGTCTGGGCGGAATTTGGACCCATGTTGGAAAAATTGCTTGGTAAACCTATCCCGGTAACACATGGCGATTGGAGACCCGGTGACCAGAAGGTCTTTGTGGCAGATATCCGCAAAGCAGAAAGCGAACTGGGCTGGAAACCAAAAATCAATGTGGAAGAAGGGGTGAAGAGATTATTCAACTGGGTGTTGGAAAACAGGCACTTGTTCTGAGAATGATCGTTCCAGCAACTCTGTTTGCTGGATTATAATCACTCTGGTTAGTAAAATGGAAGAAACACATCCGCATTTGCATATCAAAGATCTGACAAAAAGCGCCATTCAACGTCTGGCAATCTCGCTTGGTATCACCCTGGCCTTTGTATTTGTTGAGGTGTTTTTTGGGATCCTCTCGAATTCGCTGGCAATATTAACCGATGCCGCCCACAACTTCACCGATGTACTGGCACTGGCTCTTAGCTGGTGGGCGCTGCGATTGGCAACGCAGCCATCCCATGCCCGCCGGACATTCGGTTATCATCGGGCCGGGATCCTGGTAGCCCTGGTAAACTCCACCTCCCTGGTGTTGATCGCACTGGGAATCTTCTATGAAGCCTATAAACGCTTTTTGTCCCCGCCAGATGTACAAGCGGGGTTAATGATCACTGTGGCTGTATTGGCAGTCATTGTCAACCTGGTGACCGCCTTGTTGGTCAGACGTGGCTCGCAGCACGACTTGAACATGCGCAGTGCTTTCCTGCACCTATTGGGAGATGTCCTTTCGACCATCGGGGCGGTTATAGCAGGAGTGATCATTTATTTCACCGGGTTAAACTGGATCGATCCGCTGGTGAGTGTATTTATTGGTTTCCTCATCTTATGGAATGCCTGGGGGATTGTACGCGAATCCATAGATATTCTGATGGAAGCCACCCCGGCGGACATTGATGTAGATGCCATGCTGGTGGATATGCAGAGTGTTGACGGGGTATGTGGAGTGCATGACCTGCACATCTGGAGCATCAACCATTCGATGCGTACGCTTTCAGCGCATATCCTGACGGAGGATATTGCCATCAGCCAGGGCACCAGGATACAGGCGGACCTGGCTGACTTATTGAGTCGCAAGTACCGGGTTGCGCATGCCACTCTGCAACTGGAATGTGAAGGTTGCAATCCGCCTGAACTTTATTGCGAACTTGCCAGGTAATGCGGGGGAATTGCTGACGCTGAATTCTCCTGTCTTTCAAACTCTCCTTTATACTCCAGCCATTTCTTTGAACAAGATAAGGAAGATCTTACAGAGATCTTCAATGATCCTTCCAAAGACGACTTTTGCCAGGATTGATTTATTGGAATAGAATACATTGTTTATTAACCCTGCCTGGAGAATACTGATTGAAGATCCTGACTGTACTGACTTATTACCGCCCCCACACCTCTGGTCTGACCATTTATGCTGAACGGCTGGCACGTGCGTTTGCCCGGCGTGGCCATGATGTGACTGTTTTAACCACACAATATGATAAAAGCCTGCCCCGTCAGGAAATACTCGACGGGATAAAAGTAATTCGTCTGCCAGTGGCAGTCCGAATCAGCAAAGGCGTACTGGCGCCTACCTTTGGGTTGGTTGCCACCAGGCTGGCGTGGGAAAACGATGTGGTGCAACTGCATCTACCGCAATTTGATGCGCCAGGTGTGGCATTCAGGGCGCGCCTGTTTGGCAAATCAGTCGTTCTGACATATCACTGTGATCTACTGCTGCCACCGGGCATATTCAACCGGATGGTGAACCTGGTGGTACAGTTCCAAAACAACATGGCTGGCATGCTGGCATCACATATTGTTACCTATACCCAAGACTATGCGGATCATTCTGCATACTTGTCGCGTTACCGGCATAAATTGAAGCCGATCCTGCCCCCGGTGGAACTGCCAGCCGCAGTGCCCGGGGCAGTGGATACGTTTGCTGCACAGAACCAGGTATCCACTCGAAAGCCGGTCATCGGTATGGCAGCCCGCTTTGCAGCCGAAAAAGGTGTGGAGGTTTTGCTGGATGCCATGCCTAAAATATTGGAGAAATTCCCAAATGCCCAGGTCTTGTTTGCCGGACAGTACCAGGGTGTCATGGGGGAACAGGTGTATGCCGAACGCCTGATGCCACGCATTCGGGATTATGAAGTAGGCGGGCATTGGAAATTCTTGGATGTTTTAAGTCCCCAACAGATGGCAGCCTTTTATCCCAACCTGGATGCGCTGGTGGTGCCATCACTTAACTCCACCGAGGCTTTTGGGTTGGTGCAGATTGAGGCCATGTTGAATAACGTGCCCTGTGTGGCCTCGGCTTTGCCGGGGGTGCGCCAACCTGTCAGGATGCACTCGATGGGCGAGGTAGCAGCCATCGGGAATGCAAATGACCTGGCGCGCGGCTTGTTGGCGGTGCTCTCTGAACCGCAGAAATACCGGTGTGATATAAACAAGCTAGCTGAGTTGTATGACCCGGATGCCGTGGCAGCCGAATATGAAAAATTATTTGCAAAATTAAGATAAACCCTAATTATTTGATCTTTTTCCCCCCCAACCGGGAATTTATCGTAGTCAAGAGCCATTATTCTGGATTTTATTGAAATATATTGTGTAACCTATGCCTGAAAAAGACTTCCTCTACCTCCACCTGCGTGAACTGCCTTACTTCCGCGCGCTCGTAAGAGCTGTAGAGGCCTCTTATTATCAGGAACTGGATCTACAATCTCCGACCCTGGATGTCGGCTGTGGAGATGGACATTTTGCCAGCCTGGTTTTCAATCAAGCTGTTGATGTCGGTCTGGACCCCTGGCATAGACCCATCCATGAAGCACAAAAACGCGATTGTTATCGTCTGTTGGTCGAAGCGGATGCCGGGGACAGTCCTTTTCCTGAAGAGGTTTTTGGCAGCGCTTTCAGCAACTCGGTCCTGGAGCATATTCCGCATATAGAATCGGTTTTGAAGGATACGGCGCGTGTGCTCAAACCTGGGGCATTATTTGCTTTTTGTGTTCCAAATTCCCGCTATTTCAGCGCCTTGTCCCTGACTCACTTGTTTGGTAAAAAATATGAAGCCTGGTTTCGAAAAATTTCACGCGTTGAGCATGCCGACGATCCAGACGTCTGGAAAATCCGGTTGGAATCAGCCGGATTTCAACTGGAGCGCTGGTGGCATTACTTCCCGCCTTCAGCAATGCGCGTGTTAGAATGGGGACATTATTTTGGCCTGCCATCACTTTTGGCGCATTATTTGACGGGTAAGTGGATCCTGCTTCCGAATCGGTTGAATTTATTCCTGACAGAACGATTTGTGCGTCGATACGCCTCAACACAGGCAGTGGAGGATGGAACATTCACCTTTTACCTGGCACGCAAACCCATAACACCCGATAAAAACTCCGTTGGTTAATCATGTCCTTTGATGAAAATTATTTTTCCACCCATACTTATGCTGGAATTTCCTTTGGCAAATGCAGCCAATATTGGTGGTCGAATCGTTTTTTTGCCCGAATCGCTCGCCGTTATGGACAACAAGGCACACCTCTGTTGGAAGTAGGCAGTGGCCTGGGACATCTGGTGGGGCAACTTGGTGACCATTTTGAAACCCTTGGACTGGATGTAAATCATTGGGCGCTGGTGCAATCCCAAGCTGTGGCCGGGTCAACCCGATTGCAGGTGGGCAGCGCAGTCGATCTCCCGTATGCTGACGGCAGCTTTGGCGTGGTCATCATCAAGCATGTGGTTGAGCATCTGGAAAATCCCGACAAATGCATTGAAGAACTTGGCCGGGTGCTTGCTCCAGGTGGAGTTTTGATCCTGGCGACTCCCAACCTGGATTCTTTGCTGAAACCCTTGAAGGGGAATACCTGGATAGGTTACCAGGATCCCACCCACATCGCACTGAAACCGCCAAAGGAATGGCTGGGGTTATTGAAAAAAGCCGGTTTTAAGATCGAGCGAGTCTTTGCGGATGGATTTTGGGATGTCCCTTACATTCGCTGGATACCAAAAATGGTTCAGAAATTCATATTTGGCTCCCTGGGTGGTTTTCAGACGATCAGTGGATTGGTCTTCTTGCCCTACCGATGGGGAGAGAGTATCATTGTTATTGCCCGACGTGCATAAGAACCCTGAAATAGTGAAATTTGAATAACAAAGATCAGGTAATAAGGATATCGAGCGAATAGAACATGGAAGAGCCAAGCGTCCTGGATTACGTTAAATCGAAACTCAGATTTTGGCAGGCAGAGAAACTTGAACTGCCTCTCGAAGAAAACTTGCCAGAACCTGGGCCAGAGACCATATACAGCAGCAGAAGGATCCCCTGGCGATCATTGCTGGCAGTGGTACTGGCTCTGGCAGGGCAGAGAAGCTTTGAGCCGCCAAGCCGGAACTGGGTGGCAGGAATTGGTTTTTACCTGCTGAGTGTTGTGTTTCTGATCTTGGCTGTAATGCGCTCAGAATGGGGATTGGCTCCAATCCGGGCAACAGAACCGCGCCAGGACCCGTTGAGCGTCCGCCTGACGGCATTGCTTCCGGCTGGTATTTTTGCCCTGGCAGCCTTTGCATTATTTGGCGGGAACTTTTTCAACGCTTTAAACCTGACTTTATGGCTCCTGGCCATCGTTTTTCTGTTCTGGGCATTCTGGCTGCAAGAATCGAAAGGTGGTTCAGCCTGGGTGCGACTGAAAAATTTTTTGAAGAGGGAACCCTGGCAGATAAATATCTCGCGTTGGGATGTGCTGGTTCTGGCAGCGATCCTATTGGTAGTCTTCTTCCGAACTTACCAGCTTGGCGCGGTACCCGCGGAACCTTTTAGTGATCATGCTGAGAAGATCCTGGATGTGTATGATGTCACCATGGGACAAACCCATATTTTCTTCCCGCGCAACACAGGCCGTGAAGCCCTGCAAATGTACCTTACTGCTGCAGTGGCAGGAATATTTGGGACGGGTTTATCTTTTTTAAGCCTGAAAATAGGGACGGTTTTACTCGGTCTGGCAACCCTGCCATATATGTATGTGTTGGGAAAAGAAATTGGGAATCGCAAGGTTGGAATGATCGCCCTGCTGTTATGTGGGATTGCTTACTGGCCGAATATCATCAGCCGGGTGGGTCTGCGTTTCCCGTTATATCCACTATTTGTGGCTCCTGTGTTGTACTACCTAATCCGGGGTTTACGACGTTCCTGGCGCAATGATTTCATCCTGGCCGGGTTTTTCCTCGGCCTGGGTTTGCACGGTTACAGCCCTTTCCGGATCATGCCGATCCTGGTTGTTTTTGCCATCATTTTATATCTACTTCACCGCCAATCCCTGGGGAACCGAAAGCAGGTATGGGCGTGGCTGGGTCTATTGGCGATCACTTCCCTATTTGTTTTTCTGCCACTCTTGCGTTACTGGATGCAAAACCCGGAGGCTTTTTCCTACCGGGCTTTTTCACGATTGGGAAGTCTGGAACAGCCTCTTTCAGGAATATGGTGGCAAATCCTTTTATCCAACACCTGGAATGCATTGAGAATGTTCAACTGGTCGGATGGAGAGATCTGGGTACATTCAGTGCCTTACCGTCCGGCGTTGGACCTGGTGTCTGCCGGTTTATTTGTGCTGGGGCTGGTTTTATTGCTCATCCGTTACCTGCGGGAACGGAACTGGTTGGATCTGTTCCTGATGCTGTCCATACCCATTTTGATGTTGCCTTCAATCCTTTCCCTGGCTTACCCGGCAGAGAACCCGGCATTAAACCGGACGGCTGGTGCTTATGTACCCGTATTCATAATTATTGCGCTGGCACTTGAAGGCTTGCTGGAGGGTATCCGGTCGGTGATGAACCGGAACAGCGGGAAATACCTGGCCTGGGCGGTGGCCGGGCTCCTGTTGGTTATATCGATATCACAGAACTATGACCTGGTTTTCAACCAGTATGACCAGCAATTCCGTATGGGGTCATGGAATTCGTCCGAGATGGGTCAGGTGATCAAGCAGTTTGGGTTGACTTATGGATCCACGGGTAATACCTGGATCATTCCATATCCATATTGGGTGGATACGCGCCTGCCGGGAGTATGGGCAGGTATTCCAAATCGCGATTTTGCTGTCTGGCCTGAGAACCTGGTGGATACACTACCAGTGCCTGGCGTAAAATTATTCATTTACAATGTCGAAGACAATAAAGTTGCCAATATTCTGCAAAGCTATTACCCGCAGGGTGCTGTAAGCCGATTCTCATCTAAAACGCCCAATCATGATTTTATGATCTTTTTTGTACCTGTCCAATAAAATAAATATTTAGTATCTTCTCGATAAGGAGGCAAAGATGGTTGGTGTGTGGGCTACGAAGCCTCCCACACCACCAGCCCCAAGTTTATTGAGATTATACGTATCTTCTCATAAAAGAAGGGCAATATCCCCAGATCAATGAGAGGATATGGATCGTAGGATGAATAATCTTTATGAATGTTGAAATGATGGAATCAAAGCGCAAGCCTAAGTGTAACTGGATTTATGACCTGTTATTCCTGGTTGTTTTAATTGGGGCAGCATTTTTGCGTTTGCGTGGCAGTGATTGGGGCGAATTGCAGCATCAGCATCCGGATGAGGGCTTTCTAACATCAGTGACCTATGATATTGGCCTGGTTGGTGCAAAAAATGATACGTTTTCACTTCCAACCACCCTTTCAGCTCCGTGGCGAACAGCCTTCGCAAGTGAATTCCCGGATTGTACAAAATGGGGTGGATATTTTGATACCTCCTGTTCTCCTTTGAACCCGCATAATCGCGGACATGCATTCTATGCGTATGGAACTTTGCCTGTGTTCATGACGCGATACCTGGCTGAGTGGACAAACCAGATGGGGAATTTAAAACTTTTCGGTAGGCAGCTGTCAGCCCTGATGGACTTGATGACAATTGCCCTGTTGTATGTGATTGCCGCACGTCTTTATGGCAGACGAGTGGCACTGCTTGCAGCGGTGTTTTCCTCCCTGGCAGTAATGCAGATCCAGCAATCCCATTTTTATACCAGCGACTTGTTCACCAATTTCTTTATCTTCCTGGCGATATATTTTGCAGTTGAAATTGTGGCAGGTGAACATTCCGGATTTTCAACCAGCCAGCTGGTCCCTACGGATCCTCAAAAAACCAGTACGTTGGGTATGGTGAAACGTTTGGTGAAAGAGCGCGATTTTTTTCTGAGCGCGCTGTTTGGGGTGGCGTTTGGCATGGCAGTGGCTTCAAAATTGAATGCTGCTCCACTAGCTTTGCTGCTGCCCCTGGCATTTATGGTTAAATATTTCCAAAGTGATCGTGAGAATGACCATCCGGATATTTTCGGCCAGGTGATCCTGTATCTGATCGTGGGCGGGTTATTCGCGGTCATTTCTTTCCGGATTTTCCAACCTTACGCATTTGATGGATTTGGATTAAATCCGCAATGGCTGGCAAATATTAGCGAGCAGCGCGCCCAGGCCAATGCCAATGCAGATCTGCCGTGGAATTTACAATGGGCACGACGCTCCCACCTGTATTCATTTGAGAACCTGACCATGTGGGGGTTGGGTTTACCTCTTGGAATTTTAGCCTGGGCTGGTTTTACCTGGATGGGCTGGCTTAGTTTAAAGGGTGAATGGCGTAAACATATCCTGTTGTGGTCCTGGACAGCCGCCTACTTTATCTGGCAATCCCTGCAGTTCAACCCGACCATGCGTTATGAACTGCCAATCTACCCCCTGTTGGCCTTGATGGCAGCCTGGTTGCTGGTGTGGCTGTGGGGTGTCGGGAAAACGAAAGAGTCGGGGCAGAAGTGGGTAAATGTCCGCCGGTTTGCAACTATTGCCAGCCTGGTCATTGGTCTGGGTGTAGTGGTTGCCAGCTCAGTCTGGGCGATAAGCTTTTCAAGTATTTATGTGCGCGATGAAACCCGTATAGCTGCCTCAAAGTGGATCTACCAGAATATTCCCGGCCCGATTACTCTGGAGGTCCAATCGAATGGGAACGAAACCATTCAACAGCCATTACCTTACTCACAGGGAAATGCCATCCAACCTGGCGCCCCCTTTGATACTTTTTTTGTAGCTCAGGCAGATGGTGTTTTGAATGAAATTCTGCTGCCGCATGTAATGGATTCTGCCGTCAGCGGCCCGCAAACGCTGAGCCTGTCTGTTTCATTGACACCGCCTCCTGCTTCACCCGGGCAGGCAAACGCCAGTGCTGCATTAATTGCAGATTTTGCATCCGGCAATCCCTCCCAGGGCGAGGCCTACCTTTTTAAATTGGACCAGCCGGTTCAACTGACCAAAGGACAAACTTATTTTCTACATCTTGAAACTACAGGCGGAATGCTGGTGCTGGATGGCTCGGCAGTTGTCAATGAGACCGATTATGATTACGGGTTGCCATTTCGAATTGGCGGTTATGATGGTTTTGGCGGTCTTTATCGGGGAGATTTGAACCTGCAAGTGTATTGGGACGACAATGCAGACAAACTAACTCGTTTCATCACCACTCTGAACGCAGCTGATTATATTTTCATTCCCACCAACCACCAATACGGGCAGATCACGCGCTTACCGGAAAGGTATCCGCTTACCACTGCCTATTACCGGGCGTTGATAGGCTGCCCTGAAGATAAGGAAATCATCTGGTGCTATCGCACGGCTGAACCGGGAACTTTCGAGGGAAAACTGGGCTTTGACCTGGTGGCGGTATTTACATCCTACCCAACGCTTGGCAACCTGGTGATCAACGACCAGCAGGCTGAAGAAGCCTTTACATTCTATGACCATCCAAAGGTTATGATTTTTAAGAAGAATGCCAATTTTGACCCGTCCCGGATGGAAGCTCTTTTAACTGCAGTCGACATCAGCAATGTCATCCACCTTACGCCGGGGCAGGCGGATAATTATAAAACCTTGATGCTGCCGTCGGACCAACTGGCAGCTCAACAGTCTGGAGGAACCTGGTCCGAGTTATTCGACACCCAGATTTTTTACAATCGTTATCCGTTCATCGGATTGGTGCTCTGGTATTTAACCATCTTCATCCTTGGTTGGCTGGTTTATCCAATTGTGCGAGCAGCCATGCCTGGGTTGAGCGATCGGGGCTATCCTTTGGCGCGCACTGTCGGGCTGCTTTTGTGGGCCTGGCTGGCATGGATGGCTGGCTCGCTGGGGCTTACTTATAGCAGGACCACGATTGGGCTGGTGCTGCTTGTGTTGGCTGGATTGGGGGGGTTCATGGCCTTCCGTCAGCGCAAGGAGCTGCGCGAGGAGATCCAGATCAAATGGAGATACTTCCTGCTGGTGGAAGGAGTTTTCCTGCTGTTCTTTTTGTTAGACCTGGGCATCCGGCTGGGCAACCCCGATCTCTGGCACCCATACAAGGGGGGGGAACGCCCGATGGATTTCTCGTATTTAAATGCTGTTCTCAAGAGCACGCGCTTCCCACCCTATGATCCCTGGTTTGCAGGAGGGTACATAAACTATTACTATTTTGGATATGTGCTGGTGGGGACACCGGTCAAGCTACTGGGGATCGTGCCAACCATTGCATATAATTTCATCCTGCCAACGTTGTTTGCCATGCTGGCGGTCAATGCGTTTTCAGTTGGGTGGAATATCATGGGAGCCGGGATCAACATCGACAACGAGCGAGGAAAGAGACTCTTCCAACGGCTGCCTTTTGTGGCTGGATTTTCCTCATCTGCAGCCATGCTTCTGTTCGGAAACCTGGGCATTATCCGGATGCTCTACCTGGGTTTTCAACGGGTGGCTGCACCGGGAGGCATGATTGACTCAACAAATATATTCCAGAGGTGGTGGTGGGCGATCCAGGGATTCGGCAAAACACTCGCCGGTACTCCCCTGCCATTTATGACAGGGGACTGGTACTGGCTGCCCAGCCGGGTCATTCCTGCCCAGGGGGATGTGGAGCCGATCACAGAGTTTCCATTATTTACTTTCATATATAGTGACCTGCATGCTCATATGATCGTACTGCCTTTGACTATCCTGGTGATTGCCTGGGCACTGTCTGTAATGGTGTCACGTGCCAGGTGGGCAGGAAAATTGGAATCTGTCATCGGAGTGGGGCTGGGCGCCCTCGTCATTGGTTCGCTCAAACCCACCAACACTTGGGATTATTATACTTACCTGACTTTGGGGGTGCTGGCGATAGGTTATGCTGCCTGGAGATTGCCACTCGTGCAAAAGCATTTGTCGGGTGTTCCACAATCAGCGTCAAGAGCTGCACATGCGATCACAGCCATGGTTGCAGTTATCGTTTTATCGGTTGTATTATTTCAACCATTCTCACAATGGTTTTCCCAGGCTTACGGCAGCGTGGATTATTGGAGATATAGTCATACTTCCATCGGGTCGTATCTGACCCAGTGGGGTGTATTCCTGTTCTTCATAGTCTCCTGGATGACTTGGGAAACCAGGCAATGGATGGCTGAAACACCTCTTTCAGCGATGAGCAAACTGCGGTCTTTCCGAGGTCTGATCGAGATCATCCTGTTCTTGCTGACTGCCACGTTGCTGGTTTTACTGGCTACAAAAGTTGCCATTGCCTGGCTGGTGCTGCCATTGGCAGCCTGGTGTGGTGTTTTGATCCTGCGGAAAGATATGCCGGATGTCAAGCGTGGAGTACTGTTTATGGTGGGAACTGGCCTGGTGCTGACACTCGTGGTGGAAATCATTGTGCTGCGTGGAGATATCGGCCGGATGAATACAGTCTTTAAATTCTACCTGCAAGCCTGGATCTTGTTTGGGTTGAGTGCAGCGGCCGCGTTTGGTTGGCTTCTGACTGAAATTCCCAAATGGCGCCTCAACTGGCAATCTATCTGGTATTTCTTTGCCACGGGATTGGTTGTCTGCGCGAGTCTCTTCCTTATTTTGGGGGGCATGGATAAGATTCGGGATCGTTGGGTACCCAGCGCCCCACATACACTGGACAGTATGGCTTATATGAATTATGCCACCTATTCTGATTTTGGCGTGGATATGGATCTGAGTGCTGATTATCGTGCCATCCACTGGATGCAGGAAAATGTGAAAGGCTCACCTGTTATAGTGGAAGCGAATGTACCGGAATATCGGTGGGGGACGCGATTTACAATCTATACGGGTTTACCTGGAGTGGTGGGATGGAACTGGCACCAGCGCCAGCAGCGTGTTTTGGCGTCAAACACTGTCTTTCAGCGAGTGGATGAGATCACTGCATTTTATAAAACCTCAGATCCGGCTCAGGTAGTGGTTTTCTTGAAGAAATATCACGTCCAATACATTATCGTGGGACAATTGGAACGGGCAGAGTATCGGGATATTGAAAATAACGATGCCGGACTGGTGAAATTTGAGAAATACAATGGCACGCTGTGGAATGAAGTTTACCGGGATGGGCAGACGGTTATCTATACTGTCATTGGTGGCTGAAAAGAAACAAAAAAGGAAGGGTTATGGTTAACATCTACCACATCAGTTCATGGAAAGCCTGGGAAGAGGCTGTAAAGAGAAATGGTTATCAATCTGATTCACTGGCCAGGGAGGGGTTTATCCACTGCTCACTGTATACACAGTTGTTGCGCGTAGCCAATACATTCTATCGCGGGCAGAAAGACCTGGTGATCCTGGTCATTGATCCAACCAGGCTTACCTCTGAAATGCGCTGGGAGCCAGGTACTGATAAACAAGACGAATTATTTCCTCATGTTTATGGCCCGATAAACCTGGACGCGGTCAGCCGGGTTCTGGATTTCAAAGAGAATCCTGAAGGGCAATTTAACCTGCCTTCAGTGTAAAATAACAATGATGGCATTTCTGCTCTGGTACTTGTCAATTACCGTCTTAAGCTGGCTGACATTTCCGCTGGTTTATACCTTGTTACCAGCATTGGCGGATCGAGGTTACAGCCTGGCGCGAGCCGCAAGTTTGTTGGTGTGGGGTTACATTTTCTGGTTGCTGACATCTCTGGGTGTTGCGCAAAATGACTTGGGAGGGTTGTTGCTGGCTGCCATTCTGCTGACAGGTTTGAGCGCCTGGGTGGGGAGAAGCCGACTGGTGGAAATGCGGACCTGGTTGAAGCAACACGTCTCCATGGTCATCACGATTGAGGCATTGTTCCTCCTGGCTTTCGCGGCTCTGGCAATCATTCGTTCCGCCAACCCGGAGATTCTGGGTACCGAAAAGCCAATGGAATTAGCTTTTATTAATTCCATCCTGCGCTCACCGACCTTTCCACCGCGTGACCCCTGGTTGTCGGGATATGGAATTTCCTATTATTACTTCGGATATGTGATGACCGCCATGCTGGCCAGGTTGACCGGAGTGGCAGGCAGTATTGCCTTCAACCTGATGCTGGCACTGGTATTTGCCTTGGGTGCCATTGGTGCCTATGGGATCATTTATAACCTGTTGGCAGCGATGCAAAAGCAGGACAAAAGGATGTCTCGAAAAGCCATCACTTCACTACCTGTGTTAGGTCCTGTGTTCTTGTTGCTTGCCAGCAACCTGGAAGGATTTTTGGAAGTATTGCACCGCAAAGGGTTGCTCTGGAATATCTCTGCAGATGGAACCGCCTCCTCCTCTTTCTGGAAATGGCTGGATATTAAAGATCTGACCCAGGCACCCAGCCAACCTTTAGGGTGGCTACCGGATCGCTACTTGTGGTGGTGGCGGGCTTCTCGCGTGGTCAGTGATACCACCCTTCAAAATAACCCTCAGGAGTTGATTGACGAATTTCCTGTTTTCTCTTACTTACTGGGAGACCTTCATCCCCATGTATTGTCTATACCATTCGGCTTGCTGGCGATCGGGGTGGGGTTGAATTTGTTTCTGGGCGGCTGGCGCGGGCATACCAGGATATTTGGAATTCCTTTTCCCATCAAATGGCAAGGGCTTCTGATCCCGGCAGTTGTGTTGGGCGGACTGGCATTTCTGAATACCTGGGATATATTGATCGCTGCTGCAATGGTATGCGGCGCCTTTTTATTACATCGTATTGTGGATGCAGGGTGGGGCTGGAGACGGATCGAAGAAACATTGGGTTATGCAATGATCGCGGGCGCTGGAAGCCTGCTGCTATATGTACCGTTTTATACCGGATTCTCATCCCAGGCAGGTGGCATCCTGCCCAACCTGGTCAATCCGACGCGAGGTGCCCATCTCTGGGTAATGTTTGGAAGCTTGTTCGTGCCAATTTTTGTCTACCTGGCATATCTTGTCTTCAACCAGAAATTGAAAGCAAATTGGAAAGCAGCCATTCTCACGGTGGTGAGTCTGATGGTTGGTCTGTGGAGCCTGTCATGGTTGGCAAGCTGGCTGGTGTCTGTACGCATGCCGGAGATAACTGCGGCTGTATTACGGTCCCAGGGGGTTTCTGACCTGGCGACCTTGTTCCAACTTGCCAGCCAGCGGAGATTGCTTTATATTGGCGGCTTGCTGACGCTGGTTATAATGCTAGTAGTTGCATTGGCCATGTTATTTGGATCCCTGATTGCAGCGAAAAAAGATCCGGTTCAACCAGATGGGGAAGATCCCACGGGTTTTACTGAGCTTATACCAGATAGCGATCCAACACCTTTTGTTTTGATGCTGATCTTGTTAGGTGGGCTATTGGTACTGATTCCAGATTTTGTATTTTTGCGTGATCAATTTGGCTGGCGCATCAATACCATTTTCAAGTTTTATTACCAGGCCTGGATGTTGTGGAGTCTGATGGCGGCTCTGGGGACAGCCATGCTTTTGATGAAATTGCGCAGATTCTGGGATTGGGCGTTCCGTTTGGGTTTGTTTTTTACTCTGCTGATGGCGTTTACATACACTGTTTTGGGATTGATGACGAAAACCAATGATTTCAAGCCCACTTTTGGCTGGACTTTGGATGGCGCAGCATACATGCAACGCGACAATCCGGATGAAGCTCAAGCAATTGCCTGGTTAATTCAGGCTCCCGATGGAGTGGTGGTGGAGGCAGTGGGAGGCAGCTACAGTAATTATGGGCGCATCTCCACCCTGACCGGACTGCCGACCGTCCTGGGTTGGCCCGGGCACGAAGGTCAATGGCGTGGCAGTTCAACTCCCCAGGGAACCCGACAGGAAGATGTGAAACTTTTATATGAATCCTCAAGCTGGACGGAGGCAGAGGCGATCTTGAAGAAGTACGATATTCGTTATATTTACATTGGTTCGCTCGAGCGCAGTACATATCACGTAAATGAATCCAAATTTCAGCACATTTTGCAACCGATTTACTCACAGGGGAACGTGGTAATTTACCCCGCTCCTTGAGATATTTATTCTCGTTAACCATGATGTTAAATTAAACCCGGGTACAATACTTTCACAGTAAAATTATGAATATGATGACAACCCCACGAAGAATCACGCTCGAACAAGGCTTGTTTTCCCTGGCATTCATCCTGGCATTGGTCGTGCGTTTTATTAGTCTGGGCACTCAACCATTGACAGACCGGGAAGCTAAATGGGCTCTCCAGGCATTGGAGATTGCCCGGGGAAGTAAACCCTTGTTGGGTTCACAACCAGCTTATTTGCTGCTGACCGCGATCAACTTCTTTATTTTCGGAGCCAGCAATTTCATGGCTCGCTTCTGGCCAGCCCTGGCCGGGGCTGGTTTGGTTCTGGTTCCCGCGGCTTTTCAAAAGCATTTGGGACGGAAGGCAGCCATTTTCCTGGCTTTTGCACTGGCATTGGATCCGGGCATGCTGGCCTTATCCCGTATGGCTGGCAGTCAGATGATGGCGGTTGGTTTTATAGCGCTAAGCCTGGCTGCCTGGCAATCCAGAAGTTACAGGCTGGCAGGTGTTATGGGTGGTGTGGCGCTGCTATGTGGTCCGTCTGCGTGGTTTGGAGCACTGGGGCTGGGATTCACCTGGTTAATTTTGAATTATTCAGGTGGTCGAACGCGGGTTGACAACACCATCCAGGACGATGAAGGCCCGGGAATTGTAATTCCACCATTGCCATTTCCTGTAGAAAATCCACGAAAAACTGCTATTAAGTGGGGAGCAGGAACCCTGCTTTTGGTAGGGACGCTGTTTTTACTGGTTCCCAATGGGTTGAGCGCATGGGCGGGTTCCATTGTGGATTTTATGAGAGGTTGGTGGACACCAGGCTCGGTACCACTCTGGATATTTTTGGTTGTCCTGCTGGTTTATGCCCCCCTGGCTCTGATCTTCGGTTTAATCGGCCTGGCGCGAGGCTTAAGGAAAACAGATCGGACAAGCATCCAACTTGGCTTATTGTCAGGTACATTTTTCCTTCTGGCGCTCATCTACCCTGTACACCAGGCGGGGGATCTGGTCTGGATGCTCGTGCCTGTTTGGAGCCTGGCAGCCATCGAGCTAAGTCGGTATTTGGATTTTGGTTCTGCCAGAAAATGGCAAATTGCACTTGTAGCAGGAGTGACATTTGCCTTCATGGTTTTTATATGGCTGGACCTGATTAGCATCCCTTCTGCATTCACTGATCCAGGCATTCTGCAGTCACGCATGATGTTATTGCTGGGAGCACTGCTTTTGATGATTTTAAGCATGTTCCTGGCGGCAGCAGTTTGGGAGGAAAGAATTGCCCAATGGGGTATTGTCTATGGAGGCGCTTTTGCTTTACTTCTATACACTGTGAGCGCTGGCCTTAACGCAGCCGGTTTGCGTCAACCGTTTTCATCCGAACTATGGCAACCAGCACCACAATTTGTGCAGGCAGATCTGTTGATAAAAACAGTCGATGAGTTGTCCGATTGGAGTAAAGGTCATATCCAAAGTCTGGATATAACCATATCGTCTGATTTGAATTCCCCGGCGCTGCTGTGGTTGCTGCGCAATTGGCAAGTGGAGCAGGTGGACGCACTGGCGCTGGATGCTTCTCCCGACCTGGTGATACTTCCACAGGATGTTGAGATCAGGCTTGCATCCGCCTATCGGGGACAGGATTTTATTTTGAGGAAGACACCTGTTTGGTATGGTCTTCCGCTGGATGGCTGGCTGCGGTGGATCGTTTTTCGTAAAATACCGGAACAATCAGAATTCCTGGTTCTGTGGGCGCAGGATGATCTATTTCTGGATGCCGGGGCAGGTTTGGACACTTCCACCCCATAAAATTATGCGAAGAGATAATACTCATTGGCAGGAAACATGACAAAACCGAACATAATTGCAATCGATGGTCCGGCAGCTTCAGGTAAATCGACACTGGGGAAGAACCTGGCCAGGTCCCTGGGATACCTGTTCTTTGACACCGGTGTAATGTACCGGGCAGTCACCTGGATGGTGTTACAGAGAAATCTGGATGTTCATAATGAAGCAGCAGTGACAACTCTGTCCAGGGAGATCCAGATCGATGTAAATCCATCTTCAAGAGATGATGGGCGTGCCTGCGATGTCCTGGTGGATGGGCAGGATATCACCTGGGAAACCCGCCGGCCGGAAGTGGAAGCGATTGTTTCGATCGTGTCTGCATACGCCGGAGTACGCAAGGAACTGGCTGCCCAGCAAAGGCGCATAGGTCTGCGTGGACAGGTGGTCATGGTGGGACGGGATATTGGGACAGTGGTCCTGCCTGAAGCTGACCTTAAGATCTACCTGGATGCATCGCCTGAAGTACGCGCCCGGCGTCGCTATGACGAGTTGGTGGAACGGGGTGATCCAGCTTCATACTCCGATATCCTGGCGAATGTAATTGGACGGGACAAAATTGATTCGACGCGGGCTGTGGCACCCTTG
Source organism: Chloroflexi bacterium GWB2_49_20 (assembly GCA_001796335.1). Classification (GTDB taxonomy): domain Bacteria; phylum Chloroflexota; class Anaerolineae; order Anaerolineales; family Villigracilaceae; genus UBA12087. Next base: position 214,417 of record MGMF01000023.1, on the reverse strand, counting down.
CGCGCAGCCAAAGACGCTGTGATCGTAGATTCAGACAAGATGGATATCGATGAAGTTTTCAGGTATGTGGAGACATTATGGATTTGAAACCCTATCATGTCCCAGCCTGGAGACGCTGGTTGGCTCGACCTCTTGTTCGCACAGTTTTGAAAGCCATTTTCATGATCCTTGCACCCATCAAGATCAGCGGCAGAGAAAACATCCCATTTGGAAAACCTTATATTTTGGCTATGAATCATGTCTCGTTGTTTGACCCTCCGTTCATCATTTCGTGCTGGCCTGAACTGGTGGAGTCGCTTGGGGCTGCAGAAGTTTGGCATAAACCCGGGCAGGGCATCCTGGCCTGGTTGTATGGAGGCATTCCCGTTCATCGCGGCGAATATGATCGAAAAGCACTTGATACAGTCTTCAGTGCATTAAGATCAGGCCGGCCTGTGCTGATCGCACCTGAAGGTGGGCGTTCACATAATACCAATATGTGTGCAGCCAAACCGGGTGTGGCGTTCATTGTTGAGGAGTCGGGCTTTCCGGTTCTACCGGTTGGGATCGTGGGTACAACGGATGATTTCTGGCACAAGGCGATACATGGACAGCGACCGTTGCTGGAATTACGCATCGGGAAACCAATCCAACTTCCTTCCGTGGAAGGAAAAGGCAGCCAGAGAAAAGAATCCCGCCAGCGCAACGCTGATCTGATCATGTCGTATATCGCCGGATTGTTACCGGAAAATTATCGAGGCGTATATGCAGCCAGCGCCATCAGCCCCACCCAAGCCGGTAAGTGAAATCTGGCGACCTGAACTGACCCGTCTGCCAGCCCTGAAGGCAGGTCAACGGTTTTTCAGGTGGTGGATACGCGGGTTTGTCCGCCTGGCCGTGTTCATATTCACCCGGGCAAAAGTGCAGGGATTGGAAAAATTTCCCCGCAAGGGTCCCGCCCTGGTAGTGATCAATCACCTGGGGGATGCAGATGGAGTGCTTGGAATTGCCTTCTGGCCAGTTTTTACCGATCCTCTTGCCAAGATAGAGTTGATCGATTTACCAATACTCGGAAAGATCATCGAAATGTATGGTGTCATATGGGTACACCGCGGCCTTCCAGACAGGCGGGCAATCAGTGCCGCCCTGGAGGGATTACGCCAGGGACGCATCATCTCCATTGCACCGGAAGGGCGTGAAAGCCCCCTGGGCGCTTTGGAGGGAGGCACGGAGGGAGCAGCTTTCCTGGCCAGGAAAGCGAATGTTCCGATCGTGCCTGTGGCGATCACCGGTACGGAGAATTGGCGTATCTATGGGAATATGAAACGCTTTAAGCGCACAGATGTTACACTAACGGTGGGGGATCCATTCCATTTGCCTGGTGATACTGATCGAAAGACTGCCCTGGTGGATGGAACACGCAGGATTATGGAGGCTTTGGCTCACATGTTACCTGCTCAATACAGGGGAATATACGGTTATGTTGAAGCCGAGTTTGAACAGAAGACAGAATAAATTTAACCTAAGAAAAACTTTTAGGCAACAACTTTTTTTAGTGCCCTCACCTTGCCATCTCTCAAAAGGAGATGGTATTGTTAAATATTATCATGGAACTCTAATGTTACTAATCCTTGACATGGTCAATGGGCTAAGATATAGTTAACAAAACTTAACTAATAAGAGTGGTTAACAATGTCACCAACTGAAGAATTTTCCAAAGTAGTCAGGGAATGGGCGAAAATTTACATGCATCGCTCGATGAGCGATTTTAAGCGATTCATGGAAGAGACAGGCTTATCTTTTTCGCATGTTAATATCCTGATGCGCCTGTTTCACGGTGGTATGAGCGGTGTGTCCGAGATTGGCGAGCAGATGGGTATCACAAATGCAGCCGCCAGCCAGACCGTGGATCGCCTGGTGCAAATGGGAATGATCCGTCGAACAGAGGATCCCCAAGACCGCCGGGCTAAAAAACTGGAATTGACCCAGGAGGGACGTGTAATCATTGAAAAAGGTGTGGACGCACGCAGTAAATGGATAGAGAATCTTGCAGATAATCTCAACCCTGACCAACAAGAAATGATCACATCTGCGTTAACACTCCTTACGGAGGCTGCTCTTAAAACTATAAATTCACCTTGACCTTTGGGGAAAAAATTGAAAACCTTTGGGTAATTTGCAAATGCTGCCAGATGGATGATTCCCTGTTTTAATCCGCTTCAAATGAACAATAACGATGAAGCGCCTTCACGAAACAGAAAACCGGTTAGCAGACAGAACTCAAGTTCCCTTCATTCACAAATTAAAACCCCTTTTGATGCTTTTTTATCAAAACACATTAAATTAAGGAGCATCCAGAATTATGCTACGGTTGGCCAGATATCTAAAACCTTATACCCTTATGGTTCTGATCACGATTGCCTTGCTATTTGTTCAGGCAAACGCGGACCTTGCACTGCCAGATTACATGTCTAAAATTGTAAATAATGGGATTCAGCAAGGCGGTGTCGAAAATGCCATTCCGATGGCGATCCGCCAAAGTGAGATGAACCGGTTGGTCATCTTTTTAAGTGCTGAAAACAAGAACTTGGTTCTTGGGCATTACGCGCTGGTTGATAAAAATTCACCAGACTATGAAAAGTACCTGGCAGATTACACGATTCTTGCAGATCAACCCATCTATGTGCGTAACAACATCGATAAAGCCGGGATTGCGTTATTAAACCCGGTGATGGCAAAAGCAGAACTGATAGTATCCAGCATTGAACAGATGATGGCAGATCCATCCAAGGCCGCGGCCATGGGGCAGAGTTTGGGTTTTGATATCACCAAAATACCGCCGGGAATGGATCTATTCAGCACGCTTCCCATGTTACCGTCTGCACAGTTGGAGCAGATCACTGCCGGGATCGACGAGAAATTCGCCTCTCTGGGATACAGTATGACCAACCAGATGGCGGTTGGATTTGTGAAAACTGAATATGCAGCCCTGGGTTTGGATACCAGCCAGCTCCAGACGAATTACATTCTCAATACCGGCTATATGATGCTGTTGCTATCCCTGCTTTCAGTCGGCTGTACCATCATCGTTGGATTCTTATCTGCAAAAACCGCAGCCGGAGCAGCTCGGGATATGCGCCGGGATGTATTTAAAAAAGTGGAAAGTTTCTCCAATTCTGAATTTGACAAATTCTCAACCGCCTCACTGATCACACGCTCAACCAATGATGTGACCCAGATCCAGATGGTGGTCATTATGATCATGCGCATGGTCTTTTATGCGCCAATCATCGGTGTGGGTGGAATTATCCGCGCAATCGGGAAGAGCGCCAATATGTGGTGGATCATTGCTGTGGCAGTCATTACATTGCTCTCGTTGATCATCGTAGTGTTCTCGATTTCTCTGCCGAAATTCAAGATTATACAAAAACTCATCGACCGGCTCAACCTGGTTACCCGGGAACATCTATCCGGCATGATGGTGATCCGTGCATTCAATATGCAGAAATTTGAAGAGGATCGCTTTGATAAGGCCAATCTGGATCTGACCAGTAACAGTCTGTTCATTGCCAGAGTGATGGTGATAATGATGCCATTGATGATGCTCATCATGAACGGATTGTCATTGGGGATCATCTGGGTGGGTGCGCACCAGGTGGCCAACAATACTATGCAGGTGGGAGATATGATGGCTTTCATGCAATATGCCATGCAGATCGTGTTCGCCTTCCTGATGTTATCCATGATGTTTATTATCCTGCCGAGGGCATCGGTTTCGGGCGGTCGCATTGCAGATGTATTGGAAACCGAACCAGTTATCAAGGACCCTGTCCAGCCAAAGAAATTTCCAGAATCCTTCAGTGGGAAGGTCGAGTTCCGGAATGTCAGTTTCAAATATCCAGATGCCCAGGAAGATGTCCTCCACAATATCAGTTTTACTGCCTTGCCTGGACAGACCACGGCTTTCATTGGATCAACCGGATCGGGAAAGAGTACGGTGGTGAACCTGCTGCCACGTTTTCATGAAGTGACCGAAGGTGCCATCTATGTAGATGGGATCGATATTCGTGATGTGAACCAGGCAGACTTGCGCGAAAAGATTGGTTATATACCCCAAAAGGGGATGCTCTTTTCTGGAACCATTGAAAGCAACCTGCGTTATGCAGATGAAAATGCCAGCGAAGCAGCCATGCTGGATGCCATCCGGGTCTCACAAGCCAGCGAATTTATCTTTTCAAAGCCGGAAGGCATGGCTGCTGAGATATCACAGGGTGGTTCGAATGTGTCCGGCGGACAGAAGCAGCGATTATCCATTGCACGGGCGTTGGTGAAGAAACCACCGATTTATATCTTTGATGACAGTTTCTCTGCACTGGACTTCAAAACCGATTCGGCACTTCGCAAAGCTCTTAAGCAAAATACCGGTGCAAGTAACATATTGATCGTAACCCAGCGTGTTTCGACCATCAAGACAGCCGAACAGATCATCGTGCTTGAAGAAGGCCGCATTGTAGGTAAAGGAAACCACCATGAATTGAT
>MGMF01000023.1:0-209848 GCA_001796335.1 Chloroflexi bacterium GWB2_49_20 | reverse complement strand
CTCGCGGGCCGATGGGACGTGGCGGCCCCATGATGATGGATATGAGCAAGGCAGAAAAACCGCGCGATTTCAAAGGTACCATGCTCAAATTGATCAAATATTTGAGCAGCTATAAGATATTGATCATAGTCGTAATGGTGTTCGCAATTGCATCAACAGTGGCGTCCATTGTTGGTCCGAAGATCCTTGGTAAAGCAACCACCAAGTTGTTCGAGGGTGTTCTGGGTAAGATAGCCGGGACAAGCACTACGATAGATTTTGCGTACATAGAAAATATTATCATCCAGACTCTCTCTCTTTACCTTGTCTCCACACTGTTTGGCTACATCCAGGGTTGGATCATGTCCGGCGTGTCCATGGATATCACCTATCGTTTCCGCAAGGATATAGCCGCCAAGATCAACCGGATGCCGCTTAAATATTTTGATGGAACCAACCAGGGAGAGGTACTATCACGCGTTACGAATGATGTGGATACCCTCAGCCAGACGTTAAACCAGAGCATGACCCAGATCATTACTTCGGTCGTGACAGTGATTGGTGTGTTGGTAATGATGTTTTCGATCAGTTGGATGATGACACTGGTATCCCTGCTGATCATCCCGTTATCAATGGTGATCGTAATGTTGATCGTTCGCCAATCACAAAAATATTTTAAACAGCAGCAGGATTACCTTGGGCATGTAAATGGTCATGTGGAAGAAATGTATGGTGGCCATGTTGTCATGAAAGCCTTTAGTGGTGAAGCCCGGAGTGTTGAAAAATTTGATACCTACAACAACACTTTGTATAGTTCAGCCTGGAAATCACAATTTCTATCCGGCATGATGATGCCTGTAATGATGTTCATTGGAAATCTTGGCTATGTGGCGGTCAGTATCCTGGGAGGATACCTGGCGATCAAGAAGACGATCACAATTGGTGACATCCAGGCTTTCATCCAGTATGTTCGATCGTTTACACAGCCAATCACCCAGCTTGCAAATATTTCCAATGTTCTTCAGCAGACTGCTGCGGCTGCCGAACGTGTCTTTGAGTTCATGAATGAAGATGAGGAGATCCCGGAATCGAGCGAGCCACTAACCTTGCAATCCGTGAATGGGATAGTGGAATTTAAAAATGTCCGTTTTGGATACAATCCAGAAAAAATCGTAATCAAGAATTTCTCGGCAGTCATCCACCCCGGGCAAAAAATTGCCATTGTCGGTCCAACCGGTGCTGGAAAGACAACGATTGTGAAGTTGCTGATGCGTTTTTATGATATCAATAGTGGCGCTATCCTGGTGGACGGCCATAATATTAATGATTTCACCCGCGGGGATCTGCGATGTTTGTTTGGCATGGTGTTACAAGATGCCTGGTTATATAACGGTACGATCCTAGAGAACATCCGTTATGGGCGAATGAATGCCAGCGATGAGGAGGTTTACGCAGCTGCCAAAGCTGCCAGGGTTGACCATTTTGTGCGTACTCTATCGGATGGATATAACCTGGTCTTGAATGAGGAGACTACCAATATTTCCCAGGGGCAGATGCAGCTATTGACAATTGCTCGCGCCTTCCTGGCAGATCCATCCATCCTGATCCTGGATGAAGCCACCAGTTCGGTGGATACCCGTACAGAGGTATTGATCCAGGAGGCCATGGATAATTTGATGAGAGGCAGGACGAGTTTTATCATTGCCCACCGCCTTTCCACCATTCGAAACGCCAATCTAATATTGGTAATGAATGAAGGTGACATTGTAGAACAGGGCAGCCATGAAGAGCTGCTAGCTCATGGTGGTTTTTATGCCGAACTTTACAATAGCCAGTTCGAAAGTGCGCTGGTAAATTGAGAATTCATTATCCGGGGCTTTCGCATTCTCTGAAAGTCCCGGTTTGACTTTGGATTGAAGTAAACCATAAGTTTGGATACCAAATTTCCTGGTCAAAATTGGTTTGACCAAATTAAAACGTTACGGTATAATACTCTGTCTGGAAAACCCCGGCAATTTACTGCTGATGGGTGCTGAAATCTGTCTTTATAGAGGTAATCTACATGTCAACCAAACGTACTTATCAACCCAAAATACGCCGCCGCATGCGTGTGCATGGATTTCGAACCCGAATGTCCACTGCTGATGGACGCCAGGTGCTTAAACGCAGACGATTGAAGGGTCGTTACAAACTGACAGTCCGCATGAATGAACATGTCAAGCGGATTAAGTGGTAGAAATTCATTCGATAGATAAGCGAAAGATGGCTTCAGACTTTCGCTGGTGTATTTTAAGTTCTGGGATCATTTGAGACGCAGGTGAAAAACCATTTTCGCCTGACCCGGTCAACCGATTTCAAGCGGGTGCGGCGTTACGGCAAGTCTTATGCCCATCCGCTTGTTGTCTTATATACGACAGCATCAGGGGAGCTACTTTCAAGAGTTGGAGTAACTGCTGGTCGTTGGGTGGGTGGTGCAGTGGAGCGCAACCGGGCAAAAAGATTGCTCAGAGAAGCAGTTCGCAGTCTCTACCCTCAAATCTTGCCTGGAAATGATCTTTTATTTATTGCACGGGCACCACTGCCAGCAGCCAATCTTTCGCTCACGCAAGCTGCATTGATGTCAGTATTGCAGCGTGCAAAGCTAATCACTTCGACTTATGACAACTTTCCATTATCTTCCTGATGAATATCCCAACGAACCGCGTTTGCGTGATCTATCCCGAGCAATCTGGAATTGGCCACGCTTGCTTCTATTAGGATTCATTCGCTTGTATCAAATGACCCTTTCACGTGTTCTACCTGCCAATACCTGCCGTTTTTATCCGTCTTGTTCACATTATGGCTATCAGGCTATATATAAATATGGGGTGGTCAAAGGCAGTTTGATGGGAACCTGGCGGGTCCTGCGTTGTAACCCTTTCAATCCCGGGGGAGTTGACCCCGTAATTTAGGAGAAAATAAAGGCTCCATGAAAACAAAATTTCTATATTTAGCTTTAGGATTGCTCGTCCTGGCATTCATGCTGAGTGGCTGCGGGACGGGAATGACGCCCTCTTCATGGGCGGGTGTCACCACGGACGGTGATACTGCCTATGTTGCCCTGGCTACGCATGTATATGCCGTTCAGGTATCCAACGGTGTGGAACGCTGGCGTTTTCCAGAAAAACCGGATGCCAAGAAGACGTTTTTTGCTGCACCCACCCTAACACCGGATGGTCAATTGATAGTTGGTGGCTATGACCGTATCCTCTATAGCCTGTCTCCATCCGATGGTTCCATCAATTGGACATTTGAAGGATCCAAGGATCACTGGATCGGCGGCGCTGTAGTTGGAAATGATATGATCTTTGCTCCCTCGGCAGATTACAACCTGTATGCCTTAAACATGAAAGGCGAACTGCAGTGGACATTTACCGCAGAACAGGCTTTGTGGGCTCAACCGGTGGTCGATGATACCCGCGTTTATTTTGGATCCCTGGATCATTATGTTTACGCCCTGGATATGAAAACAGGGAAACCTGCCTGGTCTACCGAGCTGGATGGAGCGATCTTGGGTTCACTTAACCTGGGTGCAGATGGTATTTTGTATGCAGGCACACTGGGAGGCAGTGTATACTCCCTGGAGAGTTCAACTGGCAAGATCAATTGGCAGCACTCATTATCAAGCTGGATCTGGTCTGGCCCTGTCCTGGGCGATGGCAATCTGTATGTCGGTGATCAGTTAGGAATGATCGTTTCCCTGCAGGCTGATTCTGGCAAAGAGAACTGGAGTATTCAACCGGATGGTCCAGTTCTGGGGTCTCCACTCGTTTTGCCAAATGAAGTTATATTTGGAACAGAATCGGGCTCGTTGGTTGCTGTGGATGGGGATGGTAAAACTACCTGGTCCCAAGCGATTACTGGAAAATTATATAGTACACCGGTTCTGGCCGGAGATTTTATTTTGGTTGCACCCGTGGAAGGCGATGGCACTTTGATCGCTTTGGACCAGAATGGTACTCAACAGTGGGTTTATACCCCTGTCAAGTAGTAAAGGAACAGGAAATCAGCCATGTGGGAAACATTTATCGTAACCCCGCTTACAAACGTTTTATTATGGATTTACCAGTTAGTTGGTGGTAATTTTGGTCTAGCGATCATTATATTCACCATCCTTATCCGGTTAATCACGCATCCTTTGATGGCACAGCAGATCAAGAGCAGCCAGGGTATGCAGGAAATGCAGAAGTCCAAAAAATGGCAAGATATTCAGAAAAAATATAAGGGTGATAAAGAAAAACTGGCTCAAGAGCAGATGGCGCTTTATAAAGAGCTGGGGGTCAGTCCTTTTGGTGCTTGTTTGCCAACTTTGATCCAATTGCCGATCATCTTTGGATTATATCAAAGCATTATGCGTGCTCTGGCAGCCTCACCGATGCAATTACTCAGCCTTACCAGGAGTTTGTATTCTTTTTTCCATATTTCAGATCTCATCCCATTGAACAGTCATTTCCTTTGGATGAATCTGGGTCAGCCTGAAAAACTTTTCCTTCCTTTCCTGCCCGGAGTTGGCATTCCTTTGCTGGCGATTGTGGTTGCGATCTCATCCTATTTCCAGCAAAAATTGATCACACCTCCTTCGGCTACTCCTGGTGATCAGGGTGCTGCCATGTCCAAGATGATGGCGGTATATATGCCGCTTTTGATGGGATATTTTGCGATGACATTTGCTTCAGGCTTGGCCATTTATTTCATTGCAGGTAACCTGGTGGGTATTGCCCAATATGCCATGCTTGGCAAGTTGGACTGGAAGAACCTATTACCTGGTTCCAAGAAGGCAGAGGTAAAACCAAAATGAGCGAAGAAAAAACCACTATTGAGATAATTGCGCCCTCTGTTGAAGAAGCAGTCGAACGTGGTCTGGCAGACCTGGGTTTACCGGAAGACGAGGTGGATGTGGAAGTGTTGGATTCCGGAAGCCGAGGCTTGTTTGGCCTGGGCGGTCGGCAAGTACGGGTTCGGATCAGCGTCAAGAATTCCATAACCAGCCAAAATACAACATCGACCTCATCAACCTCCTCAATCCCGTCAAATACATCAGTTAAAGAAAATAATTTAATGAATAGTGATCCGGATGATGTGCTGAACCAGACCGAACAGGTAGTGTCTGAGCTTTTGCATAAAATGAAGGTTACCGCCCAGGTATCCGCCCATTACGGGGATGTGGATGAAGATGGACGCCAGCCAATATTTGTTGACATCCGCGGAAGTGACCTGGGGATTTTGATCGGGCGCAAAGCTGAAATCTTGAATGCCCTGCAATATATCGTCAACCTTATGCTGGGCAAGCAACTGGAACACTGGGTCCAGGTAATCGTGGACGTGGAAGGCTATCGAGCCCGACGGGAGCGCCAGATTCGTCAAATGGCCAGCCGCATGGCAGACCAGGCAATAAAGACTGGCAAACGTCAAATTCTGGAACCAATGCCAGCCTCGGAGCGCCGACTTGTTCATTTGGAATTACGCAACCACCCCGATGTGGCCACGCAAAGCATTGGTGAAGAACCATCCCGCAAGGTAACAATTTCACCCAAATAAGAATTTTCTTAAGTTGAGAGAAGCTTTTAAGGCACCCGAAAGGTTTTATTTCGAGTGCCTTTTTGTTTTTATTATTTTCAGGATCTTTAAGCACGATCTTTATGCCCTCTAGTATAATTTATCCATGTATAATATCAATATCCTTCCAAATGAATCGGTGGATTATCTAGTAATTGGTCACCTTGCCTGTGATCTTACTCCGGACGGTTTTCGGTTGGGAGGAACTGCCGCTTACTCTGCTTTAACGGCCAAGGCGCTTGGTGTAAGAACGGGAGTAGTAACTGCATGGGCTGGTGATTTACCTCTCGACCAGTTAAAAGGTATCTCCGTTTTCTCTATCCCAGCAGGAAAAAGTACAACTTTTGAAAATATGTACACACCAGATGGGCGGGTTCAAATTTTGCATAAACGTGCCCCGCGCATCCTATATGAATCTGTACCGGAAATCTGGAGACACAGTGCCATCATCCATATTGGCCCAATCGCCCAGGAAGTGGATCCCATTCCCGGGGATGACTTTTCTCCTACATTGTTGGGGCTGACACCCCAGGGTTGGATGCGGAGTTGGAATACGAGTGGTCGGGTTAAAGCCTGTCCATGGGAACACTCGGCAGATGCATTGGCTGCAGCGGGAGCTACTGTAATCAGTATTGAAGATGTGGGCGGGGATGAGAATGAAATTGAAAGAATGGCATTGGCCAGCCGGATTCTGGCTGTTACGGAAGGACCTTCCGGGGCACGCTTGTACTGGCATAACGATTTACGCAGATTTCGTGCTCCGCTTAAGAACGAAGTGGATGCCACGGGAGCTGGGGATATTTTTGCAACTGCTTTTTTTGTACGTTTGTATGCCACACGTGATCCTTGGGAAGCTGCACGTTTTGCCACCCAGTTGGCAGCTTTCTCTGTGACGCGTACAGGTCTGGAAGGGATACCCACGCAGACTGAAATTCAAACTTGCCTGGTGGAGGTTTTTTAGTGGGTCGTATCTACACATTGGTGAATCAAAAAGGCGGAGTGGGAAAAACCACCACGGCAATAAATCTTGGCGCTTACCTGGCTCGTTTCGGTCAACGTGTCTTGATTGTTGATGTCGACCCGCAGGCAAATGCCACATCCTCCCTTGGGGTTGATAAACATACAGTTAAAGGGGGCGTATATGAGACCATGTTGGACGATGCCAAGGCAACTCCATTCATCCTTCTTAATACACGACTGAAACTTTCTTTGTTGCCTTCATCCCCGTCTCTGGCTGGCGCAGAAGTTGAACTGGTAAATGAGCTTGGGCGGGAGAGCAGGCTAAAGAACGCCCTTAACCCCATTAGTGAACAATATGATTATGTTCTAATAGATTGCCCGCCTTCTCTTGGATTACTGGCGATCAATGGTTTTATGGCAGCCAAAGATGGTATCATCATACCTGTTCAGTGTGAATATCTTGCATTGGAAGGCATAAGTGAGTTAACCCGAACCATTCAGCGTGTTCGTGTGGCGCTTTTTCCTGGATTGAAAGTACGTGGAGTGGTCATGACCATGTTTGATAGCCGAACTCACCTAGCTGCTGATGTTGTGGCTGAAGTACGGAAATTTTTCTCAGGCCAGGTATTTGAGTCTGTCATTCCACGCAACATTCGACTGGCGGAAGCACCTTCTTATGGATTACCCATTTCTTCTTACGCACCTGGATCAAATGGTGCCCAAGCCTATGAGGCGCTGGCGCGCGAAGTATTAATGGGTGATGGTATCAGTAATCCAAAATTGCAGGAGTAGTTGATGGCTAAAAAAGGTGGTCTTGGTAGAGGTTTGGAAGCCCTTATTCCGGGCAGCGACGTTGTTCCACATGAAGGGAATCTTACATTTGTTGCCATTGAAAAAATATCTCCCAATCCTCGGCAACCGCGCAGAGATTTTAATCCCGAGGAATTGAGTGAATTAAAAGCTTCGGTGTTGGAATATGGTGTTTTACAGCCATTGATCATTTCACCAGGAAAGAATGAAGACGAATATATACTGATCGCTGGTGAAAGACGCTTGCAGGCTTCCCGGTTGGCCGGTTTGGTCAGTGTTCCGGTGGTGATCCGTGAAACAACCGATATGGAAAAATTGGAATTGGCTCTGATTGAGAACGTTCAACGAGCCGATCTGAATCCGCTTGAAGAAGCCGAGGCTTATCGTCAATTGGCCGAAGAATTTAACTTGTCTCATGAAGCCATTGCACGAAAGGTGGGGAAAAGTCGTGTTGCGGTCAGTAACACCTTGAGACTATTAAAATTACCAGATATTGTGAAGAATGCACTGATTGAGGGTCGTATTTCTGAGGGACATGCCCGTGCACTCCTGGCTCTGACAACTTCTGAAGCTCAGGCGGCTGTTTTAAAAACAATTACTGCTCATGAATTAAGTGTACGCCAGACAGAGGAACTGGTTCGAAAATACAGCGGTGAACGACTGGTGAACAATCCCAAAACAAGTATCCCACCTGAAGTGGTTGATATTGAAGAGAGACTACGAAACAGCCTGGGTACCAAAGTGGCACTTCGCACAGGAAAAAAAGGCGGTTCTTTGACTATCTATTATTATTCCAATGAAGAATTGGATCTCCTGCTGGATCGATTGATCGATGAAAAAAATTCTTTATAATGCGCGCATTAATACGCTGGATATTGATCTCCCAAATGCTTCGGCATTGGTTATCGAAAATGGGAAACTTGTGGCAGTTGGAGATGCTGAAATTATTCTGACAGAGTTTGGAAATTATCCAAAGCAAGATATGGGAGGAAAATTCATCCTGCCCGGTTTAACCGATGCCCATCTCCACCTTCAGTATTACGGGATGGGTTTACAAAAGGTGGATTGTGAGACTCGCTCTCTTGTAGAATGCATCCAGCGGGTGGCAAAAAGAGTTCAAGAAACCGAATCCGGGGAATGGGTTCTGGGGCATGGATGGAATCAAAATAACTGGGCAGAGGGTTTTGGGTCATCTGCCATGCTGGATGTAATTTCATCTATTCACCCAATTTACCTGACAGCAAAATCGCTGCATGCAGCCTGGGCAAATAGCGAGGCACTCAAACGGGCTGGTATTTCAGCCTCCACGCCAGACCCTGAAAATGGACGAATCGTGCGAGATGATAAAGGGGAACCAACTGGAATCCTCCTGGAAGATGCCATGTACCTGGTCAGCCAAGAAATACCAGAACCCGAAATTGAAACGCTTGCGAAGATTTTACAACAAGCCCAAACAGAGTTATGGAAAATGGGTTTAACAGGCATACATGATTTTGACCGGCGCAACTGTTTCTCAGCTCTGCAATTAATACACTCTCGCGGGGAATTGGGCTTACGGGTGCTGAAAAACATCCCGGTTGAAGATTTGCCACATGCAATTGGCATGGGGCTTCGCAGCGGATTTGGAGATGATTATCTACGCATCGGCTCTCTGAAATTGTTTGCAGACGGAGCACTTGGCCCTCATACCGCTGCTATGCTCGAGCCGTTTGTTGACGAAAGTAAAAATTATGGTATCCTGAATTTGGATAAGGAACAAATATTTGAGTATGGTTCCAAGGCAGTCGATAATGGGTTCAGTCTGGCAGTGCATGCCATAGGTGATCGGGCAAACCATGAAGTTCTGGATGGATTTATGCAAATACGCAAATATGAAAAAATGAAGGCTTATCCTCATTTTCGTCATCGCATTGAGCATGTGCAATTATTGCACCCTTCGGACACCAGTAGATTGGCTGAATTGGATTTGATAGCCTCCATGCAACCCATTCATGCGCCTTCTGATTTGTTTATGGCTGAAAAATCCTGGGGAGAGCGTTCAGCATTTTCCTATGCCTGGCGCACTCAATTGGATCATGGAGCCAGGCTGGCATTCGGATCGGATGCACCGGTTGAATCACCCAATCCGTTTTGGGGATTGCACGCTGCGGTCACGCGCCAACGTGCGGATGGTTCTCCAGGAGAATCTGGTTGGTATCCTGAACAACGTTTGACCGTTGAAGAAGCCTTGCACGGATTTACCCAGGGACCTGCGTATGCAGCCGGTATGGAGAATAAATCAGGGAAACTCAGGGAAGGTTTCCTGGCTGATTTAATCGTCCTGGATCAAAATCTCTTTGAATGTGATCCTTCTGAATTGATCAATATAAAACCACTGGCCACCATGGTTGGTGGAGAGTGGGTGTGGGAAGTATAAGGATCCAAGATGGCTCAACCACCGCTAACTCCTGAAATGCTGGTTCCCCGTTTGGGGGAATACCTTGTCCAACAGGGACATATTAGTGAAGATGATTTAAAACATGCCCTGGCCTATCAGCAAGAAAAAGCAATAGCGGGAAATAGCCTATTGTTTGGAGAAGTTTTGACAGAGATGGGTCTATTAAACCGGGCCGAACTTGATCAAGCTATTACTAAGCAAATCATTCAGTTTCGAACTGCGCTTGAAAATGCAAACCGCTATTTGGAACAGCGCGTGGAAAAGCGCACGGCAGAACTGCAAGAGGCATTAAGAAAGCTAGCAGAATTAAATCAACTTAAATCCAATTTTGTTGCCAATGTCTCGCATGAATTGAGAACTCCACTCACCCATATCAAAGGTTATCTTGAGTTGTTGGTGGTTGAAGCGCTGGGTACTTTGACCGAAGATCAGAAAAATGCTCTTCTGGTCTGTCAACAGGCCTCAGGCAGATTGGAAAGTTTAATCGACAATCTAATCCTGTTCTCTCAAAGCGCTCATGGCGAGTTAACTTTAAAACTGGGATCGATTGATATCAGTAAAGTTGCTGTTGAGATCATCAACCTCTCGAAAGCAAAAGCTTTGGAAAAAGGTGTTAAACTTAGTGCTCAAATCCAACCCGGGTTACCACGTGTCCAGGCTGATGAGGAAAAAATCTCTTGGACGATCCTTCAATTATTGGATAACGCCATCAAATTTACCAAGAAAGATGATAGTGTTACACTTTCCATTAATGCTGAAACCAATGAATTGATAATGATATCTGTGATGGATACGGGTATTGGAATCCCTGAAGAAAAGATGGATAAAATATTTGAATCCTTTCATCAGTTGGATGGCTCATCAACACGTCATTATGGCGGAACTGGCTTAGGGTTGGCTCTGGTTCGGAATATTTTGGATGCACACGGTTCCTTGATTGATGTAAAATCAGTAGTAGGAAAAGGTTCCACCTTTAAATTTTCATTATTGGCAGTGGAAACAACCAGTGAACACCCTTAATTCAATATGGATGAGAAAACCCTTGAAATTATCGGTAATATGATCGAGACGATCGCACAGGACGATTGGAAATCAACTATTGATTCACTTGTCCGGTCTTTGCGAAAGATCTTCGTGTTTGATAATCTGGTTGTCTATCTTTCAGAAAAGGCAGAGAATCCGCTTGAGGCGGTATATGCGCGTTCCTTAGGACGAGGTCGAAATGCTGAAGCGGACGCAGCCTGGGGTGAAAATATCACCAACCAGGTGTTGGCCACAGGCAAGATCGTACAATTAAATCCGAAAGACACCGTTGAAAATGATAGGGTCTTGTCACCCTACTTGTTGGGTCTGCCATTAAATATGGTGGAAGCGAGGGGTGTGTTGATCCTGATCCGATTTGGTGGTCCAGACTTTACCCCTGATCAATTGCAACTGGCCAAAATATTTGCAGGCAATCTGACACATGTTTTTGAAAGACATTTTTTTCGTGAATGTTTAATCCAGTTTGAAAGCGTAAAATATCGAACCCAGCTTCAGGATGATTTTATTGCAACAATCTCGCATGATTTTAATACACCTCTTGGATTCATTAAAGGATATACAACTTCCCTGTTACGCTCAGACATCGCCTGGGATCCCACTACTGTTCAGGAATTCTTAACCATTATTGATGAAGAGACCGATCATATGATCAGCTTAATTGGGCAGATGCTGGATTCGGCTCGTTTGAAGAACGGTAAACTACCAATGGATTTTCAACCCATTCGCCTCGATTCATTAATCCGGGACCTGATCACACGCATAAGCTCGCGTAAGAAGGAATTAAGCATCGATTTTGTGTCTGAAAAAATCCCGCCTATTCAGGCAGATTCAAACCGTATTGTGCAGGTATTGGAAAATTTGATTGATAATGCCAATAAATACGCTCCGGGGTCTCCCATATCTATTGCCATCTATAATCGAATTGATCATCTGGGTGTGGATATTGTGGATCATGGTCCAGGTATTCCGGAGGAACATATTCCCTTCCTGTTCGAACGGTTTTACCGGGTTCCCGGACAGGTGGAAAAGCGTGGCACAGGTTTAGGGTTATTTATATGTAAAGAAATTATCGATGCTCATCATGGAAATATCTCGGTGGAAACTTCTATTGGACAAGGTACAACATTTCACATAAATCTACCTGTTCTTCAATAAGGCAATTATATGCCTGTGATTGTAAATTAGGAGATAAAAAATGTCGAAAAGTATACTTATTGTGGATGATGAACCACGATACCTCCACCTTCTGGAAGCAAATTTACGAACAGAGGATTTTGAAGTGGTATCCGCTCATGATGGTGAGGAAGCCATAGAAATATTTACTTCCAAACCAACTGATTTGATTTTATTGGATGTTATGATGCCGAAGCTGGATGGCTTTTCCACCTGTCAACGTATCCGTCAGTTTTCAAGTGTTCCCATCATTATCCTTACAGCCAAAGGGGAAGAGCAGGAACGGGTGCGAGGATTGGATATGGGGGCAGATGATTATTTGGTGAAGCCATTTTCTATTGGTGAGTTATTGGCAAGAGTACGGGCAGTATTACGACGGGTGCAACCCATGGAAGGTAACCAGAGCCGGTTCTTTACTCATGGTGATCTGCGCATTGACCAGGCCCGTGCTGAAGTCTGGCGGGGTGACCAGCAGATCTATCTCTCTGCAACCGAATACCGATTGCTGCTTCAGTTTTCGCATAATCTTGGAAAAGTTGTCTCGGCAGAAGAATTATTGACCAGTGTTTGGGGTTCGGAATATATTACAGACAAAGAGATTTTGTGGGTTACCATAGCGCGACTCCGCCAGAAAGTGGAGGAAGATTCACACGATCCCAGGCACATTGTTACTCGCTCAGGACTTGGTTATATAATGCCGCCTGAAGGGACTGAAGAATAAAGATACTGTGAATAATTTAAAAATAATCTTCATAAATGACAGGGTTGCATCCATCTGTAATTATCTAGAATAATGTTGAGGACTTACCGCTCTATTAGTGCAATAACAACCTTAAGTAAAAGATATCTTATCAATATTTGGTAAAATATCCAAAAATATATTTTCAGCAATCTCGCTTAATTGGAAATTATGTGCATTCCAGAAAATACCAATATGATCAATCTATAATAAGGTTGTAATTATAAATTTTGTTTGAAATTATTACAAATCGGTTGCCTAAACTTGATGACTGAAAATTTTTTCTAATGGCGAGTTCTCCGGATTAGGAAAGTAACAATGAGTTAGCGTTAATCAAGGTAGTTGAATTTCTTGCTGCTCAGTTCATCGAAAATGAATCAATTAAATGATTGAATTATTCAAGAAAAGGAAGCAGAATTTGAGCGTTGGAGGCGGCTATGACAATCGAATTTGATGACAAGGGAAAATTTTATACCGATTTGATTAAGAAAAACCCTGTTCCAGCAACTATCATGACTTTGACCTTTAAGATAAGTGGTGTGATCTATGTTCGTCCGGATCAACGTATCAAGGATGAGCTGGACCTTAATGAAAAATTTTTGGCTGTAACAGATGCCAAGGTGTATTCGTTGCAAGGGGAGATAATGTATCAATGTGGATTTATTGCCGTTCAACGTACACAGATCGTCTGGGTAATTCCGGATTCCGAGTTATAGTGGGTAACAGGGGTAAAAAAAATGAATGGACCAGATAAAAATTCCTCAAGTATTACATCTTTAGATCTAATCAATCTGAAAAAAAATATTATTTCTGAACTCAGCAGGGAATTGGAGGCTGAGAATCCTCCTGCGGAACAAAGAAAGAAAATTGTTGCCCAGCATCTTTCACGCATCTATTCAAATATAAAAGTGCAAATGGGCGCATCTGCGCGGGATCAGCTTTTACGCGATATCATGGATGAAATTTTGGGATTTGGACCCATCCAACCTTTGTTGGACGATCCCGATGTAAGCGAGATCATGGTCAATGGCCCTAACAAGATTTATATAGAAAAGAAAGGGCAACTCTCAAGGTCTCCCATAAAATTTGAAGATAATGAGCATGTATTACGGATCATCGACCGCATCATATTGCCGTTGGGACGGCGTGTGGATGCGGATAGCCCTACCGTGGATGCCAGGCTTCCAGACGGGTCGCGCGTTAATGCGGTGATCATGCCGGTTTCGATTGATGGACCTTCGATCACAATTCGCAAGTTTAGCAAGGAAAAACTAACAGTGGATCAATTAATTAATTTTGGTTCCTTAACCGTTACAATGGCGGAATTTTTACGCGCATGTGTGGTTTGCCGTTTAAATATCCTTATTTCCGGAGGAACAGGTTCAGGAAAAACCACCCTGCTGAATGTGCTCTCGACGAATATTCCTCAAGAAGAGCGGATTGTTACCATAGAAGATGCCGCAGAACTACAACTTCAACAGGAACACGTTGTCCGCCTGGAGACTAAAACTCCCAACATGGATGGTCGTGGTGCAGTGACCATTCGCGATCTGGTTCGGAATTCATTACGGATGCGCCCGGATCGTATTGTTGTAGGAGAAGTGCGCGGGGGTGAGGCACTGGATATGCTGCAAGCCATGAATACCGGTCATGATGGCTCTCTGACAACGATCCATGCGAATTCACCCCGAGATGCTCTATCCCGATTGGAAACCCTTGTCATGATGGCTGGGATGGATCTGCCACTGAAGATAGTACGGCAGCAGATTTCCTCTGCCGTTGACCTAATCATACAGCAAACACGTTTGCGAGATGGCACTCGTCTGGTAACTGCAATCACAGAAGTGGCCGGTATGGAAAGTGATACAATCGTGTTAACAGATATTTTCCGCTTTGAGCAAAAGGGAGTTGAGAGTAACGGTAAAGTGATTGGTGAATTAAAACCAACCGGTATTCGACCAATGTTTTATCCTCGTCTTGAAGTGGCAGGATTTAAACTTGGGTCGGAAGTATTTGGAGCCACAATGGCAGATATTATCATTTCTAATCGAAACCGACGTTAAGAAAGAAGTATTCATCTATTAAGGATAAACTCATGAGATTAGAAGTTCAGGTAAAAATACGGACCAGCAAATTAGGTGTACTGATAAGAGACGCACGCCTATCGGTGCATAAATCCATACCAGAATGTGCGGACGCTATGGGTATCACCACTGAGATTTTACAAGCTTACGAAGAAGGCCATAATGCACCTTCGCTACCAGAATTGGAAGTCCTGGCATTCTATTTGAACCTGCCATTAGCTCATTTTTGGAGCAGGGATCTAATACCAGACAACGCCTCCCAGATGGAATCCATCAATTTGCAGGCTTTGATCGGTATCCGCCAACGCATGATTGGAGCATTATTACGCAAACAACGCTTGGAAGCCGGGGTATCTCTTGAATCTCTATCGGAACAATCGGGAATCACTACTTCCAGGTTGATGGCATTTGAGTTGGGAGAATTATCGATTCCTGTACCTGAATTGGAAGAATTGATGACCATTCTGGATGCCAGAATAGAAAGCATGTTTGATAACAAAGGTCCAATTGGTCAATGGCTGGTCGAAAAGAAAGCCATCCAAGAATTTTTACAATTACCTCCTGATTTACAATCATTTGTCTGCAAACCAGTCAACCGCCCTTACCTGGAACTGGCGTTATCTTTATCCGGTCTCTCCACAGAAAGATTGCGGTCTGTAGCTGAAAGCCTTTTGGACATTACCCTCTAACCCCGGGTGAATTTAATGACACTTGATCAACTTGTTGAAACGGCGAAACAAGCCTACGTGAATAAAAAATTTAAGGAAGCAGCGAATCTTTTTGGACAGGCTGCAGATGATTATATCCTGGCAAATGATCTGCTGATGGCAGCTGAAATGAAGAATAATAAATCCGTTGCGTTCCTTCAAGATGGAAATGCACAAGCCTCTTTTGATGCGGCGGCTGGGACGGATGCGGTTTTTGCTTCTGCTGGAGATAAACGACGCCAAGGTATGGCGCTTGCAAATAAAGCCGCAGCATTGGAAGCCTTAAAAAGAAAAAAAGAGGCGATTGCCTGTTATTTGGAATCAGCAAATTTGCTTGAACAGGCCGGGGAGGCTAATTTGAGAGCTGATGTTATGCGCTCGATAGCCGCAATGCAGGTTGGCCAGGGCAAGTTTACAGATGCGGTCATGTCCATGCAGGGTGGATTGATTGAAGTGAAAAAACCCACTCTCAAGCAGCGCATCCTTAAAAAGCTTCTCTTTTTGCGTTTATGGCGGTAACGACAGCTTTTCGGGTAAGATCAGCTACATCGGGGGATCATGATCAGCTTGCTCACCTGATAAGCAATGAATGCTTTGTCCACCGCCATCTTGATTGGCGGACACCTCTAGAATGGATAGGATATCCACCTTATTTTGTAATTGAACAACAAGGGCAGATAAAGTCTGTATTGGCTTGCCCCCCAGATCCGCCAGGTATAAGCTGGGTGCGCTTATTTGGGACTGATAAATCTTTTTCAGTTCAGGATGCCTGGAATATTCTTTGGGAGACTGTGCTTTCGTTTATAAAAGGAAGAGAAGGCAATAAAGTTGCTGTGATCACTCTTCAAAATTGGTATACGGAGATCCTGGAAGGAAGCGAATTTTCCAATCAGCAACAGATCGTCATGCTTACCTGGATGGGGAAAACATTTCCTGAGGTTAAACAGCCAGTTGGATTTCTGATGCGGGGTATGGTCGAGATGGATATTCCCCGGGTGGCGGAAGTTGATGCATCAGCCTTTGATCCATTATGGCAAAATTCACCCAGTGCATTGCGAAAAGCCTTCGGGCAGGCAGCGTTTGCAACAGTTGTTGAAGTTCAGGGCATAATAATAGGTTATCAACTCAGTACAAAAAACCCATTGGGAGGCCACCTGGCCAGGTTGGCAGTTATTCCTGAACAGCAGGGAAAAGGAATTGGTTATTCCCTGGTTGCGGATATGATAAATAAACTTACCCGGAGTGGAGTTCATAGCATTACTGTGAACACGCAGAGCGATAATCCGATTTCCCTTTCTCTCTATAAAAGAATCGGCTTTAACGAAACTGGAGAGAGATTTCCAGTATTTGAATATGAAGTAAAATAAAATATCTTATGTAATCCAAGTACGATTGGAATCATCCGCCCTCGCGCGCGTTCAATCTGATGTAGATGCCTATAAGAACAACCCGTTGGTACACGATAAGATATCAGCGAATCTTTTTCTTAATACCTACGAGACCGGTTTGTGGGTTTTGGAACATGCCTCTGAATTTCCTTTGCCTTTATTGATAATCCATGGTACCGGTGACCGGATCTGCTCAGTGGAAGGCATACGAATGTTTGCGGAAGCGGCATTTCAAAAAACAGAAGTATTTTTTGGGTGGTTGGTATCACGAGATGCATAATGAAGAGGAAAAAGAGAAAATCTTTCAGACAACGACCAAATGGCTGGATGCACACCTGCCCTGAAAGAATTTGATTTGAATTAAATCGGAGGAGTGATTACGATTTACTGGATGTGATGAAAATTCACATCCAGTATTAATTTTATTTGCTGGACAAATCCACCAGGATATGGCAAAATCCTTTAACATAAAAAACCAAGGAGATATTATGAGCAAACGCCAGGAATTGCGGGACAAACATCGCAGGCAACAAAAACAACAACGGTTGATCATTATTATCATGGTGATCGTGGGTGCACTATTACTTACTGCCGCGTTGATATACCCGTCCATTAAACCAGTTGGAGATATCACACCAATAACTACACCTCGAGAAATCAATGCACCTGTTAATATGAGTACGATGGGTAATCCTGACGCACCCGTCAAAGTGGATGTATGGGAAGATTTCCAATGCCCGGCATGCAAGCAATATTCAGAACAAATTGAGCCACAGATTATAAAAAATTATGTTGATACTGGAAAAGTATTCTACACTTTTCACCACTACCCCTTTATAGACAGCCAGGTAACCACAAAAGAATCAAACCAGGCAGCCAACGCCAGCATGTGTGCTGGCGCACAGGGTCGATTTTGGGATTATCATGATATGCTTTTTTCAAACTGGAATGGTGAAAACCAGGGATCTTTTAGCAATAAACGTTTGATCGCTTTTGCAGATAGCCTGGGTTTGAAGATGAGTGAATTTAACAGTTGTTTCAGCCAGAATCAATTCAAGGCTGAAATAGATAAAGACTTTACGGACGGCAAGGATCAGGGTGTGAGCGGAACCCCAAGTGTGTTTGTGAATGGTGTTCACATCTCACCGGGATATGTCCCCAGTTATGTTGATCTCTCCAATGCTATTGATGCTGCATTAGGTGGTCAGTAAACCTATTTGTAATAGGTATGCGTAGAAGTATTTAAACTAGTCAGACTAAGAAATTTATCCCTCAGTGGAGCCAATTCCAATCTTGTCGGTTGTTGGCTCTCTGAGGGATGTTTGTTGTTTAAATAAGGGCTAAAATGGCTACGATCAATGGGGCAATGACCAAAGCCGGAATGAAATTCCCCATACGCATGGGTTTGATTTCCAGAAGACTTGAGATGGCAATTCCTATCAATAAGATGCCGCCCACTGCGTTCATTTCCGTCATCATGGGGGTTGTGATCACCTGGCTCAGTTGGGCAGCCAGTAAACTTAACCCCCCCTGATAAACGAGGATCACCAGGACAGAGAACATGACCCCTACACCAAGCGTGGATGTGAATGCCAGGGCGGCAAACCCGTCCAGAACAGCTTTGGTGGCAAGAATACTATAATCGCCACTCAAACCATCCTGTATTGAACCAAGTATGGACATTGGTCCCACACAGAACAGGATCGATGCTACCAGGAATCCACGCACAAACTTGTTTGCGCCTTCTTCCTTGCCTGAAAAACGCATTTCAAGAAAGATGGCCAGTTTTTGCAGGCCATCTTCGATTTTCCACCATTCTCCCAACAGGGCACCTATTAAAAGACTGCCAAGCACGACCAATGGGTTTTTTGTTTGGATGAAATTTAATAAGCCGTAGCCGATTGTGAATAGTCCAAGACCAGCAACTACGGTTTGCCGCAACCGTTCAGGAAAGCGGGAACCAAATATAAGGCCTAAAATGCCACCAATTAATACGGTTGCAATGTTGATCAAGGTGCCAGTCACTACTTTGATTCTCCTTTGGCGAGTGTTGCAGGATTTCCAACAGACTGAATTTCGTACAATTCCAAAATAAAACAAAGGGAGGATAGTCGGTTAAGATAATGAAGAAGAATGGGGTTTCTAATTTCTTCCTGTTCCTGCAATTCAGCAAGACGTCTTTCAGCGCGCCGCACAATTGTGCGCGCCAAGGAAAATGCAGCCCCGGAAGGTGTATCTCCAGGCAGGATGAATTCCTGGGGAACCTGGACGATGGAAGTAAATACTTCCACCTGGGTCTCGAGCCATGTGACGCGTGTTTCGTCCAGATTCTGGAAACGCTCCGTATTCCCAGGAGCAGCGGCAACTTCAGTCATCATATGGTAAAGATCCCGCTGGACGACAAGGATCAATTCTCGAATCCGGGAATCCTGGCAGGAAGCACGCACAAGACCCAAAGCTGCCGTGGCTTCATCCAGAGAACCTAGAGTTTCAATGCGAGGGTGGGTTTTTGAAATACGACCCTCTCCCAGCCAACCTGTTTTTCCATCATCACCTGTGCGTGTAAAAAATGTAGGCATGTGGGAATTATAACCAATAAGAGTAAAAAACAGTTGCTTTTATTAATAAGCATGACGTATAATCTTGTAACTTAGGCGTCCATTGTATTCATGTTATTTTGAAATGAATAGGTTGAAGAAAACCATGTTGATCCCGATCCATGCACAAATAACCCGCAAGGCACTTGAAAAATACTTCGATCCAAAAGTACTGAATACCGTGATCCGGTCAAATCAGAAACAAGACACACTTCAGGGGCAGATCGGTCATTCTGATTTTCATTTTGACAATAATAAAATAACAGAAAGCCAGGTTTACCTTCAAAAACAACGGAATGCTGTATTTACATGGATTGAAAAGGTGGATTTGAGATCTGCATGGATGGCTTTTGGAAGGCTGTTGCACTCCGCCCAGGACCTGTATGCCCATAGCAATTACGTAAGCCTGTGGCTGGGTCAATTTGATGACTTTGGATGGCCTTCGGTGGATGAAATAGACCCAATGGATGATTTAATATTATCAGGTTCAAAACTTAAATCTGGAAAATTATATTATCCATTTGAGATCTTGAGTTTCGTACCACTGATAAAAAATTTTATTATTCCACTTCTGCCACGCGATTCGCATGCCTGGATGAACCTGGATAGCCCGGCCAGTGGAAAGAAATTTGCGTATGCTTTTTCTGCGGCGGTGAAGCGAACGGTGGTTGAATTTGATGTATTCAGGGAAGGGCTGACGGTTGAGAAGCTCAACCTGTTTATCAATGGTTAGCATGATGATCCTATGCCAGAATCAATCAAAACACGAATGATGCGTCTGTTTTTTCATATTCATCCTGCCTATCACGGGACAGGCGGCAAGGTGACATATATTTCAGCAGATTGGAGTGAATTAATACTTGAAATTCCTCTTAATTGGCGGACGCGTAATTATGTTGGAACGATTTTTGGCGGCAGCTTGTATGGGGCGGTCGACCCAATGTACATGATCATGCTTATCCAGCGTTTGGGTCCCGAATACGTCGTATGGGATAAAGCAGCAACGATACAATTTAGAAAACCAGGAAAGTGCAAATTGTATGCTTCCTTCAAAGTATCGGATGAAGAAGTAGTATTTATTAGAGATGAATTAAAATCTGCTCAATCGGTGGATCGTGTTTACCAACTTGATATAACTGATTTTGAAGGCAATATCTTTGCTATAGTGGAAAAAACGATCTATATTCGGAAAAAATAATCTGATCATTAATCAGATTCTATGCAGTAGACCAGCGACCCATCAGAAATTGATGCTCGAGGTATAATAAAATGAAAATATCCATAATAATGGGTATGTTCCACTAAGATTCATCCAACCTTACAACCTTACCCCTGAGTATTGAGAAAAACGAGTAGAACCATTGGATATAAAAACTAAACTTGATAATAAGGTAAAAGACGCCATGCGAGCCGGTGATGATATCACAAAGCGCACAATTCGGATGGTGTTGGCTGCCATTAAGCAAACCGAAATAGACCGTCAGGTGACCCTGGATGAAGCTGCAATTCTGGGCATCATTCAAAAAGAGATCAAGACCCGGCGTGAGTCACTGGAGGAGGCGCACCAGGCCAGTCGCCCGGACCTTGTTGCGGCTGCCGATTCGGAAATAAATGTGCTTAAAGGGTTTTTACCCGAGGAACTCAGTGATAATGATCTAATGGCATTGGCTAAAGAAGCTGTATCTGAATGTGGTGCAGTTTCACCAGCTGATATGGGCAAGGTTATGAAAATATTACTCCCCCGCGTTCAGGGACGAGCGCCAGGTGACCGCATCAGCCAGGCAGTCCGGCATTTGCTTCAAAAATAGAAAACAAAGATGAATTTCTCTGAAAAAGCAAAACGCTATTTTTCCCGGTATTCAATCCTCTCTGGAGTAATATTTGCCAGTGTTGTAATCCTATCCTATGCAATATTAATTCAACCCTGGGCGTTCCGTCCAGCCAGTCCATCTTTGCAGCTGGGAGATGTTGCCCAACAAGAATTACGGGCACCTCAAAAAATTGAATATGTAAGTAAGATACTCACAGAAGAAGCGCGTACAGAAGCTGAACGCGCCATCGAGCCTGTGTATGCAGCATCTGATCCAACTGTGGCAAGAGGCCAGCTTGATAATATGCGAACCCTGCTGGAGGCCATCAGTGGAGTAAGGGAAGATAAAATTGCCAGCCTGGATGAAAAGCAAGCGGATTTAGTTTCATTAGAAAATTATGATTTAAGTCAGGATACCAGCAACGATTTGCTCACATTACCGGATGAGCGGTGGACTCTGGTTAAGCGGGAAGCATCCAACGTTCTTGATGTAGTCATGCGCAGCCCGATCCGTAGTGATGGTCTGGATGCCATCCGACTGGGTTTGCCTTCCAGGGTTAGTTTAGCGCTAAGCGAACCGGAAGTGAATTTGGTAGTAAACCTGGTTTCTCCACTAGTGAAAGTTAATAGTTTTTACAGCCCGGAATTAACAGAGGCTGCACGTTTGTTGGCGCGTAATTCGGTTGAACCGGTGATGGTATCTTACAGTCAGGGTGAAACGATCGTTTTAAGCGGGCAGGTGATCACTCCCACCGCTTATGAGGCTCTCCTGGTTCAAAATTTGATCGTTCCAGTGGATCATAAATATGAATATCTGGGTGGTGGAGCCCTGGTCCTTCTTGGAATGATACTTGTATTACTTTATCTGGCTCGTAATCGTCCAAAATTTATGGATGATTTACGCAGCTTGATCCTGGTTGCTATTCTTTTCCTTATCTTCTTCGCCGGCGCTCGCTTTAGCATACCAAACAGAACCATCATTCCGTATTTATTCCCCATACCTGCGTTTGGGTTATTGATTTCTGCTCTATTTGGAATAGAAAGTGGTATTGTTTTTTCTCTGATATTAAGTGTATTTACAGCTTATGGCCTCCCCAATGCACTTGACCTGATGCCATATTATTTTTTGAGCAGCATGAGTGCTATTCTGGCGCTCGGATCTGCGAGAAGGGTGGGGCATTTCATTTGGGCGTCTGCAGTAATAGCGGGGGTGGGAATTTCTGTTGTGATTGCTTACCGGTTCCCTTTTAATGATTCAGATATTATCGGGATGGTGACCCTGGCGGGAGCGGCAGTATTTAATGGGATAGCATCCACCAGCCTGGCCCTTTTGATGCAATTTCTGCTTGCACAATTTCTTGGGTTGACTACAACTCTGCAGTTGTTGGAAATTTCCCGGCCGGATTTTCCTCTGCTTAAGTATTTTCTCCTCAAAGCTCCTGGTACTTATCAGCACAGCCTGCAAGTTGTAAACCTGGCTGAACAAGCTGCCGAGAAAATCGGGGCAGATGGATTATTAACCAGAGTAGGGGCTTTGTATCATGATGTTGGGAAATCAGAAAATGCATCCTTTTTTATTGAGAACCAGATGTCTGGAAATATTGATGCTCACGACGATATTGATCCAGCCGTTACCGCGGCTACTATCATTGCCCATGTTACAGATGGGCTAATCCTGGCGCGGAAATATCGATTACCCCGGCGGCTTCATGATTTCATATCTGAACATCATGGCACCTTGTTGACTCGCTATCAATACAATCATGCTTTGGAAATAGCCGGAGGAGATAAAAGCGCTGTCGATATTGAAAAATACCGCTACCCGGGTCCTTCTCCCCGATCACGGGAAACTGCTTTATTAATGTTCGCAGATGGCGTTGAAGCCATCGTTAGAGCAAAACAACCCAAGACTGAAGAAGATTTAAGAGAAATTGTTCGCAAGGTGGTTGAAACCGCCCAAAAAGAAGGACAGCTAAACGATACTCCGCTTACCCAGCGGGATTTAAATATGATCATTGAATCTTTCTCCACTACAATGCAGGGCGTGTATCACCCGCGACTGGATTATCCAAAGGATGATGCTCATAGTAGTCCGGATAAATCAGCGGCAGAAAATATTTCAACAACTCCCATAGCAAATCGTCGATCAGACAAGAAGGCCGAATGATCAATGTTGATATCGATCCAAAATTGAAAATTAAATTAGATCCCGGGATATTAAAAAAAGCAAGCCGAACCGCACTATTGGAAGGTGATCCCGGGCATAAAGCCGATATGACCCTGGTCATCACAGATGATGGACAAGTTCGGGAGCTCAATCGGCAATTCCGGGAGATTTATGATACAACCGATGTGCTCTCCTTTCCATCCGGAGAGATTGACTTGGACACTGGCAAACCTTATCTCGGAGATATAATAATTTCTTATCCGCGGGCACTAAACCAGGCATTGCAGGCCGGCCATCCGGTTGAAACTGAACTACAGTTGTTGGTTGTTCATGGAGTGCTTCATTTGCTTGGGTTTGATCATTCAAATGAAATTGAAAAGACTCAAATGTGGGCAGTTCAAGAGATGGCTTTGACTAAATTAGGTTTACCAAATATTTTTATTCTGGAAGATCAGGGCTAAAAGTAAACGGTGGGTAATTTTATACTTTCCCGCATCTTTTCCTTCAGGCATGCTATTCGGGGTTGGTGGTATGTTATCCACACGCAGAAAAATGCCTGGATCCATGGAGTTGTTACCTTATTGGTAATTCTTTTGGGGCTTTTCCTGGGTTTGCCGGTACGGGATTGGGCTGTGTTATTTGTGACCATTTCCATGGTTTGGATGGCCGAGTTTATAAATACCTCCCTGGAAGTTGTTGTGGATCTTGCCAGTCCATCACAACATCCACTTGCCATGGTAGGCAAGGATGTTGGAGCAGCAGCTGTATTGATCGCTGCCATTTCAGCGGTTCTTGTTGGGTTGTTGATACTGGGTCCACCTCTATGGTTATTATTAATGGATTGGCTGAGTCACAATTATTAAAATTCTTATTTTGCCATTAAGGCTGGGAAAGGAATAGACGGATGTTATCTTTTAGATTTGGAACTGTGGGATCTCCCATTGCAACCCCCAAGAAACCGGGCGGATCCGTGGGAGGTATTCAATATGCCAGGACAATTGGGCTTGATGCTTTGGAACTTGCATGGGTACAGGGTGTGCGTGTTTCGGAATCAACCTGCCAAACAATCCGGTCTATGGCTGAAGAAAGTAATGTAGCCCTTTCTGTACATGCCCCCTATTATATAAACCTGAACTGTGATGAAGAAAAATGGCCGCGGCTGCGGAAATATTTAATTGATGCTGCTCACTATGGAAATCTTGCCGGTGCAACCGATATCGTATTTCATCCCGGGACTTATTTTGGTCGTCCGGTGCAAGAAGTACTAGAAGTCGTTCTGCCAAGATTGCAAGGATGCCAGGATGAGGTCCGTGCTTCTGGAAACCTGGTAACTTTACGGCCGGAAACGATGGGTAAATCTGCAGTGATCGGCTCCCTGGAAGATTCTTTGGCACTGGCGCATGCAGTACCTGGTGTGATACCCTGTATCGATTTTGCTCATCTACATGCCCGCCCTGGTGATGGGAGCATGAATACCTACAAGGAATGGATGCAGGTTTTAGAAGCCTACCGACAGGAATTGGGGGAAAAAAGTGTAGAGAATTTGCATATCCATCTTTCCGGTATCCAGTATGGACCGAAAGGCGAAAAGAATCATCTAATCCTCGAAGAAGCCGACCTGGATTTTAAGGCTTTAATGCAAGCTTTGACAGATTCTCATGCCAGGGGACGCATTATGTGTGAGAGCCCGGTCATGGAAGTGGATGCGCTTAAATTCAGGGATTTGTGGATGGAAATTAGCGGAGAGAAACCTGATTAACGGGTGAGAGTTACCTTGTCCAATCCACGGGGATGGTCAGGGTCAATTCCCCGTGCCAGTGCCAGACCGAGAGCAAAGATCTGACCCGGAATGACTGTGACCAGGGGAGATAGCCACTCTGGAATCCCGGAGGGTAAGGAAATAGGGCCGTTGGCAGATGCCAGGGCTTCTGGATGAGGGGATATCACGATTAATCTCGGAGAGCGCTGATTTAATTGGGTCATAAAGCTGGTTAGCTCTTCAGTTACTTTCCCTTCCGGGATGACCGCAATCACCAAAAAACCATCCTGCACCAGGGCAACAGGTCCATGCTTGAAATCTGCGGATGAGTAGGGTTCAGCCAACAGGTAAGACAGCTCCTTGAGTTTCAATGCGATCTCAAAGGCAGTTGAGTAGTTATAGCCACGCCCAATGACCACACAAGCTTGAGCATGCTTATTTGCTTCCGCCAGCGAGATGATATTGTATTTTTCCGAAAGGATGCTGGCAGCCACTTCAGGCATGCATGCGATTTCTGATTTTCGTGCCGAGTCTTGCGCCAGGTGGGTACTTAGTATTGCCAAAGCCAGAAGAGAATTGGTATAAGACTTTGAGGCAGCTACACTGCGCTCTGGACCGGCATGTAGATCTATGCAATGTTCAGAAAGCTTAGCCAGAGGGGATTGAGGAGAATTGGTGATCGCGATCGTCAGGGCACCCTGCTGGCGGGCTGATTCCACGACAGCAAGGATATCGGGTGATTGGCCAGATTGTGAAATTGATAACACCAAAGCATCCTTGAGATTAGGTGGTTGTTTATAAAGAGTGAATAAAGATGGGGTTGCGAGTGCCACTGGCAGATGGTTATAAGCACCGAATAGATATTGCCCATATCGGGCAGCGTTATCGGAACTTCCACGTGCAACCAGCATGACATAACGAGGTGTACGCAACCGTATGGCTTCTGCAACTTTTCGGATGGCAGTATCCTCCATATTGATCAAACGCTGCATTGCCAGAGGTTGTTCATTTATTTCTGTTAGAAGGATTGATTGGGTCATAGGTTGATTTATAAGGGCAGGTTGATCATAAATTTGCGAACTTGATCAGTTGGATATTATGATCCTGTATGTACGATTTGATGGTGGGGTCTTTTAATACTTTTAATTCCGCCTCACGCTGAAGGTTGTAGCTGGAACCATCCATCAGCCCGGGATCTGCAAACCCGGGATGACACATGATCTCCGATGTTCCATTGGAGAGTTTTGAAAGAATTTCAAACAAATTTTCGGTTGTGGCTGACTGATCATAAAAACTGGAGTAAAAATTATCCGGGCGGCGAGGATTGAAGCTTTTCAGAAGAGCGGGGATGAAATCCATCGCCTGCTTGCCAAGTTCGCTGGGAAGATCAAGGGGCAGGTCGGTTCCCCCTTCAGCCAATGGCGGTCGAATTGCACACTTAAAATCACTGGCCAGCTCGAGCATTATCTGGAAGAGGACTGGGGTGAAATAAGAGGTGTGGTGGTGAGAATCCAGGTGATCCGGTTTTGTGCCAGTCAGCCGGATGAACTTGTAAATTTGAGCATTCCACTCAGAGCGAACCTGGTCCGGGTCAATTTTAGGCAAGCGATCCAGGAATCCCAGGGAGGTTGGAAAGTGATCATTACCACTTAAAAGTGAAGAAACCTGAGAAGCAGGCAGGAGAGGTTTTCCAGCTGTCAGCACAAGATGAACACCCAACCCCAGGCTGGGACAATCAATTTGTGCTTCTTCCAACTCTTCTTCAATTCCAGGCATATTCAGCATGGCAGTTGTCGAAGTGACGATGCCTTGTAAATGGGCAGACCGAATGCCGGAAGAAACTCCCTGGGTGCGCCCATAATCATCTGCATTAACGATAAGTTTGATCAACATATATAGTTTCAATAAGAAGATATTTCTTGGCTTTAGGTCTGAATCAAACTTTATTACCGTTTTCCCGAAACCAGGTCATGGCATCCTGCACTGTCTGTTCAAATGGACGATGTGTCAGTCCCAACTCGTTTTCAGCTTTTTCGGTATTGTAACTTTGCCAGAGGGGGATGGCGCGCATGTGGTTGCCTGTCGATAAGAAAGGAATATGGTCCACAAGGTTCACCAACCTTTGGATGGTCTTGATGGATATTTCAAAGCGTGGCGGATGAACTTTGAATTGACAACTGACAATGTCGATAATTGTTTTTATACTCATGTTGTATCCCCCCAGAATATAACGCTCACCAAAGCGCCCTTTTTGTGCAGCGAATAGATGACCGATGGCAACATCACGCACATCAACGACATTGGTTGTTGCAGGTATCCATGCGATGGCATAGCCATGCTTGATGGCAAACAGGATTTTTCCCAGGGTGAGATGGACATCGCCGGGGCCGAAAACTGCAGTTGGGTTGACCACTACGGCAGGAAATCCTGCCCTGGCGGCTTCTAGGACGCGCGTTTCCATGGCTATTTTGGATTCATAATATGCGCTTTTACCTAAAGTGCCAGGTATGTAATAATCATTTTCATCTGCAAGACGTTTCTGCCCTTTGGGGGGATGCCCTACGGTAGTTAATGAGGAGGTATATATAAAGCGTCCAATATTTGCCTGCCTGGCTGCTTTAAGGACCCTTTCAATTTCATCAACGGCATAAGCCACCTGGTTTGTCACTTCATCAGGTTTGCTGCTTGTGGGGTAGAATGCGGCTGCATGGAAAACCACGTCCACTCCTTGCATGGCATTTAGCAAGGATTCAAAGTCAGTTAGATTCCCGTTGTACCATTGAATGGGGATATCTCCAATGTGCCCGGTTGAATCAGGATTGCGCCTGAAGCTCCTGACCAGATACCCACTTTCCAGAGCAAGCCGGGCAATATGGCCACCGATGAAACCTGTGGCGCCTAAAACAAGACAGGAAGGGTTTGTTTCCGCCATTATTGAGTTCTCTCCCGATCGAGCCATAGTTCACGATATTTCCGATTCCAATCAACCAGAAAGCGGTAAGCGATAACCAACCCGGTTGCCACTGCAATCCAAAATACCAACCCGTGCAGACCAAGCAGCCACATCACGGGAGCCATCAATATACCTGTAAAAACAGCTGCACGCGCGCTGTGGCGAACGATAAGCGTCAGGCTGATGAGAACCCCAAGGGCTATGATAAAACCAATCGGTTCGACTGCCAGCAGGCTGCCGCCGGTGGTGGCCAGGCCCATTCCACCCCGAAAACCGGAAAAAATTGGCCAACAATGCCCTGCCACAGCCAGGGCAGCCGTAAGAGGGATGATCCAGGCTGCCGGAGAAAAACGTATCGCCAGCCAGGTTGGTAAAAATCCCTTGGAAACATCGAGAATGAAGACGATAACTCCGGGTCCAAACCCGGCCTGGCGGAAGGTGTTTGTGGTGGTGGCATGCCCTGAGCCAGCCAGGCGGACGTCCACACCTTTAATCAAATATGTAACCCATATAGCAAAAGGCAGGGAACCACACAGGTAGCCGAGAAAACCGAGCCCAATTGCATACAGCATTGTGTTGGGGAAAGCCATGAAAGGGAACCTCCAAAGCAAATAAAATCGTTGCGTGAGGCAGGAAAGTATGGGAGTAAGAAATTTGAATTTAATTATACAGGCAAGTGGCGATAATTGTATAACAGTCCATCTTATCTAGAAATAAATCGTATCTTTTCTATGATTTGGGGGGATGGGTTTGTCCCAAAGGTTAATCGTGACAAACCCATTTAAAAAATAGTTCTTATTCTAAGATTACTGATAGAGGTGAATCTTAATCCACAGTCAAGGTTTTACTTAAATTCCGTGGGAAATCCGGGTCATAGCCGCGCAAAAGGCTCATGTGGTAGGAAAGCAATTGCAAAGGGATAACCGCCAGGAGCGGGGCGATCTGCGGAGTTGATTTGGGGATGAGAACCAGGTCGCTGGCATTGGCGCGCAAGCGGGCATCTTCCTCACCAATCGCAATGGCGCGTGCCCCGCGGCAGGTGACTTCGTTGATGCCGCTGACAATAAGAGGTACATCCTGAGGTCCACTGATAAAGATGACCGGATAACCATCGCTGACAGCCGAGAGAGGTCCGTGCTTGAATTCGGTGGAGAGCATCCCCTCGCAGTGTGCATAGGTAATTTCCTTAAGTTTCAAGGCACCTTCCAGCGCGATAGGATACGTGCCACCATAACCAAGCGTGTACATGTCATTCCAGGTATTGATGGATTTGGCAATGCTTTCGATTTGGGGAGCCACCATTTGAATGGTTTGTTCCATCAAATCGGGGATCATTTCCAACTGGCGCGTATCACCGCCACCCAAACGAGTGGCCAGGTATAAGAAAGTAATGACCTGGTTGGTGAAAGTCTTGGTGGCAGGTACACTAATCTCGTAGCCACAGCATAAAGGCAGGCAAAAAGAAGTTGTCCTGGTCAGGGTTGAACCGATCACATTAGCCAACCCCAGGCAAGTCAT
The DNA here is from genome assembly GCA_001796335.1 of Chloroflexi bacterium GWB2_49_20. Lineage (GTDB taxonomy): Bacteria > Chloroflexota > Anaerolineae > Anaerolineales > Villigracilaceae > UBA12087. The sequence goes on along the minus strand of MGMF01000023.1, from coordinate 180,128 downwards.
GCCATTTTTTTCTGCAGTCTGCAGGGCATTGAGGACATCCTTGGTCTCTCCACTCTGGCTGACGAATAACCCCACATCCTGATGATCGACAGCCGGTGCGTATTGGGGAATAAACTGGGGCGCAAGGACAGGGATGGAGGCTTTGCCAGCCAGTTGGGAGAAATAAACGGAGCCTGCCAGGCAGGCGTGGTAGCTGGTACCACAACCTGCCAGGTAAAATTGACGGGCATTTTTTATCTGCTGAAGGACATTGTCCACATCTTGTGACCCTTCCAGTAAATGCAGCAATTCGCGCGCCACCAGAGGTTGTTCATGGATCTCTTTGAGCATGAAATGCGGATAACCGCCTTTTTGGACAGCATCCATGCTTTCAGTGACCAGTTCAGGTGCGCGCTGGATAAGCTTGCCATCCTTGACAGAGCGGAGTTCAACACGGTCAGCCCATAAGGTTATGATCTCACCATCCTGAGGTCGGATGATGGTGCGAGTGAGAGGAAGTATGGAGGGCAGATCAGAGGATAAGCAGGTAAAATCTTCGCCAATGCCTACTACCAGACCGGAGCCTTTCTTGATGGCATACAGGCAGTCTTCTTTCACGCGTCCAATCACAAAGGCGTAATCGCCTTCCAGATCCCCGTAAGCCAGTCGGATGGCATCGATGAACTCATATCCCCGTTTGAGATAGCGTTCAACAGCGTGTACACAGGTTTCACCATCATTCTGGGAGCGGACGGTTAACCCTTCTTCGATGAATTGCTGGCGGAGTTCAAAATTGTTGACCACATTACCGTTGTGCGCTCCCACCAGATCGCCATCAGAGTCCAGGTGTGGCTGGGAGTTGACCTGGGAGGGTGCCCCAAAGGTAGCCCAGCGCAGTTGGGTAATACCGCGCCGCCCGACCATTTCAGAGAAATTGTATTTACTGGATACTGCTTCCACCCGGCCTACATCTTTACGCAGATCGATCTCGCCATTATCTTTCAGGGTAGCTGCCCCAACTGAGTCGTAGCCGCGATAGGTTAGACGCTGGGCTGCTTCTATCAAAATCGGTCCAAGAATTTTTTCTTTATCAGTAACGATCCCGAAGATACCACACATAAAGCTTCCTTTTAATCAGGTTGATTTATTTTTCGTTCAACTTTCAATGCAAGTTTATCATATTGGGGAAGGCTACCAGGAGGTGATCAGAAATTCTCTGAATAGATAATGACCTGATATATATGAAGCAGTCATCTCGTTGAAATAGGGGGTTGCTCACCTGCACTCCCCGGCACCTGCTTCCGGGGCAGGTGTGCATGCAGGCTGTTTCGCCTCGGCGGGCTCCCGGCCCGAACGGGGTGCAAGTGTTGGAAAAAACGCCCTCTCAAAGACATCATGAGAATTGTTGGAATTTGATGTAAATAAATCGGGAGACATAAAAGGTTTAATAAACAGGTGAAGCACCTGAAAGGTCAGGATCAAAAAAATAATCACCTCAGCAAGGTGATTATTTTTTGTCTATAACGAAAATTAACTATAAAAACTTGTGTTATGCCCAACCCTGTTTCTTGCAGAAATCAGTAATGAAAGGAATATTGACGTATTCACCTTTATAAGCTTTAATGCCCCAGAAAACACCGACTCCCCAGATGATCAGGGACGGAGCGCCAAAGCAGAAGAATAAAAGTGTTGTCAAAATCGATCCAATAACGACGTTTACAAGACCCCAGGCCAATGCCTGGGCGTTATGGGCACGCAGGAATGGGCGATTTTTCTTGTCTTCCATGAGCATTATGATGATGGGGACGATTGGAGATAGAGCGTAGGCTAAAAGTGCCCACAGCTTGTCGTCACTGGTAACTTCCGGATTGATAGATTGTTCTGACATAAGGTCCTCCTGAGACGAAAGATTGGAATTAATTAGTGTTATTTTACATCTAATTAGGCCAAAATGCAACCAATTTGACTGCCTCATTTTTATGGATAGTAAATATGTATATATTGGGTTCTTTATATGGTTGTGCAGGGCCATGAACATTTGTACAATAACTTTATCTTGCGATAGATTGAGACAAAGGAGTACTCACATGGATTTTAATCAATTATTACTGGTTGCGTTCTTGGCGGAATCTCTCATCCAGACACTCAAGCCCCTTTATGATAAAGAAAAAGGTTGGAATAAAGATAGTCTGATCGCAGTAATAGTGGGTGTGGGCTTGTGCTTCATCGTAAATGTGAATTTGTTCAAGATCGCTAATCTTACACTGTATTCAGGAGATGAAGTGGTCAACCAATATATCGGGATCGTGTTGACTGGTCTGATCGCAAGTCGAGGATCCAACCTGGCTCACGACCTTCTGAAGTTTGTTAGTAATGCGTCTTTACCCAGCATAGAAAGTGCAGTGGGCTGACCCATACCGTAAATAAGATTGATTTTCTTGTGATAGCTGGGATTTTTCTGGAACAAACCGGGGAAATCCCAGCCTTTTAAATTAAAAAAAGTTGTTTTAAGATACTGTGGGGGAGATATCCCGGATAAATAGAGGCAAGCAGGCAGCCATAAAAACCAAACCTGCAGTGAATTGAAACACGAGCGGTAACCCCCATTTATCCGCCATCCAGCCACTGGAAAGGGTACCCAGTGCGGCAGCCGAGAACATAAATCCCAGGATTAATCCGGTCGCAAGCGCCATTCCCGAGCGAATTACATGCTGGGCTAGTACCACAATAATACTGTGAACTGCACCTGTAAAGAAACCCGCCAAGGGAACCAAAACATACAACCAAACAGACCAGCCGAGAAGAGAGATCCCGATGATGGGAATACTCGAAAGAGTCAACATCATGGAAACCACAAGTTTTTTTCCAAAGCGATCAGCAAGGTTTCCCCCAACCACATTGCCTAAAGCTGAGCCTCCCATAAACAGACCTACGATCATTCCATAGACAGCTGTAGATTGTCCCAGATCACTCAGATGTTTTGGAATGAACGTGATCATATTTTGTTGTGCCCAGGCTTGAAAGGCGGCCAGGAGTGCCAGGCTGACAAAACCACATTTATTGTATGTAATGAATGTCTGGGGTTTGGCTTGCTCTTTTGCTTTTTCAGGTGGTTTAACCGAAACTTTTCTTAATTGCCAACCGACATTGATGCCCACCGGTAATGCGATCAAAGCCAGAATCGATAAAGCAATTTGACCACGCCAGTGTAATAAGAAGCCGCCCAGGATGGGACCCAACATGAAACCAAACTGCCCGAATACAAAAAACCAGGAAGTGGCAGTTGTCTCCCTATTGGTGTAGTGAATGCGACCCTGTAAAGTTGCTTGCATTGCACCAATTGGATGAAAAGCTGCCGAGCCAAAACTTGCCAGGATCAGGCAGGGCACAGCCAGGTTGGTTGGGAGAGTTATTGCCAGGGTGAACAATCCGCTTATCCACAAGATACCCCCAGCGGCAATCCAGTGAGATTTTCCCAGCTTATCTGAGATCCAACCGAAAATGGGTTGAGACAGGGAGGATGCCCAAATATAAAGCATGGTAAGAAACGCAAGGTGGGTTTCACTCCAGTGCAACTGGGTGCTCCAATAGGTTAACAGGATGGCTCGTTGGGAGTTTATTACATCTACCATCAGATGTCCGTAGGCTACAGAGTTAAAAAGCGAGTCGAATAATATGGACATGATGATTTACCAGTTAAATATTGTTACCTTTCAGATTGTTGAGGAATGGGATCTGGATCAAAGATAAAGATGATGATTTTTGATATAAGTATATACCGTTGCTGGTACATAATATCGAAAAGGTCGATTTTCGATGACCCGCTGCCGGATTTGACGGGATGAGATGCCCAACAAAGGGGCATCCATAAAGCTTACTTTTGCGCTCAAACCAGGAAATATCATTTCAAGTTTATCCAGGTTAATAAAATCACCCGGTCGGCGCATGACACCCAGCGAATGACACACTTGCACAAATTCGTGAGGTTTGTGCCAGGTGGGCAGATCACGTAAAGAATCGCCCCCCATGATATATACCAACTCTGCAGAAGGATTCTGTGCTGCCAGGATTTGCATCGTATCCACGGCATAATGGGGACCCGGGCGATCAATATCCAGGCGCGAAACCTCGAAATTCGGATTATTCGCCAGGCATAAATCAAGCATGGCCAGGCGATGTTGCCAGGGAGTCAGCGGTTGTGCACTTTTGTGAGGCGGGTCGGGAGTCAATAACCAGAGCAGGTGGTTCAGGTTCAAAAAATCCACAGCCTCGCCTGCAAGGATGAGGTGCCCAATATGGGGTGGATCAAAGGTGCCACCAAAGATGCCAATCCGGTTATTCATCGAATTATGCCTGCTTCCTGGGCTCATTCATTTCCTGTCTGACAGTATAGTACAAACTCTCTGCTTTCAGTTCCGTCAATGTATAACATGGGGCCTTGAGATGATCAGCCAGGCATTGAGCCAATCCCTGGTCAAATGAGGCATGCTCCATATTTATTACAACACTGCGGTAATTGTGGTTTGCGATCTGCTCGGAAAATTGATAGGCTTCTTCCTGGGGAGGCAGAGCACCAATGGAAACATTGCCAGCCCCGTCGGTTAACACCATCAGGAGTGGTTCCACATCTGGATGAAGGGTTTCCTCCTGGCGCAGAACATCATACGCCATAAGCAACCCGGCGGATAAGGGGGTTTTTCCACCAACAGGAATATCCACCAGGGCACGCTGCGCCAAATGGACAGAGGCGGTAGGAGGCAGGATAAGGGTGGCGCGATCTTTCTGGAATACGATCAGACCAACCCTGTCGCGGCGTTGATACGCGTCGGTTAACAGGGAAAGGATGGCTCCCTTCGTGGCAGCCATGCGTTCTGCAACAGCCATTGACCAGGATGCATCTACCAGGAAGAGGATTAGATTTGCAACTTTTTTGACGCGTACTTTCCGTTGGAAATCCATGGGCTGAACAGCAAAGGCTACACGTTTGCGTTGTTCAATGCGCCGGTTTTGATAGGGGGCTGCTGCACGGAGAGTGGCATCAAAAGCCAGGTCATCCGTTTTTCCATTTGCAGGGCGGGCCTGGATGTAACGACCCCGTTTGCGCTTGGTGTGCGTTTGCGAACGTCTTCCGGATTGACGACGGGTGAGCTTATCAAGAGGTGTATCAAGTTTTCTTGGCTCAAAAGTCTCGCCAATTTTCACCTTTTGCCCTCCATCCCACCAGTGGGCATCATGCTTATCAAATACTGCCTGTTGACCGGATTCCGGTACAGGCTGTTCTGATGTTTCCTGCTCGGCAGTTTCAGTGACTACTTTTTTTTTTGAGAATCAGTTTCAGTTTCAGTTATTTCATCTTCGGATGGCTCACCCTGGGCGGTTGACCCCTGCAACTGCTCAATGCGTTCCTGGAGCTGATCGGGAGTGATCTCGGATTGGTGGAAGGGACCACGTTTGATGCGATGAGGCAGGGATAATTCGGCAGCCAGGGCAATATCCCGATCTGTAATGGATATACGGCCTTCAAACGCAGCGTGAGCGCGGGCGGCTTTAAGTATCACGAGATCCGCCCGATGACCATCCACATTTAGTGATGAAGTCAAAGCAGCGATGGAAAGCAAATCGCGTCGTGTATAGGTGACTTTCCCGACAAGAGCACGCGCCAGGCTGATCTTATGGGATAATTCTTCCTCCGTAGCCAACCAATTTTGTCGGAAAGCATCTGGATCAGATTCAAAACCAATGTTTCGTTCCATGATCAAGACGCGGTCACGGGCATCACGAATACCGGTGATCTCAACTGAGAGCGCAAATCTATCCAACAGTTGAGGCCGCAGATCACCCTCTTCGGGATTCATCGTACCGACCAATATGAAACGAGCGGGATGAGAAAACGAGATGCCTTCACGCTCAACAATATTCATTCCCATGGCAGCAGAGTCAAGCAGTAGATCAACCACATGATCATCAAGTAGATTAACTTCGTCTATATACAATAAACCACGATTGGCTGCAGCCAGAACGCCTGGTTCAAAATGTCTTTCGCCTTTTTGGATGGCTTGCTCAATATCCAGAGTACCCACGACACGATCCTCTGTGGCGGATACCGGAAGGTTCACAAATGATGTCAGGCGTGTGGCGGTGGGTAAAGGTTGCCCATTTACGGATCGTTCGCGGCATTCAGTGCACCACGTGATGGGTTGGTCGGGATCACACCCGAACCGGCAATCTTTGACAATGCGAACGCTGGGTAGCAGCGCTGCCAGGGCACGTGCAGCGGTTGATTTGGCAGTTCCGCGTTCGCCGCGGATCAATACTCCACCGATGCGAGGGTCGACAGCATTTAATATCAACGCCCGCCGCATGCGCTCCTGACCTACAATAGCAGTGAATGGGTAAATTGATGGCATAAATACTCCGCTGGCATTATAACGCGCTTTGGACAAAGATGGGTAAAAAATAAGGTTGATTTCTGCTTGCATTGTATTTTCCAGTCCGGTTTAGTGCTTTTGCAATTTATTTCCAGGGTTGCCAAGTTAAGGATTAACCTTTATAATTCTAAGATAACTTTTAAAGCCGGAGTCAATCATAATATGGAACAAAACAACGCTCTAATCGGGCAGGGGGATCTGCCCGAGAGCAACCCGCAAGTCGATAGCAGCAATAGCGGTGCAATAAATATGGAAACCTTATTACAAGAAGAAGGTTTGGCATTGGATTTCCCCCAGGCCGGTGAAATTCGAACTGGGGTTATTGCCAGTATCGGTTCAAATCAGGTACTTGTGAGCGTTGGCGCAAAATCTGAAGGTGTAATCAGCGGTCGGGAGTTGGAACAAATTTCAACTGAAGATCGCGAAGCCTTCGAAGTTGGTAAAGAAATTTCCGTTTATGTTCTGTCCCCTGAAGATTCAAACGGAAACGTCGTTCTTTCCTTTACGCGTGCCCAGGAACAACTGGGTTGGGAGATCGTTGAGAAGATGCTGGATACTGATGAAGTTTTCGACGGCATGGTTGACGGTTTCAACAAAGGTGGTTTGATCGTGCCTGTGCATGGTTTGCGAGGTTTTGTGCCTTCATCCCAGATCAGCATGAGCCGCCGCATGGCGGCAAGCGGAGATACCCCCGAACAGCGTTGGTCTAAAATGGTGCGCGAACCCATCTCAGTACGGGTGATTGAAGTAGATCGTTCACGTCGCCGGTTGATCCTTTCGGAACGCGCTACCAATACCGAAACACGTCAATCTCTGAAAGAAAGAGTAATCGATGAATTGCAGGAAGGCGAAATCCGCACAGGTCGCGTTACCAGCCTGGCAGATTTTGGCGCTTTTGTAAACATTAATGGTGCTGACGGGTTGGTTCATCTTTCTGAATTATCTTGGGAACGTGTGCAACACTCCAGTGAAGTACTCGAAGTTGGCCAGGAAGTTACTGTTAAAATAATCAGTATTGATCGTGAAAAGAAACGTATCGGTCTTTCATTACGCGCAATGACTGAAGATCCGTGGACAAAACGGATCGAGAAATTTGAAGTTGGTCAACTAGTGGAAGGTGTGATCACACGCCTGACCAAATTCGGCGCCTTTGCCCGCCTGGAGGGTGACGTAGAGGGATTGATCCATATCTCAGAAATCAGTGAAACCCGCATTGAGCATCCAAAAGAGCGATTGAAGGATGGAGAAAAATTAACTTTGCGTATCATCCGTATCGATTCGGATCAACGCCGGATCGGATTAAGCCTTCGCAAAGTAGATTCTGGCGCATATAAAGACCAGGATCTGGCATCTTTTGAGCTTGACCTGAGCTCGGAAGAGAGTCCCCCCGAGCCCGAACCCCAAGCCTGATCTTTCAAGAGCGCACCCAATCAGGTGCGCTCTCTGATTTGAGAAATCATGCGTAAATTCTCAAAAAAGTGGGGTGTTGGGGTGTGCAAGCGAGTCTCGCTTGCACACCCCAACACCCCCGCGAATTATTGAAAAGAAACGACCTTGCCAATTTTAGTTGATGCACACGAAGATCTTGCCTGGAATATTCTGACATTGAAACGAGATTACACGCGTTCTGCGGCTGAAACGCGCGTGCTTGAGGCGGGGGGGGAAAATGTCGCCCATAATGGTAATACCATGCTGGGATGGGATGACTATCAACGCGCCCAGGCAGCTGTTGTTTTTTCCACCCTGTTTGTCTCTCCCCAACGCAGGAAACTGGGGGATTGGGATTCCCAGTCCTACAAAGACTTTAATGAGGCATACCATCGCTACCATGCCCAATTGGATACCTATCACAGGCTGACAGACCAACATCCGGATAAGTTTCGTCTGATATTTACTGGAAAAGACCTGGATGATGTACTTGCTCACTGGAAAGGGTCGCAGAAAAATCATCCGGTGGGCATGCTTGTATTGATGGAAGGTGCAGAAGGTATTCGCAAACCGGCTGAGTTGGAAGAATGGTGGTCTGAGGGGGTACGGATCATTGGTCCAGCCTGGGCAGGAACCCGTTTTTGCGGAGGAACACGCGAACCAGGTCCTCTTACAGATGACGGACGCAATTTATTGGCAGGCATGGCCGAAATTGGGATGACCCTGGATTTGAGTCATATGGACGAGTTGGCTGCAAGACAAGCGCTGGATGATTACCCAGGTCCCATCATTGTCAGCCATGCAAATTCTGCTGCTTTGATGTCTAATTACACAGGTAACCGATTGTTGACGGATGGCGTCATCAAGAAAACCATTGAACGGGATGGAATCATCGGTCTAGTTCCAGTACTTCCCTTTTTAAAAAATGGTTGGGTTCCAGCAAATGGGCGGGATGGACTGACACTTGAATCCATATTTGTGCCTCAAATTGATCATATCTGTCAAATGGCCGGTAATGCACAACATGTCGGTCTCGGTACAGATTTTGACGGAGGCTTTGGTGTTGAGGCTGCACCAGCAGATGTGAATACAATTGCAGATTTGCAAAAACTGGAACCGATCCTTTCTGCCAGGGGATATTCTGATACTGATATTGCCGCGATCATGGGCGAAAATTGGTTGCGTCACCTGCAGGAGACTCTACCCGCGTGAATACTGAAGAAAGCCTTTCGCCAACCAGACCAATTCCTGGCTTAACTAAAACCTCTATCCGGCGAATTCGGTTTGGTTTAATTGTAACCCTGGTTGGTTTATTTATTTTCCTGGTAGGAGCACGACCCGCATGGTTTGGATGGGATCGAAGTGTGGTGGTCGGTTTTATTCAAATTGCCGTTTTTTTGGTTGGATTAGCGATCATTTCCCTGGGGGGATATATAAGCATGATGACCTTTTGGAGCAAAGGTCAACGATCGATCCCTGCTGATATTGGTTTGCGCCTGGTAAGTATGGGATACGTGATCACGGTTTTTTCTGGCATGGCAGATGTTTTCGGGATGGGTACACAGACTCTTCCAGAAGTTCCATTTTTTGGCCATTTGCAGTCATTGGGGGTTCAAATTGGGGAGGCAACCATTGCAATTGGATTTTTACTTATGATCCCCTATCATCGATCGCATTCAAGCGATCCTCCCAGCAAAGCATCCAACTCATGACTTAGTGGAGTAGATATGGTCCTTCTCCCAGCCCATCAATTCCTGGATCAATTGGGAATTCCTTATAGAAAGTATTCATTCCCAAATACAACAGAAAAAGGTGCAGCTTCTGTTGCCCGGGCCCTTGGCTTTCGGGAACACCAGATGGTTAAGACCCTGATCTTTGAAACGGATGCGGGGGAATGTGTATTGGTGATGCTGGGGGGTGATCAGAATGCAATTTCAGGATATTTAAAAAAAGCGCTTGGTTCCCGCAATATTCGCCTGGCTTCACCTGAGCTGGTTGTCAGGACATGCGGATATGTCATCGGCTCGATCCCTCCTTTTCACTGGCAGTCCGAGGGTTTTAGAAGCTTTTTGGATGCATCCCTGTTGAAAGAACCCATTCTAGGTGTGGGAACTGGGCAATGGGGTGAAGAGATTATGATCACACCAAATAACCTGGTACTTGCCAGCCAAGCACGAGTTGTAAACCTCACCGATAGGGAAAAACCTGTTTTCGAGAATAGTTAGGGGAAATTATTACTCGCCAGTCGGCACCCAGATGTTTTTTACCTGGGTGGCTTCGTGTAGAAATTCATGCCCTTCACCCTGTTCCCGGCTTAGCCAATTGCGTTGCAAGCCATAACCCACCCAGGTCCGTTTCATGTTAGCCGCAGACTCATATTCCACCTGGAAACTGCCCTCAGCACTCCCGAAGAACCAGACTGAATCGACATCCTCATGCTGAACCAGGGTCTTGGTCAGGTGATCCCGGTCACCAGTGACAATATTGACAACACCCGGGGGGACATCTGAAGTATCCAGCACCTGGTAAAGGTCAGTGGCACTGAGAGGATATTTTTGGCTGGGAATTATGACAACTGTATTGCCACGCGCGATGGCAGGCGCCATCAAGGACACAATACCAAGCAGGGGAAAATCATCCGGGCATGCGATCCCGATCACGCCAACTGGTTCATTGACGGCTACTGTAATACCGCGCAGGGTGGTTTCCTGAACACTGCCGCCGTATTTATCTGCCCAGGCAGCATATGTGAATAGTCGTTGTATGGAGGCATCCACTTCAGCCTGGGCAGCGTTTTTTGTACAGCCTGTCATGCTGATGATGCGAGTGACGAATTCCAGGTTACGGGCATCCAGATTTTCTGCCAAAAAATATAAAATTTGAGAGCGGTTGTAGCCATGACGCATAGCCCAACCAGGTTTGGCGGTATGAGCCGCGTGGGCAGCTTCAACAGCCTCGCGGATATCTTTGCGGTTTCCATCCCCCACCTGGCCGATCAAGTTTCCCTTCGAGTCATGAATGGCACAGGTGTAATTGCCATCCGGTCGAACCTGTTTTCCAGCGACGTACATTTTTGGGGTACGATCAATATGTGGGAGGTTTCTTCCGTTTCCGGATGGATGGGGAGCCATCGACGGATGTTCTGGAATGTGTTCCCCCCATTTGGGTGCAGGTTGGTCTGCAGCAGGAGGTTGGTAAGTGGAGCGTGGACGCGCCTGCCAGGAGGGGCGCAGGTATTCAAACAAACCTTCCCGGCCTCCTTCCCTTCCATATCCAGACTCCCGGTAACCTCCAAAACCAGCCGCTCCGTCGAAGAGATTTGTGCTATTAACCCAGACCGATCCGGCTTTTATTTTGCTGGCAACATCCAGGGCTAGATTGATGTTCTCACTCCAAACACTGGCTGCCAGGCCGTAGCGGGTGTTGTTGGCCAGGGCAATCGCTTCTGATGGTGTACGGAAAGTAAGGGAGACCAGTACAGGTCCAAAGATCTCTTCCTGGACCGTGGCTGCCGAGGCTTCCAAACCGGAGATCAAAGTGGGTTTGTAGAACAGGCCTTTGGATGGCAAAGAAATATCCGGCTGGAATAGATCCCCGCCTTCGCTAACACCCATCTTGACCCAATAGTCAACGGTATCCCATTGGGATTGATCTACAATTGCCCCCATATCAATGCATTTATCAAGCGGGTCACCCACACGCATGTGTTCCATACGCGTTTTGAGCTTGGCAATAAATATTTCAGCAATGTTTTCCTGTACCAATAGACGTGATCCGGCACAGCAAACCTGCCCCTGGTTGAACCAGATGGCATCAATCACCCCTTCAATAGCCCCATCCAGATCGGCATCATCGAAGACAACAAAGGGTGATTTGCCACCCAACTCCAAAGATAATTTCTTTCCTGAACCAGCAGTCTGGTGACGCAGAGTTCGTCCCACATCTGTGGAGCCGGTGAAGGCGATTTTATCCACATCGGGGTGAGTGACGATCATGGATCCAGCCTGGCTGCTCCCCGTAATGACGTTCACAACACCGGCAGGCAGCCCGGATTCCACAACGATCTCGGCAAAGAGCAGGGCGCTCAAGCGGGTATACGAAGCAGGTTTCAGTACAATCGTATTCCCCATGGCAATGGCAGGGGCAATCTTCCAGGCAAGCATCAGCAACGGAAAATTCCAGGGAATGATCTGACCAACCACTCCAACGGGTTGGTATTCACGCAGCTCCGTTTCCATGAGTTGAGCCCAGCCGGCATAATAATAAAAATGGCGCGCCAACAAGGGTACATCGATATCGCGAGATTCACGGATGGGTTTCCCATTATCCATGGATTCGAGCACTGCCAGAAGACGGGCATGTTTCTGGATATTGCGTGCAATTGCATACATATGGCGGGCGCGTACCCACCCGGGAGTCTTGCTCCAACTGGTAAATGCCTGGCGTGCGGCCTCGACAGCCTGGTTCACTTCTGTCTGTCCGGCCTGGGTGGTTTCAGCCAGGATTTCACCAGTAGCAGGATTGAACGTCGTGTAAGTTTTAGCCTTTGGTGGATGCACCCATTGATTGTTAATTAACAGGCCAAATCGACGATCATGCTCGTCCAGCCATGCGTTCACTGCAGCTGCGGATTCGGGTGCAGGACCATATTCCATATTTTTGAAAACCTCTTTAAGTGTGTTCATCTGATACTCCAGATTAAGCCGGGAGGCTTATCCCATTGGCATATGATGGCGCGCGGCATAATGACCAGTGATGAAATGGTACAGTTGCCGTTCCAGATCGGTTAGCAGGCTGCTGGCTCCGATGCGGAATAAGCCAGGCATGAGCCAATCGTCGCCAAGTTCTTCTTTCATCAAAGCTTGCCAGGCAAGTGCCTGTTTGGCTTTACTGATGCCGCCAGCCGGTTTGAAACCAACCTTGAAACCGGTAATTTCATGATATTCCCGGATGGCTCGGGTCATTACCAATCCAAATTCCAGGGTGGCATTCACTTCTTCCTTGCCTGTGGAAGTTTTTATGAAATCTGAACCAGCCATCATTACCACCAAACTGGCCTGATAGATTTGGGTGAGGGTACCCAGATCACCGGTTGCCAGGATGGTTTTCATATGGGCAGCATCTCCGCAGGTTTTTCGGAATTGGCAGATCTCATCGTAAAGGGATTGCCAATCTCCAGTGAGAACATGGGTGCGGGTGATCACGATATCGATCTCCCTGGCACCAGATTCAATGGCCTGTTCGATCTCGGCAATACGCTGCGGCAGCGGAGTCTGACCGGCTGGGAAACCGGCAGCGACGGAGGCAACAGGTATATTGCTGCCCTTAAGCGCTTCAACCGCATCTTTGACGCGACTGGGGTACACGCAGACTGCGCCCACAGTCACATCCTGATTTGGAAAACCCAATTTCCCCAGCATATCTGGCCGGACGGGTTGCCTGGCTTTGGCACACAAGCGCCGGACGCGTCCCGGGGTGTCATCGCCCGAAAGGGTGGTTAGGTCCATGCAAGTGATGGCACGCAAAAGCCAGGCGGCTTGCCACTCCTTCTTAACGGTTCGACGGGTGGGAATGGTTGCAACACGTCGCTCCACTGCACTGCGGTTAATGTGCGCCCTCAGGACCCAATCCAAATTAAGTGGCATTCCAGGGTTGCGGGTATTTTTCGAAGTCATATTGCTTGCCCTTATAACTATTGATAAGTGAAATAGAGTACTTTAATTGCAAATATACCATAGAGCATTGTTGTGCGGGTAATTTATCAAATACAAGCTGGCTCAAGGGTTGGATAATATTGTGGCATTGTCAATCACATCGCCGAGGCGGTTAATAAATTGTAGCCTGAGGGTATCAACGTCTGCCTCCATCAGCATGGCTCCATAATCCTGGTTGTAACGCACAACACTGCCAGGCAAAGGAAGAAAAAAATCATAGATACTGCCTCCACCAAGGCCGTTGACAATATAAGTAAGGTTGTCGATCTGCAGGCGTTCGTAGACGTGGTCATGACCCGAAAGAACCAGATCTGCACCCCATTCCTTGAATGTCCAGCGCATCCAGGTAGTGGACCCATGATATGCAGATGAAAATGGTGGATGGTGGAAATAAATGACATTCCAGGGTGCTGTGGATAAAGTTAACTGCTTTTTAAGCCACTCTGCCTGCACAGAACTCTGGTTGACACCATCCGGTTCGTGTGCATCGCTGTCCAAAACAAAAAATGCCACCGGGCCGCGCCTGAACTGGTAGTAACGTTCATTTCCGGGAAGCTTGAAGTAATCCAAATAAGGCTGTGCCTGTTTAGTGATCCAATCGTGATTACCCAGGCTGGGAAAGAAACGGTTTTCAAGTGCGCCTTCGCCATAAATTCCAGAATAAGGGGAGATAAAGGTGTGGAAATATCGACCGATGGTCTGATCGATTGTATCCGCAGCGCCAACCGGATAATTGTTGTCCCCGGTGGTTATGATCAGGTCAGGTTCCCAGCTTAATATCATTTGACTGACATCATTTTCCGTTGCATTGTCTTCGCCATAATCTCCAATTACTGCGAATCGTAAGGTCTGATTGGGTGTGGGAGCAGGTCGGGAGGGTTCGTGGGTTTGATAAGAAGTGGGTGTCGGTGTCTTAGGTAGAATTGGTTGGGTGGGGCTTGGTGAAGCAAGTTCTGTAGGGGAAATTGCAGTGCTGCAAGCAGACTGCCCAACCATGAACGCTACCAGGATCAATGCTTTGAAATTGGTTCGCATTAGGTTATTATAACTGCCTTGAATATCGGAAGGATATGATGACCTATGAAGAAAAAAATAAAAACCCGCTGTCTTTAGGGACGACGGGTTTTATCAGATTTGAGGCTGAACGATTTAATTTTAAGGATGCAATTAGTGTGTTGAGTCATTGAAAAGATCATGATATTTTATAAGGAAACGCATCTCTCGATCGGTGGCTTCCTGTTGGGTGATGCACAGCCCAAGTAAAAGGCTGGCAACAAAAAAAACTACGATTATGGTGAACATATCAAACTCCTTACTTACATTTCGGAAACATTTATTTTAGCGGAGAATATTTCGGCTTATAGCCTGTTGAGAGCTATTATTTGGGTTTTCGACAGCAGCACTTAATGATTGGGCGAAATGGTCAAGTTTGGTGATCTGGCAGCTTACTTGTTGAATCCATTTTTGAAGGGCGATCAGTTGCCTTGCTTTGGAAGTTGGAATAATTTCCCGGCAGGGTTGAACCCATGGTAATTGAAGTTGGTTATTCATACGTATCTCCTTGTGAAAAAAATGCCCCCGCGCAACACAGACGCAGGGGCATAAGTCAGACCGCATGAATATTATTCAGGCTAGCTGCTCTCCTGGCATCTGTTTGTCACGGATGTAGGCAATGGGTATGGGTCAGGTTCTTCTAATAAGATATTTATCATCGTTTATCCTCAATATAGCTGGATTCTAAACCCTCAAGCCAGTTCCTGTCAATGTGTCATTTATCCACAGCGTTCATAAGGAAAAGGTTATTAATGTAATATTTCACAAACTATAGGTGTTATAAAAGAAGATAACATTCAGTCTGGTAGAGACTCACCTGTATTGGAAACCAGTGGTTATTTATCCAATGGTGGGCAATCCACTCTGAAATATCGACAAGTGTGTTTATAATTAGTGGCATGATATAGTAAAATCCTTTGTTCTACCATTCTGTGAGAAAGTTCTCGTATATGTTCAGGATGGTCATGAAGTTATTTCCATTTCCCAGGAGGCTAGTATGACTAAAAATAAAGCTAACCCACAACCAATTGTGCCTGAATCGTTTACATTTAAGGCGGAAACCAAACAATTATTGAATATCCTGATCCACAGCCTGTATAAAGATCGGGATGTCTTTTTAAGAGAATTAATATCAAATGCATCAGACGCACTTAATCGAATTCGATTTGAATTACTGACCAATCGGGAGGTACTTGACCCGGACGCCGAGTTGAGTATTCACATTTCAATCGATAAAGAAAACAAGATGATCACCCTGGTAGATACTGGGATCGGTATGACCCGGGATGAGATCATAGAGAATCTGGGGACAATCGCCCAGTCCGGGGCGCGCGAATTTATTAAAACTGCCAGCGAAGCTCCAAATGGTAATGAAAACAACTTGTTACAGGTTATTGGGCAATTCGGTGTAGGTTTTTATTCCGTTTTCATGGTGGCGGAGTGGGTGCGGGTAACTTCACGCTCCTATAGATTGGACGCTGAAGGTACCAGTTGGTATGCAGTCGGAGAAGATGATTTTCAAGTGGCTCCGGCAGAAAAAAATGACCGGGGGACCAAAGTCGAGATCAAGCTCAAAGAGGATGCTTTGGAATTCCTCGAAGAATTCCGTTTGAAGGAGATCATTCGAAAACACTCAGATTATGTAGGCTTTTCGATCTATCTTGGAGATGAAAAACAACAGGTCAATAAACAAACTTCCATATGGAGAACGCCCAAACAGGATATCACCGAGGAGCAATACAAGGATTTCTACCGCCAGTTAACTCTGGATTTTGAAGACCCGCTTTTTCATATCCAGCTGGCAACGGATGCTCCCATGCAGGTCTATGCGTTGTTATTTGTGCCAGCGAAGGTTGACCGTGGCATGTTTTCCATTCGCAAGCAAGATGGTCTCAAGCTGTATTCAAAGAATATCCTGATCGATGAGTATTCGAAAGACTTGTTGCCCGAGTACCTGCGGTTTGTACAGGGAGTTGTGGATTCAGAAGATCTGCCTTTAAATGTATCGCGCGAAACAATCCAGGCGACCGGTATGATGGCACGGCTAAAGAAGATACTAACCAGCCAAGTGTTAAAGGACCTGGAAGAACTTGCCCGCAAAGATGCTGAAAAATATCTATCTTTTTGGCAGGAATTTGGAGTATTCCTCAAGCAAGGGATAGCTTCCAACCAGCCTGAAGCAGAACAATTGCAACCCTTGCTGCGGTTTCGGACCAGCGCACATGCAGGTGAATGGTCTTCCCTGGAGGATTACATTCAGCGTATGCAGCCGGAACAAAAGATGATCTATTATATTGTCGGGGATGATCCAAAATCAGTATTGCGCAGCCCACACCTGGATTACTTCAGCAGTCGGCTTGTGGAAGTCTTGCTTCTGACAGAACCGATGGATTCATTTATGTTGATGGGCTTGAGTAAATATAAAGACTTCGAACTGAAGAATGCGGCTGTCGAGAAAGCTGATCTGCCTGAACCACCCGAATCCAAACCTGTCATAAATGATCCCATCCCTGATACGGAATTGGATCATTTGATCGAAATCTTCAAAACCCAATTGGGCGAGAAGGTTTCAGATGTGCGCAGTACAAAAAGACTTACACAATCCGTTGCCCGCCTGGTAGACCCGGAAGGGAGTATTAACCCGGAAATGCAACGTGTGTATAAATATTTGGAAAAAGATTACACCATTCCAAAGAAGATACTTGAACTTAATCCTGCGCACATCATATTAAAAAATCTACTTTCTTTGGAGGGCGGATCTGAGTTACAGAAAGCGATCATTGACCAAATTTATGAAAGTGCTTTGCTGGTGGAAGGGCTGCATCCTGATCCCGCCAGTATGGTGACACGCCTGGAGCAAATCATTGAAGCTGCGCTCACCAGCTCTTCTGCTGGAAAAGAGCCTGATCCTTCAGTTGAATGATTGATTGTTGTTTGTTAATTAATCAAAATCATAAGAAGCGATCAGTTGATGACAAAAAAATAAGATTATTCGGTTCTTCTAATGGGCGTTCGAAACAAGCGGATAGAAACCGGATCGATCCCCCTAATATTAGGAAGTGTGAAGACGGAACTTATTATCCATTGACGGATTCCCGGAATATTCGTACCATGTAATAACTAATGGTAGAAAGGCTCACCATAGATAAAATAGTGAGGAGGAATTACGCCACAGGGATTTTTAACACATCCTTTTACATAAAATGGGTGCCTATTTCTATTTTATGTGCAATTAAACGGGCTAGAATTCTTATTTGAGGAACAAGTTGACAGCTAAACCAGGAAAAGCACCAAGATATGTTCAGAATTTATTGAATAATAACGAAATTCCTTCAGGATATTTGGTGGAGGAAGGTGAAGGTGAACGTTTCAGGACATTATTTGAAAATGCCCAAGTGGGAATTTATCGGACTACACCCGATGGACGTGTTCTGGCGGGAAATTCAGCTTTTTTACAGATGCTTGGCTTCCCTTCTTTGGATCAATTAGCAAAGCGCAACCTGGAAGAAGAAGGTTTTTCACCAAATTCACCCCGGCAGATCTTTAAAGAAAAGATCGAACGGGAAAACGAAATACAGGATTTTGAAGGGGAATGGGTACGACAGGATGGCTCCCTGGTGTATGTCAGCGAGAACGCCAGGACGATCCGGGACGTGGATGGTTCCATTAAGTATTATGAAGGTACGGTTATAGATATCACTGAACGCAAGCGTGCGGAAAAATTGCAAGCAGCCATGTATGCAATTTCTCAAGCGGCAATTCTCAGTGAGAACCTGGATGATCTTTACAAGGCGATCCACCAAATCCTTGGGGGATTGATGCCGGTGGAGAATTTCATTATCGCCCTCTATGATGTAGCTAATGATTTGCTGACTTTTCCGTATTATCAGGATCAGTATGATGAAATTCTACCTCCCACTAAAGCGGGCCGTGGTCTGACAGGATATGTGTTAAGAACTGGAAAGACACTTTTTGCTCCACCGGGAGTATTTAATCAACTTATGCAAGAGGGCGAGGTGGAGTTGGTGGGAACCAATTCGGTGGACTGGCTCGGAGTTCCATTGGTCAGCAAAGAGAAGACAATTGGGGTGATGGTAACCCAAAGTTATACTGAAGGAGTGCGCTTTAACCAGGCCCATGCAGATTTACTCACATTTGTGTCCACACAAGTGGCCATGGCAATCGAAAGTAAACACGCACAGGAAAAAATACGTCAACAGGCTGAGCGCCTATCCTTGTTAAACACTATCTCTAACGCGCTTAGTTCAACCCTCAATCTGGATGATCTGTTGGAGATTGTCTACCAGGAAATCATGAAGGTGGTCTGCGCGGATGCATTTTTTATCGCTCTATATGATGCGGCCAACAATGAACTTGAATTTAAGGTTAATATTGATAAAGGGGTACGTGAATCTTCTTACAAGCAACCATTGGGAATAGGTTTAACTACCAATGTAGTAATGAGTAAGAAACCAATTTTAATCCGGGATTTTGAAAAGGAAAAAGAACATCTTCTCTATGCTAAATTATGGGGAAGCATGGATCTGCCGGCTTCCTGGCTCGGAGTACCGATCCTGTTCGGTGGACAAGTGGTGGGTGTTATTTCCGTACAAATGTACACTCCAAATGCCTATTCAATTTTTGAACAAGAGCTGCTCTCAACCATAGCTGATGAGGTGGCAGTATCCATTGCGAATTCCCGGTTGTATGCCGCTGAAAGAAGACGGGCTTCCCGGTTGACGGAGATAACGAGGCTGGGAATTGAGCTGACATCCATACGAAATGAAAAGACAATGCTGAAAACCCTGGTGACTACTGCTGCAAAAATCATGGAAAGCATCACCTGCACCGTCATGGCAGTCAACAAAAATATGGATAAAGCAACCCTGGCTGCCCAGGTGGGATTGCCAGCAGGAACGCCTGATGATTTCAGTGTACCACTTTCATTGCCCATGATCCAACATTCCATGGAAACAGGTGATCCAATCATCATTCCAGATATTGACAGGGATGCACCCAAATTCCGCAACCTGTTGGTGACTAAAGAGATAAAAGCATTCTATGCTTATCCGATGATTATAGAGGGAAGAATTACCGGTTTCCTGACACTCAGTAAAGATAAATCTTACCAACCATCCAATGAGGAGATAAGTTCGAGCCAGTTGCTGGCGGAACGCGCTGCCACCGCACTCGAAAACGCCCGTCTTTTTGATGAAACAGCACATAACCTTAATCAAGCTCAGGCACTGCACATGATCAACCTGGCTATAACTTCGAGTGTTGACCTTAATTTCATTTTGAATATCCTGCTTGAAAAAACCAGGTCCCAACTGGGTGTGGATGCATCGTCTGTATTGATTTTCGATCCTAGCACGCAAATGCTAAATTATGCCTCAGGGATTGGATTTCGAACCAATGCATTACAAGGTACCCACCTGATGTTGGGGCAGGGCTATGCAGGCATGGCGGGGCTGCATAAGAAAATTGTTCACGTTGACCAGATGAAAACAAAAAAATCGGATTTCCTGAGATCGCCTTATTTTAAATCAGAAGAATTTGAAATTTATTATGGGGTACCTCTGGTGGCAAAAGATGAACTCAAGGGAGTCCTGGAGATATTTCATCGATCTGTTTTGAATGTTACATCGGAATGGATGAATTTCTTGGAGGCTTTTGCAGGCCAGGCGGCTATTGCGATTGACAATGCACAATTGGTTTCAGACCTTAGAAGCTCAAATAATGAGTTGATGTTGGCTTATGATACAACCATTATAGGGTGGTCCAGTGCCCTGGATCTGCGGGATCGAGAGACAGAAGGTCATACCCAGCGGGTCGCAAAAACAACTTTGCGACTGGCACAGGCGATGGGCGTCGATGAAGCTGATTTGACCCACATCCGGCGCGGCGCCTTGTTGCATGATATTGGAAAGATGGCCATCCCAGATTATATCTTACTGAAACCAGACTCATTGACACCGGAAGAATGGGAAATTATGCGCCAGCATCCTTTATATGCCAAGAAATTGTTATCTCCCATCGCTTATCTACAGCCAGCTTTGAATATTCCTTATTATCATCACGAAGACTGGGATGGTTCAGGGTATCCTGAAGGGATTAGTGGTGAAGATATTCCATTGGAGGCACGCATATTTGCGGTGGTGGATGTATGGGATGCTTTGCGATCCAAGCGCCGCTATCGGGAGGCCTGGACGGATGAAAAGGTACGCGCTTATATCCGCTCGCAGTCCGGCAAGCGCTTTGACCCGCGTGTGGTGGAAGTATTTGATCAATTGATCAATACGGAACCTTTAATAAGTTCATATAACCCAAAATAATTCCTTTATTAAATAGGTAGATGTCCCAGCGTGAGAATCGCGCTGGGACATCTTTTTAGATTAATAAAGATAATCTGGAAAAGTTTAGTAAAAAACTCGTTGAATTTAGATCAAAAAAGGTCATCGCTAGTTAGGATTGTGAAAAAATATGCTATTATAGATAAATAGTTGATGGACTAAAAATATAGACCATTGATATCAGGTTTTAGATTTACCGTTTAAAAAGGTGGATTATGATGAAAAAAGCTTCTAATGTTTTTAATGAGAACAAGCTGCTTATCATTGGTTTAGTGGTGTTAATTGTAGTTTTGGGATTTGCCCTGGTGGTTCTGGCCATCGGTAAAGCAGGGGCGCCATCGAATATTGGCAAGGTGAATGCGCTTGCTGAAAGTCAGGATGAATGTGTTGTCTGCCATCGGAAGGATACACCCGGGATCGTGGATCAATATGGGCATAGCAGCATGGCAGCAGCCGATGTTAAGTGCGTGGATTGCCATGAGGTTGCAGCGGATTACCCGGGCGCAGTAGAACACGAAGGGGTTAACGTACTTCAATCCCCGACTGTAGCCATGTGCCAGAAGTGTCATGAAGATGAAGTGGCCCAGTATCTTCATAGTCGACATGCTCTCCCGGCTTATGTCTCCTATGCTGGCAGCGATGGTCTGACTGCTGAACAACTCGATGAGTATCAAGCCATACCTGAGGGCGACTTTGACCCACAAAAGGCGCGCAATGCCATCTATGCTCTTGAAGGACCTGAGATCACCCGTTTTGCTTGTGAATCCTGCCACGATATAGGCAAACCATCTGTGGATGGCTCAACCGGTCAATGCCAGAAATGCCATTTGCGCCATGAGTTCAGCCTGACGCAAGCACGTAAACCAGAAACCTGCAACAATTGCCACATCGGCCCGGACCATCCGCAATGGGAAATCTACTTTGAATCTTCGCATGGGATCGCTTATTCAACCATGGGAGATACCTGGAACTGGGAAGCTGACCCGGGCACACTGGGTGTGGATGATTTCCCCGCTCCCACTTGCGCCATCTGCCATATGAGCGGTTTTGGCAGAACGCCCACCTCTCATGATGTGGGAGACCGCCTGACCTGGTTCCTGACTGCCCAGGTTAGTATGCGACGCCCAAGTTGGGAAGCGAACATGAAAAAGATGCAGTCTGTTTGCCGAGAATGCCACAACGAGAACTTTATTGCTGAGTTTTATCAGGCAGCTGATGACGCCACCGAGGCGGTTAACTCCCTGGTCAGGCAAGCGGATGAGATCATCCAGCCACTTAAAGACAAGAACCTGCTCACTTCGGCACCCTTTGATGAGCCGGTCGATTTTGTCTATTTTGAGAACTGGCATCACTGGGGGCGTACCGCCAAGTTTGGGGTGTGGATGCAGGGGGCAGATTACACCCAGTGGCACGGTGCTTACGAGATGTTGAGTGATCTCGCCGATCTGAACCAGATCGGCGATGAAAAATTGAACACGGCTAATCCATAAGGAGCAGCGTATGTATCACCTGGAAATGGCCGTACCTGCCATTAAACGATTGCGCATCCCTTTCAGCCGCGATCAGTTGATGCTGCTGATGGTGGCCTTCAATGAACTCATGCTGTCGGTTGAGATCTATGTTGCCCACAGCACCAGCGGTACGATTACAAGCAAGGAATGGATCCCGATCATCTTTGGCCCCATAGCAGCAGCTATATTGGGATTGGCAGGATTGATCTCGCTGCGCAAGCGGGTACTGGCAATGACTCTTGCGATCCCAACTCTTTTTGCGAGCCTGTTGGTCGGGTTGTTAGGAGTGTATTTTCATTTTGTGCGGGCAGTCCTTCCTTATGCCCCGTTCGGCCAACAGGCCAATGTACCTCTATTTATATGGGCTCCTCCCATCCTGGCGCCGCTCACATTTGCCCTGGTGGCTGCGATCGGGTTGATGGCGATCTGGGTGGAAAATCCGGTGGATAGCGGCAACCTGGTCTTGTTCAAGGGGATGCGCGCACGGTTGCCATTTAGCAAAACGCGTGGGTATTATTTCTTTGTCAGCCTGGGTTTATTGGCAACTCTGATCAGCAGCGTACTCGACCATGCGCGCACGAATTTCTCAAATCCCTGGCTATGGGTGCCAACCGCGGCGGGCATTTTTGGGACGGTTATTGCCCTGCTGATGGGTGTCTTTGAAAAGCCTTCCCCCAGGGATATTAGGGTGTACATTGGGATATTGACCCTGATCATCCTGGTGGGGGTTACGGGGGTCGTCTTGCACTTGCTGACCAATCTGACCAGTGCAGGCGTTTTCGTGGGCGAGCGCTTCATGCGTGGCGCTCCCATCCTGGCGCCGTTGTTATTTGCAGACCTGGCTGGCTTTGGTTTGATCGTTTCCCTTGATCCGGATGAGACGAGTAAGCTGAAAGAATACCAGTAACAGGTGGGAGTGGAAGGAGAATTAAAAACCGCCTTTAGGTGCGGTTTTCTTGGTGCCCCCAAGGGGATTTGAACTCTGACCAAGGGCTTATGAGAACCCCGTTCGATCTCTCATTTCCAAAGCCCCATCTGTGGAATTAAAGGTCAATTTCCGGCATATATCCATGTATATAGGTGCGCTCGGTGATAGAAAATATGGGTTTTTGTAAAAGTCCCCTGGCTGTCGAATCGTTAACTTTTTTCAGAGGACTCTTTCGTGAGTATACAGCAATGATCAAATTAGGTGTCAAAGAGTCTAAAAGAGCTTCCACTTACTTTCCATAATCGACTAAAATGTGAGCATGTTATCAAAGGTTCTTCGTACCAAGATTATGCCACCACCACGTCATAACCGCATTCTGGCGCGTCCGCGTGTTATTGAAATATTCATGCAAGCGTTCGAATATCGCCTGACAATTTTACAGGCTGAAGCAGGCTATGGAAAGAGCACCGCGTTAATCGAATTGACTGATACTGTAAAAAGAATTGCCTGGTACCAGGTGAATGAAGAAGATAATGACACGATGGTTTTCTTGCTTCATTTGTGTCATGCATTTCTGCGTGTTATTCCCGATTTACCAGACCTGCCTGTGCATTTCCTTGAAACCTGGGATGGTTCGCAAGGTCCTTTGCCCTGGCGCAATGTGATCGATCAGGTAATTAACACATTGAGCGCAAGTCTCGATTCGGCAATCATGCTGGTGATTGACGATGCGCATATTATTACCGAAACCGGAGGTGTGCCCCATATTATTGACCGGTTGATCAGGTTGGCACCTGTACAATTGCACGTGTTGCTCTCCGGTCGCCCGGTTATCGATTTACCCAACCTCTCCCGTTGGCGTTCTCAGGGAGAAGTACTTTTGTTGGACCAATCCCTATTGACCTTTACCACTACTGAAATTGAAACTTTGTTTGCCATACAATACGGCTTTGAGTTGAGCAGCGATGAAGTAGATGCGCTTAGCACTTATACCGAAGGGTGGGCGATTGCTTTGCAGTTATTCTGGCAGAGTATCCGCAGCCAATCCCCCTCGACGATTGAATTTCCTCTACGATGGCAAACCAATTCGCTGGATGTTCTTTTTGATTTGCTGACTCATGAAGTCTTTGAGCATCAACCATTGGATATAAGAGATTTCCTGTTGGTCACATCTACGCTGCGCGAATTGAAACCAGAAGCCTGCGATGCGCTTCGAAAAGCTGCTGGTCACGTTGTCGCAGATTCAGCTTCCATGCTGGCATATTTACGTCGACAAGACCTGTTCGTAGTCGAGACTGCAGGGGACGTCTTGCGCTACCATCATATCTTTCATAATTTCTTGCGCCAGCAGGCCTCGCCAGAGCAGAAAAATACCTGGAACCGGTTGGCTGCCGATTATTTTCGGCTTAACAATGACGCAGAAAATGCCATTTTCCACTTGCTTGAAGCCCAATGTTGGGACGAAGTTGCAGATTTATTAGACATTTTCGCTTCCAGCTTACTTTCTGCTGGTCGTCTGGATACTTTGGCGACATATTTGGATAATCTGCCACCTGAGACGCTCCACCAGCATCCCCCGTTGACTTTTACCCTCGGTGAGTTGGCTCGCCTACACAGCTGTTTTGATGAAGCATTAGGCTGGTACGAGCAGGCCAAAATAGCTTGGCGCTTGCGTGGACAGCAGGATGGCGTGGCGCGCGCCCTGCGCGGCCAAGCGCGCGTTTATCTCGATACAGTTGATCCAAGTAAAGCTGAGCAATTGCTCGAAGAAGCTATTCGGCTGAGTGATGGTTTCAAGGATCGTGAGTCTCAAGTACGTCTATTCGAATTGCTGGCTGAAAATAAATTAAATGCTGGGCGCGTGGAAGAGGCAGAACGTCTGCGACAACGCGCAGAAGATTTGCGGCTGGAAGGACCGAGCAATGACCAGTTACTCTTCCGCGTATTGCTGCGCACCGGTCGTCTCGATGAAGCACGCCAGGGGTTGGAAGAGCGCGCCGAAACAGAAAAGCGCGAACCAGTTCAAATGCCGCGTGCCCACCGCGAAACCCTGCTGATCTTGTCGCTGATCTACTCATTTATGGGGATGGAGGGTGAAGCTTACCAAACTGCTCTTGAAGGCACCCGGCGCGGTGATGAACTCAAATCTCCGTTCGTAACCGCCGTCGGTTATATGCGTCAGGGGCATGCCTTGATGCTTTCTGATGCAGGGCAACCTGATACTGATTATTTCGCACAAGCACGTGACCAATTTGAAAAGAGCGTTGAAATCAGCCGCACACTGGTGGTACCGCGCCTGCTAGTTGAAGCAGATTGGGGGCTATGCCGGGCTTACGGTTATCAGGGAAACCTGACCGCAGCTCAATCCTATGCACAGGAGGCGATCGAGATTGCTACCCAGGCTGGGGATGAGTGGATTGCCTCGCTTACACGACTGACAATGGGTGCCAGCCTGATACAAGCCGCCCGTTACGAGGCCTCCGAAGAGTGGCTCAACCGGGCAATGTTCGGCTTCCAGGAATGCAGCGATTTGTTTGGGGCAACCGCGGCACGCTTATGGCTGAGTCTGGGTTTCTTGAAACAAAAACAAATCTCACGCCTGGAACGAGTGCTTCCTGAGGTGTTATCCTCCTGCGAGACCAGAGGCTACGGTTTCCTGCTAAAGCGTCCGTCCTTGCTTGGGGCGTTCGATGCGCGCATTTTTGTTCCTTTACTAATTGTTGCCCGCCAGCGAGGCTGGAACAGTTTATATGCAACCCAGGTACTCGAAGAACTTGGTTTAAAGGGCGTGGAATATCACCCTGGTTATTGTCTGCGTGTCCAGACCCTGAATGGTTTCCAGGTTTGGCGTGGAGATAAGCCAATCCCGACCAACGGCTGGCAGCGTGAAAAATCTCGACAGTTATTTCAGTTATTGATCACCTACCGCCGCATACCGCTCGATCGCGACCAAATTCATGAGTACCTGTGGCCTGAAGCCGATCCCCCGACCGCCCAGCGAAATTTTAAGATCGTGCTCAATACACTTTACCAGGTTCTGGAACCGGAGCGTGATCCGGGTAGTGAATCAGCCTATATTTTGCGCGAAGGTACCACTTATTGCCTACGCCAAGACGCAGACATTTGGTTGGACGCGGATCAGTTTATCCAGGCCGTCCACCTTGCATCGAACCCGGACCTTAATCTGCTCCAGCGTGCAGTTTCGTTGTACAAGGGTGAGTATCTTCCTGAAACCCTTTACGAAACCTGGGTGGCAGAAGAACGCGAACATCTGGCTGCGCTTTTTCTCGAAAGCGCGGACCGGTTGGCAGAGATGTATATCAACAAAAAACGTTTTACCGAAGTCATCGATCTATGTCAGCGCATCCTGACACAAGATAACTGTTGGGAACGTGCTTATCGTCACCTGATGTTTGCTTATGAAAAACTAGGCGATCGCGGACAGGTCGGTCGTACTTACCAACGCTGCGTGCAGACTCTGTTCGAGGAATTGAATGTCAGCCCTGCACCGGAAACAAAGATTTTATATAAAAATTTAACCCTGTGATTCAGGGACATGATGTTTGCATTGCCCTTGATAGTTTGTAACTACCCTGTTACCGACTTCTGCTATCTTTATAGCGATGGACCCTCGCATTCCCCCTTTTATTTCTTCATTTGTCATCCGCTTTGTAGTGGACTCATCATCCAATGGTGATGTGCAGTCGACCTACCACGGTGCCATCCGCCACATCCAGAGTGATGAAGAGTTGAGTTTTAACTCTTGGGAGGATGCCGTAGACTTCATCCGGCGTTATGTGCCGCTCGAGGCTGAACCTGGCCAGGGTAATCCGTAGCGATGTGATGGTTCAAATTAACCATGGGAGTAGATGAAACTTTAAGCTTGGATAAATGAATTAAATACTTCAGACATGGGTGCGCCAGGCAAGATTGAATAAAAAAAATAATCCATGGTATTTAGTAATCCAAAAAAACGGCTCAAAGGAGCCTAAAACTCATCCCACAGGAGAAAAATAATGCGCATGAAAGATAAAGTTGTTCTCATCACAGGTGGTGCAGCAGGGATTGGCAAAGCCACTGCCTTGCGCTTTTCCCAGGAAGGGGCAAAGGTCATCATCTGTGATGTCAACGAAGATGTTGGGCATGCGACCGTCCGGGAATTAGGCGTAGATGCGGCTTTTTATAAAGTCAACGTGGCCAATCGCCAGGAAGTCCAAAAGTGGATCGATGATGTTGTTGCCAAATATACTCGTATTGATGTGCTTGTCAATAATGCCGGCATTTTGCGCGACAGCCAGTTGATCAAATTCAAAGAAGGTCAACTGGCGGGGCAAATGGCCGAAGCTGATTTTGACCTGGTAATATCTGTCAACTTGAAGGGTGTCTTTAACTGTACACAAGCCGTTGCTCCAGTCATGGCCAAACAGGGTGGGGGGGTGATCCTGAACGCCACCTCCGTTGTTGGCCTGGATGGCAATTTTGGTCAGACCAATTATGTCGCCACCAAATCGGGTGTAATTGGGATGACCAAGGTATGGTCACGTGAGCTGGGTAAATTTGGGATTCGCGTGAACGCTGTGGCTCCCGGTTTTACCGCCACAGAGATGGTGACAGCCATGCCCGGGAAGGTGCTGGATGGCATGAAATCACGCACTCCATTGGGTCGCTTGGGAGAACCCCGGGATATCGCCAACGCATACCTGTTCCTTGCTTCTGACGAAGCCTCCTTTATCACGGGCGAAACGCTACGTGTGGATGGCGGCATTGTCGTGGGAACCTAGTATGGTCCGTCACCCACAAATCCTTGCGACCGGTAGCTATGTACCAGAGCGGGTTGTAAGCAACGCTGAAGTGGATGCCCTAATGGGCGAATCCACTAATGAGTGGCTGCTTGCCAATGTTGGCATTCGTGAACGTCGTTGGATGTCGCCTGAACAGACCACTTCTGATCTGATCGTGGAAGCCTCCAGGAAGGCGTTGAATCGAGCCGGGATCAATGCAAATGAACTGGATATGATCATTGTCTCCACCGACACGCCAGACTACCTTTCACCGGCCACTTCAATCGTTGTCCAATACAAACTCGGCTCTTCAGCCGGTTGTTATGACGTAAATTCGGCCTGTGCAGGTTGGGTCACTGCCCTGGACCAGGGTGCCCGCTACCTGATGACAGAACCTTCATATAATAACATCCTCGTTGCAGGTGGATATGGCATGAGCCGCTTTCTGGACTTCAATGACAAGAAAACGGCAAACCTGTTTGCGGATGGAGCCGGTGCCGTTGTGCTTGGGGTAGGGGATACACCGGGCTTTGTCGGCAGCAACTTCCTGGCAGTGGGTGCGTTCCACGATGCGCTGGGGATATATACCGGCGGTGCCAATCGTCCTTGCACACCAGAAAATCTGGCGACATTTGGCCCACCCAAGGTTGAATTCGTACGCAAGTTTCCCAAGACCTTTAATACCGAATACTGGCCGAAACTCATGCAGGGTGCGCTTGATAAAGGTGGCTTGACCTTTGATGATGTTGACAAATATTTTTTCACCCAATTAAATCTGCGAACGATTGAGTTTATGATGACCCTGCTGAACCAATCTATTGAGAAAACCCACTGGATCATGGATAAATGGGGTTACACTGGTTCACCCTGTGTCGTTATGGCACTGGATGATGCCATCAGCCAGGGAAAAGGTCCCAAAGCCGGTGAAACGATCCTGTTCTGTGCCAGTGGCGGTGGAATTTCGATGGCGTCCTCTGTGTGGAAGTGGACAGCAAAGTGATTTTTGTACACAGATTGGATGGGTAGTATGGATGCTTAATCAATAAATCCATCCCCATTTTTTCGAAGGACCAGATTATGTATATTGGCGATTATCTTTCTCGACGCGAACTCTACAGCCCGGAAAAAATGGCTTTTATTGATGCGGGTAAATCTCCCGAATGGCGACTGACCTTTAGGGATGCCAACAAACGCTCCAACCAACTGGCAAACTGGCTTCAAATCCGGGGAGTGACTTTTGGCGATCGGGTGGCGATCCTGGCCAGGGATGGCTATGAACACCTGGATGTGTTCTTTGCCTGCTCGAAACTAGGTGCGATCCACACCGCCCTTAACTGGCGGCTGCACTGGCAGGAGCTGATTGAGATCTTCCAGAACGTCAAACCAAGTATCCTGGTTTTTTCGGATGATTTCAAGGAGAATGTGACCCAGCTTATGGCCCACTACCCGTTGACGAGCCTGCACCTAGATGGGAACGGGATCCCGGGGAGCTTTCCCTTTGAAACCACGCTACAAGCTGCGCCCGGCACCCCTGTGACTTGTGAGAAGCTGGAAGCGGAGCATACTGCCGCTTTGATCTTCACCGGCGGGACAACCGGCCTGCCCAAAGCGGCTGAAGTTTCGCATCGCATGATCGCCTGGAATACGCTCAATACCGTCATTCACGATATCACTCATAACGATATTTATCTCAACGTCTTTCCGATGTTCCACACGGGGGGGCTTTTCGTGTATACCCTTCCGCAGGTCATCTTTGGTGGAACGACCATCTTTATAAACAAGTTCGATCCGGTCCAGGTGTTGGATCTGATCGAACGCGAAAAGGTGACCGTTTTTGCTGGGGTTCCAACCATGTACCAGATGTTAACCCAGGCTCCAAACTGGGAGCGAGCAGATCTCACTTCGCTCCGTTTCTGCACTTCGGGCGGGGCTCCCTTGCCTGTGCCGCTGGTGGAAAAATACACTTCTGAAAAAGGCATCCGCTTCAAACAGGGCTTTGGTATGACCGAATTTGGTCCCGGTATCTTTGCCCTGGCTCCAGAAGATGCCATCCGTAAGGCTGGTTCGATTGGTCGTCCTAATTTCTTCGTGGATGCCAGGGTTGTTGATGATGAGAACAATTTTCTGGGCCCGGATGAAGCCGGCGAGTTGGTCCTGAAAGGGCCATCGTATTGTTCCGGTTATTTTAATAATCCTGATGCAAGCACTACGGTTGTTGATCAGCAGGGGTATTTTCACACCAGTGATGTGGCACGATATGATGCGGAAGGCTATTTTTATATTGTCGACCGCAAGAAAGACATGTTCATCAGCGGTGGTGAGAACGTATTCCCTGCTGAAATTGAGAAGGTGCTTTACCAGCATCCGTCCGTGCATATGTGTGCTGTCATCGGTCTGCCAGATCCTGGATGGGGGGAGGTGGGCAAAGCTTGCGTAGTGCTGAAGCCGGACGCTTCTGCTGCTGAAGAAGAGTTGTTGAAATTCATGACAGAGCGGTTGGCGAAATTTAAAGTGCCGAAGTCGGTCACTTTCATGGATGCCCTACCTATTTCAGCAGCGGGTAAGATTCTCAAGCGCGAATTGCGCGATCAATTCACAAAGGAGTAAAAAATGTCCACAGTTCCTACTTTGCCCGGTATTACGTCCAAAATGGTCGACACAGCCCGCATCAAAACCCATGTCCTGTTCAGCGGAGCGGATAATGGCACCCCGGTGCTCTTTGTCCACGGCAACGCATCGTCCGCAACATTCTGGGAGGAGATCATGCTCATGCTTCCGGATGGCTTCCGTGGTATCGCACCTGATTTGCGCGGCTACGGTGACACTGAAGATATGGTTATCGACGCCACGCGCGGGATGGGGGATTGGGTAGGTGACCTGCTAGCCCTGTTGGATGCGCTCAAAATCGAAAAGACCCATGTAATCGGACATTCGATGGGCGGGACAATTGTGTTTGGTCTCGTTACGGCCGCACCGACTCGCGTCTTGTGCGGGACTGTGGTGGATCCCGGCTCGCCGTATGGATTTGGCGGTTGTAAGGGTATCGATGGTCAGCCCTGTTATGACGATTTTGCAGGTTCCGGCGGCGGCATCGTCAATCCCGACTTCCCCAAGTTGATGGCAGCTGGCGACCGAAGCGCCAATAACCCGCAAGCTTCGCCGCGTGTGGTGATGAACTCCTTCTATTGGAAACCGCCTTTTGTGCCTGCTCGCGAAGAAGACCTGCTTTCCTCGCTACTGACCGAAAAGGTCGGCGCGGATAAATATTCTGGTGATCTCGTTCCATCAGAGAATTGGCCTAATGTGGCACCTGGGAAGTTTGGACCGATCAATGCGCTATCGCCAAAGTACGTTGGCGACAGCGTGGAAAAATTCATTGCCGCCAAGCCCAAGCCATTCATGCTCTGGATCCACGGCGAATTTGACCAGATTGTCTCTGACACATCCTTCTTCGACATGGGCACTCTTGGTCAGTTGGGCTTCGTCCCCGGTTGGCCGGGCAAGGATGTTTATCCGCCTCAGCCAATGGTAAGCCAGACTCGTCATATTTTGGAACAGTACAAGGTCAAAGGCGGCGATTTTGAAGAAGTTGTCATTGCCGATACGGCACATTCACCCTACGTCGAAAAGCCGCATGAATTCATGGCGGCCTTCAATAAAGTCTTGAAATAACTTGTAAGGGCACGGCGTTTTGTTTCGCCGTGCCCTCTTACTATCGAAAAGGAGCTTCACTCATGCCCAAATCCCGTCCACTCCTGCGCGGCGTTTCCATTATAGGTGTAGGCATGTCCAAGTTTGGGGCGTTCCCCGAGAAGAACAGCCGTGACCTGTTCGTGGAAGCCTTCAAGGATATGACCGGCTCTGTAGACAAGGGACTCGACCCGGCTGTCATAGAGTCTTTCTACCTGGGAAATTTTTCAAGCGACTTGTTTGAGCACCAGGGACATACCGCCCCGTTACTGCTGGATGCCGTCGGCCTGACACCCATCCCGGCTACCCGGGTGGAAAATGCCTGTGCGAGCGGAGCCACAGCTCTGCGTCAAGGGGTGATGGCTATTGCCTCGGGATTGTATGACGTTGTTTTGGTGGGAGGGGCAGAAAAAATGACCGACCTTCCAACCGCGGATGTCACTGATACACTTGCCACCGCTGCTGACGTCCCATTCGAGATCTCGGCCGGATTTACTTTTCCCGGGTTTTACGCTGCCATGGCCACCGCCTACATGGCGAAATTTGGAATGAAGCCTGAACACCTGATGAACGTAGCCATCAAGAATCATGATAATGGCGCCTTAAATCCGAATGCCCAGTTTGGTACGACCATTCAGAAGTGGATGGAAGGACGAATTGCCTCTGCCATAAAAAAAGGGAAGCCAGCTCCAAATTGGACCTCGATCTGGGATTTTCTTCATGATGGTTATGCTAATCCTATAGTTGCCTGGCCGCTGCGCTTGTTCGATTGTTCCCCGATCACCGACGGAGCTTCAGCGTTGCTGCTGGTGGCCGAGGAACGTGCCAGGGAATTTACGGATATACCGATCCATATTATTGGTTCAGCCCAGGCATCCGATACTGCTTTGCACAACCGGCTGGATCTGACCAGTTTACCCGCTGCCAAACTGGCTTCATCCCAGGCTTATGGAATGGCCGGTATATCTGCCAGTGATGTTCGCATTGCTGAAGTGCATGACTGCTTCACCATCGCGGAAGTAATTGCCAGCGAGGATATCGGTTTCTTTGCTCCCGGTGAAGGGTTTAAAGCGGCTGAAGATGGTATGACCGCCCGCCTGGGTGGCAAACCGATCAATACCAGTGGTGGGCTAAAATCTAAAGGACACCCGGTAGGCGCTTCGGGAGTTGCCCAGGTATTTGAACTCTGGAAGCAGATGAGAAATGAAGCAGGTGAACGCCAGGTTCCTGGTGATGTTCCCCTTGCAATGACGCACAATGTCGGTGCAACCGGTTCGACCTGTGTGGTGCATATCTTCGAGCGGCGCGAATAGACCTCAGCCAGATCGAATGGAAGCTGACCAGGAAAATTGGGAAGCGACGCGGCGATTCTAAAACGCACTGCGTATATTTTGACCCCGTTTAAGGGGAAAGAAAGAGGAAACAATGATCGAAACGACAACCATCCGCCCTTTCACAGCGGCATCCTTTAACCAATACCTGGCAGAAGGAAAATTGATGGCTGCGCGCTGCGCTGACTGTGGAAAGCTCAGTCTTCCACCGCGTGCAATTTGCTCCAAGTGTCATGGTGTAAATCTGGTGTGGACAGAGACCAGTGGCAAAGGCAAACTGGCTGGATTTACAGTGGTCTACATTGCTCCAACTTTTATGATCGAGCAGGGCTATGGACGTGATAAACCCTATGTCAGCGGCATCGTCGAACTGGACGAAGGAGTCAAGATCAGTGCCCGTATCCTGGGTGTTGACGCCACTCAACCAGATTCCATTGGGATTGGTACCCGCCTGGAGGTTGGATTTATTGAAGCTGGTGAGGGTGATAAAAAGAAAAGTTACTTGGCATTCAAGACCAGACAGGAATAGAGAGCAACAGGTATGCCTGAGATTTTAGCCCATGGAGTGAACCTGTATTACGAGCTGCGGGGACCGGAAGAGCTCCCTGTGCTGGTGCTCAATAATGGGATCATTATGAATGCCGCTTCAAGCTGGGTGTTCCAGACCAGAGCATTTTCTACTCAATACCGCCTGTTGCAATATGATTGCCGTGGTCAGGGACAAGCTGACCACCCAGAGGGTCCATACTCGATGGAAATTCATGCCGATGACCTGGCTGTGCTTCTTGAATCTCTCAATATTGAAAAGGCTAATATCGCTGGAATTTCTTATGGCGGAGAAGTGGCCCAGGCTTTTGCGCTGAAATATCCACATAAAACTCTCAGTCTGATCCTTATGGACACAGTTAGTGAAGTTGGACCTGAATTGCGCCTGATCATCCAGAGTTGGATGGATGCTTTGCGAACAGGAAACCCGCTGGTGTTCTTTAATTCCACTGTCCCCTGGAATTTCTCAACTGAATTCATTGCCCAGAATATCCCCTTGCTGGAAGATGCAAAAAAGCGATATGCCTTGTTGGACTTCCCAGCGATTATTCGCCTGTGCGAAGCTTTCCTGGATGTTGATTTTACCCAACGCCTGGAAGAGATCAATGTACCGACCTGTATCATTGTTGGCGAGATGGATCTGCTCAAAGGACCACGCTATGCGGAGATCCTTAAAAAAGGGATTCCCCATGCCGAATATCATATCTTGAGAGGCGCAGGACATGGTTCCTGCTGGGAACGACCGGAAGAGTTCAATTCGGTTGTTCTCGGATTCCTGGCAAAACAGAGCAAAATTTTGTAACCCGGGAGAAACCGGGTATTGTTAGAATAAACAGATATATGAGTTATTTATGCATGCAGCCGACTTGCTGAGAAAACGCGCAGAACTGACACCCGACCGGGAAGCTTTGTATGATTTGCATACAAGTAAGCGCTACACGTATGCCGAACTCAATCAACGCGCCAACCGGTCAGCCAACTTTCTGCATGAAAATTTCAATGTTCAGAAAGGCGACCGTGTCTCAATATTGGCTCAAAACTGCCTGGCATTTGTAGATCTGCTTTTTGGTCTGGGGAAGATCGGCGCCATTTTTGCACCCCTTAACTGGCGTCTGACCGCGCATGAGCTGACTTTCATTGTGAAAGACCTTCAACCCAAAGTTTTGATCTGCGGACCGGAATATGTGCCTGTTTTGAATGAAATGCGGGCTGAGATCCAAATAAAACATCTTCTTTCGCTTGAAAATGCGAACATCCCCGAAGCAGAATCATATGAATTATTGCTGGAGCAGGCTGCTGATCTTGAACCAGCGCACCCATCTCTGGAACCCGGCGACGGATATTGCATCCTGTATACTTCCGGAACAACAGGGAAACCCAAAGGAGCCATCCTTACACATCGCCAGGTCCTGTGGAATGCGATCAATACAGTTGTCTCCTGGGGTCTGAGTGAGAAGGATATCTCACCCATCCTGACGCCCATGTTCCATTCTGGCGGATTGTTCGTCTTCCTTGTACCATTGTTTTATGTGGGGGGGCGGATTGTGCTGGCCCGCAACTTTGATCAGGATGAATCACTCAAGATCATCGTTCAAGAAAAATGCACGGTTATCCTGGGTGTACCCACCTTGTTCCAGGTCTGGATGAACAGCCCGATCTTTCAGGATGCCAATTTCAGCCATGTCCATTTTTTTATCAGCGGAGGTGCTCCCTGCCCGCCTTCATTGATCAAAGCCTGGAGCCGTTCCAAGGGTGTGGCAATGCGCCAGGGGTATGGTCTCACTGAAGCCGGTGTTAACTGCTTCTCCATGACTGATGAAGATGCCCTGCGCAAGGCGGGATCAGTGGGAAAACCGATCTTCCACAGCCAAATACGCCTGGTTGATAGCGACGGTTGCGATGTTCCACCGGGCGAGACCGGTGAATTGATCATATCCGGCCCAATCGTATGCGCTGGTTACTGGCGAAATGATGAAGCCACCGCACAATCTCTGGTGGATGGGTGGTTTCACACCGGGGATATGGCTCGCCAGGACGCCGAAGGTTATTTCTACATCGTCGGACGTTATAAGGATATGATCATCAGTGGTGGCGAAAATGTTTATGCTGCCGAAGTGGAAGCTGTTTTCCGCGAACATGACGCCGTCGCCGACGCAGCCCTAATTGGGCAACCAGACGAGAAATGGGGGGAAGTCGGTTTGATGATTATTGCTCTCAAATCGGGAAAATCAACCAGCTCAGAAGAATTGCTTTCTCATTGTACGGGAAGATTGGCGCGTTTCAAAATTCCCAAGCGAGTCGAGTTTGTAGCCGAGTTACCATACTCACCGTATGGAAAAGTGATCAAGACCGAATTGCGTAAGAAATGGATGATGCCGGTTGATCTATGACCAGAGTTATTACGAACGAGCGATTTTCAGCAAATGAAACATTATGAAGGTGCAAAAGCTCGTATTGAAAGGTAGAAAAGGTAAACGATGCCAATGACCAAAGTGAACGATATCGACATCTATTACGAAATCACTGGAAGCGGTGAAGCCCTGGTGCTTATTTCAGGTCTGGGTTATCCGCTCTGGCAATGGCACAAGATGGTGCCATATCTGGCCAAACATTTCCAGGTTATCACTTTTGACAATCGCGGTGTCGGACAGACCGACAAACCGGCTGGCTTTTATACCGCCCAGATGCTGGCTGCCGACACAGCCGGTCTCATGGATGTACTCGGTGTTGAAAAAGCTGTTATCATGGGTCACTCGATGGGTGGATATATTGCCCAGGCCATGGCGCTTGACTTTCCTGATAAGGTGGTCAAGTTGATCCTCTGTTCCACAAACTTTGGCGGACCAAGACATGTACCGATCACGGCAGAAGCCTGGGCTGTGCTTTCGGACACCACCAGTGATCCACTGACCCGCTTTAAAAATGGTTTGGCGGTCAGTACAGCCCCGGGTTGGGCAGAATCCCACCCGGAAATGGCGCAGGAGTGGGTCGATTGGCGAATAAAAAATCCCATGGACCTGGCTGGTTACCAATCACAGATGGTGATCGGACTTGGGCTGATAGCCGAAGAAGCTGCCTTTGAGAACCGGTTGCCTGAAGTGGAAGCCCCGACACTGATCCTGTTCGGGGAAAATGATAAGGTGGTTCCCCCGGCGAATGCAGATCTTCTGGCTGCAAAGATACCAAACGCCAGAATCACGATATTACCGGATGCAGGACATTTCTTTCCGATCGAAGTACCGGAAGCAGCCTCACAGGCTGTCATCGATTTCATTAAATAGGAGGTGCCATATCAAAATCAGGTTTCTAATGAACGTTACTTTATCAAATCAACAACTATTCTAGGAGGAGTATCTCATGAAAATGTTTAAAACCATTGCCTTTATTATGGTCGCCATGACTTTATTGCTGGCAGCTTGCGGTCCCGCCGCTACCGAAGCCCCAACCATGGCTCCGACCGAAGCCCCGGCTCTGCCGACCGAAGCCCCAACCATGGCGCCAACCGAAGCCCCCATTACCCGCCTGACTTGTGCTGAGCCGATCAAAATCGGTTTGATCACAGACGTCACTGGTGCGCTGGCTATTTACGGTGCCCACATCCTGCCCTCGTTCATGCTGGGTATGGAATATGCGACCGGTGCCGCCGGTTCAGCTGGAGACAAGTTCGATATCTCTGTCACCCAGGAAAACGATTTCATGTTGGATGATTGTGAAATCCAGGTCTTTGTGCGGGATGATGCCAGCACTCCTGATACCACTGCAACTATTGCCCGCGAATTGATCGATGTTGAAGGCGTGAATATTCTGGTTGGTACCGTCTCTTCTGGTGCTACAGCAACCCTGCAGGGAATTGCTGCTGAAAGCAAGATCCCCTTGATCGTTGCCCCGGCTGCCGCCAATGACATCACTGGCGTCAACTTTAACGAGTACACATTCCGCACCAGCCGTAACAACTACCAGGATGCCATTAATGAATGTGCCTACTTGACCAAACAATACAGCACTTTCGTCCAGATCGCTCCAGACTATGCCTTTGGACAGGGATCTGCTGCAGCTTTCCGTGATTCCTGCACGCTGGATGGCGGCACTTTTGTGGTCGATGATATCTTTGCCCCCCTCGACACCACTGACTTCACACCCTACATGGAGCAGGTACTTAACTCCGGTGCGGAAGCCTATATCGTGACCTGGGCTGGCGGTGGCTTTGTGCCTTTGATGCAGGCTGCAACCGACCTGGGCGTCACTGAAACGATGGCCTTGGGTGCAACCTTTATTGACAATGTCCTTATGCCCATCTGGTATGGCAATGCGCTTGGTAGCACCAGTGGTATTCTGTATCACTGGTCAGCTCCGAACAATGTGGTCAATGATTTCTTAAAGACCGAGCAAAAGGCTCGCTATGGCACAATGCCCGACCTGTTCGGTGCTGATGGCATGAACGCAGCTATTATGCTGGTTGAAGGGCTAAAGTCCACCAGTGGTGACGCCAGTGGGGAAGCGCTGATAGCAGCATTCGAAGGCATGAGTTTCGAAGGCCCGAAGGGCACCGTCAACATTCGTTCCGAAGATCATGTCGCCATCCAGGATATGTACATCCTCAAGTTGGTCAGCCTGACTGACCCGGATGCCAACTTCTACGAATATGTTGAGACAACCCGCCCAGAACCACCATGCCTGCTGCCTGAGAGCTTGAAAGCTCGTTGCGGCAGCCTGCCTTACGGTTCCTTATCCGGGCAATAAATCGCTAATTGTTGTAAAATTAAAGTCCTGGGAGTTGAAAGTCTCCCAGGACTTTCTGCCCATGAATAACTGACGGTTAACCATACTGTAATGGTGCATTCCACGCATCATTTACAGTAGGCGGTCAATTAATTGAAAGGTGCCATGGATTCTGAGATCATTTTCGAGACCATTAACCTGTGCAAGGAGTTTGGCGGATTGGTGGCTGTGGATAATGTCAACATCAAAGTCCGCAAGAATACTTTTCATGCCATCATTGGCCCCAATGGAGCAGGCAAGACTACCTTCTTCAATTTGCTAAGTGGTAATATCGAGCCTACCAGTGGGAAGGTTATTTATAAGGGACGTGACATCACTCACCAGCCTGTCTATCGTACCATCCACTTTGGGGTTGGACGCTCTTTCCAAATTTCCAACATCTTCCCCAATTTAACCGTCTTTGAAAACGTCCGCCTGGCAAGCCAGGCGCTGGGGGCAGATAATTTTAAGTTTTGGCGGTCAGCTTCGGCTTTCAAACAATACGAAGAGCGTACCTGGGTGGTACTCAAGCGGGTTGGTCTGCAGGAACGTGCCAACGTTTTTGCTCGCATGCTTCCACACGGCGATCAACGTAAGCTGGAGTTGGGCATGATCTTGGCTCCTGATCCGGAAGTACTTTTGCTGGACGAACCTACTGCCGGGATGGCCTCTGAACAGGTTCCAGAATTGATTGCCCTGATCCAGGAGATCCAGAAGGCGGGTGATAAAACTGTCATGTTGGTTGAACACAACATGAATGTGGTCATGAGCGTTTCCGACCAGATTACCGTTATGCATCAGGGAGCTGTGCTGGCCGAAGGCACGCCTGCTCAAATTGCGGCAAACAAAGACGTGCAAACTGCCTACCTCGGCGGCCTGTATCATTTGAATCTTTGAATCTCTTTATAACTTACCGCTCAAGCGGTTTACAGTGAGTAGCAATGGACTATATCCTCGACGTACAAGATATCCATACCTTTATCGGGCAGTATCATATCCTGCAGGGCGTGTCTGTTCGTGTGCCAAGAGGAAGTATTACTGCATTACTGGGACGCAACGGTGCTGGTAAAACCACCACACTAAAATCCATTTTGGGATTAACCCCACCACGCCAAGGAAAGATCATGTTTGAAGGAAACGAAATTCAAGGAATGCTTTCCTTTAACATCGCATCCCTGGGGATCGGCTTCGTTCCTGAAAATCGTTCCATCTTTCGCGATTTGAGCGTGGAAGAAAACCTAAAGATCGCCGAACGTAAAAAAGGTGACTATGCTGGCAAAAAAGGATTCATCTTTACCCTTTTTCCCGATTTAAAACGCCTTATCAATCTTTCCGGCATCAACCTCTCCGGCGGCCAACAGCAGATGCTGGCGATCGCTCGAGCTCTTGTTGCGGATAATTGCCTGCTTTTGATCGATGAACCTAGCGAAGGTCTGGCTCCGGTTTTGATTGAACAGCTTATGAAGGCTATCCAGCAGCTCTCGGCTTATTCGACCGTGGTGTTGGTCGAGCAGAATTTTCTGGTTGCCAGCCAATTGGCTGAATATTATGTCATCATCGAAGAAGGCCGTTCGGTGAAAGAAGGAAAAATGAAAGACCTGACCAATGACAAGGCAACCATCCAGCACTACCTGGGTGCCGCGTAGAGCTGGATTTTATCTTGCACTACCGAAGGACAAAGGATGAAATTATCTGCTTATTTTCGTAAAAACCTGACATTAATCATTGTCCTGGCTGTGCTGAGCGGGCTTTTCATTGCGGCTGCCAATGGAATGGAGTCCAAGGATTTCGTTATCACCCTGCTGCGTGGCCTTTCGGTCGGCTCGTTGACTTTCCTTGTTGCTTCAGGTTTCTCGCTTATCTTCGGTTTGCTGGATGTGCTTAACCTGGCTCATGGTACGCTCTTTATGATTGGGGCATACATCGGTTGGACAGTTTACGTCCGACCAGATACCTTAGTGGATTTACTTACACCGCTCGCCTTGCTCTTGAGCGGATTCATGCTTGGGGATGTATGGATCGCTCTTTCCAACCGTATCCTGTTCGGAAAGCGATTGAAGCGGATTCTGCCTTGGGTCGGGATATTCATATCAGCCCTGATTTTGTTCAGTGTTCTGAAACAATATCCTATTGCCATCTGGAAAGTGGCAAACTACGCCCAGAGCCCGGTTTCCATCTCTTACTTGGCCAGCCAGGGACAGAATATCCTGATGCCACCGGTTGATATGGCAGGTTTCTCGCCTTTGCTGGGCTTTGCCGGCTTGATTGCAGGCAGCCTGCTGCTGGCATTTTGTCTAGCCGTGATGAAGGCGGGAAAACAGGCTGCAACTATCTGCATCACTTGGCGCAATTTTTCCGGATTCGTGGTTTTACTACTGGCAGGTATTCTTTTCTTTGTCTTTAATAATGCTCTTACGGATTTCCTGGCAAATTTAAATTCCAACTGGCTTTTCCTGGTTGCCGTTTTGGTAGCGGTGGCAAGCGGGATTGGGTTGGGCGCATTGATGGAAACAACGCTCATCCGCCCACTTTATATCCGCCCGATCTACCAGCTTATGCTCACACTTGGTTTGAGCGCCATTGGCATCGAGGTGGTGCGAGCCATATGGGGGCGTCCCGAATTCACCATGCCGCGCCCCGAACTATTTGCCGGGACTGGTGAAGGCTGCCCGGCTACTTCCCTGGCTGACTGGTGGCAATACCACTGCTCAACAATGCTCGTGATGGATGGCAGAATCCGCGTTTTCAACGAGATTCTCATCCCTGTCATCGGGATAATCGTACTGGTAGCTGTGTGGATGTTGCTCCAGCGTTCGCGATTGGGCATGGTAATCCGCGCAGGCGTGCAGGACCGGGAGATGGTCGAAGCACTGGGTATCAACGTGCGGCGTGTCTTTACCTTGGTCTTTGCACTCGGTGTCGGTTTGGCAGCCCTGGGTGGAGTTCTGGCTGCACCTTCGATTGGCTTGTCGAATTTAATGGGTGAGAGCTTCTTACTTAACGCCCTGATAGCCCTAGCAATCGGGGGGTTGACAAGTTACCCAGGGGCAGCGCTTGGATCGCTGCTGGTGGGGCTTTTACAGCAATTTATTATCAAGTACGGGCAGATAGGAATACCCATTCCCTTCATGGACGTTATTTTTAAGCCATCGCCTCCAATAGTACCGGCTTCAACCATCCTGCTGATGGTGATCATCCTGCTCATCCTACCCAACGGCTTGCTGGGGAAGAAGGAATAGTTCATGGCAAATCACAAACCATTCTTTGCATTGAAGCCTGATCGGGGTATGCTGATCGCTCTTTTGGTTTTTATCTTGTTGCCATTCGTGATTGGGTTGTTTGACGGGGCTTCCCCGGCGCAAGTTTGGATGAATGGGAGTGGTCAATCCAAGTTTATTCAAGGATTGGCGATCGAGATATTCATCCTGGCGCTGTATGCTTTGAGCTATGACCTGATCTTCGGGTTCACCG
Organism: Chloroflexi bacterium GWB2_49_20; assembly: GCA_001796335.1. Taxonomy (GTDB): domain Bacteria; phylum Chloroflexota; class Anaerolineae; order Anaerolineales; family Villigracilaceae; genus UBA12087. The sequence continues at coordinate 138,157 of MGMF01000023.1, read as the reverse complement.
GTCTGCTATCTTTCGGACATTCAATGTTCTTCGCGGTTGGTGCTTACCTGACCGGAATTTTGCTAAAAAACTTCGGCTTTTCCCTGGCAGCGACGTTTGGTATGATCTTTGTGGCCAGCATCCTGCAGGCTTTACTATTCGGTATGGTCCTACCGCGGGTTAAAGGAATTACGTTTGCATTGGTCACGCTGGGTATGGCTTCCGTTTTCCATGTGCTGGTCCTATCTACCGAATTGGGAAAATTTACCGGCTCAGATGTGGGTTTGCAAGGTGTGGTTGTGCCTGATTTCATCAGTCCGGCAACCGAGCGTTTGCGGTTGTATTTCATCACCCTGACCATACTGGTGGTGGTGTTCATGTTATATAAGCGTTTTGTCAATTCGACGACCGGGAGAGTCTGTACTGCCATCCGCGAAAACGAAGGACGCGCCCTGATGCTGGGTTACAACACATTCTATTTCAAACTCGCTGCGTTGATGCTGTCATCTCTGACCGCTGCACTGGCTGGCATGATGCATTCCATCTACCAGCCAATTGTCAGCCCAAATGTGGCAGGATTGGGATTTACGGTTACAGCCTTGTTAATCATCTTGATAGGAGGTGTTGGCACCCTAAACGGAGCCATCATTGGCGCGGTTGCCTATCGCTTACTGGATTATGGGTTGCGGCGCTACATCGGCGAAAGTGCCAGCTTTATCAATGGCGCAGTCTATGTTCTGATTGTCCTATTCCTTCCCTTTGGCATAGTTGGTACCTGGAGGATGAAATCATTGCAGATCAACCAGGGCTGGAAGAGGCTGTTGGGTATGTTCACCAATTCTCAAGATAAGAGTGATGGGGCATAGCTTGGGTCTAGTAAGGTTGAAATTGTGGCGGGGGTGGGATTTGAACCCACGACCAAGGGCTTATGAGTCCCCTGCTCTACCACTGAGCTACCCCGCCAAAATTAGCCTGTAGATGTTACTATGTGGCTGGAGATTTGTCAACTAATTCTGTAAAAATTTTGTAGTGATGTGATACTGGCGATTCTTTGATGCGGCGTGCTTGACAAAACCTGCTTTTACGATAAAATACAAGCCGCAAGCCGAAGTGGCGGAATTGGCAGACGCGCTACGTTCAGGGCGTAGTGAGGGTTCCCTCGTGAGGGTTCAAATCCCTCCTCCGGCATTCAAACCCGTAGAAATGCGGGTTTGCTTTATTTTAGAACTTACGCACTTTGGATTATCCGCGGGTTGTTCGAGTCGTCTCTCATCCTCAATGTTGACGATTTCGTATTTTCGCAAGTATAATTCACCCGTTAAGAAAACGGAGGCTTGTTAATGGAAACATATATCAGTATTGCGTTAATTATTACTTCAATCGCCCTGGTTATCAGTATCGTCTTGCAAAGCAAAGGCGCTGGTTTGGGAGGTCTGACAGGTGTTGATACGGGTGGCGTTTTTACAGCCCGGCGCGGAATTGAGAAAACTTTATTCTGGGTTACGCTTGTGCTCAGCATGGTTTTTTTTGTTCTGGCGATTACTGCGGTAATTATCGCAGCACACCTATAATTAGTTTATGAATGTCAAGAAAGGCCACCACCGGAACAATGAATATTTCCGGTAAAGGCCTTTCTTTATTTCTCATATAACTCAATGAAAAAATTACGCTGGCAGATATTGGTCGTCATCCTGACATTGGTGGTTGTTGGATTATTGGTTGTCCGCCAATCGCCAACTTCTGCCGTGATTCTGCCTCAACCTACAAGTGGAGGAATTTACACTGAAGGAATAGTTGGAACTTTCGGCCGTTTAAATCCCTTGTTTGATCTAAACAACCTTGCGGATAAAGATATTGACCGGTTGATTTTTAGCGGATTATTTAATTTTGATTCCAAGGGTGTCCCACAACCAGATCTGGCAGAATCCTGGGGAGTATCATTGGATGGAACCATCTATAACATTACCATTCGACCCAATGCTGTCTGGCATGATGGAGAGCCGGTTACTAGCGAAGATATACTTTTCACATTGAGTCTCATTCGTAATCAAATTTCAGCTTTTCCAGAGGATGTTCGTTCCATGTGGGACCAGGTAAAAGTAACAGCTCTGGACAATAAAACTCTACGTTTTGAACTAACTGAACCGTTTGCACCCTTCATGGATTATCTGGAGTTTGGCATTTTACCCAAACATGTGCTTGAATCAATTCCGGTTGATCAATTAATGACCGCAGATTTTAATTTGCAACCAATTGGCAGCGGCCCTTATCGAGTTGATTCTTTGATGACGGATAATGGGCAGGTCACCGGTGTGGTTCTTAAAGTCTTTCCTGATTACTACGGACAAAAACCATATATCGATCAAGTGGCCTTTCAATTTTACTCAAACGCACAGTCTGCTTTGGTTGCATATCAACAGGGGGAAGTAATCGGTATCAACCAGGTTCCGCTGGAAATTTTGGATGCTGCCCTGGCAGAACCAAATTTATCAATATATAGCAGTCGATCGCCAAAACTGAGTCTGGTCATGTTTAATCTTCAAAACACGGATGTTGCTTTTTTGCAGGACAAGGAAATACGCAGGGCTTTAATGTTGGGTCTGAACCGTCAGTGGATGGTTGATCACACACTTAAAGGACAAGCCATTCTCGCTGACAGCCCCATTTTGCCTGGAAATTGGGCTTATTATGAAGGTATTCAGAAATATGGTTTCGATCTTAATGAAGCTGTCTCAATATTTAAAAATTCAGGTTATGTTCTGACCTCTGACGGAAATGGAATTAGAGTGAAAGATAATATCGCATTATCTTTCACAATGCTTTACCCCGATGATGAGGTCCACGCATCGATTGCGAAAGCCATCCAAAACGACTGGCGCAATTTGGGAGTAAATGTTGAACTTCAAGCTGTTTCTTATGAAAACCTGTTAAATGATTACCTTGTTCCAAGGAATTACCAGGCTGCCCTGGTTGATTTGGATTTTAGCAATACCCATGATCCAGATCCCTATCCATTCTGGCACCAGGCAGAAGCAACAGGCGGTCAAAATTATTCTCAATGGGATAATCGACCTGCCAGTGAATATATTGAGCAAGCCAGGGTCATTGTCGACACTTCATTTAGAGCCAAGCTCTATCGGAATTTCCAAATCCTGTTTGCCAAGGAATTACCTGCTCTGCCTCTTTATTATCCAGTGTTTACCTTTGGAGTTGACAACCAGGTTTCCGGTATACAAGTTGCCCCTTTATATGAGATCAGTGAACGTTTCAATGGTATCAGCGACTGGTACCTGGTAACCCGACGTGCAATTGAAAATGTTCAACCTGCCACCAATCAACCCTGATCTTGAAATCTTATGACTGAAATCAACAAAGATCTAGATTATTTTCAAAAAGGAATATATGACCTGGAAGAGTACTTGCTTTCCACAGAACTTTATTGGAATTTGCCAGGTTTATCCAGACTTACAATGGGAGGCTTGTTGTTGGCTAAAGTTCGACTCCAGGAAAGCAAGCTTCTCCCCGATCAACAGCTCCTATTTCAAGAGCTTATTCGTGAACTTGAGACAGCCACCATCAAATGGCGGGTAGCCTGGGAAAATAAGATATTTCGTGAAATCGGTTCAAGGCTTACTTTGTGGCAAAATTATTTGATAGATTATTGGAGTACCCCTGATGAATTTGCAGATGCATATCCCAGGGAAGTCCGCTGGCGTGTTATGCTGCAATTATTGTCAGATGAGGTATCTGGCAACTTTAAAGAGCGAATTTTATTGGCTGCATTAGACGAGAGATTGAGATCCAGCTTTTTGCGCGGTGACTTTATCTGGACTGAGAATTTGGCTACTATTTTACCGGAATCAAAATATTGGTATCTATATGGAAATTTGCATGCAGGATAGTCGCTGCAAGACAACCAGGAGAAAAACATGAGTGATCAACGTACATCTGCATTGGAATATGCCGAAGCGAACAAAGAACAATTCTTAAACTCTTTGAAGGAAATATTAACCATTCCTTCAATTTCAACGGACCCAGCTCGTGTTGTTGATATGCAGCGTGCTGCGGAATGGGTTGCAAGCCAATTAAGATCTCTTGGAATGCAAAAGGTAAAGCTGTACCCGACCAAAAAATATCCTATCGTTTATGGAGAATGGAATGTCTCCAAGGGGATGCCAACAGTGCTTATTTATGGGCATTATGACGTTCAACCAGTGGACCCTTTGGAATTGTGGAAGAGCCAGCCTTTTGACCCTTCAAAACGTGGAGATAGCTTGTTTGCACGTGGTGCATCTGATATGAAAGGTCAGATCGTCGCTGCGATCAAAGCTATCGAGGCGATTGTTAAGACTGGCGGCTTGCCTGTCAATGTGAAGTGGATCATAGAAGGTGAAGAAGAAATTGGGTCTCCCAACCTGGAAGCATTCATTGCCGAGCATAAAGCATTACTTGCCTGTGATTTTGCTTTGAATCCTGACAGCGGAATGATCGGTATGGATGCTCCAAGTATTACGTATGCATTACGAGGGTTGGCATACTTCGAATTGAAGGTGTTTGGTCCAGCCACAGATCTGCACTCTGGGATTTATGGTGGAGTTGTCCATAATCCTGCAAATGCCCTGGCAGAATTGATCGCAGGTATGCACGATGAACAAGGCCGGGTTACTCTCCCAGGCTTTTATGATACTGTTCTGTCTTTGAGTGATGAAGAACGTGCTGAGATGGCAAGGTTGCCTCTGAGCGAGCGTCATTACCTTGATCAAACCGGAGTCCCGGCTTTGGCGGGTGAGAAAGGTTTTTCGCCAATTGAACAGGCAAGCGCTCGACCTACATTAGACGTGAATGGTTTGCTCTCTGGATTTACAGGTTTGGGGTCAAAGACTGTGATCCCCGCCTGGGCGATGGCCAAAATATCCATGCGCCTGGTTCCAGACCAGGATCCCAAGGAAGTCCACAGGCAATTTCTTGAATACCTGAATGCTAAAGCCCCAAAAGATATTCGCTGGGAGCTGAGCGTGATGGCAGGTGGTCGTGCATCCATCTCTAGCAGGGATTCGGCCGGCGTACTTGCTTTTATAAATGCCCTGGAAGCTGCGTGGGGGAAAAGACCTTATTTTAAACGCGAAGGCGGCAGCGTCCCCGTAGTTACGTATATGCAGGAAATCCTGGGAGTGGATTCGGTGTTGACGGGTTTTGGCTTACCGGATGATAATTTACATGCTCCAAACGAAAAACTCCACCTTCCGACCTGGTATAAAGGGATCAATGCCCTGATTCATTTCTTTTTGAACCTGGCTGAATAGTCTGTAATTAACTTTGAATATAAAAGCCGCCGAAAAACCGGCGGCTTATTAATATGGTGAAAAATATGGAAGATAAATTAATAACTTATGGTGGCCAGGCAGTAATAGAAGGGGTGATGATGAGAGGTCGAACCTCTCTGGCGATCGCGATGCGAGACCCATCCGGAAAAATAGTAACACATACCGAAGAATTGGGCGGCATCTATAAGAGCAGGTTGGCAAAAATACCATTTTTAAGAGGTCTGGTTTTACTTTGGGATTCTCTGGGGCTGGGTATGAAAGCATTAACTATTTCAGCAAATACCCAAACAGGGGAAGATGAAAAAATCGAAGGACCCATGCTTTACCTTACATTAGGAATCACAATCCTGGTTGCCCTGGGAGTCTTTTTCCTTGTGCCTGCAGGAGTCGGTTATCTTGCTGAGCACTTCTTAAATATTAGCTCCTGGCTTAGCAACCTGATTGAGGGTATCGTCAGACTGCTTTTCTTGATTGGTTATATTTGGGCAGTTGGATTTATGCCCGATATCCAACGGGTGTTTGGTTATCACGGTGCTGAACACAAAACCATTAACGCTTTTGAGTCAGGCGCCGAACTTACACCAGAGAATGTATCAACTTATTCTGTTCAACATGCCCGCTGTGGTACTGCTTTTTTGCTCACACTGGCGTTACTTTCTATCCTGGTATTCACTCTGTTGGGTCCATTGCCATCCTTGTGGTGGCGTTTGGTCAGCAGGATACTGTTGATCCCTGTGATCGCGGGAATTTCTTACGAATATATTCGTTGGACAGCCAAACACTTGGAATCTGCAATTGTTCGCGTACTCATTAAACCCAACCTGGCACTTCAGGCACTAACCACCCGGGAGCCAGATCTGCAAATGTTGGAAGTGGCAATCACAGCGTTTCGTACCATGCGAGAGGCTGAAAAACAATCTGACTAACGATAAACAGATGTGTATAGTCGAAGATCGATTGCCTTAGGTCTGATACATTCATTATTAAATATGCTGTTATGAAGTCAATAAAAAATCGAAAAAAGATATTTGTAATAACCTTGTTGATTTCTTTTTTGTGCTTAATCAGCATTCCAATTATTTATTATGCTGGTCGACCTTTACCATTCCCAGTGCGAACACAGTTATTTAATGGGGTTATCTATTATCGCCAATTCCATCTAAAACCCAGGCTTCTGATTGCCCATATTATCACGGTGGATTTAACTACGCCGGGTTTAAAATTCCTGGTTACCCCTGGAGATCCAAACGCCGATTTGCAATTAGCAGCCCAAACAACTTCGGATTTTCTCCAGGAGTTCAGTGCCCAGGTTGCAGTCAATGGTGATGGTTTTACTCCCTGGCATGCGAGTGGTTTTTTCGACTATTATCCACACCCTGGCGATAGAGTGAATCCCAATGGCACAGCCATTTCGCAGGGAGTTGTTTACAATCTAGATGAAACCCACCCAACCTTCTACATGACAGTCAGTAATCATGTCAGCTTCTCGCCTCCAGAAGAGGAAAGCGCATACAACGCCATTTCGGGGGATGGTATGCTCGTTGAGAATGGAGTCGCTACAACCGGGTTGGATGATGTTATTCCTGCACCCAGAACGGCGATAGGAATTGATGGGGAGGGAAGTAAACTTGTGATCGTCGTTGTGGATGGAAGGCAATTCTTGTACAGCCAGGGAGCCACAATGGCTGAATTAGCTGAAATTATGATCTATTACGGGGCTGAATCTGCAATGAATATGGATGGGGGAGGTTCTTCAACCCTGGCTATAGAAAGTAGATTGGGAGTTAAGGTATTAAATTCACCAATCGATCGGAATATTCCGGGTTTTGAGCGAGCAGTTGGTAACCACCTTGGGATTATTGTTCCTTGATATCAATAAAGACACAATAATCCCTTTTAATTGTTGATCAGAGCTTTTCGAATTTTTCGATACAGGATAATTGGACTATCTCCCTGTATTAAAATCTCTCCAATATCGAGATCCGGCCGATGGGGGCGTTGGGTGATAACCACGCGGCGATCCTGCCGTTCAATGATCAGGTTTGAAATATTACCCAGCCAACCAAATATTTGACGGATAACCGGTGTCTTAAGGGAATGATAAAACCGAATATACATCAGTGTATTTTCGTTATCGAGGGGTACAAAAGCAATAACAACCCTGATTTTATCGGCTATCCAATTTTGCCAGAGATTTCCAAATCGAAATTGGAGAAAGGGTCTAACTGTGGAGATTGGAAGCTCAGATGGTTTTTTGGGTGTTTGATCGTGGTCAACTTCGTTGTATACCCAAAGGTTGATGAGGTGATCGCCCGGCCATTTACTTTCTTCAATAGCAACCGGACCATTCACGAGGGTGCGATTGCCTCGTCCGATCGTGGTTTTGTGAATGAAAGGTAAATGTACGACATCCAATTGATTTTCTATTGCGCGCGAATAATGCGTTGACCAGTGGTCTTTCTGGGAAGTATATACCAGGTCAGAACCGATCGATTCGAACCAGGGAACTGGAGGATAGATGGTTTGCTCTTCACCCCACCAAATGTAAATAAAACCATGTTCTTCCCGGGTTGGATAAGTTTTAACGTGTAATGCGTTTGGTGGTTTGGCAAGGCGTCCATTGGCAGGTACGCGTTGACACACACCTGTAATATCATACTCAAAACCGTGGAAAGGGCAGACGATGCAATCGTTTTCCGTAGTGCTTAATCTAAGTGCGACGCCGCGATGGGGGCATTTATCACTCATGACGGTAACCTGCCCGGATGCATCCCTCCAGGCGATCATTTTCTCTCCCATACGCGTAATCCCGGTTATCTTATTTTTCTTTACTTCATTCGAATCGAGAACAACATACCATTGATTAGGGATCATTTTTACGTTTCCCAGGACTTTTCAGGTGGTCAAGCATGTCTTTGATTATAGGTAGCTTTAAAGGACTATTTAATTGGCTCAAATTGGGCAGTAAAGTGGCGCAGGAGCTGAGGAGCATAAGTGAATTTATAGCCACGGATTAAGGTTGCGCGTTCTTTGATGGATGCAAATGAAGCGATAACAAAGTCCATATGGCTTTGTGTATAAGTACGACGAGGAATGGCGAGGCGTAGCAATTCGAGTTTTGGGTAAACCATTTCACCTGTATCTGGATCGGGAAGCGCAAACATAACCGATCCAATCTCACAACCGCGAATGGCTCCTTCGCGGTAAAGTTCCACGGTCAATGCCTGGCCGGGAAATTCGCCCTGGGGAATGTGCGGTAAAACACTGGCTGCATCCACATATACAGCATGACCTCCAGGCGGCTGAATGGTTGGGATTCCGCTGTTGTTCAAGCCTGTGGCAAGGTAGGCTGTTTGCCCGAGGCGGTATTCCAGGTAATCTTCTTCAAGACCTTCATATAAACCAACCGCCATGGCATCCAAATCTCTGCCAGCCAATCCTCCGTATGTTGGGAAACCCTCACGCAGAATGAGTTCGTTCTTTATGTTTTGAAATACCGATTCATCGTTCAGGCATAATAAGCCGCCAATATTCACGATGGCATCTTTCTTGGCTGACATGGTCATGCCATCGACAAGTGAGAATATTTTTCTGGTTATCTCTTTTACAGAAAAATTCTGAAAACCGGGTTCCCGCATTTTAATGAAGTACGCATTTTCAGCGTATCGGGCTGCGTCGATGTAAAATGGAATATTATATTCGTGGTAGGTATCTGAGACAGCCTTGATATTTTCAAGGGATACGGGCTGACCACCACCAGCGTTGTTTGTGATCGTTAGCATCCCGAAAGGGATGTTCTCGGGACCTGTTTTCAGGATAAATTTCTTTAGTTTGGCAATGTCCATATTGCCTTTAAAGGGATGCTGATTGGCAGGATCAAAAGCTTCATCAATCACCAGGTTGATTGGGCGGCCACCACGTGCACGGATGTTGGCATCGGTAGTATCAAAGTGCATGTTCGATGGAATAAATTGCCCGGGTTTTACCAGAACTGCGGACAGGATATTTTCCGCGGCGCGACCCTGATGTGCGGGAACAAAATACTTAAAACCAAATATTTCTTGTACAGCCGTCTGCAATCTATAGAAGGAGCGTGCACCCGCATAGGATTCGTCGCCTGAGAGCATGGCTGCCCATTGCTGGTGGCTCATGGCTCCAGTCCCAGAGTCGGTCAGGAGATCTATAAAAATGTCTTCGGCTTTCAGAGAAAATACGTTATAGCCAGCATTTTTAAGGGCTTTCTCCCGCGCTTCAGGAGAAATTTGCCGGATTGGTTCGACCATTTTGATGCGAAAAGGCTCGGGCGGATATGCAGCCATAATATGCTCCTTGATAAATTGGAATATAAACTTATGCATAGTTTAACATGGAAATCAAGTGATAAAATCAGAATCCATGGATAAACTTGGAACTCGTCGTCAACTTGGGCTACTATTCTGTATTTTATCCTTTGCCTTGCTGATATGGACTCAATGGCCGATCAAACCTGTTTCCCGTGAAATTGTTTTTCAGCCTGGTCAATTGCAAATGTCCTCTCAAAGCAAATCCACCCAAGATTTTGATGCGGGAGGACAATCCATTGCACAGGCATTTCCGGAAAAACGGACAATCAAGCTTGAGTGGACGCCCATCGTCCGAATGGGGGATACGTCACAGGTAAAAATCAGCATCGCTGCAAATCAAGATTTCCGGACTGAGAATTCTGTTGATAATGGTGACTTTCCTTCAACTTTAACAAAATTTGAAAATGTGTACGATAAATATTCAATCGCTGCGGAAGCAAGATTGGCTTTACTTGAGATGGGTGTTATTCCTTCAGGAATTTCTGGACAAGTCCTCCCAGAAGGTCAGGACATTACCTTCATTTGGAAAATCACGCCTAATAGTAGTGGTTTGTATGAGGGTACAACCTGGTTGTATTTACGGTTTTTTCCTTTACTGGGTGGTGAAATCATTGAACAAGCAGTTTCTGCTCAGCCTTTGGTAATAAAAGTAATATCGCTGCTTGGGATTAAGAGTAACTATTGGCGAATAATGGGTGTCTTAGGGTTGTTTATTGGGTTTTACTTACAAAAAAAGACCATTATTGGGTTTGTTTCAAGGATATTCAGGCGTAAATATTAAATAACGCAATTCAAACCTGAAAGATATGGTTGTTCTTTTTAATATATTATCATATTGTGAAAAAAATCATCAAATAGTGTATATATTCACAAATATAAATATGTTATGACAAAAGTCACTGTAAATACTGATTTGAGTTAGTGCTAAAACGTACTTTTTCATGGTAGAATTCGCCCGTTATGCACTTGGGAAAGACAAAATCTAAAGTTTGGAGTGCTTATGCAAAGTGAATGGTTGTATATCGGTTTATTTCTGGTGATCGGTATCATTGTTCCGATCGTCCCGCTGGTGGCGTCTCATTTTCTGGCTCCACACAAACCCAATCCGATCAAGCAAAGCACCTACGAATGCGGTATTGAAACAGTTGGAGAGAGTTGGGTTCAGTTCAAGGCTCAATATTACATTTTTGCACTTGTATTCTTGATCTTTGATGTGGAAACCGTGTTCTTATTTCCGTGGGCATTAGCTTTGGGGAAACTTCCGTTGTTTGCGGTTTTGGAAGGCATAATTTTCATTCTCATCTTGATTGCCGGGCTTACATTTACATGGCGTAAAGGTTTGCTGGAATGGGCGTAACCGTAAGGTAGAAAGCTTAAAGGCTGACAGGAAATTTCCTTTCAGCTTTTTATTTGTTGCGAGGAGTAAACCTATGACATTTTGGAATGATCCTATCAACTATATTGCCGATTGGCTGCGCGGCGTTTTTATGGGTTGGGGGATAACTGCTGGCCCTGCAAATGTAATTACTGCACTTATCGGAATCGTTGTAATAATCCTGTTCGCCCTGGCAATCGCTATTGCGCTTGTGTGGGTTGAGCGCAAGGTGGTTGCACGCTTCCAGGACAGGCTGGGACCCAACCGGATAGGTCCTTTTGGACTTTTCCAGCCATTTGCAGATATTGTAAAGCTGATCATAAAGGAAGATATTACACCAGCCGGTGCGGACAAAGTTGTATTTAATATGGCACCAGTAATATCGTTGGCAAGCGTTATTTTAATTTGGGCAATTGTTCCCCTGGCTTCAAAAATATACGGTGCAGATATCAATGTGGGAGTTCTTTATCTTGTGGCAGTAGGGTCATTCGGTACTCTGTCCGTGATCATGGCAGGGTGGGCATCCAACAATAAATATGCTCTTATCGGAGCATTTCGTATGGTTGCAACCATGATCTCTTATGAGATCCCCATGGTTGTGGCGTTGATGATCCCAACCATTATAGCTGGAACCATGAGCGTGAAGGGGATTACACAAGCCCAAAGCAATCTCTGGTTTGTCTTCCTTTCCCCACTGGGTTTGCTTCTTTTTATTATCAGTGCGATCGCAGAACTAGGTCGTTCTCCATTTGATTTGAACGAAGCGGAATCCGAGATTGTGGCTGGTTTTCATATCGAATATACAGGGATGAAGTTTGGCTTATTCTATGCCGGGGAGTTGTTGCACGCCTTCACATTCGGTGGATTCATGGCGGTACTTTTCTTTGGTGGTTATGGCGGTTTCTTTGGTCTTGAGAAGCTTTCAGCTTTTGCATGGCTTTCCAATCCGTTTATCGAGTTGGTTGTATTCCTCCTAAAAGCCTTGATTGGTTATTGGGTCATTATGTGGGTCAAGTATTCGATGCCACGTATTCGTATAGACCACATGCTTACATTCAACTGGAAATTCCTGACACCTTTGGCATTTGTGCTGCTGATGATGACAGCCTTGTTTGATAAGCTGCTGGCTCCAACCCAATTCTATGTCCCGGGAATGTTCTTAAGCAACATTCTCCTTGCCTGGATCGTGATTGAAATCTTGCGAAAATATTCAAAACGTGAACGCATTGAACAAGAAAAACCCGCTGAACCTGTAATCCAGGCAGCGCATCACTAAGTGAGGAGTGAGTTGAAATGACTCCTGATCAAATCATCTTTCTACTTTGTGCAGCATTGATAGTTGGTTCAGCCTTAATGGTTGTTACGACTAAAAATTTAGTTCATGCTGCGCTCTGGCTGGTAGCCACGTTATTTGGTGTGGCAATATTATATGGCTTGTTGCAAGCAGGTTTCCTGGCTTTGGTGCAGGTGGTTGTATATATTGGTGCAATTGCCGTTTTGTTCATCTTTGCCGTCATGCTGACACGCCGTGAAATGAGAGACAAGGGAACACAAGTCAATCATAATTGGGGGATTTCAGCCTTGTTGGCATTATTGACCTTTGGAGGCCTGGCTTTCATTCTATCGAGCTGGGTGGGTTTTTCAAGCACAGCAAAAGCGATCCCTGCAGGGACGGACACATTGATGATGTTGGGTAAAGCGCTGGTATCCCCAGATGCTTATGTACTGCCTTTTGAAGTTGCTTCAATACTCTTGCTGGCAGCATTAGTTGGCGCAGTCTATATCGCAACATCGAGTAAGGAATAGGAGGCAGACGTGAGTATCCCTCTTTCTTGGTACCTGATCTTATCTGCAGCGCTTTTTAGCATTGGTTTGTTCGGTGTGCTGGCGCGGAAAAATGCCGTTGCCATCCTGCTTGGAATTGAGCTGATGCTGAATGCGGTCAATATCAACCTGGTAGCCTTCTGGCGATATGGCAGCGGTTCCATTGCCGGACAGGTTTTTGCCATCATCGTATTTGCTGTGGCTGCAGCTGAAGTGGCTGTTGGCCTGGCTTTAATCATCTCAGTCTATCGTCGTCGCACTACTGTGATTGCCGATGAACTCGACTTGCTGAAGTGGTAGGAGAACGTTATGTCGACTGAAACAATCATCTGGCTTATACCTCTTCCACCCCTGTTGGCGTTTTTCTTGATCGTGCTTTTCACCAATAAAGGCAAAGCGCTGAGTCACAGCATCGCCATAGGCGCAGCAGCGTTATCCTGGCTGGGCAGCATGGTCGTTTTCTTTCGTGCGGTGGGCGTGGAGCATTTTGGAAAGGAAGTATTTCAATCTTCAATCAACTGGCTCCCTACCGGAGATACCTGGCTTAAGATTGGCGTATTAATCGATCCACTTTCGGCAATCACCCTCTTTTTTGTGGCGTGGACTGTCCTTATGATCTTCATCTATAGTGTTGGATATCATAACTATGGACAGCCAAAGGGTGACCACGATCGACCGGGTCTTCCACCGCATGGAGCGACAACCGTTGATGAACATGGGCATAAGCACACAGTCCCATCCATTGAACCGATGTATTCGCGATTTTTTGCATTCATAGGTTTGTTCGCATTTGGTATGTTTACCCTGGTGGTTTCAGACAACCTGCTGACAATGTTTGTTGGCTGGGAGATCATGGGTTTGTGTTCTTATTTGTTGATCGGTTTCTGGTATGGAAAACCGTCTGCCCGGAATGCTGCCATAAAAGCTTTCATGACCACTCGTATTGGTGATGTTTTCATGTTGTTGGGAATTTCATTCCTATATTCGGCAACAGGAACACTATCCTACCGGGAAATTTTCACTGAACGTGTTTTATCGGTCCTGGCTTCAACCGCGACGCCAATTTTAGGCCTATCGGCTGCGGGTTTGATCGGGTTACTGCTCTTCATCGGCACAGTAGGTAAATCCGCACAGTGGCCTTTGCATGTCTGGCTGCCTGATGCAATGGAAGGTCCTACACCGGTTTCTGCGATGATCCATGCGGCAACAATGGTGTCTGCTGGTGTTTACGCTGTAATCCGCATGTTCCCCCTGATCACAGCTGATTTCACTGGCCACGGTCTGACCACAACCATGAGCATAATTGCATTTATTGGTGCATTTACAGCCTTGTTTGCAGCCACCATTGCAGTCGCTCAGAATGACATCAAACGTGTCCTTGCTTATTCAACAATTTCTCAACTCGGCTTTATGATTGCGGCTTTGGGGATTGGGGCATATGTGGCAGCGATATTCCACCTGGTTACCCATGCATTTTTCAAAGCCTTGCTCTTCCTGGGTTCCGGTTCGGTAATTCATGGTATGGAACACGGTGTATTGCATACAGGCGACCACTCTATTGATCCACAAAATATGTTCAACATGGGTGGATTGAGAAAGAAGATGCCAATCACATTCTGGACATTCCTGATCGGAGGCTTTGCCCTATCCGGTTTTCCGGTGTTGACGGCTGGCTTCTGGTCGAAGGATGAGATCCTGGCAGATGCTTTTGCCAACGGGCATATGGCTGTTTTTATTACCTTGGCAGTAGCCGCCTTTCTGACAGCTTTTTATACCATGCGTCAGATCACGCTTACATTCCTGGGCACACCTCGCACGAAATCTGCTGAACATGCCCAAGAAACACCCTGGACAATGACATTGCCGCTTGTCATCTTATCTGTCTTCGCGATAGGTTTTGGATGGGTAGGAATTCCTGAGGAATTCCCATTATTGGGAGGGCTGTTACCGAACTGGCTGCACGAATTTGTGGGTGGGACATTGGCGGAACACCCTGAAATCCTCCCATTTAATATAATGCCTTTGCTGACATCTTTAATCGTGGCTTTGGGAGGTTTGTTGGTGGGTTGGCTAGTCTACCGGAATGTGAAATCGGTTGAAGAAGATAAGCTTCAGATCAAAGTTCTTATGAATAAGTATTACTTTGATGAGATTTACGACTTCCTGTTTGTAAAACCGGCCTATTGGTTTGCTGAGACATTCGCATATAAATTCCTTGATCAGACTATTATTGACGGATTTCTCAACAGCATTGGCGGGGTTGCACAAGGGGTTGGGCGTGCCTTCAGGAAATACTTTGATGCCCCGGTTGTCAATGGATTTGGTGATTTGGTCGGTGAAAGCGCCAAAAGAATAGGCAAGACCATGGCGCCAATCATTCAAAGAGGGCGTATCCAGTTCTACATGCTCGCTTCGCTGGCAGTGGCAATAATTGTCGCTGTACTCTATTACTTCTTGCTGGCTTAAGGCGAATGGGAGAGAATGATGGACTTCATTAGTTATCATATGCTGACAACAATCCTGTTGTTTCCCGTCCTGGCGGCAGTAATCATCCTGTTCCTGCCCAGGGATGAGATAAAGGTAATCCGTTGGGCTGCTTTCTTTGCCAGCCTGATCCCATTTGCGCTTTCAGTGTGGTTGTGGTTAAGGTTTGACTCAAACGCAGCAGGTTTTCAATTTACCGAGCAATATCCCTGGTATCAAGCCATTAATTCATCATTTTTTGTTGGTGTGGATGGCTTGTCGATGACGATGGTGTTGTTGACAACTTTGCTGACCCCGCTGGCAATCCTGGCATCCTTCAAAATCACAGATCGCGTCAAGGCATTTATGATGCTGTTCCTGATGCTGGAGACAGGCATGCTCGGGGTATTTCTTTCCCTGGATTTGCTAATATTCTTTGTCTTTTGGGAAATTGGCCTGGTGCCGATGTATTTCCTGATTAATCAGTGGGGCAGTGCCAACCGAAACTATGCTTCGATGAAGTTCATGATCTACACGATGGCAGGCTCCTTGGGACTTCTGTTGGCTATCCAGATGATCGGAGTCAGCTTTGGGACATACAATTTACCTGAGTTATTCAAATTATGGCCTGTAGCCTCAGAACTTAAGAACATTCCACTTGGTTTGCCCATTGAAACAGTAAAGGCAGTTGCATTTTGGGCTTTTGTTATTGCATTTGCGATCAAAGTACCTGTTTGGCCTTTCCATACCTGGTTACCCGATGCCCATACCGAGGCCCCAACTGCCGGGTCAATGATCCTGGCAGGTGTTCTCTTGAAATTGGGAGCCTACGGCTTCCTTCGCCTTGTTCTGCCTCTTTATCCTGCCCAGGCACAACAATATGCTGGGGCGCTAGCCTTCCTGGCTGTGATGGCGATCGTTTTCGGGGCATTTGCAGCTTATGGCCAAACGGATTTCAAACGTCTGGTGGCATATTCTTCCATTAATCACATGGGATTTGTATTGCTTGGAATTGCTGCCGCTGCCAGGGCAATGGGGACCATGAATGCAACATTCGCCTTGAATGGTGCGATTTTACAAATGTTCAATCATGGTCTTTCAGCAGCCGGGATGTTCTTCCTGGTTGGTGTAGTTTATGAGCGAACCCATACACGCAACCTGGATGAATTGGGTGGGCTATTCCCCCTGGCTCCCGTTTATGGTGGAATCCTTATCTTTACATCCATGGCGTCGTTGGGATTGCCAGGTTTGAATGGCTTTGTTTCAGAGTTCCTGGTAGTTCGAGGATCCTTCCCAATTCTGACCGTGTATACCGTAATCGCTATGATCGGTTTGTTATTTACCGGTGCTTACATTCTAAAGGGAATTAAAAAAGTTTTACATGGACCTTTAAATGAACACTGGGTTGGGCACATGACTGAAATAAACACCCGGGAAATCGTTGTTATGGTACCGCTCATGGCCTTAATCCTGGTAATTGGTATCTGGCCAGCCTGGATCCTGGAAGTTATCAATAAAGCCGTAACCATGCTGTTTTAATTGAGGTGAACCATGCAATTTCCGATTTTGAGTGTCATCGTTTTTACCCCGCTGGTGGCGGCTCTCCTGCTTCTATTGATCAAACCGGAGCGGAAAACTGAGGCCAGGGTTGCTGCACTGGCTGCTGCTGTCTTCGAATTAATTCTATCAGTTTGGGTTTATTTTACTTATGACAAAGTCGCTGCGGGTTACCAGTTTTTGGAAAAATATAACTGGATGCCATCCCTGGGGATTGGCTACCAGGTAGGCGTGGATGGTTTGAGTGCCCCCTTGGTATTACTTACCGGTATCGTAATGGTTACGGGTGTTTTGATCTCTTGGGGAATTGATGACCGCCCGCGTGAGTTCTTTTCCTTCTTATTTATCCTGGCGAGCGGCGTATTCGGAGTTTTCGTAGCTTTGGATCTTTTCCAATTATTCTTCTTCTATGAA
This sequence comes from Chloroflexi bacterium GWB2_49_20, assembly GCA_001796335.1. Classification (GTDB taxonomy): domain Bacteria; phylum Chloroflexota; class Anaerolineae; order Anaerolineales; family Villigracilaceae; genus UBA12087. Next base: position 120,878 of record MGMF01000023.1, on the reverse strand, counting down.
ATAGCTGTATTTCCGATGTACCTCCTGATAGCAATCTGGGGATGGATCAAGACGCGCGAATATGCGGCCATGAAACTGACCCTCTACCTGTTCATCGGATCGGTGATCGCCCTGGTCGGTGCACTGGCCATGTATTGGCAAAGTGGTATTCATACTTTTGATATGTTGGTTTTGCAGAAAGCTAATTTCCCAGCTGAATTCCAAATACTATGGTTCCCTTTTGTGTTCCTCGGGTTTGCTGTTTTAGGAGGTATTTTCCCCTTTCACAACTGGTCACCAGATGGCCACGTTGCAGCTCCAACAGCTGTATCCATGTTCCATGCAGGTGTATTAATGAAATTGGGCGCTTTTGCTGCCCTGCGTGTTGGCATCATGCTTTTACCGCTTGGAGCAAAACATTGGGCTGGCTGGATCATGGGTTTGGCCTTGGTCAACGTGGTCTATGGAGCATTTATTGCCATGGTACAAACTGACTTGAAGTATGTTATCGGGTTTTCATCTGTATCGCACATGGGATTGGTAATGCTTGGCTTTTCAACCCTGAACGAGCAGGGAATGATTGGCGCCGGAGTTCAGATGTTTTCACACGGAGTAATGACAGCTCTACTCTTTGCTGCTGTTGGCATGGTGTATGACCGGGCGCATACTCGCGAAATTTCCAAACTGGGAGGTATGGCCAAACCATTGCCTTGGGTAGCCCTGGCATTCATCGTTGCAGGTCTGGTGTCAATGGGTATGCCGGGCTTTTCTGGGTTTGTGGCGGAATTCCCCATCTTCATGGGCGCCTGGCAGGTAAAACCCTGGGTTGCCATCCTTGCGTCGATATCCATTATTATCACTGCTTCGTATATTATGCTGGTCATTCGGAAAACCTTCTTCGGTGAAGTACCTGCCGAGTTGGAAGGTCATATTGGAAACGTTTCTCCTTTGGATAAAGTCGCACTTGTATTCCTGAGTTTGATCATGATAAGCATCGGATTATTCCCATCCTTGATGGTACCCTGGGTGCAAAGCGGCGTACAAAACGTTTTAAGTCTCCTGGGAGGTGCATAAGTGTCCGGGAATTTGATGGCAATTTTACCTGAGATCCTTTTGCTGGTTCTTGGAATACTGATTTTAGTCGTCGATCCTTTTTGGAAAGAGGATAACAGGCGAGTCAACCTGGGCTGGTTAACTTCTGGAGGATTGGCTGTTGTGGCAGTTGTTAGCATTCTGGTTGCCCGCCCCGGTGATGCTCAACTTGTTTTTGGCGGTATGGTCCGATATGACTGGATGGGATTTTCCTTCAAAATGTTCTTTATCTTTAGCGCAGCCATCACGGCCATGTTCATGATGGACATCGAGCATGTTGGTCGGCGGGCTGAAGCATACTTGCTTCTGATAGCAGCAACGATAGGTATGACATTGATGGCTTCCGCGGCAGACCTGATTATGCTTTACCTGTCCATTGAAACGACTTCAATCCCGCTTTATGTGCTGGCTGGCTTCTTAAAGGATGATGATCGCTCAACAGAAGCTGGATTTAAATACCTGCTGTTTGGCGCACTGACCTCCACCATTTTGCTATATGGCTTCAGCTTGTTGTATGGCCTGACCGGGAAAACAAATTTGTATGATCTTGGCAGCCTATTTACAGCGTTCAATCCTCTGGCATTGGGCATCTTATTATTGGTTTTGATTGGCCTGGCGTTCAAAGTCTCGATGGTTCCGTTTCATTTTTGGGCTCCTGATGTTTATGAGGGTGCACCTACACCTGTGACAGGCTTTTTATCGACAGCATCCAAAGCAGCGGGTTTCGTAGTAATTCTGCGATTGTTCGTTGTTGTATTCCCTGGGATTGCTGTAAATTGGACCTTGATCCTGGCTATCCTGGCGACATTGACTATGACAGTTGGCAATTTCCTGGCACTGGCTCAGAAGAATATCAAACGTATGCTGGCGTATTCTTCAATTGCGCATGCTGGTTATGCCATGATCGGTGTTGTGGCATATTCGAAGTTAGGCGTAACTGGAACGGCTTTTTATCTGATCGCTTATATATTAACCAACCTGGCAGCTTTTGGTGCGGTTGCAGTGGTGGGACGTGTAACCGGATCAGATGATATGAAGGCTTACTACGGTTTACAACGCCGGGCACCAGGACTTGCATTGGTAATGCTGGTAGCTTTCCTATCCCTTGCCGGGATGCCTCCCTTCGGTGGTTTTGTCGCGAAGGTTTTCGTTTTCAATGCCGCCATCGAGCAAGGTTGGATATGGCTGGCAGTTGTGGGTGTGTTGAACTCGATCGTAGGTGTTTACTACTACCTCACGGTTCTAAAATACGTTTATTTGTATCGTATGGAAGGTGAAGAAGAAGAAAAACATCCGATCGTTTTATCCCGCCCGTATGCCATTGCTTTAACAGTGCTGTCATTAGGAATTCTTCTGGTAGGTGCTTTCTTTGGCCCATGGTATGCAATAGCCAATAGTGCAGCCATAAACCTGTTCTAATTGACGAACCTTTAATCGGTATGTTATAATCCGCAACCATGAAAACGGTCGATGATCAGCAGAAAAATACCCGGCAATATGCCATTAACCTGACGCTGGCAGGTGTGGCAGGCTTGGCGGGTGTCATCACCCTGGTGATCGTTTTGGTGGCGATGTTTGCTGGGATTTGGCTGGATAATAAATTCGATACAAATCATAATTTTACAATCGGATTAATTCTTGCCAGTGTTCCACTTACGCTTGTCATTATGTTTTATTTTGTAAAAACAGCAACTGCAAGAATTAAACCATCTACAACAACAAATCAATTAGAGGAGGAAGTAAATAGTGGAAAAACCCCCTAAGAAGAAATGGTGGCGTTGGGGTGTCAATCGCTGGTTTATCCTGCTATTTATTATTGGCAGCATAGTTACAGCACGCATGTATCAACCAGTTCGACCCGATGTCAAACTACCAGCTGAAAAACTATCCTGTACACCTATCCTTGCACTGCCTAAACCTTTTGGTGATGTTCCACCAGAATATTGTCTAGAAGGCGACGCTGGCTTGGAAGGAAATGGAGCCAGCGCATCCGTCACTGGCTTATATCTGACGAATACAATGGTTGCCATGTTCATATCCGATATTATTCTGTTACTGATTGCTTTTGGATATTATCGGTTTACTAAGACCGGGTCATTGGTTCCAAAAGGATTTTCCGGGGCTGTGGAAGCCTTATTGGAAGTCATTTATAATCTGACCCAGACCACCGCAGGAAAATGGGCTAAATTCGTATTCCCCTGGTTTGCCACGATAACTCTGCTGGTCCTGGTATCCAACTGGACAGAATTAATACCGGGCGTGGATAGCATTGGCCTTCTGGAAAAAGTATCGGTAGGCGGTAGTAACATCCAGAATTTGACTTCTGGAATTGCTACGGTTATTAAATCTCCTGTTGGGACTGTTCCTGCAGGGGAAGGTTATGTAGTAGTTCCTTTCGTTCGTGTGGTTTCTACGGACCTAAACTTCACGGTTGCCCTGGCTTTGATCGCGGTTGTGATGGTCCAGGTCACCGGTATCCGGGCACAAGGAATGGCTTACTTTACTAAATTCTGGAATACAAAGACGCTCTTTAGTAAACCGATTTTTGGGGTAATTGATTTTGGCGTCGGCCTCCTCGAATTGGTTTCAGAGTTTTCAAAAATACTCTCGTTTGCCTTCCGGTTGTTTGGTAATATTTTTGCCGGTTCAGTCCTTTTATTTGTGATCGGTTCCCTTGTTCCAGTTTTTGCACAGACAGGTTTCTTAATGCTGGAATTTTTTGTTGGTATGATCCAGGCTATTGTGTTTGGTATGCTGACGATGACTTTCATGGCGCAAGCTACTCAAGGTCATGGCGGCGAGCACAAAGAAGAAGCGCACGCATAATTATTTAATTGTAAGTCTTCGGGTGGTAACGCCCGGGTAAACAAACCATTATAGTGGCGGTTTCCCCGCCCGAAATTAATCTGGAGGATGATTAAAAATGGATTTCGAAGCTGCTCAAATTCTTGGAAAGTTAATTGGTGCTGGTCTAGCAATGATCGGCGCCATCGGTGCTGGTGCAGGTATTGGTATAGTAACCAGCGGTGCGGTTCAGGCAATGGGTCGTAATCCAGATGCTACAGGTACCATCCAGACTAACATGATCCTTGGGATCGCCTTCGCAGAAGCGGTGGCTATTTATTGTCTGGTTGTAGCTCTCTTGATTCTATTTGTGTTCTAAACCTGAGACAGGAGGAAAGTACATTGGAAAAATTAGGCCTAAATTTAGGTTATATACTTGTCCAGATTTTCAACTTCCTGGCTTTGTTTGTAGTCTTGCGGGCATGGGTATACAAACCGTTGATGGGTATGCTGGAAAAACGCCGAAATACTATTGCTCAGGGTTTGGAAGATGCCCGGGTTGCTGAAGAAGCCCGCACGAATGCAGAAAAAGATGCTGCCAAGATAACTGTGGAAGCTCAAACCAAGGCTACGCATATTGTTAATGAAGCCACCGACCGTGCTGAAAAAGTTGTTCTGGAAGTAAAAGCGGAAGCAGAGCAAGAGATCAACAAAGAACGTTCTACAACCCTGGCAGAAGTTGAAGATGAACGAGCCCGCATGCTGGGTGATTTGCGGGGGCAGGTGGCCGCGCTGGCAATTGCTGCTGCGCAGAAACTGGTTGGTGAAACATTGGATGAAAAGCGCCAGCATGTTTTATTAGCTGAGTTTTTCTCGGGTGTTAAAGAAGGTAAGGTTGTTGTCCTTGAAGAACAAAGCTTGAGTGGATCTTCTGCCGAGGTGATCAGCGCTCTACCACTGACAGCAGATGAGCAGGCTACTGTCAAGAAAGAGATCCTTCTTAAAATGGGTTCACAAAGCGCAGTTGCATTCCGAATAGATCCTTCCATCCTGGGTGGGTTGGTGGTCCGGGTTGGTGACAAAGTTCTGGATGGTTCAGTAGCCGGTAAGTTGGATAACCTGCGTCAGAATCTTCAGTAAAGACGAATAATAAAATGTAAGAGGGTTTTGGTTGATTCAAACCGAAACTCTCTTATTATTTAAGTTTAGTGAGATAATGGGTATTATTTCAATAAAAGTGCGGAAAGTGGGGGAATGCAAGCGAGTGTAGCTCGCTTGCATTCCCCCACATCCCACTTCATTGAGAAGTTACGATAATAGATGATGAGGAAATTTATGGATCGGATTGAGACACTTAAAGGATTATTCGCAGAATTCCCTTTTCATTTTGAAATCGGTAAGATTCCTGATTTGGATATCCATAAAATTACAGGGGATTCTCGAAGGGTAATTCCGGGATCATTATTTGTTGCCTGTCCTGGCGAGTATGTGGACGGACACGATTATATTAATAAAGCTGTGGAGGGGGGTGCTGTTGCAATCGTCGGAGAAAAGGATATATCTGGATGTGAGGTGCCCTATATTCGAGTTCAAAATTCCAGGCAAGCCCTGGCATTCCTGGCCGCGGCTTTTTTTGATAACCCTTCCCGCAAAATGATAATGATCGGTATAACCGGCACGGATGGAAAAACGACAACCGCCAATCTTCTTTATAATATACTGCAAGCTGCGGGTTTTAATACAGGAATGATCTCGACCGTTAACGTTGTTATTGGAGATATAGTCCTTGATACTGGCTTTCACGTAACCACTCCGGATGCGCCAGAGGTTCAACAGTATCTTGCCATGATGAATGAAGCCGGTATAACGCATGTCGTGTTGGAGACAACATCGCATGGATGGGCACAATTCAGGGTGGATGCCTGCAATTTTGATATTGGTGTTATCACCAATATAACGCATGAGCATCTGGACCACCATGGTTCTTTTGAAAATTACCGGGCTGCCAAAGGACGCCTTTTTGCATCCTTGGCAGAGACGAAGAATAAAAAGTTTAATAATATCGGGCTGGCGGTATTGAACCGGGATGATTCTTCCTACCAATATTTGAAGGAAATTTCCAAAGTAAAAACCATATCCTATGCGGTCGATACAGAAGCAGACATTCTTGCGAAGGATATCAACTTCAATGAAGAAGGATTGGAGTTCAACATTAGCGCTTTTGGAAAGAAGAAAACCAAGGTTACGAGTTGCCTTGTTGGTGCTTTTAATGTTTCAAACTGCCTGGCTGCGTTTTCAACAGGGGTAGTTGGGTTGGGTATAGATCCTTCCGTTGCAGCACGCGGGATCGCTGCCATGAAAGGCGTACCTGGCCGAATGGAAAGGATAGATTCTGGACAGAATTTCACTGCAATCGTGGACTTTGCACATACCCCCAATGCCTTAATAGTTGCCTTGCAAGCAGCCAGGAAACTGACGAAGGGAAAAGTAATTGTGGTATTTGGATCAGCTGGTTTGCGAGATCGGGAAAAACGAAGACTGATGGCGGAAACTTCGGTTTTATTGGCGGATTTTTCCATTTTCACGGCTGAAGACCCCCGAACCGAATCACTGGAAAATATTCTTGCCGAGATGGCAGCAGGCGCGCAATCCCAGAAAGCTGAGTTGGGAGAGAATTACTTGTGTATTCCTGACCGGAGAAATGCAATCCGACAAGGCGTCAAAATGGCGCTGCCGGGTGACCTGGTTATTTGCTGCGGAAAAGGACATGAGCAATCCATGTGTTTTGAAACGAAAGAATATGCGTGGGATGACCGTACCGCACTGCGCGCAGCACTTGCCGAGTATTTATGTATCGCAGGACCTGAAATGCCTTACTTGCCTACTCAGGATGAATAAACATGAGAGGGCTATGGCAGAAGCAAGTAACTTTGTTTGGAGAAATTGTCCGCTTGGAACCTTTGTCAGAAGATCATGTAGAAGAGTTGGCGATTTCAGGGAAAGATGTTAGCATTTGGAAATACATGCTGTATGGCGAGCCGATCACCGAGGAGAATATGCGAGGCTGGGTGCGGGATATTTTAAAACGTCAGGACATGGGCAGCGATCTACCTTTTGCTGTAATCCATCTGGCTTCAGGAAAGGTTGTGGGGGCGACCAGATATTTGGATATGAGACCAGAACATAAAGGATTGGAAATCGGTGGAACATGGTACTCGGTGGACTTTCAACGTACCGGTGTAAATACAGAAAGTAAGTATTTATTATTAAAATATGCTTTTGAAGACTTGGGGTGCATTCGTGTTCAATTTAAAACTGATCTTCGCAATATACGCTCTCAAAGAGCAATTGAACGATTGGGGGCATTAAAAGAAGGAATCCTCCGCAATCACATGATCACACCGGAGGGGGTAATTAGAGACAGTGTTTACTACAGTATATTAGACAATGAGTGGAGTAAAGTGAAAAGTGATCTCGAAGAGAAGTTGAGCTGAGCTGATTTAAGTCAGCTTACAGCATACAATTTCTTGAAAAGATATAATCCTAACGAACTTGTTAAACCTATGGCTAGACCACCAACCCAGATTGCGCGCGGGGAGATATTATCATTTAAAAAACCACCAATAAGAGGAGAACAAGCCCTGGCTATTCCCCAGCCAAACCAGTAAATACTCAAATAACGACCACGTAAATTGGGGGGTGCAAGATTTGCGATGAAGGTCGTAGTTGTTGGGATCAGAATCAATTCTCCAAATGTGATAATCACCATGCTTAGCCAAAAACCCCAAAAATGACTCATCAATGCAATGCTTCCAACTCCAACGGCGTATACGAACATTCCAACTGTGGCAATGGATAGGCTTGCAAAACGCCGGGAATAGCGTGTGACAAACACCTGTATAAACACGCACATTAATGCATTGGTAGTTGGAATCCACCCGAAAAGACTTTCTGATAATCCAAAATTCGATTTTGCATAGACTGCCAACAGCACCCACATCATAGATGGGGCAATCAGTCCCAGCGCAATCAGAAATACAAATATAATATATCGGCGATCTTTTAGAACCTGTTCATAACCGCCATATTTTATGGAAGTATGCTTGAAATCCCCTTTTTTGTCAGGGGTGAGAGTTTCCCTGGCTCGAAAGATGAGTAGAACACTGTAAGTGAGCATCCCAACTGCAGCTCCTATGAAAGCAATAGTGTAGGAACGGGACGCTATAAACCCTCCTATTGCAGGTCCAATGGCGATGCCTGCATTGTTAAACATGCGCTGAATGGCATAAGCTTGTGAACGATCGCCTTCAGGAATCAGGTCAGCCAGCATGGCATCTGCACCAACCTGATAGAGGGGATTGGAGGCTCCGGTGAGAAACATCAGAATTGCAAATGCAAAGTAGGAATTTGCCTGACTCATGAATAAATAAATCAGTCCATTGGTGGACAGGCTGATAACCATAACGATTTTTCTGCCGCGATGATCGGCGATAGTTCCAGCAAAAAGTGATGACACCAGACTTGTACTGGCATTGATCGTGACTAAAGTGGCAACTGTACTTAAAGATAGATTTAGTTTTCCACTAACATATATCATCAAGAAAGGCCAGATCATGCTTGATCCGGAAGAGCTGATGAAAACCCCCATCAGCATCAACCAAAATTGACTTGGATATTTACGACGGGTAATTTGCAATTGCTGCAGCATAGCAAATAGATAGTTAATTAGAATTATAAAGGGCGACCTCGGGGTCGCCCTTTATTGAATTATCTGCGATTATTGCTGCCCCCACGGCGGTCGTTATCCCGACCACCCGGGCGATGGCCTCCGGGACGTCCTCCGCCACCTGGGCGGCTGCCCCCACTAGATTTCTTATCGCGTTCCTGGGCTTCTTCGGCGGTCCATCCTTCCAAAACAGCCTGTCTTGAGAGACGAATCTTTCCCATGGGATCGATTCCGATGACCATGACGGTAATTTCATCTCCCATCTGAACTAAATCCTCAACTTTGTTGACACGTTCGCTATCCAGTTGAGAAATATGAACCAATCCATCCGTTCCGGGGAGGATCTCCACAAAAGCACCAAAATCTGCCAGACGAACAACTTTACCGGTATAGATACGACCAATTTGAGCAGTTTCAGTTATAGATTCGATCCTCTCCCTGGCAATTTCTGCTCCAACACCATCTGTAGATGATATATATATTGTTCCATCTTCTTCAATATCAATTTTAGTTCCCGTTTCTTCCTGGAGAGCGCGAATATTTTTACCGCCGGGGCCGATTATGGCACCAATCTTATCCACCGGGATCTTCACGATGGTGATGCGTGGAGTGTGTTCTTTTAAATCGGGGCGTGGAGCAGGGAGTACTGCCAGCATCTTATCCAATATGGATAGGCGCGCAATACGCGCCTGCTCAAGCGCTTGCGACATGATATCGGAGCTTACACCGCTGACCTTGATATCCATCTGGAGGGCGGTAATGCCACGGGTTGTGCCGGTGACCTTGAAATCCATATCGCCGAGATGATCTTCAGTGCCGAGGATATCAGTAAGAATGGCATATTTTTCGCCTTGCATTACCAATCCCATGGCAACACCGGCAACCGGAGCCTTGATCGGGACACCAGTATCCATAAGAGCCAGGGTGGATCCACAGACTGATGCCATGGAAGAAGAGCCATTTGAAGCCATTACTTCTGAAACCAGGCGAATGGTATATGGAAAGTCCACCTTGTCTGGAATGACTGGTTCGAGAGCCCTTTCGGCCAACGCTCCATGTCCAATCTCCCGCCTGCTTTGCCCGCGCAGTGGTTTAACTTCTCCTGTTGAAAATGGGGGGAAATTATAATGGTGCATGTATCGTTTTGTTTTCATCGGGTTGAGAGTGTCCAATAATTGGGCATCTCCCAATGTGCCAAGCGTAGCTGTTGTGAGTACCTGGGTTTCACCACGTGTAAAAATTGCTGATCCATGAGTGCGTGGGCTAAAACCCACTTCGCACCAAATTGGTCGGATTTCAGTTGTGGTTCTTCCGTCAATACGTTTGTTTAATTTAAGAATCCGATCACGAATAATTCGTGCTTCAGCTTCAGAAAAGGCTGACTTAACAACTTCAGGTGCAACTTTATCAGCCTCGCCACCTTCAGTGAATTCTGCAACAATCTCTTCACTTAAAGATGCTACGCCAGCATAAAACTCAGATTTTGCGAGAGTTTTTTCAAGCAGGTCAGTCATAGGTTGCAGGGATCGATTGTAAACTTTATTAACCAAGTCTGGATTGAGATTGGTTGTGACAACAGACTTCTTGGATTTCCCAATTTCTTCTGCCATTTTCATTTGCAGCTCAATTAGCGGCTGGATGGATTTATGTCCTAATTCGAGAGCAGCAACCATGACTTCTTCAGGAACTTCCTTTGCGCCACACTCAACCATTGAGATGGCATCACGTGTGCCAGCTAGCCGTAGATCGAGATCAGATTCTTCCAATTCTTGATAGGTTGGATTGATAATGAACTGTCCATTTATCCGACCAACGCGGATAGCAGCAATAGGGCCATTCCAAGGAATATCTGAGATCATTAGTGCAGCAGAAGCTGCATTAATCGCAAGAATATCCAGAGGATTTTCTCCATCTGAAGAGAGTGAGTATATGATTATCTGGACATCGTTGCGCATTCCTTCCGGGAAAAGAGGTCTCAAGGGGCGATCTGTAAGTCTTGAGGTGAGGATGGCATCACCGCTTGGCCTACTTTCACGTCGGAAGAAAGAGCCGGGAATTTTCCCGCCAGCATACATGCGTTCTTCATATTCAACGCTGAGGGGGAAAAAGTCGATACCCTCACGGGTATTTGGGCTCATGGTTGCAGATGCAAAAATGATTGTGTCATTAAGATGCACAGTCACAGCACCACCTGCCTGTGCTGCCAGTTTGCCTGTTTCAATAGCAATTTCCTGGCTACCCACTTTAGTGGTGTAACGCTTAAATTCGGGATGCATTGTATATTTCTCCTATTTTCCGCCCAGTCAGGGACTGAAAAGAGGTGCCAACCATATGTTGGCAGCACTGTTCAATTCCCAACTGGAACTTTCATAAAAAAAGTAGATGGGTAATCACCCATCTACTCGGGTAAACTATCTATTATTTGCGTCGCAGGTTCAATTTTTCGGTAAGCGCCAGATAACGTTGGTACTCAGATTTTCTCAGGTACGCCAACAATCTCCGACGCTGCCCAACCAGCATGAGTAATCCTCGTCGACAGGATTCATCATGTTTATTGGTTCGTAAATGATCTGTAAGTTGGGCGATCCGATTTGTCAGAATGGCTATTTGAACTTCTGGTGAACCAGTATCACTTTCGTGGCGATGGTAATCCTCAACCAATTTGGTTTTTACTTCTTTAGATAATGGCATGACGTATGCTTCTCCTTATGATTATTCGCAGGTCTCCATATCAGCAGCTTTCGCCACTAATAGGTCCAGTCACGGAGTAGAATTATACCAGAATTTTTGTATTATTTAGATATGATTTCCGTTGTCTCGAAAGATTAAGAAATTGAACTCGTTTTATTTTTAATTGTAATACCCAGCTCTTTTTGCTTTTCTGGCGGAAAGCCTCTCATATAGCGAATGAAAATCCTTACTACTTGTGGGTTTTTTGTTTCTTGGAGGATTTCGTTTAAATAATGGATTGTTTCTATTGGAGAAATGAGATATAAGGCATTAATACAAACCTGGATATCCATTTCGGTGGATGTAGAAACAGTCTCAATTGCTGGTCGAAGTATTTTAAAAATTTTAGGGAGATCATCATATCCCAGTTGCTGTATCAAGGGTATAAGAGCATGCAAGCCCCAGGATTGGGTTTTTGGACCAGGAGCGTTCAACCATTCTGAAATCATCATCATTAAGATATGCGGATTTTCTCTGCGTAAACGCGCAAAGGCAGATGTAAGCAGAGCATTTTTAATCCCTTGATCTTGGGTTTCATATAGTCTTTCCGGCAACCTGGTTAATAAACTCATTGCTAAGGCAGGCGGGATTGTACCTAACAAGAAGGCTGACAATAGCCGGGTTTCATAAAATGATGCCTTCCAAAGAGCATCTATCAAGTTAACAGCTGCATGGGGCTTTTGATCGGCCAGTTTTTCAATAGCGTTTTCAATTTGAAGCAAAACTGGTCGAGGTGTATTATAGGTTGCCAGATTTGATTTTTGAATGACCTGACTGGCTCGAAGAGTGTAGTTTGTATAATATTCAAGAATTTCTTCCAATTTATGCAAAAAAGCATCCGGCTGGTCAAAAAGGTCAACCAATAAATCTGATTGATTTTTTAATCTTGTTAGGTTGATAGCTGGCATAAATTAGTTATTACCACTGATAGGTTTGTTAATTAGCATACGGAACAACTGTTGCTTTGTTGGAAATTTCGACCAGAAGCGTATTTAACTTTGTAGTCAAATATTGTACGATATTGTCCATTGGAATTATTGATTTATCTTCTTGTCCTCGTAATTTAATTTCTATTCCACCCTGGGTGGCAGCACGGTCGCTGACTGTAATGCGAATAGGACAGCCAATCAGATCAGCGTTATTAAATTTTATTCCCGGGCTATCAAGGCTGTCGTCATACAAAACTTCCAACCCCGCTTTTATTAATATTTTATACAACTGCTCGGCAATGATTTCGCTTTTTTCATCACCTTTGCCTCGAAGAAGTACCATGTGAATTTGATAAGGTGCTACTGAAACCGGCCAAATAATCCCATTCTGGTCGTGATGTTCTTCAACAATACAGGCCAGCAGGCGACCGATACCAATACCATATGATCCCATATATACAGGTTTTAAACTCCCGTCACTGGCGAGGAAATTACAATTTAACAATTCGCTGTAATGGGTTCCAAGTTTAAAGATATTCCCGACTTCAACTCCACGAGAAGCAGTGAGAGGAGATCCACAGTCGGGGCAACCACAGCCCTCATTGGCGCTGGCGATATCAACCACCTGGGAAGATGAAAAATCACGTTGGTAATTGACGTTTAGAAAGTGATAATCGGTTTCATTAGCACCACTTACCAGATTGGGGGAGACAGGGATGATGTCGTCAACGATGATCAAGACATTTTTTAACCCTACTGGAGATGCAAACCCGGGAACCGCACCGATGGCTAGAATTTCATCATCTCTCGCCGGGCGTAACTCTTTGGCCTTGATGGCATTCAAAAGTTTTGTCTCATTAAGTTCCATATCCCCACGTACAACAGCAAAAATGAATTTTTCATTTATCCCCGAATTGTCCTGGAATTGGGCTACCAAAAATACAGCTTTGGCTGTTTTTTCCCTGGGAATATTTAAATACTTCACCAGACTATCTATTGAGTGGGTTCCAGGAGTGGAGACTTTTACGATCTCTTTTGCCTCTTCCACTGGAAGAGGCTCCTTGTTGAATCGAGCAACCTGGCGATTTGCCTTGTAACCGCATTGGTCACAGATTAATAAAGTATCTTCTCCGATATCGGTAAGATACATAAATTCGTGAGCCATGCTTCCACCCATCATTCCGGTGTCTGATCTAATTGCAGTTACCGGCAGTGAACAACGGTTGTAAATATTAAAATATGCCTGGTAATGAGCACAGTATTGATGATTAAGTCCACCACCATCTGAGTCGAGGCTATAGCTGTCCTTCATTGTGAATTCCCGGACGCGGATCAAGCCGGCACGTGGACGCGGATCGTCGCGCCATTTTGTCTGGATGTGGTAGATCAAGCGGGGGAGTTGTTTATAGGATTGGATTTCTCGCCGAACCAGGTCTCCAACTACTTCTTCATGGGTCATGGCTAACACCATGTCGTGTTCATTTTTATCTCTAAAGCGGCCCATCTCGGAGCCGATTTGATGCCACCGGCCGGTTTCTTTCCAAATATCAGCTGGATGGACAACAGGCATACTGATTTCCTGTCCTCCAATGGCATCCATCTCCTCGCGAATAAGATTTTCGATCTTCGTGATCGAACGTTTTGCCAGGTGCAGATAGGTAAAGATGCCAGCTCCCAGTTGACGGATAAAACCAGCCCTGACTAAAAGCCGATGGCTGGTGACATCTGCCTCTACAGGAGCTTCCCGTAATGTTTGTCCGAATAATTGAGTTGTTCTCATAACATGGATTCCATAGACAAGGTTGGGTGCATTTGAACCCAGAAAATCTTAATATGATTTGGCATAATAAACTTTTTTGGTTGCCTTTTCGCCACAAACAACACAAGTTCCGGAACCAGAAGTTTGATCAATGGGAATACACCGGGTTGAAGCTTTGGTGTCTTCCTTTACGCGAGCTTCACATTCGGGACTTTCACACCACCAGGAATATGCCCAGCCTTTTGTTACGACTTCTTTTAACTCTTCGTAATTCTGAGGATCATGAATATTTGCATCACGAAACACAGTGGCGCGCGCAAGCAGGGATTTCTGTATATCATCCAGCGTATCTGCAACATTGGATGCGATGCCTGTCTGCGGGACAAAAGATTTGCCTGCGCGCCCGGGGTGGTCCCGGCGGGATAACGCCAGGGTGCCTTTTTCCACGTCTTTTGGACCGACTTCAATTCGCAGGGGTACGCCACGCATTTCCCAGTCATTAAATTTAAAACCGGGGGTTACTTCGGTGCGGTCATCTATTTTGATACGGAACGCGCCTAATTCGCTTTTTAGTTTCTCAACAACTTCCGTGACTGCGCTTCTTTCGACATCATTTTTATATATGGGAATAATTACAACTTGAATTGGAGCCAGCCTGGGTGGCAGAACCAGTCCTTGATCGTCTCCGTGTGTCATGATTATGGCACCAATAAAGCGTGTGGAAAGCCCCCAGGATGTTGTCCAGCAATGTTGGAGCGTATTATTGACATCCAGGTATTGAATATTAAATGCCTTTGCGAAATTTTGTCCAAGGAAATGGGATGTGCCGGATTGCAACGCACGAGTATCTCCCATCATTGCTTCGATGGTTGTAGATTGAATCGCTCCTGCGAACTTCTCTGTTGGGCTTTTTATGCCTTTAATTACTGGAACAGCAGCTTCATTGATGGCAAAATCAGCATAGACATCCAACATGCGAAGGGTTTCTTCTTGCGCTTCTTGTGCAGTCGCATGAGCCGTGTGACCTTCCTGCCAATAGAACTCGAGGGTTCTTAAAAAAAGTTTGGTGCGCAGTTCCCAACGGACAACATTACCCCATTGGTTGATCAAGACCGGTAAATCGCGATAGGATTTTATCCATTTCGCGTACATATATCCAATCACTGTTTCGGATGTGGGTCTTACAATGAGAGGTTCCTCCAGTATTTCACCACCACCAATGGTTACAATTGCCAGCTCTGGGGAAAATCCTTCAACGTGTTCTTTTTCCTTCTCAAGGAATGATTTTGGAATAAGTAGAGGAAAGGCAGCATTCATATGGCCGGTGGCTTTGAAGCGCTTATCAAGAGCCTGCTGAATATTTTCCCATAGTGCCCAGCCATAAGGTCTTACAACCATACAGCCTCTCACAGGTGCATAATCAGCCATTTCAGCTCTTATAACCAACTGGTTATACCATTCTGCGAAATCATCTGCGCGGGTGGGAAGTTTTTCTTCAGCCATCATTACCTCGAATTTTATTCTGATTATGAAAAATAATAAATAGAATTTTATGTAAATTACATAAGTGTTGAAATAAAGATTGTTGCTCTTATAACACCAACATGGAACAGACTGTCTCAATATCTTTTGCAAAACGAAGGAACTTGCGTTGGGACATGGGAATATATTCATTAAAGGCGATAAACATTGAATTAATAACCATCGGCCATTCTTCACCAATCAGAATTAGGGGTATTTCGGGAATAGCCTGGATGGTTATAAGATTCCAGGTCAGGGCAATTTCTGTTAATGTTCCGGGTCCGCCGGGAAGTGCCAATGCTGCATCACAAGTGTATATCAGTTCGTGCAAACGGTCTTGTAAAGATAAAAAGCACCGCTCCTCTTGAACCCAGGCATTGGCTTTTACTGGTCTCCAATTTTCGATCTCAGAACATGTAACCCCTATAACGTGACCACCAGCTTCAGAAGCGCCTCGGGAGACAGCTTCCATGGTACCAATGTATCCACCAGTTAAAACTGAATGACCAGCCTGGGCAAGTATTTGCCCCAATTTGTAAGCCTGATGGTATGCTTGAGACCCAGGTTTTGGTGAGGATCCTCCAAAAATTGTAATATTCATGATTATCCATTCCACTTACGTTTTGCATTGATTGATAGTTTTTTTAGGATTTCTTCCTCAAGGTTGATCCCGGAAACAGATGCAAGTTGTAGCAAGTATAATGAAACATCCGCCAGTTCGCCTGCAAGGTCTTCCATATTGTCACATTTATCTGACCATTGAAAATGCTCAAGAACTTCTGATGCTTCCAAATTCAGAGAAATGGCTAAATTTCTGGAGGATTGCTCCCGTAGGCTATCGGGTTCATACCAACCCTTAGACTGAACAAAATCATGCATTTTTATTGTCAGGGTTTTTATATCCATATAAATCTTCCCTTTGATAAATAAAAACGGCTCACCATATGTCTGGGAGCCGCCGATTGTTATGGCGAACGAGATCTAACCAGACCTGATAGAATAAATATTAATAGGAGCCGGGAAATGGGCAATAAACATGTCTGTATTATACCTGAAAGCAATGTTTTCGCAATATGCTACAATTATGGTGTGATGAAACAAGTTGAATTAATTTGGGAATTATGGAGAACTATCAATGCGCCTAATTTTGACGCATGAACAAGCTGATTTTGATGCGATGGCATCCTTGTTGGGCGCCTATTTGTTAGACACCGGTGCCTTACCGGTTTTGCCGCGCAAACTTAATCGAAATGTCCGCTCCTTTGTGACACTTTATGGGGCAGATTTACCTTTTGTAGATGCTCAGGATTTACCACCGGGTAAGGTTGAAGCAGTTACTCTGGTAGACACCCAATCTTTGATCACTGTTAAAGGTATGAACAATAAAACCAGCGTCAGGGTAATTGACCATCATCCTCTTCGGCAGGGGATCCCATCCAACTGGGATGTGAAACAAGTCGAAACCGGTTCCGCTACAGCATATTTTGCTGAACAAATATCCGAAGAACATGCATTTCTTTCGGTAGTACATGCAACATTGTTGTTATTAGGGATCTATGAGGATACCGGGTCTTTAACGTATTCAAGTACCACTGGTCGGGATGGGCGCGCTGCGGCTTACCTTATAGATCAAGGAGCCAACCTGGAAATCGCTACAAATTTCTTAAACCCTCCACTTTCAGCAGAACAAAGAATATTCTATGATCGATTATCAGCTAATGCCAGAATACATCATATAAATGGGCATCGAATTATTATCACATCTGGAAATATGGATGAGTTTAATGAAGAAATTTCAACATTAGCACACAAATTGCGTGATTTCTTTGATCCAGATGGTTTGTTCGTAATCGTTTCAACAATTGAAGGAATCCGCCTGGTAGCCCGTTCTACTACAGATCATATTGATGTAGGGTCGATTGCAGCTTTTTTTGGAGGCGGTGGGCACGACAGAGCTGCTGCAGCCCTTATTCGAAAATCTGAAACGAAAAAGGATAAAGATCCTTGTAATTTGATTTACCAGCAGCTATTGGATATTTTACCGAAGTATGTGCGACCATCGATCACTGTTGCACAGATAATGTCTGAGAGCCCCCATGTACTATCTCCGGATACATCTGTGGCAGAAGCATCCCGCTTGATGCGAAACTACGGCTATGAAGGTTATCCGGTCGTAGAAAATGGAAAAGTGGTCGGTTTGCTAACCCGCAAGGTTGTTGATAAAGCCTTGAATCACAATCTAAATTTGACTGCAAAAAGTTTAATGGATGCGAATAAGATTTGGGTGCAACCAGACGATTCGATTCAACATTTACAATCACGTATGACGGATAGTGGATGGGGACAAATTCCTGTGATTGACCCGGTCTCAGGCGCCGTGATTGGAATAGTCACACGAACCGATCTTCTGAAAACGCTCTCTCCGAAGGCCTCAAAAAATAATCGCGAAAACCTTGAAACTCAGCTGACAAAAGCATTGCCATTAAATCGTTTAGCTATCATTCGGACAATTGCCGCGGAAGCAGTTCAACAAAAACTTCCCATTTATGTTGTAGGTGGATTTGTCCGGGATCTAATGCTCGATCGGCCGAGTATTGATTTTGATATTGTTGTGGAGGGGGATGCCATTTTGATGGCTAAAATTGTTGCAGCCAAACATGGCGGTAGAGTTACAGTACATACACGGTTTGGAACCGCAAAATGGTACCTGGACCAATCTGAATTTCAGGGGGAAGATGTACCTGAATTTCTGGATTTTATAACGGCCAGGTTGGAATTTTATGCTCATCCGACAGCTTTACCAACAGTCGAGCGCAGCAGTATAAAATTTGACCTTCACAGGCGCGATTTTACAATTAATACCCTTGCGCTTCGATTGGATGGCAGGTATTTTGGTGAATTGTATGATTTTTGGGGTGGTTTAAGCGATATAAGGGATCATCTAATCCGTGTATTACATTCGCTTTCCTTTGTCGATGACCCGACCCGGATGCTTCGTGCCATCAGATTTGAACAACGATTCGGATTTCGAATTGAAGATCGTACTCTCCAGTTGATGCTGGATGCAAAAGGTTTACTTGGCAATCTTTCCGGAGATAGAATTCGTCATGAAATTGATTTAATTCTGGATGAAGGAAATTTTTTACAAATTATCTCTCGCCTGGCAGAGTTGGGATTGTTAAACGCGATCCACACGTCATTACCATGGAACCAAACGATCAATTCAGAGATATCAGTAAATATTGGAAAAATACCTCCAAAAACGTGGAGCGCAGCAACTAAAGGGCAGATAGTCTACGACAATAAGACTATGGTTTATTTACTCTGGTTGTCCCAAGTACCTGTTGGAGATGTGATTTCAGTTTGTAAACGATTAAAATTATCCGAATTTATTAAGAAGAACATTCAGGCTATAAAACACATTATCACAATCATGCCAGGATTGGAGGATAGTCTACCATCAAAGGTGTACCAGGAATTGGAAGACATGCCGATTATGGCTATATTTATTGCGTTCCTGAAAGTTGACTCGCGGGCAGCAGAAATCCTGGATAAATATGTAGTAACATGGAAAAAAATAACTCCCAGAACTACTGGAAATGAATTAAAAAAGCTAGGATTACCTCCAAGCCAGGTTTATCAAAAAATCTTGCAGCAATTAAGGGCTGCCTGGTTGGATGGAGAAATAAATTCCCCGGAGGAAGAAGCAGTTTTATTGGAAGAGATTGTTAAAAACGAGCAACAGAGTCCAGGTTCAAGATAATATTATATTGCTGCTTTTTCTTACATCGCGTATAATTCTTGGATAATAAATTTTCATATTAAAAGTGTCGTGGGGTACTGTTTACTGTACCCTATATTTTTAACTAATCTAATTTCATCCGATTTTATGGAGTGATCATGCAAAGCAAACCGAGTGCAGCGGAAATTCGAAAATCCTTCCTGGATTATTTTTTAGAACAGGGACATACATTCGTGCCGTCTGCATCCCTGGTACCTGGTGGTGACGCCACCCTGTTGTTCACAAATGCTGGTATGGTTCAGTTTAAAGATGTTTTTCTTGGAACTGACAAACGATCTTATAAACGTGCAACCAATTCACAAAAATGTATGCGGGTTGCTGGAAAACACAATGACCTGGAAGATGTAGGAACAGATGATTCCCACCATACATTCTTTGAAATGTTGGGAAACTGGTCATTTGGCGATTATTACAAGAAAGAAGCGATTGAATGGGCCTGGCAATTGCTAACTGATGTATGGGGACTCCCGAAATCTCAATTGTATGCCACTTGTTTTAAAGACGATAAAGGTGATATCCCGTCGGATGAGGAAGCGGCTGAAAATTGGCGCAAACAAACGGGAATGCTCCCGGAACATGTTCTTTATTTTGGACGTAAAGATAATTTTTGGGAGATGGCTGAAACCGGTCCATGTGGACCCTGCTCTGAGATTCACATCGACCGTGGAGTAAAGTATTGTGATTTACAATCCATTGAAGGTCATCAATGCAAGGTAAATGGGGATTGCAAACGTTTCCTTGAGTTGTGGAATCTGGTTTTTATTCAATATAACCGGCTTAGCCCCACACAACTAAACCCACTCCCGGCTACTCACGTAGATACAGGCATGGGTTTTGAGCGGATTGTATCGGTTCTCCAGGAAGTTGACTCAAACTATAAGACAGATTTGTTTACACCAGCTTTGGATGTTATCCGTTCGATGACTGGCGAGAGTGAAGGCCAAATGCTGGCGCATTTTACTCCCTACCGGGTAATCGCTGACCATGCCAGGGCTGCCGCTTTCTTAATCGCGGATGGGGTGGTTCCTGGAAATACCGGACGAAATTATGTGTGCAGAATGATTATTAGGAGGGCTGCACGATTCGGAACGAAAATTGGACTTTACGAACCATTTCTTGCAAGGGTGGCTGATGCTTTTGTAGATAAGTATGCTGAATTTTTTCCAGAGATGTCGCAGAATCGCCAAAATATCATTGATAACCTTACCCGCGAAGAAGTGCGATTCGCTAAAACCATAGAAAGCGGTACAGCTGTGCTTGACGGGTTGCTGGAAGATCTTAATAAATCAAATAACAATATTTTACCTGGTGATAAAGCATTTGAGTTGTACGCCACTTATGGTCTGCCATATGAAATTACCCGGGATATTGCCCATGAACATTCATTGGAAGTTGATGAATATGGATTTCGGTCAGCCATGGACAATCATCGGCTTGCTTCAGGTGGTGGAAAGGCGATGGGTGAGCTTGGCGGTGAAGACGCTGAGATGTATAACCAGTTAACTCAGAAATTAATAAATAAAGGCAGCCTTGGGAAAGATGGAGTCGTTTATGACCCTTATCAAACTGTGGCGACCGATGGAAAAGTATTGGCACTCGTAGAAGGGGGGCAGCCGGTTGAGGAAGTGTATTTGGGAGCCAATGTCGCAGTTATAGTGCCAAAGACAGGTTTCTATATAGAGTCTGGTGGACAGCTGTCAGATACCGGTGTCATGTGCGATGCAAAAGGGACCTGGGAGATTGAAGTCCACGAGATGCGCAAACCTGCTGCTGGAATGATCACCCATGTTGGGGAAGTGACACGTGGAAATCCTAAAGTCGGTGATGAAGTTGTTGCGCTGGTAGATCTTGAGCGGCGAAGAGATATCATGCGCAATCACACAGCGACACACTTACTGCATGCAGAGCTACATAAAGTTCTTGGAGAGCATGCTAGACAGGCTGGATCACTAGTGGCGCCAGAAAGGCTTAGATTCGATTTTAACCATAATGAAACAATTACAACACATCAATTGGAACAAATTGAGATGGGCGTTAATAAGGCTATCCTTGCTGATATGCCCGTGATTGCCACTTCCAAGACCCGGGATCAGGCTATATCGGAAGGTGCGACCGCACTATTTGGCGAAAAATATGGTGATGTGGTCAGGACGATCTTAATTAATGCACAAGCATCTGGAAGCGATGATCTGGCCAGATACTCCTATGAATTATGTGGCGGAACACACCTGGATCACACTGGAAATATTGGCACATTTGTGATCCTTAGCGAAGGTTCGGCTGCAGCAGGAGTCCACAGGATCGAAGCTGCCACTGGTCGGGCTGCAAGTCAAATCGTTTCAGAGAGACTTAAATATATCAGGCAGCTATCCAAAATGTTATCCAGTTCTTCGCGTGAAATCGTAAGCAAGGTCAGTACCGTGCTGGATGATTTGAATGAAATGCGCCGGCAAACGACTGAATTACGGAATAATATTCTGATGGAAAAATTTAATTCATTATTGGAAAATGTTCCTTTGATAAAAGGCGTTCAGGTTATGAGGTCGATAGTGGATGGCGCTGAGATCGAAGTGCTTCGGAATATGTGTGACCAATTCCGGCAGAAATATTCCAGCGGTATTGCCGTACTTGGAACAGTAATCAATGGGCGCCCGATTGTTGTTGCTACAGTAACTGAGGATATTATAAAACGAGGCGTTAAAGCTGGTGACCTGGTTAAATATGTAGCACAAATTCTCGGTGGGTCAGGCGGTGGAAAACCCACCCTTGCACAAGCTGGTGGAAAAGATCCATCCAGGCTGGGAGATGCCCTGGAAGGTGTAATCAATTATATCGAGACTAACCTGAAATAAATGATTATCTGGCGATCTTTCTTAATGTGGGGATTAGTTTGATGCACTAGGGTGCTCGAGCCCAGCACTATTTGCTTTATAATCTGGGTATATGAAGACGCACATCATCCATTTGGAACGCTATGATAATGTTATATCAATAACCGATAAATTATCGTGGGGAAAAACTAAGCGTGTTCTGTTGGTGTATCCACCTTCGAAAGTATTAATTTTGCAAAGAATTGACCTGCTCATGATACAAAGAGCAGCTAAAAAAATGGGCTTTTCAATTGGCTTGGTTTCCAGGTCTAAAGGTGTTAGAAAGTTAGCGGGCGAGCTCAATATTCCAGTATTCAAATCAATCAAAGCTGCACAGCGCAGGACATGGATGGGTGAGGATCCTGGGAAAAAGAAGAATTTTGAACGGAAACCACTTAAAGATTTAAGAAGTATGGGGCAGGAGGCAAAACTTAAAGAACCGGAATGGAAATCCCACATAGGCGTTCGGTTAAGCTTTTTCTCTTTGGGGGTATTAGCAGTGCTGGTTTTATCTCTTTTGTTTGTTCCTTCGGCTGTTATTCACCTTAAGTTGAGCGATCGTATGCAAAGTATTTCCATGCTGGTTGAAGCGGACGAGAAAGTTGCGGGGGTCAACCTTTCGGGGAAAATTCCTGCTCATACGATATCGGTCGATGTTGAAGGAAGCAGATTGGTTAAAATTATTTCCAAAACGAAAGTGCCAGATAAATTTGCTACAGGGATAATCACATTTACAAATCTGACTGAAACTGAGGTTGTGATTCCAGCAGGGACGATTGTCACAAGGCTGGATAATGCAGGAATCCGGTTCGAAACCATCGAAAAAGGGGAATTGGTTGCAAGAATTGGAGAAGCAATAGATTTGCCGGTTCGCGCATTAACTCCTGGCGAAGCTGGAAATATGGAGGCAAATTCACTTGGCTCATTGGTAGGCGATCTGGGAACCAGCCTGTTGGTAACCAATCCAACCCCGACTATCGGTGGCACAGACCGTTTTACAACCATGGCCACCAAAAGCGATAGAAGTGATTTATTCAGCTCTTTGGAGACCGAATTGCGACTCAATGCAATACAGAAAGCTCTGGTGTTTCTCCCAGAAGGAGATATAATTTTTCCTGATACTTTAATAATTGGGGTTAACTTACAAGAAAATTATGTTCCAGCAGCAGGTCAACCTGGTGATAGTTTGTCCCTATATCTTAAACTATCCTATTCCATGCAATATGCGGAATATTCTGACCTAATTAGAGTTGCAGAACCTGCTATAAATGCTGATTTACCTGCAGGATTTGAACCAATTGCGGATAGCACTATGAATATTGAGATACTAAAAAAACCAACAACAAATCCATATGGTATAACTAACCTGAATTTAATTGTGAGTCAGAAGATTCGTGAAGGGGTTGACACAGTATACTTATCCCGCCTGGTTCAAGGTTTATCTGTCCAAGAGGCATATAGAATTTTGGAGAAAAAATTTGGCCAAGATACAAAACCTGTTATTGAAATAGCGCCTTCCTGGTGGCCGCGACTGCCAATCGTTGCGTTGCGCATAGTCATATCGAATTGAGGAAATTTGAGAATTTTAGCTGTTGATCCGGGATCCAAACATGTTGGATTGGCAATAAGTGACCCAACGGGAACAATTGCAAATCCGTTGATGATTCTATCTCACAAATCCAGAGAATTTGATACCGATACGATTGCCCGGCAAGTGTTGAACAATTATGTCGATTTGATTGTTGTAGGGCAATCATTGGATGATGATGGCATGCCGACTTTCGAAGGAAGGCGTTCTGTACGTATTGCTAATGTTTTAGCCCGGAAAGTCTCTGTTCCTGTGATATTCTGGAATGAGAGTTTCAGCACACAAGATGCCAGAAACGCACGTATCAGAATGGGAACTTCAAGAAAAAAACGGGCAGGCCATTTGGATGATTTAGCTGCAACTGTAATTTTACAATCTTACCTGGACGCAAAAGCTCTTGAGAAAGAAAAATCCGAATGAAACAAAAAAAAATATCCTGTGCATTGTTGAGTTTATTGATAGTACTTACAGTTCTTGTTGTCGCTGTCATAATTTATATTCCAGTTCTTGCAGAAAAAACTTATGGCCAGGCTAGTCCTGTTCTTAGTGTGGTGGATCATTATACCTATTCCATATCATTATTATGGAGCGCGGAGGATCTCACCAATCCTGTTCAAACAGTTGGCGAGGAGCAAATCTTTGTTATTGAAACTGGCGATTCTGTCGTTCAGATCAGTAATCGACTTGAATCAATGGGTTTGATTCGAAATTCTAATATCTTTCGTATCTATCTTGTCTGGAAAGGTCTCGACACAACTGTTCAAGCTGGAAGCTATAAACTTAAGTCGAGTATGAATGGAATAGAGATTGCATCCGCATTACAGGATGCCACTCCTTCGGAAGTTATATTCAATATTCTGGCTGGATGGCGCTTGGAAGAGATTGCTGCATCACTGCCAACCTCAGGATTGAAGGTGACTCCTGAGGAATTTATTGAAGCTGTAAGAAATCCAAATCATCCTTTAGATTATTTTCCAGAAGGTGCTTCTGCTGAAGGATTTCTTTTTCCCGGTTCCTACTCATTAGCGCGAGATATGACTGCCGATCAATTGGTTTCAACCCTGCTCCAAAATTTCTCCGTAAATATGTCCTCTGATTTACAAGGAAATATTTCAAGGCAAGGTTTGGATATTTATAATACGGTAATCCTGGCATCCATCATAGAGAGAGAAGCTATCGTTCCAGATGAACAACCAATGATCGCATCAGTATTTTTCAATCGCTTGAACAATGGTATGAAATTGGATAGCGATCCAACAGTTCAATATGCAATCGGTTACGACAATTTAAATGGTACCTGGTGGAAGAATCCTTTGACATTGGATGATCTAACCATCGATTCCCCCTTTAATACGTATAAATATTCTGATCTACCCCCTGCCCCTATAAGTAATCCTAATTTAAGCGCGATTCAAGCTGTAGCTTTTCCAGCTGAAACCCCATATTTTTATTTTCGCGCAAGGTGCGATGGATCAGGTCTTCATGCCTTTGCAGAAACGTTTGAACAACATTTACAAAACGCGTGTAAATGATGCGCCCTTAAAAATTAACGAAAGAAGGATGTTTATTTCAGGTGTTTTTGTTAAGTAATGCTGGTATTTGCCAGAATATATTTTTCCAGTTTATCTATGGTTTTCTTCTGATCATCGATAACTGCCTTGACAAGATCGCCAATGGACACTATTCCGATTAGTTGATCGTCCTGAAGAACTGGAAGATGGCGAATATGCTTATCTGTCATCAAAGCCAGTGCTTGTTCACAAGTTTGCTCAGGCGTAATGAAACGCACATTTGTCGTCATAATTTCGCGAACATAAATATCCTTGGATGATTTTCCTTTAAGGATAACTTTACGGGCATAATCACGCTCCGAAAAAACTCCAACAATCTTCCCTTTTTCAATAACAAGCAAGGCGCCCACGCTTTTTTCAGCCATCAAGCTCAGAGCATTAAAAACATGCGTATCGGGTGTCGTCCACCATATTTCTGAATCTTTCTCTTTGATCGCTTGACGAATTGTTTTCATAGCTCAGCCTCCAAAATTTTGTTTATTAAATTATAGTGAAATTCTGTACAAGCGCAAGGGAGACTTTTTTGGTGTTTAGCATTTATTTTGTTCAGAGGTTGTAAACCTTTATGAGAATCGCCTACGGTTTCCCAGTGTTTTGATCCTGTATAACTTCTATATAATCCTGAGTAATTGTCTTATCCAACGAACCTTCCAGCAAAGTAATAAGTTCACTGGTCAGGCGAGCCTTGTTTTCAGCATCTCTTAAGCTCCAGGTGCGACTTTTAATTTCCAGAAAAATGCCCAAGGCAGGTTTTTCAAAGGTATCCAGGTTAATGTAAAACTCCGTGTTTTTGTACTTGACCAACCAACGTAAACGATCCTTATCGACTAAAATTTCTGATGAAGGTTTAAAATATTCCCGATAAAACCTTAAACTATTGGTGGCAGGTGCAAGATACCGGCTGCGGGAAAGCAATACGTCGTTTTTTAAATTGCTCTCACGGGCTGGTCCAAGCAAGGTTAAACGGGAGCGAACATTAATAATTTGCCCCTTTTCATCAATGAACTCATCCTCCCGGTAGCGCAGTCTGCCCTGGGATGGATCGGAGAAGATAAAATAAGCATCGTGTTGATGGTAATGTTTATGGTAAAGGATGTCAATTTGCGAGTTTTGAAGTGCTTTTAGGGTTGCAGAATTATCAGCAATTTTAACCTTGATTTGTATTTCAAAAGATTCAGATTCGCTTGATCCACCCAGTGCAATTAATTTGGAGTAAACAGATTGTTCGCGCTGGATCAAGAATGAATCTATTCTTTTAGCATATTGGGCAGCATGGTATAAAAGGTCTTTCTGGTCAAGAGTTAGAAGATTGCGGTTTCTTAAAACCCAGTTCCCGTTAACCATCACGTCCGTAACATCTGTTGATTTTGCTGCATAAACAATACTGGAATAAGCATTATCGGGTTCTCGATTAAAGCGGGGGGAATTGTGAATGGGATTGATATCTATCAAGATCAAGTCAGCCCGTTTGCCAGGCTCCAGGGATCCGGTCAAGTGCCCGAGGTGCATGGCTTTCGCGCCGAGGCGGGTTGCCATTGTTAGAGCGGTTGCAGCAGGGATGACAGTTGGATCACCACAGGTTCCTTTTGCAAGAAAAGCGGTCAGACGCACTTCTTCAAACATATCCAAGTCGTTATTTGAAGCAGGACCATCTGTCCCTATTCCTACATTGAGACCGGCTTCCAGCATCTGTAATACTGGTGCAATACCAGAACCAAGTTTTAGATTTGAAGATGGGTTGTGAGCAATTCCAGCACCTGCGTGCGCCAGAGTTCGAATTTCTCCCGGGTCTATGTGGACGCAATGGGCTGCCAGTACTTTTGCATCAAAAAGTCCTTGTTTCTTTACATAAGGAATAACCGGCATACCGGTTTCTCTGCGTATGTTTTCAACTTCGAGAACAGTCTCTGACAAATGAGTATGGAGTGGGACATCAAATTCCTGTGCCAATAGAGAGGTTGCCTGGAGAATCTCGTTCGTACAAGTATAAGGTGCATGTGGAGCTACCGAAGGTTCGATTAATGGATGCCCTTTCCAGCGACGGATAAAATCACGCGCATAAGCCAGTGAATCTTCGTATGATTTTGCATCTGGTGTGGGGAATTTCAGGACTGTTTGTGAGCATACTGCCCGCAAACCGGCTTGTGACGTTGCCAGGGCAACATCATCTTCAAAATAATACATATCGGCAAAGCATGTAACACCTGATCGAGCCAACTCAGCACAAGCCAATTTCGTGCCCAATTGGACAAAATCCGATGACACAAATTCACGTTCCACGGGCATTATATACCCAAGCAACCAGACATCCAGACGAAGATCATCTGCCAAACCCCTCAAGAGCGTCATGGGTACATGTGTATGGGCATTTATCAACCCGGGCATCAATATCTTTCCATCACAGTCGATGGTTTCGCTGGCGATAAATTTACTCTTGAGATCTTTTTCGTAACCGATAGAAACAATGGAATCGCCTTTTACTGCAACTGCACCAGGTGAGTATTGATGCAGATTCTCATCCATGGTCAATACATGGGCGTTTATAAATAATACATCGACTGTTTGTTCCATGTTTTTCCTTTAGGTCAGCCTTCTCTGGAAAACTTTGCTGAGTAAACAGTTATTTGGATGTGGGTTCAATCCCTTTCAGTCGTCGTAATCGGTCCAGCATAAGATTGACACCCAGGATGGGCGCGTTGTCTGGGTGGCCGATATAATTAACCTGATGGTCATAATCTTTTTCAGGCGCAAGAATTACCAGATGGATCAAAGAAGAATTATCTTTTAAGGTAACCGATAATCCTAAAACTACATCAGCTTTTCCATCTTTTCTAAAAACCTCCACGTTTTCATGTAATGAATTCGTGTTATCGGGTAGTTGACAACCACCCAGGTAAGTCGGGTTTTGCAATGTTGAAAGACGTTGGTTTAACAAGCCAGCAGTTCCAGCCTCGACACAGAAGACTTTCCATCCACATTGCGCAGAAGCATCCAGCGCTGTTTCTTCTAAGGTAGCCTTATCTGAACCGTAAATAAAATCTCCCAATCGATTGCGGATCTCTGTTTCCAGATTAATGATTAGTTTTTCTGCTTCAATTTCATTGGCAGCCCTGGCTGTGATGCGGATATCCACCATCCCCGAATGAGCTGCCAATCCAACAGTAGGATTTACTAGAGTTTCAAGATCGCTTATTCTTTCATCAATCCATCCTTCCCCTGCGCCGCTGGTATGAAGAGTGCGAACCTTCAAGGTCTCTTTCAAGTTATAGTGCTGTTGCAGAAAAGGAATAACCGATATGTCCAGGAGCGTTTTCATTTCTGCGGGAACTCCCGGCAGAGAAATAACAGCGTTCTTTTCTGTGATGATAATAAAAGCTGGTGCTGTTCCTACAGGGTTATTGATAATAATTGCGTTATGAGGAATATAAGCCTGACGTTTTTGATTATCGCCTGGCGTGCGTCCTGCCTTAATAAAGCGCTTAGAAATGCTTTCCCACAATTCGGGATGGAACATAAGGTCTGAATCAGTTGCCTGAGCCAGAGCTTCACGGGTGGGGTCATCCACGGTTGGTCCCAACCCTCCGGTGGTAATTATTATTTCTGAGCGTCCCATGGCTTCGCGAACGAGCGCAGCTATCCGGTCTTTATTGTCACCAACAACTGTTGTTCGAAATAGATTAATACCCAATTCTCTCATAGTTCGGGCAATGTATTGTGTGTTGGTATCAGGAATTTCGCCAAGTAATAATTCTGTGCCTATGGCTATTATCTCAGCAATTGGCATTTATACCCTTTATATGAGTTCGCTTTTCCAATTAACCATAAAATTAAACAACATTATATTCTTTTATCAAACGATCCTCTTCGAACCGAGCCAAATCTAACATGGAGACATCCAGGGTTTCAAATTTACCATCCAGAATATACTCAGCCATCAGCTTTCCTGAAATTGGACCATGCATGAAACCGTGACCAGAAAAACCAGCCACAACATGGAAACCTTTGACTGGAGTCCTTCCGAATATCGGGTGTGCATCCGGGGTGACTTCATAAAGTCCCGCCCAATGAGAAGCCAAACCAGCATGCTCAAGCAATGGCATACGAGAAATAGCTGATTCCAAGTTTACCAGCTCGAACTCTTCATCTACATTCTGGTCAAAGCCAGATTGCTCATTCTGGTTGGACATCCCTGTAAGTAAGCCGTCTCCCTCGCGATGGAAATAAAGCGATTGGGCAAAATCAATCACAAATGGAAAATCTTCTGGTACTTCCGGGAGCGAGGAAGTTGTCAACATTTGACGGCGTAATGGGGTGATGGGTAATTTTACACCAGCCATGTCACCTATCAAGCCGGACCATGGACCACAAGCATTTACAATGATAGGTGATGATACAATCCCCTGATTGGTGATTACACCGCGAACTTCACCATTCACAACCTGAATCCCTGTTACCTCTACATTGTTTTCTGCTATTACGCCAATCCGTAGTCCGGCATTGATATACCCCATGACTACGCTGTTTGGGTCAACCAATCCATCTTTCGAATTGAATGTACCTGCGATGGCATCTTCAAAACGCATTAAAGGTAAGCGCTGCCTGATTTCATCTCCGGTCAACCATTCTGTTTGAACACCCAAACGCTGTTGAAGTTCAATATTATGGCGAAAATAATCCACATCTTGAGGGCGAGTAAGCGCAAAAATGTAGCCGCATTTCTGGTAATTTATATCCTGTCCAATCTCAGCCTTGAAATTCTCAAACATGGGTAAGCTCTTCTTGGAAAGCTCAACATTGATCTCAGTCGAAAACTGATATCGAACTCCTCCGGCGCAACGACCGGTCGCACCCAGGCCAAAAAATTCTTCTTTTTCAAGTAAAAGGATATTTTTCTGGCCACGAGCTGCAAGGTGATAGGCTGTGCTTGCGCCCATGACCCCTCCTCCGATAATGATGATATCTGCTGTTTTTGGGAATGTCATAATTGATTACCTCTTGGATTAAAATGGGACTGTTTGTCCTAAACCCATCTTTTCTGAGTTTTGTAAAGCCAATTGAGCTGCCATAGCATCCTGAACAGCAAGCCCAACAGATTTAAAACAGGTGATCTGATCGGCATTAGCGCGCCCAGGTTTACTTCCTTGTGCAATTTCACCTAATTCTGCGTAGATGTGGTCTTGATCGATCAAGCCTTCTTGAATTGGACGCAGGAGATCACCGGTTTCAGCAAGTGTCGCTGAGAGAGAGTCCACAACCACCAAGGCTCTGACAATTGTTGCGGAGGGAATTTCCTGCATATTGGGCGTATATGATCCGATGGCATTGATATGAACGCCAAGTTTGAGATCGGCATCCGAAAAAACAGGGGAGGTTGCTGTTGTGGCACAGCATATGATGTCTGCATTTGAGACAGCCTGATAGGGACTTTCTGCAATGCGAAGATCGGCATGTATTGGCGATCTTCCAGATATTTCTTCAATAAAGGATTTAACACGAGTAGAATCTGTATCGTATAGCCATACTTGTTCAATATCTCTTACAGTGCAGATCGCTTCAAGTTGTGTCCGTCCCTGAGCGCCAGCTCCAAAAATGGCCGCAACCCGGCTATCTTCCCTAGAAAGCAAATCAGTGGCAGCACCACTAGCTGCACCAGTACGAATAGCGGTTAGTGAACTACCCTCCAATAAGGCAACAAGTTTTCCTGTATCGGGATCCAGAACTAATACGGCTGCCTGAATGAAAGGCAGGCCAAGATCTGGGTTGTTTGGATAGAGGGATACAATTTTTACCGCAAGCGCATTTCCAGTTTTATCCTGAACATATGCTGGCATAAATAGGTTGACAGCATTCTGTGACGGAATGGGTATGCGTGTGCGTAAAGGCACTTCTGCATTTCCATTTACCAGGGCAATATACCCACGTTTCATCGCCTCTATACAATCTTTCATGGGCAATGCTTTTTTTACATCGTTTGCGGTTAATATTTTCATATCTTGTTGTTTGACAAAAAATGAGTGGATTTGACATGAAACCCGTTTTCAAAAAGAAAACGGGTTTCTTCGTTATTATAATACAAAGAATTTCATTATTCCATACCGAGGTAAGCTTTTTGAACCATCTTATTGGTTTGCAAATTAGAAGCCTTATCATGCAAAACAATTTCACCTGTTTGCATGACATAACCGCGATGCGCAATGCTAAGCGCCATAAGGGCGTTCTGTTCAACCAGCAAAATGGTCATACCTTCTTGGTTAATTTCAACGATCTTCTCAAAGATGCTTTCCACAAGAACGGGAGCCAAACCCATGGATGGCTCATCCATCAAAAGCAAGCGGGGACGTGCCATCAGAGCTCGCCCGGTTGCCAGCATTTGCTGTTCTCCCCCTGAAAGTGTTCCAGCGACCTGTGAGCGACGCTCTTTCAGCCGAGGTAGGAGTGTAAAAACCCGTTCAAGGTCTACCTTGATTTCGGCTTTGTCTGAGCGAACATAAGCGCCCATATCCAGATTTTCTGCAACTGTCAGGCGGGAGAATATTCCCCGGCCCTCGGGTACCATGGAAATACCCTTTGCCACCAGTTTATGCGGTTTAAACGGTGCCAAATCTTCTCCTTCGAACCTCACAGTTCCTTCAAGAGGTTTTAATATCCCGGAGATGCTCCTCAAGGTGGTTGTTTTTCCAGCGCCATTTCCACCGATCAGGGTCACAATTTCCCCTTTTTCTACGGTCAAAGATACACCTTTTAAGGCATGAATGTTACCGTAGTATGAATGAATGTTTTCAACTTCTAGCATCGGCATAATGTCATCTCCAACTCAGGCTGTGGCTTCAGAAAGACCGCTGGCTGCACCGCGACCCAGATATGCTTCAATCACACGGGTGTTCTTTTGAATTTCAGCCGGAGTTCCTTCAGCGATTTTTTGACCAAAATCCAGGACGGTAATCAACTCAGAGATACCCATCACAACACGCATTTGATGTTCAATCAGCAAGATCGTTATTCCCAATGAATCACGGAGATGGCCGATGAAGTTGGTCATCTCCTGGGTTTCGCTGGGATTCATGCCTGCGGTGGGTTCATCGAGCAGCAATAATCTCGGTTTATTTGCCAGCGCACGGCCAATTTCAAGTCTGCGCTGAGCACCATAAGGCAAGTTCTTCGACATCATATCACCTTTGCCAGCCAAACCCACAAACTGCAAAATCCGTTTGGCTTCATCCAGGGCTTGCTTTTCATCACGGTTGGTACGGGAATCGCGTAAGATCCCACCAAGCATTCCAGATTTCAGATGAGGGTGCATACCCACCAAGATGTTTTCAACGGCTGTCATATTCTTGAACAAGCGAATGTTCTGGTAAGTTCTTGAAATTCCAAGACGGGTAACGCGATCTGAGGATAAACCGGTAATTAATTTATTCTCAAGTAAAATTTCGCCCTCTTCGGGGTTGTAGAATCCGGTAATGCAATTGAAAAAGGTGGTTTTTCCTGCCCCATTCGGGCCGATAATACTTTGGATTGCATGTTCTTTTACTTCCAAATCTACTTTTTGCAGGGCATCCAAGCCTCCAAAGCGTTTGGTAACATTTTTTGCGGTTAATACAGCCATGATTTATCTCCTACCCAGCTGGGTTCTCCGTCACGGTTGGAATATCATTTGGAAGTGCATCCGGCTCCATGGATTCGTGTAACTCAAGTTTTCTGCGGGCCTCAGGCCATAAACCTTCGGGGCGGACAAGCATCATGACAACAAGAAGTGCACCATACACAAGATAGCGGAACTCAGAAAATTCACGCAATAACTCAGGCGATCCCATTAGCACCAGGGCGCCAACAAACACACCTGGTATGCTACCCATGCCGCCTACGATGATCAAACAGAGTACATTGATCGAGACCATTAGATTCATGCTTTGAGGATAGGCAGAGGATAATTTGGCCGCGAAAATTGCACCTGCCAGGCCGGCAAAGAAAGCACCTGTGGCAAAAGCCGATAATTTTGTAGCCACCAGGTTAATTCCCATGGCCTGGGCGACATCTTCATCTTCTCTCATTGCCATCCACGATCGCCCCATGTGTGAATCCTTCAAACGCCAGGCGATAAAACCTGCGATCAGGATTGCGGCGACAATCAAGTAATATAATTGCCCCTGAGTTTTAAGTTCAAGGGAGCCAATAAAAGGACGTGCAATTCGTTGAATGCCCTGGGTTCCACCCAGATATGGACGCAGCCAATCAGATAAAGACAGAAGTCGGATGATCTCTCCAAACCCTAGGGTGACAATGGCCAGATAATCACCTCGCATTTTTAATACCGGTAAGCCTAAAATCACACCGGCAGTTACTGATGCCAGGAGAGCGAAAGGTAAAGCCTGCCAAAAGGTAATTTGGATCACACCCATCTCGGGAGATGTGAGAACACCTACAACATAAGCACCGATTGCAAAGAAGGCAACATATCCAAGGTCTAGCAGACCAGCAAACCCAATTACAATGTTCAAACCAAGACCCATCAGGATATAAATGCCAACATTGTCGAGAATTTCACTGAAATATATTCCCAAAATTTGTGGAAGCAACAGCATCAGGATGACTGCTGCTACTAGCTTGCCAAACCGAATATTTTTTTGTTTTTTAGACAGGATTTTTTTAACAGGGAGATCTTGTTTTTTACCGGAACGCCAGTAGTAAACAACTCCTACCAGGAAGAAAATGACCAATGCACCGGTAATTGTTAACCCACTACTTGCAAAAATCCATCGAAAAATATAGGAGATTGCTCCCCACCGTGCAATCATTACGATCAAAAGATCTCTCATCAAGCCGAGTAAGACAGTCCACACAACTGCTTGCAAGAATGCATTCCTTAACCTGGGCGGAATGAGCAGGAAACCCGCCCCAAGTGCACCAATAATTCCTGAAACAATCATCAAGATCAATCCACCCAGGTAAATTCCCTGGTTAAAATTCAGGATTGAATAGAGTGTAGGTGAAGCATTCATGAACATATCACGAATGTTTACGAATTGACCCAAGATAGGTAATAAAGCAGTAGTGAATCCTGCAACCAAACCTGTCAAACCTCCTGCAAAAAGGACAGTTCTTAGGGATTGATCCGGTTCTTTTTTCGCAATTGAATAACCAAATACGAAGAATGGCAGGAATAAAAGGATAAAACCCATGGATACCAACCCGGATACAATATCCCTTTGGCTGAATGTTTCTATCATACCCACCAGACCCAGGAAGATTATGATTCCTCCATTGATCAAACCTGCAGAAAACAATTGCTTCAAAGTGGATTTATTTGTCATCGTAATACCTCCTCAGGCCTTTGTCTGGGTGATTCTCTCGCCCAGAATACCCGAAGGACGAATGATCAGGATAAATACGAGGATGATGAAAGCAATAGCATCTTTAAGTTGATAAGGAGCGGCTATTCCCATTCCATCCAGAAAAAGGCTTGGGCCAACAGCTTCCAGGATACCAAGGATCATGGCTCCTAAAAAGGCTCCCGGAACATTACCAATACCGCCAAGTACGGCTGCTGTAAAGGCTTTTAGACCTGGAATAAAGCCCATAAAAAAGTGTACAACCGGGAAAAGGAGAATATACAGGATGCCGCCCAAACCGGCAGATGCGCCACCCAGGGCAAAGGTCAGCATGATGATCCTATCAACATCGATCCCCATTAATCCGGCAACTTCTTTATCTTCTGAAACAGCCCGCATGGCCTTCCCCATTTTTGTTAATTG
Organism: Chloroflexi bacterium GWB2_49_20; assembly: GCA_001796335.1. Lineage (GTDB taxonomy): Bacteria > Chloroflexota > Anaerolineae > Anaerolineales > Villigracilaceae > UBA12087. The sequence goes on along the minus strand of MGMF01000023.1, from coordinate 85,775 downwards.
TACAAAACCATACAGAATAAGCATCATAATTAATGCACTGATAATAACAACGACTTGAGTCTTATAAACCGGGATCGAACCAAATGTCCAGGTGCCTTTGAGAAATCCCAATTCTGGATATGCCTGCAAGCCAGAACCGAAAAAACCTCGGAAGGCGTATTGCAGAAAAAAAGATGCCCCGATGGCTGTGATCAATGGGACCAAACGGGGAGCGGTGCGAAGCGGGCGATAGGCGATCCGTTCAAGAAGAACAGCCAGTGTGCTGGATACTGTCACTGCCAGGAGTGTGACCAATAATAAACTAATATAAGGATGAGAATTCCAAAATCCGTTTTTATATAAGGCAAGAGCCAGGAAGACAGCTGTAAAGGGACCTGACATAAATATTTCGCTGTGAGCGAAATTGATCATCTTGAGAACGCCGTATACTATTGTGTAACCAAGTGCGATGAGTGCATAGACACCCCCTAAGGCGAGACCTGTGATGGTAAGGTCGATCCAGACCCGGGTATTATATTTTCCCACTTCTATCGTTTTTATCGAGCCATAAACCACAACAAAAGCAATAGAAAGGCCGATAATCCAAACGACAACATCCGCGATTGTAATTCGTTGGCGCCAGGTACGCAACATAATTTCACTCCTGTATCAAGGGGATTTTTACTCAGGGAGGGGCGAGTATACTCGCCCCTCCCTTTTATGTTACATTAATAATGGATTGACAAACAGGTTTACGGCCAGACCTTGATTGGAGGATACTCGCCGGCGTGATATTCGTACACGGCGATCTTGGGGTTGGCGCAGTCGCCAGTGGGTCCGCAAGTCAGGACGCCAGTCAGACCTTGGAAATCCTTGGTTGCATACATGGCATCGCGCAGAGCCTGTCGTGGAATATGGAGGGTGCCATCGGCATCCTTGACTGCTACGGCTTCTATAGCATTCATAACCATCCAAGTGGCATCATACGCATGGGCGTGAAAGATGCTGACAGGTTCTGATCCAAACAATTCCTGGTACTTCGGCAGGAAGTAATCGTTGTACTTCTGGCTGAAGGATGAAGTATCGGGGCTGGATACGAACAGACCTTCAACTGCATCGCCTGCCCCTGCGGTAACGTCAGGTGAGAACATGCCATCTGCGCCCATCAGGGAGGTGTTTTCCAGACCAGTGGTTTCCTTGGCCTGACGGGTGATCAAACTGCCGGCTTTGACGAAGATCGGGTAGTAGATCAGTTCAGGGCCACCTGGAGCCAGGCTGGTGAGAACGGACTTGAAGTCAGTTTGATTGGGATCAACTGCTTCTTGAGCAGTGATGGTACCACCTAATTCCTGGAAGACTTTTGCAAATTGGTTGGCCAAGCTCTCAGCATACAATGAGCCGTCGTGAATTGTGGCAGCTTTTGTTACCTTGAGAAAATCCACAGCGAATTGAGCAGCTGCGGCGCCCTGGATGGTATCATTGTGGGCTGTGCGCAGATAGCCTGGCCAGTTATTGGGATCGCCGGCTTTGGTTAGATCTGGAGCTGTATTGGAAGCAGATATGATGACGAAGCCTGCTTGTGAAAGTAAGGGCACAGCAACGCGGGCTGCACTTGAGCAGGATGTTCCAAAAACTGCAACAATTGTCGTGTCAGCAGCGAGTTTGGTACCGCTTGCCTGACCGCCTTCTGCTGAACAACCATCGTCTTCACCAGTTAGCTGGACATCATGGCCGAGAAGTTGGCCTTTTTCAGCAATAGCGATCTCGACACCATTCCGGGAGTCAATACCCAGGGTTGCATCTGGGCCATTAATAACCATATCATAGGCGAGATGGATTGGATCGCCGGGGGCAACCGTTACACAACCGATTGCATCGGTGCATTCATAAGTTGAAGCCTTTGGCCCACATGCGGAAAGCACCATGGTGGCAATTATTAAGGCAGCAAAAACAAACAACAAACGCTTAGACATACTTCTTCCTCCTCGTGGAATAAAACTGATTGGACTTAATTGTGTGGTACGGGGCAGATATTTATAATAAGCGGAAGGCGTCACCTCCGATCAAATGATATTATGCACAAGTTACTTGTGCAATTCAAACCATCTTACAATAGATTAATATTATAGTCAAGCACTGGATTGATAAAAAATAGCAATTGATAAAACTTTAATATATAACAAGAAAAACGGTATATTTCGCAGAGAAATCATTAATCTTCCAGTGACCGCCAGCTTTATATTGCGCTCCATAATATGATTGCCAGAAAACCCAGCAAGGTTGGTGTTTGTTTTTTGGAATAATGGAATATGAATTTTTAAATCAGACTGACCAGTGCAAAAACCCCAAAGCCAAGAATAATCAGGCCGGAAAGCCTATTAACCCATTTCATTAAATACAAATTGAATTTTAAACGAAAAGTACTTAAAAACAGACTGAGCAAAATCCACCATAAGGCTGATCCAAAGAAAACACCAATGATCAGCAAAAAAGCAGATAAGTAATTCATATTGGCATTCACCAACCCCAGCCCTGAGAAGATGGCTGCAAAAGAAATGATTGTCATTGGGTTGGTGAGTGTAAGGAAAAATGTCGTGAGGTATATGGATGACAAATCTTTTTTCGGGAGGTTATCAATCAACGCGGCGGGGATTGCGCGAATTGTTCTGATCCCCAGATAACATAAAAAAAATCCCCCGATCAATCTCAATAAATTTTGCTGACTTATAAGGAAATTGGAAATGATGGTGATTCCAAATCCGGCAACTGAACCATATAGTGCATCTGCACTGGCTGCTCCCAACCCCGATAATAAACCAGCCAGGCGGCCATCGGAGAGTGTTCGGCGGATGCAAAGAATCCCTATCGGTCCAACCGGTGCGGCGATAGAAAAACCCAATACCAACCCTTTTACCAAAAGAGATAATTCCATTGCTTTATTATTCTTTTTCCTTTGAAAATAATGTTACGGATGCGGATAAGCCTTTTCCAACCAATCCAAAGGATTCACTTGAATACCATTAACCCATATTTCCCAGTGAAGATGTGCCCCCGTCACCCGCCCAGTACCCCCAACCAGACCGATAACCTGTCCAGTGTCTACAAAATCACCTGGTTGAACTTTGATTTCAGACTGGTGCCAATACCCTGAATAGACTCCCCAGCCATGATCGATTATCGTTGCATTGCCGCGTACATCCAAAAGTCCAACAAAAACAACCACTCCTGGAGCGGGAGCTGTGATGGGGAGCCCGTTCCCTCCTCCAAAATCCATACCTGAATGAAAACCAAAAATTTCCAAATCAGTCCCAATCCCAAAGTATGTGCGTCGGTTCCCAAATTTTGATGTTAAATAACTGGTGGATTCGTATTGGACAGCTGGACTTTCAAAAATTCCATCCCAATAACGCTTCGGTGAAGCAGCGTTCACAAATGAGCGGATCAATTCTTCTTCAGGTTTGGTTATGTCAGGGTCGATCGACTTCGGGTCAACATAGAGAACTTCGGAGGAATAGTAACCAGTCTGAACAAGGATCATCTGCTCAAAAGATTGTTTACTTCCATCTGGGAGGCTTGCATCCAAACGGAGGGGGTATAAACCGGGTTCGGCCAGCGCATGCACGCCTTGCAAGGATATGTATGAATTATTCCCATAAGGAAAGAAATGTAAATCCTGATCCACCAACATACCTCCCAGGGAGACTTCCTGAGAGGTAGTTACCTGGATCTGTGTGGTCGTTCCTTGAACAATTGGCAGTGGGTCGACGATTGCTGATAGAAAAATAGAAGGCAGACCTGTTTGCTTGACGTCTGAGTTGGTACCTGGGTGAAAGAGAATATCACCTGTTAATGCAGCCCATGTACCAGGCAGGTAATTTATTTCTGTAACCGTCCAGGGGTCTGTATTCTGTAGAATAGATAGTTCGAGCAGGGTTTCATCAGCATCAAGGTTCGATCTACTTGTCCAGGCGGGTTTATCAGCATCTTGAATCATGATCAGATTAGCACCAGCGTAGAATTCGGTTGGGCTGATAATATGATTTAGCTTACGTAGCTGGTCTATGGGGATGCGGTATTGACGTGACAGGCTGCGTTGAGAATCTCCAAAAGGGACGACCCTGGAAGCCAAAACCCCATTTACACCCTCCAGACCGGGGATGATTAGTTGATCACCCGGAAATATTTGGTTTGGGTCCGTTATGTTGTTCGCAGCCATAATGTCTTCATAGCGGACATTGAACATGCCTGCGATGCCCAATAGAGAATCCCCCGGACTTACTACATAAATAGGTCCGGTGGGAGGGGCATTCGTTTGTGCGTAGGCTTGCGAAAAGTATAAAATATAAATGATCACAAGAAATGAAATTACCAAGCGTTTAGATCTCATTAAATGAAACCTTGTCACCAACTTTAAAGTCTGATATGCGATCTGGGTGGATTTCCAATGTATACCTGGCGGGATGAGAAGGGAAATAAGCTGGGTGCCATGATTTTGCAAGAACGACATCCACCACGGAAAAGTTGGAGTCTATCCAAACAATGGCCAGATCCATAAAAACAGCCAGCATATGGATGGAAGAATCTGCTTTAGAATCTCGATTCTGAACCAGAAGCAGGCCTTCATCGTGGGAAATTTCATGCCTAAACATAAAACCACGTAACCGACAGAAAAACGTGTCACAATAAATGGCCAGAATTGGATTTTCGAGTGGCTGATAGTTAACAGAAATTTCGATTTTTCTCAGCATGAATCAGCATGAAATTGGTGAAAGGAGGATGAGGTTGGGAATTAACTTGATTGGTCGTTCCCAGTTGAGTTCTTGCGATTTAAAACAGATTCTACGCTGTCCAGTAACTCTTGCGGGCTAAATGGCTTGGCAATGTAATCATCTACCTTGGCAATGTGCAATCCCAAAACCCGATCAATACTTTGGGCTTTAGCGGTAACAACAATAATTGGAATTTTCTGGGTAGTTTCAACAGCTTTTATCTGTTGATAAACTTCCCAACCATCCATTTCGGGCATCATTAAATCCAGAAGGATCAGGTCTGGTTTATCTTGTTGAATCATTTCCAAGCCAGCAGCTCCGCCACTTGCTCCCAATACTTCAAAGCCGTGACGACTCAGGATCAGACGGATAAGAACTATCATCTCGTCATCGTCTTCAATGCACAAAATTCGTTTCTTGATTGTATCAGCCATGGCATCTCGTTTGAATAATCAAAGTTTACCATAAATATATACATGTAGAAGGAACTTAAAAGAAAAAGATAACCGGTATTTAATTTATTAGAAGTTTATATAAGATATTTTTCCGGTCTGGTTTTTACTATCATAGGTTGGTATAATCCCTTTCATTACCAGGAGGTATCAGTGAATACACGTAATCAGTCATATATAATCTACTTTCTGCTGTTTATAGCCATTGCTTCAATGCTATATTTTAGTCTTAATCAGCAGGGTGATTCACAAAAAATATTTACATTAAATGAATTGGCAGCGCAACTTGAAGAAGGAAATACAATTGCACGAATAGTTGTGGCAGAAGATAACACTGTAACAGTAATTTACCGCGATGATACAAAATTGGAACAAACAACACGGAAAGAACCAGAAACCACATTGGTTGATCAGTTACTTAAATTGGGAGTCTCGCCCTCCAAACTTTTGTCAAGCGCTGTAAAAATTGAAGTTCAAGCACCCAGTCCCTGGGTGGGAATTATGACCCTTGCCGGTTACGTATTTCCTTTTTTGTTGCTGGCAGGTTTATTCTGGTTCATATTCAGACAAGCCCAGGGTTCCAATAATGCCGCAGCAGCCTTTGGGAAATCAAAAGCCCGGATGTTCACCGGCGATCACCCCACGGTTACATTTGAAGATGTAGCAGGTGTGGATGAAGCCAAGGAAGAACTGAAAGAAGTTGTAGAGTTTTTGCGGGAACCGGAAAAATTTATTGCCCTGGGTGCGCGAATTCCAAAAGGGGTATTGTTGGTTGGTCCTCCTGGAACAGGTAAAACACTCATGGCGAAAGCGGTATCCGGTGAGGCTAGCGTTCCTTTCTTCTCAATATCTGGATCTGAATTTGTAGAAATGTTTGTTGGAGTTGGTGCTAGCAGAGTCCGCGATTTATTTGATCAAGCCAAGCGTCATTCCCCCTGTATAGTATTTGTGGATGAAATCGATGCTGTTGGCCGTCAACGCGGGGCTGGATTGGGTGGCTCACACGATGAGCGTGAGCAAACCTTGAACCAAATTTTGGTAGAAATGGATGGTTTTGATACCGATACAAACGTGATCATAATTGCGGCTACCAATCGCCCCGACATATTGGATCCTGCTTTATTACGACCGGGACGATTTGACCGGAGAGTCACCCTTGATCGCCCAGATATGAAGGGTAGAGAGGCAATCCTTAAAGTTCATGCCAAGGGCAAACCGCTGGAAGCTGAGGTCGATTTAAGTATTTTGGCACGTTCGACCCCTGGTTTTGTAGGCGCAGACTTGGAGAATACAGTTAATGAGGCTGCAATCCTGGCAGCCAGGCGAAACAAGAAGGCAATTGGCCAATCCGAACTGGATGAAGCAGTTGAACGCGTAATTGCCGGACCTGAACGCAAAAGCCGATTGATCAGCGAAGAAGAAAAACGTGTGGTAGCTTATCATGAAGCGGGGCATGCTGTTGTTATGAATGTAATCCCTGAAGCCAACACGGTTCAGAAGGTGTCCATTATATCCCGTGGTCAGATGGGAGGCTATACATTAGCCCTTCCCAGCGATGACAGTATGTTGGTATCACGAAAGAAAATGATGGCAGAATTGGTTGGTTTACTGGGAGGACGCGTTGCTGAGGAACTTGTGTTTGATGATATTACCTCGGGCGCATCCAACGATATCGAACGAGTGACGCGCATTGCCAGAACCATGGTAACACGTTGGGGAATGAGCAGTGATCTGGGCCCGATGGTCTATGGACAGAAAGAAGAATTGATCTTCCTTGGGCGTGAAATTTCCGAGCAAAGAGATTATTCGGAAGCAATTGCTGAGCAAATTGATCAGGAAGTTAGGAAGTTGGTTAATGACGCTTATAAGAAGACGCGGCAGATATTAACCACTTATCGTGATAAGCTGGAAGAAGTTGCCCAGCGTTTGTTGGAAGTTGAAACATTAAATCGGGAAGAGTTTGAAGCCATATTTCCTACTCCAGCTCCCAAGAAAAGTGGTACACCAGTCGTCTCGGCGAAGTAATACAAAAAGCACCCCGCCAGCTTTTATCGGCGGGATGCTTTTTTGATTAAAGTTTGGACTGATCAGCTGCCAGCCTCTTTATGTTGGCGAACTAATTCCCGTCTTAAGATCTTTCCAACTGTTGTCTTGGGCAGTTCAGTGCGAAACTCGATATGGGTGGGTACTTTATATGCCGCCAATCGTTCTTTGCACCAGGCTTTAATCTCATCTTCAGTTAGGGTTTCACCAGGTTTTAAAACGATCCAGGCTTTCACTGTCTCGCCACGATATGGGTCTGGTATCCCTGCCACACCAGCTTCAACAATTTTGGGATTTGCTGCAAGAGCCTCTTCCACTTCGCGTGGCCAAACTTGGTAGCCGCCAGGTTTAATCAGCTCTTTCTTCCGATCCACGATATAGAAATAACCATCCTCATCCATGCGAGCAATATCGCCTGTAAACAGCCAACCATCACGGAGAGTATTCTCCGTTTCAGTTGGCATGTTGTGGTAGCCCTTCATTACTTGAGGGCCTTTGATAACCAACTCGCCAATCTCGCCAATGGGTAGGGCGGTTACTCCATCATCCAGGCTTATGATGCGACATTCCACATCTGCCATTGGCAAACCGATGGATCCGGTTCGGTTTTCACCAAGGAGAGGGTTGCAGTGTGTTGCGGTGGGAGCTTCTGACAGTCCAAAGCCTTCAAACAATTTACCCCCACTCAAAGCCTCCCAGCGCTCTTTTGTCTCGCGCATCAATGGAGCTGAGCCGGAAAGACAGGCCTTGATGGAAGATAAGTTATATTTGCCGGACACAACATCAGGATGGTTGTTCAGAGCATTATAAAGTGTGGGTACGCCCGGGAAAATGCTCGGTTGATATTTCTTGATATTTTCGAGAACATCGTGCAAATCGCGTGCATTTGGAACCATGACCATAGTGGCTGCTGACGCCAAAGCAAAGTTCATCCCGGCAACCATGCCATAAACATGAAAGAGCGGGATGGCCATCAGCAATACTTCTCCCCCTTCTTTCAAATCTGCCATCCAATTCATAATTTGCAAGGTATTTGCAACCAGGTTTCGGTGCATTGCAACAGCACCCTTCGACACACCAGTTGTGCCTCCGCTATATTGGAAAAGTGCAGTATCATCCGGATATATTTTAATATTGGGACGATCTTCAGGCTTGTATTTTGCCAAGAGGTCTTGAAACCAGATGTCTCCTGGCTCTAAGTTTACACGGAAGCCGCCTTTTTTCTCCTTGGCGAGCGTAAAAAGAACTCGCAGGAGAGGGGGTAATGCCTCTTTGATATTTGTAACGATCAAGGTTTTAATCTTGGTTTTTGGCTGAGCAGTTTTTATGGTTTTGTAAAAATTACTCATGACAAACATGATTTCAATACCGGAATCGTTAGCCTGATGTTCAATTTCTGGAGGCGTGTAAAGCGGATTGGTGGCAACGACGACTCCACCTGCTTTTAGAATTCCATAATAGACCATGACAAACTGGGGTGTATTGGGCATGAAAATCCCTACCCGATCCCCCTTCTTTACACCAAGTGCAGTTACGGCAGCTGCAACTCGATCTGTAATTGCATTCATTTCCTTAAAAGATATTTTTGCGCCTTTAAAGATGGTGCAAGGTCGATCCGGAAACTTCCGCGCAGATTCTTCCAGAAAATAAAATAATGGTTCGGCAGGATAATTAATAGAATGGGGTACACCTTTATCGTAATGCTTTAACCAGGGTTTTTCATCCATAATTAGTCTCCTCCTCAAAGAGAATTTCCTATCAGAATTGGGAATGACACCTCGTAAATAAGTATAGAGGAGAAAATCTTAAAAGTCAATCAGGATTCGTAACTAATTTGGTTTTTATGTGTTAAGAGGTCTTTTGAGATACAAATGAAGGTAATTCTCTATATCCGAAATCGGTTGCTCGGAAATGTTAAACCATCGAATTTCAGGGTCTGTTGATTTAAACCAGTTAAACTGCCTGCGCACAAATATGCGAGTTTTCCGTTTGATTTCTTCGATTGCTTGTTCTTCTGTAATATAACCGGAAACAACGTTTGCGCACTCTCGGTAACCAATCGCTGACATTGACTGCAAATAGGGTGAAAAACCGGAATTTAGCAGTTCTTTAACTTCATTAACCAAACCATTTGCGAACATTCCATAAATACGCTGATCGATGCGATCATACAGCTCGATGCGCGGTCTTGTCAATCCAATCGTAATTAACCTAAAAGGGGAGAGACCTTTTTTTCGTTGTGATGAAAATAGAATTCCAGAGCTAAAGATTACTTCTAATGCTCGAATAGTACGCCGAACATTTCGAGGATCGATCATCTTCGCAGCTTCAGGATCCAGAAGAAACAAAGCCTGGTGAAGGTATTCTTTACTCCTTTCATTGGCAAGTATTTCGAGTTGCCCCCTTAATTTTAGATTCGGAATAATTGTTGGTGGAGACCAATTATTTGTCACAGCGCGAATATATTGACCAGTTCCCCCAACCAGGAAGGGAATATGCTTTCTTAAATGGATTTCCCGGATAATGGCTTGTGTGTTTTGTTGGAAAACAGCCAGGTTCCAAGTCTGATCTGGATTGGTGACATCAACCAAATGATGGGGAACCCTCATTTGTTCTTCTTGAGTAGGTTTAGCAGTTCCAATATCCATTCCCCTATAGAAAGTTCTTGAATCGGCTGAAATGATCTCACCATTTAGTTTTTCGGCAAGATAAATGCTAACTTCAGTTTTTCCAACGCAGGTCGGTCCAACGATAACAATAAGCGGATTATCCATTTCAGGAGATGACATTTTCAAAGTGAACTATCTCGTGAGGTTTGGTTGCAAGCTTGAGAATTGCTATGACATCACATTGCCATGTTCCCGTGTACTCTGTATTCTGGATATAATAACCTGCGGACTCTTCCATGTGGATTAATTTTCGAGATGTTATGGAGTTTTCAGGATCCCCGTATAACGTGTTTGTTCGAGTTTTTACTTCAATGAAAATCAATGTTTGTTCCAAAGAAGCGAGGATATCAATTTCTCCATGTGGTGTTTGAATATTTCTCCCAATGATTTCGTACCCTTTTTGTGAAAGGTAATCGGACGCCACTTGTTCTCCCCACCTACCCAGTTCTTGTTTCTTAGTTCCCATCTTTAATTCCCTGGCAAATTATTTTACTTTTCAATCTTTTGCATCGTTTTACCCAACTTATTGAAAAATACAACCCTAATGCTAAGTCATTGCAGATGACATGTCAAGGTGGGGTATAATTAATAAGCAAATTTCTCTGTAAAAATTCAAATTAAGGATATTTATGGTCATCGCTTCTCTAAACCTGCCAGAAGATTATTGGAAAAACATTTCCATAAGCAAACAAGATATCGATTTTATCAACAATTTCCTTTTTGAAAACGAAACTCCTCGAACCGCACGTGAATTAGTTCCATTGCTGATTGAAGAACGAATCCATCAAGAGAAACAATCGGTTTTATCCAAACAGAAAGAACGAGGAAAAGCGTATTTGCCTGGACAGGCGTATCATGTTGGTGAAAAATTAGTTTTCCCGAAACTTGATTGGCAGGAAGGAAAAGTTGTAGGAGAACGACCAGGTGTGAATCCCGGTATTGGTGAGTTTGTCGTTTTGGATGTAGAGTTTGAAGGATCCCATGTATGGCAATTTGCCGGATGTTTGGCTGATCATAAACTAAATAATACTTTTGAAACAGTTAAAAATGATAACGATTCGGGATTAGAGAACATTTTAAAGCTTTATGTCCATGACATTGAAAACAAACTAATTAAGGCTCTAGTTGAAGAGGATGGATTAGTAAGGATTGCTGGAAGATGGTTTCCAAAAGCCCTGCTCATTGATATTAGTGTTGGTCATTTAAATCTAGCTGAAGCGGTTTTGGATGAAGCGGATGGAAAGCCTTTATCTACTTCCGCAATTCTGAAACAAATAGAAATGCCCGGTAATATGAATTCAAACCTGCTTGAATTTTCAATGAACTATGCGCTGCAGGAAGATAAACGGTTTGATGAAATTGGTCCTGCAGGAGAAGTTCTTTGGTGCATCGAGCGCCTGGAACCTGAAGGTGTTAGGAAGATTCCGGCGCAGTTGGACTATTCGCCCATACCTTATGATAAATCTGTATTATCAGACGAGATGTTGGCACTGGAACTGGAACTTGATGATGAGTTGAGCGATTTAAACCCGGATGAAGCCAATCAGGCTGAAATTGTTATCAGTCTTGCTTATCCACATTGGCGGGCAGGTACTTTACCTGTTTCCAGCAGGGTCAATCCATTTATTCCTTATGCTTACGAATCAGAACGAATTCGCTTTACTTTGGTGGATGAAAAAACTAACGAAGAGATTCCAGCATGGGTTGTAAGGAAGAGCCGATATGTGTATGGGTTAAAAGAGTTCTATGAGCGATGTGGATTAATTCCTGGAAGTTTGATCTCAATACGAAAGAGCAAAAGACCCGGAATTGTTTTTATTGATGCAAAGACACACCGTCCCAAAAAAGAATGGGTTCGCACTGTTTTGGTGGGCAGGGATGGTGGCATTGTATTTGCCATGTTAAAACAGAATATCTCTGCGGATTACAACGAAAGGATGGTTGCTGCAGTTCCAGACATAGATGGCCTGGATGTTGCAAGGGACCAATTTGCAAAGAGTAAAAAATCATTTGAGGAGGGAGTTACTTCGATTATGCGTGATTTGACCAAGTTAAACCTGCAAGGTCATATTCATGCACAGGAATTGTATTCCGCTGTTAATATTGTATTGCGTTGTCCTCCGGCACCGCTGTTCAGTTTATTATCCACAATGGATAATTTTAACCACGTCGGAGATCTTCATTTCCGCTTGGAAGAAACAAATTGATTTGAGGTATTGGAATGACGGAATTTAAGAGAATGAGTTTGATAAAGCCAAATAAGGATACACCTTTTCACATTGATTTTGAATGGTGGAAAGAAATGGATCGTAATTGGCGTGTGGATTTACGTGGATTGTTATGTGCTGAACATCAAGAAGCATTGAGTTCATTTCCGGAAGACCAAATGATCGACTGGGTGGATCCGGAAACTGCAGAAGTAAAACAGATGGATGGTTTACAGCTTATTGTTACAAACCACTGTGCTCGTCAGGACGAATTTCTTACCGAGCATACCACACTGGTGGATGCGGTTTTCCGCATTTTATTGTCTAATGGAAATACTCCAATGTCGGCTGAACAGTTCAGTAATCATCTGAGCAGGCCGGCAGAAACAATATTGAAAACTTTGGCAGGTCCAAGAGTATACAAGGGTATCAGACCTTTTATTGTCTAGCAAATAATCTGCCTCTGTAGCTCAATGGATAGAGCAGCAGCCTTCTAAGCTGTTGGTTGTGGGTTCGAATCCCGCCAGAGGCGCCTTATAAATAGGTTTCTTTTATGATGGAGGTTGAATATGGAAATTGAGCGCTCCGGTCTAATTAAGTTCAAAGGCAAGGATGTAATAGTAATAGGGGACGATCTAAAATTGGGGGATATAGCCCCTGAGTTTTCTGGTCATACGGTGGATTGGTCGCTTTTTCGTGGCTTGGAAGATACGAAAGGGAAAGTACGTATCGTAGCTGCCGTTACTTCCTTGGACACGGAAGTGTGTGACCGGGAAACACGTCGCTTCAATATGGACGCAACAGATTTAAATAGTGATATTGTTGTTCTGGTTGTTAGTTTAGATTTGCCTTACGCTCAAAAAAGATGGTGTGGCGGGGCTGGTATTGATCGGGTTATAACTTTATCCGATCATATGAGTGGCGATTTTGGAAAGAAATACGGATGTTTGATGAAGGATGTCGGTTTATTAAGACGGGCAGTTTTTGTAATAGACCGTGAAAATAAGGTTATATATTCTGCTTATATGCCATCCCTGGGGGACGAACCAAATTATGAGGCTGTGTTGGATGCTGCCAGGACCGCTTTATAAATGAATGTAAGGAGTAATTATATGGCTGCATTTTCCAGAATATCTGAATCTAAGCACGAGACACCTTTTTTACGTTTTCAATCGAGAGGCTGGCAGGTAAATGGCAAAACCTATTCCTGGAGCCCCCCAACAGATGTTTTTGAAACAGATAAGTGTCTAATTATTAAGATTGAAATTGCAGGAATGAAACAATCTGATATCTCCATCGATATTGAGGATAATTACTTGGTGGTAAGTGGAACCAGGAAGGAATCGATTGAACGTCGTGCGTATTATCAGATGGAGATACGTTTTGGTGATTTCACTGCAACCATTGAAATTCCGAAAGGATTGGATTTAGAGAATTCGGAAGCTGATTATGAAGATGGGTTCCTGACGATCTCCATTCCCTATACTAAAGCTACAAATATTCAAATCGAAGGCTAAGAATTATTTATGTCTGCATCACGATGGCACTCAAACATTATTGATTTTTTTGATTGGTTAGGCGATTCAGAAGCCTCACTGGAAGAATTATTTTTGCCCTCCATATTAACGCGTTTGACAAAGAAGAGCGAGGATGAGCCCAAATTAGATGCACCACCTGCACCATCTGAAGAATCCATTAAATACCCTGAGGTACTTCCAATTTTGCCTCTACGTGGTGTGGTTGTCTATCCACAAACAGCAGTTCCTTTAACCATTGGTCAGCCTAGATCAATACGATTGGTGGATGATGTGGCCGGAGGTGACCGATTAATTGGTTTGATAGCTTCCCGTAAACCGGATATGGAAAACCCGGAACCTGAAGATTTATACACGGTTGGAACTATTGCGGTCATTCACCGCCTTTTTCGCGCACCGGATGATACCATTCGATTGCTCGTTCAAGGTTTGGTTCGTTTTAAGTTGGATGAAATTATACAAAAAGAACCTTATTACAAGGCTGCCATAAGAATGATGCCTGAAGATATAGAGACAGGGTTGGAGATTGACGCCTTAGCACGAAATGCGAGAGATCAATTTGAACAAATCGCTGAAATGAATCAATCTATTCCACGTGAACTTGCTGCTTCCATCACTACTTTGGAAGATCCGCTACAAACAGTATATACAATCTCCAATTTTCAGCGGATCGATCTTGGTGATGCCCAAAAATTACTGGAATTGGATTCCACAAAAGCGAAACTACATAAATTAATCGGCTTCCTGGTTCGAGAGGGTGAGGTTTTGCACCTTGGGCAAAAAATCCAAAATGAAGCCAAATCTGAGATTGAAAAAGTACAGCGTGAATACTTTCTTCGGGAACAATTAAAAGCGATTCAAAAAGAGTTGGGGGAACGTGACGAACAAGCTGTTGAGGTTGAAGAATTTAAACAAAAAATTGAAACTGCGAAAATGCCTGAAGAGACAGAAAAACAAGCACAACGTGAACTTGACCGGTTGTCTCGTTTACCGACGGCTGCAGCAGAGTATGGTGTGATACGTACATATTTGGACTGGCTTGTGTCCCTACCCTGGTCGGTAACAACAACCGATAGTTTGGATATTTCTCATGCCCGAAAAATTCTGGATGACGATCACTATGGATTGGTTGATGTAAAACAAAGAGTGCTCGAATATCTTGCCATTCGAAAATTAAGGATTGAACGGAAAAATGATTCGAATAATGAGTTTAAAGATAAGATCCGCCATGAACGCGAAGGTGTGATCCTTTGTTTTGTAGGTCCACCAGGAGTTGGGAAAACCTCACTTGGGCAATCCATTGCTCGTGCCATGGGGAGAAAATTTGTACGTATTTCTCTCGGTGGAGTTCGTGATGAGGCAGAGATCCGAGGCCACAGGCGGACCTACATCGGGGCAATGCCCGGAAGAATATTGCAGGCTCTGAGGAGAATAGAATCTCAAAATCCAGTTTTTATGTTGGATGAAGTGGATAAACTCGTCTTTGATTATCACGGTGACCCGGCTTCAGCACTGTTGGAAGTTCTTGATCCAGAACAGAATAACGAGTTCAGAGACAATTATCTTGAAGTGGCCTATGATCTATCCCAGGTGATGTTTATTACGACTGCAAACCAAATCGGTACGATTCCAGCACCTCTGCTTGACCGCATGGAAGTGATCCGGCTTTCAGGATACACCGAGCGCGAAAAGGTGGCGATTGCCAGACAATACCTTGTACCAAGGCAGATCAAGGAAAACGGCTTGCGCAAATCTGAAATTAAATTCTCTGTCGATGCGTTAAAGACAATAATTGAATTGTATACGCGTGAAGCAGGGGTTCGAGACCTGGAAAGGCAGATTGGAACAGTTTGCCGAAAAGTTGGTATGAAAATTGCTGAAGCTCAGGAAGCTCCAGCTCGAATTTCTAGGGAAGTAGCAAAGGAATTACTTGGCAACCCCATTTTTGTTGAGCCAGAGGAAGTAAACGTACGGACATCCATTCCAGGTGTTGCAGCGGGTTTGGCCTGGACGCCGTTTGGAGGCGATGTATTGTTTATCGAAGCCACCCGAATGCCAGGTAACAAGGGTTTTCAACTGACCGGGTCCCTTGGGAATGTTATGCAAGAATCCGCCAAGGCAGCGTTGTCTTATGTTCGATCTCATGCTGTAGAAATCGGTGTTCCCGAAGATTTCTTCGATAAAACGGATATTCATATGCATATCCCTTCTGGTGCGCAACCGAAAGATGGTCCTTCTGCTGGAGTAACCATGGCTATGGCTTTGGTGTCACTTATAACTGGTCGCTCTATAAAAAAAGGTGTTGGAATGACAGGAGAAATCACCTTAAGGGGACAGGTATTACCTGTTGGAGGTATAAAGGAGAAAATGCTTGCTGCTCACAGGGCTGGTTTAAAAACAGTGATTCTACCCAAACGTAACGAATTAGATATCAACGAAATTCCTGAAGAAATCAAGAAATCCCTAAAATTTATTTTTGTGGAAACTGTGAATGAAGTGTTGGCGAACGCAATCGATTTTAAAAAAACGATTTAAAATAGTAGAGTACATTTGAATTTACCCATGCGAATAATAAAAGAGGGAAAATGAAAAAGATATTGCTGGCAGAAGATGATGCCACCATGGTATCTCTTTTAACAATACTTCTTGGTTTGGAAGGATACTTGGTGGTTCACCTTTCGGGTGAGAATCAGGATATTATTCAACTCACCCGGGACGAGTTGCCTGATTTAATAATATTGGATGTATTTCTTGGTGAACAAAATGGGCTGGAAGTGGTCAGGAAACTTAAGGGTTTAAATGATTTAAAAAATTCAAAAGTGATCATGACTTCCGGGATGGATTTAGGTGATAAATGTATGATGGCTGGTGCTGATGATTTTGTCCAAAAACCATATATGCCAGTTGAACTTTTGGAAAAAATAAGAGAATCTCTTTCAGGTTGAAAGAAATGGGAAATTCGCAAATAATCATAAGGGAAGCTCAGATACCCGACGATTTCCAAAATATTATATGTCTGTGGAAATCCGCTGGCCCTGGCATTCACCTGGGCGATTCAGACAGCCAGGCAGAGATTGAAAAAAAACAGTTACGCGATCCAGACTTGTTCTTGATTGCTGAGAATGAAGGACAAATTGTAGGAACTGTTTTGGGTGGTTTTGATGGCAGGAGAGGGATTGTATATCATTTGGCAGTATCAGACCCATCTCGCAAGCAAGGAATCGGGGAAAGATTGATGACTGAACTTGAAGAACGTTTACACCTTAAAGGTTGTATTCGAAGTTATCTACTGGTCACTCAAGACAACCAGGATGCTTTAGATTTTTATTTAAAACGTGGTTGGAATAAATTGGATTTAGTTGTCATGGGTAAGGATATTGAGTAATATGTCTTTACGCATTGGAATTTTGACCGCATCAGATCGCTCTGCTCGCGGAGAAAGATCTGACCAAACCAGCCCTGCACTGGAAGATGAAATCAAGACTGCGAATTGGACAGTTGTTCGTGTAGCTGTAATTCCAGATGATTTCCAAATAATAAGAGAAACATTGATTGTTTGGGCTGATCGGGGTGAACTGGATGTGATATTAACAACCGGAGGAACAGGTTTTTCGCCAAGAGATAATACGCCCGAAGCAACGCTGGCAGTTGTAGAACGTATTGCACCAGGTATTGCAGAAGCGATGCGAGCTCAAAGTTTGCAATCCACTCCTCATGCCATGTTATCGAGAGGTATTGCTGGTATCCGCGGATCTGTATTGATCATCAACTTGCCTGGGAGTCCCAAGGCAGCAGTGGAGAACTTCAAGGTTGTTCGACCGGTGTTACTCCATGCTGTGGAGCTATTGAAAAACGATCCTGAATCGGAAAAACACCATTGAATATTATGATAAAGGAAATTTTCCATATTCCTTCCTGAATTTATTTTATCAAACAAATCTTAGATTAAGCAGTATAATCCGCAAGCGCAATTCCATAATTAATGTGAGGCAGTATGATTGATGTAAATGATCTTCGTAAGGGTGTTACATTTGAACTGGACGGTTCACTTTTTAAAGTATTGGATTACAGCCATAACAAATCTGGACGCGGCAATGCATCCATTAGAATTAAGGCAAGAAACCTGCGTACAGGTGCCACCTTGGAAAAAACATTTATTTCAGGCAATCAGGTTCAGGAAGCCCGCCTGGATTTTCACAATGTTCAATATTTATATTCCGACAGCGATTTTTATTATTTCATGGATAATCAGACATTTGAACAACCAGGTATCAAGGCAGACCTTTTAGGTGATACTGCTTCATATCTAATTGAAGGAATGGAAGTAAAATTAACCTTTTACGATGGAGAAGCAATTGATATCGAAATTCCAACTTCTGTCGATCTAAGAGTTGAATATGCTGAAGCTTCTGTTCGAGGTGACACAGCTACTGGGGTTACAAAGAAAGTAAGAACAGAAAATGGGCTCGAAGTACAGTGCCCAAACTTTATCAATGTCGGAGATATTATCCGAGTTGATACCCGTACTGGAGCTTACTTAACGCGGGCGTAAGATCTTTGTAATTCATGAAATATGGTGACAACGAATGGGCTGAATCGGTTCGGTCCCATTCTCTTTTTTTGATAGGAAAGGATGCGGCATGCGCACACCTGCAGGTATCGAATGCAAGTATTTCTATGGGGATTATTATCGGGGACGGAATAATGAAGAGTGCAGGCTCTTAAAAGAAGCATCACAAAAATGGCAACCCAACTTCTGCAAAACCTGCCCCATACCATCGATAACACGGGCAAATTCCTGTGAATATATGCACTTAAATGCAAGAATCACAAAGCCAGCTTTGGCGTTTTTTAAACCGCGTGTTCAAATTTCCGCTTTTTGCGAAAAAACACACCGGAATATTGTTGAACCTCATATTGGCTGTGGCGAATGCCATCCCAGACTTGCCGAATTCGAAGAGCAATAATGACTCTAAATTTGCTACTGGACTTGGATGACACTTTGCTTTTCTCCAACATGGAGAGTTTTATTCCCGCATATTTTCAAGCGTTGTCTGAGACTCTTCAAGATTTGGTTTCCCCGGAAATCATGCTCCAGGCGCTTATGGGTGGAACAAAAAGGATGTTGGGAAAAATTGACCCAGAGCATTCCTTAAAGGAAATATTTGATAATTATTTTTATACAAAAATAGGATTTCACCATGAAGAATTACAGAAGAAAATAAACGATTTTTATGATGATATTTTTCCAAAACTAAGTTATTTAACAAAACAACGCCCGGAAGCAATTGTTTTTGTAAAATGGGCATTTGATCAAGGCTATCGAATAATCATTGCGACAAACCCCCTTTTTCCACTAAAGGCAATTCAGCACCGACTCCGGTGGGCAGGACTGTCTCCGGAAGATTATCCATATACCCTGATATCTTCGTACGAAAATTTTCACTTTACCAAAGAAAATATTTCTTACTTTCCTGAAATACTTGGCAAGTTAGGGTGGCCGGATGATCCGGTAGTCATGGTGGGTAATGATTTGAAAATGGATATTGAACCGGCCATGAAGGCTGGGTTGCCAGTATTTTGGGTGAAAGATGAAACTATATTTAAAGATGAACGTGGAAACATCCCTCAGGGACAAATTAGCGAAGTGCGCGCCTGGTTGGAGGCTGTTCCAAACGGGTCACTTCAACATTCCATACAACAACCAACTGCACTGGTGGCTACATTGCGTTCCATTCCTGCCGTTCTGGAAGGAATTGTAATAACTTTAAATGAAGATGAATTGGGATATCGTACATCTTCTGAAGAATGGTCCATCAAAGAAGTGATTTGCCACCTGCGTGATGTTGAAGTTGAAGTCAATATCCCGCGTATCCAAAAGATTTTGAGCATAGATAACCCATTTGTGGCAGGTGAGATCACAGATCCATGGGTTACCGAAAGAAATTACGCCGGGCAGAATGGTTTGGAAGCCTTACAAGGTTACATTAAAGCTCGAAAAGAAACGATAAATTTAACAAGCAACTTAATTTTGGAGTGGGACCGGCCAGTGCGCCATTCGATTTTTGGAGCCAGTACATTACTTGAATTGGTGGGCGTTATGGTCGGTCACGATAAGGCTCATATAAGACAGATTCACCAAACAATTGTTCAGCTTCGTCGCTAAGAAAATTCACCGCATCCCTTTCAACAGAATCGTGTTATAACGTCCAGATAATGCCTGGACGTTTTTTTTGGAGGTAAAGGATTATGAATAGAAGAGTTGTTGTGACAGGTCTCGGGTGTATAAGCCCTTTGGGGAATAACTGGCCTGCTACCTGGAAAAACCTGTTGGATGGCAAATCTGGTGTATCAACGATCTCACGGTTTGATGCAAGCGCTTATAAGACCCGAATTGCGGCAGAAGTAAAGGGTTTTGACCCAGTAAGCATATTCGGTAGCAAAGAAGCACGAAGAATGGATCGGTTCACACAATTTGCTTTTGCTTCTTCATTGGAAGCAATAGGACAATCAGGTTTGAAAATTGATGAAAATAATCGTGATAGGGTAGGGGTAGTGATTGGGACTGGAATTGGTGGAATCGGAACATTGCTTGACCAGCAAGCTGTATTGGACCAACGGGGACCCGATAGGGTCAGCCCTTTTTTGGTGCCTATGATGTTGGCAGATACCGCGCCAGGTATGGTGGCATTAAACCTGGGAGTGCGCGGCCCAAATATGGCAATTGTAACTGCCTGTGCTACTGGAACAAATGTAATTGGTGAATCTACCGAGATGATCCGACGAGGAGCAGCGGATGTGATCATTTCTGGTGGCTCCGAATCCGCAATTATTCCCATCGCTATTGCTGGTATGAGTTCGATGACAGCGCTATCCACTAATAATGCTGAACCTGAGCGAGCTTCCCGACCTTTTGATCTGAACCGTGATGGTTTCGTCATGGGTGAGGGTGCAGCAATATTAATCCTTGAATCTCTGGAATTTGCCCTGGCTCGTAATGCCATCATACTTGCCGAAATAGGTGGTTATGGAACATCTGACGATGCCTTTCATATATCATCACCAGCAGAAAATGGAGCTGGTGCAGCCCTTTGCATGAAATTAGCTTTGGAAAATGCCAAATTAAGTCCGAATGATATAGATTATATAAATGCGCATGGGACGAGTACTTACCTTAATGATAAGAGTGAAACTGCCGCAATTAAAACAGTTTTTGGTGATCAAGCTTATAAGCTTTCAGTATCATCTACTAAATCCATGACGGGTCATCTCCTGGGGGCTTCAGGAGCCCTGGAGGCAGTCATATCCGTTCAAACCATCCGGGATGGGGTGATTCCACCAACCATCAATTATGAAACACCAGATCCCGAATGTGACCTTGATTATGTCCCGAATAAAGCCCGTAAAGCAGACATTAAGAATGTCATGTCCAATTCGTTTGGTTTTGGGGGCCATAATGCCACTATTGTGTTAAAAAAATTAATGGTTGATTGAGAGAGCATCAACCAACCCTGAAGTAAATAAATGAGGTGTTAACATGCCTTTTGCGCATATTACTGGTTGGGGAATGGCGGTTCCTGAAAGAATTTTGACGAATTTCGATCTTGAAAAGATCATCGATACAAATGATCAATGGATTGTTGAAATGACCGGAATTAAAGAACGGCATATCGCCCGGGAAGGTCAAACAACATCCAGCCTGGCTGTGGAAGCAGCCTGGAAAGCTTTATCTGTTGCCAAACTCAAACCCACTGAAATCGACTTAATCATTTGTTCAACATCAACTCCTGAGTACTTGTTTCCTGCAACAGCCTGCCTGGTTCAGGATCGTATTGGAGCTACCAAAGCCGGTGCATTTGATCTATTGGCTGCCTGCACGGGGTTCATATATGCATTGAATATGGCTGCCCAGGCAATAAAAAGTGGAAGTTTAAAGAATGTTCTGGTAATTGGAGCAGAAACCCTTTCCAAATTTGTCGATTGGACTGATCGAAATACTTGCATCCTATTTGGCGATGGAGCCGGTGCCCTGATTTTACAGGCCAGCGATGTCCCAGGTGGCGTAATGTCTACAGTTATGCACTCGGATGGATCTGGGGCGGATCTATTGACCCTTCCTGCTGGAGGAAGTAAAAACCCTGCCACCGAGGCAACGATCCGATCTGGATTGCATTATATCCACATGGATGGTCGGGAAGTTTTCCGGTTTGCCACGCGTGTTATGGCACATGCAACTCGTGAAGTAATTGCTGCTTCCGGGATTCTTATGGATGATGTGAAATGGATTATTCCACACCAGGCAAATTTAAGGATAATTGATGCAGCAGCACGAGGATTAAAACTTCCCATCGAGCGATTTGTTGTAAATCTGGAACGATATGGGAATACATCAACGGCATCTATTCCGATTGCAATTTGTGAAGCAGCTCAGGACGGGCGATTGCAAAAAGGAGATAAATTTGTATTGGTAGGATTCGGTGCAGGTTTAACATGGGGAGCTATGACGGCTCAGTGGACAGGCGTAATGGAGCCAGAGCATATTATTCGACCTAATTACTATCGTTTATTTGCTCGAACTCGATCATTATTGCGCCGGTTGTGGCTGCGGATCGAAGGAATAATTTGGGGTCGAAACAAGGCATGATAATTGTTCAGAATGTTAGCAAATTTCTTTGTAACAGGGAATAATCAATGCTGACGTAATGTTTAGAAAATTATTAATTTATGCTTTGCATTGTGACTGACTTGGAAGAAAAACTCCCTGCCAAAAAACGGTTGGGAGTTTTTATTAAGGAGAATATATGACAAATATCCATTTTTTAGAACCAGGCGGAAAAAGTGGAACCCCAGTTCTGCTGTTACATGGCCTGGGCGTGGATGGCTCTTCATGGGTATTGCAATTCCCTGCCTTGATCTCTGCCGGATTTCGTCCGATCGCTGTCGATGTGCCCGGGTTTGGAAGCTCACCTTATGGTAATGAGAAGTGGAGCATCAAGCGCGTCACCCGGGATATAGCTGGGCTAATGAATGAATTGAATATAGATTCAACTCATGTAATTGGATTGTCCATGGGGGGAACAATCGCTCAACAACTCACTTTTGATTTTCCTCATCTTGTTTCCAAATTAGTACTTGCAAATACATTTGCAGTACTTAGGCCTGCGACATTGGGAGGCTGGTGGTATTTTATTCAACGCTTTATACTTGTTCATTCATTAGGGCTCCCGGTTCAGGCAGAGTTTGTTGCAAACCGAATTTTTGCACGCCCTGAACAAGAAACGCTACGGAATGAAATGATCCAGCAGATCACCAAGGCAGATCCGCGGGCATATCGTGCCGCCATGCGTTCTTTGGGTACGTATAATTCGAGAAGGAGATTATGCGAGATTAAAGTTCCTACGCTTGTCATAACTGGAGAGGAAGACACGACTGTACAACCGACTCACCAGGCTCAAATGGCAGGCTGGATTCCCGGAGCACGCCAGGTAATCATGCCTGATGCGGGCCATGCCGCCAGCGTGGAATTTCCAAATGAGTTTAACAGCATATTGTTGGAATTTTTGCTTAAGTAATATAATTTTGATAGATTGTCTTATTCCCCGAATTCGATCTCAAACTCTTCATCTTCACTGAATTCGCTTACTGGTTCAATCTGAATATCACTGAATAGTGATTCCTGATAAGCATTCACGTGATATCTCTTAATTAATTCCAGCAACGCGAGAAAAGTAACGACAACTTCAAGCCGTGAAGATGATCGCTTAATTACTTCATTGAAAGAGGAGAGCTGCCCTTTGGTGAGGCGGCTGGTGATAAGAGCAATTTTTTCCCGTATCGTTATTTTGGGGGCTTTAATAACAGTATCCAGGCTTTGTTTTTCTTGTTCTTTTTGCAGGATCTCTTCAGCTGCTAAAATTAAGTCATCCAATGTGATATCGCTTAAATCGAAGCGTCCTTCAATTTTTGGGAGTGGTGCAATGCGTAAATAATTGCGTAAACCCTTGATTTCTCTTTCTTGCAGCCAATTTGAAATTTCTTTGAATTGTTTGTATATTTGCAGTTGCTGGATCAGGGAGAGTCCGGGATCTTCGCTAGGTTCGATTGCGGCAGATCTGGGAAGAAGGGCTTCCGATTTGATCTGGATCAGTTTGGCAGCAATTACAAGGAACGCGGAAATTTCTTCGGCTGCAATATTCTTCATTTGATGGATATAATCCAAATATTGATCGGTAACCATTGCCAAAGATACCGACGTGATGTCCAATTCGGCATGTTCGATCAATTGGAGGAGTAGATCGAGCGGTCCTTCAAAAACAGGAACGGTAACTGTATACTTACCAGTTTGATGATGAGCGATTTTTAGATCCATGGCAGGCGGATTATATCATCCATTCTCGAGGCTTAAATCAATGGTCAATTATATTGGAAAAAATATTTCCACCCGGAAGAATTGGAAAATTCCATTTTTTGAGATGGGAACATGTCGGCTGGGGAAGGGTATAATTTGGGTATGCCTAAAACAAAACTGACTCATGTTGACGAATTTGGAAAAGCCCAGATGGTGGATGTTGGCTCAAAGCCTGATAATGAGCGCATTGCAATCGCTAGGGGTGAAGTAAAAATGTTACCGGAAACCCTGGATTTAATAAGAAAAGGTGCAATAAAAAAGGGAGATGTCCTAACCATAGCGAAAATTGCCGGTATATGCGCGGCCAAAAAAACATCTGAACTTATCCCTTTATGTCACCCCATCTTTTTAACCAAGGTGGATGTGGATTTGGAGCTTTCTGAAAGTATTCCAGGTGTCATGATCACGGCTTCTGCGCGGACTATTGGAAAGACCGGCGTTGAAATGGAGGCATTAACAGCGGTTTCGGTAGCAGCGTTAACGATTTACGATATGGCCAAAGCTGTTGAAAAGACGATGAGAATTCAAAACATACGCCTGGTTGAAAAGCACGGTGGCGTTTCCGGCGATATTGCGAATGAATAGATAAATAATTGACGGGAGTTTGAATGAAACAAGTGACGATTTTGTTCTTTGCCACATTGCGAGATATGACGGGTGAGCGAAGAATTATGAAAATGATTCCAGATGACATGCTAATAGCAGGTTTGAAAGACGTTCTCATAGAGGAATTCCCAAGATTGAAAGATATTATTAATTCAGTGATCGTATCAATGAATCACGAATTTGCCTTTAATGATGCTCCCATTCCTTCGGACGCAGAAATTGCTTTATTTCCACCCGTATCTGGAGGTTAATTTATGCAAAACCAAACGATCTGTAAAATCGTTGAATCCGAAATAGACCTGGATAAATTACTTGAAGAACTGACCCAAAACACAACGGGAGCTGTGGTAATGTTCACTGGATTGGTTCGTGGGATAACTGAGCGGAAAAACCCGCACGAAACGATCCAGCTTGAGTATGAGGCTTATCAACCGATGGCAGAAAAAATGATGCAGCGTGTTGCTGATGAAATTCGACTGAAATGGTCAAACATAGAGACGATTGCAATTATCCAACGAATCGGAAGATTAAATCCTGGAAAACCTACCGTGATAATTGCTTGTTCTGCAGCACATAGGGACACAGGCGTTTTTGATGCTGCCAGATATGGGATTGATCGTTTAAAAGAGATTGTACCTGTCTGGAAGATGGAAATTGGCCCTGAAGGTGATGCTTGGATTGAGGGGGATTATATTCCCAAATCGAACGATTAAATGCGATCTTTAGGTGTAGTATGCACGAATTGTGGCAGGGAATACCCGGAAAATGGCAGCCCTTATCGTTGTTTGAAATGTGGGGGTGTATATGATTTTGAGGGTCCAATAAATTTTGATCCTCAAAAAATTAACCGATATCAAGGTGGTATTTGGAAATATCGGCAGACTTTTAATTTGCCCGAAGAGATTGAGCCCATTTCACTTGGGGAAGGAGACTCTCCTCTGCTTTGGTCTGTTGCATTCAACCATGAGGTGGCATTAAAGTGCGAATACCTTAACCCAACCGGGTCATATAAGGATCGTGGATCCAGTTTAATTGCATCGTTTATTCATTCGCGAAAAGTAGGCGAATGTATTGAGGATTCTTCGGGGAATGCGGGTGCATCAATTGCGGCGTATGCAGCCAGGGCTGGAATAAAGTTAGGAATATATATTCCTGAAACTGCATCAGGAATCAAAAGAAAGCAAATTGAAGCTTATGGCGCCAGTTTGTTTTCGGTGAAGGGAACTCGAAGTGATGTCAGTGCTGTTGCAAAACAGATCGCAGACAGCGGAATGACATATGCCAGTCATGCATATTTGCCCTTCAATATTCCAGGCTATGCTACGATTGCCTATGAAATATATGAGCAATTGGGAAATAAAGCCCCTGGAACCGTGATCTTACCGGTTGGGCAGGGTGGCTTATTGTTGGGTGTGTCGCGTGGCTTTGATGCGATCCGGAAGGCAGGGTTGATCGAAAAGATGCCTCTGCTGGTGGGCGTCCAAGCGCGCGCATGCGCTCCACTCTGGTCTCTATACAATGGTGGAGTGGATGGATTGAGATTTGCTACCGAAGGCCCAACATTGGCTGAAGGAGTGAAAGTATGGCAACCTATTCGTGGCGATGCTGTTCTGAAAGCTATTGGATCATCCCGCGGCTGGTTAATTGCTATAGATGAGGAAGATATTGTTGTTGGTGTTGATGAGTTTGCCCGGCGTGGTTTCCACGTTGAACCTACTTCTGCTTTGGTGTGGAGTGCTTTGGGGCAGTGTTTGAATGAGTGCGCGGATCCTATCGTTTTGATTTTAACTGGTTCAGGACTTAAACATCGAATAATGTTGTGATAGATAAAATTTTGATAAGGACGGAAATATTATGGAAGAAATCCAAATTGTTAGTACACACCTTATAGAGAACCTGGAAAAGGTCATTGTTGGAAAAAGAAATGTTATTGAAATGGTAATAGTAGGCCTTTTATGCCAGGGGCATATCTTAATTGAAGATGTACCGGGTGTTGGTAAAACCGTGCTGGCTCGCAGCCTGGCTCGCTCATTGGGTTGTACTTTCAGCAGACTACAATTTACCCCCGATATGCTCCCAAGCGATGTGACAGGAGTTTCTGTCTACAATCAGGCTACACGAGAGTTTGAATTTCGTCCTGGTCCTATATTTGCACAGATTGTGCTGGTTGATGAAATTAACCGGGCAACTCCTAAAACTCAGGCAGCTCTGCTGGAAGCCATGGAAGAAAGACAAGTTACTGTTGATGGAATAACACATTTGTTGCCAAGACCTTTCATGGTGGCTGCTACTCAGAATCCAATCGAATATGAGGGTACATTTCCATTGCCAGAAGCCCAATTGGATCGTTTTCTTTTGCGAATAAAATTGGGCTATCCAAGTCAGTCAGATGAAGTAAATATTCTAGAAATGCAGCAAATTCAACATCCATACGAACTGATTGGTTCAGTTGTAAGCGAAGCGCAACTGTTAAACGAGATGGAAGTTATTAAGAAGATTTATGTGTCAGCGCCTGTAAAAAAATATATTGTCAACCTGGTTTCACAAACCAGACAAAATGATGATCTTTATCTTGGGGCGAGTCCCAGGGGAAGCCTGGCTTTATTTAGAACCGGGCAGGCTCTGGCATTTTTGAGGGGACGAAATTATGTGTTGCCGGATGATATAAAAAACATGGCTCCTTATGTTCTTTCCCATCGGGTGATCGTTGGTCCGTCTGCTCGTTTACGGGAATTAAGTTCTACGAAGATCATAGAGGAAATTTTGGAAAATGTCCCAGTACCAGGTGGAGTTTACAGGGATTCTGTAAAGGAATGAGAAAATTCACCGGATCAAGCTGGTTATTGCCGGCATTAATGATCATCCTGTTTTTCGGGTGGGCAACAACTGGCGTAATGATCTATATCCGTCTATTATTTTTGATCTCCCTGCTGCTGTTTGGTTCATATCTTTGGAATCTTATTGCACTTAACGGCATTCGAATTGATCGGCGATCGCGTAGTTTGCGAACAAGTGTGGGGAAAGTTTTTGATGAACGCTTTAATATTCTCAATACATCCAGGTGGGCATGCATGTGGTTGGAAATAGAAAATTTGTCGACAATGCCACAAAAAAGTGGATCCCGTCTGCTCACCGGTTTAGGCGGTATGCAGCAACGATCCTATACCGCACGTACATGGGTAACCAAACGAGGTGCTTATCCTTTGGGACCTACTTTGCTTACAACAGGTGATCCATTTGGAATTTTTGTTCGAACCCGATATGAACCATCGAAGAATACGTTGATTGTTTTACCAATGACAGTTGATATTCCTTACTTCCCAGCTCCAGAAGGTATATTGCCAGGCGGGAAAGAAATCCACCAGAAAACGATGGATGTTACCCCAAACGCTACTGGAATCCGGGAGTACATTCCTGGAGATCCAATAAAACGTGTTCATTGGCCATCAACTGCCAAGCGTGACCATTTTATGGTGAAAGTACACGAGCAGGATCCTCAAGCGGAGGTCTGGTTCTTCCTTGATTCTCAAATGAATATACAGTTTTCCCGATTGGGAAGTAGTAGTGAGATTAAAGAAGATGATTTTATAATCAGCCGCCGTGCTCAAATAAAACTCCCTGAAGATACATATGAATATGCCATCAGCGCAACTGCTTCCCTGGTGAAATATTTCTTGCAACAAAAAAGGGCAGTGGGCTTGGTAAGTTCGGGAAGTAAATTTACAGTAATTCCAGCAGAACGCGGTGAACGACAAATTGGAAAAATCCTCGAGACCCTGGCTTTTCTTAAGGCTGACGGAGATCTACCACTATTGGGTTGTATCAGTATGCAGGCAAGATATTTACCAATGGGAAGCGGGGGGATTCTGGTCACATCGTCAGTCAATAAAAACTTGCTAATTGCAGTTGAGGATCTGACTAGAAGGAATCTCCATCCGATGGTTGTATTGATCATGTCAAGTACTTTTGGGGGTCCATCCGGTGGTGAAGAATTAATAGAAGGACTTGAAAGGCGGAATGTTCCGGTTTTTAAAATCGTATGCGGGGAGAACCTTGAAAAACAATTGGGACAGCTACCTGTTATTTATAAGAGAACCTGGTCGTCTATCTGATCAAAAAAACCCATCGTTTTAAAGTATACTAACCTGAATTACTTAGAATCCTTGCTTACAACAGGAGAAGTTGAATGCATCCTATTTACCCTCTGGATCTAAATTTTTTAAATAGAAAAGAGGCAATTGCAGCTTATCTGATCCCTTATAAGGGTGGTGCAGTATTGGTCGAGACAGGATCCGGATCAACCGTGAAAGAGCTGTCTCAAAACCTTTGGAAGTATGGATTAAAACCTCAAGATGTGACCCATGTTTTATTAACCCATTTACACCTGGATCATGCAGGAGCCGCAGGGTGGCTGGCAATGCAAGGTGCCCATATATATGTACACCCTGTCGGCGAACAACATATGAAAGACCCCGAAAAGCTCTTGTCGAGTGCCAAAAGAATATATGGAGATAAAATGGATTTTCTCTGGGGGGAATTTCTACCAGTTCCAGTTGATAAGTTATCTTCGGTACTTGATCAGGAACAAATCGTGGCTGGAGATCTTGTTTTTACAGCCATACACACTCCTGGACACGCCGAGCATCATATATCCTGGTTATTCGAAGATACATGTTTTACAGGAGATGTTGGTGGAGTTCGAATGCCCGGTGTTCTCTACCTCCGTTTGCCATTGGTACCTCCTGAATTGGATTTTGACAAGTGGAGGCAAAGCTTGACACGTTTAAGTGAAATCGGTTTTCAAAATATTGCTCCAACACATTTTGGTATCTATGAGGATGCCCAGGCTCACTTAAGACTCGCCAAGCAAATCCTTGATGAGAATGAACTCTGGATGGAGAGTACCTTTACAAATGAAAAACCAATAGAATTGCTTCGGGAACTATACATGGCTTTTCTTAATGAGCAGGGCACCAAACTTGGAGTGGGGGAAGAGACATTAAAAACATCTGAAGTAGCAAATCCATCCTGGATGGGCGCTGACGGACTTCTTCGCTACTGGAATAAACACCGTCGTTAAAAACAATGTGATTAAATTCACATTTCTATACGTCAGTTTACACTGGACGATTAATGCAACGAGATTGATACTTAAATATAGAAATAATTAGGAGGTTATTATATGAAGAATTTTTTGGCAATATCTGATTTTTCATCACAAGAGATCCAGGCATTATTGGATCTGGCAATACAGCTTAAAAAAGAGTTTTTTGCAAGTGGAAACCCACCTTTGTTCAAGGGAAAAGTACTGGGGATGATCTTTCAAAAACCCAGTTTGAGGACACGAGTATCATTCGATATGGCAATGCGCCACATGGGCGGGGATGCGCTCTATTTATCTCCAAATGAAATTGGATTAGGTAAACGTGAATCCATTGCAGATGTAGCCAGAGTGTTGTCCGGTTACGTTTCTATATTAATGGCAAGGGTTTTTGAGCATGAGCATGTCCTTGAGTTAGCCAAATGGTCAAATATCCCGGTTATTAACGGTTTGAGTGATTACAATCACCCCTGTCAGGGTATGGCAGATGCGCTTACGATCCAGGAGAAATTTGGAAACTTAAAAGGTATTAATGTTGCTTACATTGGAGACGGAAACAATGTAGCGGTTTCGTTGATGCATGTTTGTGCAAAGTTAGGTGCAAATTTTACAATAGCAAATCCTGAGGGATATGGTATACCTGCAAAACCTATTGAAATTGCCCGCCAAATTACCCGGGAAACCGGTGGGGGGCTTAAATTCCTTGTCGACCCGGAAGAAGCGGTAAAAGGTGCTCAGGTAATTTATACAGATACCTGGACTAGTATGGGGCAGGAAGACGAGCAGGCCAAACGGGAAAAACTGTTTCCGCCTTACCAGGTGAACTCGAATCTGGTTGCAAAAGCAGACAAAGATGTTATCGTTATGCATTGTTTACCTGCACACCGAAACCATGAATTGACTGATGATGTAGCGGATGGGCCTCATTCGGTGATATTCCCCCAAGCACATAATCGCCTGCATGCACAAAAAGCAATCCTGGCAAGGTTGTTAGGTGTGGCTTAAAGGCATAGGGACATTTTATGAATGCTAACGAATATATCCGGTTGGAAGAACAGTATGGGGCAAATAACTATCACCCTTTGGACGTTGTATTAGCTCGAGGCGATGGGGTATGGGTTTATGATATAGATGGAAATAAATATCTGGATTGTTTGAGCGCATATTCAGCTGTCAATCAGGGCCACGTGCACCCAAAAATATTGTCAGCCTTGCAGGAGCAAGCCAAGAAAATTACATTAACCTCACGGGCATTCCGAAATGACCAATTGCCATTGTTGTATAAAGAACTGGCCGATCTGACGGGATATGACATGTCTCTGCCTATGAATAGCGGGGCGGAAGCAGTTGAAACTGCATTAAAGTTGGCCAGGAAATGGGCCTACCAGGTTAAGGGCGTTCCGCGTCACAAAGCGGAAATTATTACCTGCGAAGGAAATTTCCATGGTCGTACAATCTCAACAATTTCCTTCTCAAGTGAACCGTTATACCGGGATGATTTTGGTCCATTTACACCCGGTTTCATTTCTGCTCCGTTTGGAAATGCAGATGCGATTGCAGATTTGATCAACTCGAATACTGCTGCGGTTTTATTGGAACCAATTCAGGGTGAGGCTGGCGTTGTTGTTCCACCCAAGGGTTTTTTGAGCAAGGTTTCTGAGATATGCAAAAAAAATAATGTATTGTTGATCGCGGATGAAATCCAAACAGGTCTTGGACGGACAGGAAAACTCTTTGCCTGCCAACATGAAGATGTTCACCCTGATATCACAATATTGGGGAAAGCACTTTCGGGAGGATTTTATCCCATTTCAGCTATAGTAGCTGACAAAGCGCTATTGGGCTTATTTACACCAGGGGAACATGGGTCCACTTTTGGCGGAAATCCTTTGGCTGCTGCGGTTGCCCGTGCAGCTATAAAGGTGCTGGTGGAAGAAAACATGGTTCAAAATTCCGCCCTGCTGGGTGAATATTTTATAGATCAGTTGTCTGATATTTCCAGCCCACATATAAAGGAAATTCGAGGAAAAGGATTGTTCATCGGTGTTGTTTTAAGACCAAGTGCTGGAGGAGCCCGACGTTTTTGCGAAGCATTACAACAGCAAGGAATCCTCGCCAAGGAAACTCATGAACATGTTATTCGGTTTGCCCCTCCTTTGGTCATTGATAAAGAAACAATCGATTGGGCTTTGCCTCGTATCCGAGAGGTCTTAACGCGCCCCTAATTATCAGGTAGTGTAAAAGGCAGTAATAATTGCATTGGTTGGTGATTGGAGAGATGTCATGAACATTGGAATACCGAAGGAACGACGACCATTTGAGTATCGCGTTGGTCTATCCCCGGCTGGAGTTGAAATGCTGTGCCGCGCAGGGCATTCCTGTTTTGTTGAGCATGGCGCAGGTCTGGGAGCCGGTTTCAGCGATTTGGATTATGAGAAAGCCGGCGCTCGTACTGTTTATTTGATGGATGAAGTTTTTGGGCGATCGGATTTGCTCGTAAAAGTTCAAAGACCCATTCAGGAAGAGTTGGAATATTTACGACCCGATTCTACAATAGCAGGTTATCTCTTATTGGCTTCTGCCAGGCAGGATAAGATTGATGTTTTATTGAATAAAAAGATCACATCCATTGCCTTTGAGCAAATTCAGCTGGCTGATGGATCTTTGCCTGTTCTAAGACCTTTCAGCGAAGTATGTGGTTTGATGACAGGGCAAATTGCAGCTCGCCTTTTACAAAGTAATTTAGGGGGTAAGGGTATTCTATTGAGCGGGGTGCCAGGGGTACCTCCTGCTGAAGTTGCAGTTATTGGAGCGGGGGTTGTTGGAACTAATTCTGTCCGATCGTTCTTGGGTTTAGGTGCGCATGTGACTGTTTTGGATAACAATATTGAAGCTCTCCAGAAGTTGTACGATCGCTTTCCGTCTGTTGTAACCATGAATTCTACAGAAAGGAATATTGAGCGAGTTTGTAGTTATGCTGATGTTGTTATCGGTGCTGTATTAATACCCGGGGAGAGGTCTCCAATTGTCGTACCTCGCAGCATTGTCCAAAAAATGAAACCCAGGTCAGTTATTATTGATGTCAGCATTGATATGGGTGGCTGTTTTGAAACATCACGACCTACCAACCACGAGAACCCTACATTTGTTGAAGAAGGTGTTACGCATTATTGTGTACCGAATATTCCTGGAGTGATTGCAAGAACGGCTACTCATGCTTATGTCAACGCTGTTATGCCTTACCTTGAAGAACTAACAACTTCAGGGATCGAGAGTGCAATAACCAACAACAATGCCATAGCTGCTGCTGTAAATACCCATAACGGAGAAATTAGGCATTTGAAACGCTTAACAGGTGGAGGAGGCCTCCATGGATTGGAATAGTCAATACCAATCGCGCATTTCAACACCAGAAGAAGCAGTAAAAGCGATTACGTCTGGAAACCGAATTTTCATGACCGGTAATGTTTCCGTACCCCTAAAAACACTGGCTGCGCTGGTTAAGCATGGACCCGAATTAAATAATGTGGAAATATGTCAGGCATTGACCATAGGACCAGCCGATTATGTTTCATCGAATATGGAAGGGCACCTGAGAGTAAACACGTTCTTTATCAGCGCAAATATACGAAAAGCTGTCCAAGAGGGACGAGCAGATTTTACTCCAGTGCTTTTGTCCGAATTTCCTCTTTTGTTTAAACGCGGTATTTTGCCGATTGATGTAGCCTTGATCCATGTTTCTCCACCCGACGAGCATGGATTTTGCAGCTTGGGTGTCGAAGTTGGACTCACGAAATCTCCAGCAGAATCTGCCAGAATTATCATTGCTGAAGTTAATGAGAAAATGCCACGCACTCTGGGAGATTCATTTATCCATGTAAGCCGCATAAACTATATCGTTCCAGTGGATTATCCCATCCCGGAAATGCCAATGAGTGATGAAGGACCATCTGATGTAATAGAAAGAATCGCAAGTTATATTGCCGAAATGATCCCGGATGGAGCAACCATGCAAATGGGGATCGGAGCCATTCCTGATGCCGTGTTAAAATATCTGTACCATAAAAAAGATCTTGGTGTTCATTCAGAATTATTCTCTGACGGTGTAATGGGTTTGGTGGACGCGGGTGTCATTACAAATGCACGCAAGACCCTTCACCCTGGGAAAATTGTGGCAGGCTTTATTTTGGGAACAACAAAGTTATATAATTGGGTGGATGATAACCCTCTCATAGAACTTCACCGAACTGAATATGTTAATGATCCGTTTGTAATAGCGCAAAACGAGCGAATGGTGGCTATTAACTCAGCCATAGAAATAGACCTCACCGGACAAGTGTGCGCGGATAGTATCGGCCCAAAGTTATACAGCGGTGTAGGTGGCCAGATGGACTTTGTGTATGGAGCATCAAGATCCAAGGATGGTGTGCCAATAATTGCACTGCCAAGCGATACAACGTTGTGTGATGGAACCCGGATCAGCCGGATCGCGACAATGTTGAAACCGGGTGCCGGGGTTGTTACATCCCGTAATCATGTGCGCTACATTGTTACTGAATATGGTGTGGCTGATCTATATGGAAGGTCCATACGACAGCGCGCATTAGCATTGATCAGCATTGCGCACCCAGATTTCAGGTCCGACCTTGAAAAAGATGCCAGGGTATTGAATTATATTTAGCTTGATTGTCTGGTTTGATGATGCGAAAATGTAAAATAGTTGCCACGATTGGCCCTGCCAGTCAGGATTATGATTCTCTTGAACAATTAATAAGGGCGGGGGTGAATGTTGTTCGACTGAATTTTTCTCATGGCACACATGAAAACCATCAAACTGTAATTTTGAGAACACGGGAAATTTCAAAGAAACTGAATATTCCAATAGGCATCTTACAAGATTTGCAGGGTCCTAAGCTTCGCATAGGCATACTTAGTGCACCCTTACCTCTCGCAAAAGATGAGCTTGTGCGCCTGGTGCCACAAGACAATTACGAAAATTCAAGTATCAAGGAAATACCAATCGATTTCATAGAATTATTCTCAAGCGTTAATCAAGGGAATATGATTCTGATTAATGACGGAGCCATTCATCTCGAAGTACTTGGTGTCTTGAGTGAATGGATAGAAGCAAAAGTAATCCGAGGGGGCAACATGTCCTCACAACAGGGGATTAATTTGCCGGGTATTAAACTTGATATTCCTGCGTTTACAAAAAAGGATGAGATTGATCTGGCTTTTGGCTTGTCTTTGGGCATAGATGCTGTTGCAATATCGTTTGTACGTACTGCGGAGGATGTCCTGCGAGTGAGTCAAATCATCAAGAATCATTCGAGAGAAAAACATCCATTGCTTATCGCCAAGTTGGAAAAGCCGGAAGCCATGGATCACCTGGTTGAAATCATTGAAGCTGCCGATGGTGTTATGGTGGCTCGCGGTGATCTCGGAGTGGAGATGAAGCTTGAAGAAGTCCCGGTTGCCCAAAAAAGGATCATTCGAACTGCCAATGAGATGAACAAATTGGTAATCACAGCTACACAGATGTTAGAGTCGATGATCCAGGCTCCTAGTCCGACGCGCGCTGAAGCATCTGATGTAGCGAATGCAATATTTGACGGCACTGATATGGTTATGCTTTCAGGGGAAACAGCTATCGGTTATTACCCTTTAGAAAGTGTTGCTATAATGGACAGGATTATATGTCAATCAGAAGCGGCTTACATGGAATGGGGTGATTTCCCGGAAGAAAACAATTTTAAATATCAAGAGGGAGTTGCCATTGTTAAAGCAGCTCGGGAATTGGCGCACGCCAGAAATGTCGCTGCAATTGCTGTGTTTACTCGTTCAGGTCAAACAGCCAATCTTATGGCGAAAATGCGACCACAGGTGCCAATCGTGGCCTTCACACCTGAGGAAGGAATATATCAAAGGCTTTCCCTGTTTTGGGGAGTTTACCCCCAGCGAGTCCCCTTGGTGAGTACTGTGGAAGAAATGATCAAATGTGTCGAGATTGAAATGCTTTCATCCGGATTGGTTTCACAAGGACAGCAGGTTGTCTTAATATTTGGATATCCAATTGGAACAATGGTTCCACCTAATATGACTTTATTGCACCAAATCGGTGAAAAGTAATAAATATTAGAATTTATACAGTTGGATAGGATTCAGGGTATGGTGGGCGGGTGAAACCCGCCGACTACCCCCCAATTTCCCTGAAGCGTGTAAGTCCTGAATATATTTTATGGGAAAATAAAAGAAGCAAAGAGAAATATTTTCTTTGCTTCTTTTTGCGTTTGAGCATTGTATTACAGCATGGATGAGTTTATTTGATCAAGCGTCTCGGGAGCAGGGCGCAAATCCTTGTCAGTTAACCTGTTGAGGGGAGTATCGGGAAGATTATGTCGATCAGTTAAAGTGGGAGTATCACACTCAATGTATATCAACCCAGTGACAAGCCAATTGTTTCGTTGTGATTCTTCAAGCATGTGAAGAGCCTGCCACCGGTCAGTTGGATCGTAATCTTTTTCCAATTTTTTGAGCACAATCATCGATCCATCGTGCAAGCATACTTCAGTTACTGTTCCAGGCATGAAATCATCTGCGAGAATTATCTCGTCTAATTTAGGCACGAAGGATATTTCATGAAGTGGAGCCTCGTGATCTTTGCCCCAGGTGTAAGAGTGAAAAGCGTTCACCTGATTATTAAAAGTAACGCATGGGCTGATGATATCCAAAACAGCCACGCCACGGTGGTTTAATGCAGCTTTGATCAATTCTTTCACTTGTTTTGGGTCACCTGCAAAAGAACGTCCGACAAAGGTGGCATTTGAGATGATGGCCTCCATGCAAATATCGACGGGCATATAAGGGTTTGTTCCCTGATGTTTAAGGCTTAATCCGACTTCAGCAGTAGCAGAGAATTGACCCTTGGTTAGCCCGTAAACTCCATTATTCTCAACAATATAAACCATTGGCGTGTTCCTTCGCAACATGTGCTTGAAACCACTCATGCCGATGGATGCTGTATCACCATCTCCGGATACCCCCAATGCTTTTAAGCTGGTATCTGCAAATACGGCTCCTGTTGCAAGAGGCGCCATCCTCCCGTGCAGACTGTTGAACCCAAAAGACCGTTCCAGAAAATATGCCGGACTTTTACTTGAGCAACCAATACCACTGAATTTCAAAATTTCTTCTGGTACAAGACCCAATTCATAACAAGCAGTTATGATCTGGTTGGAAATCGAGTTGTGTCCGCACCCCTGGCATAAAGTAGAGGGGAGACCTTTATAATCATTTTTTTGTAATCCAATCTGGTTTGTATTTGTTACTGGTATGGCCATGTTATTTAGCCTCCATTCCCTGAATTTTTTCTTTTATCCAGCTTGCAGATAAAGACAAACCATTGTCCAGGCAGATCGACTTGAATTTTTTTGCTTGACCTGGCAATTCAATGGTGATCAATTGGTTTAATTGCCCATCATGATTGGTTTCCACGATGTATACTCTTTTATGAGATTTAACAAACTCGGCAACTTCATTTGTGAAGGGTATTGCTCTTAGGCGCAAGTAATCAGTCGTAATCCCTTCCAGTTTAAGAATTGTGCGGGCTTCGTAGACTGCAGGTTCATTTGAGCCAAAAGTGATTATACCTATATCAGATTTCTCTGAAGAATCGATGATCGGTTTTGGGACGATGGTGCGGGCGGTTTTGTATTTTATCCTTAGTCGATTCATATTCGCTTCCCACACCTGCGGATTCTCGCTATAGCGAGCGTACTCGTCATGCCCGGTACCACGAGCGAAATAACCGGATTTTGGATGACGGTTGCCAACCAAGGTCCTGTATGGAATACCATCTCCATCGATATCCTTGTAACGCCCCCAATCACCCTTGATTTTTTCAAGATCCTCTTCCCATAATACCTTGCCGCGATCAAGAGGTTTATCCGGATATCTGAAAGCATCAGTCATCCACTGATTCATACCCAGGTCGAGGTCGCTCAGGACAAATATGGGAGTTTGCAGATGTTCAGCCAAGTCGAGTGCCAAACTACCAAATTCAAAGCATTCATTGACGGAACCGGGCAATAAAATTACATGCTGAGTATCACCATGTCCCATGAAGTTGGTGAATGTTAGATCACCCTGTGAAGTACGTGTGGGTAAACCTGTGCTGGGTCCGATGCGTTGCACATCCCAAACTACAATTGGAACTTCTGCAAAATAAGCCATGCCGGCATATTCTGTCATCAGACTTAAACCAGGTCCGGAGGTGGATGTCATGGAACGTAATCCTGACCAACCTGCACCTACGGTCATACCGATAGCTGAAAGCTCATCTTCAGCCTGAACAACCGCATATGTATGCTTGCCCTCAGCGTTTTTTCTAAGCTTGGGGAGATATTCATTTAAGGATTCAGCCAAACTGGAAGCTGGCGTAATAGGGTACCAGGCTGCAAATTGCACACCACCATAAATTGCACCCAAGGCTCCCGCAGTATTTCCATCGGCCATTATCAACCCTTTTGTCTTGTCCATTGGTTCCACCCAATACGGATCTGATTTAGAGAGGTTTTTAGAAGCCCATTCTGCGCCAGCCTTAACCATGTTGATATTTGACTCTATGGGTTTGGGTTTACCTTTAAAGTGGAAGTCAAGCGCCGAGTGAATTTTTTCTAAATCAATTCCTAAAGTATGTGCCAGAATTCCAACATAGATCATGTTGGCTATATAATCGCGTAAACCAGGTGATACATCCGCTGTTTTTACCAATTTCCTTATTGGCATTGGGTAAACAGAGATGTCTGTGCGGGTTATAGGGTTTTTGATGTGATCGGCATAAAAAAATGCTCCGCCAGGAAGAACTTCAGCTAGATCTTTCTCAAAGGACGCTGGATTCATACATACAAAAACTTCCTGCTCATCCCGGCGCGCAGTAAATCCATCCTTGCTAACCCGGATGGTATACCATGTGGGTAAGCCCTGAATATTTGAGGGAAAGAGGTTTTTGCCAGAAACAGGAATTCCCATTTTAAATAAGGCGCGCAACAAGGTTGTGTTGGCAGTCTGACTGCCTGATCCATTAACCGTAGCAATTGTGATTGAAAAATTATTTATTATTTTATTTTGTGCTGCCATTAATTACTCCTTCTTCCTTTGGTTAGGAAGCTCGTAAATCATTAATCGTTTGAGCTATTTGCGCGATGATATATCAAATCTGTGTGTGCACGAAGCAGACGATATCCCAAGTCGTAGTCTTTGCTGCAAATTGCATCCACCATTTGTCGGTGATATTGCCAGACTTCCTGTAAATAAGACAAGCCTGTATAAACATTTAACCCAATGGTTTCATAAGCATCCCAATAAGCATCCAGTAATCCATTCACAAACTCATTGTTCAGGCGCTTGTAAATAGTGAGATGCAGTTCACGGTGTTCAATATGTGGAATTTGAATGGGGTTGCCGTTCAACTTTTTTGTAGCCTGTTCGATTAATGAGCCCAGGAAGGCAAGATCCTCGCCAGAAAGCTTGTTAACAGCTTCGTACCAGTATGCTTCTTCGATATGGTTGCGCAAATCCGCGAATTTTTCAAAATGGGAAATATCGGTTGTCAGCGCGTAAGCAAGACTTAAACGAACGGCAGGAGAAAATTTATAGGTTAATTTGCGAATCCCTTTCCTCGGTCGGACATCTACCAATCCAAGCGCCCTGGCAACTTCCAATTGCTCGCGGAGACTGGCGACGCTAATGTTTAATGTCTTGCTCAGGTCAGAAAGAGGGGGAAGGCTCTGGGTCTCGCCTTGTTTATGGTTTGCCAGAAATTTTGTGAATTTGGATAAAGGGTCAGATGGATTAAGGTCTAATGTCATATTGATCTCGATTAATCAGATTAATCTATTGTACCATATTAAGAATTTCAGTCAAGGATATTTTCCCTTTGGGATTTTCGTTAGAATCTTGGATTGTTGCTTAGAAAACCCCGCAGATTTTCACTGGGAATAGAATCGAATAACGGCAACCTGCGGGATGTTGTTTTTGGATAATTAACTTAACGGATTATTGAGAATGTCCATTGCAGATGCTGCCAGGATAGCAACAGCTTGCGACAAGGCTTGCTCGTCAAAGTCGAAGAGCGGGTGATGATGGCTTGCATCAAGTTTCTTTTCACTATTGGCTGATCCAATAAAGAAAAAGCATCCCGGGACGAGTTCCATCATAAATGCCATATCTTCTGATCCCATGGTGGTATAGTTATTGTTATCAATATATGCCGATGGGTATAAGGTTTGAGCTACTTTTTGTACTCGGGCAGCAGTTTCAAAGTGATTTATTACTGCTGGAGTAAGCCGGTTTAGTTCAATTTCTGCCTGGCAACCCATTGTCTCTGCCATACCGAAAACAATTACTTCAAATCGCTCAAGAACTTTATCGCGTACTTCAAGATCGAAGGTTCGTATGGTGCCGGCAAGCTGCACTTCCTGAGGAATGACATTAAAAGCTTCGCCACCATGAATGGTACATACGCTCACTACTGCGGATTTTAATGGGGGAATGTTTCGGGAAGTAATGCTTTGAAGCGCAGTTATGATCTGGGCTGAAGCCAGGATAGGATCGTTAGCCAGGTGGGGAGCTGCTCCATGGCCACCTTTTCCACGAATCTTGATCTTGAATATTTCAGCACCAGCCATGGAAGAACCCTGGGAGATGCCAATCCAACCTACGGGTTTCTCGTTCCAGAGATGCAATGCCAAGGTGACATCGGGTTTAGGTTCTTTTAAAACGCCTTCGATGATCATGCGCTCAGCTCCACCAAGACCTTCTTCGGCAGGTTGAAACACAAGTTTTACTGTACCAGCCATGTCATCCTTGTGGGCATTTAATATTTTTGCCACAGTGAGCAAAATGGCAGAATGCCCATCATGTCCACAGGCATGCATTACGCCGGGAACAGTGGATGCATATTCAGCATTGGTTTCTTCGACTATAGGTAATGCATCCATATCTGCGCGGATAAGCACAACCGGACCTGGCTTTATTCCTTTCAGTAGAGCCACAACCCCTGTTTCTGCGACTCCATTACGCACTTCCAAACCCAGTTCATTCAATTCTCGGGAGATTATTTCGGAGGTGCGAAGTTCACGAAAACCCAATTCAGGGTGCTTATGAAAATCCCTGCGTATGGATTGTGTGTAAGGAAACAATTGTTGAGCTTCATTGATGTAATCAATCATATCCATCTCCCGTTAGAAAAAAATTAATCCCATTTGATCAATCGGAATCTTTCCTCGTATCTTGGTTCATTTTCGGTACTATCCGCAGATCTCCAATTCCGTATTCTTTCAGCGAATTTTTCAGGATCGCCGATTTGACTTTTGTGCTCCTGCAACGCCCGCATTTTTATTTCCCATGTATCGGTTACGTCGAGGGTAATATCAGGGTTACTTGTCAGAGAGATCCATACTTCACTCGGGGAATGGGGTTCAAGTCCTTCTTCTATAAAAAGTTCTGGAAAGAAATGGATATTGCCAGCCGCAGGAAATACAGCATCCAATACAACCTGTCCGGCATAGCGGTGGTCGGCATGATTCAAACGGTATGAACCACTTGGAAATAAATTTGTAGGATCGCAGGTGACAAGAATGTCGGGTTTTTGTTGCCGGATGACTCGGACAACGTTACGTCGTAATTCAATAGTGGGAAGGATGTAACCATCTGGCATGTCGAGAAATTGAACTGATGTTGCACCGATTACAGAGGCTGCAGCATGCTGCTCTTTGTGCCGGATCTGACAGATCTGGTCTGATGATTCTTCCCGATCGTTTGAGCCTTTATCTCCGCAAGTTAGCAGGCAATAATGAACCTCATGCCCTTGTTTTACCCATTTTGCCAATGTTGCTCCACAAAAAAACTCAGGATCATCCGGGTGAGCCAGGATGACCAAAATTTTTTTATGAATTGCCCAGTTTCCCCATTCTTCCGGATCCGGTTTTTCAGTTTTTGTCAGGTTTTGTTTTGTCACAGTCACACTCACCATTTTTGTTTTGGCATGATTCCTGGGATTTTCTGCGAAGGGCTTCCAATTCATCCCACGGTTCAAT
Organism: Chloroflexi bacterium GWB2_49_20; assembly: GCA_001796335.1. GTDB lineage: Bacteria > Chloroflexota > Anaerolineae > Anaerolineales > Villigracilaceae > UBA12087. The sequence continues at coordinate 43,908 of MGMF01000023.1, read as the reverse complement.
TTCGTCGCGCGTATATTCGATCTTACCTGCTTCAGGTAGGTCGACCACTATTGCCATGGTGATAGGATTTACATAAGAAACTTTGCCTTCACCCTGTGGGGTTTTAACGCGTTTACCGCGTTTGGGTAATTCCTTACGTGCTGACAGGTAATTTTCATATTCATAATATAGGCAACAACGCAGGCGACCACACATTCCCGTGATCTCTGTGGGGGTTAAAGAAATCCCCTGTTCCTTGGCCATTTTGATCGAAATAGGGCTGAATTCTGTTAAGAATTTGGAACAGCAGCGTTTCTCCAAACCACAGGCCCCCATTCCCCCAAGAACCTTTGCTACGTCCCGGGGACCAATCTGGCGCATCTCTATTTGCGAAACTGGATATCGTTTACCCATGTCCTGCCGCAAGGATTTTAGTTCGACCTTCTCCTCGGTTTCGCTATTGTACATAAGACTAAGTCTTGAGCCATCAAAATTGAATTCGGCAGCAATAATTTTTACATTATGGAGACGAAGTTGAGCTGTTCTTTCACGACAATCTATCAAGGCTTCAATTTCCTTATTCTGCCAAGTCTGTCGTAAAACCAGATCGCGCGGTGTGGCACGCCGTTCAACTTGCTTCCAGGTCCCATCATGGGGATGTTCGGGATTCTTAACCAATTGAGTAACTTCACCCAACTGATGTCCGCGGGCGGTATCTACAATTACCCGATCACCCACCTGAATTCCTTCAACGGTGGAAGCATCAAAATGATAAACTTTGCCAATTTCTTGGAAACGAACTCCAACAATAATAGGTTGCATAAAATTGATTATACCTTTGCTGGAGACATTAAATGATATTGATTAATGGTGTATTCTTGTTATGGTGGGCAGCGATGCTTATTTGTGCAGCTACTTGTTCGGCAATTGCTTGAAGCGATTTCGCTGCATCCGAATTTGGATTTGATATTACCACTGGTTTCCCTGTGTCACCCCCAACCCGTACACCCGATTCCATGGGAACTGCACCAAGGAAAGGAACCTGTGCAATTTTCGCCATATTTTCCCCGCCGCCAGCGCCAAAGACATCTCCACGCATATTTTCAACGACACCCAGAATGGGGACTTCGAGGGTTCTAAACATTTCCAGACCACGACTGGCATCTTCCAGGGATACACTTTGTGGCATGGTGACAATAACGACACCGCTTAACGGTAAAGCCTGTGCCAGGCTGAGAGGCACGTCACCGGTGCCTGGAGGTAGATCTACGATAAGATAATCCAGCTCACCCCACTCGACATCACTAATAAATTGACGTAAAGCAGATACAAGCATTGGTCCACGCCAAATTAATGGCTGCCCAGGCTTTACCAGAAAGCCCATGGACATAATTTTAACGCCAAAAGATTCAGCTGGTATCAACTTGTTATCTTTTGGAGCAGGCATATGGTCAATACCCATCATGGTGGGTAAATTTGGGCCATATATATCGGCATCCATTAGTCCCACACTAGCACCGCTTTTTGCGAGAGAGATCGCCAAATTTGCCGATACTGTACTTTTCCCAACACCGCCTTTACCAGATGCAACTGCAATTACATTGCGTATGGGTACATTAAGAAGACCTCGCTCGCGTCCATCGCTGGGAACATTGGAATCCATCTTAATATTGATATTCTTTACCCCTGGAATTGCTTGAACGGCTGTGCGGGCTTGTTTTTCGATCAAGCCTTTTAATGGACAGGCGGGCGTTGTAAGAACAATGGAGAAAGATACAGAATCATCCAATATCTCCAAATTTTGGATCATATTTAAAGTTACAAGGTCTTTATGAAGTTCCGGTTCTTGAACTTTTGACAGGGCGGCTAAAACAATTTCCTTGCTCATTAAGTTATTCATTGTTTTTCTTCTTTTCCAGGTATTCTTCCACTTCAGATATAGCTGCGTTGTACAAATTTATCAAATCATCATCTGACCCCCGATACCGTTGCAGGGCTTGCCTGGCGCATTGTTGACAACCATGCATTGCACGGTATGAGTCGGAATTGCAAAAGACGCAATTTCCAATCCGAACCATCAATAAAGTGAAAGCCATTAATTCCAGAGAATCGGGTTTAAAAGACGCGATTTCTTTTACCAATAATTGCCAACTCTCTCCACGTGTATCTGTTATCGAAGCCAAAACGTGAGTTGGGAAGAGCAGTTCAGTTTTACATTTATGCATATAGTTAATGGGTAAGGTTGCAATTAAAATAAATGCAACCTTTTATCAGCATATGTTCAATTTTCCTTTTATTCAGCTTTTACCCCGGCAGCAGCTCTGGCAGCAAGTTTTGCATCACGCGCCCTATTCTCTTTAGTGGCATTGATGGGGCGGATACCCTCATAATAGGAGGCTGATTTCGAGAGCGATTGCAGGTTCAATATGTTGCGGGCAAAAGAGGCTAATTCATAATCGTGATCCATTTTTATGGCATCAAATGGACAATATTCCGCACATAAACCACAATTCATACAAATATCTGCATCAATATAAAATTCAGCAGGATCTGGTATTGGGCGACCCGTAGCCGGGTTTGTGGTACGTGTGATCCAGATACACTGAGGGGGACAAACTTTGGGGCAAATTCCACAACTTGTACAACGAAGGATATGTTCTCCGTTTTCACCATCATCATAAACTAGGAATGGAATAAAGCGGAACTCCTCTGGAACAGGAACTTTTTCTTCAGGATACTGAATAGTGAATATACCACGCGCATCTTTGCTTGAACGGTGGGCAATACCCTCAGATTTGTAATAACGTTTGCCCATCCAGCGAATATCATCAATATATGTATCAATATATCGTTTTAAGGTGACGCCTAAACCTTTGAGAATTCCTTTTCCGTACATGTTCTTCTCCTACCGGTCAACTTCGCCAAGAACAATATCAATAGAACCGAGAATTGCCACGATATCTGCAATTTTTTGTCCAACACACATGTGACCGTAAGGTGTCAGATTGATGAATGAGGGTGCCCGGACGTGATAACGCCAAGGGCTGGGTTTTCCGGTTGAAATGACATAAAAGGCAAGTTCGCCTTTGGGGCTTTCAACCCGTCCGTAAGATTCGCCTGCAGGAACGCGAACCTGGTATTGAGGTTTTCCAGTTTGGAATTCACCAACAGGCAATCCCTTGATCGCTTGTTGGATAATACGAACGCTCTGGCGCATTTCTTCAAGTCGAACCATGTAGCGATCATAAATGTCCCCATTTTGGCGAACGACGATGTCAAAATCAAAGCGATCATAAATGCTGTAGGGGTCAGCTCTGCGGACATCATATGGTACACCAGAGGCGCGCAATAGAGGTCCGGTGGCTGAGAATCTGATTGCATCCTCAGCCGTCAAAATACCCTGACCGATCCCGCGTGAGCGAATGATCTCATTATCGCTCATGAATCTGTCAATCTCGTCGATCTTTTTGGGCAACCTCTCAAAAACCAGGCCTTTGATCTTTTCGAGTATGCCTTCAGGAAAATCGCGTGCAACTCCACCAAATCGGAAGTAATTGCACATCATACGGGAACCGGTAACAGCTTCAAAAATATCCAGGATCAGTTCACGTTCTTCAAGTAAATAGATTAATGGGGTGAAAAAAGTACCCAGATCGTTAAAAAGCGCTCCCAAGGCCATACAGTGATTGGTTATACGGGTGAGTTCTGCCATGATCACGCGAATATACTCTGCCCGCTCGGGAACTTCGATATTCATCAATTTTTCGACCGTCAGGGCATACCCAAAATTGTTGCTTAAAGAAGATAGGTAATCCAGGCGATCAGTATAAGGCATGTTTTGAAGGAAAGTATTCCGTTCGCCAATTTTCTCATGATTCCGGTGCAAATAACCCATGACTGGTTTGAGATTGGCAATGATCTCTCCATCCAAAACGGCGGAGACTCGAAAAACGCCATGAGTTGAAGGGTGTTGTGGACCCAGATTGACAACAATATGATCGTTCTTGATCCCATCCTGGCTGGTATATTCATATTTGGCCAGCGACCCATATAGCGCATCCTCACCTTCGGGGATCCATTTCTCAGGGTCAAAACCAGCCGGGTAGGCAATATTGTCACTGAATTTATTGTTATTTTCAGCCTGGACAATTTTTCCATCAGGCCACCTTGACTTGAAAGGTTTGCTTTCTTCTTCGAAGTAGGCTTCTTTCCAATCTTTTCTCAGTGGATGACCTTCAAAACCTTCCCACATTAGAATTCGACGCAGATCAGGGTGCCCGGTAAAGATGATGCCAAACAAGTCCCATATTTCGCGCTCCTGGAGTTCAACACCGGGGTAGACGGAAACAAGAGAAGGGACTTCGATAGGATCCTGGCGTGGAACTTGAACCTTATAGTTCAGTACTGGACCACCAGTTGTTTTAAAAGCATGATAAACGACTTCCATCTTGTCATCCGGAAGGTAATCGACGCCGGTGACAGATGTGAGTAAGTCGTACCCAAATTCATCGCGTAATTTTGATGCAAATTCAACCAGGTGATTCTTATCGACTACCCAACCTGAATAACCAGGTCGGGTATCAGTGGTGACAAAACCAGGCAAGAGGGTAGAAAGATCAAGTGTTTCAACAGGTGCGGGTGTAGTCATGATGGTTTCTCCTACGCCTCGTGATTCTTAATAAGTGGGATTTTACGCGGATCGATAAGATCTGGGCCAAGAATAGGAACCGGAATGGAAGCTTGATCTTCGCCTTTTTGATACCAACGTACCGTTTTTATGGATTGTTTGCTAATTTTTTCCTGTAGTTTGATCAAGCCATTGATCAGAGCCTGGGGAGTGGGTGGGCAGCCAGGGATGTAAACATCAACGGGGATGTATCGATCAATACCTGAAACGACGTTGTAGCCTTCTTTGAAAGGTCCTCCGCCAGAAGCGCAAGATCCCATCGCAATTACGTATTTAGGTTCGGGCATCTGATTGTATAAACGCACAATGGTTGGCATCATCTTCTTGGTAACTGTGCCAGAGACGAGCATCAGATCACTTTGCCGCGGGCTGGGGCGTGTAACTTCCATCCCAAAGCGTGAAAGGTCAAAGCGGCTGGCCTGGGCGCAAATGTACTCGATACCACAACAAGCAAGAGCAAACATCAGGGGCCATACCGAGGCACTGCGTCCCCAGTTGTAGATCTTATCGAGTGTGGTAATTGCTACTTGTCCTTCGATTTCTTCTGGGATTTCGTAGCCGGGGGTATTGATGTCTTTTACATCCATCCTGAAATCTCCTAAAAAGCATCTGGATTGAAAACAAACTGGGCGGATTATAGTTTATAGGTCAATGGGTGTCAACTGAATTATGCAAAAATATATTTGTATAATTGTAAAATATGACTATAATATGACAGTTGACACTATGGAAATCACTTCCCGGCAAAGAGTGTTTGAGGCTATCCGAAAACACCAGTTGATAACAGTATCAGAACTCAATCTTTTTCTGGATATGACGCCAGCTAATATTCGGCATCATTTGTCAGTTCTCAGATCTGATGGATTGGTTGAGGAAATTGACTCGCGGAAACGCATGGGAAGGGGAAGGCCAGAGACAGTTTACGCCGTCAGCAGAGTATTCAAGGAAGATGGTCTTGGAAATCTTATTGAAGGAATTTTAGGCGTGTGGGGTTCATGTTTATCGCCAGAAGATTTGAATCAGAATATGCAGGCAATAGCCAGACACCTTGTCGGGAATGTAGTTGAAGGTGGAAATATCACCATCAATAAACGGTTGGCAGTGTGTATGGGTTACCTGAACAAGCTTCATTACCAGGCTCAATGGGAGGCCAGTCATTCAGGTCCACGCATAAAATTAGGAAATTGTCCATACCGGAAGATTATTGGCCATCATCCTGAATTATGCAGGATGGACAATTTCTTGATTGAAGAGTTGGTCGGCTTTAAAATATCTCAAGTCTCAAAACTCGAACGGGATGAGAGAGGCTCGTTGTACTGTAGTTTTATTGGTCATTAAGGCACGATGCCTTTACCCAAGATTACGGATATACCTCCATTGGTAAATCTCAGCGTTGTATCCAGTTTGAGGCCTATTTGTGCCAATAATTTTGGATCAGAACAAAGAATCGCAGTATTCCAGTTCTTACAATGTGAACGCATAACATTTCCAAATTGGGCGTATAAATTACGCAGATCTTTATTGGAATTAACCCGTAGACCATAGGGAGGGTTGGTGATTAAAAAGCCAGGATCGGGTGGGGGTGAAATGGCAGAGATGGCGCGGCATTCAAATTCGATAAAATCTGATACTCCTGCACGCTTGGCGTTTGCCCGAGCCATCTCAATTGCCCCTGCATCCCGGTCGGAAGCTTGGATGAGTGGCAATTCATGTGGATGTGTGGATTGAATGACGTTCAGCAGATTATCCCAAAGCGACTTATCATAATTAGGCCACAACATAAAGGCAAATTGTCGTTTCTGTCCAGGTGAAAGGCCCAGTGCTAGCAGGGAAGCTTCGATTGGAATCGTACCAGAGCCGCAAAACGGATCCAGCAGTGGTTGGTTTTTATTCCATCCGGATGCAAGAATGATTGATGCTGCCAGCGTTTCCCTTAGGGGGGCCTTGGCTGTAGCCAGCCGGTAACCTCTTCGGTGAAGTAAATCGCCGGATGTGTCGATACTGATTGTGCATTCATCATTAGACAACCGTACAACAATTAACTGGTGAAGATTGGCATCCTCAATATCCTTAGGTTTTTGATGATTTGAAAAAGATCCCAGCCGGTCGCTGATCGCTCCAACAACCCTTTCAATCACACCATCAGAATGATAAAGGCGTGATTTATGGCAGGTAGCTCGTAGTGAAATTGGCTGGCCAGGATTTATGAAATTTTCCCATGGCAATCGGCCGGCTTTTTTTCGCAACTCGGAAAATGCTGACGCGTGAAAATGACCGAGACGAATTAAAATCCGACTGACTGTCCTCAAATTAAGATTGGCCCAATAAATAGTTTTTAGATCACCCTGGAATAGAACACCACCGCTCTCTTTGGTGAGAGGATTTAATCCCAATTCCTGCATTTCATTCCAGGCAACGGATTCGAGTCCGGGAGTGACGACAGCAAATAATTCATCCATTTTTATGAACAACAATTTTTTTTTGTTTTTGCTTGCGTTCCGGGTTTTTTTCCACAAAAATAGGCTCACCAGTAAATGGATCTTGTTCTGTATAATACATCAGCGTGGAATAGGTGGAGGGAGTTGGGGTGAATATTTGAACCTGTTCAGGATTGATATTTAGTTTCTTACTGGAAAAAGCTTTCAAATTTTGCATATCAATTTCATCACATCCGGGATGGGCTGCAATCATATAGTATGTAAGATACTGATTCTTACCCGCAGATTTTGAATATTCATCAAACTTTTCTTTAAAGCGCAATAGATTTTTATTACCTGGTTTTCCCATTTTGTCCAAGACATTCGCCTGGGAATGTTCCGGGGCAACTTTCAGTTGACCTGAGACATGATGATTTACCAGTTCATGCATATAATCATCGCAATAATCACCATCGGAAAAAAGCAAATCATAACGAATGCCAGAAGAAATAAATACCTTCTTAATACCTTTAATTTTTCGAACTTGTTTTAGCAGATTGATATTTGGTAAATGGTTAACTTTTAAAACAGGGCAGACAACTGGTGACAGACAGCGGCGATTCTGGCAGCTACCTGATTTGAGCTTTTTAGCGCATTCATATCCATACATATTAGCTGTAGGGCCACCGAGATCCTGGATATAGCCCTTAAATCTTTCCTGTTGTGTCAATAATTCGGCTTCTGCCAAAATTGATTCCTTGCTACGCCAGCGAATAGTACGCCCTTCGTGAACTGCAATGGCACAAAAATTGCATTCCCCGTAACAACCGCGGTGGGTGGAAATGGAAAAGCGGATGGTTTCCAGTGCTTTAACCGGCCCATTTTTTTCATAAAATGGATGTTGTTTATATTCATAATCAAGGGAGTAAACTTCATCAAGTTCAGTCTGGGTTGGGTATGGGGATGGTGGATTCTGAATCAGGTAACGGTCCGCGTGTTTTTGTGTAAGACCTTTTGCATTGAGAGGATCATTATTCCGGTAAAAGGAATGAAACATGTGGGTGAAGGCAGCTTTATCTTGAACAACTTCTTCAAAAGAAGGCAGATCCAAAAAGCCCACAGGTTTTTCATAGGATATGTAACATAACCCGCGCACATTCTTAGAGTCATCACCATTTTTAAGGCAAGTAGATAAATCCAGGATAGATTGTTCTGCCATGCCGTATAGAAGGTAATCTGCTTTTGCATCGAATAGAAGTGAACGTCGAAGCCGATCGCTCCAGAAATCATAATGAGCGACGCGTCGTAAGCTGGCTTCTATGCCTCCAAGAACAATCGGCTGGGCGGAAGTTTGAGGATGATCCTGGTTGGACCAGCGGCGGATAAGATTGGAATAAACGATACTTGCCCGGTCGGGTCGGCGATCATTGACCCCGCCCGGAGTATAGTCATCCGAGCGGCGTTTCTTTTTCAACGCAGTATAGTTTGCAACCATGGAGTCAACACAACCGGCGGTTACGCCCCAAAATAGTGCCGGCTCTCCAAGACGCCCAATATCTTCGAGATCATCCGGATTTGGCTGGGCGATAATACCAACACGGTAACCGTGCTTAACCAGCAATTTTCCGATGACCGCGATCCCAATATACGGACTGTCAATATAGCTATCGCCAGTTACAAGGATAACATCAAGCGAATCCAAACCTATTGCATCCATTTCTTTACGAGTTGTTGGAAGAAACATATTTTTATACCATGGGGACCTCACACATGATTGCTGCTCCGATGCTTTCGCTGTAGAGGCTGATACCGGGGCCGCTGGTGGCAGTCATAACACGCGCTCCGCTCAGCGCTGCACCGATACAGAATCCCATGGCTGAGATCTCGTCCTCAGCCTGGATTGCTGTTCCTCCGACTTTTGGAAGCTCTTTCAGCATGTGTAATAATATGGTTGTCGCAGGTGTGATGGGATAGCCAGAAAAGAAATTGCACCCAGCACTAATTGCTGCCCGGGCAACTACCTCTGCTCCGTCAATGAATTCACGCATACAGGTCCTCTATACCTTCTAAATTGTGAGTACGTTATGACCTGTTCATTTTACCATGCAGGTGATATGGCTATTCTACAGTAACACTCTTGGCAAGGTTGCGGGGTTGATCTACATCCAGTCCACGCAAAGCTGCAATATGATAGGCCAGCATTTGGAGAGGAATTACGATGACTGCCGGTGATAACATCCAGGGTGTTTCGGGGATCCAAAGCACATGGTCAGCCAACGGGGGAATGAGTTCATCTCCTTCGGTGGCAATGGCTATCACGATACCGCCGCGAGCTTTGGCTTGTTGTATCTGGCTGATCATTTTATCGTGCCACGGATCCTTGGGAGCCAGGCAGATGACAGGCATGTTCTCATCTATTAATGCAATGGGACCATGCTTCATTTCACCGGCAGGGTAACCTTCGGCGTGAATGTAGGATATTTCTTTGAGTTTTAGCGCACCTTCATAAGCAATGGGCATGTTAATTCCCCGCCCAAGATACAAGCAATCACGAATATCCTTGAGAGCATAGGCGATTTTTTCGACCTCGGGTTCGGAGTTCAGAACCCTGCTCACCAGGTCTGGTATCAGGCGCAGGTCGGAAACAAGCTGGAAGCGGGTTTTAGTATCAATGACCCCTCGTAAGTCTGCCAATAAAATGGCAAGCATGTATTGGTCAATCAGAGGGGCTGTGAATGCCTTGGTGGAGGCTACACCGATCTCTGGACCCGTTTGCATGGCGATAAAACCATCCGAAATGCGCATAGCCTGGGAGCCAATTGCATTAACAATTGACCATAAAGTGGCTCCTTTTCGACGACCTTCTTCCATGGCGGCCAAGGTATCGGCTGTCTCTCCAGATTGGCTGATGGCGAGAACCACGGTATGTGAGTCGATGATCGGATCGCGATATCGAAATTCGGAGCCAATTTCCAATTCACAGGGAATTCGCGCTATTTTTTCAACCAGGTATTTCCCTACCATACCCGCATAAGCAGCAGTACCACAGGCGACAATGTAAATCTTATTGATATTTCTGGCAAGCTCTGGTGTAAGATTTAGCTCAGGCAGACGGATTTTTCCCGCTTTAAAATCCACTCTCCCGGCAAGTGTGTCTGTCAGAGAACGTACCTGTTCATGAATTTCCTTCTGCATGAAGTGTCTATATTCACCTTTTTCTGCAGAAACTGAATTCCATGCGATTGTGTGGACTTGAGGGTTGACCGGCGTACCATCCAGCGTTTCCACACGAACTGAATCGCTAGTGACAATAGCCATCTGGTGAGATTCAAGAAAAATGACTTTTCGAGTGTGATCCAGGATGGCCGGGATATCAGAAGCGATGAAATTCTCACCCTCACCCAGACCAATTACAACCCCACCGGCATTTCCTATTCGGGCACAAACGATACGGTCAGGCTCATCCGCGGAGAGTAAGACGATGCCATGCGCTCCCTGGATCTGTTTGAATGTATTTCTGGCAGCATCAGCCAAAAGAAGGCCGGTAGCCTGGTGGTGTTCCACCAGTTGAACTATGGTTTCCGTGTCCGTATCAGATTTAAAATCTGTACCTTCACTCATTAATTCGTCGCGTAATTCTAGAAAATTTTCAACTATTCCATTGTGGACAACAACCACTTTACCAGAATTTCCAAGATGGGGGTGTGCGTTGCGTGCACTCGGAACTCCATGCGTAGCCCAGCGAGTGTGCCCGATCCCTGGTGTTCCGCTAATTGGAGAATTATGTACCAATTCTGCCAGACGGTTTAATTTGCCTGCATCGCGGCGGATCTTGATCTCACCACCTTTGATGATGGCAATACCTGCGGAATCATAGCCGCGGTATTCAAGCCGCTTTAATCCATTAAGGATAATGGGCACAGCATCACGCGGCCCAATATAGCCAACAATACCACACATAGGGAGCCCTCCAGTGTACTTGCCATTACCACATTTTTGCCTGCAAGGTTGCCCTTATAGGATTGTTTGCGGATTATATAATTTGGAGGGAAAGGTGTTGGGTCTGGCAATCCCAGAGGGCTTCCGCTGATCTTCCGATTTTCTCCTGATCTTTATCAGGATTAACCCTGCTGTGAGGCAGGGAACCCTCATCCTCGTCAACTCTGGTGGTAAAAACCAAAGTCCATGCGCTGGCTTTCCCATTCGGATGGTTCTCATTACGGTTAAGACCAACCATAATGGTTTTCGGATTATACCTTATTTCTTATGGAGCGAATTCAAGGCGAAGGTTAGGCAAAGAAACCAAGACCTAATACTTTAGGCCGTGCAAGAACAACGATGGCGGGAGGAATTTCATAGATCGGAATATCCTTATAGTTTAATAATCCCTTCAATTCATAAGCCGGGATTGTGCCTATTGCGGGGAATCGGTATGCATTACGCAAAGATGGGTTTTGGATCTGGTGAACATTGATTCCGGGTAATTTCAACCAATCTGGCTAATGCGCGGCGTTTTGTGCGCTGCTGTTCATAAGGTTCAACTTGTCCATTATTTAATAGCGAGGATTGGTTTGACTTGCAGCATTTCACCAATCAGAGCTTTAGCTCCACCGATCCGCCCACTTTTGTGCAGGTATCCTAGGATGTCGACCAGAAAATAAATTCGCTGCCGGGTGATCAAATCATCCATGCGAGTTAATAGATCTTTTATATCCATATTTTCTTCAACCTATTGGTTGGCCAGCAATACCAAAGTCCCCAGGTTGCAGGCAACCGTCTGGGTATCCACAATGCGAATATCCGCAGCAGGGAAATCCTGGGAGGCAACCTGGGCTGACCGCATGGTGCCACTTGTTTTAGATGATGGATGTATGCAGATCAGAGTGTCGCCAGTTTGAAAGGCTTTCTCAATTATTGGATAATAAAGTGGAGGGGGTGGGGCAGATGTTTTTGGCAATTGAGGAGAATATTGAAGCATTTCAAGGAAAGTGCTTGTATCCAATTCTGTATCATCCCGAAATGACTTTTCGCCAAAAATGATAATTTGAAGTAGAACAGGAATACCTAATCGGGTTGTTAATTCAGCTGGTAAACCAGCAGTTTTATCTGTAATGATTCTTATTATAAGACCTCAATACTTCCTATTGTAATAAAGGAATTAAACCAGGTTGAGTTGATAAACGCGGTGTAATTTGTTGAAGCTGATGCCAAAATTTTCCATTTCACGCTGCATTTTTTGGTTTTCTACTCCTATTTGGACGATATCTGCATGATGAAATTGCCCGGATTCGAAAACCGATTTCTGCATTTCGCTAAAAAGCAAGGCAGTACCTCCTAGACCCCGATATTCCTCAATCAAACCCGCACCGTTGATGTTGATCCAATCGGTCTTTTTCAGCTCGCACAAGATTGAAATCCATCCAAAAGGGAAAATCCGACCACCATTCCTTTGCAGAGCACTCGAGATATCTGGATAAGCCAGGAGGAATCCAACCATTTGCTTATTATCCGGGTCTTGCTTATTTGTTTTTAGAACGATTTTTATCAATGAGGGATCTGCAAACCACACGATTTGAGCTGTCAGAGCTTTAACATCCGCATCCGTAAGAGGTGTGCCGCCTGATGTCCCTTGTAATGCGCCATTATATAGACTTTTTAATTGAGGTATCAATGCTTTTAAGTCAGTACGTTTCTTAAATCGAGCGATGGTCAGGCCGCGCCTTTGCTGTATGCGTAGGGATAATTCATGGATGCGTTGTGGGAATTTCATTGTAGCATCCATATAACCGGAGACAGATTCGCTGGCTATCTCAAATCCCAAGCCTTCCAAAAGGTCGACATAATATGGGGGGTTATAAGGAATTCCCAATGCTGGTCGGAATTCGAAACCTTTAACCAGCAATCCGAATCCATCCAGGGCGGTAAACCCTTTGGGGCCAAGGATCTTGTTTAAACCTCGTGATTTTGCCCAAACGAACGCAGCCTGGAATAGTTTTGAAGCAACCGCAGGTTGATTTTCACATTCAAATAAATAGAAGAATGCGGTTGCTTCATGATTGTATTCATTGAATAGGCGATTGTCCAAAACAGCAATACGGCCGATGGACTGGTCACCTTGAATGGCAAGGAAAAACGCGGCTTGAGAGTGTTTGTAAAATGGATATTTTCGAATTATAAACCGGGCTCGCTCATCCATTAACATTGGAGGAACCCATTGAGGAGTGTTCTTATAAATGCGGAAGGGCAGGTGCAAAAATCTGTGCACCAATTTTTTATCCGCAAGATCGACTCGAATAATATCCATTTGAAAATATGCGTTGGTTTGAGCCAACGCATTCAAGATTAAATGCCAGTCTGGGGATTATTTTTCTGGCTGGCTGCACGATCTGCCATTTGCGTGCGCAATATTTTTATATCACCATCAATAAAGAATAACGCACCGAGGTAAAGGAAGAAACATAAAACCCAGGCGGAAACGCAAATAGTAAGTATGGCCGTTTGTTTAGTCGTGGCTAGTGCAATTGAGCCGGCAATTATTGGAGCCAGGGCAGCCCCGCTATTCTCAATAAAATATTCCACAGCCTGGGCAGTTGAACGGACCTCCGGAGGAGTTATATCAAAGATAGTTGAGAGAACATTCGGTGAGGAAAAAGGCATAAAGAGCGCGGTCAGCGACATCCAGACAAAGAATGTGGTTTTTTGATCCACAGGCGTCAACAATGCCAGGAACAAAAACAATGCACCCAATATCACACCAAGAGAAGATATGATGATGCGACCTTTTTTGGTTCGTCTAAATAGCCAATCACCCAAAGACCCACCGACAAAGTATCCCAGAGACAGGATAAGTATGACAGGTCCCATTACAAATAAAACCGAGTTATTATCGTAACCTCGTTCGGTCAATAAATAACCCACGAAAAAGTATGTGATCACATTCCATGGGAAGACACCTGCAAAACCTTGCAAGAAAATAAACCACATCGTCTTTTTCTTAAAAATCAATTTGGCTTCACGCATCGAGAACTTGAATTGGCCGACTTCTTGCATGCCTTCAAATTCCGGCTCTGATTTTCCCCGTGGCATATCTTTAACTCCAAAATAAATAACAATTGCCATTATTATTCCCAAAAAGCCAGTCATCAAAAAAATTGTGCGCCAACCTTCCAGGTTAAATATTTTTCCATCCAACATTGGAGCGATCATTAAGGCCAATATCATACCTGCCAGATAACCCAGTGGTTGAGGTACCTGCAGAATTCCATAAACTTTTCCGCGCACTTTTGGGGGGAAATAATCTGCCACCAGGCTATAAAGACCGGGATAAGATGAATCATCGATACCGGTTGTGGCGCGCGTTCCGAGGAATTGGGGGTAAGTTCTAACAATGGAGCTAAACCATGTGGTTGCACCCCAGATAAAGGAGGCAAGTGCCAGTAATTTGGCCCGTGCAAAGCGATCATACAAGTATCCCCATATTGGGTAAAGGATCGTTCCGATGATCAATGCTCCAGAATTAACCAACCCCCATTGCAAATCATTTAAATTAAAAGTTTTGCTTATGGGAATTTGTAGTGAGCCAATCAGCAATTTATCTGTCTGGTGAAGGAATATAAAAAGGAAGAATATTACAATCACGAACACCGGATATGCATTTCGCTTTTTATTCATTCTGATTCCTTTGGGTGTGGGATAAGTAATAAGGAAAGTTTACAATATAAAATCGGGTAAGTCAATCAGGCCATGGTAAAATCTACTTGCTTCTTAGGGGTTTTAAATACGATGGTTTATTCATGATTTGAAGAATGGAAAACGGAAAATGTCAATTGCTGAAACTATAGCTTCAAAATTAAACCTGCAACTTAAACAAGTTATCGCGACCATTGAACTATTTGATGAAGGGAATACGCTCCCATTTATTGCCAGATATCGAAAGGAAGCCACGGGAGAATTGGATGAAGAGCAGATTCGACAAATAAGCACCTGGTTGGAAAAATTACGCACCTTGGAAGAGCGGAGAGTAACAATCCTCACCTCGATCGAGGAGCAGGGAAAATTATCAGTCGAGCTACGTCTTAAGATAATGGCTGCCGAAAGTATGACAATTCTGGAAGATTTGTATACACCTTACAAGCCAAAAAGACGCACTCGGGCGATGATTGCCCGTGAGAAAGGGTTGGAGGGATTAGCGGATGTCATTCTTAAACAGCCGCGTGGGGATCGCCTTGCAGAAACAATCGCAGTAGGATATTTGAACGATCAAGTGAATACGGTTGAAGAAGCATTAAGCGGTGCGCGCGACATTGTGGCCGAGATTATCAGTGAAAGTGCAGCTGTGCGCCAACTGGTTCGGGAAAAAGCCTTGAAGTGGGCCACACTCCTTGTTGAA
Source organism: Chloroflexi bacterium GWB2_49_20 (assembly GCA_001796335.1). GTDB lineage: Bacteria > Chloroflexota > Anaerolineae > Anaerolineales > Villigracilaceae > UBA12087. The sequence continues at coordinate 28,436 of MGMF01000023.1, read as the reverse complement.
AAAAATGAGTCTGTGAGCGATGAAAAAGCGGTATTTCAATCATATTATGGTTTTGAGAACCGGGTTGATCGTTTACAAGCTCATCAAATCCTGGCTATCAATCGGGGAGAAAAAGAAAATGTCTTAAACGTTAAAGTGATTGTTCCAGAGAGGGATTGGCGAACCGTTATCGAAGATGAATATCCTGCCAATCTACTCAGCCCCATGGTCGATCAACTTGCCATGGCGATTGAGGATTCTGCCAGTCGCCTCCTGCTGCCTGCCATTGAGCGGGATGTTCGTCGGGAATTATCTGAACATGCCAATGGTCATGCCATTCAGGTTTTTTCAACCAATTTAAAAGCATTGTTAAGCCAACCACCCCTGGCGGGCAAAGTTGTGTTGGGAATTGATCCTGGCTTTAGAACAGGTAGTAAGTTAGCCGTTGTAGATTCTACCGGAAAACTGCTGGATACAGCCACCATATATCCCCACGCCCCTCAAAACAAATGGGATGCATCTCTGAAAACTTTGCAGGAAATAATCGACCGGCATAATGTAAATTTGATCACAATTGGGAATGGGACAGCTTCGAGAGAAACAGAAAAACTGGTTGCTGAATTAACCCGAAACACCGAAATGGTTAAGTATCTGATTGTGAGTGAGGCGGGAGCGAGTGTGTATTCAGCCAGCCCATTGGCCAGGGGGGAAATGCCAGATCTGGATGTGAGTTTGCGTGGTGCAGTATCTATTGCCCGGCGTGCTCAAGACCCGATGGCTGAACTCGTGAAAATCGATCCAAAATCGATCGGTATAGGTCTTTACCAGCACGATGTCGATCAAATGCAATTAATATCTGCACTGAATGGTGTTGTTGAGAGTGTGGTTAATTCAGTAGGTGTGGATTTGAATACTGCCAGTCCGGCTCTTCTGACCTTTGTCTCGGGTGTGGGTCCCAAGTTGGCTAATAAAATTGTTGCCTATAGAGATAGCGCTGGTACCTTTCTTACCCGGATTGAATTACGCAAAGTACCTGGCTTGGGGCCAAAAGCGTTTGAACAGGCGGCTGGTTTTTTGCGGGTACGAGAGGGAAAAAATCCTTTGGATGCGAGCGCTATTCATCCGGAAAGTTATAATATTGCTGAAAATATCTTAAATATGGCAGGCTTAACATCAAAATCCACGCCAGCTGAGCGCAAAAATGCCCTGGATAAAATACTCGCGAACAAAACACACAAAGACTTGGCGAATGAGTTAAATTGTGGTTTACCAACATTGAATGATATTTTGGAACAGCTTGTTCGCCCAGGGCGTGACCCGCGTACGGATACACCTACTCCCATCCTGCGGATTGATGTTCTCTCTGTTGAGGATCTATCGAGCGGAATGATTTTAAAAGGTACTGTTCGTAATGTAGTGGATTTTGGGGCGTTTGTAGATATTGGAGTAAAGCAGGATGGACTACTGCATCGATCGCAAATACCGACAGGAGCAGTTTTAAGAGTAGGCGCTATAATCGAAGTAACTATTCAAAAAATTGAACCTGAGCGTGGACGAATTGGCTTGGGCTGGGTAAGTAAATTAGAAAAAGCTAACACTTTGCAGGAAAAATTGATCAATAAAGACTCTTGCGTATAGACATATCGGAAAAGAGGAAATATTTTCTTCAGAGAAGATCATATATTTGGAAAAATTGATAGCAAAATTTTTCCAAATATATTAATAAATGAATGCAGCTTGTTGGTCTTCTATTAATATGATAAAATCCTGCGCACATCGGGGCGTGGCTCAGCCCGGTAGAGCGCACGGTTCGGGACCGTGAGGTCGGCGGTTCGAATCCGCCCGCCCCGACTATCTAACAGTTGATCAAATAAGATCGGCAGCTTATTTTTACAACAGAAATGAACAAAAAATATCCTAACTGGAACTGGCTGGGATATTTTTTGTTATAAATTATAGTTCTAAATATATTTGGATTTGATAGGAAAATTACAAAGCAAAAGAAAAACATTGACGAATACTCAGGGCTGGTGTATATTACGCGCAATAATAGACCCTCGTTAGGCGAGGCGTTTGCTTGAGCAAAAGCCTCTGGTCCGAACCGTCGAGAGACGCCAAGGTAGTATAAAAGGTGGGACCGAATCAAGGTCTTGCTCAATGCGGCTGGGAAGCTCCCTACGGTGGACATTGCCAAAACTATACCAGTGAGGTTGATGGTATGCAATATAATTTTCGATGCATAGCCGGTAGTAGTCTCCTTGGTCAATGTGGCTGAATGATTTTTATAAAAGAAATTTATAATTGAAATGAGTAGGTTATAAAAATGCAGTCGAAAGGAGGTGATCGCGTGGACGCAAGTGATAGTCCAAAACAGGTTGATGAGTACCATTTATCCAATATTCTTGAGGGTCGACCAGCTCAGTTATCGGCAGATAATGCGATTAAGCGCGAACGCACACTAATGCATAATTTATTTGCATAAGTAAAATGCATGAGTTTATCAGGTCACTGACATACGTCACCTTCGGGAAAATACGAAGGTGTTTTTTTTATATACCCTGGAGGTGAGTATGGCCTTTATTAGTGAACTTATCGGAAAACCGGTTACCGACATAGACGGGACACAAATTGGGGTTTTAAAAGATCTTATTGCCCGCACTCATAAAGATTTTAAGCATCCCGTAATAGATGCGATCGTGGTTAAATTTAAGGAAGAACAAATAATAATTCCTTTTATTGAAGTGGTTGTTCTACTGGCTGCTGCCATTTCGCTTAGACAAAAAAAAGGAAAAATTCATGACTATACAACCAATGAAGATGATATTCTGCTTGGCGAAGATGTTCTGGACAAGCAAATCATCGACATAGATGGTGCGCGAGTTGTGCGAGTTAACGATATCGAATTGGTCAGAGTAAATGCACACATTGTTGTCAGTAATGTCGATGTAGGCACATCGGGCATCTTGAGGCGAATTGGATTGTCAAAACTTTCCCGATTTATTTTGCCTCTGTTCAAGCGTGACTTAAACCGAGGATTTATCTCATGGGATTTTGTTGAACTCCTGCGGCATGATAAATCCATGCGCCTCAAAGTTCCTAAAGATAAATTGGCGGAATTACACCCATCCGACCTGGCGGAAATCATAAGTGAGTTAAGCCAGACGGATACCGATCAATTTCTTGATAATCTGGATCTAAAGCAGTTGGCAGATACGCTTGAAGAAATTGAACCTGATTACCAGGCCAGTCTTGTAAAGAGCATGTCCGATGAAAAAGTAGCAGACTTGCTGGAAGAGATGTCTCCGGACGAAGCAGCAGATCTCCTGGCAGAATTACCGGCACAGCGAAGCGAAAACCTGCTTGGGTTGATGGAAGATGAAGATGCGAAGGATGTGCGCAAGCTCCTGCTTTTTCACGAGGAATCGGCAGGTGGCCTGATGACAACGGACTATGTATCTATTCATCCAGGTTTGACAGCTGAACAGGTCATATGTACTTTGCGTGAAATAGGCGAAGAGGCTGAGTTGATCTATTATGTCTATGTCACAGATGAAGAAAATCACTTGATCGGTGTATTTTCACTAAGCGATCTCATCATGGCTCAGCCAAATGTAAATGTAACTGAATTCATGCATAAAAGAGTCGTCAGTGTAAATTTGAAAGATGATCAAGATGAAGTTGCCCAAGTTGTCTCGAAATATAACTTGTTGGCTGTTCCTGTAGTCGATGATCAAGATTGCTTGCACGGGATTGTCACTGCGGATGATGCCTTGGATAAAATCATCCCGACTGCCTGGAAGAAGCGCTTACCGCGGTTCTTTGGAACTCTCAAATGAGCAAGTTTTTGAAAATATATCGGGAGAAATGGCTTAATCATCCCCGGTTGCGTCGTATTGTATTGCTTCTGTCTGTATTTGGGCCAGCAACAATTACAGCCATGGCTGATAATGACGCGGGCGGCGTTGCAACCTACTCCATAGCTGGTGCAACCCTTGGATACCCCATCCTGTTTTCTCTTATGTTTATAACAATCTTACTGGGTGTGACTCAAGAAATGGGCATGCGCTTGACCTTGGTAACCCGGCGAGGTCTGGCTGATCTCATCCGTGAAAAGTTTGGCGTAAAGGTATCCGTTTTTATATTTTTGGGTCTCCTGATCGCTAACCTGGGAACCATTACAGTAGAGCTGTCGGCTATTAAAACAACAAGCAGTATGTTAAAAATACCACCGGTGATGTTTGTGGTTGGCATATTGCTATTGGCTTTTTTATTTATTACCAGAGGCAACTATAAACTGACCCAGAACATTATGTTGCTGGTCTCCCTGTTTTATATCGTTTATATAATATCAGCAGTTAAAGCCCACCCTGACTGGGGATTGGCCGTGAGCAATCTTTTTTATCCGCATGGTGTGGAATGGACCCATGCATATATCCGAAATTATTTAATAATTGGGATGGGTGTGTTAGGAACCACCATAACACCATGGGGTCAATTCTTTATCAGTAGTTTTGCCTTCGATAAGAAGATGGAGGCGGATACCATAAAATTGTCACAATTGGAAACTTATTGGGGTGCGTTCTTAACCGACTTTTTTTCATTTTTTATGATCACAGCTACCGCTTCCACTCTTTTTGTTAACGGAATCAAATTAGAGTCGGGAGAGCAGGCAGCCTTGGCAATCCAACCATTTGCGGGGCAATTAGCGGGAACCTTATTTGCGTATGGCATCCTTGCGGCTGCATTTATGGGTTTGATTATCGTTCCGTTATCCACTGCTTATGCTTTTTCAGAATTTTTTGGTCTTTCTGGAAGCCTGGATACTGACTACAGTCAGAGTAAGACATTTTATATTCTATTCATGGCGCAACTTCTGCTGGCAGCATTATTGATCACAATCCCAGGAATAACCTTATTCCAGATGGCAATTGCGACACAAAGCCTTAATGCAATGGTACTACCTTTGGTATTTTATTATTTAATTAGACTAACCAACAGTAAAAAAATAATGGGAGAGCATGCAAACAATGCTTTTCAAAAATATTTTTCCACCATCTTTTCGATGATGATATTGATCGCGTCTGTTGTTACAGTGTTGGCACTTGTATTTCGCTGGTAAAGTAAAATGGGCTGTGATGGAAGGATAATGCAAGCCAAACTTCTAAGCGCAAGGCTGGAGCGTCTGTCTGTTGATTCGGTTTGGGCACATCGAGCCAGCGGTATCCGCGGGTCTTTGCTTCGGTGTCTTGAAGAATTTGATACAGAATATTCAAAAAAACCATACAGAAATTTGGATGATTTATTGAATCAGGGTTATTTTGTATTGGAACAAGCTATTAAAACCCAGTATAAAAATGGGCGAATTCAAGGAAAAAATTGTCAACTCTTGAGATGAAGTCGGTTAACAATTACCGAGCGGAGACATTTCGCCTGAATGATGAAGCTCGAATAAGAAATCCAGAGCAGGCATTGGATTATGTGAATCAAAGAGGATTTATATTTTTCTGGCCGGTTAAAGGCGCACCATTTCCAAGCTTGTGGACTGCAGTTGCAGGCGATCGACCGGTTCCGAGTGTGCATGATGACCCCGGTCATGTGACCTGGAGTTGGAAAGACTCCGCCCTTGGAAAACATATATGGTATTATGCCAAGGTCCTGCGTTATAAAGCAACATTTATCTCTCTGGATGTGCTCCCTCTATTTTATGCATTATCCGAAAATTTTGGTTCACCTGATGAAGATTACCTGATAGCTTACCAGGAAGGACATCTGACCTTTGCAGAAAAATTAATTTATGAAGTGATTCTCAACAATGGTCCCATGCACACAATTGAGTTGCGGCAGGCTGCCCGCCTGGCCGGAAAGGCCAGTGAAAGCGGTTTTAACCGGGCGCTTGAAAAATTGCAGGCTGAATTCAGGATTTTACCGGTCGGCGTGGCGGAAGCAGGGACATGGAAATACGCATTTATTTACGATTTGACATCGCGCCATTATCCTTACTTGCCGGATAAGGCGCGTTTAATTGGGGAGTGGGAAGCGCGCAGAAAATTGATGGAATATTATTTTTTATCGATGGGTGCATCCGATAAAAGGGAAGTTCAAAAACTTTTCCGCTGGAACCCGGAAATTATTATTAAAGTATTGGAAATGCTTAGACAGGCGGGGTTCCTTGCCGGGGATTTCGATCGATACGAACAACAAAAGAACTATTATTATTTGCCATGTTTAGGCGATTGACCTCCCCAATATTAAGAAAATCAAGAGGAAAAATGGAAATCGCCATTATGGTAGAAGGTCAAAATGGTTTGACATGGCAACGCTGGATGAACATTGCTGCTGCTGTGGAAGACCTGGGATTTTTTGGTCTTTTTCGTTCAGACCATTTTACAAATATGTCTCCCCCGGACAAAGATTCACTTGAATTATGGGTTTCGTTGACCTGGCTGGCAAGTCATACCCATCGAATTCAATTTGGACCCCTGGTGACACCCCTCTCCTTCCGACATCCAGTGATGACTGCGCGCATGGCATCAGCAGTGGATGATCTGTCGGGCGGAAGGTTGACCCTTGGATTGGGTGCTGGTTGGCAAGAACGTGAGCATCAAATGTACGGGTTTGATCTGATGGGAGCAAAAGCGCGCTTTGATCGTTTGGAAGAGGGTTTAAAGATTATCAAGATGTTATTTGTGAGAGATGAGCCATTTGATTTTAATGGGGTTTATTATCAGGCATATGGATCAGTCATGCTTCCGAGGCCTCAGCGCAAAGAAGGTCCTCCAATATTAATCGGGGGAATTGGGAAAAAGCGTTCCCTCCCGTTGGCAGCACAATATGCAGATGAATGGAATGCCATGTTCCTTGATGCGAAAAAATATTTGGAGTTAAACTCGGAAATGGATAACATACTCCAGGTGGTGGGCCGGGAACCTGGATCGATGAAGAGGTCCATGATGACAGGCTTGCTTTTTGGACGCACCCAAGAGGAGTTGGTCGCGAAATTGGCTATTACAAATCAATCTGCTCAGGAACTTCGCAGAAAAGGAATAATTGTTGGTTTGGGTGATGAAATAAAGGATCAACTTTTGGAGCTTGAAAAGGCAGGATTACAACGTATCATGCTTCAGTGGTTGGACCTTGATGACCTGGATGGGTTAACTGCATTAGCCAAAGTTGTATTGTGAATTCAACAAATCCTTGGCAAAAGCTCGCCGGCAGGTAAATCCACCACGCGCATGCCTCCGATGGAGGTGCGGGCTGTTACCAAACCGGGATGATTTTCAACAACCTTTCCGATGATGGCTGCGTCTTTCCCGTACGGATGCTTGCGCATAACAAATAAAACTTCTTCAGCTTTTGCTTCTGGCATCACAACAACAAATTTTCCTTCATTGGCGATATAGAATGGGTCAAGCCCCAACATTTCACAGGCAGCATTAACCTCTGGCAGGATCGGGACGGCTTTTTCATCGAATTCAATGCCAACATTGGATGCGGTTGCCAATTCATTAAGAACCGCAGCCAATCCACCGCGGGTGGCATCCCGTAAGCAATGGATCTCGTGTGTGACCTCAAGCATTGAATCCACCAAACCATTGAGAGGGGCTGTATCACTCTTAATAGCTGTCTCAAATTCCAGTCCGGAGCGCACAGACATGATTGCCATACCATGGTCGCCAACACTGCCATTGATCAGGACAACATCACCTGGTCGGGCATATTTTGCAGAGATATTGATACCATCCGGGATGACCCCAATTCCTGATGTGTTTATATACAAGCCATCCCCATGTCCCCGGTTGACCACTTTGGTATCGCCGGCAGCAATCTTTACTCCACCAAATTTGCAGGCGACAGCCATGGAATTAACGATTTTCCCAAGCATCTCCATGGGTAAACCTTCTTCCAAAATAAAACCAGCTGAAAGAAAGAGTGGTTTTGCCCCGCTCATGGCGAGGTCGTTGATAGTGCCAAAAATGGCCAGCTCACCAATGTTTCCTCCTGGGAAGAACAAAGGACTTACTACAAAAGAATCTGTTGTAAAAGCCAGGCGGTTTGATGGGATTGATTGAAATGTTTCTGTCAAATCAAGCGTAGTAGAGTCGTTCATTTGTCCAAGTAAATCGTTTTCAAAGGCAGGAGAAAAAAGGTGCTGGATCAAATCGGCCATCATTTTTCCGCCAGAACCGTGACCAAGCACGATGGTGGGATAATTCTGAAGAGGTCTCGGACAAGTCCATCCAATTAGATTGGGTTTTTCAGCCATTTGTCTCCATCTATTCTCCGGTTTGCATCCGCGTACCGTCCATACCTGTAATATGCTGCACATGCACCCTCGGTTGAAACCATGGTGGCTCCAAGAGGCGTCTGAGGGGTACATTCCTTTCCAAAGGCCATGCATTCATGCGGTTTCTTTCTGCCCTGCAGAACCAGGCCACTAATACATAAATCGGATTCTTTTGTTTCGATCGACTGTATTTCGGGAAATCGCAACTCAGCATCAAATTCTGCGAATTCCGGGCGCAAGCGATAACCAGATTGAGGAATTACACCTATGCCGCGCCATGGGCGGTCACATAACTCAAAAACCCGTTGGATCACTGCCTGGGCAGGGCGATTCCCTTCCCGAATCACAGAACGGGCATATGCATTCTCAACATAATACCTGTCACCTTCCAACTGTCGAACGCATTTCAGAATGCCGTGGACAATATCCACTGGTTCGAACCCGGTGACGACGATGGGAATTTTATATTTTTGGGCAAGAGGTTCATATTCCCAGTAGCCCATAACCGTACAAACATGACCAGCAGCAAGAAACCCATCCACCTTAACGTCAGGAGACTCCATGAGTGCAATAATGGCAGCCGGCACTGTCACATGTGAAACCAGCATGGCGAAGTTGTTTATTCCCTGAACCTGGGCTTGAACAACAGCCATGGCGTTGGGGGGAGCTGTGGTTTCAAATCCTATCCCAAAGAATACAACAGTTTTATCTGGATTTTCACGGGCAATTTTGAGGGAATCCAGCGGGGAATAAAGGATGCGCACATCGCCACCAGCCGCTTTTACAGCGAAGAGATCGCTGCTTGAACCAGGTACCCGTAACATATCCCCAAAGGATGTGAAGATCACATCGCGACGGGACGCCAATGCAATTGCTTTGTCAATTAACTCAAGCGGAGTCACGCATACCGGACAACCTGGTCCATGCACCAGGTTGATTTCTTTAGGAAGAAGTTGATCGAGGCCGGATTTGATGATCGAATGAGTCTGCCCGCCACAGACTTCCATTAGAATCCAATCGCGAGTTAGAATGCTTCTTAAATCTTTTAATAGTTTTTGTGTGAGGTAAGCATCGCGGTATTCTTCAATGTATTTCAAGGTATCAACCTTATTCCATAGCTGCGATCTGGTTCAACAACTGCATGGTTTCGAGTGCCTCTTTTTCGTCTAAAATGGATAGGCCAAACCCAACGTGAATGAGCGTATAATCGCCAACTTTAATCTCTGGCAGATATTCCATACATGCCTCTTTAACAACACCGCTAAAATCAATCTTAGCCATTTTCATACCATTAACTTCGAATAGTTCAATTACTTTTCCTGGAATTCCAAGACACATGATACACCTCAAAGTTTGTTAGATAAGCAAATTATAAATTTGTTTTCCAGCTTTTTACTTTACTTACCAGCCAATCAGCCCAGGCATCCATTCCCGTACCTGTTTTAGCTGATAACGGAAATGTAATCAATCCGGGGTTGAGAATTTCCACACCTTTACGGAAGTAATCCATATTGAATGGTACATACGGCAACAGGTCGGTTTTACTGATCACCAAAGCATTTACACCCCGGTAGGCTCCCGGATATTTGTAGGGTTTATCATCGCCCTCGGGAATTGAAGCAACCAGCACATTCATATGACTGCCGATTTGGAAATTTATTGGACATACAAGATTGCCGACATTTTCGATAATAACAAGATCCAGGTTGTTTAGTGGAAGAGAAGGTAACGCGCCCGCCACCATGACAGCATCGAGGTGGCATTCACCACCAGTGTTTATCTGAACAGCGGGCAAACCAGCTGCTGAGGCTTTGTCTGCGTCTATGGATGTGGCCAGGTCGCCTTCTATAACTCCCATGCGCAAACGACCGTGCAAAGCCTCCAACGTCTTTATTATGAAAGTAGTTTTTCCAGCACCAGGGGATGCCATTATGTTTATGGCAAAGACACCAGCTGAATTTAATTGTTTTCGAATATTTTCGGCTAATTGATCGTTGGCTGTGAGGATTTTTTCAACAACTTGAATACGAGTTGGCATTATTTACTCCACATCTATACTTTCCACGCGCATCTCATCACCCTGAATAATTTGGACACGAATACTATTGCAAGTTGGGCAGTCAAAAGAATCTGGTCCAGGAGAAAAAATATGACCGCAATCAAAGCAGTGCATTTCTGTGGGAATGCGTTTTATATTCAACGTGGCACCCAAGGCTATTGTACCTTCACTGAGAATATCCCAATAGAATTGGATGGAATCGTCCACAATGCTTGCCATTTGCCCAATCAGGAGATTGATGCTTGTTATTTGTTTTGCATCTACTTTCTGAGCATTTTCCAGGGCAATCTTCAGGATACTTTCGGTAACCGCAAGCTCATGCATTTGATTTACCGGTAAGGTGGTTGTTGGTATGCGGGTAAAGGCATCTTACTGCTTCTTATATGAATATTTGATCCAATAATTTTCGATTTGGAAATGGTTCAGATATTTAGGCAGCACTCTGCATTTTTCGATGACTTTACTCGATTTGATATGATTTTATTATTGTATCAAACTTTAGGGTGGATTTAGAAACCCCATTTGTTTAATTCGAGGATCACCTGGCAACAAGATATTCAACTTTATTCTGCAGGGTTTGCGATAGTTCCAAACCAATCAATGCGTTCCGTTTGGATTCCCCAGGGCAAGACATTGTGCGGGGAAATGCCGTAAAATTTCCATTTTGTTTATGTCGCAGTCTAATATTTACTTCATGTAACTAATAAATCCAAGGGGGGTTATACTTACTAATAATTTTCATTGGAGGAGATATGGCAGAATTATCGAAGAATTCAATGGTAAATGACAAGAAAGAAATTCGTGGCTGGGCGATGTATGATTGGGCAAATTCAGCATTCAGTACCACGGTAGGTACGGTATTCCTTGGTCCATACCTGGCATCATTGGCAGCAACGGCAGCCCTGACTTCGACGGATGGAATGGCGCGTTTTCTTGGGATTCCGATCGCCCCCGATTCTTTCTTACCCTATTGTGTATCCCTATCCGTATTCCTTCAAGTAATATTCCTGCCGATATTAGGAGCAATTGCAGATTATTCACACATGCGTAAAGAAATGATGCGTTTATTTGCTGTGATAGGAGCAGTTTCGACAATCGCATTATTCTTTGTGACTGAACCCTTGTGGTGGTTGGGTGGATTGCTCTTTATGCTCGCCAACCTCACTTTTGGGGCTGCCATGGTCTTCTATAATTCCTATTTACCAGACATTGCAAGCGAAGATCAACGCGATCGTGTTTCTTCTTACGGATGGGCAATGGGGTATCTGGGCGGAGGACTGTTATTACTCTTAAATTTAGTTTTTTATCTCACCCATGAAAAGCTAGGTGTTCCCACCGGGCTTGCCATCCGGATTAATCTGGCTTCAGCGGGTGTGTGGTGGCTGGGCTTTTCGTTTTTTACATGGTCACGTTTGCGTGAACGCCGGGCAGCGCGATCTTTACCTGCAAATGAGACGTATGCCAGGGTAGGTTTCAAGCAATTGAGAAAAACTCTAAAAGAATTGAAAAATTTCCCTGAAACAATAAAATATCTGGTAGCTTATTTCTTATATAACGATGGCATCCAGACAGTGATTGCCGTATCAGCCACATTCGCAGCTGCACCTGTTCTACGCGGAGGAATTGAGGTTGATCAAAGTACTTTAACCATGGTCATTTTGATGATCCAGTTTGTCGCCTTTGGAGGAGCGTTATTCTGGGGGAAGCTGGCAAAATGGGTGGGCGCGAAAATGTCCATCATTATTAGCCTGGTAATTTGGGCTGGTGTTACAATTTTTGCCTATTTTGGTTTGAAGGGGGATTCCCGGATCATGCAATTTTGGGTGATGGGATTCTTTATCGCGTTGGTTATGGGTGGAAGTCAGGCTATCAGCCGAAGTTTGTTCGCCCAGATGGTACCCAGTGGAAAAGAGGCCGAGTACTTCTCGTTCTATGAGATTAGTGAGCGAGGCACTTCCTGGATCGGACCCATGCTGTTTGGTGTCGTCAACCAGTTATTTGGAAGCTTGCGCCCAGCAATTTTATCGCCGATATTTTTCTTTGTAATGGGTTTGATTTTGCTGCCTTTTGTAAATGTAAAAAAAGCGATTGAGGATGTAAAGACAAACGAACTTGTCGTCAATTAATTTTGGTAACAATTAAAGAGGCTGTCCCAATTTAGAGGCTGCATCTTTTTATGATTTAAATTTCCAATTATATATATCAACTGATTTCCACAGCCAGATTGATGGCCTGATCGAGATCCCAAATAATATCATCTATGTCTTCAAGGCCAATACTCAACCTGATAAAATCCGGACTTACCCCTGCCCGTATTTGTTCTTCTTCGTTCAATTGGCTGTGGGTTGTGCTGGCAGGATGAATTGCCAGACTGCGCGTGTCACCAACATTTGCCAGATGACTGATCAGCTTGAGCTGGTTAATAAAACGAGCCCCAGCGCTACGGCCTCCCTGGATTCCAAAACCAAGGATTCCACCACATCCTTTGGATAAATATTTTTTGCCTGTTTCATAGTCCGGATGATTTTCCAACCCTGGATATTTCACCCAGCGTACCTTGGGATTCTTCTGTAAGAACTCAGCAACAATCAAAGCGTTCTTAACATGCCGATCCATTCTTAAACTCAATGTTTCCAAACCTTGTAACATTAACCATGAATTAAAGGGGGATTGACAGGCACCCAGGTCCCGCAGTTGTTGTGCGCGGGTTTTGGTGATAAAGGCAGTCTTTCCAAGATCCGCATAAACTACACCATGATATCCCGGATCTGGAGTTGTGAATTGAGGAAAACGTTCGTTGCTCGTCCAATCGAAATTTCCACCATCCACCACAACACCTCCGATGGATGTGCCATGGCCACATATGAATTTGGTAGTTGAGTGTGTGATGATGTTTGCCCCCCATTCAAACGGCCTGCACAGATAAGGGGTGGCAAATGTATTGTCAATTAACAAAGGAATTGAATACTCCTGGGCAATTTTGGCAATTGGTTCGAAAGGAAAAACGCTTAGATCGGGGTTCCCAAGAGTTTCACCATATATAATTTTCGTATTCGGTTTAATGGCTTTACGAAAATTGTCCGGTTTGGAGGGGTCAACCATACTGACTTGAATCCCCAATCTTGGAAAGGTGTAGGTGAATTGGCTGACTGTGCCGCCATATAATTTTGAGGATGAGACAATATGGTCGCCTGCCTGGCAAAGCGTAATTATGGCTGCCACCTGGGCTGCATGACCTGAGCTGGTGGCAAGGGCACCAGATCCGCCTTCGAGATTGGCAATTCGCTGTTCAAAAACCGCAGTGGTGGGGTTCATGATCCGGGTATAGATATTTCCGGTTTCTTCAAGGGCAAACAAACGAGCTGCATGATCGGTATCTCGAAACTGGAATCCAACAGATTGGTGTAAAGGCACAACGCTGGCTCCGGTGGTTGGGTCTGGTTGCTGTCCGGCGTGAATCTGGCGTGTTTCGAAACCGAATTCTCTCTCAGGTAAATTCATTATATTCTCCATTAAGTTGATATCGATTAATTATTATGTGTAAGAATACATGGTGGAATGCTCAATCAAAGTTTTGGAAGAACAATCGTCTCTTGTTTTTGATACTTTCCTTTTTTATCAGCGTATGATATTTCGCACTCTTCATCTGCCTCAAAGAAAAGCACTTGAGCGATTCCTTCATTGGCATAGATTTTGGCCGGTAGGGGTGTCGTGTTTGAAATCTCTAGGGTTACAAAGCCTTCCCATTCAGGTTCAAATGGAGTGACGTTTACTATAATTCCACAACGAGCATATGTGGACTTTCCCAAACATACAGTTAATACGCCGCGAGGGATATGGAAATATTCAACTGTGCGAGCCAGTGCAAAAGAATTCGGCGGAATGATACAAACATCTCCTTTGTAGTCCACCATTGACTTGGGATCAAAATTTTTGGGATCGACAATGGCTGAATAAACATTGGTAAAAATCTTAAATTGGTCTGCAACCCGAATGTCATACCCATAAGACGAAACACCATAGGATATCACTCCATCCCGCTTTTGGTTTTCAATAAACGGTTCAATCATTTGCCTCTCAATCGCCATTTTTCGGATCCAATGATCGGGTTTTAATCCCATAGCTTGCTCCTTTGGTTCTAAAATTTTTTTTAAATACCACCACGCTCTTTAATGGATTTCAGCAATTGTCTTTCGATATTTGCAGCCCGTTTCTCAAGCTGTTCAATTTGCGTTTGCATGCTTTCGATTGTGACTTCGTTTGTCAGGTTGGCGAGATTTATTCTTACGTTATAACTAGCGGATTTGATAGAAGCCATTGCCAGAGCCCCGGCAGAACCCGCATCACTTATTGCATTAATATTTCCCAGGACAGCTGTTCTTTCAGAGAGTGCAAGAATCATCACACTCCATTGGGCGACCTGCATGGGTATCTGAGCAGCATAACGAGTGGCATCTTCGATTGCATGCATTCGAGCAGTTTCCAACTCTGATGATTCGTTGGGAAGTTTAAATGCAGCCATTACTCTTTCGAAAGCTTGTGCATCTTGCTGGACGTAATCTTTCAATTGGGAGCGAATTTTTTCAGATTGAAGCAAGATTTCTTGCATTTGAGCTTCAACGGATGAATATTTCTTCTTTCCTATGGTAAGCCGGGCAACCATGGAGACCAAAGCAGCTGCCATAGCTCCTGTGTAGGCAGCTGCAGAGCCGCCGCCTGGGGTTGGTCTACTGGATGCAAATTCATCCAGGATTGAAAAATTGACTGTATTCTGCCCTGAGCCAGCGGTAAATAATCGTCGTTCGAGAATCTGATCCTCTTCAAAGCCATCCAATTGAAGATAAGTGATGGCTGTATCCACCAACGCGTCTTGAGGAATAAGGCCAACCAATTCGCTGTGATGAATTGTGGTGTTTAATTTGGTTGCCTGGATGCGGATTGCCTCAATAACTTGAAAAATGGATGTCCGGCGGAAATTTGTCAGATTCATTGATACTTGTGCCAGTCCATTCACCATCATGCCCAATGCTTTTACGGAAGGTAAACCACCGGAAGATTCGCGAATGGCCTGTGCGATGGACCTGGCTTTAAGAAGATCACCAGAATCCAGGTAAACATTGAAAGCGATCAGAGGGTTTCGTGCACCGATGACAGTCGCACCTGCGGAAGTTAAAATCCTTGGTCCAAAATCTGGTGTACGCACATCATTGGTTATTATCTCGTTTTTTAGCAACTCATATTCACCCCTGCGAATTTTTTCCAGGTTTTTTCGTTCTGGTTTTAAAGCAGCTTCTTCGTATAGGTAAACCGGAATCTGTAATTCAGATCCGACCCTTTTCGCAAGGTGGTGGGCAATATTTATACAATCATCCATGGAAACGCCGGAGATCGGCACAAATGGAACAACATCTGTGGCTCCCAGCCGCGGGTGAGAACCCGTATGTTGTTCCATATTTATTAATTCTGAAGCTTTCTTGATTGCCTGGAAAGCAGCTTCTTCCACATCCTTGGGTGACCCTATGTATGTAACAACAGTACGATTATGGTCTTTATCAGAATGAAGATCCAATATTTGGACATTGGGAATGGATTGAATTGCGTGTGTAATTTCTTTGATTACTTCTGGTCTGCGCGCTTCAGAAAAATTTGGAATACATTCAATTAATTGACCCGACATGAAGACTCCTTAAAAAGTTTAGTTTCATGATATTTTATTATCCACCCCAGGGCATTCCGGAATATTCCTCGAATGCCTTGTCATGTAGTTCTTTAAATAGACTTTCATGTCTTCTTTCCCAAAAAGCCAGAGTTTCCAAAACTTCCCGGGCATCTCCTGATGTATTTTTTGCTGCCTTTTCGTAAAATTCTGCGAAATCACGTTCGATCAAATATGCCATGCGTAAAACGGGCAAGTCGGGAACCATGGCTTCTGAGACAGTTTGTTCAATAAATTCACTGGAGGCGCGCAATGAGAAATACCCCATTTGTTCAAGGTTGGTACCCATTTCCAAATCTGCAGGTTTATCCTGTGAAACCAGTTCTATTTGCCTTTGAATGAAATCAATATGTTTTTGCTCTTCTTGAGCCAACTTTTTGAACACACCGACTGCTGTTGCATGTGAAAGGCGACTGGCATTCTCTTCAAAGAAGCGCTTCCCTTCGTATTCACGCTGAAGCGCATACTCATATATTTTGAATATATCCATAATAACCTCATTAAACGATCTCAACTTTAACAGCAGTGACTTTATATTCCGGGATTTTAGCTATTGGATCCAATACAGCTTGAGTTAATTCATTGGCAGATGCCTCAGGGAAATGGAAATTAGCATAAACCATTCCTGGTGGGACGCGATCTGTAATTAACGCTTCTGCCTGAATACTGCCTCTGCGGGAAGTTACACGGACAAATTGTTTCCCATTTAATCCCAAACGATTGGCGTCATCTGGATTTACTTCTATCAATGCTGACCCATATACTTTCATTATGCCTTCTGAACGCCGAGTCATTTGTCCACCATGCCAGTGGTAAAGGACTCGCCCGGTACTCATCACCCATGGATACTCGTCATCGGGGGATTCGGCAGGTGGAATATGGTCAATTGGTGCAAATTTCCCCACACCACGGGCAAACTTTCCAATATGCAAAATTCGCGTTCCAGGATGGTCTGTGTTTGGACAAGGCCACTGGAGCCCTTCTCCATTTTGCAAGCGAGCATAAGTGATGCCCGCATAGGAAGGCGTGAGGGAATTGATCTCGACCATGATCTCTTCTGTATTTTCATAATCCCAACCAGCATAAGGAGAATCTGGGGTTAGAATTTGTCTGCTTAATAAACGCATCGCCAATTCCTTGATGATTTCCCAGTCAGGTTTGGCTTCTCCAAGCGGTTCAATTACCTTGTTGAGTTTCTGTACACGGCGTTCTGTGTTTGTGAATGTCCCATCCTTCTCTGCAAAAGAAACACCAGGAAGAAGAACATCTGCGTAACGTGAAGTCTCAGACGGGAAAAGCTCTTGCAACACTAGAAAATCAACTTTCTCGAGACAATGACGAACATGGGCTGAATCTGGATCAGACATGGCCGGATCTTCTCCCAGGATGTATAGGGCGTGGATCTTATCTTCCAGGATACCCGGGATCATCTCTGTAGCAGTCAACCCTACCTTATTATCCAGAGAAGCACCCCAGGCTGACTCGAATTTTCTACGTGCTTCCTCGTTGGTTACAGATTGGTAAGCAGGATAAACATTCGGCAACCCGCCCATATCACAGGCTCCTTGAACATTATTTTGGCCTCTAAGCGGGTTAACACCTCCTCCTGGAATACCCATATTGCCTGTTAGCATCTGGAGATTGGCAAGGGTCATAACATTGCGAACCCCAACGATGTGCTGAGTGATACCCATTGCCCATATGATTGCCATGGGTTTGATTGTTCCCATGATCTCAGCAGCTTGATATAGTTGTTTGACTGGAATGCCAGTGATTTTGGAAACTTTTTCAGGTGGGTATTGTTTAACAACTATTTTAAATTCATCGAAATCTTCTGTGCGGGATTCAATGAAGACTTGATCATGCCAACCATTTTCGAGAATCAGATACATCAATCCATTTAATAGAGCAATATCAGTGCCGGGTTTTTGTTGCAAGTGTAAACAGGCAAAATCCACCATATCGATTTTGCGAGGGTCGGCAACAATCAACTTTACGTTGCGATTTTTTACTGCTCTACGAAGCATGGTTCCAAAGACTGGATGTTGTTCAGTTGTATTTGAACCGATAATAAACATCGCTTGCGCACCTTGGAAAACATCTTGCATTGAGTTTGACATGGCTCCAGAACCGAAGGAGGCGGCCAGACCGGCCACCGTGCTGGAGTGTCAAAGACGGGCGCAGTGATCAATATTATTCGTTCCAATAACCTGGCGAGAGAACTTGTTCATCAGGTAGTTTTCTTCATTCGTACATTTTGCTGAAGTAAATACTCCTACGCTGTTTGGACCGTGTGAATCAATAGTTTGACCGAGTTTTTTAGCGGTAATATCCAGGGCTTTTTCCCAATCCGTCTCCACCCAACCCCAATCGGGGCATTTTGGATCATAGTGGGTGGGTTTGGTCTTACCATCCAATAAGTATTGCCGAACCATTGGTTTTTTTAATCGATCAGGATGGTAGATAAAATCCCAACCGTAACGCCCTTTGACACAAAGTGCCATGCCGTTGACGGGTGAGTTTGGATTTGAGGAGACACCAATAATTCTGCCGTTTTTTACATTGAAATCAAACTGACACCCGACACCGCAATAGGTGCATATTGTGGGAACCTTTTTAATTTGGTGGCGGCGGCCTTTCCCATAAGACATTTTGTTGGATAAAGCACCAGTTGGACAATATGCCACACACTGGCCGCAAGATTCACAATGCGCTTCCAACATGGTAGTATCAGCTCCGGCTACAATCTGTTCGTCGATCCCACGCCGGGCAACACCCCATACGTTGCGGACCTGGATCTCGGCGCATGCTTGAACGCAACGGCGGCATAAAATGCACCGATTCATATCCACTCGAATAAAAGGGTTGGGGTCACTGTCAACGGTATATCGAGTTCCTTTTGTCCCCCAACCTGGCGCTTCAATTTTGTACTCATAAGCAAGATCCTGTAATTCACATTCGCCACTGGCTTCGCATGTTAGGCAATCCTGGGGATGATTGGCAAGCATTAATTGCAGGGACAACTTTCGGGACTTGGTCACTTTTTCGTTGTGAGTCTCAATTTCCATCCCGTCAGTGACTTGAGTTACGCAAGCAGCCTGGAGAAACCGCCAATTCTTGACCTCAACCACACACATGCGGCAATTTCCGGTGGGGGACAGGTCTTTATGGTAACAGAGGGTGGGGATATTTACTTCATTTTGCCGTGCTACCTGTAAGATGGTTTGACCAGGTTCAACTTGAATGGCTTTTCCATTAAAAGTAATATTGATAGTCATTAAATTAGTCTCGCTTTCTGGAGGCTGAAAATTCCGAAGCAAAATTGGCAAGTGCTGAATTGATGGAAATGGGGACGGATTGACCCAATCCGCAGAATGATGTCAGAAGCATATTTTCTGATAGTGCCTTAAGCTCATCAATATCCGGTTCAGTAATTTCGTTATCAGCCATTTGGCAAAGGAGGTTGTATGCACGCCAGGTGCCAACACGGCAAGGTGTACACTTCCCACAGGATTCTGCTGCAAAGAAATGTAATAATTCCCGCAAAAACGCAACCGATGACACTCGATTGTCGCAGATCAAGAAAGCTCCTGCGCCCAATCCGATCCCTTTTTGAGAAGACGAATAATCGAGAGGGATATCCAACATACTGGAGTTCACCATTGTTCCGGCGGCGCCGCCGGTCAAAGCAAAATGGAAGGATGATCCATCCTGCAAGCCTCCACCATAGTCATCAATTATTTGCCTCAGGGTTAACCCAAAAGGTGCTTCAAAAATCCCTGGTTTCCTTACGTGGCCGAGGATCATGTATAACTTGGTTCCAGGAACTGAATAAGTGGACAGGGATTTCCACCAATCCGAGCCGTTTTTCATGATGTGAGGTACAGCTGCAAATGATTCCACATTATTTACTGCAGTAGGGTGACCTCGGAAACCGAAAGTCGGAGGATATGGCGGCCGAAGGCGTGGTTCGCCTCGTTTACCTTCCAGCGATTCAATGAGTGCAGTTTCTTCACCGCAAATATAAGCCCCGGCTCCTAGATGGACATGGATATGAAATGAGAATCCGCTGCCTTGAATATTATCTCCCAACCAGCCGAGTTCTCCTGCTTGTTTAATTGCGAGCTTGAGCCGCTGAGCTTGACTGACATATTCGCCCCTTATATAAATATAGGCCTCACTAGCTCCACAAGCATAACCACCGATTGCCATCCCTTCCAGCAATTGATGTGGATTCGAATCAATTAGTACTCTATCTTTGAATATTAATGGCTCACTTTCATCGGCGTTTGCAATAATATATTTGGGAAAAATTTGCGCCTGAGAAACAAATTTCCATTTGCGTCCCACCGGAAAGCCAGCGCCACCACGTCCCTGCAAACCCGATGCTTCTATTATTGCTATAACCTCCTCAGGGGTTAATTGAAGAGCAGTCTGGAGACCAAGGTAACCACCAAACTTGATGGCTGAGTGAATATCATTCGGATCAATTTGATCGGTGTTGGCAAGCATGACGCGTTTTTCGTTAGGTCTTGGAATGGAATAATCGGTAGGAACACCCTTCCATCCCTGGCAAGCATTTTTAGTTTCGCCAATTGATATGGGTCCAGCCTGGTCGTCGTTAACCAATATCGCTGGAGCTCGATCACAAAGACCCAGGCATGAGGATCGTTCAACTGTCCATTCGGAGGGTACAGTATCGGAGATTAAGTCGACTACATTTTTAGTGTGCTTTTCTTCCGCTGAAGCCCGTTTTATCCAACAAACTGGTCCATCGCATATTCGTAAAGTATTTTTTCGAGTTTCTGTAGAAAGCATGGAATAAAAAGTGGTGACACCATATGCATGATGGGCAGGTATGTTTAGCAATCTGGCGGCATAGGTGATATTATCTCTCGATAAACTTTCCGGAAGGGCTTGTAAATTAGACAATAGCTCAAGGAGGACTTCTGGACTATTGCTCAATTCGACGGACTTTTCAAGGATTTCTTGTGGTATTGGCTTGAAGCGAGTGGTTTTGTTGGTCATCTATTTCTCCAGGTGAATATATTGGTATAAGAGAAAACGCCAATTGCAGATTGTGCTTAATTAAAGATAGGGAAAATCATTCCGAGTATATTATCTTCCAAAAACCCATACGTTGGCAGTTCCATTGTGAATATTTTGAGCATATATTTGTCCTCATTATTTAGATTGTTCCACATATTCTGCATGAGAATATATCTTAAACCTGTCTTTTCTGGCATAACCGATTAGACAGATGCCCATATACCGGGCATAATCAATTGACAGAGAGCTGGGAGCCGTACGCGAAATGATAATAGATGCGCCGATGTGTGCGGCCTTCTGAAGCATTTCGGAGCTAATGCGACCGGTTGTAATCAAAATTCCCGGTGTTGGAAAACCGATCTCCATCAGGCAGCGACCTGCAATTTTATCCAGAGTATTATGCCTACCGATGTCTTCCATGATAACCAAGATATTTTCTCCATCACTCAGGGCAGAGGAATGAACACCACCCGACATAGCGTATAAGCTCTGGGATTTTAGAAGAAGATCTGTAAGCCATAAAATTTTTTTCGGATGAAGGATGGTTGCAATGATTTTGGATTTTGCAACATCTTTAATTTTCACCGAGGTTGCCCCACCCATGCAGCCTGAAGTACGCTGCCACATATCAGGAAGATCGACATTATGATTTAGCCAGATATCAATATTTCTTCCGTTATGGCAAACCTCAGCCAGTCTTATTTCATCAATGGTTTTAATTATGCCTTCGTTGTAAAGGAAACCGATTGCAAGCTCATCCAAATGAGATGGTGTGCACATCAAGGTAAGCCAGTGTTTTGCATTTATCGAAATATCAACAGGTGCCTCAATGATCACATTGCTAATACTTTTCTCAAAACCTTCGGGGAGGTATGAAGTGATATCAAATCCTTTGTGGAGTCTTTTCATCGGTTACCTTTGTAAATACTTTATGCTCAGACTGAGGCTATTTGATTATTATAATATATCGACCTTAGGGTATGCAGATATTACAAAGTTGAATTAGAATCCATAAATGCGTAAATCATATCTTCTAAATGTGATTAGTGGAATAGCCTTTATTCTAGCAGGATGTGTTCGTTCTGCACCAGAGTCTCCTGAATGGATGCCAGGCTCAGCAGTAACCTATCCAACAGCGATTATTTCAAGTGGTATGACTTCGATACCTTCATTTCAATTTCCGCCAACCAGGTTACCTGGTTCGCCTATTTTGACTCCAACTCCTGACAATCCGCGTACAATGCCAACCCAACGTTCCGGACCAGAGCAATATACTGTGCAACCTGGCGATACCCTTAGTGATATTGCTCGTCAGTACCTCATTAGTCTGGATTCATTAATGCAGGCTAATGGTTTGATTGATTCAAATACTTTGTACGCAGGCCAAATTCTTGTGATACCACAACCATCGCCTCAAGAAACCGGTACAACATTTAAAATTATCCCTGATTCCGAACTGGTTTATGGACCAATGAGCATAACTTTTGATTTAGGTGGATATATTCAAAAATATGCTGGTTATTTATCCTATTATCGCGAGGATGTTGATGGAAACAACCTGAACGGGGCACAAATAATCAACTTGGTTTCACAAAATTATTCAGTAAACCCACGTCTCTTATTGGCGGTATTGGAATATCGTTCAGGCTGGCTGACAAATCCTCAACCTGCTGAGAATACCTTGGATTACCCTCTTGGATTACAGGATAACTGGCATAATGGCTTGTACCGGCAATTAACCTGGGCAGCTGATACACTGAATCGTGGTTATTATCTCTGGAAGATTGATGGATTACCGAATGCAGTGATGACTGATGGCCTCTTAGTTCCATT
The DNA here is from genome assembly GCA_001796335.1 of Chloroflexi bacterium GWB2_49_20. Taxonomy (GTDB): domain Bacteria; phylum Chloroflexota; class Anaerolineae; order Anaerolineales; family Villigracilaceae; genus UBA12087. The sequence goes on along the minus strand of MGMF01000023.1, from coordinate 5,516 downwards.
AGCCCCGACTATTAATCCAGGAACAGCAGCAGTTCAATTTCTATTTGCAAATCTTGATAATTATACTAACTGGAGAGCGGATGTATCCCCGGAAGGTTTTTTCCCTTTATACAACAACCTTTTTGGGTATCCTTTTGATTTAGCAATTGAGCCCCTAGTCCCCGGAAATCTTATTCAGCCGGAAATGACTTTACCATTTGAAAAAGAGCAGGTTTGGGCATTTACCGGAGGACCCCACGGCGGTTGGGACTCTGGCTCAGCATGGGCAGCAATTGATTTTGCACCTCCAGGTGAAGCTCAAGGTTGTGTAATAAGTAATGCTTGGGTTACCGCAGTTGCCGATGGAATGATTGTTAGGGCAGAAAATGGAGCAGTGATCCAGGATCTGGACGGAGATGGGTTTGAGCAAACAGGCTGGAGTGTGTTGTATATGCATATTGACAGCAATGATAGAATTACTGCGGGGACTTATTTAGAGACTGGTGAAAGAATAGGTCATCCATCGTGTGAGGGAGGTGTTTCCAATGGGACTCATGTGCATCTGGCCAGGCGGTTTAATGGAGAGTGGATCGCTGCAGATGGATCGGTACCATTTATTTTAGATGGATGGATTTCATCTGGCGCAGGTGTTGAGTATGATGGCTTTCTTACACGAAATAATCAGATTGTTGAAGCATACGATGGAAATAATCCAATAAATCAAATTCAAAGATGACCACGCTCAAGCTGGTATAATCGCATTTTATGAAGTACATAATGAATTCATCCAGGCATTATTTCTATCTATTCGCATTGTTTCTTGAGATTTCTTTATTACCAGCATGTAGTCCATTATGGGGAACATCCAGGTTATTGGCAACCGAGCAATATACCGCAATACCAACAACTGAAAGGACGAAAACGGCAATTGTTTACACACCTACGATTACAGTTGATGCCTCTTTGATACCAACTTTAACTCCTACGTTTACACCTTCGCATGTGGCTACTGAAGCAACAAGTACTTCCACCGAATTAATGGGTACAGATATTCCTAACGTACTCTATTATTCTCTACCCGGTGATAGTCTACCTGCTGTCGCACGTCATTTCGGCGTTGATGTCACTGATATCCTGGCAGAAGTGGAATTACCGGAAGCGGGTTTAATAAACCCAAACACATTAATGATAATTCCGAATGTATTAAATGGAGAAATGACCTCATCTATCCAAATCATGCCGGATAGCGAAGTTGTTTTTTCTCCATCCGCAATCGATTTCGATGTTTCTAGCTATGTAGCTGCTGCAGAGGGTTATTTGAACCAATTTAAAGAATATCTTGGGAGCACTGGTATGACTTCCGGGATTGAAGGTGTAAAACGCATAGCCATTGAAAACTCAATTAATCCTCGTTTACTTTTAGCTTTGTTAGAGTACGAGAGTGGCTGGGTAACTGGTCAACCCAGGAACCTGGAAGATAACGATTATCCGCTGGGGTATGTTGATCTTTATTATGTTGGATTATTTCGGCAATTCATGTTAGCTTCCGAAGATTTAAGTTTAGGTTATTACGGATGGAGAATTGGACAATTATCTGAATTAACATTTACGGATGGTAAAAAAGTTAGGATTGCGCCCGATTTGAATGCAGGCACAGTGGCAATCTTATATTTTTTCTCAAAACACAATAATTATTCGGATTGGTTGGCGATTATTGATCCAAACGCAGGTTTTATGAAATTATATGAAAACATGTTCGGAGACCCATGGGCGCGTGCTCAAAAAGTGGAACCCTTGTTTCCTCCCGGTCTTACCCAACCACCCCTCAATTTACCATTTTCACCAGGTGAAACGTGGAGCCTTTCCGGAGGACCGCACTCAGCCTTTGAAAAACGAGGAGCTCTGGCAGCACTCGACTTTGCGCCTGGAGCTGACCAGAGGGGTTGCTATGAATCCGAATCCTGGGTGCTGGCGGCAGCCTCCGGTCAGGTGGTTCGCTCCGGAAATGGCATCGTGATCCTCGACCTGGATAACGATGGATATGAACAAACCGGTTGGGATTTGCTTTATCTCCATATTGCTGAAGTAGATCGTGTTCCAAAGGGTACTTTGTTAAATATAGATGATCGTATCGGCCACCCTTCATGTGAAGGTGGTCCGTCTACTGGAACACATTTTCATTTTGCCAGGAAATTCAATGGCGAATGGGCTCTTGCTGATGGTCCATTGCCTTTTAATTTGAGCGGGTGGGTTGCCCATGCTGGCGAATTGCCTTACGAAGGAACCATGACCAAAGATGGTCTGGTTGTGATAGCTCTTCCAAATGGTTCAGCAGTTACCAAGATTGTACGCCAACCAGATGAATAGCATCACTTGAAATCACCCTACGATGAAGAAAAAAAATTTTCAGCTTTTAATTTGTACTCTATTAATAACTTCATGTATGCCTGTGAATCAGGAGATTATTATTGTTGAAGAAGGTTCATCCATTCCGTTAAAGGTGACTTCAACAACGCTGGCCACTCGGCCAGCTTATAATCCAGGTGAACTTGTTGATTATTTAGCCCAAACTGGCGATACACTGCCATCACTTGCGGTTCATTTCAATACTACTGAAGGAGAAATCAGGGCAGCCAACCCAAATATTCCGGATGACGCGACAACCATGCCTCCAGGTATGCCCATGAAAATCCCGATCTATTATTTGCCATTATGGGGTACTTCTTACCAGATCTTGCCAGATAATATATTTATTAATGGCCCACTGTCAACAAAATTCAATACAAGTGAGTTTGTTGCCCTTTATCCAGGCTGGTTAAAAGATTATCGCGCTTATGCAGGGAGTTTGAGTCGATCTGGAGCCGAAATCGTTGATCTTGTAGCTATAAATTTCAGCATCAGCCCACAAACGCTGTTGGCCTTGCTTGAATTCCAGACAGGGGCTTTGACAGACACTCAAGCGCCTGCAACGGAATATATTCTCGGGTATGAAGATATTGCTCATGTAGGTTTATATTTGCAGTTGGTCTGGGCAGCAAATATACTTAATAATGGGTATTATGGCTGGAGAAGCGGGCACATAAAAACATTCGAACACCCAGATGGTAAACTGGAACGCCCCGACCCCTGGCAAAATGCCGCTACCGTTGCTATACAGGCATATTTTAAGGATAAACCAGTAAGCGAATATACACAGGCAATTGGACCGGATGGTTTTGCAAAAACTTTCACCGATTTGTTTGGGAATCCTTGGGAAGTGAAAGATCAACATATTCCTGTTAGTTTACAACAGCCCGTGCTTCTCTTCCCATTTCGGGCGGGTGAATCCTGGACTTTTACAGGAGGCCCTCATTCGGGTTGGGGGACGCTAGAACCTTATGCGGGTATTGATTTAGCACCTCCTGCCAATGTTGGTGGATGTATCCCAACTGACCTTTGGGCGACTGCATTAGCAGATGGCATTATTTCTCGTTCAGAAACTGGTATCGTTATTCTTGATTTAGATGGCGACGGTGATGAAAGAACTGGATGGAATATATTTTACCTGCATGTTGCTACAGATGGACGAGTTGGAGTTGGAACCCATGTTAAAGCTGGAGCCCCCATTGGTCACCCATCCTGTGAAGGGGGACGTGCAACTGGAACGCATATTCACATTGCCCGAAAATACAACGGCGAATGGATCCCTGCAGATGGAACCCTTGCTTTTAATTTAGAAGGTTGGGTCGCTCATGATGGATTAAAACCATATTTGGGGACGCTTACACGCGGCAGTCAAACAGTTACCGCATGTGATTGCTCAAACATCGCCAGTAGAGTGACTGCAGGACAATAGTATTTTCAACTTTTGCTGGGGATTATTCCGTTTGAATATTGTTGTTAATATGATGCCATTTCAAACACAATTATTCTTTTAAAAGCGGATTTACATATTTATTAAGCATTTCCAAACTTATGGTTCCGGCCCAGGCGAGGCGTACTGTTCCAGTTCGGTCAATTACATATGAACTGGGAAGATCCCAATTGTTAAATGCTTCCAATGCTTTACCGGTTTTATCAATCCATACCGGGAAGGTTAAGGAATATTGATGAACGAAATCTGAAACTTCATCAATTGATTCACCTGATTCGATCGCAATAATTACAAATCCTTGATCGGCGTGGGTTTGATAATAAGTCTGAAGAGTTGGCATTTCTGCTTTACAGGGGGGACACCAAGTTGCCCAATTATTTACAAGTACTATGTTATTTTGGTGATCTTTTAAGGATACATTTTGTAATGATAAATCGTTCAGGTTAATATCAGGCGCTGGATAATTGACCTGCACTGGAATCGTTGAATACTCGGTATTTAGAGAACTACCTCTGTCAGATTTAGGCAATGAAAATAATATGGCAATTCCAATCAGAAAAAAACCGAATGCAATTAAAGTCATCCAAATTAATTGAAGCCTTATCTTCTTCTTATTTATTGGGGTAATAATTAATTTTGGCATTATTTATTTGTGAATTCTTCCAGATTTAAACATTTAAAGAGACGTTCACGAACATCTTCTGGAACCTGTTCGGTCTCAAGCGAACTGTTCCGATACAAGGAAATTGTCTTGCGCAAGGTGTCAACAACGATTGAACAATCTGGGCATTGCGCGAGATGGCTTTCAATTTCCATACAAAAATCTTGGTTTAACTCCCCATCCACAAAATCTGATAGAAACAATAACATGCTTTGGCAATTTTCATGTGCTACCATTATTCTTTACTCCTGGCCAGTAATCGATCTCCGTAAAATGCGGATAGGTGTTCTCGAAGATTCAAACGAGCTCGTAATAAGCGTGTTTTTACTGCAGTCTCGGTGAGATTTAAAATTTGACTGGTTTCCTGTATAGACAAACCTTCGATATCGCGTAAGATAAATACAATCCGTAATGTTTCCGATAAATTTTGTATGGCATTTTCCAACTCGAGTTTAGACTCGGAGGATAACAATTCGTTTTCTGGTAGACAGCACCAGTCAATTAATTGGATCGGTGGATTGACGGAATAATTATCGTCATCTTCAACCTCATTTAAATTTACTTCTGGTCGTTGTTTCCGTATGATCATCAGTGCTTCGTTGGTGGCAATGCGGTATAACCAGGTTGATATGCGGGAACGACCTTCAAATTTATTTATATTTTGAAGGGCTTTTAAAAAAGTGTTTTGTAAAACATCTTCTGCATCCTGAGGATTATTTAACATTTTTAATGCCAGACGATATATCTGGTTTGAATGTGCGTCAATAAGTTTTGCAAACTCAGACTGGTTGCCTGATTGTATTTCCTGGATTGAATATCCATTAGATTCTGTTTCACTCATTAGATGTGTCCTATTCAGCAAAGTTGCATTAACTTTTGTAGAGTATACACGAACCTTATCACTTAATGTATTGATTATTGGGTAATCTTTTCCTTTTAATCTTGAAATTGGGGAGAGTTGGTGTAACATTCTTTCTGTAAAATACTGAACCTTAACAAAAGAGGTGAGTCAGAAGTATCCTT
>MGMF01000022.1:97852-106711 GCA_001796335.1 Chloroflexi bacterium GWB2_49_20 | reverse complement strand
TTTGGAAGATAAAATACTAAATAATCGAAAATTTATTCAGAAATTCTGCCTTTTGGTCCAAGTCTGCTCGTTTTATGGATTTCTTAAACACCTTCAAATTCCCTTTTCCCACTGCATCCTATAAAAAACCTACGTGTTGTTAACGTGATTCTTGCATGCAGAGGTTATCCTTTACAAGATGTAATAATTACGCGCCTATTGGCGTGAAATGAAACTTGAAATAGAGGAGTTACTTTAATGGGAAAAATAATTGGTATCGATCTGGGGACCACCAACAGCGTTGTGGCAGTCATGGAAGGCGGACAGCCCACTGTCATCACCACCGCAGAAGGTGGGAGACTTTGCCCATCCGTGGTTGCCTTCAGTAAAAATGGCGAGCGCATGGTCGGGCAAACCGCCAAACGCCAGGGTGTGATCAACTCAGAAAACACCATTTACTCCATCAAGCGTTTCATGGGACGTCGCTACGATGAAGTGGAAAACGAACGCAAGATGGTCCCATACGAAGTCATTGCCGGTCCGACTGACGAGGCCCGCGTAAAAATCCCGGCAAATAACCGCGAGTACAGCCCGCAGGAAATTTCTGCCATGATCCTGGCCAAATTGAAAGCGGATGCTGAATCTTATCTCGGGCAGAGTGTCACTCAGGCTGTCATCACTGTGCCGGCATACTTCAATGACAGCCAACGCCAGGCTACCAAGGATGCCGGACGCATCGCTGGTTTGGAAGTCATGCGTATCATCAACGAACCGACAGCCTCAGCTTTGGCGTATGGCCTGGACAAGAAAAAGAATGAAACCATCCTGGTCTTTGATCTGGGTGGTGGCACCTTCGATGTGTCCATCCTGGATGTGGGTGAAGGTGTGATCGAAGTTAGATCCACTAATGGTGATACACACCTGGGTGGTGACGACTGGGATCAAAAAATTGTCAATTGGGCTGCGGATAAATTCAAAAAAGAGCAAGGCATTGATCTGCGCCAGGATCGCCAGGCACTTCAGCGCCTGCGTGAAACCGCAGAAAAAGCCAAGATCGAACTGTCCAGTGTTTTGGAAACCGAGATCAACCTGCCATATATCACTGCTGATGCCAGCGGACCCAAGCACCTGCAGTTAAAACTTTCCCGTGCCAAATTCGAGCAAATGACGGAAGACCTGCTTAACCGCTGCCGCAATCCTTTTGAGGCTGCTCTGAAAGATGCCGGTATGAAAGCCACTGACTTGAATGAAGTCGTCCTGGTGGGTGGTTCCACCCGCATGCCAATGGTGCAAAACCTGGTGCAATCCCTGACCGGAAAGGAACCCAATAAGGGTGTCAATCCAGACGAAGTGGTAGCCGTAGGAGCTGCCATCCAGGCTGGTGTGTTGGGCGGCGAAGTCAAGGATATCCTCCTGCTGGACGTCACCCCACTCTCCCTGGGTGTTGAAACCCTGGGAAGCGTGATGACAACCATGATCGAACGCAATACCACCATCCCGGTGCGAAAAACAGAGACTTATTCTACGGCTGCCGATAATCAAACTGCAGTGGATATTCACATCCTGCAGGGAGAACGACCCATGGCATCTGACAACATGTCACTGGGACGCTTCCGGCTGGATGGGATTCCACCCGCGCCGCGCGGCATCCCCCAGGTTGAAGTTACTTTCGACATTGATGCCAATGGCATCCTGAACGTGACCGCCAAAGACAAAGCCAGCGGCAAGGAACAAAAGATCACTGTAACGGCTTCCACCAACCTGAACAAACAGGATATTGAAAAAATGGTTCAGGAATCTCGGATGCATGAAGCCGAAGATAAGAAACGCCGTGAAGCCATAGATGCCCGCAACACTGCTGACAACCTGGTCTATCAAACCGAGAAAGCCCTGCGCGATCTTGGAGATAAAGTACCGGCTTCAGAGCGCGGCAACATTGAAACCAAGATCAGTGACCTCAAGCAGGCCATGCAAACGGAGGATGTGGATCACATCAAGAAACTCAATGATGAACTGCAGAATGCCTTCCACGCTCTCAGCCAGCAACTGTATTCACAGGGTCAACCTGAACCCGGATCCGGTCCGCAGACCTCCGGTCCCGCTGCACCTCCGGATGCGGATGGCGATGTCATCGACGGTGAAGTTCGCGACGCCTGATAAATCACGATAATAAAAACCGGCAAGGGCACGCTGTTTTGTGCCCTTGCTTTATTTTACAGCCCCAACTCATGGCGGTATAATCGTTTCATGGTAACACCTTACCCCCCCCGAATTATTGAAAAGATATATTCATGCAAAAAATGAACAAATCCAAAAAGATCATCTTAGGCCTGGGTTTTATTTTGATCCTGGCCTTTGTGGCCTATTGGCTGCCCCCGGTTCACTCGCGCCTCTCCTGGCGACTTGATTCTCTCATCGCTCGGATCAAATTCAGTTTCAATCCACCCGACCAGGCCGTTTTTCTACCCACCCCGAATGTACAGGTCGGCAGCACGGTGGCTGAAACGTTGACACCCATGTTCACGTCCACCCCGCTGGCATTCACATCCACACCGCAAAGCCTCACACCCACACCAACCCTCATATTCACGCCTCTGCCATCCTATGTTTCTCTACCCAATGTCGTTTATGTTACTCAAAAAGGTCGCTGGAATTATTGCGGTCCAGCCAATTTGACCATGGCACTACAATACTGGGGGTGGACGGGTACACGTGATGACGTAGCAGCTGTAGTTAAACCGGGTATCCAGGATATGAGTCTGGATTTCATCCAGCGAGGCTTATCAGATAAAAACGTCATGGCCTATGAGTTAACCGATTTTGTGCAGGACTATACCAATTACAATGTTGTCCTGCGCTACGGCGGGGATGTGGACTTGCTCAAGCGTCTGGTGGCAGCAGGTTTCCCGGTTATCGTTGAAAAAGGCTATTATGAGGCTGATTACACTGGAAAGATTGGCTGGATGGGACACTACCAGTTCATGACTGGTTATGAGGATGGAATCCAATCCGTGATCGTTCAGGATACCTACAATGACGGCCCCGATTTCCGAATTGTATATGATGAATTCGCCAATGGCTGGCGTTCATTTGATTACATCTTCTTTATCGTGTACCCACCTGAACGGGAAACAGAGGTTTTTCAATTGCTGGGTTCCTGGGGAGACCCGAACTGGAGTTACCAGCATGCCCTGGATCTTGCCAACCAGGATATCCAAACCCAATCTGGCATCGATCTGTTTTTCGCCTGGTTCAGTAAGGGTACCAGCCTGGTGAAACTGGGCCAGTATAGCGAAGCCGGGCTGGCTTACGACCAGGCTTTCAATCTCTACGCCAAACTGGGTACAGATGTCCAGCAGCGTCCTTACCGCATGATGTGGTATCAGACCGGCCCGTATATGGCCTATTATTATTCCGGACGATATGGAGATGTGATCAACCTGGCCAATGTAACCCTTAGTACTGTTTCCCCACCAACACTGGAGGAAAGTTTTTACTGGCGCGGGCTGGCAGAGTATGCGCTCGGCCAGACCAGCACTGGAATTGACGATCTGCGCGAATCGGTGCGCTTGAATCCAGGTTTCACAGCTGGCTTGCAAATGCTAAAAGACCTGGGCGTTCAACCTTAACCACCATGACCCTGCGCATCCTGCACTTTGCCGACGCTCACATCGACATGGCCAACCATGGGCGCCATGACCCGGATACCGGTCTGCCTGTGCGGGTTCTGGATTTTCTTAAATCCCTGGACATCATTATTGATACCGCCATCTCCGAAAAAGTGGACCTGGTGATTTTCGCCGGGGATGCTTATAAAGACCGCACCCCCTCGCCCACCTTTCAACGCGAGTGGGGCAGGCGTATCATGAGTTTGTCAAAAGCCGGCATTCCCACCCTGTTGTTGATCGGCAATCACGACATCTCCCCCGCCCTGGGGCGTGCCCATGCCATCCAGGAGTTTGACACTCTGGAAGTACCCAATATACGCGTACTCGCTAAACCGTGTTTCCTCAGCTCTGAGCAGCTTGGGCTGCCCTTGCAGGTCATCGCCCTGCCCTGGGTATCGCGTTCGGAATTTTTAGCTGCCTGGGATCTGAGTGGAGAGGCTGCGCTGGATGTCTACACAAACATGGAAGAACGCCTGGCCAATCGTGTCAACGCATGGCTTGCCCAGGCTGACCCGACCCTGCCCATCATCCTGACTGCGCATGCTTCTGTGCAGGGAGCAAAATACGGGGCAGAACGCACCGTCATGCTGGGCTCGGACCTGGTCTTATCCGGTTCGCTAGTCAAGGACCCGCGCCTGGATTATGTAGCCTTGGGGCACATCCATAAAGCTCAAAACCTGAATGAAGGCTTCCACCCACCCGTAATCTATTCCGGCTCCATTGAGCGGGTGGATTTTGGGGAAGCCCAGGATGACAAGTTTTTTGTCATTGCAGAAGTTGAGCGCGGCAGCACCCGCGTTGACTGGCGCAAGCTGGACCAGATCCGTTCTTTTATCGATTGTGCCGTTGAACTTACCTCGCAGGAGAATATAATCTCCATTTTGGAATCCGCCCTCCCCGCTAAAAAGAAGATCAAAGATGCCTTTGTGCGTTTGACCATCACGTATCCACGCGAATGGGAAAGCCTCATCGACGATCAAGCCATCCGGGCATATGCTGCCGAGGCGTTCGAATTCCATATCATCCGGCGCCCTCAACTCGAATCCCGTATCCGCCTGCCAGCAGATCAGGCTGTCAGCAGTCTCGCTCCGCTCGAACTCCTGGACATTTACTGGAAAGCCGGTCATTTCAAAAGTGATGAGTTGGATGCCCTCAATAAGCTGGCGGCAGAGATCTTGACCAACACCACCGATACCAGCCCGGAGTAAATCAATTGCGCTGGATATATATCTCCCCTCATCTCGATGATGCTGTCCTCTCCTGCGGTGGTTTGATCCGGGAGCAGACTTTATCGAAGACATGTGTGGAGATTTGGACCATCTGCGCCGGAAATCCTCCTGAGTGCGATTTATCCCCTTTTGCGCAGTCGCTGCACACTCTCTGGGGCACCGGTTTGGAAACACCCGCCCTGCGTCGTGCGGAAGACATTGCCGCTTGCACGCTTATCGGCGCCAGGTACCGGCATTTATCTTTCCTGGATTGTATCTACCGCCAGTCCAGGGATGGCAATTGGCTGTATCCTGGTGAACAATCCCTATTTGGTGATCTCTCCCCTGAAGATGAATCCACTGCAAATACCCTGCAAACTTTTCTGGCAGCCACCGTTAAACCAGATGATATCCTGGTGGTTCCTCTGACGATAGGCAATCATGTCGATCATCAAATGGTTCGGATGTCCCTGGAAGGACTTGAGCGTCCGTTGTTGTATTATTCCGATGTCCCTTATGTACTTGAACACCATTCGCAATTATCAGACCTTACACGGGACTTCCAGTCACAAGTGTACACTTTCCACCTGCAAGTCCTGTCCTCCTGGCAGGAGTCCATCCAAGCTTATGGATCACAAATGGAGGTGTTATTCGCTGGGGTCGAAAAAATGCGTGAGTCCATACAATCTTATTACCAAAGAGACCAGGGCATCCGCCTCTGGAAATCGGATTAACCGTCTTGCTTTTGGAATTAAAACATGATATATTATTCTTCGGGTAGGAAAATAACCTACGTTAGACGCATCTCTTAATAGGGATTCATCAATTTTTTAGATCGGACACACACAATGCCAAACACTTTTTTAACACCTGAAGGCTTCAAGAAGCTCCAGGATGAATTGGAATATCTCCGTACAACCAAACGTAACGAAGTTGCCAATCGTTTGCATGAAGCCATGGATGGTGGGGAATTAATCGAAAACGCTGAATATGAAGCTGCCAAGAATGAGCAGGCTTTTGTCGAAGGCCGCATCCAGGAATTGGATCTTATCCTTGCGACAGCACGTGTTATTAACGAAAGCGGGAACGGTGATGTGATCCAGGTCGGATCAAAAATCACCATACAAGAGGACGGCTCAGAGGCTGAAACCTATACAATCGTAGGTGCCGCTGAAGCCAACCCGCGCGAAGGTTTGATTTCTAATGAATCACCCATCGGCAAGGCGCTTTTAAATCATCGCATCGGCGATAAAGTAAACGTGGAAACTCCCGGCGGAACATTTACAGTTGTGGTCATTAAGGTAGAGTAATTCGGGGCATGGCCTGATTAGCCCCGCGCTTCCCAAACATAGGAGGCGCGGGGTTTGTTTCTTGTGAGGTTAAGATGACAGAATATTCTTCTCTTGAAAAAATTCGACTCGAAAAAATCGAACAGCTAAAAGCCGAGGGCATCAATCCATTCCCCCATCGCAGCCAGCGCACTCACATCAGCCTGCAAGCCATTGCAGCTCTCGAGGCTGCTGAAAAGAAAGCCAGCCCTGGTGTATCTCCTGAAGAAGTAACAGCCACCCTGGCAGGACGGATACGTGCCATGCGTCCGATGGGAAAACTGACTTTTGCACACATTGAAGACGGGGATGGACGCATTCAAATCTTTCTGCGTATCAATGAACTGGGACAGGAACGGGTTGACTTTTTTAATAACAAACTTGACCTGGGTGACTTCGTTCAGGCCAGCGGCAGCATGATGCGAACACGCGCAGGTGAGCCCACCTTGCTGGTCCGGGATTTTAGTATTCTTGCCAAGGCAGTCTCTCCGCTGCCGGCCGCCAAAGATGAAACCCTGGAAGACGGAAGCGTGATCCGTCATGCCGCCCTGGAAGACTCGGAACTGCGCGCCCGGCAGCGCTATGCCGATCTGGCCGTCAACCCGGATGTCCGCAAGGTGTTCCGAACCCGCTCGGCCATTATTAGATTTTTACGTGAATTCCTGGATGAGCATGACTTTTTGGAAGTCGAAACTCCAATCTTGCAACCCATCTACGGTGGTGCAGCAGCCAAGCCTTTTGTCACCTACCATAACCAGCTCAAGCAAAATCTCTTCCTGCGCATATCCTTTGAACTTTACCTCAAGCGTTTGCTGGTTGGAAACCTGGAACGGGTTTATGAGATCGGGCGCGACTTCCGCAATGAAGGGGTTTCGTTTAAACATAACCCGGAATTTACCCAGTTGGAATTCTATTGGGCTTATGCCGATTATCTGAAGGTAATGGAATTAACCGAACAAATGATCGCTTATGTTGCCACCCAGGTATTGGGTAAGACCAAATTTACCTACCAGGGCATGGAGCTTGACTTTACGCCTCCCTGGAAAAGACTGGAGCTGCGCCAGGGATTGTTGGATGTGACTGGCATCGATATTGCCTCACACCCAACATCAGCAAGTTTGCTGGATGCTTTGAAAAAAATGAATAAAACACCCGATCCGAAATCCACACGCGGCAAGCTAATCGACTTCATGCTCAGCGAATTCCTTGAGCCCACCCTAATTCAGCCCACCTTTCTGTATGATTACCCGCGTGACATTTCACCCCTGGCGAAATCCAAGGCAAACGATCCAATGACTGTTGAGCGTTTTGAAGGCTACGTGGCAGGTTTTGAACTTTGTAATGCCTTCACAGAGCTGAATGACCCGCTGGATCAGGAATCCCGTTTCCTGGAAATGGGGCGAGATTATTCACAGGATGATGAAGAGAAGCACCCGATGGATGAAGATTATCTGCGTGCCATGCGCTATGGCATGCCACCAAACGGTGGATTTGGCATGGGCGTAGATCGCCTGGTCATGCTGATGACAGACAAGCACAACATACGTGATATCCTGCTCTTCCCCCATTTGCGCAGCGAGGAACAAAACTCATAAACACATAAGCACCTGGTGAATATCTGGCTCAACATTATCAATCAAACATATATCACTTTTGTTTCGTCGCTATGTAGTGTAAAATTGGGGTTAATGGATGAGCAGTTATTGATTCAATCCGCACAAAAAGGTGATCTGGATTCATTCAATCACCTGGTCCTTGCCTATCAGGAAATTTTATTTAATACTGCCTTGCGAATCATGGGGGATGAAGAGCTGGCAGCAGATGCCACACAGGAAGCCTTTATTTCCGCCTTTCGAAATCTCAACGCCTACCGGGGTGGGTCATATCGGGCCTGGTTGTTGCGAACGGTTACCAATGCCTGTTATGATGAACTAAGGCGGCAAAAGCGCCGCCCAACCACTCCTCTGGAACCAGTCAACAATGAAGACGAAGAAATCGAATCCCCGCATTGGTTGGCGGACCCGGACATTTCCCCGGAACAAAAAGTGGAACAAGCCGAACTTGAACACGTCATCCAACATTGCCTGGAGAGATTGCCACCTGACTATCGCTCGGTGGTCGTCCTGGCAGATATTCAAGGTCTTGATTACAACGAAGTGGCAGCCTCACTTCGAAAACCTCTAGGAACCATCAAAAGCCGCCTGGCACGCGCTCGTTTGCGCTTGCGCGAATGTCTGCAGGATTTCTGGGAACTTTTACCGGCTGCTTTCCGTCTGGAAAGGGAGAGCAACCCATGAACCAACAACCTTCCTTCCGTGATATCGAAAAAGTTTCAGCTTACCTGGATAACCAATTATCCAGGGTTGATCGGGCGCGCCTGGAAGCCAAACTTGCTGTGGAACCCCGGCTGCAGGAAGTTCTGCTGGAACTGCGTCAGGCAAGTTCCCTATTGAAAAATACTCCGTGGAGGCGTGTGCCGCACAACTTTACAGTGACCCCCAAAATGATGGGTATGCGGCCTCCCCTGCCGCGCAGCATACCGGTTTTTCGACTGGCATCGTTAACCGCGGCAGTTATGTTGTTCCTTTCATTTGCTTTCAATTTCCTGGCACCTATTGCAGCCGCTCCCAGTCTGGCATCAGAATCACAAAGAATTCAAAGTGGCGGGGGCTGCGG
>MGMF01000022.1:0-97829 GCA_001796335.1 Chloroflexi bacterium GWB2_49_20 | reverse complement strand
ACCCGGGGAAGTGACTGCCATGTCTGTCGCATCCCTGCCTCAGGAGACTACCACACCCGAACCCACACCTGAAGCCGGACTGCGAATCAAGGAACAACCCACTGAAGCTGCGAATATCGCCCCCACCGATTTGCCCGCTCCCAATACATCTCCCAGCGAAAAAGCTCAAACCCAACCAGTTTTAAATACTCTCCAAATGGGCTTGATCCTCCTGGTCATTGTTTTTGGAGGCGCTGCGATCCTCATTCGTCAATTAAACATCTTGAGATGGCGGAAACGACAATAAATTTCTGCCCCAGGTGCGGAACAGCCATCACACACCAGCGCAGAATTGGGAAGATCCGCCCGGTTTGTCCGGATTGTGATTGGGTGTACTTCGCAGATCCAAAAGTCGCCGCGGCTGTCTTGGTTGAACAGGACGACCGCGTTCTGCTTGTCCGTCGCAACAATGAACCCGCACGCGGTTTGTGGACCTTGCCAGCTGGTTTTGTGGACGCAGGTGAAGACCCGGCGCGTGCAGCCGAAAGGGAATGTCTTGAAGAAACCGGGTTGACGGTACACGTTACAGCCCTATTGGATATCATCGCTGGATTGGAACATGCCCGCGGTGCTGACATGGTCATCGTCTATCGCGCCCGGGTGCAGAGTGGCGTTCTTCAAGCCCGGGATGATGCCGACCAGGCAGATTGGTTCACACGCAATGATCTGCCTCCCCTGGCCTTCGAAGCCACCAAACGAGTCCTTGGCTTCCCTCATCAAAACAGATGATTCATCTAAGATCCATTTCCATCCTTAAACCCGATCAGGAGAAGATGCACAATTCATCATTGCCACCCATTCGCCCACTTTGATGGCTTTCCCCGAGGCAGTCCTGTTTAATTTTGAGCGCGATTTCATTCAATCAGCCGCCTACAATGAACTGGAACATGTGAATTTAATGCGCTCTTTTCTGGATAACCCGCAGGCATATTTACGCGAGTTATGATTTTGGATCTTCTCAAAAATCTGGGGTGTGGGGTGTTTATGGCTGGCTTCGCCAGCCATAAACACCCCACTTCCCCCCTTTTTGTTGAGATGAACCATTATTTTAAGAAAACCATGCATAAAATTGATGACAGGTGAACCATGAAAGCAGTGACCATTCGGGAAGCTCAATTGAAAGACTTCGAGGCGATTGCCGTGTTGTGCAACCAGCTCGGTTACAAGACAGAATCAGATGACATCTCCCTGCGCCTCCGACAGATCGAAAACATCAACCATCATGTCGTTTTCCTGGCAGAGTTGGATCAGCAAGTCATCGGTTGGATCCATGTCTACCTTTGCCCTTTGCTGATAAGCCCGTTGCAGGGGCAGTTGGGAGGGTTGGTAGTGCACTCCGACCATCACGGCAAGGGGATCGGGAAAAAATTGATGCAGCAAGCCGAAACTTGGTGCCGTTCACAAGCCTGTCTATATCTGACTATTTATACAAATATTACCCGCACACAAACACATGAGTTTTACGCTCAAATGGGTTACAAAAAAATGAAAACCGAGCACGTCTTTCGTAAAGAATTATGAGCCGGGGTGAACAAACCAGAAAGGCAGGTTTCTTACTTGCGGCAGGGGGTATCTGCCATAGAAGGCAGGTTTCTGCATAGCAATCCCAACCGAAAGAAAGGGGAATACCTGCCGAAAAAGGCTACTTGCAAGAATCTAATTCCTGCTCGACATACTTGTCGGGCGTGCTACAATAATAGGGAAGTACATTATTCCCGCCTCAGAATCAGGAGTAGTACCATGTCTATTCCCAATTTACGGCCTTCCCCCATTGCTGGATTATGGTACGAGGGCAACCCAAAAGCTCTGGCTGCCAGTATTGATTCCTACCTGGATCTTGCACGCTTACCCAAATTGGATGGAAAAGTGGTCGCGATCATGGCTCCGCATGCCGGGCATCATTATTCCGGACCTGTGGCAGGCTATGCCTTCGCAAGCATACGCGGTCAAACCCCCGACCTGGTAGCCATTGTTTCACCCATGCATCACCCTTACCGGGAGCCCATTCTGGTCACCGCCCACGAGGCATACTCCACACCTCTTGGAAGTATTCCGGTTGACAGATCCCTGGTAGGCAGGCTGGATGCTATCCTGAGTCACGATCTGGGTTTTGGCATTTCCCCGGTTTTACAAGACCCGGAACATTCCCTTGAAATCATGCTCCCTTTTCTTCAGCAAGCGCTCGCCGGGGAATTTAAATTGCTGCCCATCATGCTGCGTGAGCAAACCCCCCTAGTTGCCGAGAAGCTCGGACACGCCCTGGCACAGGTATTGCAGGATCAAAATTGCCTTCTGGTGGCTTCCACCGACCTGTCCCATTTCTACAACGAGAATGAAGCCTGTGCCTATGATGAAGAAATGCTGCGGCAGGTCGAATCTTTTTCCCCGCAGGGCATCTTCCAGGCAGAGGACAACAACACCGGTTTTGCGTGCGGTTTTGGCGCCCTGGCTTCCGTGCTCTGGGCAGCCAAAGACCTGGGTGCAGACACCGTCAAAGTGCTCCGGCACGCCACTTCTGGAACTGTAACCGGCGATTTTGACAGAGTGGTTGGTTATGGTGCTGCTGTAGCCCTGAAAACACAATAGCCCGTGCAAACAAACTGCATATTCTAACTTGGTCATGCCATTTTTCGCAGAAATTGTTGTGAATATCCCGTCAGTTTCTGGAGTATTTCATTACTCCATTCCTCCCGACCTTGAAGGTCACCTGGGTTTGGGGCATTTAGTGCATGTACCTTTTGGCCGGCAGGTTGTTCAGGGTGTGGTCTTGGCGCTGGCAACTGCCTCTCCTGTCCAGGAGACAAAATCGATCCTTGATCTGATCGACCCCAGCCCTGTTATAACTCCCGCACAAATCGAGTTGGCTAAAAATCTCAGCCAGGCAACTCACAACTCATTGGCTGCCATCATTTCCATGATGCTGCCTCCCGGCCTGGCAAAGCAGGCGGATATGCTTTACTCGATTGCCAACAACCCTGACCCAACCGGATGGTCAGATACGCAAAAACGCCTGTATAACTTGCTAAAAAAACGCGGTTCGCTACGCGGTCGCCAGATCGATCGCGCCTTCCCCAATCGCGATTGGCGCAAACCCGCCCAGGCTCTCCTGCGCAGCGGATCTCTCATCAGTCAATCCGTTCTGCCTCCCCCGGGGGTACGACCCAAATTCATTCGGGTCGCCCAATTGGCGGTAACTCCCGAACAGGCTTTCGCTGCCATGCCAGACCTGGGCAACACAGCCAACACTCAAAAAAGGCGTCAGGTTGCCTTGCAATTCCTGCTGCGTGAACCTGAGCCGGTCAATGTGACCTGGGTGTATGCTGAAAGTGGTTGCAACCTGGGAGACCTGCAGGAACTGGCTGAACGCGAGTTGATCGTTCTATTTGAAACCGAGATCTGGCGAGATCCGCTCGCGCACATCACCCAGAACCTGACAAATCCCCCGCAATTGACTTCGGATCAGCAAAATGCCTGGAATACAATTGAAGATGGGTTTTCACGCCTGACCAGCGGGGAATCCGTCCTGCCTTTCCTGCTGCATGGCGTCACGGGTTCTGGAAAGACAGAGATTTATCTACGCGCAGTCAGTGAAACGCTCCGACGCGGTAAACAGGCCATTGTCATGGTACCTGAGATCGCCCTGACACCCCAAACCGTACGCCGCTTCCTGGCACGCTTCCCCGGCCAGGTGGGCTTGGTGCATTCAAGGTTATCCGAAGGTGAACGCTATGACACCTGGCGACGTGCCCGCCTGGGTCAGCTAAAGGTCATCATCGGGCCGCGTTCCGCCCTCTTCAGTCCGCTGCCGCGCATTGGATTGATCATCCTGGATGAATGCCATGACAGTTCATACTACCAGAATGAGCCCCCCTTCTATGATGCAGTTCAGGCCGCAATGGACTCGGCTGCGCTCAATGGAGCCATCTGCATTCTCGGTTCCGCCACACCTCCCGTGGCTCTCAAATACCAGGCAGTCAGTTCGATGCCGGCTGCAGTCACTGGAAGTCAAAAATATGGGCAGCATCAACTTCAGTTGCTCGCACTGCCTTCCCGCATTACCCCCCTGGATTCAGGCGGAGTCAGCGAAGGTACCGCTCTGCCTCCCGTTCAGATCATAGATATGCGCTCTGAACTAAAATCTGGTAATCGGGGTGTCTTCAGCAATGCCCTCGAGCATGCCCTTACAACCGTGCTCGCCCGCGATGAACAGGCCATTCTGTTCCTCAACCGGCGCGGCACAGCCACGTATGTTTTTTGCCGGGATTGCGGAACTGCCCTCAATTGCCCGCGTTGCGAAAACCCGCTCACCTTTCATACCCAGCTTCCCGGAGTGGAATTGCTTTGTCATCGCTGCGGGTACACCCGCAAGCTGCCAAAAACCTGCCCAACCTGCAAAAGCAGCGCCATCCGCCAATATGGACTCGGCAGCGAAAGAGTGGCTGCCGAGGTGCAGGAACGCTTCCCTCAGGCGCGTACCCTGCGCTGGGATTGGGAAACCACACGCGAGAAAGACGCCCACGAGATCATCTTGAGCCATTTTGTCAGCCAGCGCTCAAATGTACTGGTGGGTACCCAGATGTTGGCCAAAGGTCTCGACCTACCCAAAGTCACCCTGGTCGGCATTGTCCTGGCAGATGTAGGCTTGAATCTGCCTGATCCATTCGCAGCTGAACGCAGTTTTCAGGTGTTAACCCAGGTCGCCGGTAGAGCCGGACGTTCTACCCTTGGTGGGCAGGTCATATTGCAAACCTTTCAACCCGAACATTATGCCATCCAGGCTGCAGCCGGTCATGATTATGCCGGTTTCTATGCCCGTGAACTCTCCGAGCGGCAAAAATTAGGTTACCCACCTTTTGGGCGGCTGGTACGTTTGGAATTCCGCCATTTGGACTCCCAGGTGGCAGAAAGCACCACCAAAACCATGGCGGATTATTTGCAGACCCGGGTCAATAAAACCGGCCGGGTTGAAACAGATGTACTTGGGCCGGTGCCGTGCTTCTTTGCAAAAATGAATAATCTTTATCGCTGGCAGGTGATCCTGCGCGGGCCGGATCCGGCTTCGCTCCTGCCTACCCGTTTCCTGGAAGGCTGGCGGGTGGAAATTGACCCGCCTGGTTTGCTATAATTCATCAAGTTTATTTAGGTTTTCTAATCCTTGCCAATATCGGAGATCAAAAATGGGTAAACCCCTAAAACTGTTGTTAATCTTTATTTTCATAATCTCCACCTTTTTTTTGCCCACGCGCACATTTGCGGATATGGCTCCCCCCATCCAACCTCCCATCACCAATCCTGAACCTGGCACAGAGACGACCTACGTCCGTATGATGGCTGAAACTGTATTGATCGATGTACAATCCGATACTAAAAAAGATAGTCTCGGAATGGCGCGCATCACAGCCAGTTTCACCATGCGCAACCTGGGGACATCGCCCGAGAATTTGGCAGCTCGATTTCCAATTTCAGCTAATGATGGTCGGGGGCAATATCCTGAGATATCCGATCTATCAGTCAGAGTGAATTCAACTCAAATTCCGTACAGACGCGTCAATTATCCGGATATCCGTTGGCAGGATAAAGATGTCCCCTGGGCGGAATTTGATGTAACCTTTCCAGTCGGTATAAATGTGAACGTCGAAATAGCGTATATTCTGAATGGCTCCGGATACGCACCTTTCACCGCTTTTTATTACATCCTCGAAACAGGTGCGGGCTGGAACGGTACCATCGGCAGCGCAGATATCGTTCTTCGCCTTCCCTTCCCAGCCAGCAATCAAAATGTCATCACGAATCTGCAGATCGGCTGGTCTGAAACAACCCCTGGAGGGTTATTTTCTGGCAACGAAGTGCGCTGGCATTACGATGACTTTGAACCCGGTCCGGAAGGGCCAGTACAGAATATGGAGTTCTCACTGGTATCCCCGGCTGCCTGGCAGGCGATACTGGATGGGCGAAATTCTGTCAACAAGAACCCCAATGACAGTGAAGCCTGGGGCAGGCTGGCCATGGCAACCAAACGTGTATTTTTCCAAGGCAAAGGTTACCGCACCGACCCGGGCGGGGAGGAATTATATGCCCTCAGCATTGCGGCTTATGAAAAATGTTTGGCACTCAAACCGCAGGACGCCCAATGGCATGCTGGCTTTGCAGACTTGCTTGCTAACCGCGCCTATTGGGATACTTGGGAAAAAGGACCCACCCAGGATGCCATTCGAGGGATTCAAGAAATCCATACCGCTCTGCAACTGGCTCCAACCGATCCGGTCGTCCTGAATATTGCGGAGACAATCTCATATCTATTTCCAGGGGGGATGGTACAAACAGACAGTGTATATGCTTTTCCCTGGTTGACGCAGACCCCCACTCCTTTCCCAGCAACCGCAACCATCGCAGCAGCCTTTGACCCTGCCTCTGTCAGCGGAGAATACAAGAGCGAGCTGCTTTCCCTGGAAAATCAAAAGAAAATGCAAATGGTCGTTCGACTCCAATCCGATCATTCAGTTGTTTTTGAAGGCAGGTACGAAGATGGGATGACCTTGCTTGCCAGTGGTTATTGGGTGGATAATGGGGATGGATCCATCCGAATTTTTGTTAAAGATTCAGACAATCGATCCTATACGATCAATTTTCGTTACGAAAATTCAGGCTTAACTGCTATTGAATACCCATCAATTTTCTCAGGAACCAGCTGGGAATTAATCCGCACCCTGGTGGAAACCCCCACTCCTGTTCCTTCTAAAACCCCAACAAGAATTCCAGAATCTCCAGAGACTCCAACCCAACCTTTCATGGTACCAACAAAGGAGACAACCAGCCCCACCAATCCCATCTGTGGAAGTGCCCTGCTCGTACCGTTTGGTTTGTTATTTGCAATAGCCTTTTCATCCAAAACCCACAAAAGAGAGGAAAACATCTATGACCGAAAAAGATGAAGCAAAGCACGACGAAACTAACAAAAAGGAAGAACCCAAACCAGAACCGGTCGATCAACTGGTGGTGACACACCATTCCATAACCATGTCTGGCAAAAAGATCGACTACACTGTCACAACCGGCATCCTGATCCTTAAGGAAGAGACCGCTGACCGGGATAAAGAGGCTGAAAACGCCAAACCCAAGGCAGCCTTCTTCTTTGCAGCGTATACCAGGGATGGGATTGAAGACAAGACCCGGCGTCCATTGACATTTGCATTCAATGGCGGTCCAGGTTCATCTTCAGTTTGGCTTCACCTGGGATTGGTCGGGCCGCGCCGGGTTTACATGACTGAGGAAGGCTATATGCCTCAACCTCCATTTAAATTGGTGGACAATGAATACTCCCTGCTGGATGTCTCCGACCTGGTGTTCATTGATCCGGTCAGCACCGGCTTCAGCCGTCCCGTGGAAGGTCAGAAAGCCCGGGAATTCCATGATTTCAGGAAAGATATTGAAACCGTTGGAGATTTTATCCGGCTTTATACCACGCGTTACCAGCGTTGGACATCACCCAAGTTTCTGATCGGTGAAAGTTACGGTACCACGCGCTCAGCTGGCCTGTCCGGTTACCTGCAGGACCGTCATGGCATGTACCTAAATGGCATCATTCTGGTTTCTTCCATTTTGGATTTTCAAACCGCCCGCTTTGATCCCGGCAACGACCTGCCCTACATCCTTTTCCTGCCGACCTATGCAGCCACCGCTTATTATCACGGCAAAGTTCGCACCCGCAAATCCCTGGAATCCTTCCTGAAGGAAGTGGAAAAATTTGCATCCGGTGAGTACACCCTGGCACTGGCCAAAGGAACTTCTCTGCCAGTCAAAGAGCGCTCCCACATCGTATCCGAGCTGGCGCGCTTCACCGGCCTTTCGGAGGATTACATTCAACGCTCCGACCTGCGCATTGAAATATTCCGCTTCACCAAGGAGCTGCTGCGTGATCGAAACCGCACAGCCGGGCGCCTGGACACCCGCTTCACAGGCATCGACCGGGATGCAGCCGGTGAAAATTTTGAGTTTGACCCGAGCATGGCAGCCATCACCGGCCCTTACACCGCCACCTTGTACGATTATGTGCGCGGTGAGTTGAAATTTGAAAGCGATCTGCCTTACGAAATCCTCAATCCCAAGGTCTGGCCGTGGAGTTATGCCCAGAACGAAAACAATTATGTGAATGTGGCCGAGACCTTGCGTAAATCCATGAGCACCAACCCGTATCTTAAAGTCCATGTTGCCAATGGATATTTTGACCTGGCCACTCCTTACTTCGCCACCCGCTACACATTCGACCACCTGGGATTAGATATCAGCCTGCAGGGCAATATCTCCATGAGCTATTACCCGGCCGGGCACATGATGTATATTCACATGCCCTCCCTGGCTGCCTTGAAAGCCACATTGGTGGAATTCATCTACAGCGCCCTGCCTGCCAGCTGAAAGAACAAAACCTGAACAGAGATAGATGAAGTTTATTAGATTACTACCCGAAGATATTTGCTGCGTATATATAAGAACCAACTGGCTATTTGAAGTTTTGTTCGTGTGGTATCACACATCATTTATAAGCTAAGGAGATTAAAAATGCAAAATTTTTCACGAGGTTGGGCTTTTCTAAAACAAGCCTGGCAAATGGTTCTGGCCGACAAAGATTTGATCAAGCCGTCCATCATCACGTTGTTCGTCGGCTTCTTCATCTCGATCATATTCATAATTCCCATGGCCGCGGCTGGTTTTCTGCTGGGCGGGGATAACAATTTGATCGGACAGATCGTCTTATTCGTCATGGGAACCCTGCTGGTTTTTTCCCAGTTTTCCATCACTTACTTATTTTCTTCCATGACCATATACCTGATCTACGGTTACCTCTCCGAGGGAGATGGGCGCATGGACAAAGCCTGGACTATCGTCAAACGGGACTGGCTGGATATTCTCAGCCTGGCTGCGGCCTCCACATTTGTTAATATCATCAAGGGTGCTGTCAAGGGTAAAGGTAAAAGTGGTGGGCGCAATTTCCTGGCCGGATTGATCGACACAGTCTGGACCGAGGCGGCTTTTCTGATTCTGCCCGCCATGGTGATCGAAGACATCAATCTTAAGGACGGCATGAAGCGCGCCGGGAACATCGTCAAGAACAACCTGCTCCTGGTTGGCATCAGCACGGTCGGTGTAAAAGCCGTTACCGGGCTGATCGGTTTCTTGTTGGGGGGCACCGGCATCGCCCTGGGCTTTGGCATCGGGCTGGGCATCGTCTCGATTGCCGGTCCTGCTTCCACAATTGGCTGGGTTAGCGGAGTCGGCCTGGGAGTGATCGTCGCCAGCATTTTCATCATGGTGGCTTCGGTGGCAGCTTCTTACACTTCCACCGCCTATCATACCTGCCTGTACCTATGGGCGCGGGATGTCGAAAAAGCCCAGATCAGCGGTTCAAATGCCCAGGTCGCTGCACCCGCGCCTCTGGCTGCAGTGCTTAATCAATAAATGGAAACACAACGCCGTGAAATCCTCACCTGGCAGGATGTCGACCGCCTGATAGATATCTTGCTACCCAAATTTCGTGGGGAGTTCACAGCCATGCTGATGATCACGCGCGGCGGCATCATTCCAGGAGGCATGCTGGCTGAAGCCATGGGCCTGACTCACCTGTTGACCGCCGCAGTGGATTTTCCTGCCAAGCACCAATCCGACCGTCCCTTGATTGCCTGGCCGACCTTCATCCAATTCCCCTCGGACGAACTATTGACTGGTCGCCTGACCCTGATCGTGGATGATGTCTGGGGCTCGGGGCGCACCATCACAGCCGTCAAAAACCGCGTCTCAGCCGCCGGAGGTTTCCCGGAGACATGCGTATTGCACTTCAATCCCTATCGGAACATGTTTGGGAACAACCAGCCGGATTATTTTGCAGCAGTCACCAATGCTTATGTCTTATTCCCCTGGGAGATAAACCGCGGTCCGGATTTTGCATTGAACGAAATATAGGAACATCTTTACTTCAAGAAAATTTTTACTACAAAGACACCAAGATTAATTATTTAAGAATCTTAGTGGCTTGGTGACTTAGTGGTAACACTTTATTAAAGTGAACTCATTAACCGGATTGTTTAAATCACATTCACAACCGAACCATTCTCCGTCTTGGTCACCTCAATGCGCGTCTGGAAAGCATCCTTCAGTTCATCCAGGTGAGTGATCACCAACACCTTCGCAAAATCTCCCCGCACAGCATTAATGGATTCGATCAAGCGCTGACGCCCATGGGCATCTTGAGACCCAAAACCCTCATCGATCACCAGGGTCTGCAGGCGTGCACCTTTGCGATGCGACAGGACCTCGGATAACGCTAGCCGGATGGCAAAATTCACTCGAAAGGCCTCCCCGCCTGAAAACATCTCGTAATCTCGCACTCCGGCTCCATCGCTGATCTGGATATCCAGGGTTTCCTTTAAATCATCCCGCTTCTTATCCTTGTAAGCAGATTGGGTTATAAAGCGCACCGACATGGATCCGTCGCTCAGGCGATCCAGGAGATCATTGGCCCGGCTTTCTATTTCAGGCAAGGCCTGCTCGATCAGCAAGGCTGGAACGCCGTCCTTTCCAAAGGCTCGCTCCAGGGTTTTTAGCCTTCCGATCAGGGCTGCCAGGCCTTCCCGCTCGGATTCCAGTCGTTTCTTACGTACGCGCAGATCCTTCAACACCGCCACTTTCTGGCGCGCTGCCCCCACATCTTGATTTAGGCAATTTTCCTTTTCCTGGATATCATACAAAGTTTGTTCGGCGCCATCCATATCCGGTTTCATTTTTTCAGCCTGCTCGAGTACTTCATTGGCCTGGTCTAATTCCTGTTTCTGTTTTTTAATTTCAGAATCCAAGTCTTTGATCTGCTTTCGTAGGTTGCGGATCTCATTTTCCAGGGGTTTGATGGCAGCTTTGGCTGCATTGAGGTTGTGGTATTCAATTTCAGACTCGCGCCCGGCTATTTCGGCACGTTTGGCAGCATCATGAGCTGCAGCGTCATATCCCAGCTCGTTCAATTTTTTATCCAACCCGGCCAGCTCCATGCGGATGGCAGGCAGGCAGGTTTCCTTCTCCAGCAATTGCTGAACTTCCACAAAGCGCCCAGTTTTATGCACATTCCAATCGGTCAGTATTTTATGGGCAGACTGCATGCGCTCGGTCAGTCTTGTCAAGAGTGTAGTCTGTGAAAGGCGTTCCTTCTCAGCAGAAATCAACCCAGTTAACTCTTTTTCCAGGCTGGCAACCTGCAAGCTCATTTCATCCAGTCCGGTCTTATTGGCACGGAAACGGTCACCCATCCAAGTGCCCTGCTCTTTCAATTTCTCGATCAAATTCAGTCGATCTTGCAGGCTTAGCGACTGCCCACACAGGGGACAGATTGCCCCCTCGGTGGCTTCCAGGTGCTCGATGCGTTCCTTGAGTTCAGCCATCTCCACTTTCAGGTGATCATTTTCAGAGCGCATTTCGGTTTGTTTTTCGCGTGCCAGCTGGATGTCCTCATATTTCCGGTCACGTTCGTCTAATTTTTCATCCACTGCCGCTAGCGAAGTTTGCGCAACTGCAAATTCATTTTCCAGCCCTGGCAGTGTTTCTTCTTGTGTCTTTACGCTGGCTTGTTCAGCCAGCAGGGTTTTCATTTCCTGCTCCAGGCGTGCTTTTTCATTGCTGAGCTGCTGCAAGAATGGTTGACGTTCCTTTTCGTGTTCACGGAATTTTTCCGCTACCACTTCCCAGTCTTCCAGGTCTTTTCGCAAACTTTGCCAGTTTGCATAGGCCTGTTTAACCTCGTCCGAGCGTTCCAGCAGGTCCATAAAGCCATCCTGCTCACTGTTACGTTCCACCAGGCGTTTATTGAGTTCACCCTGGTTATGACTGGTACGACCCAACCCAGCTTCCAGCGTATCCACCAGGATGCGCTGCTGTTTAAGCGAGGCTGACAGCTGCCTCATCTTCTCCAGCGTGGATTCCTGTAATTTTCGTGAGACTGTCAGCCCCTCCAACTGGCTTTCCAGTTCTTTCAGGCGGTTCTTGCGAACCGATTCTTCGGACAACTCAAGTTCGATCTCCTGGATCTGTCCATCCTTTGAAGCTAGGTCACGTTCGACCGCTTTGCGGCGCTCGTTCGTACGCTCCCGGTATATTTCCCATAATTCCAAGCCCAGGATATTGCCCAGAATTTCCTTTCTTTTTCCGGATGGCTGTTGGGTAAACTGATCCGCTTTGCCCTGCAGGAAAAAGGCGGCATTGATGAAGGTATCGTAATCCAGGTGCAATATTTGCAGGATGCGGGCCTGGGTTTCCCGAACAGAGTGTTCGCTCAAGGAGCGCCAAATCACCTCGCCCCCAAATTCAGCCGCTGCCTGGATCTGGAATTCAAGCATGCTGGATTTTCCGCGCGGCAGGGTGCGTTGAACCCTGTAAATTTGATCTTCATATGTGAAAGTAAACACCACCTCGGCAGCCTTCACCTCTGGATGGGTGTGGATCACCGAATCATCCTTTTTGCGAGCCTGCCCAAACAGCACCCAAGTGATGGCATCCAGTAGTGAGGATTTTCCCGCTCCATTGGCTCCAGAAATACACGCCAGTTCAAATGAAGAAAAGTCCACTTCAACGGGAAGTTTATAGGAAAGAAAACCGGTTATCTTTAAACAAATTGGGATCATAATGCTATTTTACTTTACCTGAAGGTTTATACTCCTTGCCCAGCATTCAGTCTGATGTTATCATATTCTTGTGTTCCAACAAGCCTCCAAAAAAAATCGCACCCGCCTGGTGTTGATCACGATTATCGTGACAACATTGCCCTGCTATTGCCTAGGATATGTGGCTATTAAAATATATCCGCGTCTGACAGCCAAAACTCCCACTGCCACCATTGCACCCAGTGATACACCCACCTTTACACCTACCATCACATTAACGCTAACACCCACCAGCACAGAAACCCCATCGCCATCTAGCACGGAAACACAGACGCCGACCTACACACTCAGCCCAACTCCCACGCTGACCCTGACACCCACTGCAACCGGTACTTCCACCTCCACAGATACGCCCATAACACCTTCCGAAACCCCGAGCGGAACCCCAATATCAGGATGACTTAATTACCTGAATTTACCTGAATTTAAAAAAAATTAATATATCGGAGAATCAAAAAATCATCCATGAATGACATTCTTCCTTTCCTGAAAGAGTTATTGATCGCACCCGGACTATCCGGATTTGAATCCCCGGTATCTGAAATCATCCAAAAAGAATGGAAACCCTTGGTGGATGAGATCAGCCTCAGCCAGTTGGGTTCGCTACACGGATTATGCCGCGGCAACTTGGGCGCACCACGTCCATCTGTACTGGTGGCAACCCATATGGATGCCATCGGCTTGATGGTGACCGGCCTCCAAAATGGTTTTCTGCGATTTACCGATGTGGGTGGGGTTGACCCACGCGTATTACCCGGACAGCAAGTCTGGGTTCATGCCAGTGGCCCCAAAGCAGATCCTCACTCACCTCTGCAAGGCTGGGTGGTGCAGCCCTCCGCTCACCTGCTTCCAGAAGAATTGGAAAACAAGGTCATCCAGATCGAAAACCTGTTTATTGATACCAGTCTTTCACCAGAACAAGTCCGGCAATTGGTCCGGGTCGGAGATATTGTCTCCTTTGCCCAGGCGCCTCTCGACCTGAATGCTGAAACGCTGGCCGGTCATTCCCTGGATAATCGCGCCGCCGTGGCGGCTTTAACCATCTGCCTGCAGGAACTGAAATCCCGCCAGCATGCCTGGGATATCTGGGCTGTGGCTACCGTTCAGGAGGAAGTAGGCCTGACCGGTGCATACACCTCCACATTTCAGCTGCGACCATCCCTGGCCATAGTCATTGACACCACCTGGGCCAAAGGACCTGGATCAGGCGACTGGAACACTTTCCCGCTGGCAAAAGGTCCCACCCTTTTTTGGGGACCCAATATTCACCCCAAACTGCATAAGAGCTTCAAAGAACTGGCAGAAAAGCTGGAAATCCCCTGTGCAGTGGAGATCACCGGCAGACATTCCGGAACAGACGCTTACGCCACCCAGGTGGCTGCTGATGGCATTCCAACCATGGCCATAGGCATTCCAATTCGCTACATGCATACCCCCGTGGAAGTGGTTGCGCTGAAAGACATTCGACGCACCGGGCGGTTAGTGGCTGAATTTATTTCAGCAATGACAGATGATTTTATGAACACGCTTACATTGGAATCATAAAATGGCTAATACAACAACACTGGATAAAAAACAAACCGATCTGCTTGCAAAGTTATCCTATGCCATGGCTCTCTCTGGAGATGAAGGCGAAGTTCGCAATATCATACTGGACGAGATCCATTCATATATTACCGATTATAAGATCGATGCGCTTGGCAATCTACTGATAACCCGGCCAGGCACGACCGATAAACCTCTGAAAGTCATGCTGGCAGCACACATGGATGAAGTTGGCTTCATGATCGCGGCCGATGATGGTGAAGGCCTTTTTCGATTTGAGATCAATGGCGGAATCGATTTACGTCAACTGCCCGGCAAAGCCGTGATCGTTGGCAAAGAGCATACCCCGGGCGTAATCGGAGCCCGCCCCATTCACCTTA
This sequence comes from Chloroflexi bacterium GWB2_49_20, assembly GCA_001796335.1. GTDB lineage: Bacteria > Chloroflexota > Anaerolineae > Anaerolineales > Villigracilaceae > UBA12087. The sequence goes on along the minus strand of MGMF01000022.1, from coordinate 83,170 downwards.
CTTCTGTCAGCGAGCGCCGGGACAAGATCCCTTTGAATAACCTGCGCATCGATATTGGCCCTGGAAGTAACAAGGTCAAACCCGGGGATAGGGCTACTTTTGCCACCCGTTTCCAGCGTGTTGGAGCCTCAATCATTGGCAAAGCCTTGGATGACCGCCTGGGTGTGGCTGTCCTGATCGAACTGCTCAAACATTCTCCCGCCAATCTCGATCTCCAGGTTGCCTTCACCGTTCAGGAAGAGACTGGTTTACGCGGCGCCAGGGTGGCTGCCTTTTTCTTCAACCCTGATCTGGCCTTTGTGATCGATTCAACCCCGGCCAACGATCTTCCCGTCTGGGATGATAGTGAGAACTTGTCTTACAACTGCCGGCTGGGTGCTGGCCCAGCAATTTATATTGCTGATGGTTCCACCTTGTCCGATCCACGCCTGATCCGGCTTCTGGAAGACACTGCCCGGAACGAAGTCATCCCTTACCAGATCCGGCAGCCCGGGGGAGGCGGTACGGATGCCGGCGCCATTCACAAGCAAAGAAGCGGAATTCCTTCCGTCTCGGTCTCCATCCCTTGTCGCTATGCACACACTGCCGCGGGGATGGCCCGCACCAGTGACTTCAAGCAAACGATTGCCTTGCTGCAAGCAACTTTACAATCCATCCCGCAGGATATCCTGGCACAGGAGCGCAGATAATGAAAGACCTTATCCAAAAACTTACCGAAACCTTCAGTCCTTCGGGCTATGAACACGACATTCGCCAAGTCATCCGCAACGAGGCTGAGCCTCTGGTCGATGAAATTAAAGTGGACGCCCTCGGAAACCTGATCGCCCGCAAAGGCAAGCTCGGAAAAAATGGAAAGCGTATTATGCTGGCCGGGCATATGGACGAGATCGGGCTGATCGCCACTCATATCGATGAAAATGGCTTCGTCCGTTTTTCAGGCATCGGGGGACTTTACCCCCACACCCTGTTTAGCGGTCGGGTGCGCTTTGTCAATGGGTTAACGGGTGTGATTGGGGGTGAACGCATTGCAGATGTCAGTAAAACCCTTTCCATCAGTCAGCTGTTCATCGATGTCGGCGCCACCAGCGCCAAGGATTGTCCGATCAAAACCGGGGACGTGGCTGCTTTTGATCGTCCATTTTTTGATATGGGCAGGCGCATGGTTGCCAAAGCCATGGATGATCGTGTTGGCTGCGCGGTCATGATCGAGGCCTTGCGTAATTTGAAATCTTCGCCGAACGAAATCTATTTCGTCTTCACCACCCAGGAAGAAGTCGGCTTGCGAGGTGCTGCTACATCCGCTTTTGGCATTGATCCAGAGATCGGCATTTCGTTGGATGTGACCGGTACAGGCGACACCCCCAAAGCCCGGAAAATGGATGTCGGCCTCGGCAGAGGTCCAGCCATCAAGATCAAGGACGGCGGTATGCTCTCTGATGTGCGTGTGGTCCAATGGATGATCCGGACTGCTGAAAAAGCAAAACTGCCATATCAGCGCGAGGTTTTGGAAGCTGGCACCACCGATGCAACCGCCATCCAGGTCACGCGCGCTGGCGTTCCGGTTGGTTGTATTTCCATTCCCTGTCGGTATATCCACTCCCCTTCCGAGATGGTGGATACAAACGATGTTGACAATGCCACCAAATTACTGGTTGCCTTGCTAAGCGCCCCCATTACTCTGTAAAGGCTGATGCAGGTACTTGTTTTAGAACAGAGCCCAGATCATCCAAATACCGATCATCAACAAACCCAATACAAATCGGATCACGATCGCCCAACCACAACCTACTGCCCACCCCGTGGTGGCAGTCATGGCGTCGCGCCAATTCCTCCTGCGGACCCATTCTGCCAGGAACAATGCCAGTAAGGCTCCGATAAATCCACCGATGACCGGCAGGATAAAGGTACCCACCACTCCAAACAGCATGGCAAGCAACACTGAAATCCACGAAGCCCCGCTCTGATGAGCTTGTTGTCCCATGACCACATTGTCCACCAGGGACCCGACCACCATTATGATCGTTAGGATGGTAAAAAATATCCAGCCTGGTGTTTGAAAACCTACCCCAAGTCCGTAGGCGAGGCCAGCCAGCCAGATGATCACCAGTCCGGGAATTACCGGGATGAGCAATCCGAGCAGCCCCACAACCATGATCCCCAGGATGATTATATTAGCGATAGAGTCAGGAAAATTCATATAAGAGATTCCTTTATTCGGGGCAAATGACCTCAATGCCACCCATCCAAGGGCGCAGCACCTCAGGGACGACAACGGATCCATCCGCCTGCTGATAATTTTCCAGAACCGCGATCAGGGTGCGCGGCATGCCCAACCCTGATCCGTTCAGCGTATGCACAAAGCGGGTCTTGCCACCATCCGTCGGACGGTACTTTACATTTGCACGCCGAGCCTGAAAATCGCTCACATTCGAAACCGATGAGACCTCCAGCCATTCATCACAACCCGGTGCCCACACTTCCAGGTCATAGGTCATGCTGGCGCCAAAGCCCAGGTCACCGGTGCACAGTTGTTTGATGCGGTAGGTCAGACCCAATTCGGCGCAGGTTTGTTCAGCATCCGAGCGCATTTTTTCCAACATTGGGTCAGACTCTTCCGGTTTGCAATATATATACATCTCGACTTTGTCGAATTGATGACCGCGCTTGATGCCGCGCACATCCCGTCCGGCGCTCATCTTCTCGCGGCGGAAACAGGGAGTATAGGCTGTGTAATAAAATGGCAGCGCGGCTTCATCCACGATATCATCCATATGCAAACCCGTCAGAGGTACCTCGGCTGTCGGCACCATCCACAGATCTTCTTCGATGTCATGGTATAAGTTCTCTGCAAATTTCGGGAGTTGACCTGCGCCAAAGAGCGTGGCACCTTTGACCATGAAAGGCGTGTATTTTTCTATATAACCCTGACGAATGTGCAGATCCAGCATCCAGGCGATCAGGGCACGCTGCAGGCGGGCTCCGGCACCGCTCATGACATAAAAACGTGATCCAGTGATTTTAACACCCTGGTCAAAATTAATGATGCCAAGTGCTGGTCCCAGGTCCCAATGCGGCTTGGGTTTAAAGTCAAATTCCGGAACCTGGCCAATCGTCCTGAGAACTACATTTTCTGACTCATCCTTGCCGATGGGTGTGCGGTTATCTGGGATGTTCGGAAGCACAGAGGTGGCATTCAGCAGATCTTCGTCCACCTTGCGAATCTTTTCATCATACGCCGAGATCCTGTCCCCCACGGATCGCATGTTGTTAATTTTTTCCTGGCGGGTGGTAACATCTTTCATCTGGCTGATCTCTTTGGAAACCGCATTGCGCTCAGCTTTTAATACTTCCACATCATTCAATAGCTCACGCCTGCGTACATCCAGTTCCAGCACAACACTGACCAGCCCCGCGTCCATCTGCCTGTCCTGCATAGACTTGCGCACCAGGTCCGGCTGCTCACGAATGATATTGATGTCCAACATACTTGCACCTCCGATGAAAAAATTAATAGCGCCCCTCACCATGCAGGACGAGGGGGCGTTCGTGGTGCCACCTGCTTTCATCAACCTGTGGAAAATACCCGGGTTGACCTTGGCCAGTGCGTTAACGGGCACTCCCCGGTCCTCTTACGGTCTTTTAGACCCCTGCGAGGAAAGCGTCCCTGTTCTGGGATCTGGAGTGGAATTCACTGGTTGGCCTGCCGCCTCGCACCATTCGGCAGCTCTCTGAAGGGTTACCCGGTTATTTGTCTCCAGGCTCGTTCTTTTTGATTTGGGCAGATTATACCAAATCTACAATACTTATATAGTACGCATCCATTGTTTCGATGTGGATCACACCTCATTTCCCATGAATTCTTCCGCCGTGGCATATCCAGGTTGGCTGATACCCTCGCGCTTGAGCACTTTCCAAAATGTCAGGAGCAGGATTTTTAGATCCAATCCTACCGACCAGTTGTCCACATACCAGACATCCAACTGGAATTTATCCTGCCAGGTCAGGGCATTGCGCCCATTGATCTGAGCCCAACCCGTAATTCCCGGTAGAACATCATGACGGCGGGCTTGCTCGGGTGAATACCTTTCCAGGTATTGCATTAACAACGGACGCGGTCCTACCAGGCTCATCTCGCCTTTAAGCACATTGATCAATTCAGGCAGCTCATCCAGGCTGGTAGTGCGCAGAGATTTCCCCAGCCCGGTCAAACGTTCACCATCCGGCAGCAAGTTCCCCTGCCCATCCTTTTTCTCATTCATGGAACGGAACTTGTAAACCATAAAAGGTTTTCCCCCAAAACCAGGGCGCACCTGCCGGAAAAGCACCGGACTACCGATGAATATCCTGATACAGGCTGCGATCAAAAGGATCAGCGGCCAGATGATGATCAATCCCAAGCAGGTCAGGATCACATCCACCAGGCGTTTGACGGGTAATATGTCTTTTATGTAAGACCGCATGCAGTCATTCTACCAAATCTTTTCCTTTGTGGTATATTTTGGTTAAAGGGAACTTCTGCGATTATTCGCATACTTATGGAGAATAGCTATGAATGAGCGCATACTTATCATCGAAGATGACCCGGCCATCCTCAAGGTCTTGCAGCGAGGTCTGGCATACGAAGGCTATCTCGTTGACGTTGCCATGGACGGTCGCAGCGGTTTAAATATGGCCCGCGATCACCATCCCGACCTGGTCATCCTGGATTGGATGCTGCCAGGCATGGATGGCCTGGAAGTTTGCCGCCGGCTGCGCACCGGAGGTGGTCTGCCCATCCTTATGCTGACCGCTAAAGACACCATCCAAGACCGGGTACAAGGGTTGGATGCAGGTGCGGATGATTACCTGGTCAAACCATTTAACCTGGATGAACTCCTGGCGCGCATGCGCGCCCTGCTGCGCCGCACACAGCCCGAGCGGATACAGGTGTATAAATTTGCAGACCTGACCTTGGACACTGGTTCCCGGCAGGTTACGCGCGGCAACCGCCTAATTCAATTGACTGCAAAAGAATTCGAATTGCTCGAACTATTCCTAAGGCATCCGCGCCAGGTTCTAACGCGTGATGTTATTTTTGACAGAGTGTGGGGATACGATTTTGGTGGTGAAAGCAATGTCCTGGAAGTCTATATTCGCTATTTGCGCCAGAAATTGGAGACCAAAGAAGAGGAGCGATTATTGCACACCGTGCGCGGTGTGGGATATGTCCTGAGAGAAAATCCTTAAATGTCGCTCCGAATTCGATTCACATTATTATATTCGTTGCTTGCAGGCGGGATACTTTTGATATTCGGGACTGCCGTATATGTACTGGTAGGTATCCTGCTCATTAATCAGGTGGATGATACTCTCACCCAGACCACCCGTGATATCGTTTCCAATACCCGAATTGATTCGGTCGGTGAACTGAGCGTGATTATCCTGCCAAAATTTAATTTCACCTCCAATCTTTTTGTTCAAGTCTGGGATGCAAATGGAAACCTGCATTCCACCTCCCAAAATATCGGCGGCTACAACCTGCCTCTGGATTCCACCGGTCTGGAAGCCAGCCTGCCCGTCTACCGGGATGTTACCATCCAGCAGGCCCATCTTCGTACTATCAGCGTCCCTCTGCTTGTCGGGGATCGCCCCATCGGAACTTTGCAGGTAGCCACCAGTACGGATCTGATCGATTCCATCCGTAGTATCCTCTTTTATATCCTGCTGGGAACCACTCTGATCTCCATGTTCCTGGCAGGGATCTCCAGCTGGTTTGTGATCGGACAGGCACTCGCGCCTTTAAACATGGTCACAGACACCGCTTTGCAAATCTCGCATGCCAATGATCTTTCGCGTCGCATCCCCTACCATGGTTCCGAAAAAGATGAAATCGGGTTGTTGATCCTGTCATTCAACGAAACCCTGGAGAGATTGGAAAAATTGTTCGCATCCCAACAGCGCTTCCTGGCAGATGTAAGTCATGAATTAAGAACCCCCCTGACAGTCATCAAAGCCAATGCCGACCTGATTCGTATGATGAAAGAAGTTGACTTCGAATCTCTTGACAGCATAAAGGAAGAGACTGATCGACTGACCCGCATGGTGGGCGATCTTCTTTTGTTGGCTCAGGCGGAATCAGGAAAACTACCGCTCAACTTTAAACCGGTTGAACTGGATACTCTTCTTCTGGATGTGCTCAAAGATTTGCATCTTTTGGCTGGTGATCGTGTGCAATTGAAAATTTCGGAAATAGACCAAGTTCAAGTCAATGGGGATGCAGATCGCTTGAAGCAGGTCTTGGTTAACTTGATCTCCAATGCGATCAAATACACACCCGGTGCTGGCACGGTGACTTTTGAGCTTTCCAAAGTTGAAAATCAATCCAAATTGAGGATTCGTGATACCGGTCCGGGTATCCCCGCTGAAGACTTGCCGCATATTTTTGAAAGATTCTATCGGGCTGAGAAATCTAGAACCCGTTCAAAAACATCCGGTTTTGGGCTTGGGCTCTCTATCGCCTATTGGATCATCAATATTCACGGCGGCAGCATAGAAGTTGAATCACAGGAAGGCCAGGGTACCACCTTTACCATCTGGCTGCCATTAATTAATACAGAAACAACACTGGTTGAAGATTAAGGGTTGATCCCCAGCCGGGAGGCAGCCTGCTGGCACAAACTGGCACCCCCATGTGACAGCCACTCCTGCAAACGCTGGCTGACCTCAACCCCCTGGCTGGCTTCCTCATAAATTCCACTTCCCCAATACGCATATCTCTGGGTTTCCTCTGCCCAGCTACCCTCAGATTTCTCAATTATACTGATACCTCCGTTGTAACCGGCAAATGCCAGACGTGCATCTCCACTCGAAACTTCAAGCGATTTTCGTAAATAAGACATGCCCCGCATGGCATTGGTTTCGGGCTCGTAAGGATTATCTTCAGAAGAGAAGTGAAATGGCATGACCTGGAATAATCCCATCGCCCCCGCCGAAGATTTCGCTTGTGGATCTCCACAGGATTCAATTTGCATCACAGTTGCGATCAAGTTCGGGTCCAGCCCGGTGATGCTGCTCCACTCCATGATATTTCGCTGCCAGTATAGGACCTCCGGAGTGAATAATCCGGCAAGTAGCCCATTGCCATCATTTGGAATGGATGAAGAACTGGCATCCATTTGTAATGCAGCTTGAAGCGCTGCCCCAGGATTGGAGGCTGCCATAACAGACTGGCTAATGACCACCCCGCTTGTGATCAACCCGATCAGCAATCCGACAAATATCACCACCAACGGTGGCAGCCAAAGACCGGGATAATAACCGCCTCCGTGGGAGGCGGTCTCAAACTCATCATCAAAATCGTAATGTTCATCCATTGGATTGTGCCGGGCTGGTTATTGCCTGGGTTTGACAAAGGACCCATCACGACTGGAGCTGTTGCTCATCGAGATATTATGATAGCTGGGCTCAGGACGAGAATATCGATTGTCAGGCCGGGTAGGTTTCGGATCTGCCTGGAAGGAGGATACCGCTGGTTGAGGTTGTCGTGTCTGCGGGATTGTGGTCGCCGGTCGGGCAGGTGTATGGTTCATATTGGAGGGTCGGAAACCGGCGTGCCCATCCGCCTGGCTGAACAGTCTGTCTCCCGCCACTGAGAAAGTCCCGATGATAAGCACCCGGATCAACCAAACCATTACAGCCACAAAAACCGGGACTATATGGGTCAAAGTGGCTGTACTCACCACCTGGGTGCCTGCCAGATTGCTGTTTTCAACAATCGCAACTGAAACACCCCACCAGGTTAACATGGCATTCATCGTGGCAGCCAATAACCAGGCTCCAAACAAGTACCAGACTTCCGCTGGTTCATCCTTGCCTTGTTCGGGGGTAAACAGTCTGGCTATGCCTGCAAAATCGATCCCGCAGAAAGCCAGCGCCAATATGGTGGACCAGCGCATTCCGATGAAATTCAAATTGCCGAGTACATCTTTTAGTGCAAATTCTGTTGTACTGTAATTGAAAATCTCAAAAGCCAGCAATGCGCCTAAGATGATAAGCCCCCAGGCCAGGCCTCTCCGGATTCTCACTCCCCCGAATATATTGGCAAGACTACGCGAGTTTCGATAGTTACTATTCATGAAAGCCTCCTGATCAACTATTGACTAAGATAGAACACTTGTTCCATATTTATATTTTAGAACACATGTTCTTGTTTGTCAAGTACCAATTTCCGAATATAATCAGATTATGAAAAACCCCCGACTTCAACTCCACTTGGAAGATCTTCGAAAACAGATCCATTACCACAATTACCGCTACCATGTATTGGATGCACCGGTCATCAGCGATCTGGAATACGACCGGTTGCTGGCGGAGCTCAAACAGCTTGAATCTGAACATCCAGACTGGATCACACCCGACTCTCCCACCCAAAGAGCCGGATCGGCACCCTCAGAAAAATTTGAAAAGGTTCGACATCCTGCCCCGATTTTAAGCCTGGCGAACGCTTTCGGAACAGAAGATGCCCTGGCCTGGTTCGAGCGTGTTAAGAAAATCGATGACCGTGTGGAACGGACAAAATTTGTGGTGGAACCCAAGATCGACGGATTGAGCGTGGTTTTACATTACGAAGATGGTATTTTTATAAAAGGTGCCACACGCGGAGATGGGCAAGTCGGGGAAAACATCACCGCCAACCTTCGCACCATAAGAGCGATTCCCTTGCGCATCCCGGTTGCACGTCAGGCAGAAATTGATGAGTCCCATTCCAAAGCAAACGAAAACCCCCTGTTCTCCAGCAGCCCAACAAAAAATGCTCCCAACTCCTACATGCAGGTGCCCAAACATATGGTCGTGCGCGGCGAAGTGTTCATCAATATCAAAGATTTTGAAAAGCTGAATCAACGCCTGGAAGAGTCCGGAGAAAAAACCTATCTGAATCCCAGGAATACAGCTGCAGGTTCGCTTCGTCAACTTGACCCTGCTTTAACTGCCACCCGCCCCCTGACCCTTTTGACTTATCAGATCATCTATTCGGATGGACCGGTTCCTTTCACGCAATGGGAAACCCTGGAATATTTACAGTCCCTGGGATTTCCGATCACAAATTCAGCCAGGCGCTTTGACAACATTCACGCTGCCATATATTTCACCGAAAAATGGGAATCTCAGCGCGACAAACTTCCCTTTGAAGCGGATGGCATGGTCATTAAAATCGATGATCTCCGCCTTTTTGCTGATCTGGGTGTGGCTGGTAAGGACCCGCGTGGCGCGATCGCATTCAAATTTCCTGCCCGCGAAGTAAGCACCAGCCTTCTGGAGATTGTTGTTAATGTCGGACGGACTGGTGTACTGACCCCCCAGGCAGTATTGGACCCTGTCGAAATTGGTGGAGTGATCGTGGAGCGCGCCACCCTGCACAATTTTGATTTCATTGCCGAGAAGGATATTCGTCCCGGTGACCGTGTCCTGGTAAAAAGAGCAGGAGAAGTCATCCCATATGTCATCGGTCCGCTCAAAGATTTAAGAGTCAAAGTGATCAAACCATACCTTCCCCCCACAACCTGCCCAACCTGCCAGCAGCCCGTTGAACATCTGGAAGGGGAAGTAGCCTGGTATTGTGTCAATGCAGCTTGCCCGGCACAACTTGTCCGCAACGTGGAGCATTTTGTGTCGAAAGGTGCCATGGATATTACGGGTATGGGCATCCGCATCGTTGAGCAATTGATTCTGGAAGGTCTGATCAAAGACGTGGCCGATCTGTACAAGCTGGATAAGAAATCTCTCCTGAAATTGGGTGGATTCGCAGATAAAAAAGCTGATAACCTGCTGAGATCCATCTCTGAATCCAAGAAACAGCCTCTAAATCACCTGCTCACCGCCCTGGGCATTCGCGGAGTAGGAGAAGTCTCAGCTGTGGATCTAAGCCGCGTTTTTCCATCACTCGACTCGTTATCATCCGCATCGCTGGAAAACCTGCAAAATATCCCGGGAATTGGACCAAACATAGCAGCCGCTATTGTGGATTGGTTCAGTCGTCCTAACAATCGCCTCCTTTTGGATAAACTTAGAAAGGCACAAGTTTGGCCGGTTGAAGATCTTAAGAAAACGAATCGCAAATCCAATGCTTTGGATGGGTTAACCTTTGTCGTTACTGGCACCCTGGTCGGCTTCAACCGCGAATCGATTAAAGAGTTCATCGAACAGAACGGTGGTAAAGTGACCGATAGTGTCAGTAAAAAAACAAATTATGTCGTACTGGGTGAGAATCCAGGCTCAAAACTGGAAAAAGCCCGCTTGCTTAACGTGCAAGTAATCGGAGAAGATGATCTGCGAATTAAGGTCGTAAAAAATGCTTGACAGATTTTCAAACCCTTATAAGCCTGCAGTTGTTAAAAAACTTAATTCAAAGTACCTTTTTTATTCCATCGAATCAGCCTCATTGGTTGACAGTTCCCCAGGCGTGGGCTAAACTTGTTCAGTTCAAAAGCAATCATTCCTTAATAAAGGAGCAAATTATGGATTATAAGAATACTAACGATGCCGTCACTCGCCGGATCCGGGCGATGGTTGACCGGGTTAATATGCTAAAAGAGAACGATCTGTACTTTTACAATCAACCCATCAGCGAGCTGCGCGGGGGCGCCAGAGTTCTGGTTAATGGTCACGATATGGGCATGTATGCCTCGTACAGTTACCTGGGGCTGGTCGGTCACCCTCGCATCAATGCCGCCGCCAAAGCTGCAGTGGATAAATATGCGACCGGCACACATGGCGTTCGCACACTGGCTGGTTCCCTTAAGTTGCATGATGAGTTGGAAGCAACCATTTCAGAATTCAAAAATACAGAAGCGGCTATTACCTATACCTCCGGTTATGTTACCAATCTGACGGTGGTTTCCACCTTGATGGGTCGTGGCGATTGGGTCATCTCCGATAAACTCAACCATGCCTCCATTGTGGATGGTTGCATGATGTCCGGTGCTGAATTCCGGCGCTTTCGCCACAACGATATGGAAGAACTCGAAAAACGTCTCCAGCAAGCCCCTTCCGATGTGTCAAAACTGGTGGTAGCTGATTCGGTCTTCAGCATGGATGGAGATGTGATCGATTTTCCGCGCGTGGTTGAACTGTGCAAAAAATATAATGCCTGGTTGATGATCGACGAAGCCCATTCATTGGGGGTGCTCGGCAAGACAGGAAGAGGCATTGAAGAGCACTTTGGAATGGAAGACTCCATAGATATCAAGATGGGAACCCTCAGCAAGACCATCCCATCCGTGGGCGGGTATGTGGCCGGAAAGAAAGAGATCATCACCTATCTCAGACACGCCAGCCGGGCATATATATTTTCCGCAGCCCTGCCCCCGGCCCAGGCCGCGGCAGCCAACGAGGCCTTCAAAGTGATCCTGGACGAACCCTGGCGCATCCAGAAATTACAGGTCAATACAGATCAATTCATTAACGGGATCAAGAAACGTGGCTTTGATACGCTTCTCACCAGTACAGCCATCGTTCCCATCATTTGCGGCAATGATGAACGCGCCTTCCTGATGACGCGCGAAGCCCAGCATCATGATGTCTTCGCGCTGCCTGTCGTTTCACCTGCCGTACCCGACGGCTTGGCGCGCCTGCGGGCCACCGTCACTGCAGCACATGAACCGGAAGAGATCGAATACGCCATGAATGTGTTTGAAAAAGCGGGTAAAGAGATCGGCATTATCAGCTAGATTGGTACAAAATAAAACTTCTCATTCCGGAAAACCAGGATGAGGAGTTTTATTTTGTTTAATCAATTGGCGTTACTCCACAGGTACCGTGGCTTCCGACAGGTTTTTGTGCGGATGTACATTGAAAAGTTTGAAGCCCCATTGAACCGCAGGTCCGATCAATATTGCAATGATCAGGGTTCCAATCCCCAAAGGGCCTCCTAACAGCCAGCCAATCAGAACCACTCCCAACTCAATGCAAGTCCGGGCCATGCGTATACTCAGGCCTGTTTTTCGTTTAACGGCCAGCATCAGGCTGTCACGCGGTCCTGCACCTGCATCCACCCCGATATAGATGGCGCTGGCGATGCCCATGGCCAGGATGGCAGCGAACAATAACCCATACTGAACTGGATAATTCCCTTTAACTGAGGGGATCAGCCACAGGAAAAAATCCTCCCACAGGCCAATGAAAATAATATTGGCAAGGGTTCCCCAGCCGATCTTCTCCTGCAGACTCACAGCCGCTAGAAGAACTGTGAAGCCTACGATGATACTCAAGGTTCCGGGGGTCAGGTGCATGATCTGGGACAGGGCAACTTCGAGGACAGCCCAGGCACTTGTGCCCAGGTTGGAGCGGATCATGGCAGCGATGGACAGGCCAAACAGGGCAAACCCGGCCTGGATCACGGCCAGATCCCGCCAAAATGTCTTGCGATGGATGGGGATGAACATGGTTTTCCTTTTAGTGATGTATTTAGCAGCAAGTGATTCTACTACAACCGGCTGGGAACCCGACCAAATCATGAAGGCATTTCCTGCCTTACGGGCTTTTTCGCTTCTCCGCCCGGTAGTAGTCAACAGCAGGATATTATAGCCCACCTGCTGATGACCCAGCGTGCCCTTGCTTAGCCGGCAAACCCACCAGGTTGCCAGGTCAGTCGTCGTAAAAAAAGATTCGGAAAACCGGTGAATCAACTCCTGCCAAAATCGCATAAATCAATGCCTGTGTGTTAAACTCAGGACATGCCAGCACTCATTATTAAACCCGGACGTGAAAAATCGTTACGCCGCCACCACCCCTGGATATTCTCAGGAGCCATCGAGCGTGAAGTGGAGGTCTCCACCTCCGGCCAAACAGTGGAATTGCTTTCCAGCCAGGGGGAATTCCTGGCACAGGCTGCATATAGTCCCCATTCACAAATCCGGGCACGGGTTTGGACGTACGAGCAGGACGAAAAAGTGGATGTGGATTTCTTCCGCAAGCGCATCACCACCGCCCTGTCAGTTCGCCAAAAATTGGGGTTGTTTACATCCAATCCATCCGCCGACCCGCTGTCTGCATACCGCTTGATCCATGCTGAATCGGACGGTCTGCCAGGTTTGATCGTAGACCGCTACGCGAATTGTCTGGTCACGCAATTCCTTACTGCCGGAGTGGAATATTGGAAAGAGACACTGGCAGATCTGCTGGTTGAACTGACCGGAATTGGCGATATCTACGACAGGTCGGATGCCGAGGTGCGTCAACTGGAAGGCCTTCCGGCAGCCATGGGTCCATTGCGCGGCAGCCCGTCTGATCAGATCCTCATTACTGAAAACGGTTTGACCTTCAAAATTAATATCTCTCAAGGGCATAAAACCGGTTTTTACCTCGACCAGCGTCTCAACCGCTTGCGGGTGCGCTCATACGCCCGGGGTTGTGATGTTTTGGATTGCTTCTGCTACACCGGTGGCTTTACCATCAATGCGCTGGCCGGGGGCGCCAAAACGGTTCTGGCTCTGGATGCGTCGGCCGAAGCCCTCGAGCTGGCAGGAAAAAATATTGCCCTGAACGACCTGCCGTTGGAAAAAGTGGAGTTTATGGAGGGGGATGTCTTCCACTCCCTCAGAAAATTCCGGGATGCACGCAAATCATTTGATATGATCATTCTGGACCCGCCTAAATTTGCCCAGACGCAAGCCCAGGTGGAACGGGCTGCCCGAGGCTATAAAGATATCAATTTGCTGGCTTTCAAACTCCTGAGACCGGGCGGGGTCCTGGTCACATTCTCCTGCTCGGGTGGCATCAGCCCGGACCTGTTCCAGAAAATTGTGGCGGGAGCGGCCCTGGACGCGGGCGTAAATGCACAGATCGTTGAGGTGCTCTCCCAGGCTGGCGACCACCCGGTCAGTCTTAATTTTCCGGAAGGAGCCTATCTCAAAGGCCTGGTATGTATCAAGCCCTGAGGCTGAAATCATTAACCTAAGACCCTGGGTTTTGGATAAAACCAAAATCCAGGGTCTATTTTTACTTAAGTAAATAAATATTATTCTTCGCCCAAAGTCAGGATTGAGCGCAGCAGCCCGGCCACTAAAACCCCCAGCTTCAAGCCCTGCCCGCTGGTAATGGCCAGTGGTTCCCCCTGTTTTTCTGCGCGCTTGGTCAGCAGGTAAGCCGCGCTCAGACCCGTGGCTGCTCCCAGGATAACTCCCACCAACAAAGTTCTGACTTTCCAGTTTTCGTCACTACTAAATTGTGTCACCTTATTATTTTCCATAACTACTCCCTTACTTCTTCACAGGTTTTACTCTACCCAACAGGTATTTAAGTCCACTTTGAAATTGATGTATCCATAAAACCGGCTTGACTGCTGAATCCGCGGCCCGGCGGGCTTCCTTTTCGATACGAAGAAACAGGTTTTGTACCCGACGAGTAAAGATAGGGGTAGCTTTCGTCAACCTGTACAACAAATAGATCATCCCCACCAGAACCGCCAAAAGAAATAGCGCAAAGAACAGCATAGGGGCTACCAGCCAGATGGTTGAAATATCCGCCCATAACCTGTCCTGTGCTCCTTCCGCCAAAATTGTATAGCCACCCGCTGCCCCTATTAAAAGGCTGACCAGAACAATCGGTAGTTGGATCTGCCAAAAGCGCTGCTGCCGGTGATGCCGCAAAGTTGGTCTATCAAATGGGGGCAATTTTTCCATAAGACTATTTTACTGCCTTTTTGGAAGGACATACAGTTTTTGTAGTAATTTCTCGAAAAAAGTGGGGTTTTGGGATGTGAAAGAGAAGCTCGCTTTCACATCCTAACTTTTCCCTCCTTTTTAAATGAATTTTTAGATTAATTAAATCCCGGCAGGCACCAAAGGCACCTGCCGGGGAAAGTTAGTTAAAAAGGTGTAGAGTTCTACTCGCGGTTGATGGCATCCATGGCAGCAACCGCCGCGATCTGGACGATATCATTTACTTCTGCTCCAGTTTGCAGAACATGGATCGGGGCTCCCACACCCAGCAGGATCGGGCCAATCGACTTGGCATTTCCCAAACGCTCCAGCAACTTATAAGCGATATTAGCTGATTCGAGCGATGGGAATACCAGCACATTGGCATCTTTCACTGCGCTGAAGGGATAGCGCTCATCAACGATCTCTGGCACAACAGCTGTATCTGCCTGCATTTCACCATCCACAACAAAGTCCGGACAGCGTTGCTTGACCAGGTCAACAGCCTTGCGAACCTTGGCTTGCAATGGGTGCGGGGTGGACCCAAAATTGGAGAATGAAAGGAAGGCCACACGTGGTTCGATTTCCAGCTTCTTGGCAAAATCAGCTGCGCGACAGGCAATTTCTGCCAGGTCTTCTGCGCTCGGGTCAATATTTACAGTCGCGTCCGTAAAAATGAAGGTACGATCATCCACGATCATGATATATACACCGGTAACCAGCTTGGCACCAGGTTCGGTATGGTGGATCTGCAATGATGGTCGGATGACCTCAGGATATTCATAGGTCAGTCCGGAAACAAACGCATCCGCATCACCCATTTTTACCATCATGGAGCCAAGCACATTGGGATCAAGCACCAATTTGCGTGCCTTTGAAATGGTCATGCCCTTGCGATCACGCAGCTCGTAATAAGCCTTGGCATATTCTTCCAATTTTGCAAAATTATGAGGGTCAACAATGTTGGCACAGCAGGTTTTTCCCAGACCACCGGCCACCTTATTAATGACATCTGGATTACCGATCAAGATGGGCTCGGCGATGCCGTCATCATGGATCTGTGCAGAGGCACGAATGATCTTGACCTCTTCACCTTCGGCAAAGACGATCCTTTTCAATTTCTTGACGGAGCGGGCTTTACCTATAAAGAAATAGCGGACTTTTTCGCCCTTGCCCAGCCGATATGCCAGTTGTTCGCGGTAGTGATCCAAATCGATCATCTTGCGAGCCACCCCAGTTTCCATGGCAGCTTTTGCAACTGCAGGCGATTCCCATAACATCACGCGCAGATCGAGTGGTTTTGGAAGAATATATTCCGGACCAAATTTCATACTTTCCACGCCGTATGCGCGTAACACGTAATCGGGAACATCCTCCTTGGTCAAAGCAGACAGGGCCTGGGAGGCTGCGAACTTCATCTCTTCATTAATGGCCCTGGCTCGTACATCCAATGCGCCACGGAAAATGAACGGGAATCCGAGCACATTATTGACCTGGTTGGGATAATCAGACCGGCCTGTGGCTACAATGACATCCGGGCGGGCGCCTTTGGCCAGCTCATATCTGATTTCAGGGTCCGGGTTGGCCATGGCACAGATGAAGGGATGGTCGGCCATGGACTTTACCATTTCAGGTGTTAACACGTTCGCAACAGATAAGCCATAAAATACATCTGCTCCACGAATTGCATCCGCCAGGGTACGGCGATCAGTGTCCACCACAAAACGTTCCTTATACTTATTCATTCCTTCGGTGCGACCTTTGTAGATCACTCCCCGGCTGTCCAGCATCATGATGTTTTCACGTTTGACACCCCAACGGATGGCCAGCTCGGCACAAGAAACGGCGGAAGCGCCAGCACCCGAGATAACCATTTTGATCTCACTATGTTTCTTGCCCTGTATTTCCAGAACATTTGCAAGTGCCGCAGAAGAGATGATGGCGGTGCCATGCTGGTCATCATGGAACACAGGGATATCCAGCATTTCCTTAAGGGTCTCTTCAATGTAAAAGCATTCTGGCGCTTTAATATCTTCCAGGTTGATACCACCAAAAGTCGGGGCAATAGCACGCACGACATTGATGATCTCATCCGGGTCGTGGCTGTCCACTTCAATGTCGAACACATCCACATCTGCGAATTTCTTGAAGAGCACACCCTTCCCTTCCATAACCGGTTTGGAAGCCAGTGGGCCGCGATCACCCAGGCCTAGAATGGCGGTTCCATTCGTAACAACAGCCACCAGGTTGCCTTTGGAAGTGTACTCGTAAGCAGCTTCCGGATCCTTTTCAATCTCCAACACCGGAACAGCGACACCCGGAGTATAAGCCAAGCCCAAATCCCGCTGGGTATCCATCGGTTTGGTCGGGACGACTGCAATTTTACCGGGTTTACCCTTAAGACGATGATATTCCAGGGCTTCTTCATTGGTTATCTTTGCCATTTTTCCTCCAGATTAAAGGGGTTTTGTACAATAAATGCATAACTGAATTATGTCACACATTCCCGCCTGGCGAATAGTTCCTTTTGTCACCTTAAAAGTCAACGCCTTACCTATATTCCATTTGTCACTCATTGGGACAAAGCTATCCATGCTTTCCAAAGCTGGGTTTTGAGATAACCGTAAATAATAAAATAATTTAGCGGAGAGATTCATCTCAATTAACCTCAATCAAGTCTCTCAAATAAAATATTTAAAGGCGGGTCGTCCGAAAATAAAACTATTCAAAACCCAAATACCAAACTGAATTTTTTAATGTATAATTAGTTTCGTCCATAAAGGACGAAAATTTTTGCCACATATGTTGAATATTTGAGCGCCATGGCTTGTAATAAATTTCTTGGAAAACTCCTGGGGTACGCACCCCATGCCCCCAAATTGGGCAGAATGCTTGGGAAGTTCGGTTGTCCCTAATCTTTATATTATTGATAACAGTTGTATGGACAGGTGAGTTTATCGAACCCAAGGTTTCGCCATAAATATCAAATAAGGTGATCAATCATCACCGGATTAACCTATCCATTTCACTTTGAACGGGTAGGGTTTGGTAAAGGGATATCCAGAAGTTATTTTCACAGCCGTGGCCAAAACGTGTGGCCTTCGGCTTTGTGTTTTTAACCATGACAAGAATTATTACCGCCATCGAGCCCCAAAAAAAAGATCCCAAACGGGTAAATATCTACCTGGATGATGAGTTTGCTTTCGGTTTGGCGGGGTATTTGGCAGTATGGTTAAAAGTTGGACAGGTACTGACACAAGAAAAGATAAACGCTTTAACCTCGGATGATTTGCTGGAAAGCACGGTTCATAAAGCACTTCACTTTCTGAGCTTCCGGCCACGTTCCGTCAGCGAGGTCCGTAAAAACTTGGCAGGCAGGGATATCCCCGAAAATGCGATCGAAGTAACGATCACCCGGCTTCAAGAAAACTCGTTTTTGGATGACCTGAAATTTGCACAGGATTGGGTCGCAAATCGTAAGGATTTTCGCCCCTGCAGTCGGTCCGCCTTGCAAATGGAACTACGACTGAAAGGCATTCCGGATGATGTCATCCAAACAGCACTTGATGACGTGGATGATGATGTCCTGACATTGCAGGCTGCTCGAAAATACGCGCACCGCCTGACAGGTTTGAATAAGCTTGAATTCAGAAAAAAATTAAGTGCACATCTGGCCAGAAGAGGCTTTAGCTTTGCCTCCATCAACCCGATTGTTATGCTTGCCTGGAATGAGATCCAGTCAGCATTTGACCACGGGGCATCAAATAACAACGAGGATAATTCATGGACATTATAGGATACGTTATCGCAGGTTTATTGTTTATTGCAGGAATTGCACTGGGCTATTTTTTCAATCGCACCCGGGTGGAAAAAACTCAGCGCGCCAGTCGCCAGACCGCAGAAAAAATTGTTCAGGATGCCCGCGAAGAAGCGCGTACCGTCGAGATCCAGGCACGCGACAACGCACTTAAGGTTGTGCAGTCCTCCGAAACTGAGGTCCAGCGTCGTCGAGCGGATCTCAGCCGTGAAGAAGACCGGTTGCAGAAACGCCGTGACGAAATGGATATGCGGATTGAAAAATTCGAACAACGCGAAGCTTTACTGAACAAACGACAAAGCACCATCGACAGGCGGGCCAATGAAGTGGAAAAACTATATCAAACCGAACTTGACGAACTTCAAAGAATTGCACAGATGACCACAGACGAGGCGCGCACAATTCTCCTGAACGAAGTGGAAAAAGAAGCCCGTGGCGACATGGCTCGCATTATCCGACAGATCGAAACCGAAGCACGTGAAGATGGTGAACGTCGTGCCCGTAAATTGATCGCAGATTCCATACAACGCGTGGCCTCTGATTCTGTAGCCGAAGTAGCTTCTTCGATAGTGCCCCTTCCAAACGAAGAAATGAAAGGCCGCATCGTCGGCCGCAACGGACGCAATATCCGCGCTTTTGAACAGGCCGCCGGTGTGGATGTGATTGTGGATGACACGCCCGAATCAGTCACCATCTCCTGTTTCGACCCGGTCCGACGCGAAATCGCCCGTCGTTCTCTGGCCCGTTTGATCCTGGATGGGCGTATTCACCCGGCACATATTGAAAAGATCTTGGAAGACGAACAAAAGAACATGGAAAAGATCATCGTCGAGGCGGGTGAACAGGCTGCCTTTGAGGCTGGTGTCAGTGGGCTGCACCCCGAGATCCTGCGCATGATGGGGCGCCTGAAGTACCGTACCTCCTACGGGCAGAATCAACTGTCCCATGCCGTGGAAGTAGCCAAACTGTCAGGCATCCTGGCTGCTGAACTGGGAGCCAACGTGGAGATCTCCCGCCTGGGTGGCTTCCTGCACGACTTGGGAAAAGCCATGGATCACAACCAGGAAGGCACCCATGCCTTGCTGGGTGCAGAATATGCCAAGCGTTACGGCGTAAATCAACAAGTGGTCAACGCCATCGCATCCCACCATCACGAAGTCGAACAGGAAAGCATCGAAGCAATCATCGCCGAATCTGCAGACGCCATCTCCGGTGCCCGACCGGGCGCCCGCCGGGAAGACCTGGAAGCCTATATCAAGCGCATACGCTCCCTGGAAGAAATGGCAGCTTCTTTCAAAGGCGTATCCCAGGCCTATGCCATCCAGGCCGGACGTGAGGTTCGCATCATTGTCCGCCCGGAGGAGATCGACGACCTGGCTGCTGCCCGCCTGGCGCGTGATATTGCCAAGCAGATCGAAGAGACCATGCAGTACCCGGGCCAGATCCGTGTAACCGTCATTCGCGAAACCCGGGCCGTGGATTACGCCAAATAGTATAACCATCTCAATGGGTGGCTAACTGATCCATTCTATAGAAAAATAAAACGAGGAGGCTCCAATGCTGGCAGCCTCCTCGTTTTATAATCCGCTAATTCAAAAAAATTACATTCTGATCACTGTCGGTTTCAGCTCCAATTCATCGATCAGTGCATTCAATTCGGCATCGGACAGGGGTCTGCCCTTGCCAGCATAGGCTGTCAGGGCGGCTTCCAGCATATTGGTACCGAAGGAACGCCCCTCATAACGCGGTGTGGTGGTGATGATCAACTTTGCCCCGCGCTGACGCAGCAACTCGATATTATCATCCGTGGTGGTGTTGGTGATGATGGTCTTGCCGGAAATATCAATTGGCATGTATTTGCGCATAAAGAGAAAATCACCCGCCAACAGGTCTGACCCTTCAAAATACTTTGTATATTTGGGTTTCTGCTCGGCACCATCACTGCCATAAAAGATCATACTCATTGGGAACCAGCTTACCATTGGCAGCATAATGCGCGCTACACGCTTGAAAGCTGGAATGCCATAAATAGGCAGGGGCACTCTCAGTGCCACCATCAGGTCGCCCAAGACGATCCGATCTGAAACCTCGGCCACTGCCTGCGCCAAACCAGTGCGGTCGATGGCTACCGGTACAAAGGCCTGTTTAAAATGGGGGATATCACCCAGATCTTTTTTTGCCAGCTCAAACACGCGTCTTTCCAGGGTGTGTTTGAGCCCGCGTCCATCCACCAGGGGTGTGGATTTGACCCCTTCGACCAACTTCAAAGCGGCTCTCAAGGGGTACTCACGCCCGTCCAGTCGAAGATACAGATCCACGCCTCCCACTCCAAAGGCTTCCACCTTGCCATCCAAGTCTAGGTACATCTTGTGAGCCCTGTCAATATCTCCATCCGTGCCAATCCGTTCAACCAGGATGTCCTCATCCTTGAACCGGATCATGACACTTTTATCCCGCTGCGAACTCCCCAGGCTGATGCTGACTGCACGCTTCACGCTTTACCTCCCGAGATCAGTTCTGTTCCAAGAATGGGTTGTATGCTTTTTCAAGACCGACACTTGTTTCAGGTCCATGTCCGGATAAAAGCCTGGTTTCATCCGGCAGGGTGAATATCTGGGTTTGAATGCTCCTGACCAGAGTTTTAAAATCTCCACCCGGCAGATCAGTGCGTCCAACACTTCCCTGAAAGATCAAGTCTCCGCAAAAGAGCACATTTTCTGCGGCGCAGTAGAAGATACAGTGACCAGGTGTATGCCCCGGCGTAGCGCGCACTTCAAATCGGACAGTCCCAAGCGTCAACACTTGACCATGACTCAAGTCAATACCCGGTTCAGGACCCGGATTGATTCTGAAACCAAACAGGCTACCCCCGCCTCCCGCTTTCCATAATGTGTGGTCTGCCGGATGAAGCCCCACCAGGGGAAGTGGGTTGAGGGCATCCGCGATGGCAGCTGCACCGCCAATGTGATCAAAGTGGGCGTGTGTGTACCACAGCTGACCGATCCGCCAGCCGTTTTTCCTGGCTGCATCCAGGATGACCTGTCCATCCCAACCCGGGTCGATCACGGCTGCTTCATGGGTTTCGGGATCTGCCACCAGGTAGGCGTTGGTTTGAACGGGTCCAAGAGTGAATTCAACAATTTCCAGCATATTTTATGTGTCCGAAGTTTGGTGTACGATCAGCCCCTGGGGATCGAATTCAGTCCTGGGAGCAAACCGCAAACCGATCACGATTGAGAAGCTGACCAACCCGATGGCAACCATATACACGCTAACCGGATTGCGCGTATATAACCAGCCAGCCAATAAGGGCGCCATTATGACTGCCAGGGAATTGACCGTATCGGTAAGCCCATACGCCAACCCCATCTGGGCCTGGTGGATCAGAGGTCGCACCTGGGCAAAGATCATCATGCGTGCAGCGCGATATCCCCCCAACAGGAAATAACCCATGGCATACCAGTACATGCTGTTGCCACGCCAGAGCAGAAGGGCGAACAACCCTACGAAAATCTGTGCCAGCAAAAAACCCAGGCGGGAGTTGATCTGTCCCAACAATAAATTCATGACCACCGATCCAATACTACCGACAGAACCGATCAGACCCACCTGGCTTAAGGATAATCCGCGTTCCACCTCCAAAAAACTGGGGGTCAATGGCTGGGGAAGATACATGACAAAAACGGATGTAAATGCCAGGCTCAAAATTATAAGATATTTCTTATTTGCCAATAATCGGGTTGGGGGTTGGGATGGATCATGTCCATCACGCGGCTGTGGTTTAAGGAAAAGCAGGATGGCAAATGAAACAACAAATATACATGCGATCACATAATAGATTGTGCGCAGCCCATAATGACTGGCAATCCAACCTCCCGTGACCGGGCCGATGATGGCTCCCAGGTTAAACGCGGCCGAGCTGAGGGTCATGACACGCGCCGGAGTAAGGTCACCGCGTGCGGCAGTTAAGTATGAATATAACGGAGAAGAGACAAAGGCGGTCAGTCCATACATGACCATGCCCACAATAAAAACCTGCAGATTTCCAGCCAGGGCCATGCACCAGGCAGCCACCAATCCAAAGAACCAGGCTGCCCACAGTAGGGGGCGCCGCCCTATTTTATCGGATAAATAGCCCGCCGGGATATGAACCACCATCATGGCCACCCCAAAGGCACTGAAAACACCCGCAATTGTCATGGTGCTGGCACCTAATTGGTGCAGATAGATGGGTTGGAAGTACCAGAACATCCCCTCGCCGATACCCCAGGTAAACAGAGAGATGGCTATCAGGATGAGGCCAGGATTCATGTATTTTCTGTAACCTTTAAAATGAAATCTATTGCAACTTTAAATACCTGCTCACGGGCTGGTTCACGCGGGATGACATGCCCGCTGCCTTCCACCCATAGCATTTGCTTGTCATGTGTCCCCAGATGGTCATGGATCCATTGCATACTGTCTTTGATGACATAATTATCATTCCTTGAATGCACCAAAAACACCGGGACATCCACATTTGGTAAAGCGTTGCGCATTTCAGCCATCAGCATATTCAACTCGACGATCGAACGAACTGGATTCATGGGATAGGATTTATGCTCTGCAAACGCCTGTTTATCAAACCAGCCGGCATCCGGGGCACCATCACTCTTGGGGAAGAATTTTTTCACCCTGCTGATTTGTTTTACAAACCGCAGGCGCGGATCCTCCGGCAGGCGGCAGGGCGTGGACATGGCAAACACCCCCGCCACCTTCAGACGTGTCGCCATCAGCAGCGCCAGTATTCCACCCATGGATAACCCCACCAGGAAAATGCGATCCGTGACTCCGCCCAACAGGTTGTAGCCATCTTCCACCGAGGCCGTCCAATCCGGATAGCGTGACCTTATCATATCGTCCGGCTGGGTGGCATGTCCACTCAGGCGCACCCCCAGTGCACTGAAGCCTTGCCCGGCAAGATACTCCCCCATCCAGCGCATCTCCTTGGGTGTACCGGTAAAGCCATGGATGAGCAGGCAGCCCGTACGGGCGCGTTTCCCCTCGCCGGGCAGAAAAAACGGTTCAGCAGTGGATATGATCTGGGCCATGATCTTTCGCTGCTCCTGTGAGAAATCTCTGAATTTACTGTGAACAACTTACTCGCAAATGACAGTTATGGTTTAAATAGGCACACGCTAACCAATAAATTATACCTTCAATAAAAAGGGTTGGGTTAGATATGTACCCGCTGGTCGTGCTTTGACCTAATCCAGGCTGGTTTTAGGGCAGCGGTTTGCTGAAAAACCGGGCAATCCGGGTCATGCGCACCTGGCAAATAGCCCGTGCTCATCAGGAATTCACCCACGATCTCCCCACCGGTAAATGTAAAGATCTGTTTGAAAAGGTTGACCCAATCCAATTTGGAAAGAAAGGTATGTGCATCCAACCAACCTTTGAAAGAGCCGTACTCCATCCGCAAGGACTGGATCTGTTTCGCGTTTTCAATGGCTGCGTTGATCTTGAGGCGGTTACGAATGATGCCCGCATCTGCCAGCAAGCGCTCACGCTCAAGTTGGTCATATCCAGCCACCCTGTCGATATCAAAGGCATGGTATGCCCGGCGAAAGTTATCTTTCTTTTTCAGGATGGTGATCCAGGACAACCCGGCCTGGTTGATCTCCAGAATCAGGCGTTCAAATAACAGGGCATCTTCCTCCAACGGAAAACCGTACTCGGTGTCATGATAGATCCGGTTATATTCATCTTCTGGGTGGTTTTTTACATACTGGCAATATGGGATCATGGTTATCTTTCTTGAATTCTCTCCCTTCCAAATTTTACGGATTAAACGTACTTCCGGCCATGCCAATTTGAACAAAATACCAGGTCTCATTCTTGTGCCCGAAGAACGCCACCCGGTCCTGGTATTTTTGTGGGTTTAGCGCGCCCGAACTGCAACAGCCGTAATGTGGGATGTTATCGAAACCCAGGGGGATCTCCTGACCATCGTACCAGGCATCCATTTTTCCAGCCCGTTCAAAGAAATAAAAAGGAATTCCGTCAATGGTCTGGAAACCAAAGGATGTCCCATAACCATTCTTTCCGTTTAATTCTTCGCCATCTTGCACCAGTTGCCCAACTGCAGAGGTGGTGGCCATATTGTTGTCAACCTCTTCAAAAATATAGACTGTTTCCAACACCCAATGACCGTCATACACCCATAAACCCTGCAAGGTATTGATCGGGCTGCCTTTGCCAGTGTCTATCCTGAATATTTCCTGGTCATTCTTTTCCAATGTCACCCAGGCCTCGGCTCCATCGTTGTTGTAATTCTCCCTGGGATCAACCTATCTGAACCCAATTCCACCTGCATGGAATAGTGACCATCTTCAAAATAAAACGATGTTTCTGAAAAAGGCGTTCCCCGTGGCAGGGTGGCATGGTTCCAGGAGTTTCCCTCCACGGTTTCAAACCTCAAGGGATCCAAATCAAGTGGCTTCATCAATTCCACACTGACCAGCACGAGGCCTTGTTCCAAAGGGGTTGGAAGCAAGGTGGGTTCCACGTTCAAACTCATGGGTGGTATAACCAGGGTGGTCGGACTCGACTCAACCTGTGGTCGGGTTTCTGCAGGCAGCAAGGTTGGTCCGATTTTCGGCGCTGGAGCACAGTCGCCCAGCAAAAGGATGGGAATAAGAAAAATGGAGAAAGTATCTTTCAACCAATAACTCCAAAATTAAGATTTGTACGCATGCTATAAAAAACGTCAATAGATTGAACGAGCTAATAAAAAATATTAATCACACTGTGCCAAAATCGACACGATTATTAATCTGGGTTAATCTCAATCTACCCGATCACCGTCAACTCACGCGGCATATCGCTCAGGCTTTCGCAACCCGCGCCTGTGATAACCATATCATCTTCAATGCGGACTCCATTACGCCCGGGCAGGTAGATACCGGGTTCAACCGTGTAAGCCATGCCAGGCTGCAGGATCTGCATATTATCGCCACGCATATAGGGTTCTTCGTGCCCTTCCATGCCAATGCCATGCCCGGTACGATGCGTGAAATAAACTCCATAGCCAGCTTTCTCGATCACATTTCGAGCGGCTTTATCCACATGAGCACACGGATCACCCGGTTTGCCAGCTGCCCTTCCAGCCGAATTGGCCTCCTGCACGATCTGGTGGATCTTACGGTACTCGGGTTCCACAGCACCGATGGAGAAGGTGCGGGTTAGATCGGAGATATAGCCATCCACCATCGCCCCCCAGTCGATCACCAGCAGATCCCCCACCTGGAGCTCGCGTGTACCCGGGGTGGCGTGCGGATTGGCACCATTCAGCCCCCCCGAAACGATCGGTGAGAAACCCATCTCCGGCTCGGAACCATGGCGGAGTAGCTGCAGGGTTAATTCGCCAGCAACTTCCTTCTCCGTCATTCCTATTTTGATCAGGGGCAAGGTATTCTGCAAAGCCTTTTGAGCCACCCCCACAGCGCGACGCATGGCATCCACCTCTTCGGCATCCTTGACCAGACGCATGGAACTGATCGTCTCCCCTGCGTCCATAAATTTTGCCCCGGGAGTAGCCGCCTGCAGAAATCCATATTCCAAAAGGCGCAGGCTACGCGGTTCCATGCCAATGTTCTTATCTTTCAAGTCCAGATAACGGATCGCATCATCGAAGGCTTTTTGCCACTCATCCGGTTTCTCGCCGTATGGAAATCCCTGGATCTTATAGGGTAGATCCACCAGCTTCTGCTCTTCGAGCTCGGGCAGGACAATGACCGGTGGCTGGTTTTTTGTAAATATCACCACCACAGGTCGTTCCATCAGGTGAAAGTGCATCCCGGTGGTGTACACTAAGCTGGGACCTGGGTTGAGCACCAGGGCATCCAGCTCCGAGTTTTGAAGAGCAAGTTGGGGCTTTTCAATGCGATTGGCTTTCATGTTTCTCCTTGGTTGGTTCCTGGTGATCCCCAAAATCTATTTCCATCAACAAACAATCTTTGGCTGGGACATTCCTGATTTTATCATGCCTGTATTGTGGCTGGATAAACCCGGGTTTGGATGGGGTTGAATGCGGAGTTTTGTTGATTAAAACCAGGTTTGCAGCTCTTTCTCCTGGGTTATATCTCTGCCATCCTGCCAGTCAAGTCATGAATCCATTTCTTTGAAAAATATCTCCAGGTTCCCAGGATGGCCTTGGTGATTTCTTCACTTAATGTCAATGCATACACGAGATGAATGGGCAAACCCAATAAAAAAGCTCCCGCCGCTGTGACCGGGACACCCACCAACCAGATCACGAACCCATCCAGAAAGAGTGAATAACGACTATCCCCTCCGGAACGCAAAATGCTAATAATGATGAGATGGTTTGCTGCCCGTAACGACATACCTATCGCCAATACGGTTAAGATATTTCGGGCTTCCAAGATGACTTGCGGTGCTACTTTATAAAACTGAAAGATATTTCCTGCAAAGAAATATACCAGCACACCCATCAGTATGGCACCCGTTACCTGCAGGATCAGGGAGCGACCGGCATAAATAAATGCCTTCTCAGGTTCACCCTGCCCGATCGCATTTCCAACCATGATCGCCGTGGCAGTTCCCAGCCCAATGAACAGGACAAATGCCAACTGGTCGATGTTTCCTATGATATTGATGGCTGCCACAGCATCGGTGCCGATATGCCCATAGATGGCATTATAGGTGGTAACTCCAAATGACCATAAAATCTCATTGGCGATGACCGGTAGAACAGGTTTCATGGTAGCCTGCATGAACTTCCAATCAAAACTGAACAGATCCGTCAATGTTGCGGCCACCGGGTTGGAGCGATCCCGATAAACCAACATCAGCATGGCCAGGCATTCCAATGCACGTGCGATCACGGTCGCGTAGGCCGCGCCCTTCACCCCCAGCGCAGGCAGGTGCAGCCATTGCCAGCCAAAGATCAGCGGATAAGCCAGGGCAATATTGATAAGAAGTGCAGAAGTACTCACTACCAGGGGCAGACACACGTTACCGGTCGAACGCAAGGCAACGCCGAATGTGGCAGTGATGGCCATGAAAGCATATCCCCAGCAGACTATGCGCAGGTACTGGCTACCAAGCAGGATCACAGCCGGATCCACCGAATAAACCCCCAGCACTTCATCCGGGAAAAATGTTGCTAATGTCCAAAAGAAAAGAGCTGCCAGCAGACTCAACTTGATGGTCAGGCCAAGTACTCGGCGGATATTGGGGATATCCAGCTTGCCCCACAACTGTGCCAGGAACATGGCTGCGCCGCTGACCGTGCCGAATACCACCAAGTTTAATAGAAACAAGACCTGGCTGGCCTGGCCCACCGCGGCAACTGAGGTTTCCCCCAACTGCCCGATCATTACACCTGCCACCAGGTTCAATGACGACATGACCAGGTTCTGCAGAGCGATGGGGAAAGTAAATCTGACCAGGAGGCGGAAATACTCCCGGTCGTTAAAATAGTATATCAGGCGCTGGATTAAGGAAGGGTTCAATGGTCTGTCATCCATCACATAGTGGGGCTCGGATAGGTCTTGGAAATATTCTAATTGAAATTGTGGAATAGTAACAACAAGATATGTGAAATAATTGAGTTAAACAGGAGCAAGATAACTAAAAAAACAATATAGGCATCTTATAGACTTGGGTGTCTGTATTGTTATCACTCGGAGATTTTTTTTGTGTCTTACATTATGTGTAAATAGACATTATTGTGCATATGTATAGACATTTGTACTGTATCCCCGCATAATTCCCTGGCCAGTTATTTCATGGCCTTGCGTAGTTATAAATTGACCATGCGCAACCCCGGCTTTTTTGGGACTTCATGAGCCATTTACCAGTTAATTAATGGCCAGGATCAATCCATATGACCCTCCCGTCCACATATTAATGGCTTTGATCTACTTTGGGTGGTTGTAGGAAGGTCGGAACGATCCCCAACTGGCGCACCCGATCGATGGCAGCGCTGCGCGTGCGCACCCCCAAGCGTGAATAGGCATTCGAGAGGATATTGCGCAGGGTCGAGCCGGATATATTCAGACGCTGCGCCAGGTCATCGGTCGAATCGTCCGGGTAGGCTGAAGCAACCGCCAATACTTCCATCTGGCGGGGTGTGAGATTCTTTTTGGAGCGTTCTTCAGACAGATCAAAGTAAGCCCCCGCACTGAAATAATTTCCGCCTGCGGCCACGATCATCACTATGCGCGCCAACTGCTGTATGGAAGCCTGATCATCCTTGTATATGTAGCCGCAGACCCCATGTTCAATGGCAGTTTTCACTAGAGCCCTCTCCTTGAAGTTGGAGATGATGACCACCTTCAACCTGGGAAATTCGTTCAGCAAGCCCCTCATGGTAAAAATCATCGGGTATTGGTTCATGTTCTCCGCGGAGGTAGGGACGCTGAGATCTAGCAGCAACACGTCCACCGGGTTATTTCGAATCATGGGCAGCAAATCTTCCCCATAAGAAGCGCTGGCCACCACCTGGATATCTTTGGCAGACATCAACCTGTACAGAAAGCCATCGATGATACTCTGATGATCATCCAGGATGGCAACTCGAACTGTGGTTTCCATAACTATCTCCTCCTGACTTCCTCCCCTTATTATGCCACAATTTATAACTTTTCAAAAAGTGGGGTGTTGAGGTGACTATTTTCCATGACCTGCCTCTTTTTGCCAGGGAACGGTTGCCTTCAAATGAACGCCTTTCCCCGGGTGGGCTTTAACCTGAATATTCCCTTCCAACAAGCGCAGGCGCTCCTGCAATCCAAGCAAACCCGTGCCTACCGGGTTGGTGTCCATCACGCCCTTGCCATCATCGCGCACACTTAGCAGAATCTTGTTCTTGAGATATCTTAATTTTACCTGCACATTGCTGGCAGCGGCATGTTTTAATATATTGGTCAGCGATTCCTGCACAACCCGGTAGAGACTGATGGCAATCTCATTTGGTAGACCTGGAAGGTCTTCGCCCTGGTATTGAATATGCAGGTTGGTCTGCCCGGAAATATCCAGGCATAGGTCTTCGAGGCAGATATTGATGCCGCCCACTTCCAGGGCGGGTGGGCGCAGGCGGTGCGAGAGATCACGCATCAACTGCATACTGACGTCTGCGATTTGCATGGCAAATGCCAATCGGGCTTTTAGAGCCGGGTGATCTTCAGGAGTTTCCTCCAGGGCGATATCCAGGCTGTGCTTCAGGGTAATAAATACCTGGCCGGCCTCATCATGCAGTTCACGCGCGACGGAACGACGTTCATCTTCCTGGGTGGTGATGATCTGGCGCGTCAAGCTGCGCAGTCGTTCCTGGCTGGCTACGAGTTCGCTGGTGCGCTCGGTAACACGTTTTTCCAGTTCCTGTTTGGTATTGAGCAAAATGGCCTCGTTCTGTTTTCGATGGGAAATGTCGCGTACGATCGCCCACATACTTTCCGGCTTACCATTTCCATCGCGGGTCAGGCTTGTGCGGAGGTCGACAGAAAAGATGGAGCCATCCTTGCGAATGTACTCTTTTTCATAGACATCGGAGAAACCCAGGGGATTGACCTGTTTATTAATGATCTCGGCTTCCATGGCATGCCACTTCGGCGGTGTTAAATCGATATACGTGAGTTGATACAGCTCTTCCGGCAAATAACCCAGCATATTGATGTATGCCTGGTTAAACTCAATGATCTTGCCGCTCATATCCACCCGCATAAAGGCATCCATCATGGATTCATACAGGCCACGGTACCTGTCCTGGGATGAGAGGGTGGACCTTTCAGCTTCAACCTGATTGGTGATATCGATCCATGAGCCAATCAACTCAAGGGGCTGGCCATCTTCGGCCAATACCAATTGCATATCATCACGTATCCAGCGATAATTCCCATCCCGATGAAGGAGGCGATACTTACAGGAGATCCTCTTCTCCAACTCGATGCGTGCCTTGTGAGTGGTCACACGGGATGTATCTTCAGGATGGATATGAAAGTTCCAGAATCCAATTTCGCTCTTGATCTGATCTGCCGTATAACCCAGCAAGCGATTCACATTATCACTGGCTTGAACGGATTTCCACCCTCCATCCAGGGATGTTGAGTAGATTACCGCCGGGCTATGCAAGACCAGTTCTTTTAACCGGGCACTCGCGCTTTGCAATTCGGCGGTTCTTTCAACCACTTGCTGTTCCAGGTTATCCTTTGCAGCTTGCAATAGGCTTTCAACATTCTTCCGGTCAGTAATATCCCGGCAGTTTACCACTGTGCCATTAATAACCGGGTTGGTTTTCAATTCAAAGCCATTGACTTCAAACCAACGCCACAAACCATTCTGGTGGCTGACGCGCACTTCCACCGTGGTACCAATTACATCCGCAGGGACGCCGGGGGTAAGTGCCGCGATTACAATAGCCTGATCCTCTGTGTGAATATAGCCCAACACATTCCTGCCAGTAACGTCTTCCGGCTTATAACCCAGCAGTCTGAAAATCGAGGGACTGGTATACCCAATCTCACCATCCTCGTGCAGGATGGCTACCAGGTCGGTTGAATATTCGATCAGCGAACGAAAGCGGATCTCGCTCTCGGAGAGTTTATCATGTGCCTGGGAGAGATCTTCCGCCAGTTTTGTGGTCCTCTCTATTTTTCCAAGAAGGTCACGCATGATGGAAGAAATGGATAATAATGATAAGGTCCCCAGGAGCATAAAAATGAGCCCGCCAATGATCCAAACCAGTGGATCTGTTTGCGGCAAATCTACCTTTAAGTCCACATTTTGGCTAACTACGATCAACCCCGTGATGGCTATGGCCAGTGCACTTGTCATAAGACTTAACAACGCAATCCGGATATCAAGCAGTAGGGATGTCATGGCAACAAAAGTCAGCAGGAACAAACCGGCATCTACATTCAAACCACTTATATACAGGTTGATGACACCAAGAATCAATAGGAAGAACAGCCAACTCTCAGTCCGAAACCAATAAGGCAGCCGTCTGAAAAAGGTGATCAGTAGTAACCAAACATAGATGATCGTGTACAGAATTGCTAAAGCTACAAGCCGGTTTTGTAAGGCCGGGATGAGCGCAAAAAAATACAGGAAAACGGACACCAGGGAAGCAGTGACCAATTGAGCGTTGAGCATGCGTTCCTGCAGTTCATGCACGCTGGCAACATTCCCGATCATTCTTATGAATGTAATAAAGTGTTTAATGGTTTCTTTGATTTTTGTCATCAAACATCATGTTCGTTCAACGATTCAAATGGGGATCGAAATGGAACGAACTCCCTTTGTCTTCCATATCCAAATCCTCCAAATCTTCATGACTATTTCTTCCTGAGCTAGCTAAGTCGCTGCTTTTCGTGCTGTCGGATCCACAGTACCCACATATTTTGTAATCAACGATTGAATTATATCCATATTTACAGTTGTCGGGGTTTTCTTTATTTAAGACCGCACCTAAAACCACACCCAGGATGCGGGCACCCACTGGTACCAGCTGGACCAGCACCCAGCGGAACATTTTTTAGCTAATTCACTATAAATTATGTATAATCCATTTTATGCAAATTAAAATTGACCAGATCATTCACTCCCATCGCAAATCGATTGCACTCATTATTCGAAGCGACGGAAAGCTGGTGGTGCGTGCCCCATTGCGTCTGAGTCATGCCCGCATCCAGGAATTCGTCAGCCTCAAAACCAATTGGATCCTCGCACAGCAGGAAAAAGCTGCCGCTCGGCAAATCCTGGTCCACGCCTTTATAAACGGAGAGACCTTTCTCTTTCTGGGTAAAAGTACTCCTCTCGAGCTCGTGGATCACGCCAGGGAAGCGCTGAGGCTGGATGCCTGTCTTCGCTTAAGGAGATCGGATCAATCCCAGGCCGGGCAAGTCATCCTTAAATGGTACCGGCAGCAGGCTCGTCAAATCTTAACCAGCCGCGTGAAACTTTATGCTCAAAAGTATGCTCTTTCCTATTCCAAGGTGAGGCTCAGTTCTGCCCGCACGCGTTGGGGATCCTGCAGTTCCAAAGGAACCTTGAGCTTCACCTGGCGCCTGGTGATGGCTCCGGTGGAGATCATCGATTACGTTGTCATCCATGAACTGGTGCATCTTGAAATAAAAAATCATTCCTCCGACTTCTGGAAAAAAGTCCAGGAGTACCTGCCTGATTATAAAAAAAGACGAGCCTGGTTGAAGGCCAACGGTTACCAGTTGGACTTGGGCATTTAATGCAAAAAGGAGGTTGGCTGAACCGACAGCCTCCTTAAAGTCGTTTGTTTGAGCATGTTTCAATATTGGCTAGTTCATGAATAAATACAATAAGAGACCTTCCAATCTTTCACTTTTCCAAACATGACCCTATTCAGTAAACCCAGTGTTGAGATCATCCCGCAGCGTTTTTCCTGCCGCACCTTCCTGGACGAACCAGTTCCGGCTGCCTGCCTGAACACTCTGCGAACCTTCATTTCCACGCATCCCATTGGTCCGTTCGGCTCGCAACCCCGCTTCAAACTGGTGGCATCTAGCCAGGGAGACTCTGCTTCCCTGCACGGGCTGGGCACTTATGGTTTCATCCAGGGAGCCACAGCATACCTGGTCGGAGCCAGCCACCCCGAAGCTCATTCTCTCGAGGATTATGGCTACTTGCTGGAAGAATACATCCTGGCAGCGACCGACTTGGGTTTGGGAACCTGCTGGTTGGGCGGTAGCTTTACGCGCAGCAGTTTTTGCAGAAGAATATCCATCCTGGCAGGGGAAGAGATCCCGGCAGTCACAGCGCTCGGCCTGATCGCTGACCCTGAAAAAGCCCGGGATGGATTTCTCCGCAGGCGGGCTGGCTCGCATGGCCGCCGGGTCTGGGAGCGCATGTTCTCGGATGAAAAATTTGGGAATCCGCTTTCGAAGGCTGCAGCCGGGAAATATGCCATCCCGTTGGAAATGGTGCGTCTGGGACCCTCGGCCTCCAACAAGCAGCCCTGGCAAATTGTCCGGTCTGGGATAGACTGGCATTTTTACCTGCGACGTACCTCAGGCTACCAGGATGGGATCCTCAATAAGGTCCTAGACATCTCTGACCTGCAGCGTGTGGATATCGGCATTGCCATGTGCCACTTTGAATTGACCGCCCGTGAACTGGGCCTGACAGGACATTGGCTTGTCAAACAGGTGAATATTGAAATTCCAGGCGATCAGATCGAGTATATTGTCACCTGGTGTGAGGCAAACGGGGAATAAATGAACGGGTGGTCATCCATACAATAAGCAGACTGACCTCCAGCCAACCTGTGCTATCATTGGGCATTATTTCAATTCATCATATCTTCTCAATAATTTTTGGGAAGGTGGGGGTGTGTAAGCAAGATACGCTTGCTTACACACCCCCACACCCACTTCTTTGAGAAGTTATAATTCTGCTAAAGAAAGAAACTTAATGCGCCTGAAAGCCAACCTGACCCTCTTTGCTGTCGCCGTCATCTGGGGCACGGGTTTTATCACCCAGGGGATTGCCGCCAGATATCAACTCGCCTACCTGTTTAATGGGTTCAGTTTTATTCTGGCCTCCATAATCCTGATCCCATTCATACCGCGCCGTAAAAAACATCAACTTGGCCAGCCTGCAGCCAAAATGCAGCCCGGGCTGTGGAAGTGGATGCTGGTGGCAGGGTTGATCCTGTTCGCCGCCACAGCCCTGCAACAGGTGGGGATTTTTTATACCAAGATCGCCAATGCCGGTTTCTTGACCAGCCTGTACATCATTTTCACTCCGTTTCTGTTGTGGATCGGTTTTCGTGAGCAGCCTCACTGGATGGATCTGGTGGCAGTATTGGGTGCCGGTTTGGGTGCTTTTTTTCTATCCACAGCGGGCAGCTTCCAGATACAGCCTGGGGATGGGCTCGAGTTGCTCGGTGCAGTTTTCTGGGGATTGCACTTCGTTGTCCTGGGGAAATTTGCATCCAAATACGAACCAATTTCGTTTGCTGCCGGACATTTTTTCGTCACCGGTTTATTGAATTTATTGATGGGCCTGGTCTTTGAAGATCCCGGTCAGCTCAGCCTGCTTCCAGTGATCGGGGCCATCGCATATCGTGCCGTGTTATCCATCGGGATTGGTTATACCCTGCAAGTCTGGGGGCAGCACCACACCCCCCCCACCGATGCAGCCCTGATCCTTGGAATGGAAGCCATCTTTGCCGTCATTGCCGCCTGGGTCCTGCTTAAACAAACCCTGCTTCCAATCCAGGTGGCAGGCTGCATGGTCATCTTCGTCTCAGTCCTGTTTTCCCAGTTGAAAGGCGCGCAGCATGCCAGTCCAGCCTAAAGCTTTTCTCAGCCGCCGCGATTTTCTCAAAGTCAGTGGACTGGCCATGGGAACCCTGGCCCTGGGTCATTCCATCAGCCGCACAACCGATCGCTTGCGCTTGATAAAAAAGTTCGGCCCGGCCACGCGCATTCCCGCTTTTGAATTTCACGGGGATAATTATTATTTCTACGACGGTGCCTATTGTATGAATCCGGCTACTTTCAAATACCTGATGACCTGGCTGCAAGAAAATGAATTCTGGGCTGCCAGCTCGGATGAAGTGGTTGCCTACATCCAGGGCCACCTGGAGCTGCCAGCTCGCTCGGTCATCCTGACCACGGATTCGGGCAATGTATCGCAAACCTCGTTGGGCAGGATGATCCCCGTTCTGCAGGATACCGGCATGCACTTCATCAGCCTGATCTGGACGCGCTACATGCAGGCCAATGAGAGTGTTTCATGCCAGGGGGATATCTGCTGGAACGCCTTCCGGGAGGCAAGGGATTCCGGGGTCTTCAGCTTTGGCTCCCATTCTGAAACCCACCGGGATTTTGCCCTGCTCGGCAAGGAAGACGGTTTGGGTGACATGCTGGAATCCAAAAAGGAGATCGAAGACATGCTGGGAATCACTCCGCAACTGATCTCCTGGCCGTTCGAGAGTGTCCCCTCCTGGGCTTCCATCCTGGCGGATTATGGATTTGCAGGCGCTTTTGCAGGGGGAGGCAGCCGAAAGACTATGCTGGAGAATGTGCTCCTGCCGAATGAACCCAGCCCCTGGGATCTGCCCCGCATCCTGCCGCCCAATATCGGTACGCTCACTTCTGGTCGGCCCAACGGGAAAAACATCCAGGAATTGATGGAAATGTTCACGGATGGTTTCGGGGAGCAACAGGCGGCTTATCAAAAACAGTTTCAAATTGAGAACACCGCCAGGAACCTGTATTACCGAAAGGTGCACCCGCCCAGATAATGCCCCTAAATCGCTATGCTATAATCCTATTATTATCATTTTGTTTTTAACCATTTCCTACAAATAACCAGCTCCCTGCAAAAAGAAATCCCCTCCTCCCTTACATGAGCATTTTCAAACGCAAATCCCCTGCCGCTCCTGCCCCTGAATTCCACAAAGTTCGGGTTGGCTGCCCGGCTCACAACTGTGGCGGACGCTGCTTGTTGATCGCCCATGTCCAGGGCGGGCGCATCACCCGGCTGGAAACGGACGACCGCCCGGACGACCTGTCCTCACCGCAGTTGCGCGCTTGCGTGCGCGGACGGTCTTACTTGCGCCGACAGTATCACCCCGACCGGCTTCTTCACCCACTCAAACGCTGCGGGCAACGCGGAGAAGGCAAATTCACCGAGATCAGTTGGGACGAAGCTTTTAATACCGTTGCCGACCAGATGCTGCGCATCCGGCGCAAATATGGTAATTCTGCCTTGTTCGTCCCCTATGGAACCGGCAGCTACAACCAGCTAAATGGCTCCCAGGTCGCCCGGCGCTTGATGAATCTATCCGGGGGCTGTTTGGGCACCTACAATTCTTATTCCTGGGCAGCCATCAACGCGGCCACACCCACTGTATTTGGCACCCTAATCACCGGCAACCAGCGCCAGGATTGGCTCAACTCCAAATACATACTCATGTGGGGTTGGAATCCGGCAGAAATGCGGGATGGCACCAACAGCGATTATTTCATTAAACTCGCCCGCCAGAACGGTGCCCGGGTAGTTTGTATTGACCCGCGCCACAGCCTGAGCGCAGCCACACTCGCGGACGAATGGATCCCCATCCGACCAGGCACGGATGCTGCCATGATGAGTGCCATGGCTTATGTCATGCTCAACGAAAACCTGTACGACTCTGAATTTATACGCACCCATTGCATCGGATTCGACCACTCCCAAATGCCTTTCGGCATGGAAGATATGGAGAGTTATAGCGATTATCTCGAGGGGCGGGTGGATGGTCAGGCCAAATCCCCCACCTGGGCTGAAGCCATCACTGCAGTTCCAGCTGACACTATCTCCCGCATTGCTCGTGAATATGCCACCATCAAACCGGGGGTTCTGTATCAGGGTTATGGGATGCAGCGGCGGGCATACGGCGAACAGGTCGTGCGCGCTGGTTGCGTACTGGCTGCCATGACCGGCAAT
The DNA here is from genome assembly GCA_001796335.1 of Chloroflexi bacterium GWB2_49_20. Lineage (GTDB taxonomy): Bacteria > Chloroflexota > Anaerolineae > Anaerolineales > Villigracilaceae > UBA12087. Next base: position 46,207 of record MGMF01000022.1, on the reverse strand, counting down.
ATCGGTATTCCCGGGGGTTGGGCCAGTGGTCTGGGATTACCCGTACCGCACGGCGGCTCACGCTGGAACATCTTTCCAACCGGAGAAAATCCAGTGAAAGCCAGCATTCCCGTCTTTTTATGGAGCGAGGCTGTCCTGCGCGGGTCAGGAATGACCGCTGCACATGGACTGGTGGGCGCCGAAAAACTGGAAAGCAACATCAAACTGATCTACGCTGTGGCCTCCAATACTCTCATCAACCAGCACGCTGACACGAATCGTAATGCACAGTTATTGAAGGATGAAAGCAAAGTTGAATTCATTGTAGTGCAGGATAATTTTCTGACACCCACCGGCAGGTTTGCAGATATCATCCTGCCAGCCTGCACCCAGTTTGAAACCTGGGGCGTGGAAGACGGCTGGAAATTCAGCGACGAGATCATCCTGCAACCCAAACTGGTGGAACCCCCCGGCCAGTGTCTGAGTGATTACCGTATTTGCACCGGGATTGCCGAATGTCTTGGCATTGCGGATGCCTTCACACAGAAACGTGATGAACAAGGTTGGGTGGAGTGGTGCCTGACTGAATACCGTAATAATGGTTTTCCCGGGTTGCCCAATTTGAATGAATTTCTACAAAAGAATATTGGCGTCTATGCCAACCCGGTCACTCAACCGGCTGTTGCTCTGCAGGATTTCCGCCGTGATCCCCTCCATCACCCCCTGAATACCCCCTCCGGGCTGATCGAGATCTTCTCCCAGGAGCTTCATGATTTACTTAACCCTTCTGAAATCCCTCCCATACCCAAATACATTCAAGAATGGGAAAGTCCCTTCAAGCATGTCCCGGAAATAGAAAACCAGGAATATCCATTGCAGGCCATCGGTCACCACAGCCTGCAGCGCGTCCATTCCACGCATGACAACAACGACTGGCTGCGGGAAGCTTTTCCCCAACGGGTATTCATCAATCCGGTGGATGCTTCTGTGCGTGGCCTCCAGGACGGTGAGCGTGTGCTGGTCTATAACCAACGCGGTACCCTCTCCCTGCCCTGCCGGATCACACCCCGCATTCTGCCGGGTGTGGTGGACATCCCGGAAGGCGCCTGGTGGGCACCCGATCAGAAAGGCGTGGATCAGGGTGGCAATATCAATGTACTGACTTCCCAGCGCTGGACCCCATTTGCGTTCGGCAGCACTCAGCACACGATCATGGTGCAGATCAAGAAGCTGAACGGATCAAAAGCACACTCCAGGCAGGCTCAGTAACCAAATGGCAATCACCTTCCTGTTCGACTCAAGTTACTGCTCCGGCTGCAAAGCCTGCCAGGCTGCCTGCAAAGACAAGAACCAACTGCCCACCGGTACGCTGTGGCGGCGCGTCTATGAGATCAGCGCTGGCACCTGGCAGGAAAAGGATGACGCTTGGACTACGGATGTGTATGCCTACAACATCTCCATGGCCTGCAATCATTGTGAACACCCCAAATGTGCAGGTGTTTGCCCCACCAACGCCTACACCATTCGCCCGGATGGCATCGTTCTGCTGGATACGCAACGCTGCACCGGATGCGGATACTGTGGTTGGGCTTGTCCGTACGGTGCTCCGCAATTTGACCGGCAATCTGGCATAATGACCAAATGCAATTTCTGTGTTGATTACCTGGAGGCCGGACAAGCCCCAGCCTGCGTGGCAGCCTGCCCATTGCGCAGCCTGGATTATGCCGATCTACCTGGATTGCAAGCCCGACCCGGGCTTACCCAGGTTGTCCCGCCCCTGCCAGACCCAGTCTCACGCAACCCTAGATTCTTTATCAAGTCCCATCCAGCTGTGGGACGTGCCCGCCAGGGGGATGCCCGCATTGCCAACCGGGAGGAGGTCAATACGCGCTTGGTGGGCAGATTTGAAGAAGCCCCCCTGGTTGCCTTCACTCTGCTGGCACAAATGGCAGTGGGGGCTTTCTGGGAATATAGCGGACTTTACAGTCTGATCACAAAAGCAATTGGAGAGCTGGGCGTGTTCCAGAACAACTCTCTGATCTTTTATTCCATCGGGCTCCTAATCTTCCTTTCCCTGCTGCTGTCCTTCGGGCATCTGGGCAATGCGCGCAACGCCTGGCGAGTGCTTTCCCACTTGCGCAAATCCTGGCTGAGTCGGGAAATATTGTTTACTGGCCTGTTTGCAGGCTTATGGATGCTTATGGTTCTGTTGGAAACCCAACAAATCGGGGGATTTATGCGCATTTTGCTGAACTTGGCAACCAGCCTGAGTGGATTGGCAACCATCTGGAGCATGTCCCGGGTTTATCGCCTACAGACTGTCCCGGCCTGGAACACCTGGCGCACACCCGCAGCTTTCTTCACATCCACCTTTCTGCTCGGGTTTCTGTGGGCAGGCATGATCCGCTTTTTCAGTATCCCCATCCTGTCCTGGCGTCAGGTCAATGCAGTGGGTATCGGGCTGATCGCGGCACTTTTTTTTATTGGTGCCTTGGTACTCAGGCTGACATCGGGAGCAGACAAATCTCTACGTCTCAGCCGGCTGAGGGTCGGGTTGATCGTGGCCGGCCTTTTTGGTTCCGTTATCATGAGCCTCTTCCCAGGAGCCATTGGAGCCTGGATGACCGTTCCGCTCTTTATTCTGGCAGCGGTGGAAGAAACCATCGGGCGTGGTTTGTTCTACGAAAGTCGTTCACAGGAATTTTGAGTGGTAATCTCTTGCAATGACCGCTCGTGTAATTGCCCGAATACCATCAGACGCGCGCTTGACGAATCTCGGCATCACAGCTAAAATGACAGAGCATTTTGGAAAACGTGCCCCATGTGGAGGCGCGTTTTTTTACCCGGTCAGAAAGAGATGACGGAGGAAAACTTGTCCCCGAAATCAGAATTAATTGAAGAGAATATCCCTGAAGTCGTCAACCTGATCGATTCACAGGTGGAAAAGATCGAAGCCAACCTGGTACGCGCCAGCCGCAGTTACGTGGGCAGCCTGAATGCTGAAGAAGTAGAATTACACCAGGCGATTGCCCTGGATGTAGATGCCCATAACCTGAATGCCAATACTTCAATTATGGGAGTTTCACACACTGCCACCACCAGCGCCACGAACAGCATCCTTCTGGCTGCACGAGCTGATCGAATGGAATTCAACAACAGCCTGACAGGTGGTATTTATTCCGAAAACGCCAGCCTGGGTGAAAATTCCAAAACCGGGATTCTGGTTGGCGGCAAGGTGTCTGGAGACCAGATCCGCACGATATTCCTGGTCGCCCGCCATGTGGAAGGCCAGGTGGAAACCAGTCTTGACAACCGCCAAGTGGTACTCGCCAGCGTGTTGATTGGAATTGCCTGTGGTGTTGTCCTGCTGTTGGGTCAATTCCTGTTCCGGCGCAAAAAATAATGGTTCCCCCGGCATTTGCCGGTAATCTAACAAAAGAGCGAAGGTAATCCGTGTTCAACAGAAAGGCATGGGTGAGAGGCGCTCAAGGAAGGTAAGAGATGGAAAAAATAGTTTTAAAGGCAACCCCCCGAACCGTGATAGGAAAACAGGTACGCGCCCTGCGTCGTGCCGGTCTGCTGCCAGCCGTGCTATATGGGCCACACATGGATCCGGTCATTGTCTCACTGGAAGCCCATGCCTCCAGCCGGATACTGGCACACATGACCGCCTCCAGCCTGGTCACCATAGAACTGGAAGGCAAGGAATACCCCGCCCTTGTGCGCGAAAAACAGCGCAATTTCATCAAAGGCAATTTGCTGCATGTTGACTTCCAGGTCGTTTCAATGACAGAAAAGTTGCGCACCAAGGTTGGCATCGAATTTGTGGGTGATTCAGCGGCAGTCAAGGAATTTTCTGCCATTCTTATCAATGGTCTGGAAGAACTGGAAGTGGAATGCCTGCCCCAGGATCTGCCCGAACGCATTGTAGTGGACATTACGAGCCTGCTAAAAGTCGGTGACGCTATCCATGTTCGTGATATCCAGGTTTCAGAAAAAGTGCAACTCCTGGACGACAAAAACGAAATGATCATTCTGGCAACCTCCAGTTATGAAGAACCAGAAGAAGAGGTAGTTGCAGAACCCGTAGAAGAACCTGTTGTCATAGAACGCGGCAAGAAAGAAGAAGAGGAAGAATAATAATCTTGCTTTGGGATATATACTGCTTTGGATGGAAAAACCAACGGGAGTCCACAATACGGACTCCCGTTTATTATTTAATTTTCCCGGGTTTTTTTCTATCTTATTCTCCTATCTTACCTTGCCCGCTGATCAAACCTAAAATTTCCAGGAAATCATGGGTTATACGGGCACTGGCCCCCCACAATACTTCCCCATCATACACATGGTAGGTGATCACACGAAAGCTCCTCCGAGTTCCATCTGGTGTGAAAGTAATTTCATCCCAGTTGCCAGGTTCGGCCATCCATTGCAAGGGAATACTAAAAACACGGCTGACTTCGTGTTGGGATAGCTGAAATTCATACGGCCAGGGAATAACACCCACCACCGGTGTGACGCGGAAATGAGTGATGGTCACCACATCGTTCAACCTGCCCAAAATTTGTACATCCTGGGGAGATAAACCAATCTCTTCCTGTGCTTCGCGTAAAGCGGTTTGTTCAGCCCGTGTTTCGGAATCATTACAGCCCCCACCCGGGAAGGAAACCTGACCTTTATGGCTCTCCACACTATCTGTCCGGCGCGTGAAGATCATGTGCCAGCTGGAATCTTTGCGGACCAATGGAAGCAAAACCGCAGCACATTTCAATTGCAAATTTGATGACAGGGTGGTAGTTTCAGCAACCCCATCTGTTTTCAGACTTTTCCCAGGTTGGTAGGCTGCCTGCAACCGGTTTGTAATTTCAACTTCACTGAGTAGCACAGACATCTCCGAAAAAAGGTTTTTAACTGATGAGGCATGGGGCTCAAATCTCTGCCCCCGGAGTGGAACATCCGTCTTCTTAACATATTATTCGATGATCATTGACCCGATTCTTCAGGCGCTTCACCACCCTGCTGCTGCAATTCTGCCACTTCAACGCGGCGGCCATAGATCAGGTAACCGGTATGTGCCACCATTCTGTCGGTAGGCCGGAGATGGACAGGGTCAGGTTTATAGTAGCGCAGCAGGATCTCACAGACTTCCACAAAAGCAAACTTGTTTCGCCTTAAGGCGATCAGTAACTTTGAGACCTGGTTGACGGTGGGCACCAGGCTGCAAAAGGACCCTCCCGGTTTGAGGGCAGCCCGTACCTGCCCAATATAATCCCAAGGGTTCTGCACATCTAGGAACATGGCATCCATATCCGTTTCGGAAAAACCATCTGCTATATCCCCCAACTTAAAATCGATCCTGTCTTCCAAACCCAGGCGGGCCAGGTTTTTACGGGCCATCTTCTGCATTTCCGGGCGTATCTCATAAGAAACTACCTTGCCGCTTGGACCAACCGCATTTGCCAGGGCAATCGCCATCGATCCCGAGCCCGTCCCGGCTTCCAGGATGCGCTGCCCCGCGCCAACCCCCAGGGTGATCAAGACAAAGCCGATATCCTTGGGATACATGATCTGTGTATTGCGTGGCAGATCGGTCAGCAAGTCTGAAAGGGAAGGCTGCAACAGGTAAAAAGGCGCGCCGGTATTGCTGAAAACCCGGCTGCCCCACGGCAAGCCAAACAGTTCATCATATTTCAACAATCCGCGATGGGTGTGATATTCTCCACCCGGCAATAAGGGGAAGATGAAATATTTGTGTCCCAGGTCTACCAGCATGGCCAGGTCGCCGGGTTGGGTGTGGGTGGAGGTTAAATTCCAGGGCATTTTTCTATCACCATCAGAGCTGCAGGTATTTGGCGAAGAAGTCGGTGATGGTATTGTAACAGGTCACCCGGTTTTCATACTTGAGCACATCGTGCCCCTCATCTTCGAAAACCAGCAGTTCAATCTGCTTGCCCTGCTTCTGCAATGCCTCCACCAAGTCTTCCGATTCACGCGCCACCACGCGCGGGTCATTGCGCCCCTGGATGACCAGCATCGGACAAGCCAGGTCATGCAGGTAGGCGCGTGGAGAGCGCTCTTGAAGGAATTTGCGACCTTCGGCCGTGTTGGGGTCTCCGAGTGCCACTGTGAAATACGGCTTCCAGGTTTCGGGGATGCGTTCTGAGAAGGTGACCAGGTCATAAGGGCCGAACATATCACAGGAGGCTGCCCATAATTTCGGGTGCCTGCCAGCCAGGGTGAGCGTCATGTAACCGCCGTATGAGCGTCCCACCACGGCAGCCCGGCGCACATCCAGGCCTTTATCCAATGGCAATACTTTTGTCATGGCATGCACGTGGTCAAGACGGTCCTGACCACCCCAGTCACAATCCACCTGTTTGGTAAAATTGAGACCGTAGCCCGTGCTGCCGCGCACATTGGGAACGAAGACTGCGAAACCGCGCAGGGTCAGATACTCGATCAGGGGCATGGAGAACCAGGCAAAATCCGGACGCTCTTGTCCCTGCGGTCCGCCATGAATGTAATACACCAGCGGACGCGCACCCTTGAAGCCGAGGGTTTCTGCCGGTCGATAAAGGCGTGCCGAAATCCGGGTTCCATCAAAGGATATAAAGGATGCATCCTCCCCCTCTGCCAGCAAGTCATCCGGAATGCCCAGCAGCATCTCATTAGTGTGCATGACGATCAGGTCACGCTGTTTTCCTTCAATGGTATAGAGCTGGGTGGGTGAGGTTGCCGTGGAAAATGAGATGGCGAAACGGTCGCCGCTTTTATCATAGTATGTATGCTCCAGAACACCACTGGAAAGGTCTCCACCCCCCACCAGGACATATTTCAACGTCATGATACGCTTGCTTTCATTGTATATGCCTTCATATAGCCAGGAACAGCCATCAATATTATATTGAACCAGGTAGTGCGTCCCCTTCCCCTTCAGCTGGGAGACCCTTTCCAGTTCTCCCAGTCCGGTGTGGATGACCCCTTCCACTTTGACCGGCAACAACTCGCCAGGCTGAGCCAGGTCCAAATAACCCAGGCTATATTTATCATCAAAGATCGCAGAAGACATCAGCAAACCCTGTTCAGAGGGTGTGAAATCCACTGAGTTCATTCCATTGGGAGGCACCACCTCGCCTTCCTTACGGGTTTCCAGTGGCTTGCCAAACAACAGCTTTTTTTGCCCGGCTTCCAGAATATACAGAACAGTATCGCCCATGGTATATCCATCCACCAGCAGGACTTTGCAGTGATCCGTGCTGTTCCCAGCCGGGTTGGCGCCCCATTCAGACTCTGCCAGCTTGGTCAGGGTATTGCCTGCCAAGTCACCCACAAAGGCCTCGCTCATGGATATTTCACGCGATTCAGCCGACAGGTACACCAAGTTGCGCTCAATATCGCATTCGCCCAAGTGAACGCGGTAATTGGCAAAATGGTTATCAAAGGCAGGCTCTGGAAAACCACCTTCCAATGGGATCAACATGGGCTGGTAGTTTTCATCCCCATCCTGGTCGATCATGACCAGGATCTTACCCAGCCTGGGGAACACATAAAACGAGTACCCATCCAACATATGCGGATTATGCAGGGCAATATTGGCAGGCAGGAGAGGTTCAGGTACACTGCCCCCATAATACATGCCATATAAACTCAGGTGCCCGGACAGGTTGCTTACAAAGTACAGCCGCTCCCCGATCAGCTGCGGAACCAGGAAAAGTCGTGCAGAAAGGAATGACTCAATTCGATACATGGTTTTATCCTTTTTTATATCAAGAAAGAAGGTAAGTAGTAGTCATGCTGCCCATATCTTACCATTAAGTCTTGGAGGCATATATGAGGCAAGGGCAATTTCCAATTTACCTGCGCACTGACTTTGATCGGGAACCACCCCGGCAGAACACAATCCCGCCAATCCGCTTGATTTTTCCTGATTCTACAGGCATAATAGTCTAAAGTAATAGAACGGCATTGAAATCAATTGCTGGATATCAATATAGGCCTTGCTATTCTGATCGTCAGTGCCGTCCTCTTCGCAGTCGAGTATTTTCGCCTGTAAAAACCCTGAACAAGGAAGGCTGTCATGCCAGACACCCAACACGAACCGAAGAATTTACCATCAATGGCGAGGAATTGTTGGCGCGCATCAAGGAGTTTATCCGCCAGGGAAACATCCGCCGAATTATCATCAAGAATAAAGAAGGCCGCATCCTCATGGAGATCCCATTGACCATAGGGGTGGTCAGCGCAGTTCTGGCCCCCACCCTGGCAGCCATCGGCGCCATCGCAGCTTTGCTTGGCGAGGCCACCGTGGTCGTGGAAAAGGTTAAAGAGTAAGACGATTTCTCAAAAGGTAAATGCGAAAAATTAATCCTCGACGGGTCTTTTTGATCGCTAGCGCCCTCTCACTGGTACTTGTTTATATACTTCTTTGGCTGCGAATGTTATACGCTCCGGTTCAATACACCGGAACTGACTTTGTCCCCTTTTATGCCGCAGCCCAGATTGCCAGAAACGAAGGCCCTTCGCAAATATACGACCTGCAATTGCAGCAACAGTATGAAAAAAAATTGGGTAATTTTGAAATCCAGTTGCAGGATGTGCGCATCTATCTGAATCCTCCTTTTGTAGTACCACTTGTCAGCGTTGTGACCCTCCCAAATTTTGTAACCTCCCTGGTTTTATGGGAGTTGCTTATGGCCTTCCACCTGTTATTGGGAACAGGCCTGCTGTTTCTATTAATACGCACCCACTTTTCCTGGCAGATCTTTGTTGTGTTTCTGTTGGGTGTCCTGCTTTTCTTCCCGGGCTATAAAAGCGTGTTGATTGGGCAGAACAGTGCCATGCTTTACCTCGGTGCCTGCCTGTGGGTGTTTGGATTGTTTACCCACAAAGATTGGCTAGCAGGCATAGGCCTGGCACTGATGACCGTCCGTCCACACATCGCTTTACCCCTGGCGCTGCCGTTTATATTCAAACGGAGAGCTGTGTGGTGGTGGTTCCTGCTGGGGGCAGGCGTCCTGGCTGTTTTCAGTCTGGCATACACCGGCCTGGATGGGATCATGGGTTTCTTGAAGATGTTGACCATCAGCGGTGATGGTACCAACACAACCACGGGGGAAAAAAGTATGGTCAACCTGCTCGGTGTCCTAGTCCGTTTATTCCCCGGCATACCTGCCTCCATTTTTCGCTGGGTTGGCTGGGGAGCATATTTTGTCACCATTATCGGTTTGTGCGGTCTGTGGATCAAGACCCCTGAAATACAAAGCAAACAAATCGGATTGGCAATTCTCGTCACCACTTTCACTGCCCCGCATATGCACATGCATGACCTGGTGCTTTGGAGCATTCCGCTGGTGCTGATCCTGCTATCCGTCCAGCATGACCCTGTGCTGATCCGTAAGGTGGCTGCCTTGCCCTGGTGGCTCTCCATGGCATTCTTATTTTGTTTCTTTTCGCCCATTTTGGAAGCAGTCATTCCCTACTTGATCCTTATTTTCCTTATTCTGGTTATATCCATTCCTGAAAAGATATTGACTTTATCCGCATCTCAACCAAGAGATGTTTCATGAAATCTTATTGTAAAGAACTCTTTGTACACCTCCCCACCCGGCGAGGATTTATAAACCTCACCCCACAGGTGGAAGCCTGCCTGCAGGAAAGTGGAATACAGGAGGGCTTGTGCCTGATTAATCCCCTGCATATCACGGCCTCTGTTTTCATCAATGACAATGAAAGTGGTCTGCATCATGATTATGAGGCTTGGCTTGAAAGTCTCGCCCCCATGAACCGGTCAGCCGCTACTGGCACAACCGTACAGGTGAAGACAATGCAGATGCTCACATGAAGCGTCAGGTCATGGGTCGCGAAGTAGTCGTGGCGGTTTCCAATGGGCGCCTGGATTTCGGCACTTGGGAACAGATCTTCTACGGAGAGTTCGATGGCATGAGGCGCAAGAGAGTGCTGGTCAAGATCATCGGGGAATAAAAGCTTTTAAAATTTTACGTACACAAACCGAAGCGAATATCGGTTGACGTGAATGTAAGGGGGTTATATACTTGCTCAGTTATTTATTCAAGCAAGGACAAATACCATGGCTGAGAAAATTTTGATCGTCGATGATGACCAGGATACACTGCACATGGTGGGGATAAGCTTGCATCACAGCAGCTATCAGATCCAGGCTGCCTCCAATGGCTTGCAAACCATAGCAGAGCCTCTGGATTTGATCCTTTTGGGTGTAATGATGCCATCTCCTGAAGGTATCTATCAGGCCAATCGGGAATTTACTATTTTAGCATCCTATCAACACTATTCATCCATCGGCAGTATTTAAAGAAACCGTCTTAGCAGATGGTGGAACAATCCAAACAGGACTTATGAACAATTTCAACGAAAGGGTTAGCAAGTCAATTGAATTTGCCGGGGAATTGATCTGTAAATCCAAGCACGCCGTGATCCTGACGGGTGCGGGAATTTCCACCCCATCCGGCATCCCTGATTTCCGCTCGGAGGGTACCGGGCTCTGGTCGTATGACGAACCCCTGGTAGTAGCCTCCCTTTCAACTTTTAGATACCACCCCGAACTTTTTTACGAATGGATGCGACCACTCATCAGTTGTATCCTCAATGCCCAACCCAATCCTGCCCATCTGGCCATCGCCCGTATGGAACAGGCTGGATATATCAAAGCCATCATCACACAAAATATAGACAACCTGCACCAGAAAGCTGGCTCGAGGCATGTTTATGAAACCCACGGTTCCATTCAAAGCATGTCTTGTACCCAGTGTTTTCAAAAAACAGCCAGCGACTTTTTCATAAAGCCCTTGATTGAGGCCGGAACGCTGCCTGTCTGTCAGAAATGCGGTGGTTTGCTGAAACCGGATGTGATCCTGTTTGGCGAACAAATGCCAAATACCGCCTGGCAAACTGCACAAAAGGCGGCGCGGACCTGTGACTTGATGCTGGTGGCAGGTTCCTCCCTGGAAGTGCTGCCGGTGGCAGGCTTGCCAATGCAAGCCCTGGATCGAGGTGCACACCTGATCATCATCAACCAGACCCCAACCTACCTGGGTGTCCGGGCAGATGTTCTTATCCTGGAAGATGTAGCCAGGGTGATTCCAGCCATCGCTGAACAGGTCCTGAATGGATAAGAATACAAAACTGCTGGAAGGGTACCGTTGCCTGGCCACTCAGGCCGCCGAGGTCACTGAAAACAACCGTCTATAATAAATGGTTCCAGTATATAACTGGAACTGATAAAAACTTTTTATGGAGAGTTCGATGTCACAAGAAATTAACATTGACGCATTATTACCGCAAGAGATGGCCGAGAAGGCCGAAGAGATCGGGGTTCGCAAAGCCGCAATGCCGTTCTTTTCATTGTTCACCCTTTCCGTGTTGGCAGGAGCTTTTATCGCTTTGGGAGCCATGTTTGCCATAATAACCGCAGCCGGATCTTCAGCTTTGCCCTATGGTGTGGCACGTGTGCTAGTTGGCCTGACATTTTGCATCGGCCTAATCTTGGTGGTGGTCGGCGGAGCCGAATTGTTTACCGGAAACAACCTGATCGTCATGGCCTGGGCCAGCCGCAAGGTCAGCACCAGCTCTCTGCTGCACAACTGGGCTGTAGTTTATCTTGGCAACTTTGTAGGATCAGTAGGGACTGCCACGCTGGTCTTTCTAACCAGGCAGTACACCTTCGGGGCCGGCTCTGCCGGGGAGGCAGCCTTGAATATCGCCTCCTCCAAGGTAGGTCTGGGATTTGTTCAGGCGGTGATGCTGGGCGTATTGGGCAATGTGCTGGTCTGTCTTGCGGTCTGGTTGAGCTTCAGCGCTCGCAGCACCACCGACAAGATCCTGGCGATCATTTTCCCGATCACTGCTTTCGTGGCCGCTTCTTTCGAACACAGCATTGCCAACATGTATTTCATCCCCTACGCAATACTCATCAAATCCTTTGATCCAGCGTTTGTTATCTCCCTGGCAGAAAAAGCGCCCGATCTCTCCAGGTTGACGTGGTCTGGGTTTTTCTTAAATAACCTGCTCCCGGTAACGATCGGAAATATCATCGGCGGAGCCGGTTTGGTGGCAGTCACATATTGGTTTGTGTACTTAAGCAAAAAGAAAAACTAACACCTTGTGGCTCTTACCTGGCACCCTTGCGGCCGAATTGGCGTTCGAGCACGTCAACCGGGAGATGTATCATGGTTGGGCGTCCGTGTGGGCAGGTACGCGGTGAGTTGCAAGCCTCTAGATCATTTAGCAGGGAGCGTTGTTCCTCCGGAGAAAGAACCTGGCCTGCCTTTACCGCCAGGCGCTTGCACACCCGCCCGGCCAGTCGGGCTTCAATCTCGCTTTGCAGGGGTCTTTCGTCTTCCTCAAAATCCTCCACCAGGGCACGCAGAGCAGCAACCGGGTCGGCATGCGCAAATAAGACCGGCATGGCGCGCACTTGAAATATGCCCGGACCAAATGGCTCAACATGAAAACCAAAATGAGCCAGAATAGGTAGCTGATCCTGGATCAGGGATGCTTGGGCAGGAGGCAATTGCACACTGATGGGTGACAACAACGTTTGCGATGGGATATTCTTATTTTCGTGTTGGGACATCAATTTCTCAAAAAGAACTCGTTCGTGGGCAGCATGCTGATCTATCAAATATAGTCCGTCTGGTCCTTCAGCCACCAAGTAGGTGGAACCGATCTGACCTACCAGGCGCAGTAAAGGTACTTCAGCGCCGGGCAGGGAAACAGGCACGAGGCTTGATCCCGTTCCAGCAGATGACAGATGAGAATAGGGGGAAAATGGGGACTCATTTTGCTCGGACAACTCCTGTGAGAAATTCCAGGCCGGGTCAAATTGTTCGGGCACCCCTCCTTGGGGGGCAGAACTGCCCCATAAGCCCTGGGTTGAGATGGGCGGGATGGGGGCGTAAGCCAGCAAGGCACGCCGCGCCGCGCGCTGCACAAAGCTGAAAATGCGATCCTGGTTGCGAAAGCGCACCTCGGCTTTAGCTGGATGCACATTCACATCCACTTCGGCAGGATCTATCTCGAGGAACAAGGCTGCCATGGGGTAACGTGCCACCATCAAAAGAGTATGATAGGCATTGTTCAGGGCGGTGGTCAGGGAAGTATCCTGCACCCAGCGGCCGTTAATGAAAAAAGTGATCTCGCGCCGGTTGGAGCGGGTAATGGAGGTCGGGCTAATGAAGCCTTTCAACTTGAGGCCCTCCTCTTCAGCCAGCACTTCCAACATCTGGCGGGACACCTCTACCCCATATAATGCCGCCAGGATGGCACGTTGATCCCCATCGCCGCTGGTTTGCAAGCTGGGCGCTTTCCCCTCGCTCAGTTTAAAACGCACATGCGGGTACGCCAGGGCATAGCGTGTCACCAGCGTATCCACGGCGCGCCGCTCGGTTGTATCGGTTTTCAGGAACTTAAGCCGGGCCGGGACGTTATAGAATAGATCCTGCACTCGCACGAGCGTTCCGGGTGGGGCGGACACCACGTCGACAGACCCGGATATGCCCGCCTCCACCTGCAGGCGGGCGCCCACATCGGAATCACTGGTTCGCGAGATGATGGTCAATCGTGAAACAGATCCGATGGAAGCCAGCGCCTCCCCCCGAAATCCAAGCGTGGAAATGGAATAGAGGTCAGATACCTGGTTGAGCTTGCTGGTGGCGTGACGCGCCAGGGCTAACTCCAACTGGTCAACCGGGATACCGCATCCGTCGTCCACAACCTCCATCAATCGGCGTCCAGCCTCCAGCACGCTGATCGAAATACTATGCGCACCTGCATCCAGAGCATTTTCAAGCAATTCCTTGATGACTGAGGCCGGTCGTTCCACTACCTCACCGGCTGCGATCTGTGAGGCAATCTCGGGGGATAAAATGTGAATGGACATATTCCTATTATACGGTTTTTTCTTTATAATACCTGAATGCCTTTTACAACCATCTTCTTCGACTTGGATGATACGCTTTATCCGAATTCCAGCGGGGTTTGGAAATTAATCAAAGAGCGTATGAACTTGTACATGCACCAGCATCTGGGGATTGATTGGGAAGAAATTCCAACCCTGCGCGAGCAATATTTTCACGAATACGGCACCACCTTGCGGGGGCTGCAGGCTCATTATCACATGGATTTGGATGAATACTTGTCCTTTGTACACGATATTCCCCTGCATAAATACCTGCAGCCGGATAAAGCCCTGCAAAATATGCTTCAGGTGCTCCCCCTGCGCAAGTTCATCTTCACCAATGCAGACGAAAATCACGCCCGCCGTGTACTGGCCGCACTGGGTCTTGAAAACTGTTTCCAGACGATCGTGGATATCAAGGCGGTTGACCCATACTGCAAACCAATGCAGGCGGCTTTTAAGATCGCGCTGGAGATCGCCGGAGAACCTCAGCCAAAAAACTGCATCCTGGTGGATGATTTGGCGACCAACACACGGGCAGGCCGCGAGTTTGGTTTTTACACCATCCTGTTTGGTCAGATTGGCGAACATCCGGATGCCAATGTCTCTCTTTCCCATCTTACCGATCTCCCTGACCTGTTGCAAGATCTGAAATATTAACGCTCTTCATACGCAACTGTATTACAATTTCATCTGGATTTAAGCACATTGTGATATGTTTGCAGTGTGTGCAAAGATGGTTTGCAGGATAACCTGGACAACAGGTTGGTTGATAAAAGCATACCATCCCAAAGGAGTTGCTATATGTTGAAAAATAAAGCTGTTCGAGTTGTTTTAGTCCTGTTCCTGGCTGGAATACTGGTGGCAGGATCATTCAGCGGGGGTTTCGTTGCCGGACATTACTATACCTTTGGAGCCGCAGTTCTGCCTGATGTGACCCCCATCGCTACGACTAATGTTGATGTTACCCAGGGCGACACCCCGCAGGATTTGCAGACTCTGTTCAAACCATTCTGGGAGACCTGGCAGATATTACATGACAGTTATGTGGACCAGCCGCTGGATAACACCGCCCTGATGCGGGGTGCCATCAGCGGAATGATGCAATCCCTGGGAGACGAGCACTCCAGCTATATGAATCCCCAGGAATATTCGGATGCCAATGTCAGCATTAATGGTAAGTATGAAGGCATCGGTGCTTGGGTGGACACCACTGGTGAATATCTGACCATTGTCAGCCCCATGAAGAGTTCTCCTGCAGAAAAAGCCGGGTTACAATCCGGGGATGAGATCCGAGCCATCGACGGCGAGGATATGACCGGTATAAATCCGGAACTGGTGCGTCTTAAAGTAGTCGGTCCAGCAGGGTCCAGCGTTCATTTGAGAGTCAGCCGCAGTGGTGAAGACCAATTGCTGGAATTTGACATTGTACGCGAGAAAATCGTCATTCCCAGTGTAACCGGCGAGATCACTAAGGAAAACCTTGCCTATGTCACCATTACCACCTTCGGAGATACGACCACCTCAGACTTGCACCGTATCCTGAGTGATCTAATGCCCCAGCATCCAAAGGGTTTGATCCTGGATCTGCGCAACAATGGCGGAGGATACCTGACCACTGCCATTGAAGTAGCCTCAGAATTCATCGGGGATGGTGTCATCATGTATGAACAGTATGGTGATGGCACCCGCCAAACTTATAATGCCGAATCGGGTGGCCTGGCCACCGATATCCCAATGGTTGTCCTTGTAAATGAAGGTAGCGCTTCGGCTTCCGAAATTGTGGCCGGAGCTATGCAGGATCGCGGCCGGGCTCAACTGGTGGGTGTCACAACCTACGGAAAAGGTTCCGTTCAAAACTGGATTCCTCTCACAGACGATCAGGGTGCAGTCCGTGTGACCATTGCCAAATGGCTGACACCCAACGAGCGTACCATCCACAAACTGGGATTGACCCCGGACGTGGTTGTCGAAAGAACTACAGAAGACTACAAAGCCGGGCTTGACCCTCAGTTGGATGCAGCCATTGAGTTGTTGCTGAAGCCCTAAGAACAAGGTATATTAGTTACCAACTGGAGGTGACTTATGCTCTATGATTTTAACTACATGATTTTCATGATTCCTGCTTTCATATTGATGATGTTGACATCTTGGTACGTCAAATCTGCCTACAGCAAATGGAGTCGGGTGCCAGCCCGCAGCCAGATGACCGGTCTTCAGGCAGCCCAGCGACTGATCTCAGCCGGAGGATTGTTCGGGGTAAAAGTTGAACTTGTGGCAGGGAATCTGACCGACAACTATGACCCGCGCAATAAAGTGCTGCACCTCTCGCATGGCGTGTCTGAAACTGCTTCTGTGGCTTCCCTGGCGATTGCCGCCCATGAGTTGGGACATGCCATGCAGGATTCAGATGGCTACCTGCCTCTTCGCTTCCGGGCAGCTCTGGTGCCAATGGTCAATATCGGTTCGTATCTTGGCTGGATATTGATACTGGCGGGTCTTTTCTTAAATTACACGAACCTGGCCTGGGTGGGTGTTATCGCCTTTGCCAGTGGTGCCGTTTTCGCACTCGCCACCTTGCCGGTCGAATTAAATGCTTCCAACAGGGCGCGTAAATTACTGACGGATTCAGGTCTAATCAATAACTCGGAAGAAATGAAAGGGGTCAGCAAAGTGTTGAATGCCGCCGCCCTGACATACGTGGCAGCACTGGTCACAGCCCTTCTGCAATTGCTATATTTCGTTAATCTGGTGGGTGGTAGAAGACGAAGTTAATCTACGTTAAATGATCTCATATCCCGCAGGTATCCCTACCTGCGGGATCTTTTAATTTTATGGATGGGTTTGGATCCCGGTAAAGGAATCGCAAGGTTACGCCAATCGATAATCAATATTCCAGTATAATTCCAGGATGCGAAAAGTCCTGATAGCCTTCGTTCTATTGTTGGGGGTATTACTGGTCATTTTCAGTTTTTCTGAAATCGAGAATATCGTTAAGACCCTCAAACACAGTGATTGGCGTTTTTGGGGACTGGCCCTGGTGGTTGAGCTGATCTGGTTGTATAACCTGGCAACCAGCTTCCGAGCGTTGTATCGCCTGATGGGAATAAAAGAAGACAGCCGTCATCTGTTCTGGGTGGCATCCGCCGCCAATTTTATTAATGTGGTCGCCCCAAGTGCAGGCATTGGGGGTATGGCCCTATTCCTGGATGATGCCAAACGACGTAATCATCCCACCGGGCATGTCACAGTAGTGGGTGCCCTGTTTGTGCTGTATGATTATTGCGCTTTTTTGTGTGTGCTTGCATTGGGATGGGTGGTACTGATCCGCCGCAATAACCTGAATGCAGGTGAGATAACCGCTTCATTCATTTTGCTGGGATTGGCAATCGGGTTAACCTTGTTACTGTATCTGGGCTACAAATCCGGAGATGCCCTAGGGCGCGCCTTGATGGGTCTGGTGCGCTTAATCAATCGCCTGTTCAACCCATTCATCCACCGCCCATACCTGAGCGAAGAAAGCGCCCGTCGCTATGCCTTTGAGATTTCGGATAGCCTGATGACCATCAAGGGCAAGCGCAGAGAGATGATTTGGCCTTTTCTCTTCGCCTTGAACAACAAGGCATTATTATTGATCATCCTGGCGCTTTCCTTTCTGACTTACCAGGTGCCGTTTACAGCTGGCACATTGGTGGCAGGCCTGAGTATTGCTTATTTGTTTGTGATCGTATCTCCAACTCCCGCTGGTTTGGGTTTCGTGGAAGGTGCACTGACCATCGCCTTGAATGCCATGCGGGTACCGTTGGGATCTGCGGCTGTGATCACGCTGACCTACCGCGCCGTCACCTTCTGGTTTCCGCTGGCAGTGGGTGCGCTGGCGCTCCGCCACCTGCATATCTCCCGGAAACCTGACGGTCAGGTGGAAGTTCAGGATAGAGAGAGCATACAGGGGTAAGCCTCACAGGTCAGCGCCGATCCAAAAAAATATTAGCGAATGTAAGTAGTTTTGAAAGCAAGCTTTTTCGGACAGGAAAAAAATCAACTGGAGGAATGAAAACCCGTGCATCTGAAAATTCAAGATGTTTTGCCAGTGGCAATATCAGTACTGGTCATCATTCTGGTTGCAATTATCGAAAAACACAGCAAGGTATTTGCATCCATTACCGCAGCCATGCCGCTGACCATACCACTGGCACTATGGATTGTGTATTCCTCCAGTGGGGGGATAAGTCGGTGTCAGCTCATTCAGCCAGAATCTGTTCCTTAGCTTGCTGCCAACAGTAGCGTTCGTGGTTGCGGTCTGGCTGGCAGCCTGGGCAGGCGTAAAGCTGGTGCCATGTTGGGGATAGGATACGTAGTATGGGCGCTTGGCTCAGGGGTGATGATGCTGATACGACGCCGGTTGGGGTTGGGGTGATTGGAGCTGGATAATTTAAGAAAGATCTGTGGAAATCCGCAATATCCTTGTCATCTGGGTTCCATTCTCTTAAAGGTTATCAAATTTTAGAATACATACACCAGTAAATAGATCAGCACCGCTGAAAACACCAGCGTCCAGACCCAGTTCCAACCAGCCGGATCGTTGGCACCGTTTCCCAGTCCGGTCGGGTGGATGCGAATAAGAGGCAGATCGCCCAGCTTGCGCTCCAGTTCCTCATCTGTCACCTTGAATGGATTAAAACCTTCTAAGAAACCCGCGAAACCGGCGTTCTTCAGCACCATGCGTAGCATGGTATTCCTATTTACCCGGTCGGTGACAACCTCTGCCACGCCTGCCAGGGGTCCATCCGGATGGATCACTTCAATATTCGGGTTTGCCAGGATGTTACGGTACCAATCTGAAAGCTTGCCCCACCCAGCTATACAGTACAGATCCCCATAGTAAATACAATAATTTACCGGTGAATAGCGGGTTTTTCCACTTTTCCGACCGGCGGTCTTAATGACCATGATGTAGCCGGACAGGGGGTTTCCCATAAATGGTCCGAAACCCAGGCGGAACATGGGCACCATGAAAATTTTATTGAGGAACCAGAAAACGCGCCGTAAAATTGAAGTGTTCATGGCTGCCATCCTTTTGAAAAAATTTAAGGCTATTTTAGAAACTGCACTGTCGCATGCGGTATATATTTTCCTTATTTTTCTTTTACGGCTTCAATGATCTCCGCCACCAGGTCGTAGCGATGGAACTGTGGCATGAGGTAAATGCCCTGCGCCCAGGTTTTAATCTGACGCACCAGCTCAACGGTTGTTTCCACACCCACGCGGGCTGCCTGATCTCCGGCTTGTTCAAGACGGGCTAATATCTCTGCCGGGATTGATATTCCGGGCACCTCGTTATTCAGGAAGGTGGCATGTTTGAGGCTGACCAGCGGCAGAATTCCTGCCAGGATGGGTTTGTTCAATTTTCCATACTCCTGTTCGTATTTCTCCAGGAAGACCGGCCCTTCCTCCGGGCGATAGATGGGTTGTGTCAGAAAGAAATCTGCACCGGATTTAACCTTGCGATGCAGGTTCTTGATCTCTTTTTCCGGTTCAGGAGGGTTAAGATTAAGCGCGCTGCCGACAAAGAAAGCGGTTGGCTGACCGATGGAAGTCCCGGAATGATCCACACCGGTATTGAAGCCCTGCTTGATGAGCTTGATCAAACCAGATGGCACCAGGTCATAATTGTCCATAGCCTCCGGGTAATCTCCAATAGCCGTCGGGTCACCCATGACCACGAAGACATTTCGAATCCCAAGAGCGTGGGCAGCCAGCAGATCCCCCTGTACGCGCAGCAGGTTGCGTCCCCGGGTGGGAAAATGTAGGGTCGAATCCACCCCAACCTGGCGCTGGACTACATCACAGACCGCCCAGGCGGACATGCGCATGCGTGCCATCGGGCTGTCGGCTACATTGATGACATCCGCCCCGGCTTCCGCCAGCAGGGATGCACCAGCCACCAGCTTGTGGGTGGAAATGCCGCGTGGCGGGTCCATTTCCACAGCAATGCAGAATTTCCCCTGTGAAAGTCTTTGAGCCAACCGGGATGTTTCAGGCGTAGTCTCCGGCACTTCCCCCGATTCATCCGGCAGGGCTAATACATTCTCCAGGCTTCCACAACCTTGCGGGTTTTCATCCAGGGCGACACGCATGGCAGTAATGTGCTGAGGTGTGGTGCCACAACACCCACCCACGATCGAAGCACCTGCCTCACAAAAGGCCAGGGCATAATTCCCAAAATACTCCGGGTCGGCTGGATACATGATGCGCCCGCCCATCTGCTCCGGCCAACCGGCGTTAGGCTGCACCAATAAGAAAGCCTGGGGGACAGCCTGGCGCATGGCTTTGAGCAGCCGCAGTAACTGGGCCGGGCCGCCCGAGCAGTTCACCCCGATCACGTCCGCTCCGGCTTCAGCCAGGCTGCGGGCGACTTTGGCCGGGTCATCTCCCAGCAGCGTGCGGTCATCACGCGTAAAAGTCATCGAAGCGCAGATCGGCAGCGGGGCGTTCTTTCGTTTGCGCACCTCTCTGGCAGCCTGGATGGCTGCCACAATTTCATACAGGTCGCTGATTGTCTCGATCATTAACAAGTCCACACCAGCTGCTGCCAGGGCTGTTATTTGCTCTGAAAAAGCCTGGCGGGCTTGTTCAGGTTGGACGCGCCCATAGGGTGCAATACGCACCCCCAGCGGGCCAACGTCCCCGGCCACCAGAATAGGCCGGTCCACCTGGCTGGCTGCAATGGCGCGGCGTGCCTGTTCCACCCCGGCCTGATTAATGTTGGCAACCCTGTCTTCCAAACCATGCCTGGCCAGCTTGAAGCGGTTGGCGCCAAAAGTGTTGGTCTGGAGGATATCCGCGCCAGCCAGAACATATTCTTTATGGATGTCAGCGATCAAATCCGGGTCAGTCAGGTTGAGTTCATCGAAACACTGTTCGAAGCTTACGCCGCGTCCGTGCAGCATGGTACCCATGGCTCCATCCGACAAAAGCGGGCGGGTGGAAAGTTGTTGCAGGAAGGGATAATTTTTCATAAGAAGTTACCTTTATTACGCGGGGTTATTTCATCAATTGCTCAACCCGGCTCTCACCAACACTATAATACCGGGCCTGGGGATGGTGCAGAATGATGGCGGCGGTGGATTGTTCGGGAACCAATTGAAAGGCACTGGTAAGGGTCATGCCCAGTTCCTTCTCGATTGGCAACAGGTCAAAGACCTTGCGGTGATCTTCCAGGTCTGGGATGGCGGGGTAACCCCACGAGTAGCGCTTTCCCTGCCCCTCTTTCAAACCAAGTGTACGGCGAATGTGGCGATGCAGATACTCGGCTGTGGCTTCTGCCGTCTGGACTGCCAGGCCGTGGATGAAGTAACCTTCTGAATAATCTCCGGCAGCCTGAAGCCTGTCAAAGCGTTCCGTGGCTGCCTGCCCTACCGTGACCACCTGGAATGCCACCACGTCCATGACTCCGGATTGAAGTGCTGAGAAATAATCCGCCAGGCAAAGATGCTCATCATGGGGTTGGCGCGGAAATCGCATGCGCTGCAATTCCCTGGGTTTTCCAGCCTGGACGGAAGCCGGATCGTAGATAACCAGCTCGTCCCCATCTGACTGGCAGGGGAAGAATCCGTATACAGCCTGTGGCTTGAGCCATTTTTCGGTCAGGGCTTCTTTTTGCATGCGCTGCAGGCGGGTATCGAATTCCCGCTTGAGTTTCTCCCACTCTTCCCCATGGGTGTTCTTGGCACCCCACGAGAGCCGGTATAGTTCGTTGATGTTAAGATGTTGGAAGATCGCCTCCAATGGCATGACCTTGACTACATGCGCACCCATCTTTTCCGGAAGCGGCAGAGGTGCCGATGAGATGTTGGAACGAGGCAGGATATTTACAACCTCATTCGGAGTCTTCATCCTGCCGATTTCCATCTCAGCTTCCCGTGTGATCTTCTCCAGCAGGGCATTCTTTTTAGGTTCGTCTATGATGGCTTCCATGGTATCCAGACCTTCAAAGGCATCCTTGCAGTAGAAAACACCCGGTGCATAAGGTTTTCCGTTCTCTGTGAACAGGATGCGGCGTCCGAAACGACGGTTGATAGCGGCTCCACCCAGCAACACCGGGAATTTCAAGCCACGCCGTTCCAATTCGTTGATGATGAGCGGCATCTGCCTGGAAGTGCTGACCAACAGGGCTGAGAGTCCGATGGCAGTCGCGTTTTCCTCTACTGCCCGGGTGATAATGGTTTCAGCTGGAACCTGCTTGCCCAGGTCAATCACACTGTAGCCGTTATTTGCGAGGATGGTTTTAACCAGGTTCTTGCCAATATCATGCACATCACCATACACGGTGGCAAGCACAACCTTACCCTTGGTTACACCTTCCACTTTATCCAGGTACTGCTCCAAGTGGGTGACTGCTTTCTTCATCACTTCAGCTGACTGCAGCACGAACGGCAGGATCAGTTCACCTGCGCCAAATTTATCCCCCACTTCCTTCATGGCTGGCAGCAGCACCGTGTTGAGAGTCTTTACCGCAGTCTCATGCCGGGTTGGGGAACCGATGATCAACTCATCAATATCCGCTTCAACTCCATCCTTGTGGCGATGCAGGATGCGCCAGTGCAGGCGCTGCCCGGGTGTCATATCGGCGGTTGGGTCGACCAGGTTACTCTCCTGCGAGACCTGGACATTTTCATAGTGCTCAATATAGCGTTGCAGTGCATCCGGATGTCGATTAAAGATCAGGTCTTCCGCCAGTTCTTTCTCCTGCGGGGAAATATCGGCATAGGGTGTGACATGCGCCGGGTTGATGATGGCCATGTCCAGCCCAGCCTGAACACAGTGATACAACATGATCGAGTTGAGCACTGGGCGGGACTGGGGGGAGAGCCCAAAGGATAGATTGCTGACTCCCAGAGAGGTTAATACGCCCGGCAGATTTTGCTTGATCAGTCGGATGCCTTCAATGGTTTCCAAGGCCGATTCGGCAAATTCGGGATCACCGGTAGCCAGGGTAAAGGTCAGGACATCGAAAACCAGGGCATCCGGTGGCAGTCCGTGCTCGTCAACCGCCATGGCATGGATGCGCCGGGCTACTTCGAGCTTCCGCTGGCTTGTTTTAGCCATGCCACTCTCATCAATGGTCAGAACGATCACTGCCGCGTTATGCACCACCGCCAGGGAAAATATCTTATCGGCTTTTTCACGGCCTCCTTCCAAATGGGTGGAGTTGATCAGGCAGCGCCCCGGGGCAGTTTTTAATGCCCCCTCGAGCACATCCAGTTCGGTTGTATCTATCACCAGGGGAACTTCCACTCCCAGGGTTAATTTTTTGACCACATTACGCATCAAATGGACTTCATCCGGGCGCTCTGTCACAGCTGTCGAGATATCCAGGGCGTGGGCACCATACTCGACCTGCTCACGGGCAATCTCCAAGATGGCATCGTAATCCTCTTCGAGCAACAGGCGCTTGAACTTGCGGCTGCCCTGGGCATTACACCGCTCGCCGATCAGCAGGGGCGGCGGGACCTGGTGCATGGCAACAGCCTGGATGGAAGATGACAGGCGCGCCGTGGATTCAAGCGGACGCTGGGAATGGGGATGGTTGTCCAGCCGCTGAACCAGGGCTTTGAGATGCTCTGGAGTCGTACCGCAGCAGCCCCCCACCACCGAGATATTGAATTTCTCAACAAATTCAGCCAGAGCTTCGGCAAACGGCTGCGGTTCAAGCGGATAAACCGCCTGGCCATCCACATTAATTGGCAGTCCGGCGTTGGGGATGCAGGAAACCGGCAGAGTGGACTGCTCACCCAGAAGGCGAATTGGTTCACGCATATGTTCCGGCCCTGTGGAACAATTCAGGCCGATCACATCGATGGCTAAATTCTCCAGGATGGTCAGTGCAGCGGTGATGTCAGTACCCAACAGCATGCGCCCGGTGGTATCCAGCGTGACTTGAACCTGTACCGGCAAATAAATACCCGTCTCTTCAAAAGCCTGCTGCAATCCGGTGATGGCTGCCTTGACTTCCAGGATATCTTGGGAGGTTTCAATCAACAACAGGTCAACACCGCCCCGGATCAGACCTACAGCCTGTTCGCGAAAAATATCTGCCAGCTCATCGAAACTGATGTTGGAAAGTTCGGGATCTTCAGTGGAGGGTAATTTTCCAGATGGGCCGATGGAACCTGCCACAAAACGGGCCTGGGCCGGGCGGTCATCCACACTTTTAGCTGAAAATTCATCCGCCAGCCTGCGTGCCAGCCCGGCAGCCGTCTGGTTGATCTCAATCACCCGGTCCTGGAGACCATATTCTGCCATGGTCAGGCGGTTGGCACGAAAGGTGTCTGTTTCAAGCACATCCACACCCACCTCCAGGAAGGAGCGGTGAACTTTTTCAACCGCCTGGGGGTGGGAGATGACCAGGTAATCGTTGCAGCCATTCAGCCTTTCCCCGCCAAAATGTTCAGCAGTTAGATTCTGTGCCTGAAGGCTGGTACCCATGGCTCCGTCAAAAATGAGCACCCGTTCTTTAATGGCATCCAGGTAACGGCGGTTGGTATATTTTCGCTTGGTCATTGGTTTCCTTTACAATTCTTGACTTTCTAATTCTCAAAATGAGGAGCTTGTTTCGTGAGAATAATTCTTTCGGATGGTATATTTGCCTGTCAAGCCATCCAACCCGCAGGGCTAGTATGTACTGGGCAGGGAGTTCAATCCCGCCCAATTCTTTCCCAATTGAGTGCATTACTTTTTCAGACAGTCTTTGAGTTGCTTAATGTGATCCTGGTAATGCTCATAGGTGTTGCTGGCAATTACGCTCCATGGCTGCCACCCAGTTGGCATGCCAGAAAATGCCGCCGGATCATTCAAAGCTGATTCATCCATGGATCCCAATAGATCCAGCATTGTTTTATAGGCATGAGCTTCTTTTTCTATGACAGGCTGCAGCGATTCGTTTCGAGTCGCTAAATAAATGGCGGCATTGCGCTCTTGCTGTGGGAGATTCCACAACTCAGATCCTTTCAGGGCGTGCTGCTTCAGCACATTCACCATCTCGGTTTCATACCAGGCGATGTGCGAAATCACATCCTTGACTGCCCAACCCTCACAACTACCAGGCGATTCCATTTGCTGACGGGTAAAATTCCCCAGTATTGAATCCAGTTCTCTCCATCCTGAGCGGATCATTTCCATAAATTCGTTCTTCTTCATTATTTCGGGCATAAGTAATAATCCTGTTTTTTAGTACTTGCTTTAAATATAAAGTCTATGTACCTAATTATACCTATTTATGTCCGCTTTACTCACACAGTTGTGTCAGTCGAGTTGTGCTGTTTGCTTGACATATAGTGTTTGTCTCCATTCCGGAAAGGGAAGATGGCCAATGGCAGCCCGGATGGCATCAGTTTAAAGCCTGGAATATTTGACTTTTTACAAACAATTCTGTACACTAATGATTAGGATAAAACATCCGACAGGAGGAACCATGACTGTTCAATTTCAATTCATGATGCGTTCCGGTCCAACTCCAGGCAAGATATTTCCCCTTGAAAGACCCGAGATCATCATAGGCAGGGACAACATCAGCAGCCTGATGATCAATGACGCTGAAGTTTCCCGCAAGCATTGCCGCTTGATCTGGCAGGGTTCAGGCTATGTGATCGAAGACCTTGGTTCTACCAACGGTACATTCGTCAATGGGCAGCGTCTAAGCGCTCCCTTTGTCTTGCGCGGGGGTGAATCCATTTCTCTTGGCGAGAATATTGTTCTGGGTTACGAATCCCTCGCTGATCCAAACGCCACAGTGTTATCGGCTTCAGCCAGCGAAGTTAAAATGGCAGTGGCCGAAGCAACAGCTGTGGCCGAAACCCCCAAACAAGAACCCCCTCTTGTCACAGCTCCATTTTCCGAAGAGGCTCCACTCCCTGCCAAACCTGCCTCGACCGGGCAGGTTCCAGTCGCTCCGATTCCCAGCCAACCAAAAGCAGCCAAAAAATCCAATAAGACAATGGTGATCTTTCTGGTTCTCCTATTGGGATTGCTATGCATTTGTGGTGTCATCGCCATCTTTCTTTTCAGAGCCCCGATAACTTTCTGGTGCAACAACCTTTCTTTCATTTTTAAACCCGAGCTTTATCCCCAATGCATTCCTTAAATACTGTTTAGCAGAATCTAAATCCCCGCAGCTTGGAAAACCGCGGGGATTTTTTATTGATCGGATTCTGGTCATGACGATTAAGGATAAAGATCCAGGAGATAATTAACTGTCACCAGAACGATTTCCGCCTGCTTGTAATTTTCCGCAGCCACCTCGTGATTGGCAGTCCGCAGCATGAATTCAAAGGCGAGGTTGTCCAACCGGCCTGGGACTCGCAAATAATCAGCTACAATGCCTTTTTGACGCATGGTCTCACCATCCGGCAGCCAAGTGTTCAGGAAGTAGGCTGAAGGGTCAAGCACCTGCTGGTAATGACGCATACTGTCATAAAATGCGACAGTCAACCGCAGATCATTGCGCACATCCTCGGTTACCACCTGGCCACGCAATTCTTTCAGAAAATCCTGCTCCAGGTGATCCAGGCTGATGCCAAAATGCTGGTTCAATGCAGCCTCCAGCGAGGCTGCCTGATTGCCAAGATCGGCGATATGCCTGTAGAACGACTGATATTCTTCCCAGCCAAATCTCCCAACCATATATTCCACCAGGGCGCCTGCCTGCAGGTAACCGATCTCATGCTGCTGGTTGTAAAAATTCTCCGCCAGGGTTTTCAAGGGGATGTACGCATCCAGCTCCAGTATTGCCGCCGCCCGCGGCATCAAGGCTTCGCTCTTGAAGTGTCCGCCAGAAAGGTAAACCGCCAGACCCTCCACCAGCATGGAAGGCAACAGTTCTCCACCCAGGCTGGCATCCAGGACATGCACCATCTCATGATGGATCACCTGACCGGTGGTATTCCCAGCGATATTCCCATCCAGGTAGGAGACATAAATTCCATTGCTCGAAAAACCACCCTGCCCCAGCAGGCGCGGTATAAAAGTGATGGAGATACGCTGGTTGAAATGCGTTTGCAAGCGAGCGCTCACGTCTGCGGCCTGTTCATCCGCCATCTGCATCAACAATTCCATATCCCACCCGGCATCCGTCCCTGTGATGTACGCCAGTTTACAGCAATCCGTGCTGGTAGTTGCCCAGGCAGCCTGTAAATCCTGCCCCTTGCTGGCAGGATACAACTGGATGCTCTCCTGCCAGGACAAGCCATCCGGCAGGATGCTGAAACTTAAAGTCTGCTCCCCGGCCTCCAGTTCTTTAGTATCCCAGACCCACCAGAATGTTGCTTGGTTTCTCTGACCAACGCCATATGCTCCAAAACCGGCACTACCCAATTTTTGCTCACTTATCATTATCCGGACTTGCTGATCCCGGGTGCCCCAACCCGGTGGTGGGATCACCTCAATGCTTACCTGGTCACCAACATACAGCCTGCCATCCGGGTGATAAATCACGATAAACCCATGGGCAGTCTGGCTTACAGGCTGGCAGGCACTTAGCAAAAGAATGGTGATAATCCATAATCGGCGCATTCCATGATTATATTCGAATTGAGTAATGATACAATTTGAGAATACTAACAGGTGAATGTTTATTCAATTATTGAGATGAAAAGAGGACTGTTATGCTTGGTCAGCCCGTAGCTGCTTCCCCACGCTGGAGCCGGAATACAAAACTGGTAATCACCCTTACCATTGTCGTGGTCGCAGGTGCACTCATTCTGCGCTTCCACACTCTGCTTGGACCGGTCCTGTTTGCTTTCATCCTGGCATACCTGCTTCACCCGGTTGCCTCTTTTTTAGATAAAAAACTTCTGCACTCCTGGCGGGGAGGCGTCAGTATTCTTTACCTGGTATTCGTCATTCTCCTTATTACCTTGCTCACCTGGGGAGGATTGAACCTGCTGCAACAGATCCAAAGTCTGATCACCTTGATACAGAACAGCATCGTGCAGCTGCCTGACCTGATCAGCAACCTCTCCAATCAGGTGTATCAAATTGGTCCCTTTCAGATCGATCTTACCAAAATGGACCTGACCGCTATCGGGCAGGAGGTTTTGTCCGTTGTCCAGCCACTGCTCGGAAAGTTGGGAAATCTGTTCAGCAGCCTGGCCAGTAGTGCCGTCGGTACCTTTGGCTGGCTGGCCTTCATAATCATTGTCTCTTACTTCTTTCTGATTGAAAGTGGGGGATTGCGTGCAGGTATCATCCGCCTCGAGTTCCCCGGTTATTCCGAGGATATAAAACGAATAGGCACCGAACTTGGACGTATCTGGAATGCATTCCTGCGTGGTCAGATTATCATCTTTAGCCTGACCGTGATCACTTACTCCATCCTGCTCCCCATCCTGGGAGTTCGCTATGCCATTGGTCTGGCTTTTCTGGCAGGCACTGCAAATTTCCTGCCGTATATCGGACCCGCCATTAACTGGATCGCCCTGGGTCTGGTAACTTTTTTCCAGGTCTACAAGCCTTTTGGAATTACGCCACTGCTTTATTCCGGGCTGGTTATCCTGATCGCCCTTCTTGTGGACCAGATCTTCAACAACCTGATCATCCCCCGCATCATGGCCCGGGCTCTCAAAGTACACCCTGCTGCAGTCTTGATCTCTGCAATAATCGCTGCCAACCTGATCGGGTTGATCGGTCTCCTGATCGCTGCACCTTTGCTGGCAACCCTGATTCTGATCGGAAGATACACTCTGCGTAAATTGCTCGACCAGGACCCCTGGCCGCCATCTGAGACCCAAAATGAGATTCATACTACACCCTCCATTCGCCAGCGCTTCATCGCCTGGTGGCAATCCAAACGACCCAAGTCTACTAAAAAAGAATAATTAAGTTCTCATATATATCTTGCCTTTGCCATAAAAATAAACGTATAATGAATCAATTATTGATACCTCTATCCACCAAAGGAGAATTACAATGGCAAAATCACCTCAAGAACCCGAAACCAAAACCCTGGCAGAGACCGATAACTACCTGGTCTGGCAGGCGGATGAACCAGATGGCGAAATCACCTTTCATGTTGAACTAAACAACATCACTGTGCACTTCTTCAAGGAAGAATGGGACGAGTTTCTTACACTGGTAGGTAACCTGGGATAAATCCATTTTTTATGAAAAAACTTAAGAATGCCATCACCGATGTGCCCGGCATTCTGGTCGGTCAGGTCCAGGATCTTACCGGGCTGACAGGTTGTACTGTCATTTTATGTGAACAGGCTGCCACCGGCGGCGTAGATCAGCGCGGTGGAGCTCCCGGAACGCGTGAAACCGACCTGCTCAACCCTGTCAATCTGGTGGATAAGGTTAATGCCATCATGTTGGCAGGGGGTTCAGCTTTTGGGCTGGATGCCGCTGCAGGTGTTATGCGCTATCTGCAGGAACACAAAACTGGTTTTAATGCCGGTAGCATTCGTGTCCCGATCGTCCCTGCTGCCATCCTGTTCGACCTGGGTATTGGGGATCCATTGGCCCACCCGGATGCAGATATGGGTTACCAAGCCTGTCAGGTTGCATCCTCCGAAGCCCCAGCCCAGGGTAATTTTGGCGCGGGTTGTGGTGCATCCGTTGGCAAGCTTTTTGGCATGGGGCAGGCCATGAAATCCGGGATTGGGACCGCCAGCGTAAATATTGGGGGTGGGGTGATCGTAGGTGCCATTGTGGCTGTCAATGCCTTTGGGGATGTGGTCGACCCGCACTCCGGCCAGATCCTGGCAGGCACCCGATCCACACAGGTTGGCCCGTTGAAACTGGGAAATTCGGGTTACTTTGCCAATACCCTTAACATGCTTAAAACCTTGCCCGGACGGACCGTAATGGGCTTGGCAACTCGCAGCAATACGGTCATCGGTGTGGTAGCCAGCAACGCCCGTTTTGACAAGGCAGCCACCTGCAAAGTTGCTCAAATGGCCCAGGATGGCTTGGCGCGCTGCATCCGTCCTGCCCACACCATGCTGGACGGTGACACCATTTTTGCCCTTTCCACCGGGAAAAAGCGGGCCGATGTTTCCACAGTCGGTGCCTGGGCTGCCGAAGTCCTGGCACAGGCCATCCTTAGCGCCATCCGGGCTGCTCAATCTGCCGGCGGGCTGCCAGCACTGAGAGCCGAATAAAGCCAGGTTAAAAGGATGGGGTTGCTGATCTGGCGATTTACCAATGTCATCGTATTGATCAACAGGCAGGGCGGGTTTCTTTCCCGTCGCCTTTCATTTTACAACCATCATCCACTGGAGATTAACAAAATACTGGGAGACCATACGGCCTCCCAGTATTTTATTCCTTCTTTACAAAAACATGAAGCGGATGTTCAAAATAACTCTCAATGTCGTCGTTTTTTGCCTTTCAGTTCATCTTTCAAAACCAGGCTCAGGAATACACTCACCAGGCTGACGACCAAACCACCCAGGAAGGCATTCCACAGCACCGGGGGCTGAATGACCAGGTTCAGGCTGAATAAAGTCCCGAGCACGCTGGTCAACCAGAACAGGAAAGTATTGATCACCAGGCTGAACAAACCCAGTGTCAGGATGATCAACGGTAAAGAGAAGAACTTGAGCAAAGGCCGCAGGATGGCATTGACCAGTCCGAAGATCAAAGCCAGCCAGAGGATCCCCGCCCAGTTTCCTATAAAGTCAATACCTCCGACGATGTAAATGGCTGCAAATAAAGCCACCGCATTGATCACCCATCGTAATAAAAAACGTGTCATGACTACCTCCATATAAAGGATTATATTTAATTCAGTATATCCTATAGGGCAGAAAAATCATCCACCTGAATATACCATGCAGCATCAGATTACTTTATTTACGCATAACTGTCCCAGAAGTTTTATCAGCCCGCATCCAGATCAATGTTCGGCGCGCTTTAAAACCGGCAGCCTGCATGGCATCCACAGCCACCCCGCCAGGCAGCTCCAGGGACAAAGACTCACGTCCTGCCAGCGCCCGGCGGACATGCATCAGCAAGGCTGTCAGGGCGCGTTCCTCTTCATTCTCAGGCAAGGCAATCCACAGATGTTCGCTACGGCCAAAACTCGCCAACCAGGAGATTGCAGCCAACAACCTGGAAGAATTGGAGACTGTCCAGGTGCGTGTCTCAGCTTCCATGAAAAGGCGGTATAAGGCTGGTAGCAGCCCGGGGCGAAATCGGATCCAGGGCATGGACTGATACCAGGACAATTCATCCGGGTAGAGTCTTTGCAACCACTCCTTTTGCTGTGGCCATTGATCTGCCAGGCGGTTTCTGATGTCAAATTCGAGATTTCCATTGGACAGGTTCCTGTCCGGTGTGGCCTGCCATTGAGTTCTTCGGGCTCGTTCCTGAAAACCCAGGTCCTTGTAAAGCTGTATTGCTCCCGGGTTGTCATCGCGCACGTGCAGCCAGGTGGCTTCCGCCTTGCGTTTCCAGGTGTGCTCCAGGGCAATTTCCGTTAGGTGGCGGGCAATGCCTCTGCGCCGTTGATCCGGATGAACAGCAACATTGGCGATCAGGTAGATCTTTCGTCCCTGGTATCGGAAGGGGATCAGGCTGACGTTGCCCACCAGGGACCCGGATTCTTCCCAGACATAACCCGAAAGCGGCATGGAGGTGCTTTCCACCGCGTTGGTTGCCCAGTGTAAAAAGCGGTTATCCTGCCCGGCCCGGCGCATTTGTTGAACGAAGCGCTGACCTTCGGCATCCATCGTGTCTGAAAAACAGGTCTCCACCAGGTCCGCCACGCGCGGCAGGTCACGCATGATATTAAGAGGTCGTAGTTGGGGTGTCTCGCTCAAAAATGATTGGGTAATGGCAGACATAAATCCAATTATAAGCCAATATTTCGGATGACAGTCACCTTCGCTCCTTCAGGTGTTGAGGCACACTGATTTGCACTCAAAAAAAATGGTAAACCCTCCTCTGAAATAAAAGGACGGCCTTTGCAGACCGCCCTTTTGCTCTCACTATATGTTATTTAAATAGGCTAGGGGATGAACACCCCATCCAGTTCGCCGCTCAGACCAGGAAGCCGATAGGTTTCGCAACTATCAGGTGTGATTAAGATGATCTCACCTTCCGGATATTCCGGTGTGATCAAGCTCACACCCAACAAGTGGCTTTCCCCATCCCAAACAATGCCGTTGATCGCTGTGGCCGGGTTATCAAGTAACAGGCGTGCCGGGCTTCCATCCAAGCCTTTAATATAAAGGCTGCTGTTATCGCTGGCTCGATAGGCAATCCACTTGCCATCGGGTGATACAGACGGCATCGGCGCTTTGCGGGAAGAGTTTTCCAGCACGAACAAATCCTGGGTATTTCCAGAACTTAACTCCACCGAACGCAATAGGAAGCCATCTCCGCTCGAGCCAGGGATTGCGTAATAAAGTTTGGATCCGTCTGGCGACCAGCCTGCAATGGATTCATACCCCAGATTTGAGAGTTGTTTCTGATTCTTGCCATTGGTGTCGATCACGAACACACCATTTATATCAACCGAATTCACATAGGCAATTTGACTTCCACCCGGCGACCAGTGCAGTTCCCGCCCAAAGATACCAGTCACCACTGTGGACTTTCCACCCGTCAGGTCCTGGATCACAATACCCTCAGCGGTGGAATATGCCAGGCGGGTACCGTCCTGCGTGAGTGCAGCCCGGCCGTTGCCTGGTGCAATTACCTGTTGCTGGCTGCCATCCATCCCTGCCAGCACGATTTGAAGCTGCGGGTTCAATTGGGTGACCACCATCCTGCCATCCAATCCCGCTGGCAATGGGTTCAATGTCAGGAACGTATCAGCATTCAAGCAGGTTGCAGAAGAGCCAGGAATCAGAGAAAATTCGCGAACGACCTCAGGTTGCCACTGCCCTTGCCAGGTTTCGGTGGGACTGGCTGAAAGTGGGTTTGTGAAGAGCAAGATGAGTTGACCTTTGGGCAATTCGCTGTATACCAGGCTGGTATTGAATGCCCCTTGCCAGGTTCCACCCCCGCCACCACCCATTGCCTGATAACCCTCAATTTGAACACTCACGCCACTCAGGTTGGTTCCCGGGTCGATGCGAAAGAAATATCCATCCCTTGTGGCTGTGACCGAAATCAATCGTACTGTATGACCAGCCAACTGAACATCCTGATTGAGCTCCCATACCTGTTCGGGTTGAGGATTCGTCCCGACATTAATTGTTGTTTTAGCTAAAGCTTGCGAGTCTACCTGCGAAATGATTACCCCGGAAAAGCGGATGGTTAGAGGGAACGTCACTCCCGCACCCTTGATCTGCATGACCCAGGCGAATCCACCCTGGTTGAGGCTGGGGTCATCCAATGGCTGAACGTCGTTGGGAAACGAATAACTCACTTTCTTGTCATCCGCATCATGGATAATGGCAGGGCCAGTGATTTGAAGCCAGCTTCCTTCAGGAATGTTTGCGCGTACTGATCCCAGCAAAATATAACCATCCTCGGTCTCAATGATCTTTTCCACAGACACAGCAGCATTGGATGAAATATCTACTGTATGTGTTCCGTTATCGGACACTGTTGCAATACTCGTAGGATTAACTTGTGGGGTTACATCTATGACTGGCAAGATGGTCGTGTCCGGGGGAGCAGCCACAAAATGAAGAGGTAGTTCCCAATCGGTCGGAACTGTTCCAGGAAGCGTATTGAAAATGCATGGCAGAACGAAGGTGGCTTTATTCACGTTGGCAGGAACAGGGGAACTCACATCCATTCTTGTGCCATCCGGCAGTCGCAGATACAGCGGTTCGACGCAGCCGGTAACCGCTTCTCCCTGCGGATAAGCTGACAACGGAACACCGGAAACACCAAAATCCAGACGCGTTTCTGCAGCAATGAGGATGGCTTGGTTGACAGAAACAGTGATCCCATCGCGCGTAAGGCTGACCGGTTCGGATAACATGCGGATGGGACTGCTTTGATCGACAATTCCCACGCCCGGTATATAACCAAAGAGTTGCGCTACAGCCGCGTAGACGCGTTGCGGACCGATCACCAGAGTGCCGATGATCACCAGAGAAAGAATCGCGAGAGCAATAGTCCATACAGGTCGCAATCTAAAGAAAGGACGAGATTTTCGAGACTTTGCATCCGCACGATGCATTAAATCACTGTACACTTGGTCAACAAATTCAGAGCGGATCTCAGGTACTCCGAAAGATTGACGAACTTCCTCTTCAAACTTGGGGCTTGAATTCCATTCATTCATTTGAAACCTCCAACTGGCTATGTAACCGTGCCAGCAACCGGTAGATGGATTTTTTGACAGCTTCTTCATTGCGCTGCAATAAATGGGCAATTTCTGGGAAACTCATCTCAACCAGGAAACGTAAGCGCAGCAGTTCGTGCTCATCTTCAGACAATTCCTGGATGAGATTGGCCAGGGACATCGCTTGCTCGGATTGAATTACACCAACCAAAGGGTCTTCTACGACGGGAATGTTTTCTGCGTCTTCAATAGGTGCTGAATTCTTCCGTTTACGAAAGTGATCCGTCGCTTTATTTCGGGCGATGCCAAATAACCAGGGAGCCAGGTGTCCATCCTGCCGAAATCTGTCAAAAGCTTCAAAGGCTGCCAAAAAAGTCTGGGCGGTTACATCTTCGGCTTCGTGCACATTGCCAAGCCGGCTGTAGAGGTACCTGAAGACTTGTTCCACATACAGTTTGTACAACTCGCCAAACTCCTTGGGATCCTGTCTGACAGCTTTAATTAT
Source organism: Chloroflexi bacterium GWB2_49_20 (assembly GCA_001796335.1). Classification (GTDB taxonomy): domain Bacteria; phylum Chloroflexota; class Anaerolineae; order Anaerolineales; family Villigracilaceae; genus UBA12087. The sequence continues at coordinate 11,545 of MGMF01000022.1, read as the reverse complement.
TCTCAATTCTTCTGACTCTTGTTCGGTCTGTTTGGATTTCAATGCGATACTGTTTTCTGCCATAAATTTCCTTTCCGATCGTATTCCCGATTTCCTGCAGGGTTTTTGGGTTTTGAGCTCTATAAGTAAGTCGGGAAATCATGGCAAAGGGGACATTGGGTTTATCCAATTATGGACTTCAGAAGTTATTCTGACAAGGATTTATTAAACAAATAGAGCGACCTTGGCAGGCCGCCCTATCACCCTAACCCTGGGTGTTCAACTATTTGGAGCCACAGGCTCGGCCACCGCTAGAACATCCGGTGGGCTGGTCTTGTCTGTTTTTGGCAGGCGAAACTTAATCCAGATCACCGGCAGCATCATCACCAATGCCACCAGTGGTACATAAAACGGTACTTTGGGGCCAAAATTCTCCCACAAAAGTGTGCCAATATAAGGCATCGGCAGTGAAAACACACCTATACTGCTGGAAAAGAAACCGAAGGCAGTCCCGCGCATTTTTTCCGGGACCGCCTTGGAGATCAGCGAGTTATAGGCCGGTCCCACCAGCGCTTGGCCGATTCCCAACAGGATCCAGGCAGCTATGAAGTAAACATAGGTGGTTACGTTGAGCATGATAAAAATAGCGGCACCCATCAGGATGTTGCCCAGTACGATTCCCATCCGCTCACCAAATTTATCCGAGAGCATTCCGCCCAGATAAATGAATGCCATGGTAGAAACCGAGGCAATTGCTCCCAAGGTGCCAAGTTGGGTCATGCTGATGCCAACAATATTATTCAAATACAGCGGGAAGAGCTGCCCGACCATATTAAAAGTGGTATCCCCCACCCCATCGGATATGAAGATCCAGGTCACCAGACCTCCCGCTGTCAGCAGGCCGATGACTGACAGAAGAGTGGTCTTCAAGTGCCCAAGGCTGGGCTTAACCGTCGGCGTTTTCTGTTCCTGTCGGACTCTACGCGCCACCAGGATACGAACAACAGTAGCGATCCCGTACAGGACGGCACCCACACCAAACATCAGGCGAAAACCGTATGTATCTGCCAGAAAACCTCCCAGCGGGGCTCCGATCACGCCCACCACCAGAAAAATTCCCTGCACAACCCCAAACACCTTACCCCGGGTAGCCTCGGACGATTCTTCCGCCACAAAGGCATTGAAACTGGGGCCTACAAATGAAGACGCCATGGAAACCCCGGTGACAGCCAGCAGCAGCCACCACCAGGACGGGGCGATCGTAAATACAACATACCCCACCAGCCCGGCCAGGCTGCCAATGGCAATGGCCTGCACGCGCCCGATGGCATCCGAGATCCAACCTCCCATGATCTGGAACAGCAGGGGTGCGATCATCGAAAGGGTGAAAAAGATGCCGATCTGGTTGATATTGGCGCCCAGATCCTGCACATAAAGCGGCAGGAGCGGCCCATACATCTGCCCACCGATATTGGCCATGATCATGCTGAATAACAGGATGACCAATGTCCTTGTCAAAAGGGGAGCTCTGCTTGTTTTTTCCATGAAATATCCTGTTTGTTCGTATTAATGCATACAATAATCGAATTCAAGGCTTGAATTATATAAATATTATATTCAATAATTTGTATTTGTCAATAATAAAGTTAATATTATTTATATTAAGATAAATATATTCAAACTTCTCGATTTCCATAAGCATCCCGAAGGTTCGCGTTGAAAAAACCCTGACGATTGAGAAAACCATCGGGACATTATTCTTGCTATCAGTATGGTAGGTTGGGTAGAGCGGACCCGTCAATCATCCTTTTCTGATTTTACCTAAGCGAAACCCAACATTCTTGCTGCTATTTCCCCCATCCTTTCATCATCCAGAAAAATATTCTTGGTTGGATTCAACCCTGATCACGAAACCCAGGTCATCACCTGCTCGTCGATCACCCAGCTTCCATTGACCTTGTTAAGCAGGAAAAAATTCCCTGAGCCCGCCAGCCAGTGACTCTGGATGCCCAGGTAAACCAGGGCCTGGTCCATTTGCTTATTAAAACCAACCCGCGATAGCGTCATGATGCCCGGCGCCCCAGGATAGCGATTGTAAAACACATCCCAACCGCTTTGGTTAACCTGGAAAAGTTCCTGCTTGTCTTTTTGGGAAAATAAAAGGTAGCGGACTCCTAGTGCCATGCTGGCCCGCAGAGGATAAGAGCTATCATTTCGGGCTTTAAAATCAGTCAGTGTTTCCGCCGATAAATTCTGCAAAGCTTCCTCGACCTTCTGGTAGGTCTCCGTTGAGGCCAGATCAAGAACATTGGTTTGAGTCTGGTCCATAATAATCAGCATATCAGCCGGGTATTGTGCTTCGATCAAAGCGGCATAAACTCGCTCTTCCTCTCTGACAGCATCCGGTGTAGGAGATATTGTGGGTACCGGTGTGGCTGTCTCCGAACTAAAGATCGAACATGCGCTCAACAACAACAAAGTCGCGTAAACCCATCCAGTTCTGCGCATATTCTTCTCCTTGCTTTAAAGGACAATTCTCTTGAAATGAATCAATCCGGTTTCCTGCAAAAAAATGGCTCTACGAAAGCAGTCTAAAATGGTAACCTCCTGGCATCAAGCCTGCTTCAACATCGGCATCTTGATGCCATGCCTGCGCGCAGCTTCAATTGCCTCGGGATAACCTGCATCTGCATGGCGTACCACGCCCATGCCCGGGTCACTGGTTAAAACACGTTCCAGTCTCTTGGCTGCTTCAGGGGTTCCATCTGCCACAATTACCTGCCCGGCATGCTGGCTGTAACCAATTCCCACCCCACCGCCGTGGTGGAAGGAAACCCAGGTGGCTCCGCCAACGGCATTGATCATGGCGTTCAAGATCGGCCAATCCGAGACGGCATCCGTGCCGTCCAGCATGGCTTCGGTTTCCCGGTTGGGGCTGGCAACCGACCCGGCATCCAGGTGGTCGCGCCCAATCACAATGGGGGCTTTCAGTGTGCCATTTGCCACCATTTCGTTAAACTTCAGGCCTGCTTTGGCACGCTCCCCATACCCCAACCAGCAGATGCGCGCTGGCAGCCCCTGGAAAGGTACACGCTCACGCGCCATGCGCAGCCAGCGCTTCAGGTGGTCATCCTCTGGAAACAACTCCATGACCGCTTCATCCGTGCGGTAGATATCCTCCGGGTCGCCCGAAAGCGCCACCCAACGGAAAGGTCCCTTACCCTCGCAGAACAGCGGGCGAATGTAAGCCGGCACAAAGCCCGGAAACTCAAAGGCATCCTTCAGTCCATAGTTATAAGCCTGCTGGCGAATATTGTTGCCATAGTCAAATACCTCTGCTCCCATGCGTTTGAAATCGAGCATGGCCTGTACATGGTTCGCCATGGATGCCATGGCGCGTTGTTTATATTCTCCAGGATTGGATAAGCGTAATTCGTCAGCTACCACCACACTCATCCCGGAGGGGACGTACATCAGTGCCTCGTGGGCTGAGGTCTGGTCAGTGACCACGTCCGGGATAACACCACGCCCAGCCAGCTCACTGTAGACATCCGCAGCGTTGCCGATCAACCCCACCGAACGAGGGATCTCGCGCTGGACAGCCTCTTCCACCAGGGTCATGGCTTCTTCCAGGTTATCCACCACGCAGTCCACATATCCAATGGCCCGTCTGCGCTCGGCGTGTTCCGGGTCCACCTCCACGATCAGGCCTACCCCTTCGTTCATGGTGATGGCCATCGGCTGGGCACCCCCCATACCCCCCAGACCAGCTGTCAGACAGAATTTCCCTTTAAGCGAACCCCAGCCTTTTAATTTAGCCAGTGCCCCAAAGGTTTCATACGTACCCTGCAAGATCCCCTGGGTACCAATGTAGATCCACGACCCTGCTGTCATCTGTCCGTACATCATCAAACCCCGGGCAGCCAGCTCATCAAAATGCTCCCAGGTGGCCCAGTGCGGAACCAGGTTGGAATTGGCGATCAGCACACGCGGTGCATCCGGATGGGATTTAAAAACCACCACCGGCTTGCCTGACTGCACCAACAGGGTCTCGTCGTCTTCCAACTCCATCAGGGATTCCAGGATGGCGTCGAAACATTCCCAATTACGGGCTGCCTGGCCGCGTCCACCGTAAACCACCAGGTTTTCAGGCTTTTCAGCCACTTCAGGGTCCAGGTTATTCTGGATCATCCGGTAAGCAGCTTCGGTCAGCCAGGATTTGCAAGTCAGTTGCGTTCCGCGCGGGGCGCGCACCACACGAGGTTCAGACATGGATCTTCTCCTACTATATAATATTAAACAATCCCTCACAACTATTATACGCTGTGAGGGGAATTGGAACGTGACAAGTTTATATTTAATTCTTGTTAGATCAACTCGTTTATTTCATATGTACATTGGAGAACTGGTCAAACTTGGTGGCTCTAAGTTTGCTCACCAACTCCACCTGGGCGTCACTCCAAATGGGTTTTATAGGGCAGTCGTCCTCAAAGGTGCACATGCTCGCTTCTGCCACGCATTCGTTCAGAAAGATCGGACCATCAATTGCCTCCACGACATCCAGCAGGGATATCTCCTTGGGTAGGCGTGCCAGTGAGACACCACCACGCGCCCCGCGTGAGGTATGCAGCAATCCAGCTATGGAGAGTTGGGAGATGATCTTGGCTAAAAAGGATGGGGGAATGCGCTCTTCCTTGGCAACCAGGCTGGTGGCTGCACGTTGGTTGGGGTTTAAACCGGATAAATAACGTACTGCTCGAATGGCATAATCAGCTTGACGAGTAATTTGCATGAAAAACCTCTCTTGAAAAATGGATATAATTTATCTGGATAATTGTATATACATTCCTCCAGACAAACAAGTGATTTAGGTCACAATGGAAATATGACCTTTTACTCCAAATTTCATAAATAAACCTATAAATACCCCAATACTCGATCCTGACGTTAAACCTATTAATATAAAAATCCGTCACCCAACCTGTGGGTGGCGGATTTTGTCTAACTATATATGGAGACCTACTTATCCGTAACGACCAGGTTGGCCGCGCCGATTTCCACCACGATAGTCAACAAGGGTCCTGTTCCTGCTTGTGTGTAGGTGTTGCCATTTTTTACCCAGTTGCTGCCAATACTGATGTTGGCAAGTTTCCCATCAATTGTTAATTGAACCGGCAAAGCCTCAGGGATGGAGATGGTCAGGTTGCCCAAACCGGTATTAATGGTGGCTGAGGCATTGCGCTGCAAGACGCCTGAGAAATCCAGTGAGTAGTTGCCTGCACCACCCGTGAATTCCATCATGGAGAAATTTGCATTTGATAGACCTTTAAGAACCACTTGGGATGCACCGGTTTCGTAGCGCAGCAGGTTCATTTCTGTCTGGTTGGGTTCTGAAAAAGTCAAGTTCACATCTGAAGCACCATCTTTAACCGTCAGGTTGGTCAGTGACAGGTTGCCCAGTTCCAGGTTGGCATGGTACGCACCCGCGAAAATCTCCATATCCATCGGGGCAGTTCCAAGTTTCAGATCCCAGTTATTAATCACTTTTCCAAAATTCGGCACCTTATTAAGTTTATAACTGCCCTGGGTTATATTCACCCCGCCTGCGTTGCTGGTGATTTCCGGTTTAAAATCAGCCACATTATAGGTTGCCAGGCCGGATACAAGCCCATCCGCGCCGGGGGTTATATTAAGTTCGCCCGCTCCAAAAGTGACCACAAGTCGGGTCGAGCCGGTCGTGTTTTCTGGCAGGGGTACTTCGATCGGGTCGATTTGAGTTGGGCCGGGAGTTATTACAGGAAGATCGAACGAAACTCCACAGGCACTGACACCCAATACCAGGATCAAGATAACGGGTAAAATTTTTCGGTACATATAATATCTCCTTGCTTGCTTATCTTAATTTTCTAATAGATATACGCCTATCCAACTTCCTGGTTGCATCGAGCCTGACTCAACACCTTCACCAGATCAGCTGTCGTCTCAAGGATGCCATTCGCACCTTTGCGCACCAATTCTTCCCGTTCTCCAAAACCACATAATACACCCACAGTTTGTGTACCAGCAGATTTTCCAGCCCGTATATCCACCGTGGTATCCCCCACCATTAGGCAGGCTTCGGGCGGCACATTCATTTTCCGGGCTGCCCATAGGATAGGGTTGGGATAAGGTTTGGTATGCGAGCAGGTTTGTGCCGTGGCAATACACTGAAAGAATTGGGTCAACCCCGCTCTATCCAAGAACTTGAGGGTGGTACGCTCATCCCGGGCGCTGACCACCGCCAATGGGTAGCAACGGCTTAGCTCTGCCAGCATCTCCCGGACACCTGGAATGACTCGGTACTCTTTAGGGCTTGGGCGGGAGTGACGAGCCAGGAAGTCTACCAGGGCATAGATCTCATCGTCAAGCCCAATCACATCCGGAAAACCGAGCAGGAAATTACCGGGAGCTTCAACCGCCATGATGATCCGGCGGGTTAACTTGGAGGTGTCTTTCTCGGGAAAAATAAAATGGAATGGTTGTATAACACGTCTCAGCCTTTCCATATACAAATCGTCTGTATCGCTGAGTGTGCCGTCCACATCAAAACATAAAGCTTGGACTAGTGCTGTGTCAATCGGCAATTTTCACCACCAATGTATTTTACCTGTTATTTTTAGAATTAATGAAATCTGGCAGCATTTTAAGCGTATATATGAAATGGATAAATGTTTTTCCAAGGTATGTTTAACCTGCAAATTTCTGATATAAATAGGCCAGGAGATAAATTATGTCCAATAATTCACAGAATAAAAATATGGTCCCGTCCCAAAACGGAGGCTTGATAAAAGATTTTATCAGGCATATAAAACTGATCTGGCTATTAATGACCGACAAACGCGTCAACATATTCCTCAAGTTATTGCCCATTACCTCCCTGGTATACCTGGTTTCGCCCATCGACCTGGTTTCCGGGCTGGCATTGCCGGTCATTGGCGCTCTGGATGATGCTGCCATTGTCTGGATCGGTACATCCCTTTTCATCAGCCTGTGCCCGGAGTATGTTGTAGAAGAACACGTGCTCTCGCTGGAGAAAGTGATTACCACCACCTGGAAAGATGTGCCTGGTGAGGATGAAGTTGTGGATGCAGAAGCGCGCGATATTACCGGAGATCAGCCCAAATAATTACAATTAACTTGTGGTATATTAATTTAAGTCATCAAAATTAAACAGTCCACGCAGGAATTTTATTGGTACCCTTACTGGCATATATTCGTAATGGAGGCTGGCATGGCTGTACGCGTCTGGGAAGTAAGCGAAACTTGTTATTGCAGTCATATTGATCTTGAAGTGGCTCTTGAAACCCAGCTTGTTTACCCGGCTGATTTCATACCTGACCAGCACCCGCGTGTGCTCGCACACCGCTGCTCACAAGGTATGGTCTGCAACCAATTTGCCCAGCCAGCCTGCATCTGGGTTGGCACCAATCCTGGTTACGATCCATTTCAAGGTTAAGAATATCTGCGGAAAGGATTCGGGGGTGTGGTGGGCGGGTTTCACCCGCCCACCACACCCCCGAATTAACCTGAAGTGCATAACGCCTTATTAAATTAAGAAAAAAAAACTGGCGACTCGATTCCTGAGCCGCCGGTTCGTTTATTGGTTTAAGTTGGTAAATGTTATTATTGCAACACTACCGTGGCGCCAGCTTCTTCTAACTTCTTCTTGGCATCATTGGCGGCATCTTTGCCGACCTGAGCCATAACCACACCACCGGCGGTCTCCGCCATGGTTTTGGCTTCACCCAGGCCAAGATTGGTCAACTGGCGGATAGCCTTGATGACCTCGATCTTCTTCGGGCCGGCTTCCTTGATGACCACGTCAAACTCGGTCTTTTCTTCAACCGCTTCAGTAGCAGCTGGTGCAGCACCGGAAGCAGCGACTGCTACGGGTGCAGCAGCGGAAACACCCCAGGCTTCTTCAAGTTTCTTAACCAGTTCAGCAGCTTCAATGATACTCAGCTTACCCAACTCTTCAACCAATTTTTCAATATTAGCCATTTCAAACTCCTTATTTCATATAAAAACTTTTTTTTGTGGATTATGCTGCCACAGAGGCAGCATTTTTTTCAGCAAACGCATTGATAACAGCTGCAACCTGGCGACCAGGTTCAGCCAAAGTACGCGCTAGTTTACCAGCCGGAGCCAGGATTGTTCCCAGCAATTTTGCGCGTACGACTGGAAGCGGCGGCAGATCGGCCAGAGCTTTTACGTCACTGATACTGAGAACCTGCTTGCCCAGGTAGCCGCCTTTAATCTTGACAGCATCCATACTCTTGTCGAATTCAGCAAGGGCCTTGGCAACACCAGCGGCATCTGCAAAGGCAAATCCCACTGCGGTACTGTTCTCAAGGTAATCAGGTTCTACTGGCATTCCAGCGGCATCGAGTGCGCGCTTGGCCAGGGTGTTCTTAAGTACATGAAATTCGCCACCGGCTTCACGAACTTTAGAACGGATTAAATCCAGAGCATTCATATTCACTCCGGTGTATTCCACCAGAACGAGAGCAACGCTTTTGTCCAACCACTCCTGGTACTGCGCCAGAATGGTTTCTTTTTCTTGTTTTGATAGAGCCAAAGAATATCACCTCCTTTCTATTTTCAAGGTATATCCTCTCAAAAAAAATGGGGCATCGTCCATGTTCTTGAAAAGATATCAAAAAAGTCTTTACCCGTGTACCAGGCAAAGACTTTCAAAATTTGACAATATCATCCCGTTTAAGGGCATGCGTCCCATTGGGACTTTGTCATGCAAGTCTTCATCCTGGGCAGGTCATTAAGTCCCGGGTATGGATCTGGGGCACCTGCTGTCTTCGGTGAAGTATTTAATTGTTCAAAGGTACGAATATTACTGTTCGATTACTTCCATCGACTGAACCTGCGATAAGTCAATCTTGATGCCAGGTCCCATCGTTGTAGTCAATGTAACATGCTTGATGTAGTTACCTTTGGCCGCAGGTGGTTTGGCTCTCTTGATAGCTTCCATCAGTGCAGCCAGGTTTTCGAAAAGTTGTTTCTCATCAAAAGAAACCTTGCCTATCGGACAGTGAATGTTGGCGGTCTTGTCCAGGCGGAATTCCACACGCCCGGCCTTGGCTTCCTTGACGGCTCGTTCCATGTCGTTGGCTGGTACAACCGTGCCAGCCTTGGGGTTGGGCATCAGACCGCGCGGGCCGAGCACACGCCCCAATTTACCCACTTTGCCCATCATATCAGGTGTGGAAATAGCCACATCAAAATCGGTCCATCCAGCCTGGATCTTGGCAAGGGTTTCATCGTCATCAGCTACGGCATCGGCACCAGCCTGGCGGGCCAGGGTTGCACCTTCACCTTCGGCAAAGACGAGCACACGCACCGATTTTCCCAGCCCGTGCGGTAAAACAACCACATCACGCACCAACTGATCTGCCTGGCGGGGATCCAGCCCCATGTTGAGATGTAACTCTACCGTGGCATCAAACTTGGTGGTGGAAGTTTCTTTTGCCAGCGCAACTGCTTCGCTGGGGGAGTAGCCTTTATCTAATTCGATTTTGGCCAGTGCGGCCATGTATTTCTTTCCGTGCTTGGACATGTTCTCTCCTTTGTGGTGCAAGCGGGCTGAAAACAGCCCTCCCACAGGTTTAATCGTCGACGGTAATTCCCATACTGCGGGCAGTGCCCTCAATTTGAAGCATGGCGTCTTCAAGGTTGATGGCGTTCAGGTCTTTCATCTTCAATTCGGCGATCTCACGAACCTGGGCACGGGTCACCTTACCGACTTTTTCCTTGTTGGGAACAGACGAACCCTTGCCAATGCCAGCAGCTTTACGCAGTAGCACCGGGGCAGGCGGTGTTTTGAGGACGAAGGTAAATGAGCTGTCTGTATAGACAGTGATCTCTGCCGGTAGTACCTCGCCCGGTCTATTGGAAGTACGGGCGTTGTATTCCTTGCAGAATTGCATAATATTGATGCCATGTCCGGCCAGTGCCGGGCCAATTGGCGGTGCAGGATTGGCCTTCCCGGCCTCGATCTGCAGTCTTACCATTGCTTTAATTTTCTTTGCCACTGTTTCATCTCCTTTGTGGTTTTAGCGGGTGAAACGGGTCACCCTCCCACGCTGCAGGCTGGGTTCACCTGTTACGCTTTCTCAACTTGTAAAAAATCCAGTTCAACGGGAGTTTCACGCCCGAAAAAACTGACCATGATACGTACTTTGTTCTTCTCCATGTCGATCTCCGAGACAAGACCACGGAAATCATTGAAGGGTCCATCCACGATACGGACGCGTTCACCAACTTTGAATGTAACCTTGACGGTTGGGGAATCGGCTTCCATACGCTTGATGATCTGGGATACTTCCTCCGGGCGCAGGGGAGTGGGCAGCTGGCCCATTCCCACGAAACCGGTCACTCCAGGGGTATTGCGCACCACAAACCAGGATTCCTCGGTAAGCACCATATTAACCAGCACATAACCGGGGAAAATATGGCGTTCCACCGTGCGGCGCTTGCCGTCCCGCACTTCTATCTCTTCCTCAGTGGGTACAACCACGTCAAAAACCTTGTCTTTCATGCCCATGGTTTCAATGCGTTGCTCAAGATTGTGACGAACCTTGTTTTCATAGCCGGAGTAGCAGTGAATCACATACCATAGCAGTTGGTCTTCTGCTGGTTCAGCAGGAGTCAATTCACCTGGGATCTCGGGAGGAGAATAATGGCTGTCGGCCTCGCTTAAAACAGGCTCGTCCGAAGGCGATTCATACGCTTCAGATTCCATGGGTTCTTCGATTTGCTCTTCCGGGTCTTGCATATTCATTCGATTCCTCGGCTAAAATACCACCAGTTCCAAAACTTTGGATTACATGCCAACCATGAGAGTCAGCAGACGTGCAGCCATGATATCCACAGTATACAGGAAGATGCTGGTTGCAACCATAACGATCAAAACAATGATGGTCAGGTTTATGGCCTCCGCGCGGGTGGGCCATGATACTTTGCGTAGTTCACCAACCGTCTCGCGCACGAAGCGTGAGATGGCATTCGGTTTCTTTGCAGCTTTCTTCTTCTCAACTTTTTCAGCCAAGAGCAACTCCTTGTTTCCTGACGATTAATACGCCATCTCGATTGCATCCCCCGCAAAGGGGAGGACGGCGTTATCGAAAACAGGCCAGGCAGGACTTGAACCCACAACCACTCGTTTTGGAGACGAGAGCTCTACCAATTGAGCTACTGGCCTAAGTACTGGCCAGGGGGATTAGTCCCTGACCAGGTGTTATTTGGTTTCGCGATGTTCCGTGTGTTTCTTGCAACGTGGGCAGTACTTTTCCAATTCCATTCTGCCAGGATCGTTACGACGGTTTTTCTCGGTAGTATAGTTGCGTTCCTTGCAATCATTGCAAGCCAGTGTGACTACTGGGCGGATGCCTTTTTTCTTGGTTGCCATTCTTTTTACGACCTATTCTAATATCTTGGTGACCACACCGGCGCCGACGGTCAGACCGCCTTCACGGATGGCGAAATTCTGCCCTTGTTCCAGGGCGATCGGCAC
>MGMF01000021.1:390592-410074 GCA_001796335.1 Chloroflexi bacterium GWB2_49_20 | reverse complement strand
CACGGGCTTATGCGAATGAATGACCCGGGCAGGATTGTCGATATTGACCAGGTTACTCCCATTCGGGCAATATTTACCCTGTTTTTGGATGATAAAATACTAAATAATCGAAAATTTATTCAGAAATTCCGCCTTTTGTCACTAGTTTGCTGATTTTTTTGGATTTCTTAAACAACCTCTTTCAATGTATTTCTTGCCAAATCCAATTATCGATGGTATACTACCACCCATTATGAATTCAGTATATGCGCACAAGCACCATGCTCATCATCCCATGCCCCCAAAAGACCGGGAGATTCTTGCGCGCACCTGAAATAAATTAAACAGGAACAGTGCTTTGTTTTTTTCATACCCCGGTCATTGACTGGGGTTTTTGTTTTTAATTCACGAAAAGGAACAATACATGCTTTCACAACAAACTATCCGACTCTCTCTCCCATCCAAAGGTCGCCTTGAAAGTGGTGCGCTCGATTTTCTCTCCGCTGCTGGGCTACAAGTATTCAAAACCAATCCGCGGCAATATCAGGCCGAGTTACCTGCTCTGCCTGAGTTGCGAGTCATCTTCCAACGCCCAGGTGACATTGTCGTCAGTGTGAGACAGGGAAGTATTGACTTTGGAATCACCGGACTCGATATGATTGAAGAAAAATGCGGCGACAAAGACGAAATACTTATTCTACATGATGCTCTCGGTTTTGGAAATTGCGCTCTGACAATGGCAGTCCCGGAGACCTGGAAAACGATTACAAATATCGCGTCACTTAAAGAGTTCTCAGCATCATTGGAAACTCCTTTGCGTGTTGCAACAAAATTCCCGGTCTTAACCAAACGTTTCCTTGATAAAAATAATATTCCTCACTCGTTGATCACCGCCGAAGGCACACTCGAAAGCGCTCCCACCATCGGTTATGCCGATATGATCTCTGATCTCGTCTCGACAGGCCAAACTTTATTAGACAATCGATTACGCCCTTTGTCTGACGGTATCATCCAGCATTCGCAAGCCGTATTGATCGCTAATCGCAAGGCCTTGCAAACTAGTCCCGGAGTTTTGGAGATGGCGCGCCGTTTGCTTGAATATATTGAGGCGCATTTGCGCGCTAAAGACAATTTCCTTGTAATCGCAAACATGCGCGGAGAAAATGCTGAAGTAATTGCTAAAAAGATATTTACTCAAACCAGTGTCGGCGGCTTGCAGGGTCCAACCATCAGTTCAGTGATTGTGCGAGATGATGGACCGCATTGGTACTCAGCAACGATCGTAGTGCGTCGCGATCATTTACCACAAGCCATTTCTGAATTACGTCTCATTGGCGGCAGTGGCATTATCGTTTCGCCAATCACTTATATTTTTGAAGAAGAGCCTCCGCTTTACAAAGCCATGCTTAAAATCCTCGAATAAGGAATCTATCATGCTCAAACAATACGATGCACGAACTTCAAAACAAACCATCCTTAAGCGCACCCCGCCCGATGAATTCCCTGTCAGTCAACGCGTGTTGGATGGAATTACACAACTCTTTGGTGAATCGTTGACGCCCGAACAGGCAGTCTCGCGAATTTTGAAAGACGTGCGGATGCAAGGCGACGTAGCCCTTCAAAAGTGGACTCAAACCCTCGATTCAATAAACATCCAACCTGCTCCCGTTTCAAAGGCCTTGATCCAGTCTGCATTGGATTCCATTTCCCCCGCAGAACGTGATGCTCTCGAAAAAGTCGCCACCCGCATTGAAGCATTTCACCGCCATCAGCCGTTGACATCATGGTTCACCAATGAACTCGGCGGCACACTTGGGCAGATCATTCGCCCAATTCAACGCGTAGGGTTATACGTTCCCGGCGGAACCGCTCCATTGCCATCAACTGTTTTAATGAGCGCCATCCCCGCGCGTGTGGCCGGTGTGAAAGAGATCATCGTTGTCACACCACCCAATCGTTTTCTCGCGGATAAAAATCCACCCGTTGAACCGATGATCTTAGCAGCCTGCTGCATTGCTGGCGTGGACAAAATTTATCTGCTGGGTGGGGTACAGGCAATCGCCGCACTCGCTTATGGCACTGAAACCATTCAACCTGTGGATAAAATATTCGGCCCCGGTAATTTATTCGTCATGCTTGCAAAGCGGCAAGTCTATGGCGTGGTGGGTATTGATGGGTTGGCTGGCCCAACAGAGACCTTGATTATCGCAGATGAGTCCGCGAACCCTGCCTGGGTTGCTGCAGATTTGCTTGCACAAGCTGAGCATGATTTACTGGCATCCGCAATTTTGTTGACACCTTCAGATAATTTATTCGAGAAGGTACAAATAGAAGTTGCACAGCAAATTGAACAACGTGGCCGTGCAGATATCATTCTTGCTTCCCTTGAAAATCGCGGTGGCGCTGTGGTGACTCGTGATTTGGAAGAAGCCGTGCAATTGGCAAATGATTACGCTCCCGAACATCTTGTTTTATCCGTAAGTGATCCGTGGCGCTGGGTGGAAAAAGTGAATAACGCAGGCGGTGTGTTTGTAGGCGAATATTCGTTTGAAGTGCTTGGTGATTATGCTGCAGGACCAAGCCATGTTATGCCGACCGGTGGATCTGCGCGCTTTGCTTCTCCGCTCAATGTATGGGACTTTGTAAAAATTATCAGCTTGGTAGCGCTTGATGAAAACACGGTGCACACCATTGGTCCGATATCAGCGACGATCGCGAAGTCCGAAGGTTTGGACGCACATAACAACGCGGCACTTATCCGCTTGGGGAGATGCAAATGAAAATCCGAAAGCACTTGGAATCCTTGCTGCCTTATGTGTTCATCGAACCATTTGAAGTTTTATCCAGGCGCCTGGGAAGAATCCCAGAACAGATCATCAAATTAGACGCAAACGAAAATCCCTATGGTCCATTGCCTGTGGTGCGCGAGGCGTTGGGAAAGATGGAATTCCCGCATATCTATCCCGACCCTGAGAGTCGCGCGTTGCGGAGGTCGCTTGAAGAATTCACAGGCATCCCGGCTGAATACTTAATGGCTGGAGCAGGCGCAGATGAGTTGCTCGATTTGATCATGCGTGTCTTTCTTGAACCGAATGATTGCATCCTTTCCTGCCCGCCTACGTTTGGTATGTATTCCTTTGACGCAGGACTTAATGCAGCTCGCTGTATCGAAGTTCCACGCCGTGCAGACTTTTCGCTGGACATAGAATCCATTTGCAAAGCAGTGGAAACTTATCACCCAAAACTTTGCTTTATCGCATCGCCCAATAACCCAGATGGTTCAATTCTTGATGCGAAGACATTGGACTTATTATTGGAATTACCCGTTTTAGTTGTATTGGATGAGGCCTATATTGAATTTGCAGGTGAAAAACTTGGTGCAAATTTAAGCCGTATTCGCGATGTTCAATTATTGGACAACCTTATCGTCTTACGAACTTTAAGCAAATGGGCAGGCCTGGCTGGTCTGCGGATCGGTTACGGCGCGTTTCCCAGGTGGTTAATGCCCGTCTTGTGGACAGCCAAACAGCCTTATAACGTCAACGTCGCAGCGAGTGTGGCGGCACAGGTTTCACTTGCAAATGTGGATGAACTTGCAAAAATTGTTGATCTTTTGAAGAACGAACGCCAGCGATTATTTGAAAGTTTACAGAGCATTTCGTATTTGCGGCCATATCCAACCAAATCAAATTTTATTCTATGCCATGTCGTTGACCGCGATGCAGCTGAACTCAAAGCGAAACTTGCTTTAGAACATGGAATTTTGGTTCGTTATTTCAATAAACCAGGCCTGCAAGATCATATTCGTATTAGTGTGGGCAGGCCTGAAGATACGGATGCGTTGTTGATTGCGTTGAAGGAGTGAACATGCGAAATGCCGAATTGTCACGTCAAACAAATGAGACACAAATTGCAATCAAGCTGAATTTGGATGGAAGCGGCCAGCACGAGATAGCAACTGGTATTGGCTTCTTCGATCACATGCTTGCTCAGCTTGCTGTGCATGGATTATTTGATCTCTCTGTGCAGGTGCAGGGTGATCTCGAAGTGGATACTCACCACACGATAGAAGATGTTGCTTTGGTGATTGGGATGGTTTTTGATAAGGCGCTTGGTGAACGCAAGGGAATTACCCGCATGGGTGATTGCTTCGCACCGATGGATGAAACACTGGTGCACGTCGCGTTGGACCTGTCGGGGCGGCCTTATGCGGTAATTCAAACAGACTGGAAGACACCTTATGTTGGTAACATTGCGACTACATTGTTTCCTCATTTCTTTGAGTCGTTCGCGGTAACTGCGCGTTGTAATTTGCATATGCGGGTTTTATACAGCCGCGATGATCATCATCAAGCTGAGGCATTATTCAAAGCCTGGGCGCGCGCTCTAGATCAGGCTACTCAAACAGATCCACGCCGTGCGGGTTTTGTACCGTCCACGAAAAGGACATTAACAAAATGAGCAAGGTTATATTGGTTGACACCGGCATTGGTAATCTTCGATCTGTGCAAAAAGCACTGGAGAGTCTCGGCGTTTCTGTTCAACGCACGGATGATCCTGAAATAATCTACCTCGCAGAACGTGTCGTGTTGCCTGGCGTTGGCGCGTTTGGTGACTTTATGTCTGGTTTACGTGCGCGTGAATTAGTGGTCGTGATAAAAGATGTCGCATTACGCGGCGTACCTTTGCTTGGGATTTGTGTGGGCATGCAAGTCTTGTTTGAAGTTAGCGAAGAGATGGGTCAACACGCTGGGCTTGGATTATTGCCTGGGCGCGTGATACGTTTTGCAGAGTTGCTGTCAGTCAAGGTTCCGCATACGGGGTGGAATCAGCTTGAGATTAAGGAAGACGCGTTGTTGTTCGACCAGATAAATGATGGGGAGTATGTTTATTTCAATCACTCTTATTACTGTCAGCCAGTGAATTCAACCGATGTAATTGCAAAAACAAATTACGGCTTGTCATATGTCTGCGCAGTGCAACACGAAAATATTTACGGAGTGCAATTTCATCCAGAGAAAAGCCAAACCTCAGGATTGCGAATATTAAAAAATTTTTTGGAGAAGTCATGAGTTTTACGATCTATCCTGCAATTGATCTGCGCGCTGGGCGTGTTGTGCGTTTGAAGGAGGGCGACCCTGCGCGCATGACGTCGTACAGCGACGATCCTGCTGAGACCGCGAAGTGTTGGTTGAATATAGGCGCGAAGTGGTTGCATGTGGTTAACCTTGATGGTGCCTTCGGCGAATGTGATACTGCCAATCAACAGGCGTTTGCTTCTATCTTACAAACCGCAAAGGAGTCTGGTGCCGAGGTGCAATTTGGCGGTGGGCTGCGGTCATTGGAGGCGATGGAAAAAGCTTTGAATCTGGGGGCGAGTCGCATTGTGCTCGGCACAATTGCGTTAGAGCAACCCGATGTGGTTACAAGGGCATTGGAAAAATTTGGCGCGGATAAAATTGCTGTTGGAATTGACGCCCGTGATGGTTTTGCGCGTGTGCATGGATGGCAATCAACTGGTGGGATTTCTGCACATGATCTCGCACTGCAATTGCGGACCTTGGGTTTGAGTACTGTTATCTTTACAGATATCAGTCGCGATGGAATGGGGTATGGCTTAAATATTTCTGCGACGCGTGCCCTGGCTGATGTCAGCGGGTTGGATGTGATCGCTTCGGGAGGCGTGCATACTCTGGATGATGTGATGGCGGCGCGAGATGCAAATCTTTCTGGCGTGATCGTGGGACGCGCTTTGTATGAAGGGACGCTCGATTTGAAAGATGCCCTCAACGGATTGCCTTCAGCGAAACGGTTAAACGGAGATGGATAAGAATTATGAAGTGGATGAAATAGGAGTTTTTATATGTTAGCGAAACGAATCATCCCATGTCTTGATATAAAAGATGGACGTGTGGTCAAGGGAGTGAACTTTGTCAACTTGCGCGATGCGGGTGATCCTGTTGAGCAGGCGCATCTCTATGATGAACAGGGCGCGGATGAACTTGTCTTTCTGGATATTTCTGCCACGGATGAGGGACGCAATACAACCCATGAACTTGTAAGGCGTGTGGCGGATAAGGTCTTCATGCCGCTCACAGTTGGCGGTGGAGTTCGCATAGTGGAAGATATACGTAACCTGCTTTTGGCAGGTGCTGATAAAGTCAGTATCAATTCAGCTGCGGTCAATGACCCGAAACTTTTATCCGAAGGCGCGGCACGATTTGGCGATCAGTGTATTGTGCTGGCAATTGATGCGCGTCGCCGCTCGTGGTCATTGGGTTGGGAAGTTTATACCAACGGAGGGCGCGTTCCAACAGGCCTGGATGCAATCGAATGGGCGGTGCGCGGTGTTGAACTTGGCGCAGGTGAAATCTTAATCACAAGTATGGATGCCGATGGTACGCTCGCTGGATATGATCTGGAATTAACGCGCACCATTGCTGAAGCAGTATCCGTGCCGATCATTGCGTCGGGCGGAGCTGGTACGCCATCCCATTTTTACGAGGTACTGACAGATGGCAAAGCTGATGCAGCGCTGGCAGCATCGCTTTTTCATGATGGTAAATTACTAATCCCTGATTTGAAGCGGGAGTTGCAAATATTGAATGTGCCTGTACGAATGAAAAGGATGAAAGATGAAGGCTGAAAGACTAATCATGCAAGAATTACTAGCTGAAATCAAGTTTGACGCCAACAGACTCATTCCCGTTATAGTGCAGAATGCAAAAACGAATAAAGTACTGATGCTGGCTTATATGAATGCCGAGTCTTTAAGTCTTACATTATCTACTGGTGAAACTTACTTCTGGTCACGCAGTCGTCAGGAGTTATGGCATAAGGGAGCGATCTCAGGAAATATTCAACATGTGGTAGATATCCGCTTGGATTGCGATGCTGATACGTTGCTAATTCGCGTTCAACCAGCGGGACCCGCCTGTCATACAGGAAATCAAACTTGTTTTTATCGTAAATATAGGCCCTAATGGTTTTTCTGATTTAAGTCTCTCGTTCGATGGCCAGGGAAACCTTTATGGTCTCACAATAATGGAGAATGAATGAGTATTCAATGGTTATTTGATGTAATTCAATCACGCAAGAAAAATTTTTCTAAAAGCTCCTACACATCCAGTCTCTTTGAAGAAGGCTTGGCGAAGATAGCGCAGAAAGTTGGCGAGGAAGGCACGGAAGTTGTTGTGGCCGCGCTGGCGCAGAATGATCAGCGCCTCATTGAAGAAATCGCTGACCTGACTTATCACACCCTCGTATTGTTGGCCGCACGTGGATTGACTCCCGCAGATGTATTGGTTGAGTTGGAGAAGCGGCATAAATGACAAAGATCATCCTATTGGATATTGATGGTGTCCTCGTTCATCCAGGCGGTTACCGTACCGCGCTTCGAGCCACCATGAATCATTTTCTTAATTTAATGGGTTTGGTATCTTTTGATATCTTTGAAGAAAATTTGATTGAATTGGAAAAACGCGGAATTTCCAGCGAATGGGACATGATTCCTCTTCTGCTCGCCTCCATCTTGGTGGACATCCTGTCCCGTCACCCCATACAGAATCTACCCTCAAACCTTTCGTCTGCTGCAATGGAGATCGGAAAACATTTGACTGGATACAAGCTATCAAGCATTGAAATCCCCTTGTTTAAATTAACTGCAAATCAATATCCTGCGGAGTCTGCTTTGCAGCAAGGATGCTTTTTGTCCATCCCAATTGATTTGCGGATAAATCTTTTGGTTGCAACTCGTAACATTCATCTTTCCGAAACCATGAGATTATTTCAACACTTTACTCTTGGAAGTGAGAAGTTTGCTCAAACTTATCATCTGCCTGCTGAAATTGAAACTATATCCCTTTTATTGGCGGAAGATAAATCGAACATCAATGATGAGATTCGCGCGAAACTTCATCAACCTGGAATATACCTTTCAGCATTTACAGCACGCCCGTCTATGCCGCCGCGCGATGTTGCTGCCTCATATTTGGGATACGCACCTGAAGCGGAACTTGCTTTGGAACTTGTAGATCTCCCGGATATTCCTCTGATCGCTTTTGGAAAATTACAATATCTTGCATCCCAACGCGGACTTGATCCGGTTACATTGTTGAAACCATCACCTGCGCACGCATTAGCAGCCATCGTTGCTGCGATGACCGGTGATGAGTGGGCTTCATTACAGTCTGTTGGTGATTGGTATCAGACAGGTAATCTGAAAAGCATTTTATCTAAATTGCCGCATTCGTTTGAATTGATCGTAGTTGAAGACACACTTGGCGGGATACGCTCTGTTCAGGCCGCGGGTGAAATTCTTCAAAAAGCAGGCTTGGATATCATTATTCACCCACTGGGTTTGGCATTGCGAAAACCAGCACAATCCGCTTTTGTGCAAGCAAATGTGGAGTATTATGAGAACTGGGATTCTCTAACCATTGGAATTGGCTTATAACAGGAAATTTTCAATCAACATCAGAGGTTGTATCGTTAAATCAATACACATATGCATCTTTTCAAGTGTTGGAAGGCCAGACTAAGCATTATAAGAATCTGCCCTGCGCAGCACAGTCCTTCAATGATGGTTGGAGTGTTGTCTTTCAGGATATGTACAATCTGCTACAGATTTGCGTTATTTTTCGTTCCCGCCGTTTGAATACAGTTTTGACGCTCTGTCAGCAGAAACTGTGATTCCTTTGATCATAGCCGAACTAAATCCCTCGTGTTCCATTTGATTCAGTCCTGCAATGGTACATCCTCTGGGGGTCGTAACTCTGTCGATTTCATATTCCGGATGGTTTTCCTTAGTTAGCAGTAATGTCGCTGCGCCCAGGGCAGTTTGGGCAGCTATTTTTAATGCATCCAGGGAATGAAACCCAATCTCGATTCCTCCCTGGGAAGCTGCTCTGATGGCACGCAAGAAGAAAGCTATCCCACAAGCTCCCAGTGCTGTAGCAGCGATCATCTCTTCTTCGTCAATGACTATGGTCTTCCCAACTGTGTCAAATATAGACTTGGCAACATCGATGGCAGAACCATCTACTCTGTCAGATGCAATGCAGGTCATCGATTCACGGACAGCAATTGCGGTATTAGGCATAGCGCGAACTACGGCTACTCCCTCACTGACTCGTCGGGTAATTTGACCCGTGTTAACACCCGTGATAACGGAAATTAGGATGTGACTTTCAGGCTTTAACTCAGGAGCGATCTCTTCCAGCACCTTATTAATTTGCAGTGGCTCAACCGCAAGGATGACCACTTTTGACTTCCTGACTGCTTCACGGTTGTCTTCTCCAATGTTGAATCCCTGCTCTTTCATTCCATCAAGTAGCTGTATTCTTCTTCGAGTCAACGTGATGTCTTCAGCCAGAAAATGGCCGGATTTTGCCAGACCATCCGCGATTGCAGTGCCAATGTTTCCTGCGCCAATGATAGCGATACAAATTCTGTTCAAAGCGTTTTCCTTATTAAATATTCGAATGCAGTTACCCAGCCACTAAACACGCGTTTAAGTGGATCGAAAAGCACCTTATAGGAGATACATATGAAAACCCAAACGATCGGGAATTTATACGACAACAGGTTAATAAAGAATGGAAAATTATAGCACAAATTCCATCACATAAGGCGAAAAATGGTTACCTAATCCTACAAATTATTTGAACAGTACGCGAAACCACCTATACAAAACATTACTCGTATCGTACTGAACGAATCTACGTTAATTAGGTCGAGCGTTTCATCCTTTTTCATGGCAAGCGCCATCCAAAAGATATCGGCGTTTAAGAATCCTTCCTGCGATTTTTTTCCCTGACCTCTTACTTTTCTTAAGTAAAGACGATGATTACAGTTGCCTCACTACAATTGTCTGGTCAACTTATTCAACGTCTTCTCAAGCACTCCCACTGCCTTTGCATACTCCTCAAGAGAAATATGCTCATCAGGAGTATGATCCAGCGCTGAATCCCCGGGACCGTATACCAGCGTGGGGCACTGCCAAACTGGGGCGACGATGTTCAAATCAGCAGTCCCCATTTTATAAACAAAAGATGGCATGCCATTCTGACCTCGAATCCCGCTCAGGAAAGCGCGTACTAGCAGTGAGTTTTTTTCACATGTCCATGCTGAAACAGAGTACCCTTCTCTAATCACCACAGCGTCGGTTGCGATTTCACCTAGTTTGGCGTACCATTGCTCCGGGGAAACATTTACCGGCAAGCGGACTCCCACATTTAAACGTGCCCACTGCTTGAATTCATCCTGCCCCGAATTCATCACGCTGAGAGTGGGCAGCATTTTATCAAACATGCGTTGTATCTCCAAGTTGAACGCTTCTGCATGTGCCTTGATTGCCATCCATATCTCAACCGCCGCCTCGCACGCTGTCTGCTGGCCACTGGCTGTATGTGCCTGATCGCGTTGTACAATTATTTCCGCCCACGCCGAGCCTTTATAACCCAACGAGACTCTGTCCCAGCGATTTGGTTCTCCGACGATAGCAAAATCTGGTTTATATTTATCTATTACAAACCGCGCTCCTTCCGAATGGCGTTCTTCCTCAATTGCCCCAATCACTACAAACTGCCAGTCATCGATCGCCCCTACATGCGCCACCGCATCTGTAAAACACGCCAGAGGACCTTTGGCATCTACAGAGCCTCGACCATACAAAAAGCCATTCTCCACCCGAACGGAGATTTCTCCCGGTACCGTATCGATATGTCCGAGCAAAACCACTTGCTGCATCCCAGTCCCCATCAAGCCGACCGCGTTTCCCGCGCCATCGATGAACGCCTCGCTGTAACCGAGTGCCTTCATACACGCCACCAGCCACTCCACTGCACCCCGTTCTTGCCCAGATGGGCTGTATTGTGAGACAAGTCCGATTAACGTTTCAGTCATTATTTCACCACCGACTTCATTCAAAAAACACTTCCTCCAGTGCCACCGCGAGCTGATCGATCTGCTCATACGAAATCACTAGAGGCGGGAGCAATCGGATAACTGTCATCCCCGCATTCAAGGCGATGATGTGTTTTTCCTGCAACGCTTTGAGATACGGTGCAACTTTTTGCTTCATCTCAATGCCAATCATCAGCCCCAACCCGCGCACCTCGCGAATATTTTGAGACTGGATAGCCTTCATTTTTTCCATCAGGTACGCGCCCTTTTCTGCTGCTTGACCAGGGAGATTCTCCTCCTCTATGACAGTCAATACCGCCAGCGCAACCGCGCATGCAAGCGGATTTCCACCAAAGGTTGAACCGTGCGCGCCCGGGACGAGATTTTTCACTTTTTCACCTATCAGTACCGCACCCATTGGCACTCCGCCCGCCAGAGATTTGGCGCAACACATTAAATCGGGTCTGATATCATAATGCTGGTAGGCAAAAAACCTACCCGTGCGCCCAAACCCGGTCTGGACTTCGTCGATAATCAACAACACACCACGTTCCGAGCAGATTCGTCGAGACGCTTCCAGGTAGGCTGGGTCAGCAGGATAGACACCGCCCTCTCCCTGCACGATTTCCAGAATCACTGCCGCTGTTTTATCGGTCACGGCCTTTTCGAGTGCTTCAATATTGTTGTACGGTACATGGCTAAAATCGGGGATAAGCGGCTCGAAGGGTTCCCGATATTTTTTGTTCCAGGTTGCCGAAAGTGAACCCATCGTACGTCCATGGAATCCGCGCATAGCGGCGATCACTCCGGTGCGGCCCGTGGAAAGGCGCGAGAACTTAATGGCTGCCTCTACGGATTCAGTTCCGGAATTACAAAAAAAAACGCGATCAAGGCCCGGGGTAAGCGCGGTCAACTTTTCCATCAAGGTGGCCCGCTGGTCGTTTGGAAATGTCTCAAATAACGTAACCAGTTTCATCGCCTGCTCTGCAAGCGCTGCTGCAACCTTGGGATGGGCATGACCCAAATTCGCCACCCCATGCCCGGAGGAGCAGTCAATATACTCATTGCCGTTCGAATCCCAGAGTATAGCACCCTGTCCGCGTACAATTGCAATTGGTTGTTTCGCGTACAGACCGGATGTATGTTTCGATTCAATATCAATAATGTTCATTCCACCTCCAAGGATGATCAGTTTTCATTATTTCGAAAAATGACTCTGCAAACTGCGGTAGTGTAATTCCTTCTGCTGCAGGGCTTTGATTGCCGCCACTGCCGCTGCTGCCGCTGAAAGAGTCGTCAACAAAGGGATATCCATTTCTACTGCCACCGATCGAATATCGGCGCCATCGGTGCGGGCAAGCGAGCCCAATGGGGTGTTGATGACCATTTGAACTTTCCCGTTGCGAATCAGGTCAACTGTGTGCGGGGAGCCATCGGTAATTTTGTTTATCGCCTCTACAGGTAAACTCACCTTGTTGAAAAAAGCAGCTGTTCCTGGCGTGGCATACAACTTGAAACCCAAGCGGTGCAAATCGCGAGCTATCTTCATCCCGGCGCTTTTGTCGTAATCATTTACGCTTATCAGCACTGCGCCACTTTGGGGTAACCCCGTCCCGGCAGCAATCTGCGATTTGGCAAAGGCATGACCAAAATGAGCAGCATGTCCCAACACTTCACCGGTGGATCGCATCTCTGGACCGAGCAATATGCTCGAACCAGGAAGTTTTTTAAATGGAAGTACTGCCTCCTTAACAAAAAAACCGTTCACGCGTGGCTCATCTGTCACGCCGAGTTGCGCAAGTGTACACCCGGCCATTACCTGCGCCGCGATGTAGGCCAGGTTTAATCCGGTGGATTTGCTGGCATATGGAATTGTTCGCGAGGCGCGCGGGTTCACTTCCAACACATACACCAACTCGTCCTTCAGTGCAAACTGCACATTCATCAGCCCGCGTACCTTCAGCGCTAACCCCAATTGTTCAGTGTATTCACGCATGATGCCTAGGTGAAAGGCGCTGACCTTGTACGGCGGCAGCACGCAGGCTGAGTCGCCCGAATGCACGCCAGCTTCTTCAATGTGCTGCATCACAGCACCAATTACCACCCGTTCACCATCTGCTAACGCATCCACGTCGATTTCGAAGGCATCTTCCATGAATTTATCGATCAAAATCGGCTGTCCGGGAACGGCTTCAATGGCTTTTTGGATGAACCCATCCAAGTGGGTTTCGCTTTCCACTAGAGCCATAGCCCGCCCGCCCAGCACGAACGATGGTCGGACCAACACCGGATACCCGATACTGTCAGCCACTACGCGGGCTTCTTTAAGCGAGCGGGCGATTCCATTCTCTGGCTGCGGGATTTCCAACTGTGAGAGCAATCTGGCAAACTTTTCCCTGTCCTCCGACATCTGAATCGCATGCGGCGAAGTTCCTAGGATCTTAACCCCGGCAGCTTCTAACCCTGCCGATAGGTTCAGTGGTGTCTGCCCGCCAAACTGAACGATAACACCAACCGGTTGTTCGCGATCAACAACATTAAGTACATGTTCCAGGGTCAGAGGTTCGAAGTAAAGCCTGTCAGCGGTGTCGTAATCAGTAGAAACTGTTTCGGGGTTGCAGTTGTACATGATGGTTTCGTAACCCATGTGCGAGAGGGCAAACGCTGCCTGACAGCAGCAATAATCGAATTCTATCCCTTGACCAATCCGGTTCGGGCCGCCACCCAAAATTAAAATTTTTTGTTTATCGGTTGGCCTGGACTCATCTTCCATCTCATAGGCGCTGTAAAGGTACGGGGTTTGGGATTCGAATTCCGCTGCGCAGGTATCCACGCGCTGAAAGGTAGGCAAAATACCAAAATTCTTTCTCGTCTCTCGAATCTCACTTGCAGACTTCCCTAAAATGCGTCCGATCTGGCTGTCTGCAAACCCCATCCGCTTTGCCTCTTGCAGAATGGACTTGAATTCTACGTTATGTATACCGCATTCTGTAATAACCCGTTCCATCCGGGCAATTTCCTGCATTTCTGCCAGGAACCACAGATCGTACCCAGCTGCCAGGCTAATCTCCTGCAGCGGAATCTCTTGCCGGATGGCGCAATAGACCCGAAAGAGCCGGTCAGCGGTGGGGACTTTAAGCGTGATGAGATTCTCCTGCGCGGTAGTCTGGCTGCAGGTGGAACCGCTTCCATCCAGAGCGTCCACCCCGGTTTCCAGCGATTGAACGGCCTTATTCAAGGCTTCTTGGAAAGTCCGCCCCAGTGCCATCACCTCGCCGACGGACTTCATCTGCGGTCCAAGCGTGGGATCCACACCGGGGAATTTTTCGAACGCCCAACGCGGAATTTTCACCACCACGTAATCCAGCGAAGGCTCAAAGGCAGCTTTACTCTGTTTGGTGATGTCGTTGGTGATTTCGTCGAGAGTGTAACCCACAGCCACCAGCGCGGCCAGCTTGGCAATCGGGATGCCTGTGGCCTTGGAGGCCAAGGCAGAAGAGCGGCTGACGCGAGGGTTCATTTCAATGACCACGACGTGCCCGGAACTAGGGTCAATGGCGAATTGCACGTTAGAGCCGCCCGTTTCAATGCCGACTGCGCTCAAGACTCGGTGAGCCAGGTCGCGTAAAATCTGATACTCGCGGTCGGTGAGGGTTTGCGCCGGGGCAACGGTGATGCTGTCGCCGGTGTGGACGCCCATTGAGTCGATGTTTTCAATGGTGCAGATGACCACGAAGTTATCAGCCTTATCGCGCATGACCTCCAGCTCGTACTCTTTCCATCCGAGGATGGATTCCTCTATATAGACCTGCCTGATGGGCGATTCGGACGTGGCTTTGCGAACAGCTTCGGGTAGTTCGGCGGGGGAGTAGACCCAGGAAGCGCCGGTACCGCCCAATGCAAACGAGGCACGCATCAACACCGGGTAACCGATTTCTTCAATCAGGGCTTCAGCTTCTGCCAGCGAGTAAGCAGCACCACCGTGTGGTACGGGGATTCCGGCCTTTTGCATGGTCTCGCGGAATAACTGCCTGTTTTCGGCGGTTTGAATGGCGTGCAGGTTCGCACCGATAAGTTGAACGTCGTATTTTTCCAGCACGCCGTTCTCGCTGAGTGCCAGCGCGAGATTCAGCCCGGTCTGACCACCAACGGTGGGGAGCATGGCATCAGGTTTCTCTTGTGCAATGATGGCTTCCAGCGCGTCTGGAGTGAGTGGCTCTATATAAGTCGCGTCAGCAATATCGGGGTCGGTCATTATAGTGGCTGGGTTCGAGTTGACCAGAACTACACGGTAACCTTCTTTACGCAGGGCTTTGACTGCCTGCGTACCGGAATAATCAAACTCGGCGGCCTGACCAATGACTATTGCCCCTGAACCTGGGACGAGGATGGTGCGGATATCGCTACGCTTAGCCATCTTGGCTCACTTTGGCAATCATGTCAAAGAATTCGCTAAAAATACCATGTGCGTCATGCGGACCCGGGGCGGCTTCGGGGTGGAACTGGACGCTCAACACCGGCTTATGTTTCAAACGAAAACCCTCCAGAGAGTCGTCGTTCAGGCTTTTGTAATTGATTTGTACTTCGGCGAGATTTAGGTCACTGGAAGTAACACAATAATTATGGTTCTGCGCCGTAATCAGCACTTCGCCACCTGGCAAATGCTGAACAGGATGGTTCCCGCCGTGATGGCCGAACTTTAACCGATATGTATCCGCCCCCAAAGCGCGCCCAATCAACTGATGACCGAGACAAATCCCGAAAATTGGCACACCGCTATCGAGTAGTTCCCGCACCGCTTTCACTGCATCAGGCAGGCCTGCCGGATCACCAGGGCCGTTCGATAGGAAAATCCCATCCGGTTTCAGTGCTAAAACATTTTTTGCGGGCGCGTCCGCTGGAACGACGGTCACTTGTGCATCGTAGCTGGCTAAATGGCGAAGGATATTTTTCTTAATTCCAAAATCATAGGCGACAATCGACCATGGACGGCGCGCATTGAACGGTGTTTTACTGCATACCGATGCCTGCTCACTGACGACTGGATGAATCCACTTACTCCCTGCATCTCCCATCCAGGGATACATTTCCTGGCAGGTGACCTCTTTGACCATGTCGCGGCCGTCCAGCCCAGGCCATTCGTGTACCATGGCGAGAAGCTTTTTGGGAGATGTCTCTCTGGTCGAAAGTGCAGCCTTTTGTGTGCCATCGTCGCGCAGTTTGCGAGTCAACCAGCGAGTGTCCACACCACTGATGCCGGGAATGCCATGTTGTTTCAGCCAGTCGGAGAGCGGGAGCACTGCACGCCAGTTTGAAACGGCCAGGCTGAGTGAGCGAACTACCGTTGCTGAAATCTGTGGAATGGCGGATTCATCGTCCTCCAGGTTAATTCCAACGTTGCCGATGTGTGAAACGGTAAACAGCACTCCCTGGCCGCGATAGGATGGGTCGGTCAGGATTTCCTGATAACCGGTCATGCTGGTGTTGAATACAAGTTCGAAAACGGCATCAGCCTCTGCGCCAAATGCCTGGCCTTCCAGGATAGTTCCATCTTGTAAAACGAGCGTAGCCAGTTTCATTATGCTATCAATTCCTTTTCATAACAATATTAAGCGGTTGATTAAATAAATTCTGGTGTCCTGATGGAAGCCTATTGAATAGTAGTACCAGATCCTGACAGCGCATTGGAAATCGGCTTTTCCACGCGCCCATCGGCGATAATGACCCTGGCAACGCCACCCTGCAGGGCTTCCCCGGCGCCAAGGATTTTCTTTTTCATGCGTCCCTGTGCCATTAGCAACGCGGCGGCGAGTTTTGCCTGCGGGATGCTCTTGATGACGGTGGTTTCATCTGGGAATTTTTCCATTAACCCTGGCGCGGCTGTGAGCAATATCAGAGTTTCTGCCTTCAGAGCGGAGGCAACCATCGCGGCGACGCGGTCGGCATCCACATTGAGAGCCTCTCCCGCCATGCTGACCGCCACCGGCGAGATGACCGGCAGGTAACCTGCATCAAGCAGCATCTCCAAAAGCGTGACATTGACCTGCTTGATCTTGCCGGTGTAATCGTCGTGGATGATCTTGCGCTTGCCATTCTCTACACTCTGGATGGCATCCTTGCGCGTGGCGATCATAAGCTTCCCGTCCATGCCGCTCAAGCCAAAAGCGTTGATGCCCAATTTGTGAAGTTGCTCCGTTAATAGAGAATTGACTTTACCATTCACCGCCATCAGGAACACATCCAGTGTCTTGCGGTCTGTATAACGGGATGTGTATCCCGAAGGCGATGTGATAAACTTCGGCGGTGTGCCCAGCGCCTTGCCCAGTGCATTTGCCTCCGCCGAGCCACCATGCACAAAGACCAGTTTTTGTCCCTGCTTCAATAACTCTGCTGCATTGGTGCAAATCGAGGAAAAATCTACCCCTGTTGTGCCACCGAGTTTGATAACGATTGTGGATTGGTTCGCCATGTTTATCTCCAATATCTGCAATAAAAGACTTCATACCGAAATTGTTTGTCATTCAAGGTTAAATCGGATGCAACCCTGGAAAATCCAACCCCGTCATTTCATCCCAACCCATCATCAGGTTCATACACTGCAATGCTGTTCCCGATGCACCCTTCATCAGGTTATCGATGGCACACATCGAGACGACATGTCCGCTGGTTTCATCTAGCTCAAAGCCAATATCTGCGTAATTCGAGCCGGTGACAATTTTTGGCTCCGGTACGCGATAAATCCCGCGCTGTTCTTTGACCACGCGGATAAACGGGTTTTCGTTCGCAGCGGTTCGGTAAGCTTTCCACAGATCTTTGGTCACCACGCCCGGTTTTACCCTTGCATGGGCAGTCGCCAGCACACCACGCACCAGGTCAACCGCTGTCATGGTCAGAGAGACATCCTTTACGCTCATTTCCTGGATGACTTCAGCCGTGTGGCGGTGCCCAAAAGAAGAGAAGGTTCGGATGACATTGGCGCGTTCAGCATGGTTCGATCCAGAATTTCCTTCCGCTCCGGATTCGGACGAGCCCACTTTAACCTCGATGATGATCGGGTCGAAAAGTTCTATCAGATCTGACTTTATCAAAGGTAGAAGTGCCAGGTTGCTGGCGGTGGCATTACAACCTATCCCACTTACATAATTCGCCGTTGCTATTTCGGAACGATGCAGTTCCGGCAGTCCGTAGACGAACTTGCTCAGCCAATCCGGTGCAGCATGCGGTTTGCCGTACCACTTTTCATACATGTCGGCATCCTTCAAGCGGAAATCCGCTGATAAATCGACGATTTTTGATGCGAGGACGGCATAATCGTTAATTTTTTTTTGCGATTCCCCGTGCGGCAACGCCAAAAAAAGCACATCCACCGGTCCCAGTTCCGCTGGGTTGATGAATTTGAGCTGCGTGCGCTTGCGCAGGTTAGGATGCACCTGATAGACATACTCGCCCAGATGTGCGCGGGATGTGACCTGTCTCACTTCCACATGCGGATGACTGAGTAACAGGCGCAATAATTCCCCGCCGCCAAAGCCTGAACCACCAACAATTGAAACACTAAGCATGATTATTCCCTTCTTTCCCGCAAAGATTATTGAGAATGCAGTTTAAATCAATAAGAATCACTGTGTTCCTCAGGACCTCTGCGGTAGCAACTATTTTCCGGTTTTCGCCACTTCTATCACATAATTTACGATTTCATCCGCAATATCTACACCACTGATGGGCTGCGTGGTATGGAACTCCATTGTGTGATTGACTTCGTTCACCAGAAGGCCTTTTTCGGGGTGCTCCACCAGGTCGACTGCTAACACACCGCCGCCTACTGCTTTGGCTGCCTGCAAGCACAACGACTCCATCTCTGGCGTGATTGGGCAGGTTTCACCCTCGCCGCCGCGTGCTGTGTTCGTTATCCAATGCTCTGACTTGCGATAGATAGCTACTGGCACCCGGTCGCCGATAACAAATGCACGGATGTCACGCCCGGGCTTTTTAATGTATTCCTGGATGTAAAAGACCGAATGCTGCACAGAGCCGAGTGTTGCCTTATGTTCCAGCACCGCCTCGGCCGCGTCGCGGTCGTTGATTTTTGCAAGCAACCGTCCCCACGATCCGACCACCGGTTTGAGCACTACCGGGTAACCAATAGCCTCGATTACCTCGAGTGCCGCTTCTGGGGTAAATGCTGCCATATTGTGCGGTTGCGGCACGCCTGCGCGAGCCAGCATAGCACTCGTCACAAGTTTATCGCCGCATATTTTGGCAACCTCCACTGTGTTCACTGTTGGAACACCAAAAGCATTTAGCATCATCACCGAATACAACCCATTCGTATAGCTGATGCTGCGCTCCAGCACTGCATCGAAAGCGAGCCAGGGAGCCGGGTTATCGAGATCGAACGAAATCACCCGGTCGTCCAAACGCTCGTAGTCAACGCCACGCTTTTCCATCGCGCCAAAAATCCACTTTTCTTCCACTCGCACACGCGAGTAAAGTACACCAACTTTCAGTCGCTTTTGCATAATCGTCACATATTTCTCCGTCGACAACCCTGCGTTATTAGCAGAGAAGAGAGGCTGGTCGCTATTCTCCCCAATCTTC
>MGMF01000021.1:0-390578 GCA_001796335.1 Chloroflexi bacterium GWB2_49_20 | reverse complement strand
CAAGTTCAACCTTCGCAGGGTCGAGTGACGTTACTTCCAGGTCTACGCCACAATCAGGGCAGACGAGGATTTCACCAATTTCTGTATTGGCTTCAAGACTTAATTCAGCTTCACATTCAGGGCAAGATAGGGTATTCATGATTAATCTCCTTGTATCAAAAAATTAGCTTTTTGAATTTGTTTTTCGACAGATAGAGGACTGGTGCCTCCGATTGAATTTCTCTGCTCGACCGACTTCATCGGGTCGAAAACCTGGTACACATCAGCATCAAACGAACCCAGAGCCTGCCACTCATTTAGTGTAAGTTTTTCCAGGCTGGCACCTTTCTCTGCTGCCAAAAGAACTGCCTTACCAACTATCCCATGCGCCTCACGGAACGGCACACCCTTGCGGACAAGATAATCTGCCAGATCAGTTGCCAGTGTGAATGAGTCGATTGCTGCCAGCATACGTTTCTTGTTGACAGTCATTGTCTCCAGTGCGCCTGCCAGAACAGGCAGGATTGCCATAAGCGTATCCGTGGACTGGAAAACGGGCATCTTGTCTTCCTGCAGGTCTTTGTCGTAAGTTGATGGTAATCCCTTGAGAGTGGAAAGCAACCCAACCAACAACCCGATCAACGTGCCAGCCTTGCCGCGTGCCAGCTCAAAAATATCGGGATTCTTCTTCTGCGGCATCAAGCTGGAGCCTGTCGAAAAGGCGTCCGAGAGCTCGAAGAAACCAAACTCTGCCGTGGTGAACAAAATCACATTCTCTGCTAGTTTGCTCAGGTGCACACCGATCATCGCTGTACAGAACAGGTATTCCGCTGCGAAATCCCGGTCGGAGACTGCATCCAGGCTGTTAGGCGCAGGGGCATCAAAGCCGAGCGCCTTGGTCAGAGATTCACGATCAACCGGAAAAGCTGTCCCGGCTAACGCGCCGCAACCGAGTGGAAGTATGGCGACGCGGTCGCGTAGATCAGCCAACCTGTCGCGATCGCGTTGCAGCGCCCAGAAGTGACTTAGTAGCCAGTGTGCCAGCGTAACAGGTTGGGCACGCTGCAGGTGGGTGTATCCTGGCATGAGTGTGAATCGGTGAGGCTCAGCCACCGTGACCAAAGAGGATTGAAATCCTTTGATGGCAACGTCCAGTACGGGCAGGGCGTCCAGCATCCACAGGCGGAAGTCGGTGGCGACCTGGTCGTTGCGACTACGTCCAGTGTGTAATTTGCCAGCCAGAGGACCAATTAACTCGCCCAGGCGCCGCTCGACTGCGGAATGGATGTCTTCGTCGGATGCGTCAAAGTTGAATGATCTGCTCTCAAATTCCACGGCTATACCTTCCAGTCCGGAGATGATCTGTTTGGATTCGGTCTGGGTCAAGACTCCTGCTTGGGTCAAGGCGTCCGCCCAGGCGACCGATCCTTTTACATCTTGCTGTGCCAATTGTTTGTCGAATGCCAGGGAGGCGTTGAGCGTAAAAGCCTGTTCGTCTAGTTTGGCGTTAAAGCGACCACCCCATAAAGTAGTCATCGTTCCTCTAATCTCTCTTAAACCGTGAATAATCCGGCTTGGGAAGGTTCATACCGGCAATCGGCAGATCATTGAGGGCGCGTACTTTGAGTGACAGGCCATAGAGGTGAATGAAACCCTCGGCATCGGACTGGTCGTATACATCTTCCTGACCAAAAGTGGCGAAATCTTCGCGATACAGGCTGAGCTTGCTCTTGCACCCGGCAGAAATGATGTTGCCTTTGAACAGTTTGAGCCGCACCGATCCGGTAACCGGACCCTGGGTACTGTCTACAAAGGCGTCGAGGGCTTCACGAAGCGGGGTGAACCATAAACCGTTGTAGGTAAGTTCGGCATATTTGAGGGCGACGATGTCTTTGAAGTGGATGGTTTCACGGTCGAGTACCAGCGACTCAAGCTCATTATGGGCATAAAACAGGATGGTGCCGCCGGGGGTCTCGTATATACCGTGCGACTTCATACCTACCAAGCGGTTCTCGACCAGGTTGACTCGGCCGATACCGTTTGCACCTCCGAGTTTGTTGAGATAGGTGATAATATTCGCAGGTGACATTTTTTCGCTGTTGATCGCAACCGGTGTGCCTGAGTCGAATTCAATCTCGACGTAGGCAGGTTCGTCCGGAGCGTATTCGGGGGAAGCGGATACCTGATACATCTGTTCTTCAGGCTCGTTCCACGGGTTTTCAAGCAGGCCGCCCTCGTGCGAAAGGTGCCACAGGTTCGAGTCGCGGCTGTATATGGATTTGACGGTCGCTGTCACCGGGACATTGTGTTTGGCTGCGTATTCGATGGCATCTTCACGCGAACGGATTTCCCATTCACGCCATGGGGCAATGACCTTCAGGCGTGGATCTAGCGCCATTATGGTGAGTTCAAAGCGCACCTGGTCATTGCCCTTGCCGGTTGCGCCATGTGCAATTGCGTCCGCGCTGACTTCGTGAGCCACATCCACGAGATGCTTTGCTATCAATGGGCGCGCTACAGATGTACCGAGCAGGTACTTGCGCTCATACACCGCTCCGGATCTTAACAGAGGGAAAAGGTAATCAGCAGCGAACTCTTCTTTCATGTTGTGAATGACAAATTTGCTCGCCCCGCTGGCAAGCGCTTTATCTTCCAATTTCGATAGATCTTCATCTCCTTGCCCTACGTCAGCACAGAAGCAGATTACTTCACTGCCATAATTCTCTTTGAGCCATGGGACGATCACGGATGTATCCAACCCACCTGAGTAGGCCAGGACTACTTTTTCGACTTTTAATTTTGGTTTGGAATTCATTATTTCTCCTATGTATATGATTTCTTGATCACCCCACACTTATTCAAAAGGGAGCTGGGGCGACAAGGGAATAAAAAAACCCTCCGAGAAGGAGGGCTGTTTGGGTTAACTCAGGTGTTTATCAAGGCACCAATTCGTTCAGTTCGTCATCCAAAGCAAAGCTCCCGTCCATCTCGATGAGAAGTCGGCAGCAGACGACGGGAGCGAAGCATTGCAATCGGATTGTGCATAATGTTGGCTATTCTACCACGAGGAAGGGATATGTCAATGGCAGATTTTCTGGCAGATTTTCTGGTTCAGTACTCCATAAAAGATTTTCTAAGAATTTGTTAGAGTGAATGAAAACGTTTATACGACCCAAGAACACGAAGCATGATTGCGTACTCGCTTAAATGGTCAAGGGCACGCTTCGTGGTTTCTTCACTGACAAGACCAATGAAGTCGATATAGAAAAGGTACTCCCAAGGTTTGCCTGGCAACGGACGTGACTCGATCTTGGTCAGGTCAATATCCCGCAGGGCAAACACACTCAGCGCCTTGAATAATGCACCCGGCATATTTTTAAGTGTGAATACGATGGATGTCTTGATTTCGCCTTCCGGAACGACCGGGTTTGGCGCAATTTCCAAAAAGCGAGTGTAATTTTCGGAGTTATCTTCAACGCCATCCTGGAGTACCTGCATTCCATATAACTCAGCGGCTCGTTTTGACGCGATCGCTGCTGTCGTCCGCTCACCGCTGGCTTTGAGCATCTTCACGCTGCCGGCGGTGTCATACACTGCTTCGGCCTTCAAGCCCAGTTTACGCAGCGTTCCGGCGCATTGACCCAGTGCTTGCGGATGGCTGATGACTCGTGAAATCTGGTCCTTTTTTACACCAGGAAAACCAATCAGGCAGTGGCGCACACGCAGGAAATATTCACCAACGATATACAGATGATGGCTAAGGAGCAGATCGTAGTTGTGATGGATGCTGCCCGCCAGAGAATTCTCGATGGGTATCAGACCAGACTCACAGATCCCCGATGTCACTGCTGCAAAAACGTCATCGAATGTCTCAAATGGTTGGGTTTCAACAGGGCCAAAATATTCGTGGGCTGCTTCTTCACTGTAAGCGCCGGGTTCTCCCTGGAAAGCGACTCTCATAAAACCTCCGAGAAATCTAGTATATGCTGAGATGATTTTACTTCACTTTCAAAAAAAAATTTACAGAGATACTTGTTAATTGTGGTGTATAATCCGCAAAATTTTTATATGCCAATCTGAATTGCATATTCACTAAAACGACTGATATCGACTATCTATTACGGGTCGTTGTCTCCTTAAAATTACCATATGACAGATAAGCTTCTCTTTTGTCAAAAAAAAAGCAGATATCCAGTTGATCATATTTTCCGGATCCGGAGTGGAGACCTTATGGCAAGTACGCTTGTGATGAAATTTGGCGGAACATCTGTTGGGAGTACATCTGCTATTCGCCAGGTTATTAAGATCGCTTTCTCAGCCCGCCGACAATGGGATAACGTGGCAGTGGTTGTCTCTGCCATGAGCGGAGTAACTGATGCGCTGCTTGAGGGCGTCACAGCAAGCATCAGGGATGTAACCTGTGCAGATCGAGCCGTTGCAGCCTTGCGCGAAAAGCATTTCAATACCCTGGATGAACTCGCACCTGGTGCAAAGGATGTCCGTGCAAAGATTGGCGGATACCTGGATGAATACTTGGTGCTATGCCACGCCATTCATGTTCTCGGCGTAGCATCTCCACGCATATTGGATGCAGTCTCTTCCCTTGGAGAACTAATGAGCGCACAGTTGGTGGCTACAGCACTTACCGAAGAAGGTATCTTTTCAGTGGCTGTAGATACGCGCACAGTGGTCGTTACGGACGAAGTTTATCAGAGTGCAACTGCTCTGATGGATGAGACCACCGAGCGTTGCAAAACGATAATCTCCCCGGTATTCGCAAGAGGATTGATCCCTGTGTTAACCGGGTTCATCGGAGCCACTCGCCAGGGTATCACTACCACTTTGGGGCGTGGCGGCAGTGATATTTCTGGAGCCATTTTCGGGGTCACGTTGGATGCGGATGAAATCTGGATCTGGACCGATGTAAACGGCGTGATGACGGCCGATCCGCGTTTAGTCAAAGCAGCCCACACCATACCTACCCTGACCTTCAGGGAAATTTCGGAGCTGGCTTTTTATGGGGCCAAAGTCCTGCATCCCAAAGCCATCCGGCCTGTGCTGGAACGCGGGAAAAAATTATGGGTCAAGAATACCTTTGCGCCTGCTGAGCCGGGAACGCTGATCGTACCTGACAATGGCAAGCCCACCGACGGTACTATCCGGGCAGTAACCGCATTCAAGGGACAGTGCATCATTACGGTGGAAGGGCGCGGGATGCTGGGTGTTCCGGGCATTGCCGCGCGCACGTTTGGGG
Organism: Chloroflexi bacterium GWB2_49_20; assembly: GCA_001796335.1. GTDB lineage: Bacteria > Chloroflexota > Anaerolineae > Anaerolineales > Villigracilaceae > UBA12087. The sequence continues at coordinate 385,345 of MGMF01000021.1, read as the reverse complement.
CCGTGGCACGCACCAACACCAGCGTGTCAATGATCTCACAGGCCTCTTCAGAGCAGAGCATTTGCTTTGTAGTTTCCTGCTCATCCAGAGAGACGGTTCTATGCATGATGCGGGACGAATTCCGGTTTGAATTAGCTTGTAAAGATATCGACCGTATCAGCGCATCCAGTGAAAATGCCATCATCACAGTTGTCGGTGCAGGGATGAGGCATACTCCAGGAATCGCAGGAAAAATTTTTAGTGCCCTGGGTAAAGCAGGTGTTAATGTGATCGCAATTGCCCAAGGTTCATCCGAATGTAGCATTAGCCTGGTGGTGGACTCAGTAGAGACCACCAAAGCTGTCGTCGCCATCCATCAATTAATCACCTAATAAATAAATGGAGTCGTCATGTCGAAGATAAAAATTGGCATCCTTGGGGCGACGGGAATTGTTGGCCAACGATTTGTCAAGTTGCTCGAAAATCACCCCTGGTTTGAGGTCAGTGCACTGACTGGATCTGACCGCAATGTAGGTCAAACCTACACAGATGTTTGCCAGTGGGTACTTCCCGGTAACATCCCCGCTTATGCTCGCGCGATGACCATTCTGCCTTCTGAGCCGGGTTTTGACGCTCAACTTGCTTTTTCGGCATTGCCTTCCAACCAGGCTAGAGATGTCGAACAAAAGTTGGCGAAAAGCGGTTATGCGGTTTGCTCGAACGCCTCCACCCATCGCATGTGGAACGATGTTCCCCTGCTCATTCCTGAGGTTAATCCCGATCACACTGCCCTGGTTGCAGTCCAGCGCCGTGAGCGTGGTTGGAAAGGTTTCATTGTCACCAATCCCAATTGTACGAGTACAGGACTGACCATAGCCCTGCGGGCTTTGCATGATGCTTTCACGTTGAAAAAAGTATTTGTCGTCTCGATGCAGGCGCTCTCCGGGGCAGGTTACCCCGGCGTAGCATCTCTGGACATCCTCGATAACGTCATACCTTACATTTCCGGTGAGGAAGAAAAGGTAGAGACCGAACCGCGGAAAATGTTGGGGACATTATTGAACGAAAAGATAGATTTTCTTCCCATACAAATTTCCGCCCATGCCAACCGCGTTGCCGTATCAGATGGGCACATGGTCTGCGTGTCTGTAGAATTTGCGCAGCGAGTTTCACCAGAAGAAGCTACCTCTGTACTGGCTGGTTTCCGTGCCCCGGCGATTGCGGCTTCCCTGTCATCCGCACCTGCCACCGTTATTGAAGTCACCTCCGCCCCTGACCGACCGCAACCGCGGCGTGACCGCGATGTTGGCAATGGTATGACTACCGTGGTAGGGCGGATTCGCGTTGACCCGATTTTTCACATAAAATTCGTGAATTTCTCACACAATACTATTCGTGGGGCAGCGGGCGGAGCGATATTGAATGGCGAACTCCTGGTGGCACAAGGGTTGTTATAGCGAGCATCAATTATTGTCTCTCGACCCAATCCATGATCTTTCGAAAACCGGATTCCAACTCCGTATCAGATGCTGCAATCGTCATGCGGGCAAAGCCATCGCCTTCATTCCCGAAGGCCGATCCGGGTACCAATCCGACACCGGTTTCAATCAGCAGCCGTTCGCAGATTTCTGTAGACGGCATTCTAAGAGAGCGAAAATCGAGGAAGAAATAAAAAGCGCCCATCGGTGGAGTGAGCCGTACCTTCCCGCGTTTATACTCAGCGGCGACTTGCATAACCAATGAGCGGCGGCGGTTGTAGGAGTCCCGCATTTCAGCTGCGGATGCCTGCACACCTGGATTGGTCAGGGCAAAGGCGGCGGCTTTCTGCACAAAAGGAGCCACACAAGTGATTGAGTTCTGGCTGGCTTTCAGGGCATTTTCGATGATCTGCGCTGGGGCAACCAAATAACCAATCCGCCAACCGGTCATGGCATACGTTTTGGATAGGCTGAAAACCAGGACAGTCCTTTCTTTCGCACCGGGGAAGGTTCCGACTGAAGTTGGTTTTTCGTTGTAATACAGATTTTCATAGACCTCATCGCTGACAATCCATAGGTTGTTTGCAGCGGCGAAATCCTGCAGTCGCGACAAATATTCCCGCGAGGGATATGCCCCGGTCGGGTTGGACGGGTAATTTAGAACGATCAGGCGGGTTTTGGGAGTCAGGGCTTTACCCCAAGAGTCGATCGGAGGGATAAATCTGTTTTCAGCCAGAGCGGGGACACGCACCACATTCCCGCGCAGCATGGTGACCATGTTGGCGTGCGTGGGCCAGGTTGGGTCAGGAATGAGCACCTCGTCTCCAGGATTTAGGATGGATTGCAAGGCAAGATAATAAGCATGGATGCCACCGTGCGTAACCAGGATTTCGCTGGCAGGGTCATAAGTCAGGTCATTGTCACGCGTCAACTTGGAGACAACAGCCTGCCGTAGGTCTGGAAGCCCCTGGCTTGGGGCGTAATGGGTCAGGCCGCTCTGTATGGCTTTAATCGCCACATCCACTACAGAGGGCGGAGTTTCAAAATCCGGGTCACCAACTTGCAGCGGAATAATGGTGCGTCCGCTGGTTTTAAGGGCGGCGATCCGATCAGTCAGGGCAACTGTGGGGGATTGACGGATAAAGTTGAATTGTTGGTTGAGATTCATTGTTAGGTTCATTGCATTAGAATTTCCGCATTATACACTATTGACCCATCATCACAATAATTTAAGGTGGGATTAAGCAGCCGGCCAAATTTATGAGATGATACGAACGGAGAATACAAAAAAGTAATTCAGTATTCTAGATAAGTCTGCTTGATCAAAACATAAAAAACGGAATCTTAAACCAAGAACACCCTTTTCTTGTCGCCTGGTAAACAGGTACGGAGGAAGTACTTAAACCAACGACCAAGCGGTTATGAGATAAGGGTGAATTGGATGGTTTTTGACTTAGCGCCAACTCCAGAAAGTGTATTTCACGATGAAACAGAAAAAATGCGAATCTGTTGGTGAATATGTAAATTCGATAAAATGGCTGGCATCTGATCAGGCTGTGTTGTTTTGATAACGCTATGACTCATTGTTTTGATTGCATCGTTCATCTAAAGTCTATAGGGGGAATAATGTGCTGATAAGTAGTTTAAACTTCTTTCTGTAATTTATTAAAAGAGTAAGTCAAGTGTTATCCTCACGGTTACCACACCAATAGAAGTGACACCATGACCTGCCGAGAGGATTTTACCCCATCCGCTGAACTTATGGAACTGGTCAACTCTGCAGCAGCGCTGATGCGGTCTCTACGCGGTCAGCAGTTAAGCTGAGGCGACGAGTCCGTGATTCAGCAGGGTCAAGGTGAACAGGGTCATGCCAGTCCGTGCAAAGAAGGGTGCCAGGAAGATGTAGAAAGACAAGCTGAGCGCGACGCCTTCATTGCTGGTGGGGTAAACTTTACAGTTGAGTTGAGTGATGATTAGCACCACGGTAGCCGCTGTAAGCAGGTTTACATCTAGATAAGGGCGTTCCCAGAAAGGTAAATTTTCCTTGCAGACGGGTATTTCTACAAAAAGCATCCTCAGTTAAACCTCGGGAGAGCGCTTCTATTTCATTCCTTTTTGTCCTAGGCTCGAATCACTGACCTAAATTTACAATTCAAAGGAGTGCTGTGCAAACCCGTATAAACAGATGTAATGGGAAGTCAAGGGATGGTAGCGAACAGAAAACAAAAATACGAGCCAGCCGATTAGGAAACCAACCTGCTCGCCTTAGTTTTGGGGGTATTTTATTCCTTTCAAAGTCTTCCATTCTGGAAGATGAAAAGGTCGATGGATCATTGCGTTTCCATCAGCAGAAGAATTTTCCAGGTCGGCGGAATTTAATGAAGATTTGCAAACAACTTTGGGATAATGGCGGTTTATGGGAACTATTTGTTCAGTTTACCTGAAAAGTTAAAATATCTCCACCTTGGTGCCGTAGTCTCTGAAATCAACCTTACCTGGGATTTCAAACTCGCTCGCAGTCACCGCCGGGCGAGTCCAGCGGAAGAGCCACCTGGCTTCTGCCGGACGCATGTTGACGCAACCACGGCTCATTGGGACGCCAAAGTTATCGTGCCAAAAAGTGCCATGAAAGGCATATCCAGTCCCAGTAAAGAAACACGTCCAGGGGACTCCCACCAACTCATAGGCATCAATGTCGGCAGCCAGGTTGCCATCTCCCATATGTTTGGACGGATATTTACTTTGAATATTAAATTTTCCACGTGGTGTTTCGGTTGGTAGTTCGTTTTTCGGCTGACGCCCGGGAATGCCGGAAGAGATTTTTGTCTGAAAGACAACCTGGTCGTTTTCATAAGCGGTCAGGTTCTGTCTGGCTAAATCAACTTCGATGAGTTTTTTTGCGAAGGGGATTTCTGGAGAGATAGGAGACCACTCCTCATCAGGAAGTACTCTTAAGTGAGTAGCCTGGACGTGATAGTTTATTTTCATTAATTCATCCCACAATCGGTACCAGGGCTGTCTGTCTGGGCCTTCGTCTATACCGACAATCCAGTGCGTGGTCTTGTAATAAAGGCGATAAAGTGCCTGCCAGCCCTCGTAAGAGGTGTACCGCATGGTCCCTGTGAAAGGTACAGTAACTTCAGCCAATCGTCCATTTTCCGAGATAGCATTCAGTGGACTGTTATAAGCTATTCTGACCTTTTGTAAACGAGCCCGGTGCATGTAACCACCCCAAACGCGATACCAGATAGGATTATAACTCGGTGTCTTGGTTACTACTTCTTCATAGATATTAACGATCTCATCACGATAGTGCTGACTCACGATCAGACTGGTATCGTCTGGCTGGCTATAGACGCTGACCGATTTTGCCGCGACACGCACCATCTCACTATCGTTGAATTCACCCAAATTTGGCATGAAAGGCGTAAAGGCAAGGCTGCCAAGTGTGGCAGCCCCTAATTTGAGAAAGTCACGCCGCGAAAACCGGGAAAGTTCCATCGATAAAAAAATTCCTTATTAAGAATGGATTGCGTTGCGAGGTGCTGGTCTCATCGTCGCTTATTTCTGTGCGTTCGTGATCTTTATCCAACTGAGCAATCCTGGCAATAATTTCATCCAGATCAGTTTCTGAGGATTCGTCCATAATATTCTCTCTCCGGTTTCATACTCTACAGGTTTACACTACCACCATGCACCCATCACACCCATTGCCAGACCGAGAACCGCTGGTCTGGTCCCTTTAGCAATCTTGGATGGTTAATTGGAGTTCTAGCATTTTCTGCGCTGAAATTTCCGGAAGTATTCAAATTGGGTTGACCCGAGAAGGGCAGGTTGATTCTTTCACCTGCCATTAGGTTTGTGTAAGAATTAACCTTATAGGGTGAGCCATCTTGCAGGGTTATCAAACCTGGCACGCTCGGGGGTGTACCGATTAATGTTACGCTTACATTCGGCGGCAGCAAAAACTCAACCTTTCGAAATTCAATTGTGCGGGATAGTTGAAACCCAGGGGATTGGTGTATGGCTGAAGGTAACTGACCGCCATCTAATTCGACAAATAACCTGAGACGAGTGGCGCCTTGTCAGCCAAACCGCCGGGGGTATTAAACAAAGCGACCACAAACATCCATCCCGGTGTCAAACGTCTCATTACATATCTATCTTCTTTACGTCATCCTCTCTAAACAATATTGGGATCATGAAATTTGCATAAATATTTCACAGTAGTTCAAGATTACTATACTGTAACGAATTTCCACCAGCGCCAGATGGCGCAAGCGCACATAAGCATTTCAGCGTATTTTCGAAATCATTCTGGTAGACTAATATTATTAACAGTAAATAGATATAGGTTGGCAGTCTCGCAAGGAATTGAAGGGCATGGTTTTTTAAAAAGAGTCTTCGTATGCAAAATCGTTTGTGTAAATACGGGCTGATTTCTCTTTTCCTTCTCACTCTGGGTGTCGTCGTTTATAACTTGCCCCCTGTCAAGAGCCGTCTGGATTGGCGATTAAATGAGCTGCGAGCAAAAATCAAATATGTGATCTCTCCACCAGAACAGGTTGTTTTTGTTCCTCAAGGGCAGAAAGCAGACAGTAGAACCGCAATTCCGCAGTCCCAACTTTCGGATCCAACGCCTTCTCCCACACTCTTGTCTACCGAATCGATTACTCCTTCCTCACCAATTCCATATCCTACAATCACGCCGATGCCTATTCCTGATAAAGTCCAGCTTTCCGGCTACCTGCATGAATACCAGGGTTGGAATAACTGCGGGCCAGCGACGCTTGCGATGGCGCTATCTTTTTGGGGTTGGGAAGGAAGTCAATATGATATTGCATCTGAAGTAAAGCCTTATACGGGCGATAAAAATGTGATGCCTTTTGAGATGGCGGATTATATTGAGACACATACTGATTTTAGTGTAATCGTTCGGATGGGCGGGGAATTGGATTTACTGAAACGCCTCATTGCGGCTGGCTACCCTGTCATAATTGAAAAGGGATTTGAGGATTCCAAATTTAATGGCTGGATGGGGCATTACGAACTCATCACCGGCTTTGATAACGATACTCATCGCTTTACAGCACAAGATTCATATATGGGTCCCAATATTCAAATTCCATTCGAGACGCTTGAATCTTACTGGCGCGCTTTTAATTTCACTTATCTTGTGGTGTATCCGGTTGAGCAGGAGTTAGATGTAATTTCCGTTCTAGCCTATCAGGCAGAAAAAATTTTTGCTGACCAGTTTGCGGCTCAGAAAGCTTCGGAAGAAATTTCTTATCTAACTGACCGTGATCTGTTTTTTGCCTGGTTCAATCGTGGTTCCAGTCTGGTCATCTTGCAAGATTACACAAACGCTGCCAGTGCATACGATCAAGCTTTTGCTCTCTATCCTTCAATTCAGGAGGAAGCACGTCCATGGCGAATGATGTGGTATCAAACAGGGCCATATTGGGCTTATTATTACACAGGTCGTTATCAAGATGTGATCGATTTGGCAACTACGACCCTGGATAATATGAGCGAACCTGTTTTGGAAGAAAGTTACTTCTGGCGTGCTCTGGCCAAAGAAGCTCTCGGAGACATAAACGGCGCCAGTGATGATTTACGGCAAAGTCTTGTGTACCACCCCGGATTCGAACCAGTCCTCTCCCACCTCCAAAAACTTGGAATTTCAACAAGCACCCCTTAATTCTTTCATCAAAAGGGATTCTGCAGCCAATTGCGCCTGAAATTAGACAACTGTAAGGCGCTCATTGAGAAAAATGTTGACGTATCAGTGGGATGAAAGAGAAGATTGCACTGAAAGCGTTTGGTTTGAAAGGAAATCATTGATTATGAATGAGTCTTCATTGCCTGCATATGGCCTCTGGCCAATTGTGATCATCAGCTCCGCTGTTATGATTATATTTGCTTTCAGCTTTAGTCATCCGCAGACCAAACGGGACTGGCGTTCCTTCGGGGCTTTTTCCGCTTTCCTGGTAGCTTTGTATACAGAAATGTATGGATTCCCGTTGACAATCTACTTCCTGTCTGGTTGGCTGATCAAGCGCTATCCTGGTTTAGATTTGTTTACGCATGCAAGTGGGCACTTATGGAATACTATTCTGGGCTTGAAGGGCGATTCTCATTTCAACGAATTACACATTATTAGCGAGTTGCTCATTGGAGCTGGTTTTATCTTGCTTGCCGCTGCCTGGAAAGTGTTATACCGGGCACAGAGTTCCCAACAGATTGCCATTTCTGGACCGTATGCCTACATTCGTCACCCTCAATACGTCGGATTTATACTGATCATGGTTGGATTACTGCTTCAATGGCCGACCATCCCTACTTTGATCATGTTCCCAATTCTAGTGACGATGTACATCCGGTTGGCGCGGCGAGAAGAACGCGAGGCGATAGCCATGTTTGGTGAAATCTATGTCCATTACGCCAAGAAAACCCCCGCTTTTTTCCTGCATCTGAACTTGTCACCAGCGGAACAAGGTCCCCCCAGCCCAGATAGATGAAGGTGGTCAAGGGAATGGGATCGATCTCCCCCAGCAACAGTTTGGAAAGGGGGCAGAAGAGCCGAACAAAACGGCGGCTGGCAGTGCCTGGAGGATGTGTAAAAGAAGCAAGTTGTATACAGAAAACCTTTCTGGATAAGTGCAACTAATTGTATCAAGCGAGACCGGGACACATGAGTGACTTTAGCCTGGTCTTCCACTACAAATGTTAAAGGATTCCTTTGCCTATAAATACAGGTTGCAATTTGCTCACCTGAAGGGAATGTTCACACTATTGATTTATTCTACACAAACGCGTCCCAGTATTCAACCATATGACCCGCCGGGGGAATTACGAAGATTGATAGCAATAAAGCCTACCCCAATTAGGCAATTATGCCTATATGCACGACCCAGGCAGGGGGGATAAAATTTCAACCGAGAGATAACTTGATATTTGGAGAAACTATATGCACAATAAAAAATTTGAAGCAAGACGTTTGGCTAAGAAACGCCTTCGCACTCAACGAACCTGGCTTTTTCTCGCACTTGGTGGAGTGTTCTTGATCGGGGTGGCATTTCTCCTCCTTCGAGGAAATCAAAATTCGCAACAACTTGCCGCCATTGAGGTGAATGGTGCACCAAGTTTGAAAGTAGACCAGGAACAAGTTGACTTGGGAGACAAAAAACTAGGAAGCACAGTCAAGGTATCCTTTCTCCTGACGAATGTTGGCGACCAGCCTCTGCGTTTTTCGGAACAACCTTACGTTGAAGTTGTGGAGGGGTGTTGACCTCCTACGCCGACCATCGGTTCGATGGTCCTTCAACCCGGTAAAAGCACAACTCTTGCAATTGAGTTCATGATGCACGGTGATATGGGCGGGAAACACAACTTTCTTTTGCATCTCCCTACCAATGATCCAATAAAACCTGACCATACTCTAACCGTATTATCAAACTGGGTACCATAAAAACAAGACAAGTGAACGAGCAATTCATCGGGTTGGGTTAAGTACTCAGCCCGATGAATTATTTTTCAAGATGTTTTAGGCAAAAATGCTTATATGGGAATGCGACAAATGACGGTTCCCCCAAATAAAACATTGAGGTATTCTAAGATCATAACAACCCTGTCGCGTTTGTGGTACCTGGAGTGATTTGATGAGTACTAACTCTCCATTATTGGTTATTGAAAAGCCAGGCGAAGAAGCCATCCCCTGGGCGGTCCAACTGTTGGAGAAAGCCGGTTTGCAAGTTATACGTACCTTCGACTTGCGGGAAGCGAGACTCTCACATTCCAATTGCCCCTGTCCCCATCATGGCACAGAAGACTGCGATTGCCAGATGATCGTACTGCTGATCTATAAAGGAAAGCAGGCACCTGCGTCCATTCTCGTACACAGCTTTCAAGAAACCACTTGGTTTTACCTCGTGAATACACCTGAACATCCCATCGGCCGGCTCTTAGAAATGCTGATTAAGAAAACCCTGCCTCAGCCTGTTCCAGAGGTACTAGAGAGCGAACATTGATGATCATCTGAGAAGCCTCTTATGGAATTACTTATCAGTCATTGGATTATCTTATTATAGATAATTTTCAATAAATATCGGCCTACCTTACTCGACCCAGTCTTAAATGGCAAAAGCTGGAATGGTACAAGGAATGCGATATACTTTATTTACGCTTTCCTTTCTTGAACGGCGTATTATCTGAGCCGGGTTTGCTAATAAATGTACGCTCATAGATATCCTAGGAGATCCTATGTCCGCTGACTCTTTCCCTATACGTGTCCTTCTGGCTGATGACCATTCGATTGTGCGAGCCGGAATTCGCCGTTTTTTAGAGCAACCTGGAGACATCGAAATTGTCGCAGAAGCGGAAGACGGTGAAGCTGCCAAAATACTGATAGAGCAGTACAAGCCGGATGTGGCTGTGTTGGATATCCAGATGCCAAAATTCAGCGGAATTGAAGTCACACGCTGGATTCGGGCGAATTTAGTAGGGGTGGGAGTGCTGATTCTCACTGCCTATGATGACACCCCATATGTGATGAGCGTGCTGCAAGCCGGAGCAAATGGTTATGTTCTCAAAACAGCATCTCCCGATGAACTCATCCAGGCTGTTTACGATGTGCATGCAGGTAAATCTGCCCTTGATGCAACCATCACTCGCAAGGTGATGACCCAAATGTTCGATCAACACAATACAATCGCTTTCCAACCACTCACAGATCGAGAGATGCAAGTGCTCCAGTTGACTGCTAAGGGTTACACTAACAAGGCAATCGCTGTCCAACTGGATATTAGCGACCGTACCGTGCAAGGACATCTGGCTCACATTTTTACTAAGCTTCAGGCTGACAGCCGCACTGAGGCGGTCATGCGTGCGGTTTCGTTGGGTTGGATTTCGCAATCAGCAGGAACGATCACGGAAGATTAACATGAAAAAAACCTTATGGCGCGGCTCAACTCTCCAGTCCCTGGCGGTCATCATTCTGCCTCTGACGATCCTGCTGGTGGCAATCAGTCTTGTTAGTTTCTCAATCCACCAATACGCCATGCGTTCTGTGGTGGGAGAAAGGGACGAGCGTTCTGCTCAGAGCGCTGCTAGCGCCGTCGAGTCTGAGATCAAATACCGACTCTACGCCATCCGCAGCTTGGCCTTGCTTGCAAGTTTCGATCAACAGGAAAGCCTTGATGCGATCCTGGCTTCTTCAGAATCCTTGATGGGGGAATTCGATTACGGGACGGCTTTTATCCAGCAAGATGGCATGCTTCTGGCAGCAACTGGCGACCAGAGTTTCTGGCAGTCGCTTTCAGGCACCCTTGAGATCACCAGTGTTCTGGACCCGGTAACTTTTCCTGCTATTTCCGCTGTCTTTCTCTATCCGGTGGATGGTAAGCAGGTCATCCTGGTTTCATCAGCTACGGATGACGGCAATCTGATCGCTGTAGGTGCTTTCTCACCGGAAAAACTCATCCGGCACAAATTGGAGGAAATCTATCCACCAGGAGGGGAGACGGCAATCTATGTCATTGAACCAACCTCCCAAGTCCTGTATCACAGTGGACCGGCTACCCTTGCAGGAGATCCGGAACGTCATCCTGGTGTCGCAGAAGCGTTCAATGGACAAAGTGGTACCACTTACATGAAGGTAAGACGAGATGAGCATGTGGTAGCTTACAGCCCGATCCGGACTGTTAATTGGGTCATTATCACTGAGGAATCCTGGGAGTTGGTCTCCAGCCCTACCCTGCGTACATCACAGATCATCCCTCTCATAATGGTGCCTGCGCTTCTGCTAGCCATGCTGGCGCTATGGTTTGGAACCAAGCAGATTGTTCACCCACTACAGAAATTGGAATTGAAGGCAGCCAAATTGGCCTGGGGAAATTTTCAGGAAATCGAGATACCGGTGGGGGGTATCGCTGAAATTCGCGATTTGCAGAATGAACTGATCCACATGGCAGGCCAGCTCCAGGCTGCCCAGAAAAGCCTGCATAGTTATATAGGTGCGATCACGCAGGGCCAGGAAGCTGAGCGGTTACGCCTGGCACGTGAGCTTCACGATGATACCATTCAGTCCTTGATCGCCCTCAAACAGAGGGTGCAATTGGCCCGAATGCCCCGGAAGAAAGAGTCCCCTGCTTCTGAGTTGGAGGAGTTGGAAAGTTTGATTGAACAAACCATCAATGACTTGCGCAGGACGACTCGCGCCCTGCGACCCATTTACCTGGAAGACCTGGGGTTGGTGGCGGCATTGGATATGCTGGCACATGAAACCAGCCAAAGTAGTGGGGTACTGGTTGATTTCCAATCTTCTGGCATGGAACGCCGCTTGCCGGCTGAGGTAGAGCTGGCGCTCTACCGCATGGTTCAGGAGGCACTCAATAACGCTGTCCGTCATTCCCAGGCCAGGAAAATCTCGGTCCGTGTGGAATTCAATCCTCAAGCCGCAAGGCTTGAAATTACTGATGATGGGCAAGGTTTTGAAGTCCCCAAAACTCCTGCTGAATTCACACCACAAGGTCACTTTGGGCTTCTGGGTCTTTATGAACGGTCCGAGCTGATTGGAGCGCGCCTGGAGATATCCTCTTCGCAGGGAAAAGGCGCATGTCTCAAGATTTATTTACCATTTCCTCACTGAAAGTGACAAGGAGTATAAGAATAAATGGAACTTACGGGTAGCCAGAAAAACCAGAAAAGCAACAGCCGTATCCGGGTATTAGTACATGCTCTGATCTTCGTCATCAGCTTCTCGCTCGTTTTTATCATCGGTTGGGGCGGTACTGCAACCATCATTGGGCAATTGTTCAGCTCTTACAAAACCATCATCGCTCGCATCGGCGGTGTATTGGTTATCCTGTTTGGTCTGGCCACCCTGGACATTATCCGCATTCCCTGGTTTTATTATGACACCCGACCGCAATTCAGCGGCCGGACAGGCACCTATGCCAGCTCTGCCTTGATGGGGCTCTTCTTCGCGGCTGGCTGGACTCCCTGTATCGGTGCGACACTAGGGGCGATCCTGACTCTTGGCGTCAGCCAGAGTGGCGCCGCGCAGGCCATGTGGCTTGCATCTGGCTATTCTTTGGGTCTTGGCATCCCATTCTTACTATTGGCCCTCGGTTTGGATCGGGCGACCGGCTGGATGCGCAAGTTGTCCCGTTTTCGTCGTGCTTTCCAGATAGCGAGCGGCATCCTGATCATTTCCATCGGGGTGCTCCTGGTGACGAACTGGATGTCGTTGATCGCAATCTGGGCTTTTAAGAACAAGCTTTTTATCGATATCTTCTCCACCGGTAGTGGGGTTCCCTCCTACCTAACTGCTATCCTGGCTGGGACATTATCTTTCTTATCACCATGTGTTATTCCGCTGGTTCCTGCATACCTGGGATATTTGAGTGGTCATGCCCTCCGGCAGGAGGCATAAACGCGCCAAAATGCTTATTTTCCATTAAGCAAATCAGCGCTGGGTGATTCGCAGAAAAAAGCGTATAGTTGAGCATCTTGATCGTCCCGGGAAGGACTTCGTTATGGTAAAAGATCTCATCTGCGGAATGCAGGTTGATCCCCAAAAAGCCGCTGCCAAGACTGTCTATCATGACCTGATGTACATCTATTGTTCCTTGTTATCAAACGCAAGTTCGACCGTGAGCCTGATAAGTATGTAGTTCATGCAAAGCCAGTGCACAACAATAATCAGATTCATTTGTAGATGCTGCGATTTATAAACCGAACAATACCAACAATTCTTATTAGTGAAAGGATAAACCATGAATACAAAAGATCCCGTATGTGGTATGGATGTTGACCCCAAGACTGCTGCCGGCAAATCCGAATACAAGGGACAAACGTTCTATTTTTGTTCGCTCGGATGCAAAAAAGCATTCGATAAAGAACCGCAGAAATTTATTAAAACCGAAGATCACAGCCAGCATCACAGTCACTGACAATCATCAGACGTTTTATTCAAACCTTACCTTTTAAGTGAACTGCATCTTGATAACCTCAGGTAATCAAGCTTTCGGTGCAAACCCGAAAGCTTGATTGTTATACTTAAACGTGGGTTTGTGGGGCAGTTTAAGTTAGCATAGGAGATAGCCCAACATGTTTACTATTACACTGGACCCGATCATCTTCAGCATCGGTCACCTGCACATTCGCTGGTATAGCCTGATTGTCCTGACTGCCATTATCGTGGGCATCTGGCTAGTGGCGAAAGAAGCCTCCCGAAAGGGATTCAAAAAAGATGCCATCTATGATATTGCCGTTTGGATTGTACTAGGTGGGCTGATCGGCGCTAGGCTCTTTCATGTGATCGACCACTGGTCTGACACCTTCGCTGCCGACCCGATTCGTGTTCTAAATATCTGGGAAGGAGGACTGGCTATTTGGGGCGGAATCACGGGTGGTTTAATCGTGGGAGCCATACTGGCGCGGCGACGGGGCTGGCGGTTTCCGCGCCTGCTGGATGCTGCCGCACCCGGCTTGGTGTTGGCGCAGGCTATAGGGCGTGTCGCTTGTGTCATTACCGGTGACGCCATGGGAAAACCCACCAACGGACCATTCGGTTTTGCCTATACCAGTCCTAACGCCATGGTGCCCCAGTTGGGAGTGTACTACACCCCCATGCCAGTGTACGAGATCATCGCCAACCTTGGCATCTTTGCCCTGCTCTGGAGCCTGCGCAAGAAGAACTGGCCGGATGGTTTGCTCTTTCTGATCTACCTGACCCTTTACAGCGTGGAACGCTTCTTCCTGGCCTTTACGAGTTCATACCAGATCATGGTCTATGGCTTGACCCAGTCACAGGTTGTGGCAATGATTTCTTTTGTGATTGCAATACCGCTGATTGTGCGAACCTTGAAGCGCCATCAACAGATGGTATCCGCCGGGTGAGCGATGTCGAAGGCGCGTGTTTCCTCTCAGGAGAAATTGGATGTCAGGTTAGCCAAACAGCAGCGCAAGGATTTTTGGGATAAATTCTGGACCATTGTGATCCTCATATTGGCTGCCGCATTTCTTTTTTGGAGAATTGTCGCTTTGATCAGCCATCACGTATGACCATCCACCAATTTAACTATCTTCATTGTCAGAAATAGTCTATGCTTCCTTATGAGCATAGACTATTTCTGACAGTTTCAAGCAGGCATAATTTCACTGTTCCGCACTTTTCTTTTGTCCTATACCAGGTAAGAAATACTTCATGAAATTTAGATCTCTATCTAAGAAAGGCTGGAACCTATGACTATTAAAGATCTCGCCTGCGGAATGGATATTGACCCCGCAACCGCCGCTGGCACATCCAAGTATAAAGGACAAACCTACTACTTCTGCTCGTTCGGGTGCAAGAAATCCTTTGACAAAGAACTTGAGAAGTATCTCGGCAAAGCGGACAAATACGCGCCTCATCACTAAATTGCTCCCTCAAAATGGCTTATCCAAAAGACAAGCTGTTTTGGTTGTTTCCATAAGCATTTCTGCCTATTGGGCCTTCCCCTAAGTGGCGGAGATTAACACCCCCCGGTTGATGGAGGTGGCTGGGGGGTGTTTGTTGTAGTATGAGTAGATACCTGCTTATATTTAGATGAAGCGCTGACAGAAGAAGAACATTCAGCTCTTCGTCTATTCCTGCTTGATTTGAAGGTAGAAGTAATTGATGAGGCGGAACGACTGAAAATACTGCCCGCACTGCGGACAGACTTTATCAATAATCGGAGCTCTCAAAGGAGAGCCTGTGATGAACGAGGTTGCCATGGAAGCCAGAGCCAGGTTGCAACGCGTGATTGCAAGCCTCAAGTGATCCAGATGAGCGGCTATTTGACGAAGTGCATGATCGATTCCAGACTGAAAGAGGATCTTGAAAATGGCAAAACTAAGTGAGTTTACGAAAAATAATCTAAATAAGCAAGGATTTGGAAACCTTGATGATGAGGCCAAAGCTTGCTACGCCTTGCCGCTGCGGTTCGCACCCGCAGCAGGTACCCTCTTGATTGTAATCGGATTGGTCCTGCAATCGCCTATTTGGATTGGGTCAATGGCTCTAGTTACCTTAAGTGGGGCTCTATTCCCCAGTGCCATGCTTATTGATCTGGTTTACAACCTCGGTGTGCGCCATTTATTTCATGCGCCACCACTGCCATCCACGCCAAAGCCGCGGCGCTTTTCCTACCTCATTTCCACCACCTTTCTGACAGGTTCAGCCCTGTCCTTCTATTTCGGGCTATCAGTGTTGGGGGTTATTTTGGGAGGAATGGTTGTCATAGGAGCCACGATCCTTACCATTTCGCTCTGGTGTCTTGGATCGTGGTACTACAGGCTGTTTTTCAGGCATGCAGCAGCAGAATAGTGGGCCCCCACCTAGAAAACCTTCCCCCATGCCCCAACAAGCGAGAAGTGGGCAAATGAATTGATCCAATCGCAAATCGCGGCATTGATCTCAGATGTGTATATTCTTTGGAATATCAACACTGTAACCAGATATTCCTTCGATATGCTGACAAACCTGACTCATCTATCCTGCCAAAATGACCTAAGTTTTCTATGCAGCATAGGCCATTTCACTTATACATAACAGGCACAAATCCGCTGTTCGGCTCATCTTTCTTTGACGTATACTGAAGGAAGTAAACATCACAAATTATGTATGTCCAAAAAAGGAAGGTTGGAACCTATGACTAAAAAAGACCCGGTCTGCGGAATGGAAATTGACCCAGATACTGTTTTTGCATCTCGGGAGCATATGGGGCAGAAATTTTACTTCTGCTCGGAAGACTGTGTAGGGAAATTTGACACTGACCCACATCGTTATGCCATGGCTACTTCTGCCACAACCGGCGTCAACCCGGAATTATCGCTGGCACAACTTAATATACCTATCCAGGGGTTAAAGAAAAATAGCGACTCAGTACAGCTTGAATCCTCGCTGAAAGCACAATCCGGGATGAGTCGCGTGGTGGTCAATCGCGCTGCCGGAATTGCCCAGGTGACATACGACCCTAAAGTGATAACTCTGACCAAATTGGCAGAACTGGTCCGTTCAGCAGGATACCAAATTGGTGGTACACAGACGCGCATTGGCATCCAGAATTTACGTTGCGCATCGTGTGTGAAATTTATCGAAGGCGAATTGCGGGCCACGCCAGGCGTATTAAGCGTTTCTGTCAACGTTGCCACCCAGGAAGCCACGGTTGATTACCTCCCTGAGAAGACAACCCTGGCTGATCTTAATACTGCCATCGAGTCCTGGGGGTACAAGCCCAATCCTGCGACCAGTGAAGAGCCAATTGACAAGCAACAAGCAGCCCACGAAAAAGAGTACCGGCGATTGATGAACCGGTTTTGGTTTGCAGCTTTCATATCACTGCCGGTTCTGGTGACTGCCTATTCCAAATTCGTACCTTTCGTGCGTGATTGGAGTATGGAGACCCTGCGCCTGGCATGGGGAATGACAGCTCTACTGACTCTGCCAGTGCTGTTCTGGTCAGGCAGCGACTTTTTTACCGGTGCATGGGCGGCCCTCAAGCATCGCTCCGCCAATATGAACAGCCTGATCGCCCTGGGGACAGCGGCGGCCTGGCTCTATTCCACCATTGCCATTCTATTTCCATCCATCTTTCCAGAAGGCACATCTGAGCCGTTCTATGATGTGGTGGCGGTGGTTATCGCCCTGGTGGTACTCGGTCAGGCGCTCGAACTGCGTGCCAAAGGCCGTACCAGCGAGGCCATAAAGAAACTGATGGGTCTGCAAGCCAAGACCGCCCGTGTGGTCAGGAATGGCCAGGAACTGGACATCCCGGTCGAGGAAGTCCTGGTGGGTGACGTGGTGCAGGTCCGCCCCGGAGAGAAGGTGCCGGTGGATGGCCTGATCCTGGAAGGAAGCTCTGCGGTGGATGAATCCATGCTGACCGGAGAGTCGCTGCCCGCATCCAAAAGACCGGGTGACGAGGTCATAGGGGCTACGCTCAACAAGACTGGCGCTTTCAAGTTCCGCGCCACCAAAGTTGGCAAGGATACAGCACTGGCGCAGATTGTAAAGATGGTGCAGGATGCCCAGAACAGCAAAGCTCCCATCGCCCGCATGGCTGATAAGGTGTCTGGCTACTTTGTTCCGGTTGTAATGATTCTGGCCGTACTGACCTTCATACTCTGGTTCGACTTCGGTCCGCAACCGCAGTTAGTATACGCCCTGGTCACAGCCGTGACAGTCCTGATCATAGCCTGCCCGTGCGCCCTGGGTCTGGCCACTCCAATGAGCCTGATGGTTGGGATTGGCAAAGGTGCGGAAAATGGCATCCTGATCCGCTCCGGCGAAGCCCTGCAAACTGCTCAGGGGATCAAAATCGTGATATTGGACAAGACCGGGACGATCACCAAGGGCAAGCCCGAATTGACCGATACAGTTTTAGCTGCTGCCTGGCAGGAAAATGACCTCTTGCACCTGGCTGCCTCGGTGGAGCGTTCTTCCGAACATCCCCTGGCAGAAGCGATTGTCGAAGGTGCAAAGGCGAAGGGTATCGCCTTGAGCGAACCATCCGCTTTCGAGGCGGTTCCGGGGTTCGGTGTGATCGCTACCGTGGACGGCAGGCGGGTGGTGCTTGGTAATCTGAAAATGATGAATCGTGAAAAGATCAACCTGGGTGATCTCGAACAAAAAGCAACCTCCCTGGCCGATGACGGCAAAACACCCATGTATATGGCAGTGGATGGCCAGGCGGCCGGGATTGTGGCTGTAGCCGATACGGTCAAGGAAGACTCCGCCGAAGCCATTTCTGCCTTGCAAAAAATGGGCATCGAAGTGGTCATGATCACCGGAGACAACCAGCGCACCGCCCAGGCTATTGCCCGCAAGGTGGGCGTTGATCGAGTGTTGGCAGAAGTACTGCCCGAAGACAAGGCGAAAAATGTTCACTTATTGCAGGCCGAAGGCAAGCTGGTGGCAATGGTTGGCGATGGAATTAATGACGCCCCGGCTTTGGCTCAGGCGGATGTTGGCCTGGCCATCGGAACCGGCACGGATGTAGCCATCGAAGCTTCTGACATCACCCTGATCAAGGGCAGCTTAAAAGGTGTTGTGACTGCCATTGAAGTCAGCCGGGCCACGATGGGCAATATCAAACAAAATCTGTTTGGAGCCTTTATCTACAATGCGCTTGGTTTGCCGGTGGCGATGGGTGTGCTGTTCCCCTTCTTTGGCATACTGCTCAATCCGTTGATCGCTGGCGCAGCGATGGCCTTCTCATCTGTGACAGTGGTAGGCAATGCCAACCGTCTGCGCAGCTTCAAGCCGAAATTTTCTGTAAAGTGAGATGTGTGATGAAAATCGAACTATTGTACTTTGATGGTTGCCCTTCCTGGCAAACGGGATTGGAAAAGTTAAAAACCGCCCTACAAATGGAACAACTTGAGGATTTTGTGGAAGTGATCAAGGTCAAAAATGACACTGATGCAGCCCGTTTAAAATTCCTGGGCTCACCGTCCTTCCTCGCAGATGGCCAGGATTTATGGCCGGAAGAGCGGGATACCTATTCACTCAGTTGCCGGGTTTACATAACACCAGAGGGCCTGAGAGGCTGGCCATCGGTGGAGATGTTGCGAGAAAAATTAAAAGCTGCGAGAGGAGATTTTCGATGACAACCGCACAAATCATCGTCACCCTGGGTGGGATTGCTCTTGGTTTTTTCATTGCCTGGTTTTTCTGGTTCGCTCCCAAGGGGCAGACGCGCGCTGCCATGAGCGCGACCGGCGCGCAGGAAGTAGCCATAACTGTCAAGGGCGGTTACACTCCGGATGTGATCGTGGTCAAGTCCGGCCGTCCGGTGCGCCTGACGTTCACACGCCAGGAAAGTTCAGCTTGCTCCGAGGAAGTGCTTTTCCCGGATTTTAACAAGAGTTCGCTTTTACCTGAAGGTCAGCCAGTGACGCTGGAATTTACCCCGGAAAAGCCCGGAGAGTACGGCTTCCAGTGCAAGATGGGGATGTTGCGTGGTAAGCTAATCGCTGAGTAGTGCAGTTAATAGCAGCGAGCGCAGAGAAATCTCTGCGCTCGTATTTGCCGGGATAAGCAGATTACTAAGTTAGTGGCGCGCCACAGTATGGGCAATTGCGCCAGTCGGTCTGTACGCCGCGCCCGCAGGATGGACAAGGATGAGCAGGGGCGGCAGGATTGGTCCCGCCGCTGATAGCCCGTACGAGCCAGGCGATACCCAGCACGGTCAACACGAGAAAGCCACTAGGAATCAGCAACATGAAGAACATACCACCCATCATCCATGGGCCCATCATTCCCCATCCGCCGTATCCGTAATTGCCGTATCCCCACCCGCCCAGCAGGCTTGCGCCAACCATCAAGACGAACAGGGCGATGATGACGGTCACAACGACCACAGTCCAATTAACTTTATTCATCGGTCATTCCTTTAAGATTCATTATCTGGTAAAACACCTCAGCCTAATGATGGGCTGGTTGTTTTTCCGTTTCATTAAGCAGCGATCCGCAAAAGGCGCACACAGACCAACTAGGATCAACTTTTTGCCCACAGGCGGAACATTCGGACGTTTTGAGGTTCATGCCGCAGTTGGGGCAAAAAGCAAAACCCTGTCCCAGAGGGAAACTGCAATCGACGCATAGTTGCCCGCTGACGGCAGACGTCACGTTGGCTTGCGGCGTAGAGGCAGGCTGGGTGGAGGTCTGGTGTCCCTCGTGATCCATCGCCGCGTGCATTAACATACAACCACACATAGTCGTTCTCCTTTCAAAAGTATTATCAATTACGTTTCTTTATATTCTCCCACGCTGATGTAAAGATTTGATAAAGAATTCGTAAAGGTAGATTAAATGATGATCGGTATGCCTAGCGTCCTGCCGCCAAGCGACAGAATCATGTGCAGCGCCTCGCGTTTCAAGCCGTAGGGAGACAACCACCACTGCTCGAACAGCACTTTGCCGAAATGCCAGGATTTGCCCATCTTGCGGAGTTCGATCTGCGGAGACGGTTCAGCGTAAAAATTGCCGTACGCGAATCCTGCCAGACTTTCGCCTGCCTCCAGCATGCAATAGCCAATGCCAGGAAAATTTGCTCGCTCGCCAGTCCCCGCGATCTCAGCGGCGACGCGGCGCGCAACTACCTCTGCTTGGGCATGGGCAAACACGCCAGCTTTTGGCAACATCATAGGCACGTCGGGCTTCCAGCGCCCGGGGATGGAGATGGCTGCCGCGTCGCCGATCGCGTACACATTTTCGTGCTTTGTCTGGAGGGTAGCGCGATCCACCGGGATCCAGCCAGCCTCATTGGTCAACCCAGCTTCTTGAGCGATGTGCGGCCCGCGGTGAGGCGGGATGGCGACCAGTAAGTTGTAACGGAATGATTCTTTTCCGTCGAAGGTAAGTTCGCCGACATCAGGATTTACATGGCTCAGTTTGTGCAGAGGATGAAAGGCAACACCTCGATCTTCGAGCATCTGTTTCACCGCGTCACCCAAATTTGGTCCCGCCACCGGCATGGGCTGAGGCTCCGGCGTGAATAAATGTACTTCGGTGTTGTTGTTCAAGCCGCGCTTGCAGAGCGTATTGGCAATGAGCATAGCGCCTTCGTGCGGCGCGCCGGGGCATTTATAGGGCAAGGAGCTTACGACCACAGCCACCTTTCCACCAGCGAAGTTTTGCAATGTATCTCGTAATTTCATTGCTCCATCGAATGTGAAATAGGTCTGTGCGCTCTCCGCCAAACCGGGGATGGCACCGGGGGCTAGTTCCGCTCCGAGGGCGACGATAAGATAATCGTAATTCAGCGCCTGCGCACTGGTCTGCACACGGCGATTGGACAGGTCAATCGCCTGCGCTTCAGTCAGGATCACCTCAACGCCGGGGTGAACGAGTTGGCGCACGTCCCGCGTGATCTGTTCTGGTCGGCGGTCACCAGTCATCAGCCACAGGAAGGAGGGTGCAAAAGCGTGTCTGAGATTTTTCTCGACCAACACGATACGGTGTTCGGAGGGCAGGAGCCGCCGCAATTCGTTGGCGGAGACGAGTCCGCCGATGCCTCCACCCAGTATAAGCACAGTTTTACCAGACATGATATTACCTCCAATTTTAACTTACGGCATTTACCGATAATCGAATATCGCCCACTGTTCGAACCGCGCCGAAGGGACAGGCGGGGATGCAAAAACGGCAGTCGTAACAGCGTTCGACATCAATGTATGGAAGATCGTCAAAATCAATCCGCATGATGGCGCGCACTTTGCAGGATTCAGCTGCTAGACAACGGTGGCAGATTTGACAGGTTTCAGTCTGGATCTTAATTTTAATCTCCCGGACCATAAAATCCTCTCAATCTAAAGCACCAGCATCTTGTTCGCTGCGACGGTCCACCCGCCTGCCATAGGCGCAGGCGCGGATTGAGCCGGGTGATGGTGCTCGTCATGATTCACCGTCGCCTGCATTAATATACAACCGCACACATTGTGCTCCTTTCGAGACTTACCCGAAATTGATCAATCGTTTGTGTTGGTCTATAAGGATTTGTACACTTTGGCAAGACTTTCACCATATACGGATAGATTCCATTCACACATCCAGCCGAATGGTGTGAGTGTCACCTGATAACCGGTACTGCGCAATCGTTGAGCTGCACCCTGTAAAAATGCTTCAGCGAATTGTGGAGATGCGCTGGTCTCAGCCAGGTGTGTAAATGAATGCAACACGACATTCCGAAAGCCGCGCTTACCGGCAATCCACTTGACGTTCTTTACGAACCTGGTTTCCAAGCCGGAAGAATCCAGCTCGTCCTGGGGTTCACTATGGACGAATACCACAGCTGCATCGGTTACCTCTTCTTGGCCTGTGCTGTCTTTTGCACTTGGCAGCGTTTTTTCAAACGGGTGGAAGGTATACTGTTTGGCGAGGAACATCAAGATTCTCATTGCATATTTGTCAGAACACGAACACTTTTTCGGCTGCCACCGACCAATTGCCAGCCAGATCCATGTTGCCCGATTGAACACCTTCGATAAATCGTTCGGGCTCGACCCCGCGAGCCTCTGTGCAAGTCCTTCAAGTAGCAACCTCGCCTCGTTGGGCAAGCGACTTCAGCATCCGCTCGACATTGTAATATCCTTCGGGTGTCTTCTGCCCGCTGATGGCGCAATTGACACCATCACCCATTAAAAACACCTGCACATGAGCTTCTGGACGTTTTACAAGGTTTATCGCCAGACGTAGGGCATTGTAAGAACGTTCGTTGCCATAGGGCGAATCGTTGACGATGAATAAATAACTTGCTTTCTCGAGCGCGGTCATAAAACAGGTTCCTTTTTCATCAATTCTCCCCTGGTCAATTCGGCATTAGCTTCTAAGTGTTCCAATAGTACTTGCCGCATCAGGTCACAAGCTTGGGTAATCTTGGGATTACTTAACCGATAGTGAACAATCAACCCCTCCCGCCGCGTTATTACGATACCCTTCTGCCGCATGATCGCCAGATGTTGTGACAGGTTAGACTGGCTGATACCCAAAGTTTCTGCTAATTTGGTCACCGACATTTCCCCTCGGCTCAGTTGGTCGATTATTTCCAACCGTTTTGGATGAGCCAATGTGTGGCAGATGTTGGCATGTAGTTTATACAATTGAGGGTCGGTCATTTGACTTCCTTTATATATTATAATTATCGAATATTGTAATATCCTAATTCAGATTCGTCAACTTTCATAATATACGCCAAATTGCCTATATTTAAATCCGCCATATGACGCTCATGGTCGAAGATAACTTGGCATAAAATTCAATTGGTTAAGGATCTTTGAAAGGAGATTAAAACTATGATGACTGGTGGTTTGTTCATGTTTGGATTTGGATTAATTACGATGTTATTGGTAATCGGTCTACCGGTTGTGCTGATCGCTGTTCTGATTTGGGCTTTGACCCATCATGAAAATTCTCCTGTACCCGTACCTGTTCATCAAAACATGGCTTCCACGCGTACCTGTATACAGTGTAGAGCAGCTCTGCATGATGCCTGGTCTCACTGCCCCCAGTGTGGGGCGCTGGTCTGAAAAAGAGGGTATTGGTATGAATACCCTCTTTGAATTCGCCCACCCTTATGAGTTCAAACTCCGCCCGGATTGGCCGGTGGACATCGGGATAGCAGGAGGTTGCATCCTGGGTTATGTTTTCGCCTGGATCGGTTTGGTCAGCTATTTTCACGCAAACCATTGGATGGCGGATGTAATCGGCGCTTTGACAGGGAGCTTTGTGGGCTGGATCTGGTTCCAATTGGTGATGAAAAATGGTTCTAAAACCAACTTCGCAAGAGATTAATCCAGTTACCACCTGCGGTGGTAAGATCAAAGACCCGGAGTGTTATCCCAGTGCCATTTTCCGCGGTGAGCGGGTCT
Organism: Chloroflexi bacterium GWB2_49_20; assembly: GCA_001796335.1. Taxonomy (GTDB): domain Bacteria; phylum Chloroflexota; class Anaerolineae; order Anaerolineales; family Villigracilaceae; genus UBA12087. The sequence continues at coordinate 361,490 of MGMF01000021.1, read as the reverse complement.
TTTTTTGTACACAGGCCTGCCTGCGAGCTTTTGAATCCGATCCGGAGCGTTTCATGGCCGGAGAGATTGAACATCCGCTTGATGAAGAATGATATTGCTTTAAAAGGAAAAACGATGGTCTCAAAATCCCATAAATTACTCTTACTTTCCATATTTTCCATCCTTTTGCTGGTAGCTCTGCCTGCATGTTCCGGCCAGTCGCAAAACCAACAAACCATGATGCCCCTCGACCAGATGCCGGATGAGGTGCAATCTGCACCGGTCTCAGTTCAACAGGCGTACCAGTTTGCATCGGCCAACCCGGACATCATGAAACAGATCCCCTGTTATTGTGGATGCGGAGCGATGGGGCATACCTCTAATTACTCCTGCTATGTCCAGGCTGTTGACGCCAATGGGAAGATCACTTTTGACACGCATGCTTTGGGTTGCTCGATCTGCGTGGATATCACCCAGGACGTGATGCGGCTTCAAAAGGAAGGCAAGAGCTCCCAGGATATCGGGGCCTATGTAGATAAAACGTACAGCCAGTACGGTCCATCCAATATGCCCTAAGGAATAGCGTTGTCCAAGAAGCAGTGGTTTTTTGCTATCTTTGTCGTACTGGCGGGAATGGTGATCGTTTTTGCGCCCCTGCCAGTCCACGCGACAGCGCCCACCCAGCGTACATTTCGGGTTGAGGCGAGTCAGTACACCTATTCTCCGGCAATTCTCAAGGTAAACCCTGGCGATATAATCAGCATCGAACTGATCAGCACGGATGTGGTTCACGGACTTTATGTAGATGAATACGGCATCTCGGTCACAGCCGACCCGGGTCAGACTGCCCGTCTGACCTTTACCGCAGACAAGCCTGGTTCGTTTCGCTTCCGTTGCAATGTCACTTGCGGCGCGCTGCATCCATTCATGATCGGTAAGCTTCAAGTGGGACCGAACACCTGGCTCTGGCGGGCCAGCGGTCTGACCGTGCTCGCCGCGCTTGCCATTCTAATTTTACGCCCCAGCCCCCCAAAGGCACAGGTCACCTGATGCGTTCTGACCTGACCCGTTTCCCGTTCGTCAAATCCTTGCTCAAGAATCGCTGGCCACAATTCCTGGTCTGGTTTGTGATGCTGGCCGGCTTTCTTTTCGCCATTCTATCCGGATTCTTTGGGACGCCGGTTGGGAACCGGAACTTCGGCATCGTATTCGTCTGGATCGCCTGGTGGGCAGTTCTGATCCTGGTTGCCGTGCCTTTCTTTGGACGCGGTTGGTGCTCAGTTTGCCCGATCCCTCTGCCAGGGGAGTGGCTCCAGCGCGGCGCGATCATGAACCCACCAGGGAAAAAGCCGCGCTGGTTCAACCTGCGCTGGCCGAACAAGCTGCGCAACATCTGGCTGCAAAACCTGACCTTTACGCTGGTGGCGCTCTTCAGCAGCGTTATCCTGACCACTCCCAAGGTGACCTCCATTGTCCTGGCAGCGATGCTATTCCTGGCAATTGGGATGAGCATCGTCTTCGAGCGGCGCACCTTTTGCCGATATCTCTGTCCGGTGGGCGGGTTTATTGGCTTATATGCCCAGGCGGCACCGATGGAACTGCGTGTAAAGAACAAACAAGTCTGCCTGGCCTGCAAAGACAAACCCTGTTACAACGGTTCGGAGGCCGGTTATGGCTGCCCATGGGATGTTTTTCCTGGTGGCCTGACGAAGAACACGTACTGCGGTTTGTGCATGGAATGCCTGCGCACCTGCCCTTATGACAATATTTCCGTCAACACCCGCCCCTTCTCGGCTGACCTGTCGAAACCGTCTGGACGGATGGATGAGGCTTTCAAAGCCTTCATCATGCTGGGCGCAGCTATGATCTATGCCGGTGTACTGCTCGGCCCCTGGGGGAAGATCAAATTGGCTGCTTATTCAGTCGGTTCGTTATCCTGGTTTGGTTACACTGCGGTGTTCCTGGCATTCATCTTCGGTCTGCTTCCGGCATTATTCCTGGGGGCAGTCGGGATCGGGAAAGTGCTTACGAAATCCACATTGGCTCTCAAGCAATCTTTTACTGCTTTTGCCACTGCAATTGTCCCACTTGGTCTGATGTTTTGGGTCGCCTTTAGCCTGTCCTTCGTCCTGACCAATGCTGCTTACATCTTCTCATCCTTATCCGACCCGTTCGGCTGGGGTTGGGACCTGTTTGGCACCGCCGCCATCAGTTGGCAACCATACCTCACCTCCCTGCTGTTGCCTCTTCAAACGGGGGTACTGGTCGGTGGTTTGCTTTGGACGGCACGCACGACTCAGAAAGTCGGTTCGAAAGTAAATATCTCGCCCATACCGGTGATCATCTTCTCCACAGTTGTCACGCTTACGATGTTGGGGTTGTTGTTATGAAAAATTCAGAACAATTGAGCCGGCTCTTGATCACCGTTGGATTATTGATTGTGATCGCTCTCCCTTTTGTTGCCCGAAGCGTTGACACACAAGATATCGTTGAAGTCCATGCGCGGATGGCAGAATCCGGCGGCTGGATGCCCGGCACCATCCAGGCTCAGACTGGTATTCCGCTGTATCTGCGGCTGACATCGGATGACGTGATGCACGGTTTTGCAATCGGACAAAGCGACAATCCGGCAGTGGATGTTCTCCCGGGCAAAATAACCGAAGTTACTGTGGCTTTTGACAAACCCGGAACTTACACCTATTATTGTACGCGCTGGTGCGGTCCCAACCATTGGCGTATGCGCGGTACGATCGAAGTTACGGGTAATGAAATGCCTTCTTCGCAGGCTATAAATCCCCCACTTTATATCAAGCTCAATCTGGACATCGACACCCCCCACCTGGCCTCCGCGACACCGGCTGTAATCCCCGATGCCCAACGCGGTGCAATATTCTCCGCTCTTCTGCCTGACAGTTACCTGTTACCTGATTACTATCTCAGCCATTCCCCGGCGCAAGTCTACCTGGATGTGCAAGTGGATCCGGCTCTGGCTACTCTGAGCAATTCCGATCTTTGGGGACTGGTTGCCTATATCTGGCAATCCAATACCACACCGGAAGGATTGACTGAAGGGCAACGCCTGTTCGCCCAGAACTGTGCAGCCTGCCACGGCGAGACGGGTAATGGCGATGGCGTTTTCTCCGCGGATATCAATGCTCTGGCTGGTAAATATCCGGCCAACTTTTCCGACCCGGCCAGCTTGCTGGGAGCTGGACCTGCCCTCCTGCAAGGCAAAATCCTGCGCGGCGGGATGGGCACGGGTATGCCATCCTGGGGACCGATTTTCACCAACCAGCAGACCTGGGATCTTGTCAGCTACCTTTACACTTTTCAATTCAAGTAAGAGGCCACAAGATTGAAAAAATGAGTAGCATTATTAAATTGTTGTTACGAGGTTGTGAATATCAAAGTCTTTACCGAAGGTTTGTCTTTCCTTTACACAACCTTTATACAAGACTGTTATCCTTTAGTGAAGTCAAGTCAACCTAATTTTTGGAGGTATCAAGATGAAATCGAAAACTGGATGGATCGTTGTAATTGTATTAGGTCTGATCTTATTACTGGTCTTACCTGGGATCTTCATGACGGGGCGATCCTGGATAGGTGGTTATGGCGGTATGATGGGTCCAGGAATGATGGGTGGTTTTGGATACATGAACCCATTCGGATTCTTGGGAATGGCACTGATGTGGCTGATTCCAATTGGCTTACTTGTTTTATCGGTATTTGGCGCGGTTGCGCTGATCAATGGTTTGACCAATCCTGGAAACTCGTCAACTCCTTTGCCTACCCGGACATGCTCCAATTGTGGCAAACAGGCTCAATCCGGTTGGATGACCTGCCCCTATTGTGGAAAACCGTTACAGTAAGAAGGATTCCTATGTGCGGTGGTAATTTGGTCCGTATGCTCATTCCGCTTACCTCCAACCCCGTAGAGCAGGTCGCGCGAACACACAATACAAGAACAGATTCATCAGAACCCTCCTGTTCCAATTGTGGTACCGCGACATCGCCTGAGTTTGTCTGGTGTCCAAAATGCGGAGCTTCACTAAATGCCCACCCTTGTGCATATTGTGGTCAAACCATCAGTCCTGGAGAACAAACCTGCCGCTTTTGTGGAGCATCTGCAAATAAAAGGTGAAAGAATGTGCTTAAACAACCATGCGCATTCAAAAGGGAAATGACCTGCCCACCTCGGGATAACCCTGGAGCATCAATGTGCCAAACACATGCTCTATTAGTGCAGCAACCAGGGCAACAATCCCAGTGAATCCGGAAATAAGCATCTTTGACAAGCAGAGCAAAATGGCAGCCTCACCCTATGGATCCCCGACGACACAGGGTTTAAAAGCGACTCCTGCACAAGCACTGGAGGTATGAATGGCAAGGCCTCACTGTCTTATCGTGACGAATAATGATCACAGCGTAAATGGGATCGCGGTTTTATTAACTCAAGACGACTCTGGGAAAATCAGAGTCGTCTTGTTTAAAAGATCTTTTCCGTTTCCAATCACTGATGACTTATACTCCCAAATGATCATATCTGTTGCTCAACAAAAATATAGCGTGCCACGGCAAAGCCTAGCGTTACTGAATGCTGTTCGACGTGTAATGTAGTTGTCTCATTAAACTCTAGAATTTCCACGACTGTAGCCTGCACGCCGGGCATAATCCTCTTCTCTTCTAGAAATGCCATCGTCTGTGGGTTTTCCTCCGCCAGTTCATGCACGCGACGGATGATCACTTTTGCATCCGGAGGAATTTGTGTCAAACGCACCCAACTTGCCACCGCGGCTTCCGACCCAGGTAAAGGATTGCCGTGCGGGCAGGTCTGTGGATGCCCGAGTTGTTCGAGTAAAGCTGCTTCTGCTTCCGCCGAGATGGCATGTTCCAGGTTGTGCGCCTCCAAGTGCAATTTCGACCAGGGCAACATGCGCACCATCATCCATTCTGTGAGCATGTGGCGGCGCATAACCGTGCGCGCTGCTTGCCAACCCGCCTCGGTCAGGTGCGTGCCACTTTTATCCATAGTGATAAAACCATCCCGTGAAATACGTTTGAGTGTGTTGGTAACTGTGGGATGCGTTACACCGATCAGTTCGGCCAGGCGCGCTCCCACAATCGGCTCGTCGTCCCGTTCCAGCACGTAAATCAGGGAGAGGTAATTTTCCACCGTAGGGGATAATTTGAGTGCTTCCATCCAGCCTCCTTAATCGAGGATAACTGTCACGTCGATATGTGATACTTAGTCTATGCTAATTACCCACATTAGTATATAATAACATATAGTTTTTATAGACATCACTATTGATTATATCAATTCTTTACATCGGAGAAGAAATGGTCACGAGGACGAGTCAAATCCCATTGGCAGAATTGGTGGCAGGCGAACAGGCCACCATCTTATCATTTCAAAATATGCGCGAGGTTGCCGGTCGCTTGACATCACTCGGATTCACGCCCAGTGTACGGGTCATGATGATGCAGAATCAAGGGCGTGGTCCACTGCTGGTCAATGTGCGTGGCACACACGTAGCTCTTGGCCGGCGCGAGGCACAGAAGATCATCGTCCAGCGGATGAGTGAATGAGCGATTGTCATACCGCTCCCCCCCGGGTCTCGCGCCGGCCAGCCACTGGCGGCGCAGACGCCCGCTTGATCGCCCTGGCCGGGCAGCCCAATATGGGCAAGTCCACGCTCTTCAACATACTAACAGGCCTAAACCAGCATGTTGGCAACTGGCCTGGCAAGACCATTGAACGGCGGGAGGGGGATTTCGCTTATAAAGGCCATCCATACCGCATGGTGGATCTCCCCGGCACGTACAGTCTGACGGCCAACTCGCCGGAGGAGGTCATTGCCCGCGAGTTCATTTTGCGCGAAAATCCCAGCCTGGTCGTGGCCATCGTCAGCGCAGCCAACTTGGAGCGCAGCCTGTACCTGGTCTCGGAGTTGGTCTGCCTGCCGGTTCCTCTGGTGGTGGCACTGAACATGATGGATGTGGCCGATCAGGAGGGCATCTCCGTCTCAGCAAAAATCCTGGAATCCGCCCTGGGCGTACCGGTCGTGCCCATGACGGCAACCCGCGCCACCGGAGTTAACGAACTGATGGAAGCGATCGAACAGGTCCTGGCCGGGAAATGCCCGGTCGTTCCGTGCCGGCCTGAGGTCCGGGCCGACCATCGCCTGGTTATGGAAGAGATAACCCGCCAAATCGACAGTCACGTTCCTTTGCCTTACCCGCCTGAATGGGTGGCGCTCAAACTACTCGAAGGCGACTCCGAAATCGCCCATACCATGCAGACGGCGCTGCCCTCCTGCAACTGGGAGGCAGTCCAGGCGATCCTGCTTCAACATGACGATGCGCTTCTTGCAGTCGCATCCGGTCGCTATGAATGGATTGGGCAGATCCTCCAAGTCGCTGTGGAACGCCCGAAAATGGGACAGATCAGTCTGACCGAGCGGCTGGACCGCTGGGCGGCACATCCCATTTGGGGACTGTTGATCCTGGCGGGAATTCTGGGGTTGGTGTTTTGGATTACCTTCAAGATCGGGGCGCCGGTCCAGAACTGGTTGAGCGTGGAGGTGGTAGCTCGACTGGCAACGCTGGCGCGCTTGGCCCTGGCGGGGACTCCAGCCTGGCTGTCAGGCCTTGTGGCGAATGGCTTGCTGGGCGGTGTAGGAGCGGTGATCACATTCCTGCCGATCATGGTCATATTCTTTGCCACCTTTGCGTTTCTTGAAGACGTCGGGTATATGGCTCGAGCCGCTTATGTGATGGACAATTTGATGCATTTGATGGGATTGCACGGCAAGTCATTTCTGCCGTTGTTCTTGGGATTTGGCTGCAATGTACCATCAATCATGGGCACCCGCGTAGTCGACTCTCGGCCGGGGCGTTTGCTGACCATTCTGATTGCTCCTCTCGTACCTTGTACAGCCCGCCTGGCGGTGGTGGCGTTCCTGGCGCCAGCCTTTTTTGGATCTAATGCACTATATGTCTCCTGGGGATTGGTATTGCTTTCCATGTTCATGCTAGTGCTTAGTGGAACTCTGCTAAGCAAAATCATTTTCAAGGGACAACGGTCAGCCTTTATCATGGAAATGCCTCTTTATCACTTACCCAACGCACGCACGATTGGTTTGCTGGTCTGGCAGCGATCCATGTCGTTTACAAAGAAAGCCGGCACGAAAATTCTTGCAATGGCCCTGGTTATTTGGGCGCTATCCGTATTGCCTGGAGGCGAACTGAACACCAGTTATTTGGCTCAATTTGGGAAATTGATCGAGCCAATCGGAAAGCTGATGGGGATGGACTGGCGCCTGACTGTGGCGCTGATCGCCAGCTTTCCAGCCAAGGAAAATGCCATTGCCGCGCTGGGTGTACTGTTTGGCAGCAGCCCACAGGGCGGATTGACCCAGATGCTGACAGCTTCCTACTCCACCGCATCGGCATTGTCCTTCCTGGTAGTGACCATGCTCTTCATTCCCTGTATGGCGACGGTGGCGGTCATTCGCCAGGAGACCGGCTCGTGGCGCTGGACGCTGCTTAATATAGTTATGATGTTGACATTATCTTTCATTGCCGGAATCAGCGTATATCATCTTGCAGTTCTTTTGAGGCTCTCATGATGTTAGAACAACTTATGGCTGAAATTCGCGCCGGTGGTACACTTGAAACTGGTACACTGGCTGTGAGACTGGGTACGTCACCCCAAATGGTGGACGCGATGCTGGAACACCTACGGCTCGGAGGATATATCCAGGCATATTCCAATTGTGGGGATGTCTGTCAGGGTTGCAGCTTGAAGAGTTCTTGCGGTCGTGATGAGAAAGCCGGAACAATTCGCTTGTGGCAAAGTTCTGGCAAGTAGGTGATTAATTCTGAACAAGGGGATATAAAGATTCTATAAAGATATATTATCGCAAATTTTAAGTTTTATCAGTATACCTTGCATAACTCCACACGATCTTATCTATTGAAAAGGTAAAGTAACCCGGATGGGTTCCTTTTTACCTGGTAACATAGTGCGAAGTTGGCTTTCACTATTAAACACCCTGGGTCATCGGTCAGATGCAAATACGATCGTCTCCCAACGTAGGCTTGGAAATCCGGTTGCTTGCTGAAATATAAGCTAAATTGCCAATATATCCCGCGTAAAATGGCGCTGGTAGAAGCGAGGAAATCTACTTATAATTCCGATATTATTGGTCTAGTTCTTAAGATGAAATTTGAACAATGAAGGTCAGCCTGTCTTACCAAGATAAGGAGTTCTATGTCTACTGAAAAAGTGGTCGTTCGGCATGAATCTAAAAAATCCTTAATGGACTGGGTAGCAGGCCATTGGTTGGAAATCTTCTTAACTGTCTATGGCCTTTGGGTTGGGCTGCCCTGGCTGGCTCCCATCTTTATGCATATTGGCTGGAGTGGAGCGGGCAGAATGTTATACGCTATCTACTCTATTTTCTGCCACCAATTGCCAGAACGTTCCTTCTTTTTTTATGGGCAAAAGTCCATGTATTCGCTTACCGAGATTCAGGCTGCCTGGCAGAATACGATTAATCCAACAATCCTGCGAAATTTCATCGGAAACCCAGACATGGGTTGGAAGATGGCCTGGTCGGATCGCATGATTTCATTCTATACAAGTGTGTGGATATTTGCGGTTTTGTGGATACCATTCCGCCGTAAGGTGAAGCCTTTACCGTGGTGGGGGTTCATGCTCTTCCTGCTCCCCATTGTTCTGGATGGTGGCACGCATATGATCAGTGACTTCGCTGGTATTGGTCTGGGTTTCCGAGATAACAATCTCTGGCTGGCAACATTGACGAATAGCATCTTTCCAGCTTCATTCTACGCGGGTGATGCACTCGGTTCTTTTAACTCCTGGATGCGCCTTATCACAGGACCCCTGGCTGGACTTGGCATCATCTGGTTGGTGTTTCCATTTTTCTCGCAAGCAACTATCTATAAAAAAGAACTGGATAGGTTAAGTTACGCAAAAATCATCGAACAGATCAAAAACCAGAATCGAGACTCTTCTGGCTGAAGCTATCTCCCTTAGGCTTGAGCATCCAAAATTTAGAACCCAAAACGATTTTGGCAGCAATTTTCAGACTTGCTTATTAATCTATTTAGCAGCTCGATTGTTGAGCAGGCAAGATGTATATAACAACTTAATCTCCGGTAGAACTTCCCTCAAATAATAATTGCAGTTTTCTTAATCAGAAGTATTTGTCATTTCCTCTTTATTGAGCACTGCAGGAATTGGGAGACAGCTTTGCGATGATGTTCTTGATTCTCTTAACGATTTGAATTGACTGATTATCAACAATGCATCCTAAAACTGCATGAGGCGTTTGATGCAAATATTATTCTCTCTACGAGCCATGATGACTGCGCGGCGGGTTGATATTATCTTTCAGCGCACCTGCTCAATCCCGACGATGCAAATCTGTCTTGGAAATTTCTAAATATATCGATTACCTATCAAAAAATTTACTGCCTTCGAATAGGATGATCAAAACCTATAATATTTTAAACACCATCTTCATTTTTTTTCTTGATTATCTAAAAACGACACCCAGTTTTCTCGGTATTTAATCTCCACGGTTTATTTTCTCAAAACTTCTAAGGGGTTTGCAAAACAGCTGAAACTACAATCCGGCGGTTATCCACCAGGTACGGGTAGCACGAGATGAGGGTCAGCGTTGGGCGGGGAGTAGGATTCATTACTTCGATCTGGGTTGGCTCCACAATCTGTGTCCCGGTTATCACGTAGGTATATTGACGTTGAAATGTAAACAAAATGACAATGTCTCCGGGCATGAGCCTGTCCAGATATCGGAAGACCTCGCCGTAAACATCGTTATGACCGGAAAGAACGATATTTCCATTCTCACCAGGATTTGGTGTTCCAGCGTGCTGGGCGACACCTAGCTTGAGCTGTTCCCAGCCGTCTCCTTGCACGACGGGAGAATCTATATCAAGAGCAGGGATCTGGATGCGGACCGCCTGCTGACTACCTGGTGTGGAAATAGGGATGTTTGCCAGCGATTGCGCCAACGGTCTCAGATACTCGGGAATTTCCGCTTCGTTGGGCTGGGCTCCCCCTGGTGCATTGGGTGGCGTATGACCTTCCGGCAGTACAATGGCTGAAATCAGAGGTGTTGGTTCGAAAGTGGGTTGTTGGAAGGATGCAGCCACTTCCTGGTTCAACCTTTTTAAAACCGATGCACCGTTCAGAACCAATCCGAATAACATCAGGATGGATAGAGCTTCCAAACCGGTCAAGATGCGGTTCAACCAGGTGTGACGGGAATCCCTTATATGGACGCCATTGGATTTCTCAGACAGTTCAACATTGCCCTTCAGAATATAGCTTTCTTTTGGATCTCGTTGAATTCGTCCGGTATAGCGGAAGAATTCCATACGGTTTCGACGTGACGTCCTATGTGTATTCATCAAAAGACGGCGCAGTTCTTCAACTGAAATGTCTTCCGGTTGCTTATTCCTCATCTTGCCTCTGATTCCCAATCGTAAATGTGCCAGGAAATATATCTTGAAGGATTTAATAAACGACCAATAATCTGTTATATAGACGCAAATTACATGTGGATGTAAAAATTAACCCTAACAGGTATTGCGGGTTGATTGATGATTTGCCCGGACAGCCCAACAAACTTGATAAAACTACCGAACCTGTTCATCATTCCGATGCTTCTCCCCATTTTTTGAAAAGTACAATAGTAGCGGCAAGAATGACCAATCCGATTAGCTGCGCAGCGCGAACACCGCCGTTCCAGATTAAACTGTCACCACGAAAGGCCTCCAGAAATATGCGTGCGGCAGCCGAGAGCGCAACCACCAGAAGAAAGTTCAGCCCTGCACCTGGATTGCCGAGCGGCTTGCGCAGTGTGACCAGAAGGATCCCAAGAGCTGCCACCGTCTCATAGATCTGGGACGGGTGACGGTAATCCGACCATAGATAAATCGCCCAGGGCAGGCGGGTCGGTCCACCGTAAGCGTTGCCACTCAAGATATGCGCAATACCCAGGGCAACCATAAAGATAGCCAGTCCAGGAGCGAGAGAGTCGAGGGTCGTGCGAATTGGCAGTTGTTTGCGAAAGGCATATAGAAAAAAGAAACTTAATCCGGCAAGTAGTCCGAAATTTGGCGAAAGGGTATTGATGTTCAAAGACAGGGCACTGAGCGGATCGACCAGATAAACTTTCGAGTACTGGAACACAAAGCTGATGCGAGCAGCCACTATCCCGAAGATCAGACCGTAGAAGAAGGATTTGATTACTCTCGTCGAATCGAGATTTAATTTGAGCGACTCTTTTTCAATTAAAATGATCCCGAACCAAAGACCAGCCAATAGGGCCAGGCCGGACAATTGGAGAAGGAATGGACCAATCTGTAAGTAGGGAAACATTAAGGATTCTCACTTAGTAAATTCTTAACTTTGGACTGGATTAAAGCCTCGCTCATTGGTCCACCGACGACCATTGACCTGATCACACCTTCCCGGTCGATAAAGAACGTCGTAGGTAATCCAAGCAACTGGTAGCGATTGCTGACCGATCCGTCCCGATCCAGGGCAATCGGAAAGGACAGTCCCAGTTCCTGCACAAACGCGGCCACTGACTCCTCAGAATCTTGCGAGGTGAGATTGAGACCGATCACAACCAGCCCCAGATCCTTGTAGTCGCGATAAACTTTCTCAATAGCCGGCATTTCCTCGCGGCAAGGTCCACACCAGGTCGTCCACAGATTCAAAACGACCGGCTGGCCGCGAAGTCCTGAGAGCGTGATCTGCCCACCGTCCAACAGCTCAAGAGTGAAATCGGGAGCGCTGAACCCCTCTTTAGGGCTGGGAGGCGGCCCAACTGACATATTTAAAGTGGATGGCGCTCTTGAGATGTACATCCAGAGAACCCCCAGAATAAGCGCACACAATGCCCAGATTATTGTGCGGTGAATCAGTCTTGAAGTATTTGATGATTCAGCCTTCATGCGAGATTGCCATCCTGGACGAGGAAATCAGACCACATCGCCACGACGCCAATACCAAACCCATCCGAGTAGAAAGCCGATTAGGCTGCCGACCAATCCCGAAGCCCAGTGATAAGGATGGGGGTAGGGATCCAGCACAACGCGGCCAATTACATATCCAAGGAAAAACCCTCCGATCAGACCTACAATGACTACAAGGGGCCATTCTTTTTTTCTGACAGGATTATTGCTTTTCTTTTTTTTCACCACTCTGGTCTTACTCATGTTCAATTCTCCAGCGAAAATATTTTTAGTGTAACAATTAGGCGGCCTGAAAGGTAAGGCCCAGGCCGCCTAATTATCCAGTGAACATTACGGCTTAACAGCAGCCGTGGCTGGATCCTTCTTTCGACTTGCCGGCATATTCTTCCGGTTTGGCATCGAAGGATTTCTTGCAGCCAGCCGAGCAGAAGTAGTACGTCTCGCCTTTGTATTCGGACTTACCGGCTGCGGTCTTGGGATCAATAGTCATTCCGCAAACAGGGTCTTTCACCATTCTGATCACCTCCTTTCAAGGTCATCTCACTTTTCGAGCAGGACAGACTGAAATTGTTTTTTGACCCGCGAAATGACTACTGGCATGGAGACGATCAGTCCAAGCAGCCCTACCCAAACCGTACCGCCGATACGTGCAACCAGAGGGTAGTCTCCTGTCAGGCTGGCTGCCAACAAGAACAACACTGCTGCTCCTAGAGCAATGGGGATGTAAATTCGCACACTAAGGCGAGCGACCTCTTTTTCAACCTGTTCATGTTCCATAATTAATTTTCTCCTTTCCTGTCAATCATTGCCTGTGGATGCTTGAGCGGTCTTAAGTTGCACCGTGGTGGAGAGGTTTTGCCCGCGTCCACTCCAAAGCGAGGGTTTGAACCCTTTCAACAACAGGGTATTGAGTGTTACCGAGATGGAGCTTACTGCCATCATCAAGCCAGCTAGTTCGGGGCTGATGACCAGAGAAGCAAAGGGGTAGAACAGCCCGGCAGCTAACGGGATGCCCAGCGTATTGTAAACGAATGCCCAGAACAGGTTTTGCTTGACCTTGCGCATCGTGGCGTGGGCCACTTCGAGAGCTGTCACAACATCGCGGATGTCATCTTTGATCAAGATGATGTCGCCGGTTTCTTTGGCCACGTCTGTCCCGGAACCAATCGCCATGCCCACCTCAGCCTGGGCTAAGGCCGGGGCGTCATTTACACCATCACCCACCATGGCGACCTTCCTGCCTTGTGCCTGTAATTTCTTGACTTCCTCGGCTTTGTCCTGGGGTAGCACCTCGGCCAGCACTCGGTCAATCCCGACCTGGCGGGCGATGGCCTCTGCCGTTCGAAGGTTGTCGCCGGTGATCATGACTGTCTCGACGCCCATCTTGTGCAGACGCTGGATCGCTTCAGCGGTATGTTCTTTCAATGTATCTGCTACGGCGATCAACCCAGCGGGTTGACCATCAATTGCCAGGAACATCACTGTTTTGCCTTCCATTTCCAGCTTTTCAGCTTTACTCATCAGACTGGCAAAATCGACACTGCGTTCGCGCATCAGTTTGCGGTTACCCATTAGAACATCGCGGTTTTCCACACGGGCTTCGATACCGTGTCCTGGAATAGAGTTGAAGGAGGTGGGGTCAACCACTTTTAGGTTACGATCTTGAGCGCCGCGGACGATGGCCTCCCCGAGGGGATGTTCACTGTTCTTCTCAGCGATGGCTGCCAGCCGCAGTACATCTGCTTCCTGGTTCGCTAAAGCGATCACATCTGTGACCGAAGGCTCGCCTTTGGTCAGAGTACCGGTCTTGTCGAATACAATCGTTTGCAAATGGCTGGCGTTCTCGAGAGCTTCAGCACCTTTGAACAGAACACCGAATTCAGCGGCTTTGCCGGTTCCGGCCATCATGGCGCTGGGCGTTGCCAAACCCACCGCGCAGGGACACGAAACAACTAACACAGTCACCGAGAGAAGCAACGAAAAACCGAAAACCCCGATCTCACCCAGTTTGTATGGCGATAGGATGAAACTGGAATTTGGGTCGAAGAACATCTGATACCCAAAGAAAAACCAGAAAATGAATACCACCACTGCCAGCAAGTGAACACCCAGGATAAAATTCCCGGCCACCCAGTCAGCCAGTTTTTGAATAGGAGCTTTGCTGGCTTGGGCATCTTCAACCAGCTTGATAATCTGAGCCAGGGCGGTATCCTTGCCCACACGGGATGCTGTGAATTTGAAGGCGCCTGTCTTGTTGATCGTACCGCCAATGATATTATCGCCCGTTTTCTTCTCAACCGGCAAACTTTCGCCGGTCAGCATGGATTCGTCCACTGCCGAGTAACCCTCCGTGACGATACCGTCCACGGGAATACTTTCACCGGGCCGGACGAGGATCAAATCTCCAATTTCCACTTCATCAGCAGGAATCTCCTCTTCTTGACCATTCCGCATAACGCGCGCGACCTTGGGTTGGAGCTTCATCAATTTGCGAATCGACTCTGAGGTCCGACCGCGCGTCAACGCTTCCAGCCAGCGGCCCAGGATGATGAAGGTCGTTAGCAAGGCTGCGCTCTCGAAGAAGGTTGCTCCCTCACCGCCGAAACCTGCGTTTGGGAAGAGAGTGTTGATCACCGCGATACCATAAGCCGCGCCGATACCGGTGGCATAGAGCAGGTTCATGTCGGTGACGCCATGCTTGAGGCCACGCCACGAGTTAATGAAGAATTGTCTGCCTGGTCCCAACACAATGGGTGTGGTTAAAAGGCCAATCACCCATTTGTAAGAAAGAAATTTGGGAATAAAGGCCTGGAGCGAGCCGAACATGTCGTAAAACGTGCCAACCATGACGATCATACCGATGATCCCGGCGATGAGCAGGTTGCGTCCCTGGCGTTTGATCTCTTCCTCACGTGCCTGGCGCTCCCGGTCGAGAGCATCCGCCCCTTCGCTGCGTTCCTGGGCATCATAGCCAACCTCTCGAACGGCGCGTTTCATTGCACTGACCGAAATCACACCAGGAATATAGGCAACCCGGGCTGTATTTAACCCCAGGTTGACCACTGCGCTGGTTACCCCGGGTAATTCTTTGAGTGCATCTTCGACATGCGCTACACAGGATGCGCAGGTCATACCAACTACATCCAGTGTTACCTCAGAGATGGATATTGCGTAGCCGGCGTTTTCAACAGTTCGCTGCATATCAGTCAACTTTACACGGACAGGGTCGTAAGCCAGACTGGCTTTGTTGGTAGCCAGGTTGACAACCACATTGGAGACACCTGGCAGCTCCTTGAGCGCATCCTCCACATGCGAGACGCACGAGGCGCAGGTCATGCCCGAGATGGGCAAAGAAAGAGAGATTTTGGTTTCAGTCATGAGATATTATCCTCACTTTTATTAGAGTATTGGATCAGAATTAAGTAAAGTTCGCTTAGCCGCTTGAGTTCAGACTTGATTTCTTCGGGACATGAACTTTCCACAATGACGGTTCCACTGTATTGAGCCTGATAAACGAGCATGCGTATGCTTGCATTCCGCAAGGTAGCCTGGACAGCGAAGGATTGGCGCAAAACTTGGTCGCAGGGTGCTCCGGCCGTGATCATTTCAATAACATCATTCAGATACCCTGCTGCTGAACGTAAACTTTGAAGAACATCCTGGCGTTGATTAAGTTCCACCGCGCCCTACTCCTCTAAACCAGTGTTCGCATTTTCAACCGGAACAAGGATACGGCGGATAGCTGCCTGATAATGTGGATCGGGACACAGGCTGATGACCCATTCTGTCGAAAACCGTGCCTGTTCATCATGTCCCATTTTTTCATTTCCTTTCTTCAACCTGTCTTTTTTGAGTATAGACAATCCCATGACCCATGCAAAGCGCAAAAAGACCTATTCTCCAGTAAGCATTCCTGCCCGTTAGACTACCTGGTTTGTTTGAACAGAAATCTCATGGCAGAACAGCCCTCCTTTGGCTCACCATAATGAACATGTAATGTCAAAACGAAGCTTCATTTGTTTGCTGGTACTTTTCTGCATCAGCGGCGAACTCATCCCGGCAACCTTTGGCGCAGAAATAATAATCCATGCCGTTCAATGAGAGATGAAAGGCCTTCTCCCGCTCCACTGACATCCCGCAAACCGGGTCTATCGCCATGCTGACGATTTCTTTGAACTGGCCGTCTTCCAACCAAAGGACATGGTCAGCAATGTCTTTGATACGCTGGTCGTGCGAAACGATGACCACACTCCGATTCTGTTCTTTGGCGATCTGTCGCAGCAGGCGCATGATCTCGTGACCGATCTTGGAATCCAGATTGGCGGTTGGCTCGTCTGCCAGGATCAGAGTCGGGTTATTGATAAGTGCGCGGGCGATTGCCACACGCTGCTTCTCGCCTCCGGAAAGTTTTTCGGGCAGAAAGTTTAACCGTCCTGCCAGCCCAAGATCAGCAAGAAGTTCTGCCGACTTCTTACGCGCCGCAACGCCTTTCATCCCGGCCAATTCTGCCACAATGGAAACGTTCTCCAATGCGGTCAATGCCGAGAGCAGGTTAAAATCCTGAAAGATAAAACCGAATTGTTTCAGGCGGATATCTGGCAGGTGTTTTTCAGAAAGGGCGCTGATGATGGTGCCGTTCAGATGGATCTCGCCCTCGGTCGGTTTAAGTAGCGCTCCCAGCATCGATAACAGGGTGGTCTTGCCCGATCCCGATGGCCCCATGATCAGGACGATCTCGCCAGGTTTGACGCTCAAAGAAACATCTTTTACGGCGGTGACTTCGGTTGAGCTGGAACCGTACCGCTTTGTGACGTGATCCACATTCAAAGTTGTGTCTGTCATTTTATGTCCCTCGAAAAACCATAGCCGGGTCGAAGCCGGAAATTTGACGAATGGGCAAAATAGCTGAAAGCGCAGCGATGATTAACGAAGTTCCGCCTACCTTTAGCAACGAAATTGGTCTGATCTCAAGTGAAAGTGGCAAACCCAGACGCGGGATAATTCCAGATAAAAGCAATACAAAAACAACCCCCAGACCGAATCCCAGCACAACGCTCATGAATGCCTGGGCTAATACTACCTGGTAAAGTTGTCCGTTGCGTGCCCCGAGCGCCTTAAGCACGCCGAATTCTTTGCGGCGTGACAGGATGGCCGTGTAAACCATCAATGCCATCACTGCCAGGCCGATCAGAAAACCGATCAAGTTCATGATGGTGATCACATCAGTGCTCATATCCTTGACAACGCGCCGTTCCTGGCTTGAAAAAGCTGTGCGCGACAGGGCGGTCACACCATCTATTTTTGATTCGAGCAGGGCTGCCACTGCATCTGCTGACAAGCCACTATGGGTCTTAATCAGCAGGAAGGAAACTACATCTGGGCTGCCGCGCAGCGCTTGAAAATCATCCAGCGAAATGAAGGCAATTGAGTTGACGATATTTGCGGTTTCATTTGAAAAGCCAACAACCGTAAAACGTTGTCCGAGGATCTCGACCGTATCCCCCAATTCCACGTCAGACATTTCGGCTATGCTACGATCAATAATTGTTTCACTTTTTCCCGGTTGACCGCGCCCAGAAGCGAGATTCCAAACCCCACCTATCGGAGAATTTTCTGTCAGACCGATGATATAAGCCAGGTTGCGTTTGTCGCCTGTAACTACCATATTCGACACATACAGGATCGGGGTGACAATCTCGACGCCTTCGATAGCTTTTACCTGGTCTATGATCGATGCGGGAATAGCGGAAGCAGCCATATGCATATTACGGACATCTTTCTGCGCCACAAAGATATCCGCCCCGCTGTTGTCAATGTAGGCTGTGATCTGGTGCTCTACACCTGCGAAAATTGCGTCCAGTGAAAGGATCAGCAGTAGTGCCAATGCCACGCCTCCGACCGAAATCACCAGGCGGGTTTTGTTTTGGAACAAGTTGTGGAAAGCCAGAAGGATCATTTGCGGAATACCTCCGCCGGAGCCAACCCGGCTATCATACGTGCTGGAAAGAGTGCTGCTGCCAGCGCCATTCCCAGCCCAGACAACAATGCCCAAAGCATATCCGCTGGATCAAGAACGATCAAGAATTGCGGACGGGCTCCCATGATCCATCCAGCCAAGCCATACGCCAGCAGGATCCCAACAAGCGATCCGGCCAGGGAGGCGAACAGAGCCTGGGTTGTCACGACCCTGTAAAGCACACGATTAGGTGCGCCGATGGCTTTCAGCACACCGTACTCACGCTGCCTCTCGACAGTGGCCGTGTAGATCACCAATCCGACGATCATCGTCCCGACCAGAAAGGCAATTGCGACCATCAGCCTCAACGGCATTGAGAATATGTTGGCGAACAACTCGAGATCGTTGGCTGCCATCCTGGCCTTCGTCAGGGCATTGATACCCGGCAAGTCATCGAGTCGACGGATGAGATCCTCGGAGTTCGTTCCTTCAACCGGGGTTATCAGCAAGAAACTAACCGCGCCAGGTGTGCGTAGCAAATTCTCGGCAGCTTTCCTGGTGATGAAGAAAAAACTGGTCATCCAGGAGGTTGTTCCGTCTGTGAGACCAACGATTTTGAAGGTTTGTCCCATCAGGTCGAGACTATCTCCAAGGGATAGATCATGCCGCCCGGCAAGTACCCAGTCAAAAACCATCTCGTCGTCGGTCTGGGGTTCGCGCCCTGCCCGGATGCGCCACGGACCCCCTCCTTGTCCAGGATCGTACCCGATCATATAGGCGGGTAATTTCTTATCATGAAGATCGAGGATAACAAACTGTGAAAGAATGGGGATGACCTGTTCGACCCCCTGCTCCGCCTCGACTTGCACATCTGCCCCAGGAGGCAACAGCGAGGTCGCACCCAGCATGTTAACGACCCCTTTTTGGGTTACCATGACCGAACCGGGTGAGTTATTCAGATACGAAGTAATCTGGTGATTCATCCCGGCCAGGAAGCCGGACAAGATCAAGATTAGCATGACAGCCAGCGCCACACCAGCTACACTCAATAAAAGACGGGTTTTATCCTGGAAGAGATTTCGATGTGCAAGTGACAAGGTCGTATCCTTTGCTAATTACTGCAACCGTTTGCTCCACCGGGGGCTTGTTCCAACTTTCCGTTGCTTTGCAGCCACTGGTGCACCGTGGCAAAGCCGGAGCCGGAGAAAAGTTGTTTCCCTATAACAGACTGCGGTTTAGCACTGGAAAAATTTATATCCTGTGTATACTTAAGATAAAGCGCAGTTTCATACGCTTGTTGGGGATACCAGAAAGCATTGATATATTTGGCAGCCTCCAGCATTTCATCTTCATTGGCATCTTGAGCAGCCATTAACTCCAACAGGCCCAACATGGCCATACCATGGTTGCAATCCGGGAAGAGGGTCGGATTGTCACAACACGGGCGGTAGATCAGCGCCGCGACCTTTTCCACGAGTGCCTGTTGGTCAACCTTCAGCGTGACAATCGCCGTGCTGGCAAACAACTCGTTGATAGGTTTTGTCCCCAGGCCCCAACCGCCTGTCGAAGCAAAGCGGGTAACATCTCCCTGCCCTTGTTGTGAAATTGGTCCTTCTGTAAGGATTGGGTTGGCATTCGCCAGTCCAAAAGCCCAGAACAGATTTAGCAGGAAATAGGCATTTTGTGAATTGATAATAATCGGCTGATCGCTGCCCTGGGACAGAATGGCAAGTTGCTCTTCGGTGAGAGGCTGTCCATTCTTTTCGTAAAGGTTTACGATGGCAGTGTAATCAATTACACCAGCGGCTATCAGTTCGGGTCCGATATTCCCGAATTTAGCCGGGAGTTGGTAGCCATCAGGAGGAATCACCTCGACAGCCAGTGCAGCAATATCTTGTGACTGGTTCTGTTCTGCAACTTCCATTTCGTGATGCACGGAATACCTGCCCAAGCCAAAGCCACCAAACGATCCGGCTAAAAATGTGATCAAAGTGATGATGAGCCAGTATTTTTGCAGGTTGATGGAGAATCTGCGACGGGGTCGTGTGGGTTTCACCTGTTCTGGCAGCTTGTCTTCAGTGTTCTTATCCATATTCAAATTGCTTGTTTCCATAGTCATTGTCCAATCTCCCAGGTTGCTATATAAAAAATTTATGATTTGAACGGTGTTGCATTTACCATTAATCGGGCTAAACTTTGCAATAAAAAAAATACCAGAGCGTTTCTAAAAACCAAGTGTGATGTTCTTCTCGGTTAAGTTAATGTGGGCATATTTTTGCCAGGATAATAACCAGCGCCAAACAAAATCCCTGGTCATCAATAATTTTCTATCCATTATTTTTGGGTAGGCAATCCAGCTGCTTCCCAGGCTGCCATACCGCCATCCAGACTCCAGACATTGGTATAACCCAGGCTTACAAGTGTCTCTGCTGCAATGGTGGACATGTGTCCGCTGCGGCAATATAGAAAAATTTTTGCAGTTTTATCGGCAGGCAGTTGTGACAAGTTTTCAGCAATCGTGTCATACGGGATGGATAAATCTGTTCCAGGGATATCCCCATCCAGCGGGATATGGACGTTGACCAGGATGAAATCCTTATTTTTCAACATGGCATTCAGATCATCAGGCGTACCATTATAATAAACACCGTCAGTCGCCTGCACTTCCTGCCCTTTGATTTCTGCTGGTGCGTTCTGGCAGGCTGTCAACGGGAGGATGGTTAACCCCAAAACCAGTAGTAATAATAATTGGCGCATGATTAGCCTCCACTCAAAATTGTTCTTCCAGATATGGGAACCCGAACCAAACAATTCCCATTCCAAATAAAATGCCTGTCAGCAGGCGGGTGATTGAATTGAATGAACCCCAGGCATCCCCAGCGTAAAAAGCGGGAGAGAAAACACCCTTTGTCAGAGTTGCTAACCAAAGGTTGGTATCCCGAAATCCCTGGCCGATTCCATTAAAGTCGCTGATAAAATGCGTCGTTCCGTCCAGCGCCACCGGTAAGATCATCAGAATAAATACCCACCAGGGCAATGCTTTGATCCACCGTCGAAGCGGATACCACACCAGTGCAAACAACGGGATGCTGGTGAACATCGAGATCATCCGGTCGGACCAGGCAACCTTCCAGCCCATTTCTGGATTTCCAATAAAACTTCGTAAGGCAAAAAAATTATTAGGGTCAGAAACTCCCGTAACCTGTTGAATTTGTGCCAGCGGATAAGTGAAGTGTTGGCCAAACAAAAAATACGACCGTTGCGGGAGTTGGTGGCAAAGGAAGGAGTAGATGAAGTAAATCACCCGCCCCATGCCATTCCATCCAAGTGCCATGAATACTGGGGCCAGGAATGGCAGAATGACGTACACCCCGGAAATTGATACAAACAACCAGAACCAGTTGCGGCTTAAAAACGAGGACCCACTTGCAGTTGTTGTCATTCAGTCTCCGGGTTAAGAATATTTTGGATGAAATCGCCTGCCACCCCAATACCTGCCAGCGAGAGACAGGTGTGCATGTCGTAGCCATGCAGGATGAGAGTCAATGGTTGCTCGCCTGCGCCGTAGACCAACATCACCACCATCTGACAATTACACACATCAGTCCCGTGATGCTGGCATGGACAACCATCCACAAAAGCCTGTGTACTTTGCAGGTCAAATGTGCGCATCACTTGCAGGCCTGCAGCTTGCAGTCGTGCGGCAACTATTTCCTGTACCTGCTCACAGGTCTGATCAAACGTAAGAAGGGGTGTCGTGAGTATCATACTCATATCAGTCTATCCCTTATGCTCCTCCCAGAAAAGCGCATATACCCTTATTTCAGAATAAGCATTTTTGCTTATTCAATCTTGCTCTTGTTTTCGGATGGGATCATGGAAAAGGTAGGAATCTTGAAATCTATTGCAGCAGTAAAGAATGAAATTTCTCTTGCTTGTTACAACAACCGGTCTATATCGATCGGACTGATGATATCTATTTTTGACATTCCCTTAATACCTTCCACCCTCAACTGTGGATGAAAAAGATCCCTTTGTGTTGGAGACCTCAGTCGAACACAGTCTTCTCTTGAGCACTTGTCCCTCGAGACGAGTAAATTTCAGACAATCATCCAGGGCAAGGGGCAGAAGGTGGGATTCGAGATTCCATATTTCGGTTTTGTTGCCATGTCCGTGTAGAACGATGGGAATGGTTCCAATATCATCTCGATAGATGGTCAATGTAACCAAAAGACACTCACAGACCTCACCAGGGTGGTGCGGACAAGTTGGGTCAGAGAACGAGGCGCAGGCAGATTCCAATTCAAAACTATGTATCGCACGAAAGCCTTGTTTATGCAAACAGATTTGCAACAAAGCAAGGGTCGAATCGCAATCCAATTCGAATGTCAGGATAAGACGATTGTTTGCCATAATCACTCACCTTTGGTAGGTCCGTGGGTGACAATCAGCTTGAAAACTCCACCCATTCCCAGGTCTTCCACTCTTTCCAGTTCCAAACCGGCTTTTTGAATATTTTCGACCGTGCGTCGATTGATATTGGCGCCCATCATGCGTACTACCAGCGGATTGAGCATATCCATCAAGAAACCTAGAAAAGGATTGGGCGAGCGCATGTGTTCCAGCAACAATATGCATCCACCAGGCTTGACAACACGTTTCATCTCACGCAGACCGAGTACCGGGTCTGGCACCGAGCAAAAAACAAACGTGGCAACCGCCATATCAAACGATGCATCCGGGAAATTCAGCGCCTGGGCATCACCGAGCTGAAGTGTCACCCAGTCTTGCAGGTCTGTCCTCCGTAAACGAGTGCGAGCATGGTCCAGCATTCCTGGGGTCAGATCAATTCCAGTGATGAAAACTCCTGTCGGGTAGAATGGCATGTTCTTACCCGTGCCTATTCCGACTTCCAATACATAGTTGCCTTTCACCAACGACCACAACCGGCGACGCCAATCACTAAAGCGACGCTCAGTCAGCGCTTCCATGGAATCATAAAATGGAGCAAGGTGTTGATAGCGACGTCGGGTGATGGCATTTGCTAGCAGATCTGGTTTAGAAAACGGGTCTGATGTATTCATATGATCCAGGGGGAACCATTAAAAGATACAGAGAAGATCACCATTTTAAACAGTGGCCAGGATGATCAATCCCATTACAACAACTCCGCCTCCCAAGACTAAGCGCACCCATTCTTTATGATGCAGATTCCAATGTGCGAGACGATTCAAGGTTGGGCGGGCTGAGGCAGCGATCAAGATGATGATCAGGGGCAGAACAAAGACGATATTATAGAGCATCAGGTAGCTATAACCTAGCATGGCAGTGGGCTGGAGAGCCAACAGGCTGAGCACGCCCAGATAAACCGCACCGCTGCAAGGGACAGTACAAAGACCAATGAGAAATCCACCAACTATCAGAGCCGGGACTGTGGCTTTTTGAGCCATATTTCGCGCTATACTGCCAATTTTAGCTGGAGCCTGCAAACGCCAGCCGAAATCAGGGATGAAGAAATCTTTGAGCATCCACAACCCAAACAGGATGGCTGCCAAAGCGCCAAAACGGGCTGGAAGATGCTGACGGGTGAATAGATCAACCGTTTTAAGCAGTCCAATTCCCAGGCTCAAATAGGTTAGAAAAATGGCGGCTATATAAATTCCGCCCTGGGTTAGCAAGCGCCCCCGGATGGCATTGACACTCTGTTCGCCAGCCTGAAAAGTTGCCAGCATGGACGTGATGAATAGCAACAGTACCGTGAATGCACAGGGATTGATCCCATCCACTGTGGCGGCAAATAAGACTGCAGGCAGGGTTATTTGGGGCAGATACATCTGCATGGCCTCTGCCGGAGCATTGGGATGCCAGAAACCTGCCAGTGCAACCGCGCCCAACCCAATGGCTGCGAGGATGGAAATGATGACGATGCGACGCAGGTGCGAAGTGGTCATGGCTTACCCCTCGACAATCAACTTGCCGCTCATTGTCGGGTTGGCGCGCCCGCCGCAGCAGATGTCACAATAAAATGTATACTCACCGGGCTTATCGGGCGTAAAAGTGATGTAATTCGATTTCTCAGGTTGAGTGATGATATTCAGGTCCAATTCGTCCACCGCCCACTGGTGCTTGCCCCCACCATCAGTATGATGTGAGTTATCCAGGCTGGTCAGGCGGATGGTTACTGGTTCGCCAACTTTAACGAGGATCTCTTTTTGGTCGAAACCACTCATGTCTGCTGCAATGTCAATCACATTACCAGCCATGACAGGAGGTGGTGGGCGAAAAAAAGCAGAAACGAGAAAATAACCGGCCAGTCCGAGTACACTTACGATAAGGACTGAAAAAATCGTCTTGCGAATTCGCATCTGTCGTTGGTGGGCTTGTTTGCGGGTCATACGTAATGTTTTGGACATTGATTTACCTCTTGTTGAATCATTGTTTTGAAGTTAGCTTTAAAACTAAGGTCTTATTTAGAAAAAATCAGGCTATTTCGCGAATAAGAGTTGTCCACAAAATTAAGTATATGGAAGATACATAACTCTTCCTTATTATTTCAGATTAATGGAAAGTCTCCAACGCCATCCTATAAAAGCCAGCAGTAATCCTTCTAAGAAACTGATACTGAGCAAGGTCAAGGCTGAGTCAAACCAAAATTTTTCCGGGAATAGCCGGATGAGCGTATCCGTATATTCAAAAAGCCATGAACCTGGCTGAAAGAAAATTTGGTGAAAAGACGTAAACCAGACTTGCCAGGCGACAACGGCTAGCAAACCCAACATAAAGATCAGACCACTGGTTAAAAGGCCCCCTGTCTGAAAAGAAGAGAGCAGGGTGATACGATCTGAGAAGCGCAAAAGGAGAAAACTGGTCAACAAGATGAGTAGTACGATCGCCTGCCATCCACGCCACACAGATTGATAAACTCTCTGAACATCCACCATGTGGCTCAATTCACGTGAATTGTAAACAGGGTCCCCGTCAAAAACCTGACTGGAGAGAGCGTCTAATGTCAGGTTATCGCGCACAAAACGTAAGTTTGCCGAGGCAATTGTTAAACGCTGAGAGGCTGTAAAACCAAATGGATCGGGAGGAAAATCTGATTTCCAATATTCGAATGCCAGGTATTGGTTGCTGGTTATCAAGCGCACTGACCCCAGCAGAAGGAAGAAAGGGATTGCGAGAATAAGGATGATCCTTAGACTTTTGATCAATTTGAAGTTTCCTCAAAATTAACAGGTGTAAGGACTGCGCGGTATTCGTGACGGCCATCACCACCAGCGCGGAAAACTGCATCAGCCAGTTCCTGCATTGAAACGAGCGTGGGATTGTAAGTGACCTTGGCCACACCCGCCTGATGGTCAACCTGGGCTTCTACAACGCCCTGGAGCGATACCAGGCTATTGCGGACGCGAGCCGCACAATTAGGACATCCCATTCCCCAAACTGTCAAAAATACCTCATTGATATTTTGGATTTCTTCAAGATTTGGTGTTTTTCTGATTGGTTCAACATGACAATCCTTTTTCATTATTTTTCTCCTTGATCGAAAAACGCACTATGATTTTATGACATACTGGTTCAGGGGTAGAGCGTAACTTTGCCTGTTCTTCTATGAGCACTTTGGCGTATAGATATCTCATATTTCTCGTTTAATGGGTCTTCATGATTGTTCTTCCCATCTTTACCAACCGAACAGGCGCAAAGTAAGCAATTTTGCCTATTACCGAGTTCACTCTCAGGTGATAAAATTACTACACCCGAAAGAATTGGGAATTCTAATTAAACAATAAAGACTGATAAATACTTATTACCTCATGATGATCATTTTCCCGACCTGCTTTTGCTCCTGTACATGCGAGATATCCTCTGCACGGTTTTTTGATTCCGGCCTGGGAGAACGGGAAGCCAGCATTAACGCATAAACTTCTCATCATACCAAAATAGTTACCGCCCGCCGGAAACCCGTGCGGGCGGCCTTTATTTAAGCCCTGAATATTCCTAACAAACTCACGAAAGGTACAGTTGAAAAATGAAAAAAAACGATCTTCCCACATCCGACTCTCTTCGAGTTTACGATAATATATTGCAAGTTATCGGTAAAACGCCCCTGGTGCGCCTGAATCATGTAGG
This sequence comes from Chloroflexi bacterium GWB2_49_20, assembly GCA_001796335.1. Taxonomy (GTDB): domain Bacteria; phylum Chloroflexota; class Anaerolineae; order Anaerolineales; family Villigracilaceae; genus UBA12087. Next base: position 335,386 of record MGMF01000021.1, on the reverse strand, counting down.
GCACGAAATAACTTGCCCGATATATGCAAAGGTGGAATTCTTTAACCCTGGTGGTTCAGTAAAGGATCGCATCGCCATGAATATCATTGCTGAAGCCGAAAGAAGCGAACGGCTTCGACCCGGTGGAACTGTTGTTGAGTCCACCTCCGGGAACACCGGCCTCGGTTTGGCTATGGTCTGCGCTATAAAAGGATACAAGTCGGTTTTTGTCCTGCCAGACAAGATGAGCCAGGAGAAAATTCAGTTGTTGCGCGCTTTCGGCGCCAAAGTGGTCGTCACGCCAACTTCAGTCGAGCCTGATGACCCCCGTTCGTATTACAGTGTTGCCAAACGCATTGTAGCTGAAACGCCTAATGCCATCCTGGCAAACCAATATTTCAATCCTGAAAATCCAGGCAGCCATTATGCGACGACTGGTCCTGAAATCTGGGAGCAGACCCAGGGTAAAGTGACAGATGTAGTCATCAGCATGGGCACAGGCGGGACTATCTCCGGGGTAGGACGCTATCTGAAAGAGCGAAACCCGCACATACACATTATTGGCGTGGACGCCACCGGTTCCATCTTGCTGGAAACATGGCAGCGCGGCAAAGTGCCTGATGATGTGCTTGCCAGGCCCTATAAAGTGGAAGGAATCGGGGAAGATTTCTTGCCCGGCACATTGGACCTTTCTGTGATTGATGATGTAATCCGGGTCACAGATAAAGAATCTTTCCAATGGGCACGTCGCCTGGTCAGGGAAGAAGGAATTTTCTGCGGCGGGTCATCCGGTGCAACCCTGGCAGGTGCCTTCCGCTATGCTCAAAGCCTTGATTATGATCGGCTTGTGGTCGTACTTTTTCCTGATTCAGGATCGCGTTATCTGTCAAAAATCTATGATGACAAATGGATGTACGAAAACGGCTTCATGGAAGTCAAATGGAATGAGGTCACTCTTGGTGAGGTTTTGGCATCCAAGAGCTTTCCTGGTGTGATCTCTGTATCGTCAGAGGCTCACATGACGGATGTGATCATTTTGTTGAAAAAGAATGATATTTCGCAAACACCTGTTTTACACCCCGACGGAAAAGTGGCGGGTATGGTCACCGAAGCAAACCTGCTAAAGCACATGCTCGAAGCCGGGCATAATCACACCGAAGACGAAACAGTAGCCTCCATTCTTGAACCTGCGCCTCCATCCTATCCTGCGCACATGCTGTTGTCTGATGCCTTGCCTTCCTTTGTTGCTGGACCGGTTGTTTTGGTGAGCGACGCCGAACGCGTTGTAGGTTTGCTGACAAAAATTGACGCACTTGATTTCATTGCCCGAACGATATAGGCCAGGATGAACACACCCTCTAAAAATCCAACCTTTCCATCTTTGCGTATTCTACCGGTTGATAGACTGGTGCCCCACGAAAAATGCGATGAGTTGCGCACTCTGTCCCTTATAGAAAGGTTGAAGGCTGAAAAGATATTGCGCAATCCCCCAATTGTTGCCCCCATGCAGGATGCCCAGGGTAATTACGTTGTGTTGGATGGCGCAAACCGCACCAGGGCATTTCAAACGATGGACATTCCCCACATTCTGGTACAGGTCGTTTGGCCAGGTGAGCCAGGTTTGAATTTAAAAACCTGGAACCAGGTTGCCCTGGGGGCCACTCATGATGAGTTGCTGGCACAATTTGGCGATATTCCTGGCCTGATGGTTAAATTGGATGGGGGCAAAAGGCTTCTTTCGGACAGTGTGGACGGCCGCTCTGTCATTCAAATCCACTTACCCACAGGAGAGGTCTATACTGTTTTTGCACCGACCTCAGACTTGCAGTGTCGAGTTGAAATACTGAACATTATCATGGACAGGATTGGAAAATGTGCCAGGATGGATCGCACACATCTGGATTCTATCGATTCTCTGACGAACATGTATTCTGATCTGGCTGGATTGCTCGTTTTCCCGCGTTTCAAAAATGAAGAAATCATCCAACTGGCGTCAGCCAGACAGATGATCCCTGCAGGTATTACCCGTTTTATCATTTCGCCTCGGGCATTGCGGGTGAACTATAGGCTGAGTGAACTGAGTTCGGAAAAATCACTGGTCGAAAAAGACGAGGCGCTCAAGTCCTGGCTTCATGTGCGTGTCACCCGGAAGGGAGTCCGTTCTTACGATGAAACAACCGTTTTGTTCGATGAGTAAGAAAAGGCACGCTCCAAATCAGCGATCAGGTCAACCTCGTGTTCAAGCCCGACGGATAAACGTACCAGTCCCGGGTCAACAGCCAAAGGTGAATTTGCGGTGGAGGCGTGAGTCATCGTTGCGGGAACTTCGATCAATGATTCCGCTCCGCCCAACGATTCAGCCAGGGTAAAGATTTGGGTGTGCTCGACCAGGTTCTGGGCAGCCTTCGCTCCATCTTTGTGGATGAATGAAACCATTCCCCCGCCGTTTCGCATTTGCTTGCGAGCAATATCCACACCGGGGTGGGTAACATGGAAAGGATAAAACAAGCGAGCCACGCTGGGATGTCCGTCAAGAAAGTTGGCTACTGCAGTTGCGTTGTGGGCGTGGCGATCCATACGCACTGGCAGGGTTTTGATGCCCCGTAAAACCAGGAAGCAATCCATCGGCCCTGGTACGGCTCCGGCAGCGTTTTGCAGAAAGGCCAGACGTCCGTGGATGGGAGGTCGGTGTGTGATGATTGCGCCTCCCACCACGTCGGAATGCCCACCCAGGTATTTAGTCGTGGAATGCACAACAATATCAGCGCCTAATTCCAAAGGGCGTTGCAGATAGGGGGTGGCGAAAGTATTATCCACCACCAGCAGGGTATCCGGATTGTGGGTATGGACGATCTCAGCAATTGCCTGGATATCGCACACGTTGAGCAATGGGTTGGTGGGCGTCTCCAGCCAGACCATGCGAGTGTTGCCACGCAAACCTGCCTCCACATTGGTTGTGTCGGTTGTGTCCACATAGGAGAACTCCATTCCGTAGCGGCGATACTCTTTATCGAACAATCGAAATGTTCCCCCGTAGATATCATTCCCGGCCAGAACGTGATCGCCTGGCTCGAGCAGGCGCAGAACAGTATCAGTGGCTGCCATGCCCGAGGCAAAAGCCAGACCGTATTGTCCGCCCTCCAAAGAGGCGATACAAGCTTCCAACGCTGCACGGGTGGGATTGCCGGTTCGTGAGTATTCGTAACCGCGATGTTTCCCAACACCATCCTGCTTGTAGGTGGAAGTCTGGTATATGGGTACCATCACTGCCCCGGTTGTCGGGTCAGGATGCTGTCCGGCATGAATAATTTGAGTTTCAAATTTCATGGTCTTCTCCAATGCTTGAACAAAATTTCTCTTGTTGTTTGGTCGCAACCACTCAGACTGATCGAGCTGCAGCCTTCTTGCGCAACAAAATGAACAAAGCCAGGGAAATTACTAATCCAGTCAGGGCAATAATTTGCGATTGGGTCAATCCCCAGGCAAGGATGTTATAGGAACTGGTGAAGCCCAGAAATAAGCGTTCCAGGCTGTACAGACTAAGATAGACGAGAAACAACATTCCATCTGGCCAGCGGCGTTTACGTAATTGCCAAAGAAGTGCAAAAATACCCAGGTTGACGATAATCTCATACACCGGCATCGGTGTATAGAAAACACCTAATTGAGGAACCAGGGCATGGGGGTTTGTATAAGCAAACCCAAAGGGACCTGTGGTCGGCTTTCCCATTGCATCCCCAGTGATGACGCAGGCGACCCGCCCAATTGCCTGGGCCAGGACCACTCCCGGGACAGCCGCATCCAGCAGGGATGGAAGCCGCCAGCCTTTGCGCCAGGCCAGGATGGCAATTGTCAATAATCCGCCTGCCAGCGCTCCCCAAATGGCTAACCCACCTTCCCAGATGTACAGGGACGAGATCGGGTTTGCTGCAAAGAGGTCTGACCAATGATCGAGAACATGGAAGAGACGTGCACCTATCAACCCGCCAGGAATGACCCACATGGCTAATTCATAGATATCATCCTTTTTAAACCCTTTTTTTGAAGCTTCGTATGCGGTTAACCATGTGGCAACGCCTATTGCCGTAAGGACGATAAGGCTATACCAGCGTAACGTAAAAGGTCCGAAGGAAAAAATGATGGGGTCGATCGAAATCGTGATCATTAAGCAAACACCTCCTGAAGAATCATGGATCGATTTTGCGCTGTTGTTGATAAGCCCTTCAAACGCGAAAAAACTGGGAACCAAATTTTGTATGGACCCTTTTTATCATGCCAGTATAGACTTTATATTGTATATCACTAAGCGCTATTTACCTCATTATCTTATAAGCAATTTTGCTTATAAGACGTCTCTTCTTGAGGCAAATTATAATCGACATTATTTATCCGATTTATCCTCACGGGCTATTCTGCTTAAATATAGAATACGCTATTAAGCGCTTGTGAATGGAGAAACTATTGGACATAATTGGCTTGATGAAACGCATCATCCCTTTTACTCTGATCGGTTTAGGAACCCTATTTGTTATTGCTGCCATTGGATGGGTTTACTTTGACAATACCATGCGTAATCCTGCTACGCTGTTTTTGCCTGAACAACTTGCCGGTTTGCCTCTCTCGAGTCAGATGAACGGCCCACAGGCTGTTGAGGATTTCAGTAATCTGCATGGCAAACAATTTCCGCTGACTTCAGGCGCGCTCGGAATCTATGGAAATCAGCAGGCGACCCTATGGGTTGCAGGCGCACCTATTAATTTTATGGCAGCCAATATGGTGACTGACATGCACGATAAGATTGCGGTAGGTAATTCCCCATTTACTCCCAGTGGAGAATATCTGGATAACAAGCGCACAATTTACAAACTGGAAGGCATGGGACAAAAACATTTTTACTTCCAATCCAAGAATCTGGTGATCTGGTTAACCGCGGATGCGGAGATTGCCGAAATCGCACTTCAACAACTAAAGGAGTTTTACCCATGAACAAAAAACATATGCTGATCATGATCCTGTGCTGCCTTGTCCCCGTCGCGGGTCTGGCGGCTGTTTATATTTTCAAACTCCCAGTCAATACCGTAGTATATGGGGCTTTGATCCTGTTTTGTCCGCTATCACACATCCTGATGATGAAATTTATGATGCACGATGACAAACCTGGCTCCACGAAAGCCGGTACCCCCAGTTGCCATTCCGAGACTATCGAAGTCGTTACAAAAGAGAAATAATCCATGATTGACCAGAACAACAGCCTTACTGATGATGGTATAAACCTGGAAGTTCCAAAGTCCAGACGAACAAAAGGTAGTGTATTCATAGTTCTTGCCGTCGTCCTCGCTTTGCTTGGACTGTTTGCATGGGGATTGATCCAATCGGGAAAAGGTCCTGTTGATTCGGGGGATGCTCCCGACTTCACCCTGGTTGATTTCAATGGCTCGACGATAACTTTGAGTGAACTACGTGGACAAGTGGTGATCATCAACTTCTGGGCTTCGTGGTGTCCGCCCTGCCGCGAGGAGGCCGCTTACCTGGAGGCAACCTGGCGCAAATACAAAGACCAGGGAGTTATCTTCATAGGTGTTGACTATGTGGATACAGAGAAAGCCGCCCTGGCATACATGGATGAATTCGATCTCACCTACTTCAATGGGCCAGACATTGGTACACGGATTGCGCAGGCATACAACATCAAGGGTGTCCCTGAGACGTTTTACGTTGATAAATTAGGCAAATTACGCGGTATGCACATTGGCCCCTTGTCTACACCACAACTCGATGAAAAAATTGATGAAATGCTAGCCGAATCATATCCATGATTTGGTTGAACTCCCTATTTAAAATGATAATCCCTACCAGGAGTATTTATGATTGCTGATATTGGTTTGATCGCCCTGACAATTGCTTTTTTATTTTCGGTATACGCCACGGTTGCATCCGCATACGGTGGCTGGCGCAATCGCTCAAAATGGGTGGAAAGCGCCCGGAATGCGTCTCTGCTCGTTTTCCCGCTGCTGACCGTTTCTGTCCTGGCGATCGTTTATTCGCTTATCACGCTGGATTTCTCTCTGGCATACGTCTATGATGTTTCCAGCCAGGCTATGTCACCCTTCTTGCGTGTGACAGCGCTATGGGGTGGACAAGATGGTTCGGTGTTATTCTGGGCCTGGCTCATGGCTGGCTTTGTAGTCATCGTGCTTTTACGTAAATGGGAGCGCGACCGGGAGTTGATGCCTTATGTGATCGCCACATCCATGTTAACCACAGCCTTTTTTGTTGGGCTTGTCCTTTTTATCACCAATCCCTTTCAACATCTATGGTATCAATATGGTGCGCCAGATGCGATTAAGGCTGTCTTCCAACCGGCAAATACCACATTGTATATTCCTCAAGATGGCGGCGGATTGAACCCTTTGCTGCGCCATTTTGGCATGATCGGTCACCCTCCGACGACGTACATTGGTTTTACCGGCTTTATCATCCCATTCGCATATGCCATCGCGGCGCTCATCACCGGCAAATCGCGCGGTGATGAGTGGATCCGCACTACACGCCGCTGGACCCTTGTCGCCTGGATATTCCTTTCAATCGGGCTGATCCTGGGCGGGCGTTGGGCTTATGACGTACTCGGTTGGGGAGGCTTCTGGGGTTGGGACCCGATAGAGAATGCCATGCTCATGCCCTGGTTGACAGGCACGGCTTTCCTGCATTCGGTGATGATGACCGAGAAGCGTGGCATGATGAAAAAGTGGAACATGGTCTTGATCATACTGACCTACTCCCTTTCGCTATTTGGCACATTCATCACTCGAACTGGCGTGATCAGTTCAGTGCATGCCTTCAGCAAATCTGCTTTGGGGCCAGCGTTCTTCACCTTTATCGGTCTGACGTTCATTGGTTCGATTTACCTTCTTTATTGGCGCTGGGATACCCTGGAAACGGAGCATTCGCTGGAAAGTTTTGTTTCGCGCGAAACTGTCTTCGTCCTGCAAAACATGCTTTTCCTGGCGATCACCTTCGCGGTATTCTGGGGAACAGTCTTCCCACTCATTTCCGAACTCGTCACGGGTACCAAAATTACCGTTGGGCCGCCTTACTTCAAAAGCGTTACCGGCCCGCTTTTCTTTGTCGAGTTGCTGCTTATGGGGATTGCTCCGCTATTTGCCTGGCGCAAACAAACGGTTAAGAATTTGGGCAAGGCCATTTGGCAGCCATTCGCCGGTTCTCTGGTCGTATCAATTGGCTGGGGTTACCTGCACCGCATGCACCCCATGTCCATCATCGGGCTTTGGTTGGTGGCTTTTGTTGTCTTCTGTATTCTGGCCGAGTTCTGGAAAGGGGTTAAAGCACGCACCAGTTCAAAAGGCGAAAACCCGATCCAGGCGCTTATTCACCTGATCGGTCGCAACCACCGCCGTTATGGGGGGTACTTCATCCACCTCGGGGTGATCCTGATCGCACTGGGATTCATTGGTGATTCGTACTTCAAGCAGGAGACTCAGGGAACTGTAACGGCTGGCGAAAGACTGGTGATCGGGAATTACCAGATGCGTTTTGATGGGCTGCGAGGCTACCCGGGTTCGGACGGGCGCGAGATAGTTGAGGCGAATCTAACCCTTTTCAAGGATGGGAAGGAGGTACGCAGCCTGCAGCCCCGCCGCGATTACTTTGTCGTTCAGGAACAACCGGTAACCGTTCCGGGTGTGTACTCTACCGCAGGCAAGGATGTATACATTATGCTGCTTGATTGGGAGGTTTCCGATATTGATCAGCAGGCGACATTTAAGATTTACATCAACTCACTGATCAATTGGGTCTGGATTGGAGGGTTTGTCATGATTTTCGGAACGATCATTGCGGCCTGGAGCAGTCCCAAACAATTGGAAACAACTTACGTTCTCAAGCCAGGTATGTCAACCTCGCTTCCCGCCGTTCAGGAGGTTTAAGATGGGTCACAATTTGAAACGTAAACTGATCCTTGCACTGCTGGTTACTTTGGCATCCTTATACCTTGCTACCCTGGTCTATGCCCAGGGGACGACACCCGGTTATCCAACCGATAATGATGTCAACCAAATTGCCAAGAAGCTGTACTGCCCGGTTTGCCCGAACACTCCGCTGGATGTGTGTGAAACCCAGGCTTGCAAGGACTGGCGCGGACAGATCCGTGACCAGTTGTCCGAGGGGTGGACAGAACAACAGGTGATTGACTATTTTGTTGCCCAGTATGGTGAACGCGTGCTGGCCGAACCACAACGGAAAGGGTTTACTTCGCTAGTATGGCTATTCCCGGTCATAGCAGCCTTGCTTGGCTTATGGATAAGCTATGAGATATTGAAAGGCTGGCGGGCGAAAAAACAAGTCACGATACCTATTGTTGAAAATTCGCAGATCTCTCCAGAGGTACTGGCAAAGATTGAAGAAGAAATTCGTAAACTGAATTGAAGTGGAGCGTAAATCATGAACTTTGGAGCCATTCTTATTGGTTTGAGTATGCTGGTCATTTCTGTGACGTTTGTAGCAATCCCTTTTCAGCAAAGGAGCAAGAAAAAACATGCCCTGCCTGTAAAACACATGGAGCCGGAAGAACACCGGCTGGCAGTTTTATCCTCTTTGCGCGATCTGGATTTCGATTTTCAATTAGGTAAAGTAAGCGAGGATGATTACGCCAGTCTGCGGGCAAGATTGATGGCGGAGGCTGCCCAATCCTTGCAGGAGGCTGACAAAGTTGACGAAGTCGAAGCCCTGATCCAGGCTCGTAAAGCCTCAAAGGCAAAGTCCCCTGCCTGTGAAAACTGCGGACAGGCAATTGAATCAGGTATCCGCTTTTGCCCACGCTGTGGAACCGCAGTTAAATCCTCATGCCCTTCCTGTGGAAAGAACTTAAAAGCAGGCGACCTGTTCTGTTCATCATGCGGGTATAAATTGATAACCCAAGCCGGGGTGGCATCATGAAAAAATATTTTGTATTAATCTTGTTCGTAGTTTTCATGGCCTGGACTGCCAGCCCCACTTCAGTCAATGCTCAAACACCGATACCTCCGGCCGCAACAGGCAAAGTTACTGGAAAAATCGTTAACCAAAACCTGGGAACTGTTGTCAAGGACATCCTGGAATTGATGTTGCATATATATGACGAAGAGTATGTGGAGTTGGGCATGCTGCATGCTCAATCTCAACCTGACGGCTCCTTTATGTTTACCGAAGTGGATTTAAAACCGGGACAGTTATATGGTGTGATGGCCATTTATGAGGATGTAATTTATCTTTCGGAAGCCATCCCGGCAGTGGCTGGATCGGACCAACTGGAGCTGGAAGTGCCTGTTTATGATACAACCACTGACCTCACTGCTGTGCAGATAGACCAGATGCATATTTTGTTTAACTTCGCAGCTGATGGTTTGGAGACGACGGAGGTCTACATCCTTTCCAACCAGGGGGAACGGACTGTCAAAGGATCCGTCACCCTGGAGGATGGCCAGCTGGCTACTCTGAGTTTCCCGCTTCCAACCGATGCAGATTTTATCTTTTTTCAACCTGACCAACAGGATCGTTTCGTCAAATTTTCAGGCGGATTTGCTGATACCAACCCCTTGATGATTGGGCAAGGTTCCGAACAGTTTACGGTCAAGTATCTGACTCCTTTCCAGGAAAATCATAATTACACCTACACAGCACCGGTTAATATCCAGGCGATCAATTTACTCCTGCCTGAAAAGTCGGGAGTAATTTTACATGGAGAGGGTTTATCTGCTCCTGAGCTTACGAATTTTAATAATGGTGAATCTTATTTGGTTTATTCATTATCCGGGATCAATGCAGGACAAACTTTTCAAGTGACATTCTCCGGGAAACCCATTCTGGGTGAGGAAAACACCTCCAGTAAAACAACATTGCCGCTTGTCCTGGGAGGTCTCCTCCTGGGATTGGTAATGGTTGGCACCGGAATCTGGTGGTGGCGCAAGCCGGAAGAGGAAGATAATGAGAATGAAGCGACCGGGATGGAAGTACCTTCGGGTGAAAGTCCTTTGGATGTGGTGATCTCTGAAATAGCTCACCTGGATGACGCCCACGAGCGAGGCGAGTTCGTTGATGAAGAAGAATACCACCAGGAAAGAATGCGTTTACGCCAGCAGGCGAAGAGCATATTGGACCAGCAAAACGATCCTTCTTGACGTCTGTGTTTCAAAAGATATTGGTTTCCTTTGTACGCAAGATTGCTTATTCTGGAAACAGCCAGGTGGCGCATGATAAATATGCCTGGAAAGAGTATTATATAAGTGGTGTTCGCATGATTTCAATTTAATTAGGGTAGAGCTTGTGTGGGCAGCCATGCCGCCTGCACAAGCCCTATCTTCCTTTACCACGTGAGAAGATTTTAGATTTCTCCATAAGAAGGTGTAATTTCAATGTGCAAATTGTAAAACGTATCTTTATCCCCCTGGGTGCCGGCCTGGCCGGGATGTTCTTTTTGACAGGCCTGTATTTCGGGATCATGTCGTGGGCAGAGGGCTTTAAGGCAGCCCGTGAGTTGTTCTGGAGTGATCGTTGGATCATTATTCCGATCATCGTCGGATTTGGCATCCAGGCAGCTCTCTATGCCATATTGAAGTTCCGACTGTTCACCCCAGTAACGACAACTGGTCCCAGCGGAGCGCTCATGGGTGCCTCCGGAACTACCTCCACAGTTGCCATGCTGGCCTGCTGTGTACACCATGTCACTGATGTATTACCTATCCTGGGTCTGACCGTCGCTGCCACATTTCTGGGCCGATACCGTACGTTATTCTTGTGGGGTGGCCTGGGGACAAACCTGATCGGTATCCTTATCATGTTGTTCATCTTATTAAAAGAACGTCAAAAAACAATCCAAATCGCAAATCGTATCCATTCAGCGGAGGCCAAATGAAACCGGTTCTTCTCTCTTTAGCGGCCGGGCTCGCGCTGCTCCTATCTGCCTGTAGTCCAACAACACAGAAGCAGCCACCTGTTATTTTAGCGACCCTGACACAACCATCCATTGTTCCATCCACGGAAACCTCACCTGCTTCCACTCTGTCGACATCCGAAAGCCTGACGCGTACCGATCAACAAGGGGCAGTGGTCGTGGCAGTGACACCCTTGAATTTTGATCAACCTGGAGAGACTTTGGATTTCCAGGTTTCTTTGGAGACGCATTCAGTTGACTTGGGCATGGATCTGGTAACCCTTTCCACCCTGGTTACAGATACCGGTCTTGTGGATCAGGCCATTTTATGGGACGGCGAAAATGGAGGCCACCATGTTTCCGGTACGCTATCCTTCCCGGCCAGTGTGGAAGGGAAACCGGTGTTGGAAGGAGCCACGAAGTTAATTTTGACTATTAAGGACGTGGACGCGCCAGAACGAGTCTTCATTTGGGATTTGCCCTGATGAGGAAGTAAAGAATCTTTCCTCTTTTCAGCAGGATTTCCCAACAATTTTCTGATAGCCACTCTTTTCTAAGGAGGTTGTGCGAACATGAGTGATATAACCCGCCGGGATTTTATCAAGATTGTCAACCGGATTCTGGCAGGTACCGGGGTAGGCATCCTGGTCGCACCGGTTATAGCCTACTTTTATCCAGCCTCCCTGCAGGAAACACCTGCTGAGCCCATCAGGGTGGGTAAAGTTGAAGAATTGCCTGAAAACGAGGCCAGGGTCATCAAATATGGACGCTACCCTACTATCGTGTTAAACACACCTCAAGGGTTGCGGGCGTACTCAGCGGTGTGTACCCACTTTGCCTGCATCGTCAAGTGGAACAAGGAAATAGGCCAGTTTGCGTGCCCCTGCCATGCCGGCTTTTACGATCCACTGGATGGTCATGTAATTTCTGGTCCTCCGCCGCGTCCGCTTACATCCTTCCCGGTGAAGATTGTGGAAGGCGTAATTTATGTAGGCGAAAAGACATGACGAATTGTCAGGAAAGGTAACAGCCGTGAATAAACCACAACATTCCGTTCGTATAAACCGTCGTGATTTCCTTAAGGGCGTCATTGGTGGAATTGGCTCGATCATAGCTTTTACGTATGGTGTGCCAATGATCATCTTTCTGATTTCGCCTGCGCTGCGGAAGCAGGAATCCGATGCCTGGGTCCCTTTAGGGACTTTGGAAAACATTCCCATTGGGATTCCAACACCATTCGAATTCACACGATCCAGCATCAATGGCTGGGAAAGGACAGGCATCAGCTACGGTGTGTTTGCTGTCCGAAAGGACGAAACAAATATCAGGGTATTTTCCAATATCTGCACACACCTGGGATGCCGCGTATCCTGGCATGAAGACTTGCAGCATTATGTCAGCCCCTGTCACGATGGGCATTTTGACCTGTATGGAAATAACGTGAGCGGGCCTCCTCCACGGCCTTTGGATGAATACACGACTAAAGTCGAGGATGGGATCCTTTATATCTTGACTCCACCCTTCAGAAGAAGTTAAACTTGACTTGTAAAAAATCCTGATCATGTCGATCAGTTCCTTATTTACCTGCCAAAATGAATAATTCAATTGCAAGGCTTACCCGCCGCGATTTTCTGAAGCTGTCCGGATTGAGTCTGGGTGGGTTGGCTTTGCGCTCATTCGATCGGACGCTGCTGCCAGAATTCCCCCCGGAAAAATTATTGGGGCGTATCACTGTTGGCAGGATGGACATCAAAACCCGGCCCGATGCAGACAGCCAAACGGCAGGCGTTCTTTATGAAGATGCTGTCATTCCCTGGCTGCGGGAAACCGTTGGCTCACAACCAGGACGTATCAACCAGCGCTTTGTCGAGACATCGGATGGATTTATCTGGGGCGGATATGTCCAGCCGGTGCAAAACCAGCTCAACGATCCGCTAACAAAGCTTCCGATGACCAGCCTCGGAGCGGGGATGTGGGTTGAGGTGACAGTCCCTTATGTGGATCTGGAATTGGATAACCCACCCATTCGTGCGCCCTGGTTGCAATATCGCAGTGACATCGGCCTGCCAGCACGCTTATTCTACAGCCAGATTGTTTGGGCAGATCAGATCCGCATAGACGAAAAAGGCCAGATTTGGTATCGTCTCAATGAGCGTTACGGCTCCGGAGATATTTTCTGGGCTTTGGCCGTAGCATTCCGTCCACTGATTGCCGAAGAGCTGACACCCATCCATCCCGATGTGGAAGAGAAGCATGTGGTTGTGAATACCGCATATCAAACGATGTCTTGTTTTGAAGGGAATCGGGAAGTTTATTTTACCCGTATTTCCAGCGGGGCATTGTATAATAATTTGGGAAATAAAGTAGATGCCTGGTCAACACCTCTTGGAGAATTTCCCATCTGGCGCAAGGTCGTCTCGCTACCCTTAAGCGGGGGCAGCGCTGCGGCTGGCTGGAGTCTGCCAGCGGTTGGCTGGGTCAGCCTGTTCGTAGGATCTGGCGTAGCTATTCATTCCACGTATTGGCACAATAATTACGGTGAACCGTCGTCGCGCGGCTGCGTCAACGCCAAACCTGAAGATGCCAGGTGGGTCTTTCGTTGGACACTTCCATCTGTCTCCTACGACCCTGGTGATGTGACGGTACAAATGCCTGGAGGAACGAAAGTGCAGGTGGTTGAAAGGTGAATTAACCTTACAATGCTGAGGATGGAACCCCACGAAGAAGCGTGGGAGATAACGCAATTGGAGTACCCAACAACCTGCCTGCACCTGAAAATATAGTCCCCATAAAAGGGGCAGGTTGGACGGTCGCGGCCTGGTCACCCTGGCGGGGGTAACAGGTGTTGTCTTGCACTTGCTGACCAGTCTGACCCGTGCAGGCCTTTTTGTGAGCGGGAGGTTCTTACGCGGCGCGCATATTTTAGCGCCGTTGTGATTCGCAGACCTGGCAGGCTTTGGATTGATCGTTACCCTTGATCCGTATGAAACGGGCAGGCTGAAAGATCACGTGTAGAGGCTTATGGTGACAGACTTGGGGATGGTAACTGAATACAAAAACCGCATTTAGGCGGTTTTTTTGTTCCCTGGCAGGTTGAATCGCCAGCACCGTGCCGGTCTCAAAACCTGGACCCTATCTACTCAGGAAATCCAATTTAGAAATGCTGATTGACAAATCCCAAAAAGCCGCTATAATTATAGAACATAAGTTCTAATTATGAAACATTCCTGGATCAAACTTTACCCTGAAATATTGGACGACCCAAAAATTGGGCATCTGCCCAATTGGTTGTGGAGGCGCGCCATAGAACTGTTCCTGCTGGCAGGCGAGAACGGGGCGGATGGTCGGCTACAACCCGTATCGGATATGGCGTGGCGCTTGCGGATCACTGAATCTGATCTGGTCAAGTCGCTGCGGACCTTATCTAAAATCGGGGTAGTGCATGAAACGCCTGAAGGTTGGGTCGTTACACATTTTCAGGAAAGGCAGGCTGCATTAACCAGTGCGGAGCGCGTCAGGGAACATAGAAAAAGGAACGAATTTGTAACAAAACATTAGGAGAATTGTTACAAAAAAGGCAACGAAATTGAAACAGAAAAAAAAGTCGGAAAAATTCCGACTTTCTGCCTGGTAGTAGTAGTGGTAGTAGTTTAAATATTAATCAAAGAGAAAATACTACTACCACTACTAGAACTACTAGAAACAGAGTCGGAAAAATTCCGACTCTGTCACACCGCCGCCATCCATGCCGCATCCTTGACCCTAAGGACAAATGGACTATGGGGTGCAGGAGAAGGGGATTTTGCCGACATGACAGCCACCCCGGGAGCCTGTGGAAAACCTGTGGATAAAAAATCGGAAAAATTCCGACTTTCTGCCTGGTAGTAGTAGTGGTAGTAGTTTAAATATTGATCAAAGAGAAAACACTACCACCACTACTAGAACAAGAATCGGAAAAATTCCGACTCTGTTTCACCGCCGCCATCCATGCCGCATCCGTGACCCTAAGGATAAATGGACTATGGGGTGCAGGAGAAGGGAGGGTTTGCCGGTATGACAGCCACCCGGGAGCCTGTGGAAAACCTGTGGATAAAAAGTCGGAAAAATTCCGACTTTCTCAAGAAGAATTTGAGAAGGGGGGGTTGCCGACATGACCCTTTATGACGGGTACGGGCAGAATTTAGCTGCATTTTCTCAAGCGTTAATAACACAGCGAGGTATTCATGGATGATCTTTGCCTGTCTAAAAGTATTCGTTCTTTTTCCGGATTCGTAGCGGAGGGTTGCGGGGTCGATCTGTATGACTATCAATTGCTGCCCGCCCAGGCGGTCCTTGAAAGTGTGCGCCTGGGTCAAGGTCTTACCTTCGTCTTGAACTTCCCCCGCCAGAGCGGCAAGGATGAGCTCCTGGCTCATTTGCAAGCTTACTTGATGCGAATGTCAAATGATAAGGATCGAACCATCCTAGAGGTGAATTCCAACCTTGAAAACCACCGGATCGCATTATGGCGTTTGGAAGAAAGGTTAAGCTCAAATGTCTTCACCAGGTCACGCTGGGCCAGGCTTGGGGATACTGTTGCCATTGATAAATGCAGAACCACTTTTCTGCCTGCGGATGGTGTTCCGGATGGCAAAGTGGCGCCTGCCAGCCTGCTCTTTATTGTCAATGATGCGCAGGACATCTGGCCCGCCTGGTTTGATATGGAATTTTCCCACCTGGCTGCACGGCCCAAGCTCACCCGCCTGGTATGCGGTTCGAGCTGGGATGAGCAAAGCCTGTTGTCCAGGGAAATAAGACATGCCAGAAGGGATGAAGACAAGGATGGGATCCAGCGCTTGTTCCGGATCACCGCACTGGATGTTGGCAAAGAGAACCAGAATTATGCAAATTTCATAGATGACGTGGTGCAAAGGTATGGGCGTGAGAATCCATTGGTTAAGACACAGTATTTTAGTGAAGAAGTGGATGCAGAGATCCTGAAGAATGCCTGAGGGTATGTGCGCAAAGCAGGTTCTTAAGTTGGTTGGGTTGAGTGAAACCCCCTCCGCCTTTGGCACCTTCGCGAAGCATACCCGAGGGGTGCCCCCAAATCCTGATTTTCGGATTTGGGGGAGGCTGGGTGGGGGTCAGCCCGATTGTTGGGTTTCGCCAGGTTGTGAGATGGGGTTGCAGGTTTCAGTTCCGCTCAACCCAACCTACTTACTAACTCTGCCGATTGCGGTTTCCGAAAGAATGATAGAATAATAATATAAAAACTACTCCATAACCTAAACTCATAAATGGGAATCGAATTATTCGAAGATAACACAAAGAAATTTGTTCCCGGGGATTAAATTGACTGAAATATTTAAAACAACCTTAGGTAGTATTCAAGAAGTGGACTCTCTTTCATACATGAGAGAGAGTATTTCTGACAATTCAATTGATCTAGTGATGACTAGCCCACCTTTTGCGCTTCTCCGGAAAAAAGATTACGGAAACATGGCTGAAGGTGAATATGTAAATTGGTTTGAAGCTTTTGGGAAAGAGTTTTTTAGAATTTTGAAACCATCAGGTTCTCTATGTATCGATATTGGTGGTTCTTGGATACCTGGTCAACCTACACGTTCACTATATCACTTTGAACTTCTGATTATGTTATGCCGAAAATTAGGATTTCATTTAGCACAGGAATTTTACTGGTGGAATCCAAGCAAACTTCCTACTCCTGCTGAATGGGTAAATATTCGCCGAATTAGAGTTAAAGATGCTGTTAATAGTGTCTATTGGTTATCAAAAACTCCTTGGCCTAAAGCCTCAAACCGAAGAATACTTTATCCATATTCTGATTCTATGAAGTCGCTACTTAAAAATGGCTATCATGCAAAAACTCGTCCTTCCGGACACGATATAAGCAATAATTTTTCTGTTGATAACCAGGCTGCTATTCCGCCTAATCTTTTGGCTATTCCAAATACCGAAAGCAATTCATATTACCTTCGATATTGTAGAGAAAGAAATCTAACAATTCACCCGGCACGTTTCCCTTCAATACTTCCAGAGTTTTTTATTAGAATGTTGACTGATGAAGGCGACCTGGTTATAGACCCTTTCGGAGGTAGTTGTGTTGTTGGTGATGTGTGTGAAAGACTCAACCGTCATTGGATTTGCTGTGAATTAGATCGTAAATATACATTAGGAGCAATTGGTCGTTTTGATGTCGAATCTCAAAAAGAACAAATTTATGATGCCACCTTTTACAAAATATTTAACCCATCTAGTCTTTGGGAAGTAAACGATATCGAACCATTAAATACTGATGGCGGTAAAGAGCGACGATTAAAAATCAAGAAGTCGTCAGAGGGCAAAGGAATTAACCAATGAAATCTTCTTTTCCAAATTCAAGTCAATTTTCGCCTACTCAAACTACGCTGCCAGACTTATTGCTTATCGTTAAACAATTTCAACCGGACCGAGACAAAATTAAACAAGAAATATCTAATCGATTCTTTTCAAGCAGTCCCGATAAGAACATATCTGATAATACTATTTATGCACTTTCTGAATTTCAATTATTAGATAAACCTAAAGATAATACATCTTATGCAACATTAACACCTCTTGGCGAATCATTAGCGGAAAAGGTAATAAAAAATCAATTGCCAGAAATGTATAATGAATTCGCCAGACACATTCTATTAAATTTACACGGATTAGAGTTAGTACAATGTATAGATGATTTAGCTTTCCAGGGAACAAAACTTACAAAAGCAACTATTTCCAAAGAGCTTCAATACCGGGGTTATCATATTCCCAATAATGGAACACATCTAAATGGTATGCGCCAATGGCTTGAACAGGCAAACTTGGTTGAACATGGAAAATGGCAAGTTAACCAAGAAATATTAAAAAAGCTTCTTGGAAATTTAGATGGTGTTGAGATTGATGAATACGCACAACTTACCCATGGACAGCGAGCGTTTGCCATGGCATTTGCCAGAATGGGTTTAGATGAAGCTTTATCGAATAAAGTCGCAAGCTATGCTCATGCACTCTATGGAGTTGATTTTCCTGAGGGCGGTTTACCCCAAAGCACTTTATTTGGATTGCAAGATATAGGTTTAATTGTCTGTCAAAAAACTACATCTGGTCAAGGTGCAAAACCATATGTTGTTAAATCCACAGAAAAATTAATGAATAAATATTTAGAGCCTATATTTATAGCAATTGAAAATTCCGCTGGCATACAATATCGCAAACTAATCAGGATGTCTTTTGATGAAATTCTTGTTGGATTAAATAATGAATCTAAACATAAAAAAGGTTTGGCGTTAGAAGCTTTGGCCTTTTATTTGGGTAGGCTAATTGGTTTAGATTTTGTTAAGTGGCGATTAAGATCAGTAGAGACAGGTGGTGGCGAGTTGGATGTCATTATGGAAGGAGCCAACCTGATTTTTAGCCGATGGCAGATTCAGTGTAAGAATTCAACACAAGCAACTCTTGAAGATATTGCTAAAGAAGTTGGAATTGCTCAACTTATACGAACCAATGTAATAATGATTGTTACTACAGGGCGAATTGGAGATAAAGCCAGAACATTTGCAGAAAGAATAATGCGAGAAACAAACTATCAGGTAATATTGTTAGATAAAACCCATTTACAAAAAATTAAAAAAGATCCATCTGAGATAACAAATATTCTACAGGCACAATCTGAACTTGCAATGACCCTAAAAAGGAACCAAATTGGTGTTATTTGACAATTGGAGTTGAACCGATTACCGCTAGGTTAAGATAAATAACTATTAAGTATAACAATGCAACATTCTTTCTATTTCGAAGACTCGCCTCCTTTTCATAATACAATTAATGTCATATAATAACTAATATATCGTGCCAGGTAATACTCTTTCTACAATAATTGAAGGAGAAAACGTTGGACGAAAAAAAGCAATTTCATCTTGAAATGATTCAAGGGGTCATCAATAGAATAGCTCATAATTCATTTCTAATTAAGGGTTGGACTGTATTATTAATATCTTCTTTATTTGCATTGGCAGCCAATAATTCTAATAAATACTTCCTTTATTTAGCTTATTTCCCAGCGATTTCTTTTTGGATTCTTGACGGTTATTATCTTTGGCAAGAAAAATTATTTCGCGCTTTATTTGATCATGTTAGATTGTTAAAAGAAAACGATATTGATTATTCTATGAATACATCTTTCGTAAAAGAAAGAGTTGCACCGTGGGAAAGAGTAATTTTTTCAAAAACAATATCAATATTTCATGGAATTATTTTTATTTTGATTTTACTTGTCATGATAATATCTTTGTTTTTATAAAAAAAGGAGACAACGCTATGACCAGGAGGGTTTTTTTTAGTTTTCACTACCAACGCGATATTTGGCGTGTGAATCAGATCCGTAACATTCCTAATATCATTGGTTGTGCAGCCGCTGGCTTCCAAGATGCATCACTCTGGGAGGATGCTAAAAGGAAAGGTGATCCGGCGATTAAAGCGCTTATCAATAATGGTCTTGAAAATACAACCGTTACTGTTGTATTCGTCGGTGCAATGACTTCTAACCGGAAATACATAAACTACGAGATCGATCAGTCTATCTCCCGCAGGAATGGAATTGTTGCCGTTCAGATACACCATCTGAAAGATAAGGCTGGAAATACGGACTTTGCGGGAGCGATACCTCCCAAGATCGCAGCCGGTGGCTATAAAGCCTACAAGTACACTGACCACGAATCTCTTGGACGGTGGATTGAAGAAGCAGCTAGGGCAGCAGGAAAGTAATTTCCAGCAACATTACCATGGGTTAGGAGACGCGTTGCTCTACTGCTAATGCCTATGTGTTTAATATATACACTATTGAGAAATGTACTCGAATAGGATTAAACCCTTTAACCGCTAGGTTATAGGCTTGGTTCCTGATCGAGGGTAATAACAAAAACGCCCAATACATGGGCGTTTGTTCCATTAACGAGAACTCCAAATTTTTACCCCCAACTAACTTTAATCATTTTACTACCGAACAGAAAGGTGCCCCCAAAGGGGGGCGAGACGTAGCACTCGTTTTATTTTACTATCCCCAGCGGTTAGGCAGTGCTTTTTCGTTGTTGAATCTATCTCCATTTTGTGCAATAATCAAGTACACCAATCAAGAAAGGAGTTTTATTATGCCAAATACCAAAACCAAAACCCAGACCAACTATCGCGACGCAGAGACTGGAAAATTTGTCCCTAAAGATTACGCAATAAAACATCCAAAAACCACCGTAAAAGAAACTGATAAAGTTCCAGTCCAAAAAACCCCTAAAAAAAAGTGAGTAGTGGAACTAAAATACACCCGCTTTAATGGCGGGTGTATTTTTTTCTGGTGATCAAATATTCGAAATATTGGCCTATGAGGAGGTGCCCCCACGGAGATTCGAACTCCGGTTTGAGCCTTGAAAGGGCTACGTCCTGGTCCACTAGACGATGGGGGCTTTTCTTGAGCGGACGGATTTTACCATCCACTGGTTATCAGGTCAAGGCAAATTACAGGGGAAAATTAATTATTTTTCGAATTTCTCCTTGAGTTGCCCCCAATAAGTCCACCTGCCTGCGGGATGAAATATCAGGTCTCCGCAGTCAATTTCCTGTGTGTGGTAAATTTTCTATTCGGGGGTTGGGCGTGTGGGAGGACGTGGATCCAGCCTGGTGCGGATGGGATTTTTAATGCTGACATCTTTGCCTGTTTCGGGATTTAATAACGCGGTCAGCCAGGAACGCGCTTTTTTATCATATTCCCTCCGGCCGCATACATCACAGATCCAGGCTGGGAAATTTGGCACAGTGATCAATTCTTCACCCAGCCAGGTAAAGTAGGTGATGAATTTCAGGTGCATCACACCTGCAGAACACTCATTACAAGGGTATTCCTGGGTTTCTTGAGGTTCGGTCATTCCTGGCTGCCTTTATCGAAATAAGAGATCAGGGGTGTGACGCACCCATGACACCGGGTATATTGGAATAATATCATATTATGGAACCACGGCAGTAATTATATTATGATTCAAGATGCCCCACTCTGCAAAAGGCCAATAGATCAGGATCGATCTGCCAACCACATTCGGCAGCGGTACCAGCCCCCAACTGTGCGAGTCGGATGAATCATTGCGATTGTCACCCAGCACAAATAAATAACCATCCACGACTTGCCAGGTGCCTGAGTAGATGGGGGAGGCGGCTATATAAGGTTCTTCCAATACATCCCCGTTTATATATACACGCCCTTCACGAATTACGACCTCGTCACCTGGCAGCCCGATAATGCGCTTGATGAGATCTTCATCCGGGGTTACGGGCGAACGGAAGACAATGATCTCGCCCCGTTTGGGGACACCCAATTTATACGCCAGGCGATTGACGAGAATAAATTCGCCATCTTCAAGGGTGGGGCGCATTGAGAATCCATCCACGCGCACCCGCGCGGAAACCGCGTTGATGACCAGGAACAGGATCACTGACAAAATCAGGGTTTCAAGCAGATCGAGTATGAACCGTTTAACATCCGTGCCTTTAGGCTTGATCTCGGGTTGGGCTTCGATATCAGGTGAAAATTCAGACAAACTTAACCTCCAATAAATTGCTGGAGTATCTTCTCAATAAACAGGGGTGTGGGGTGTTTTCGGATGGAAACACCCCACTCCACATCTTTCTAACGATAAGATACTTGCTGGAGATGATTATAAGACCGGTTACAGGGTAGGGCAAGGGAAGAACCTAAACCCGTCCCCAGGCAAAATGCGTGGGAACGAACAGGGAACGTTCCCCTTGCTTGCGGGACTGTATATCAAATTCCTTCAGGGAAGCAATTTCTGATGCGGGCAGCCTGCCAGCCAGGTCAGATTCCAGGACTGACCATTCCAACTCCCAATCTGCCGGACTCAAGGCTTCGGCTTTTAAATTTTTCAAAATACCGGTTTCCATCAGTTTTATGTCTGCCTGATCCAATAAGGCTGGCAATTTTAGACCGATGGCTGGATCTGCGCCCTGTTCCTGCAATGCCTGGGTTTGCAATCCTCCAAGTCGTGCCAACCCCTGGGGTTGGTCAATTCGATGGCTGTAGTCAGGCTCAGCCATGACCAGGACAGAGCCGCCTGTTCGGGTAACCCGGGACATTTCGCTCAGGACCTGGACGGGATCCCTGACCCACAGCAAAAGGAAATGACAGAAGGTCACATCAAAAATGTGGGGGGGGTAGGGCAGGGCCAGCGCATTGCCATTCACGAATTGGGCGAAAGGAGCATGTTGACAAGCTTCCTGCAAGCGTGAATGATCCAGGTCGAGAGCATGGATATGAGCGCTTGTGAACGTTGGGAGGTCTGCCAAAACCGCGCCAGTTCCGCAGCCAACCTCCAGGATGGCGCTGGCTTGTGACAGGTTTGCCTTTGCATACAGATGTTTGCGCAGGGAGGCGGTCCACCCTGCCTGCTGGGTAAAACGGACGTGCCAATTGATCTCAGGATTCATGCCAATTTAAAATAAAATCGATCTGCTCCCGGGTTTCGGGCGAGTTGGGATAGAGTTTGCTTTGTGCGGCTGTGCGATACAGACTGGCGAGTTTATGCAGGGCTGCCTGCCCGGACAACCCGTGCCGTACCAGGAAGCAGCCCACAGTGGTGCCGGTTCTGCCAATTCCACCCCAGCAATGCAGGTAGAGTTTATGCCCGGATGCAAGGGACTGATCGATGGCATCCAGGATTGTGATCATACTGGTGCGGGATGGCAAACCTTTGTCTGTAATGCTGAACCTTTCATGGAAAACTTGACGATCATAAAATACAGCCTCATCCATCAGGGTGGGTTGGTAGGCAGGCAGTTCGTTTTCACCTGTCAGGTTGAAAAACGTATCAAATCCGGCATTCAAAAATGCCGTCATCTTGCTGCGGGTCAGGGAACGATCATATTCTGCGGGATATGCACCTGCCAGGAACCTGCCAGGTATGACCCAGTAGGAATTTGGGATTGGGCGGTTATCACTGCTGTCCATAAGCTGAAGTTCGCTCCTGTTTGTGTTGGATGAAATGGTTCATGATCTGGAAACCAGCATGGATTGGACGATCCCGGCTGCAGTTTTAACCAGGAGCGGGCAGGTCTGTTTAAATACATTAGCCTCACGCGCCGCGATAAGTTCATCCGGTTGGCTGAGGTCGAAGTTGATCAATTGTTTACATTTGATGAAAGTATGCTGTTCCTGGAAGCGGCACAGAAAATCTTGCGAGAGCTGATAAATGGTGTCATTGCTTTCTCCCATATTTGGGCCGAATTTTAGCCCCAGAACCATTAGAGCGCCTGTCACCGCGCCACAAGTTTCTCCCTGGCGGGCAATGCCGCCTCCGAAAGGGGAAGTAATTTTAATTGCAAATTCCTCCGCAAGTCCAAATTGGGGAGCAAAGGCTGTGAGCAGAGACTGGGAACAGGAATATCCCTGCTCAAATCGGTCTGTCGCAAGCTGGATGGGATCGGACATGCTTACTCCTCAGATCGTAAAGTGGTTATAATTTGGCATGGTTTTATTGTATCATCTCAATAAGTTGGCGAAGGTTGGGGTGTACCCCAACAGCCCACTATTAGAAAGTGCAGGCAAAAAAATGGGAAATTCAACCCCTGAAGATAAAGCAAGCCGCTTTGAGTTGATGGTTGCCGGGATTGGTGCTGCTGTTTGCCTGGTTATCACCGTGACGATTTGGATCAGCCTGGTTTCATACCAGCCCATCTGGTTGTTGCCTGGAGCTTATTTTCTGGAACTGATGAGCGGGGCTGTTATCTGTTTTTTGGCTTATTTGTTTTGGTTTCCACGGGCTTCCCTGATATCCTGGATGTATAGCGGGGTTCTCGTTGTTTTCAGTGTGCTGGCCGGTTTCACGGTAGGATTTTTATATATTCCGGTATTCATAATTTTTGGGGGTCTCTCCATTTTCTCGGATATTAAACACAAAAAACCTATATTCGCTCATTTAGGTATTTTCGTGTGCGCCGGAATTATACAATTGGGCATTATGCTGGCGGTTGTTCAGCTCTACTGGCTGTATATAAATCACTCATAAAGAACGCAAATTAGAAAACGCTTCAATATCAAAAAGTTCGCACCGACTGCGTATACCAGGCAATATAACGGGTCGGTGCGAGTTTTCTCACATTAAAATAATATGGGTCAGTGGTAGATCTCTTCAAATTTATTTTTCAGGAAATTGCCCAGGATTTGATCAGCCATGCCCTGCGCGGGGAGTACATCCCCGTCTGGCTCGACATACAACCAAGCTTTGCCAGCACCTGCCGGGAGATTTTCCTCTCGGGTTTCAATTGCAACCGGGTTTTCCAGGGAATAGGGTACCGGTAGATCCCAGCGAAGTGTCAGTTCCAGTTTGGCGGCCAGATTCCGCAGACTATCGAGCGTTTCTTTCAAGGATGGATCTGCCACGCTCAGAGACAGGCTGGTGACCCCCAGCTTTGCCAGTTTCTCCAGGGTTTCGGCAGCCTGTGTGGCGTTTCTGGTGGTGATGGTGAGATGAACCGTTGTGAAAAGGTCCTCTGGCAGAATGGTTTCGAGGGCTTTCCAGGAAGCACTATTTTCAGGCTGTAGAATGAATAGCAGGTGATCCAGACCCGTTTGCAGGAGAGTCTCCAGGTATTCCTTATCAGCCAGTTTCAGACCATCACTCAGCAAACCGCACACCTGTCCGTTCTTCTCGGCATGGGCAATGATCTCGGGCAAGTCTGCCCGCAAGGTCGGCTCGCCCCCCGTCAGCGTAATATGGGGGATGCCAGCCTGCCAGGCTTTATCCAGGATGGTTTTCCACTCGTCCGCGTTCAGTTCGCGTTCCACCCGTTTGGTTGGAGCGGCAGATGGTTCGGCGTCTGCAGGCAGCAGGTAGGTTAGGGCGCAATCGAGACGCAGAGGCGCGGAAAGCACCTGTGAGTGTGGAGAAACCCGCTGAAAATCGAGATAGGTGACCGGATCGAGATCGGGAGTATGGATCAGGGTCTGAATGCGGTCACGGAATTCCACAAAATCCTGCTGTGCTGTCGATCGGTTGATGTTGTAGCGGGAGGCCACCTGCCGGGCGGCATCCTCCGGGTTGGCGCCTTTCATCATGTGATAGGCATACTCGGTGGCAGTCGGGTTGAGGTGAAGTACCGTGGCGGCGTTGACGATGAGCATGCCGGAGCCATCCGCCTGCATGCGCAAGTGCAGCCGGTAAGGAGGCTCATCCGGGGCAGATTGGAAAATATGCGAGCCGGCAGGCAGTGGTTTTGTTTGGGTGAAACGCTCACGAATAAAGTCGATCACGGATGTCATGGGGACTCCTTTCCTTCATAAGCAGACACAATAAATAATATCAATTGGCTAAAGAAATGGAGCAGCTAATCACGCAAAAAATGTTCCATTTCGAAGGGTATTTCAAGTGCCAGTTCAATAAATCCGGCGTATACGCCATCGTTGTACCAGGGAGTCTGGTAAATGATCTTTTTCTTGCCTTTCTTTTCGATGGTGTAAACATTGGTTTCCTTTTTTTGCATCATTTTTTCCACCTTGAGGCGGGCGGGACCGGGATGACATTCGAGCATATTTTTTCCGATAAGTTCCCGGCCACCGTCTTCTTCAAAAGCTTTGACAGATTGATCGTTCATCTCAAGAATGACACCCTGGGTATCGCTGACTGTGATGGCGCCGGGGAAACTCTTCACCCAGGCATTTTCTTCATATTTCATGATTTTCTCCGTTGTTAAAATTATTTTTCAAACCAGCACCCAACTGAACTCATAATTGGATCACAGGCACACTGATGTGGGAAGGGATCTCAGTTGTCTCAAATTGGAGAGGACAACCCCCACCGCACTCCGACAGCAAACCGCAGCCGGTACATTTTTCGGGCAATCCCTGGCGCTCGCGCAAGCGGACAGCCAGATCATGGTTCCAAATGGAATCCCAGGGATCGTTGAGAATGTTTCCCAACGGCTGGTAGTAAGACTGGCAGGGTAAAACGCCTCCATCCGGTTCGATGCACATGTTGTACAACGCTGCCGTACAGCCCTTGATGCCCAGGTCCATTTGCATGGGGTCAAAATGGCAGTACTGGGTGGGGGTGTACCAGATCAGGCGTTGGTCATGCTGTTGTGTTTTTTGGGTGGCAATTTCCAGCAGGGGATGCAGATCCTTTTCCGGCAAACCACTGCCAACCGAAGCTCCCCGACCGGAATGGATCAAGGCATTCAACCCCACCGTTGGAACTCCCAGAACTGCCAGGAAGTCCAAAGTTCCCGGGATGGTCTTTACATTATCCTGCAGCATGGTGGTATTGGTCATGACATACAGGCGGGTATCCAGGACGTTTTGAATTCCTTTTACAGTTTGCTGGAAAGCGCCTTTGGAACGTACCATCTGATCGTGAACAGCAGACTCGTTGGATTCGAGGGTGATCTGAACATGGTCCAGCCCGGCCTGTACCAAAGCGTTGACGAAACTTGGATCTGCAAGCCGGCGGGCATTGGTGTTCAAGCCTGTGATCTGTCCAATTGATTCTGCATGGGCGATCAGTTCGGGCAGGTCATTACGCAGGGTGGGTTCACCGCCGGTGAAGATAATGTGCGGGATTCCCAAGTCCCAGAGCTTGTCCAGCACCTGCTTCCACTCCCGGGTTCCCAACTCCATTTTTCCATTCGATGAAGTGGCTGCGCCGGGATGTTCAAGGTTGTAGCAGTGCGCACAGTCATTATTGCAGCGATAAGTAAGCGCCAGGTCCATGCGATAAGGCGCGCTGGGGCGAGCGCTAAAGGGTGCGAGCGTGTCCAGGTCCATCTCATGGATCGGACAGGCGCCATCCGGACGGATCAGCTCGTCAAGTTGCGCCTGCAGGGTCTGGTAATCCTGGCTAGCCTGCCTGGTGGATACGCGGAACTGCTTTTTAATAAGTTGCACCGCATCCGCAGATGGAGTTTTTTCCAGGAACAGGTATGCCATCCAGGCTGCGGTGGGATTGAGATGGAGGATGCGGCTGGCATTGACGATCAATGTACCGTGACCATCTTCATCCAGGCGAAGGTGCAGGCGTGATTTCTCAGCATCTTTTTCAAACAGATAATGGTGCACGCCGGTAGTTTGCAGCCTTTTTGGTGGCAATTTGGGCTTGCGGAAATTATCCAGGAAATTCATTGGACACCGGATGTTATCACAGGAGATTTGCTCAAGATCACTGACAAGTCCGTTTACCTGCCGCCACCAGCACATGCGCAGGCACAACCGGCACAGGCACACGCGCAACTATGACCACCTCCGCCACCGCTTTTAAATGATCCGCTGGATTTTGGTACCGGATTGGTGGTTTTGGTGACACCTGAAGTAAAGGTGTTCACATCGCCAATCACCTTGCTGGAGAAATTTTGTACTCCGGTGATGACGGAAGCTGCAAAGGCTGAACCCGGCACACTGGTGGTTGAACGACCGGATGGGAAGGACGGTATTTGCACACCTCCGGTAGCTTTTGGAAGACTGGAGGAGGAACTGTAAGTTGGATCATAATGCCCCCACCACATGGGTACAAAGATCGGTCCGGTGAAGGTCTGCCTGGTGCGCTCATCATAATTCTTGTCCAGCATGGTCCATTCGAGAGATTCCTCGTACATATCGCTTTTAACTTCAGGGGTTTCGGCCGATTCGATCTGTTGCCAGGCGCGTTCCATGATGCTTTTGTAATAAACGATGCTTTCCTTGCCGCTGAAGCCTTTCATCTTATCCCCAACTGCCTTGATCATTTTGACGGTCATTTCCTGAAGACCTTTTTTAGGTAATATTTTCGGATCGCTGAAAGCCAGCAGGAAATCCTTTTCGTATTCATTTAAACCCTCGGGTTGGGGTTGTATAAGTGTCAGCTTGAGAGGATCCCGGGTGACGACTGTAGCTGCGCCTTTTTTGATCACACCGAACAGGATCATGGTCATAACTTTGTCCAGGGACTGCTCCATCAGTATGGCAGCTTCGACTGCGGTCAGACCGCGCTTGATGCCATGACCTTCGATGGAGATCTTGGGGGGCAGATATTTCATCTTGCGCTTGCGTTCATTGATCACACCCAGGATGGGTAATCCAAAAAATAACAGGATAAAACACCCGCATATTCCCCAGGTAAAAAGAGTATCAAAACTGATGCCGATCGTTTCCCAGATGGATGGTTTGTAAATTGCACCGGCAGGAATGTAGGAGCGCGGGACAGATAAGCCAAAGGTATATTGCGTATAGCCATTAGCTAAAGTTGATTGCCAGGTGTAATTGATACGACCCTGATCGTCAATCGTGGCTGTGGGAGCGGCATCTCCCGGCCAGCTGCCTGCGGGTGTATGGTAGCGTGGTTCCTCGGGTTTTACACCCACCGGCAGGTGGAAGGTGATCATTAGGTTGGTATTCCCGTGCGCAGTCGTCCAGTATGCAGGAGCAAACTCGCCGCTGGTCAGGTTTTGATCAGCGGTATCCGGGAAGAACATATTGGTGATACTCCCAACGACTACGTGTACACTTCCGCTCTGACCGGGTTGGATGGCGTATGACCCCATATCGATCGCCACGCCGTCAGGACCATCTCCCTGGAAATCGCTTGAGATACTCAGGGAATTACCCCCCACATCTGCAGTGATGCTGTTAAAGTCATAATTTCCATTGGGCAGGCCGAGATCGATAAAATCGATGACATGTGCTCCGATGTCATTTTGGAAAGTCAATAAATAATCCAGGCTGACTGTTCCATCGCTGTTCCAATACACATGCACGACTTCATTGGACAACACAAAGGAGTAGTTTTGTGCTGCGGCATGGGTCGTTATGCTGAAGACCAGCAGGAGGGTTAATACAAGTGTCAGGATACGTCGTTTCATAGCCCAGCTCCTCTACTTATTTCTGACCGTAAAATCACCACTTGGGTTCTTCGGTTAATTGATAAACAGTATTACAGAATGGGCATGTAACCATGGGCGCCCCGTTAACCACCTTGATATCATCCGAAGTAAGGACGCCGCCACAGGATTGACATTTCATCTTCTCAACGTTCACATTCGCGGGCAGGTCCACTTTGAGGGTGACATTCTGAGCGGTGTCAGCTTTGGTTTTACGCACAGCTGCGAAGATCAAAATTATACCTGCAATGCCAGCAAGAATTCCAAGACCTGCCAAAAGAATGTGGAGAGATCCAATATTGGCTCCGCCTAATGAACCGAGATAAATAAAGCCTCCCAGGCCCAGGCCACAAGCAGCCATAAGCAGCAATACAACCGCTCCAACATACATCCAGGTGATTGGTTTCATGAGAACCTCCGAAGAATTTTTTGGTTGGTCCCGTTCAATTGAACAGAGACATTTTGACTTTGGAAAATTCTTTTGACCCGGGAAAATTTATCGGATCTTTTCTAGTGTAGCATTATATTTTGGATGGCGCAAATTCAATTATAAAACGAATATTTGTGCGCTTAAAAAATGATAAGTCCTTTCGTATCTTCTCAAAAAAAGGGGGCGAGGGGTTGGCAGGTGTGCTGCGCACACCTGCCAACCCCCATCTTCCCCCAATTTATTGAGATGGTAAGTCCTTTCATTAGTTAATTAAGAGTCATTACACAGTCAATGAAAACTACCCAAAATAATTGAGAGACTTATCCATGATTTACGAAAAATAAGGCAAGAAGTTGTAATTTACAGGAGGTGACCTTAATACCGGTTATTTGGACTATACACCTGCTGCAAATATTTGTATACTTATCCCAAACCCACAAGATACAGTCACAGACTGATTCTTAAGGAGCAGCATGTCCATTAAAGAAGAATATACGCGCTGGAAAGATAATACTTACAAAAAGACCATAGATAGATTCCCCGAGCGCAAGTCAAGGTTTGAAACCTCCTCGGGGATCGAAATGCCGGAGATCAGCCTGCCACCTGAAATAATATCCAATTACCTTGAGAAGATTGGTTTTCCAGGGGAATATCCATTTACACGTGGAGTCCAGGCGAGTATGTACCGGGGACGCCTGTGGACCATGCGCCAGTATGCCGGTTATTCCAGCGCTGAGGCCTCCAATTTGCGATACCGCTACCTGTTGGAACAGGGACAGACAGGTCTCTCCGTTGCTTTTGACCTGCCCACCCAGATCGGTTATGACGCAGATGATCCGATTGCACAGGGTGAAGTAGGAAAGGTGGGCGTTTCGATCTCATCCATTGAGGACATGTCCAAGCTGTTTGACCAGATCCCTCTTGGGAAAGTTTCCACATCTATGACCATCAATGCACCTGCCGCAGTTCTACTGGCGATGTATATCGCGGTTGCCAAACGGCAGGGAGTTGAAATGGGCAGTCTTCGTGGCACCATTCAGAATGATATTCTGAAAGAATATGTCGCCCGAGGCACTTATATCTTTCCGCCAGTTCCGTCGCTGCGCCTGATCACAGATGTATTTGAATTTTGCGCTAAAAATATTCCAGGTTGGAATACCATATCCATTTCCGGCTACCATATTCGCGAGGCGGGTTCCACGGCGGTACAGGAGGTGGCCTTTACATTGGCGAATGCAATTGCATACGTCAAGGCTGCCGTGGCGGCTGGTTTGAAGGTGGATGATTTTGCCCCCCAATTGTCATTCTTTTTCAATGCGCACAATAACCTGCTGGAGGAAGTAGCCAAATTTCGGGCAGCCCGCCGCATGTGGGCACACATCATGCGGACACGTTTTGGTGCACAAAAGCCTGCCAGCTGGCAACTGCGTTTTCACACACAGACAGCGGGATCCACATTGACCGCCCAGCAGCCGGAGAATAATGTGACGCGCGTCACTCTGCAGGCTCTGGCGGCTGTGTTGGGTGGAACCCAATCCTTGCATACCAACAGCATGGATGAGGCGCTCTGGCTGCCCACCGAGAAATCGGTGCGTGTAGCTCTGCGTACTCAGCAGATCATCGCTTACGAGTCCGGTGTATCCGATTCCATTGACCCGCTGGCTGGCTCTTACCTGGTTGAGAGTCTGACCGATGAGATTGAGAGACAGGCTGTTGAGTACATCAATCGAATTGATGAACTGGGCGGGGCTCTGGCTGCCATTGAGCGCGGCTATATGCAGGATGAAATCCAGAATGCCGCTTATACAACTCAAAAAGCGATCGAAAAGAAAGAGCAAATTGTGGTGGGTGTCAACCAGTTCCAGGTTCAGGAGGATTTGTCCCTCGAGCGCTTAAAGGTTGACCCAACCATTGAAATGGCGCAGAAAGCCGGCTTAAAATCTTTGCGTGAAAAGAGGGATCCTGAAACCACCCGACAGTTAATTGAGAGCCTAAAAAATATCGCAACCGGTAAAGAAAACTTGATGCCTGTATTGATCGAATGCGTGGAACATGATCTCAGCCTGGGTGAGATCTGCAATGCTTTGAGGAGCGTGTGGGGGGAGTATGTGGCAGAAGGGTTCTAGCCGGATTGGCTTGGTTCCATGAAAAAAGACATCCTTTTCTGTCTTGGAATTCTATTTTTAACAGGCTGTTCTTTTAATGGAGAGATAAAACGATCTATCCATAATGAAAACGAAAATCCTGACAGCACTTCAACACAAGCAGCAGAATCGACACGAACCTTAGTGCCCACAAATTTGCCGGTTCAATTACAAATTTTGTGGATATCTCCTGCAGTTCCATCCGAATTGGCTCAGTCTGCAATTTCAAGCGGTATTTCAATTGCAGCCAGCCCCGAACTGGCCACCATACGGCTTGATGCAGACAAAAATATGGGTGGGCTGAACGTGGGAAGGTCAACATGGATATATGCTTTTGTTGCACCTTTTCCTTCCCTGCAGGATGGGATCAAAATGGAAGACCTGACCCTGGCATGGATGGGAGATGCAACCAGTTCGCTGTCGGATTCTCCGGTGTGGATGGATGGATCCACCCTGGCTGCATTGACTACACTTTGGGGGAAACCCAATCCAACCTTCAATGTGCGCATTGCTCAACCAGAGGATATTTTGGATTCAGCCTGGAATGTACAACCCTCTTTTGCCATTATTCCCTTTGAACAAATCGAGCCACGTTGGAAGGTTCTCAGCGTAGATGGGCAATCACCCATCCGTAAGGATTTTAACCCGGAAACTTATCCCTTGAAGATCAATTTCAGTTTGGTGGGAGAAGCGGCTCAACAGCTTGGTGTTGCTCTTCCTGGGTCCAATCGCGACCCGGAAAAGATGACCACGCTAGTTATGACCGGGGTGACTGCCCTGGTAAGAGCAACGGCGTATAAAATGGAGATCAAAGGTCGCACCTATCCGGGGGAAGCGATGCGCGATTGGTTGGTAAATGCGGATATCACACATATCAGCAATGAAATTCCTTTTGCGCCTGAATGCCCGTATCCCGAGCTGGTTAATTACACCTTGTTCTTTTGCAGCAATCCATTAAATATTGAATTATTGGAGTATATTGGCACAGATATTATCGAATTGACAGGCAATCACTTCCAGGATTGGGGCTCCGCAGCAACCCTCTTCACGCTGGATATGTATAATCAGCGTCGCTGGCCTTATTTTGGAGGAGGAGCCAACCTGGAGGATGCGCGCAAACCCATCACCCTGGAACACAATGGCACCAAATTGGCTTTCATTGGCTGTAATCCAGCCGGACCAGATTTTGCATGGGCAACCGAGACGGAACCTGGTGCGGCGCCTTGTGACTGGGACTGGATGAAAACAGAGTTGGCGCGACTTCGGGCAGAAGGATATTTACCGATAGCAACTTTTCAATATTATGAAGGCTATAGTGTCTGGCCAGGTCCGGCGCAAAAGGCAGATTTTCAGAAGATGGCCGATGCCGGGGCTGTGATCGTAAGCGGGAGCCAGGCGCATCTTCCAATGACCATGGAATTCCATAATGGAAGTTTTATCCATTATGGGTTGGGAAACCTGTTTTTCGATCAAATGGATTATCCCGGGGTTGGAACCGGAACCCGCCGGGAGTTTATTGACCGGCATGTGTTTTATAATGGCAAATATATTAATACTGAATTATTAACTGCCATGCTGGAGGATTATTCCCGCCCGCGCCCGATGACGGAACAAGAAAAGCTGCTTTTTCTTTCTGACATCTTTGAAGCCAGCGGGTGGTAAGAACCTATCCTAAAATTCGGGATGCAACCACCCTGAAGTGCTAAAGTTCTAATTTGATCAAAAAGAGAGGTTGAAAAAATGGCAAAAATTGATGGCCTTGTAGAACAATTTCTGGCACTCAAGAAAATTGCAGTGGTGGGCGTGTCTGACAAGCGGGACACCGGCTGTAATTTGAATTACCGAAAGTTCAAGAGCTGCGGCTACCAGGTATTTGCTGTCAACCCGCACTTGGGTACATTTGACGGAGATGCCTGTTATCCGGATTTGAAATCTCTGCCGGAAAAACCGGACGGCGTTTTCATCCTGGCCAACCCAAAGGTCACCGATCAAATTGTGCAGGAGTGTGTCGACCTGGGGGTGAAATATGTTTGGATGCACTGCATGATGGGCACCCGGCCCGGGTTGGCGGAAAGCATGACCAGCGTATCGCAGGAGGCTGTCCGATTATGCAAAGAAAATGGCATCCAAGTCATACCGGGATCCTGTCCGAACCAGTTTCTAAAACCCGACATCGGCCACGGGATGATGCGCGGCCTGTGGCGTTTACTTGGTTTCATGTCGGTTCAAGAGTAGGCTCAAGCGATATGGAGATAAAATTTCGTGGCAAGTATGACAGAAAGTTATTCTTCAAATCTGTCCGGTTGGCAAATCAACCTGCCCGGAGCCAGAGATGGGTCCAGCCATTGATGCTGGTGTTTGTTGCTGTGGCCTTATGGGTACTTGTGATCCGCCTGGCAGACTCAGGTGACATATTAGGGAATGCCAGTTACATCGCTGTGGTAATGATCGCAGGAAGTTTTGTGGCTCGGTCATATCTGCTGCCATATCTGGCAGCCCGAAAACTATGGGCGAATCCGGCCGTCCAGGGCGACCTGGCAGGGAGCATTGCTAAACAGGGGATCGTTTATTCTTTGAAACAAGGCCAGAATGAGATGCCCTGGAGCCGCTTCCGCCGGGTGAGAAAGGCTGACGGACTAACGACATTGGTGGCTCGCGATGGATTGCTGGTGATCTTTCCCAGGCAGTTCTTCAAAACAGAAACCGATTGGCAGAAATTCAACCAGCTCGTGGATGCAAATATCATTGCAATAAAATGAGACCACCACAAATGGCTCCAATATATAGCGACTCAACTGGTTGGTGAAAATAACCAAACGCTGGATGAAAGGAAGCAACATGCCAATTATAAAAAAGATCCATCACGTTGCAGTAGTTGTGCAGGATATTGAAAAATCATTGTTATTCTGGCGGGATGCTTTGGGAATGACTCTAAGCCAGGTCAAAAATGTACCCGCGCAAAACGCCCGGATCGCCTTTCTTCCGGCAGGTGAGTCTGAAGTCGAATTAGTCCAGCCAGTGGGAATTGATTCGGGTCTGGCACGATACCTTGAAAAAAAAGGTCCTGGCATGCACCATATTTGTGTTCAGGTGGATGCAATTGAACCCATGCTGGAGCAACTTAAAAAATTGGGGGTGCGATTGATCAATGAAAATGCGATGCCGGGTGGGGATGGAAAATTATATGCATTTGTTCACCCCGAATCAACGGGAGGTGTGCTTGTGGAACTTTATGAATTACCAGAAAATTAATAAATATAGTAAATCCTCCCATAATCTAACTCACACCCTCCGTTTTGCGGGGGTTGTGGTTTAATTGGAGGGTGTTAGCCAAGCTTGTTTCTTTCTTTGACAACGAATGTGCAGGGATCTGCGTTGAGCCAATCCTGGTGGGGGTTTCGGGAGGACCGGACAGCCTGTGCCTGCTGGATGGTTTGGTACGCGCCCAAAAGAAAGTGATCGTAGCTCATTTCAACCACCAGTTGCGACCCGAAGCTGAACAGGAAGCCAGGCATGTATCTAAACTGGCAGCACGCTATGGATTGCCGTTTGTCAGTGAGAGCCAGGATGTCCGGGCGTTTGCCATGGAAAACAAATTTTCAATTGAAGAAGCCGCTCGTAAATTGCGTTACCGGTTTTTGTTTTCTCAAGCTCGGAATTATGGAGCCCAGGTCATTGCTGTTGCCCATAATGCCGATGACCAGGTGGAAACCGTACTGATGCACTTTTTAAGAGGTGCCGGGTTGAGCGGCCTCAAAGGGATGGCACCGATTACCCGGCTGCCTGAATTTGATCCTGATATTCGCCTGATCCGCCCCTTGCTGCAAACCTGGCGCAAGGATATTGATGAATATTGCCGGGAAAACCACCTGGAGACAGTCCAGGATAAAACCAACCTGGATCAAACCTACTTTCGCAATCGTTTGCGCCACAGTCTCATCCCGGAGATGGAAACCTATAATCCGGGCTTTAAACAAGCTCTTTCACGGAGTGCTGAAAGCCTGACAGGGGATTTTCAACTTGTTAATGATGCTGTTGATCGTTTCTGGGAGAGTTCGCTTGGGGAAATCGGAGAAGGCTATCTGACCTTTACCCTGGAAGCTCTTCAGACATCCAATCCTGCCATGTTGAGAAATCTATTTCGGCGGGCAGCTACTCACCTGAATCCCGCAGTGCGTGATGTAAATTTTGAGGCGGTCGAGCGTGTCGTCCGTTTTGTCAAAGCAGGATATGCGGTTTCAACAAAGGTTGATTTTATAGATGATTTATTTGTGTTTGGTGAAGGCAATCGGTTATTCATTGCCAATCGTTATGCAAATATTCCTGTCTTGGATTGGCCGCAAGTGAAGCAGCCTGCAAACCTGGAGGTGGGAGTGCCTGTTTTGTTAGGTGGAGATTGGAGCCTTTTGGTGGATGAAAATGAAGGGATTAAGGATCTTGTGGGTATTGCCTCGAACAACGACCCTTTCCAGGCCTGGATGGATGTGGAACTGATTCTTGGAAACTTGCATGTTCGTGGCAGGAAAGAAGGAGATCGATTTCAACCCCTGGGAATGCCAGAAGGCAGCCTCAAATTATCAGATTTTTTCATTAATGAAAAAATGCCCAGCCGGAGGCGCGCGTTCTGGCCATTGGTTTGCATGGGAGATGAAATCTTATGGATCCCGGGATACCGTTCAGCTCACCCTTATCGGATTACTGGTTCAACCCGAAGGATCCTCCATTTTGAATTAAGCAAGATATCTTTTCAATAATTCTAGAATACTTTAGTCTCATGGAAAATTACCAGGCGAGTTACGAAATGTACAGTCTCCCCTCTGGTTGATTTGAATCCACCGATGAAGACATCTGGCGTAATTTATTATGAATTTCCCGCCATTGAATTTTTGAGATTCCAAGCTTTTGACGGATTTTGTCGGGTTCGATATTATTTAATATATCAGTTAGTGAACATGTCCAGCGGCACATGTCAAATGAAAGGTGCTTCGTCAGACCGGCTTCCTTGCCGATATCTTCCAGCAGATATTCGAGGCGGCGGGGAGACCAGGGGAAAAGTTGATCCACCGGATCATATTGTTGAAGATATTCCTCATAGACCTCTAACCACTCACTCGTCAGGCTGATTTTGCGTTCCTTGTAGCGATTGGCAGGGCTGGCATACCGAATGAAAACAAGCGGCCCTTCAGGAGCTTCCCGGTCGATATGGTTGATGTGAATACCCAGGCATTCACTCTTCTTAATACCTGTGCTCAACAGGAGGGCAACAAGAGCATATGGGCGGGAATCCGCTTTGGCAAAACGGCGGTGGCGGTCAGCAGCCAGAAGAACTGCATTTACCTCTTCTTCTGTTAATACATCAGCCAGGGGGCTTATTACTGAGCGTTGCAGTACTTTCGCAGCCGGATCAATAACCAAAACTCCGCCTCTTTGTAGCCAGCGAAAGAAGGATTTGAGGGATGTAATTCGCCGGGCGAGAGATTTTGGACTGCAGGGAATCCCACGTTCTTTCTCCAACCAGAGCAAAAAATTGTTCAAATCATCGGTGGTAATTGCGCCCAGGCTGCGGTCTGGAGGCAAATAATCGGCCAGAAGATGTACATCCGAAATAAAAGCCTTCACAGTGTGAGGAGAACGGCCTTGATCGTGCATATACATTTCCCAGGCATTCAGGGTAGGAACAAGGGGAGTCTGTCCGGTTAGATGCGGAATGATCGTATTTGAGGTTTCAGCCATCTGGTTTGCCTCCAGTAATTAAATTGATCTGATAAATATATCTTCTCAATAAGTTTGGGAGGAAGAGGGTGTGCAAACTATCGCATCCCTTGCGTCCCGGTTTATTGAGAGCATGCCACTAAAAATCTCTTTCTTCGTATAGTTTAGCGCAAATCTATACGAAAGTCAAATAAAAGAATATCAAGGCGCCAAGTTCACTGGGTTGAAACAAGGTTTGTAATCAGATCCAACAATGAGTATATAATCCGCTGGAGCCCCTGGTTGTGGCAGTGATACCGCGGCAGATTGAGGCAATGCCAGGATGGCGAGAAGGGATGCCAGTTTATTGGGATCCTGTGCCTGTGTAAAGTCATAAAGAAGAGAT
Organism: Chloroflexi bacterium GWB2_49_20; assembly: GCA_001796335.1. Lineage (GTDB taxonomy): Bacteria > Chloroflexota > Anaerolineae > Anaerolineales > Villigracilaceae > UBA12087. Next base: position 297,890 of record MGMF01000021.1, on the reverse strand, counting down.
GTGGGATAGTTATTCTGATCAGAGGCAGCCAGATTGATCTTGTAACCAGCATAATTTAACCGTTCTCCGGCAAGCACATCCCAGCCGGGATTGGGGGTTCCATTTCGTATTTCAATGGTGACCGGTTCAATTTCAACCTTTTTCTGTGATGGAGACATGGCTTCACGGAGCATGGCTTGCAATGCCAATTCGCTGGGAGAAAGAACATAGGCTCCCTGCGCAGTTTTCCATGAAAACACAAGAGGTGGACGGATATAATAGCTGCGAATATCTGCATTGTTGAGTGAGAACGCAAAAGGAGCCAATTCCATAATGCTGGAAAGGGACAGGTCTGTATTTAAGGATGAACTCAATTCGTTATATAGCTGAGGAATTTTCGTGATGCTATTGGCTTTGAGAAATTTGGAAAAAATTGCGCGCAAAACTTCCTGTTGTCGTCGACCCCGGTCAAAGTCACTGGATTTCTTTCGAGAGCGTGCATACCAGAGCGCCATCTCGCCGTCCATGAAGATGATACCCGGTCCAACACTGTTTAAACTCCAATTGTTTACGATCTGCGGATCCGCATTTGGGTCTATTAAGCGCCAATCGGTATACTGACAGGCAACCGGAACTTCGATGCCCCCCAGCGTATCCAGGATGCGTTTGAAACCGTTAAAATCCACCAGGGCCGTGTGGTCTATCCGAATCCCAAGATTGTACAGGATGGTATCCTTGAGCAAACCCGGTCCACCTCCGGTGTATTGAGTTAGTTCCCCGTGAAGATATGCAGTATTGATGCGCTGCATACCCCAGGCTGGTATGTACACCCATAAATCTCGTGGAATTGAAATCAGACTGATCTGTCCGAGACGCGGCCGTAAGGCTGCAATGATCATGGCATCGGTTCGAAATGATTTCCCGGAGCGAATATCCGATCCCAGCAATAGATAAGTTACAGTCTCCTGGTCTGTGATATATGGAAAGGGTGTGTATAAACTGGATGGATTGAAATTAGGAAGGGGGGGTATGGAATCAGGCAGAATGGAAAGATAATCTGGAGTGGGCGATGGGGTTGGAGGAAAAAATATGGGTGATGGTTGAACAATAATAAATGTATAAATCTGGTTAAGGTCTTCGACAGGAAAGAAAGGAGTTGGCGTGGATGTAGCGTCCGCCGGAAGAGTCAAGTACGGGTAAGGTGTCGGATAGGGTTGTACTGGCTGGGAAGAGTGATTGCATGCAACCAGCATAATTAATGCAAGGATTGCAATACCCTTGGAATTCATGGCATATTTACAGCCTGTTGGAGCACGTTTCGAACCTCTTCCGGGATGGGGACGAGAACCTGGGCGCCAGTTCCTGGATCGACCCAGTCATAAACTTGATCGTAACCGATCACGTATCTTTTCACCCCGCTGGTGTCATTGATCAGGTTTATTGCCGGAAGAAGTTTCAGGCAAGCGTCCAAACTCAGGTTTGTATCCACATTGGAAAGGTACGTGTTATATAACTCTGATGCACGGTTGAGGCCATCCAAGCTGAACAGTTTTAACCCAATGGCTTGCAAAACCTCCTGGGCTCTGCGCAACCGGTCTATGTCACTGGATGAGTATCGGGAACGGATATACCATAAAGCGGTTTCGCTATCCATCTGAACTGATCCCGCATCAACAGTATAACCATTTGGAAAACCTGTGCGAGAATCGGAGAAATCCTTACCGGCATTTACAGTGATGCCACCCAGGCTGTTGATAATGCTCCGGAATCCATCGAAATTGATGAGCACAAAGTAATCAGGGCGGATGCCAAAATTGTATTCGAAAGTCATTACAGTGGTATTAAAACCACCATAACCATGGGCAGTATTCAGTCGCTGCATCATCCAACCCGGTATGTATACATATAAGTCGCGTGGAAAGGATGTAAGACTGACTTTTCCTTCCGGGGTGAGAGTAATCAGTATCATGGTGTCAGTCCGGAAACCTCCATCATTGGGGCGTTGGTCTGATCCCAATAAAAGGATATTGATCTGCCCGTTTGGTTGGGGAATCATACTGGCCGGGGATGGAATTTGGATATAATACGGGTACACTTGGGGAGCTGGATAATCCCCCCAGGAGGCGAATTCTGGCTGTACTGTTTCCGGATCTGGAATTTCTGGAGTAGCCATTTCATCTATATCTAAATCTGGCTGGAAGGGTGTGGCAGTGGGTGTGGAGTTGGGTGAGGCAGTGATCACAACTGGCTTTGTTGCCAGGGGTGAAGCGGCGGCCGGACTGCATGCGCTTAATATTAAACCCAGGCATACCCACAAAATCAGATAAATAAGCGGGGTGAGTTGTTTCCCCTTTGTGAAGTGTATTTGGAGCATTGTAAACCTTATTACCCTAAAATCGGGAGCGAAGAGAAACTACCAGTAATGATACCACTGGTGAGGATGTCATTGCAACGTCCCAAATGAATTGGGCGCAGAGAATACAATTTCATCCTCTTCGCCGGGTTTGACGCTCTCGATGGGCAATAATACGCTGATGGTTGAACCTACTCCCAGGGAGGTCTCAACCCAAATACGGCCGGATTGAGCTTCTGTCAGGGTCTTGGAAATTGATAAACCCACACCTGTGTCTCCCAGACCCTTAATGAGCACATTATTGGCGCGGTAAAGACGTGTGAAAACCTTTGGTATATCTTCAGATGATATTCCTCCCCCACTATCCATAACCTGGATCAGGAGGTATTCCTTATTAAGATCCTCCTGGATTTTCACGCGCAGCATGACTGTCCCTTCCATCCGGGTGGCTGCACCAGCATTCTGTAGCAAATGAATTAAGATTTGCTGAAGAGCCTCGCGGTCAATTTGGATCTTTGGGGAGGATTCAGGGATATCCAGGCGTAAAGTGATATTTTTTTCACGAAGTTGCATGCTGGTGTAAGCCACGGCATTATCAATGATGATATACAAGTCCACGATTTCGGGGTCGATTAACATTCTCCCGGTTTCGATGGATGTGATCCGAATCAAATCATCAACCAGCTTGCCGATCCGTTCTGTGGCGACTATGACGCGTTCAAGGAATTTGTGTTGCAAAGCACCCAAAATACCCACTGATTCGTCAAGCAGGAGGCCTGTGTAGCCAACGATCGAAGACATGGGTTGCCTTAATTCCTGAGAAATGGAGGCAATCATTTCAACTTGATTGTTTGCAAAGGAAATTGAACCAGGCAGTTGTTGTAATTCGAATATCCTGAAATTGGCATCAGACAATTCGTTTTGAAGGTGCGCTAATTCTTCCAGGGTCATGCGGAATTGCTGCTCGATCTGATCTGATTTTTCGGAGTACCCTTTTTCAACAGAAGCATTATGCAAGGCTTCATTTTCAGTTTGGAGTTTAGTGATCTCCTTTTTTGCCTCGTCCAGTGCAGCCGCAAGAGCCGCCATATTCTCTGGAATAAGTTGATTCTTGCCAGCCAGCTCCTGTTCTGTTTGAATACTGGTTTTCAGCCCCATAATATTATCCTGAAGATCGGAAACCTGTTGCAAAGTAGCGTCACGCTCCTGGCTTATAGTTGCGAGGGGTTGGCTGTTCTCCATGATGGAGACAATAGAATTGGAAATATTAGAGAGATAAGACTGATCATCTGAGCTCCAAACCCGGTTGGAATAAGGTGAAAGCAATAGAATTGCACCAATCACACCTCCATGCGAGGAGCTTTCTATTGGGATACTCATGGCATTGCCAGGGTTGCTCAAACCGGTGATTTGCCCTAACCCTTCGATATCAGCTGATTCGTTGCTGGTAAGCAGACGAAGCGGTCGTCCTTCCAGAATGGCATTGGACAGCAATGGGATTGAATCTTTGGCAATCGTTTTGCCGTTCAGGACTTCATCCCGGATTAGATCGTATCCGCAGGCAATATTCAAGTTTTTATCTGCATCAATGAGAATTAGAAAACAAAGGTCTGCCAGCAAGGAATGAGCAATCCCGCGCGTAATATTGGGCCCGACCCGGTTAGTTTCAGATTCAGCCGCCAGGTTAAATAATGAATTGAATGTTTTCGGATCGGTACTGAATAATCGTCTTTCTTGGAAGGGTTTCCCTTCTAAATTACTATCAATTGTTGGAGGTGATGTAGTTAATGAGTTCGAAAATCGTTGGGGTAATGCCAATAGGACCGGGTACAGGGTGATTTGGGATAATCGGATAACTCCAGAAAAATAACCGGTTGAGGTTGGCATCAGCAAGTAAACCAGGTGACCAACCCAAGCCAGCATGAGAGCCCACAGTCCATATCCATATCCGGATGGCCTCAGAATGGATAAAATGAGCAAGGCAAGAGTAATGAAAACCAGGGAGAAATTTTGCCAGAGAATATCCAGGAAGGAATGGTTAAACCCGGCTGAAGATGGATTCTGGCTCCAGAAGCTGATTGAGATCCCAAGCAGTAAAATAATCAGCAGGCTAAGAATTACGGCAGTAGCGTCTGGCTTGGATGCGGGCTTTGGAAAAATCCAGAGCCAGGCAATCCAAATCATGCCTAATAAAGTGAAAGCCCGATCAAGCGGTGGAATGACAATTAGTGGATCAATAAACCCCAACCGGGTAAAAAGGTCTAACATAAAGGGAATTATCTGCAAGACAAGCAAAATTGACAGGCCGATGACTGCCCGTCTTGCATCGGGGAATGCACCTGACCGCAATATTGCGATTGTCCCTTGCAGAGAGCCGGTAATGGAAATTGCCAACAATAAGTAATAGATCAGGCTCCCTGGTGGGGTGGTAAGGAACGTGATAACCTGGTCAAAGAATTGATTCATAAATGCATCGCGATCATAGCATTTGGCTGTTTAGCGAACAACATCCTTTTGAAATATTATCAATGTATTTGAAAAGTACGAGTACCCTATAAATATGTCAATTGAACTTGGTTATAATTAGTATATGGATCGCACCCTTTCCCTCCGCCGGTTTGGTGGACAAGGTATTATTATCATTTCTTTATTGTTGGTTATATTTCTGCCCCGTATTTTGGTCGGACAATGGTATCTAAGGCAGGCGACGCTGTATGAATCACAAGGTTCTTTTTCTTACGCAGCCGTATCTTATGAAGACTCTGCCAACCGCCTGTGGTGGATGAATGGATTATTTGAAAAAGCTGCTCAATCTGCCTTTTTGGCAGGAGATGGATCAGCAGCACTTGGTTTATTCAGGAAAGCAACTGGTAAAGGTGATTTATCTTCCAGTGGTTGGATTACATTCGGTGACCTTTATTCCCAGGCAGGAGATATTGAATCAGCCATTGCTGCCTGGGAATCGGTTGGTGCAGACACTCCGGATTCTGCCAGTGCGTTTTCGAGATTGGCTAAAGCGAATCGCCAGAAGGGAAATTTTCAGAAAGCAATGGAAGAATGGGGGGAGGTTGTGAGGATTGAACCGCAAAATGCTGAGGCTCATTACAATTTGGGTTTATTGCTTATGACCTGGCAACCAATGGATGCTCTTCCGGAGTTGATGCTTGCGAGTAGTTTAGACCAGGAATTGGACGGGCGCGTACAGGTATTGCGGGAAGGCTTAAACCTGGCATATCTACAGGACAACCCTGCTTACCATTTGGCGGTGTCTGGTCAATCTCTGGCATCGATCGGGGAATGGGATCTGTCTCAGGAAGCTTTTTTGAAGGCAATCAGGCTGGAGAATAATTTTCCTGAAGCCTGGGCCTGGCTGGGTGAGGCCTACCAGCACACGGGAAAGGATGGTTATCCAGCTTTACAAACAGCCCTGACTTTGGATCAAAATTCGGTTATGAGTCTTGCGCTAACCGGACTATACTATCGCAGACAGAATCAAATCGAACTGGCCTGGTCAGCTTATTTCAGAGCTGCATCTTTGGATCCATACAATCCTGCCTGGCTCCAGGCATTGGGAGATCTTTCGGCTCAAAAGGGAGATTTGGTAAATGCCCTGGATTATTACCAGAATGCGGTCAATTTTTCTCCCCAGGACCCAATATCATGGAGAGCCCTGGCTTTATTCTGCGTTCAATATGATGTAAATATTGCCAACCTGGGGATGGAAGCAGCCTTGCAAGGTTTGAAGCTGGACCCCGAAAATTGGCAATCACAGGATATCATGGGGCAGGTACTTATGGCCATTGGTGATTTGGCTTCGGCCGAGCTTTATTTTGACAAAGCCATTAAAATCGCACCAGACCAGGCTGAGCCAAACTTGCATGCGGGATACTTGCTTCTTCTTAAGGAACAAAGAGATGAGGCTTACGACAAGCTGGTTACCGCATACCACCTGGATCCGGATGGCAGCGTTGGCTGGCAGGCAAAGCGGCTGCTGGATCAATATTTTCCTTAAAGTGTGGTTGGACCTTTCTGATAAAATTAGATGGAACTTCTTAAAATAGCGGGGCTGCCTGCCCCGAATTATCGATATGATCAAAATTAGGAATAAACTATGAAAAATAGAAAAATGTTATCCATCTTTTTATTTTTATCCGTTTCTGTACTGGCATGTTCGTCGCCAGGGCTCTCAAATTTGATCACACGCTCTGGTGATGTCCTTTATAAAGATGATTTCGCTGACCCAGCCAGCGGTTGGACAAGACTTCTAGATCCGAAAGGATTCATGGATTATTATTCTTCCGGTTTTCGCATCTGGGTCAATACCCCCGGTTACAATTATTGGAGTACCCCGGGCTTACAGTTTAATGATGTACGCATAGATGTGGATGTGGCTCGAATTGGCGGTCCGGATGAGAATCGCATTGGAGTGATGTGCAGGTATAAGGATTTGGATAATTATTATTTCTTTATCATCAGCAGTGATGGATATTTCGGAATAGGTAAAGTTGTAAACGGTGTAACCAGCCTGCTGGGTCAGGATATGATGATCTACAACCCGAGTATTCTACCGGGGATTTCACCCAATCATTTGCAGGTACAATGTCTTGGCGATACCCTGACTTTCTTCGTCAATGGACAACCTGCCGGAATCGCGGTTGATCCTGATTTTTCCAGCGGAGATGTCGGATTGCTGGCGGGGGCTTTCGATGCAGTAGGTGTGGATGTCCTATTTGATAATTTTGTAGTTGTCAAGCCATAAGACTAAATGAAAATTTATCTGGATACGGTGGGCTGCCGTTTGAATCAATCTGAGATCGAAACCTTCGCGCGCCAGTTTCGTTCTGCAGGACATGAAATTGTATCTGGTGCAGGGGAAGCAGACCTGGTGGTGATTAATACCTGTACAGTCACTTCACAAGCAGCATCGGATTCCAGACAGAAAGTTCGACAGGCGGTTCGCCTGGGAGCAGGCGAGATTGTGTTGACAGGCTGCTGGTCTACACTAGAGCCGGAGCAAGCAAAAGCACTTCCCAATGTCCGCACGCTGATCCCAAATGGCCGTAAAGACGAACTTGTTCGCGATCTGTTGGGTTTGACTGAACCTGAATTTGATCTTGAACCGTTGGAAAGGCAACCACTGCCCGGGAAACACATGCGCACGCGTGCCTTTATCAAGGTGCAGGATGGATGTGATAATCGTTGTACGTTCTGCATAACCACATTGGCGCGCGGAGATGGAATTTCACGCAGCATTCCGCAGGTTTTGAGTGATATTCAGGCTGCTCTGCAGGGAGGCACACAGGAAGTGGTTCTAACCGGGGTTCACCTGGGTTCCTGGGGAAAAGATCGCGCGGGAAGTTGCGGTCAACTTGGCGATTTGATCCAAAGTATCCTGTCAGAGACGGATGTGTCCAGATTGCGCCTATCTTCTCTTGAACCTTGGGATCTGGATGATAATTTCTTTGAACTCTGGCAGGATCAGAGATTATGCAGGCACTTGCACTTGCCGCTGCAATCTGGCAGCGCGGGGGTTTTACGGCGTATGGCGAGGAAGGTCACACCCCAGTCTTATGCAGCTTTATTGACGGCTGCCAGGGCTGCCATACCGGATGTTGCCATCACCACTGATCTCATCGCGGGATTTCCAGGAGAAACAGACGATGAATTCGCAGAAACCCTGGAATTTGTGAAGCGAATGAATTTTTCAGGCGGGCATGTGTTTACTTACTCTGCGCGTGCGGGAACTGTTGCAGCGGGCATGCTGGGGCAAGTGCCGCACAACATCCGCAAGAGCAGGAGTGCGGCTCTGAGAGAGCTGTTATCCGAATCCAGGCAAACCTATGCAGAACGATTCTTGGGGAAAAAGTTGAAAGTACTCTGGGAGAATTCTGGAAAGCAAAGTGATGGAGCTTGGTTGTTGGAAGGTCTGACGGATAATTACTTGCATGTGTGTGCGAAGTCACCTCAGCCACGTTGGAATCAGATTGATAGCATTAACCTGTTTTCAACGGATTCTACCGGGTTGATGGGAGAGATCAACCTATAATTCGGGGAAAAATCGGGATATATATGTGCCACTTATCACTTTTCCTGTCAGGTTTGTTCCGGTATAATAGTTTCAAACTTCACAACTTATCATCTCAATTATTTGGGGAGGCATCGCGCCCTTCGGGTATGCTTCGCGAACACCCACACAACCCCATCTTCCCCTGCTTCTTGAGAAGATACTTAAAAACTGCACATGGAGAGGACTATGACTGCTCAACTTATTGATGGAACTGCAATTGCCAGGAAAGTTCGTGACAATGTAAAAGAGGAAGTTGCCAAACGGAATGCCGCCGGCAAGCCAAAACCTGGCCTGGCGACGGTCCTGGTGGGTGACAGAGTAGATTCGGCTGCATACGTGGGCATGAAACAGAAAGCCTGCGCAGAACTGGGGATGAATTCATTCCATAATACTCTTCCAGCGAATGCCACCCAGGAACAAGTGGAAGATCTGGTAAAAAAACTGAATGCTGACCCGACGGTAAATGGTATCCTGGTGCAATTACCACTGCCCTCCCACCTGGACGAAGAGCGCGTTCTTCAGTTGATCAACATTGAGAAAGATGTGGATGGTTTTTCACCATTGAATATCGGTCGCCTGGCTCAAAAAGGTCGTGAACCGCTGTTTGTTCCCTGCACTCCATACGGATGTATCTACCTGCTCAAGGAAGTTGGCGTCAAGATTTCCGGAGCCAATGCAGTCGTATTGGGGCGTTCCAATATCGTGGGTATGCCTGCCGCGCTTTTGCTTGTCCAGGAAAATGCCACTGTGACGATCGTGCACTCACGCACCCAGAATATTGCCGATGTTGTCCGGCGGGCAGATATTTTGATCGCCGCCATCGGACGTACTGAGATGGTACGCGGCGACTGGATCAAACCCGGAGCAGCCGTGATCGATGTGGGCATCAATGGTGTCCCGGTTTTGAACCCGGATGGAACCCCTGCCATCAGTGAAAAGACAGGCAAGCCCAAACAAAAACTGGTGGGCGATGTTAACTTTGAAGAAGCCAAGGAAGTGGCTGGCTTTATCACACCGGTACCCGGTGGGGTCGGCCCGATGACCATTGCCATGTTGATGGCGAACACTTTGCGCGCGGCACAGATCCAATTCCCATAATTTACATAAGCCTGAGACACATCCCTTCCCGTTCATCCCGGGAGGGGATTTTTTTATCCACAAATCACTTGTCAGACAATTGACAGAGCCGTGAAAATTTGCTAAACTATAAGCAGTTGTCAGACAAATAGCTTCCTTTCGGTCAAGAGTGATAAATGACTACACTTTTAATTAAGAATGCCAATATGCTTGTCACCATGAATGACCATCAGCGGGAAATTCCCGGGGGTGGTCTTTTTATCCGGGATGGGTTTATTGAGCAAGTGGACGTGAGTGGGAACCTGCCTGCCAGCGCTGATGAAGTACTTGACCTGGATGGGCATATCATATTGCCGGGTCTGGTTAATACCCACCACCATTTTTACCAAACCTTGACACGTGCAGTTCCGGCAGCCCAGGATGCCAACCTGTTCAACTGGCTTAAGACACTCTATCCGATCTGGGCGCGCCTTACACCGGAAGATATTTTCATCTCAACCCAAACAGCCCTGGCGGAACTGGCTCTTTCCGGGTGTACAACTGCTTCAGACCACCTGTACCTGTTTCCAAACGGGTCCAGGCTGGATGATGAGATCGCCGCGGCGGTCGAGGTCGGGTTGCGCTTGCAGGCTTCACGCGGCTCCATGAGCCTGGGCGAAAGCCAGGGTGGACTGCCTCCCGATAGCGTTGTGGATAACGAAGATGCCATCCTGAAAGACAGTCTGCGTCTTATCCAAAGATATCATGACCCAAAACCCGGTGCCTTTGTGCAGATCGTTCTGGCTCCCTGTTCACCCTTTTCTGTAACCGGTGAATTAATGAAACAATCGGCTGCGTTGGCTCGGGAGTATGGGGTTCACTTACACACGCACCTTGCAGAAACAGAAGATGAAGAATCGTTTTGCTTGCAAAAATTTGGTCACCGCCCGGTCGGATATATGCAAGCAGTGGATTGGGTGGGAGAAGATGTCTGGTTTGCACATTCGGTATATGTTAATGCTGACGAGATAAAGACCTTTGCCAGGCATGGTTGTGGAGTGGCGCACTGTCCTTCCTCCAATATGCGCCTGGCATCCGGGATCGCTCCCATCCGGGAATACCTGGCTGCAGGTGTCAAAGTAGGTCTGGGGGTGGATGGATCGGCTTCCAACGATGGCTCCCACATGCTTGGGGAAGCCAGACAAGCCATGCTATTAGCCCGCGTGAGGGAGGGAATTACAGGCTTTTCCCTTTCCAACGATCCCGCCCGAAAATTGATGACAGCGCGAGATGCTCTTCGCCTTGCCACACGCGGAGGTGCAGCGGTATTGGGGAGAAATGATATTGGGTCACTTGAACCTGGAAAATGCGCTGACTTCTTTGCCATTAACTTGAACCGATTGGAGTATGCCGGGGCATTGCACGATCCAGTCGCGGCTGTGATCTTTGCCCAGCCCGTCAAGGCGGATTATACAGTTGTGGGTGGCAGGTTCGTGGTAAAAAATTCGCATTTGGTTAATTTGGATGAGTCAGCGCTTGTTGAACGACATAACCAATGTGCAAAACGATTATTGGGGACTTTATGAAGTCTTCCCAAACTCAAACCCGAAATCTCATCGATGTAGCCATGGGACGCCTGCCGGCGGACCTGGTAATCCGTGATGGTATCTGGGTTTGCGTGCAGACCGGTGAATTTATTAAAAACACAGATATTGCCATCAAGGATGGTCAAATCGCATTTATCGGTGCGGATGCTTTGCACTGTATTGGAAAAGAAACAAAGGTGATCAAGGCGCATGGTCGCTATCTTGTACCGGGCTTGCTGGATGCGCATATGCACGTCGAATCGGGCATGCTTTCAGTCACTGAATTTGTGCGGGCAGTGATCCCGCATGGAACAACCGGGATGTTCATTGACCCCCATGAAATTGCCAATGTATTTGGTTTGGACGGAGTTCGCCTGATGGTGGACGAGGCCAAACTACAACCCATTCATGTTTGGGTACAGATACCTTCCTGTGTCCCTTCTTCCCCGGATTTTGAAACATCGGGTGCATCCCTCAGCTCACAGGAAGTAGGGCAAGCTCTCACCTGGGAAGGTGTCATTGGTCTGGGCGAAGTAATGGATTATCTGGGTGTAGCCAATGGGGACGAGAAGATGCTGACCGAATTGGCAGCAGCCCGACAGGCGGGGAAGGTAATTGGTGGTCATTACGCTTCGACCGATCTGGGATATCCATTTCACGGATACCTGGCTGGGGGCGCAGAAGATGACCACGAGGGAACCACGCTGGAAGGTGCGGTTGAACGGGCGCGACAGGGGATGAAGGTAATGCTGAGATATGGATCTGCCTGGCAGGATGTGATCGAGCAGGTCAAAGCGATCACCGTCAAGGGGCTCGACTCCCGCCATTTCATCCTTTGTACGGATGACTCACATGCCGGCACCCTGCATCTGGATGGGCATATGGATCGAGTTTTACGGCATGCCATTCAACAGGGGCTAAAGCCTATGACTGCCATCCAAATGGCTACCATAAATACTGCCGAGCATTTTGGCCTGGGACGGGAGATTGGGATGCTGGCACCCGGTCGTTGGGCTGATGTGGTCTTTGTGGAAGATTTGAACAATTTCCGCGCTGCGCTGGTGATCGCCAGAGGCGTGGTAGCCGCTGAGGTTGGAAAGCTGTTGCTGAAACAGCCTGATATTTCTATGCCGGATTGGGTGACAAATTCTGTGCATCTGTCCCACCTGTTGACTGTGGATTCTTTCAAGTTGAAAGTGGATGGAACGCTGAAGAGTAAGAATGTACTGACCGCCAATGTAATTGGGATTGTTGAGAACCAGGCTGTCACCCGACATATGAAAATGGATGTAAACCTGAATAGCGATGAAGTGCATTCGGATCTAAAAAACGATATCGCCAAAGTAGCCCTGGTGGATAGACACCGTGCCACTAAAGAAATCCAGATGGGCTTGGTGCATGGTTTTGGTTTTGATAAATCCTGCGCAGTTGCCACGACGGTTTCACATGACAGCCACCAGCTGATTGTGATTGGCACGGACGATGCTTGTATGGCAATGGCTGCCAATAAACTGCATGAAGTCGGTGGCGGCCAGGTTGTGGTCAGGGAGCAGCAGGTGATCGGATTGGTGGAATTGCCCATAGCGGGTTTGATGTCTTCGGAGAGTGCACCTGTAGTGGCAGCGAAAGTTGCCAGTATTTTGAACGGTTTTAAAGATTGTGGCTGCCGTCTAAATAACCCCAATATGCAGCTTAGCTTGCTGGCTTTGGTGGTGATCCCGGAGTTGCGGCTTAGTGACCGTGGTCTTGTAGAAGTGAATAATATGAAGGTCTTACCTGTTTTAGAAGGTTAAAAAGGCAAATAATATGGGACATCTTCCTTTTCAACGTTTACAAGTTGAACTTACAAACTTGATCGCTTCGCTTCCAACTGAAAGCCGCTTGCCATCTGAACCTGTATTGGCTCGTGAATTAGGTGTGTCCCGGTCAACTCTGCGGGAGGCCATGCGTTCTTTTGAAACCCAAGGATTGATCCGCAGAAAGCAGGGCGTGGGAACATTTGTGATCGGGGAAGTTCCGGTCATTGATAGTGGTATGGAGGTTCTGGAAAGCATAGAAACATCGGCTGGCCGGATTGGCCTGAGCGTGTCCACGGATTCCCTAAAAGTTGAGCGGTTGTCTGCAGATGCGGAATGGGCTGGAGTGCTGGATGTTCCCATTGGAAACGCATTAACCCGCGTTTCACGCGTTATTTTAACGGACGAACGCCCGGTTGCTTACCTGGTGGATACTTTGCCTGAATCCATTCTCTCCCAGGAAGATCTTATTACAGGTTTTACAGGTTCGGTTTTGGATTTGTTATTGCGAAGAGGCTCTCCGCGTTTAGTCAGTTCCCGAACTGAAATCAAGGCTGTCAATGCCACTGCGGAAGTGGCGCATATGCTTGAGATCCAACGTGGGGATGTCCTTTTAAATTTCACTGCCAGCCTGTATTCGACTGCTGGACGAGTGATCGATCATTCTTTTAGTTATTTCCTGCCGGGTTATTTTAGTTTTCATGTCAACCGTCGGGTAGGTTAAACATGTCTCGTGTCATTTACACGAAAATATTAAATATTCTCACTGGAGGAAAAAATGCGTAGTTTTGCTGGTCGGGATATCCTGTCCCTGAAGGAATTTGAACGAAATGAGTTTTTCCACGTCTTTGACGTGGCTGCCGAGCTGGAACCGATTGCGGTCAACCGCCGAAATAGCGATTTGCTGGCAGAAAAGACGTTGGTGACTGCATTTTATCAACCGTCCACTCGCACCCGCCTGGCACATGAAGCCGCCATGCACCGCTTGGGTGGTCATGTGACCGGCTTTGCAGATGCAAAGATGACACGCGCAGGCGATTTTTATCAAGAATCCATTAAAGATACCGTTAAAATGTTGGAATATTACGGAGACGTGATCGTGATGCGTCATTTCCAACAAGGTGCACCCCATGAGGCAGCCAAGTGGGCTTCCATCCCGATCATCAATGGTGGGGATGGCTGGGGCGAGCATCCGACCCAGATCCTTACTGACCTGTACACAGTTATGAAGGAAAAAGGCACCATAGATGGTTTGAACTGGCTGGCAGTCGGAGATATGCGCATGCGCACCATGCATTCCCTGGGATATGCGCTCAGCCAGTTTGATTGCCCGATCACTTTCGTCTCCCCCCCCGATATGGGACTGACCGATGAATTTAAAGCTGAACTTAAGCAGTACAGCGTCAACTTCAAAGAGATGGAGCATGTTGAGCAGGCCATTGCCAGCGCAGATGTCATCCTGGTTGAGCCGGTTGTTCAACCAGATTACACCAAGAGCCGGGACGAGCGCTCCGGCGATGTGAACCTGACTCCAGCAAACTATAAGATCACCCGGGAATTGCTGAGCACGAAAGCCAAATCGGATGCCATTCTGCTGCATTCCTTACCCCGTATGGATGAAGTTCCAGCAGATGTGGATATTACCCGCTGGTCACGTTACTGGCAGGAAGCCTTTAACGGCGTTGTCATGCGCATGGCTCTGCTGGCACTTGTTCTGGGTGCCATGGAATAATAACTGCAAAGGAGATTAAATATGCAAACAGATCTTCGTGGCCGGGATTTGATCGGCGACCTTGATTTTTCTAAAGAAGAAGTTGAAACCGTGTTGGATGTTGCCTGGGACTTAAAACGTAAACGCGCCCTGGGCGAATCGCATGCTTATTTGCGCGATAAAGTGTTGGCCATGTTGTTCTTTTTCAGCAGCACGCGTACGCGCGGATCATTTGAAGCGGGTATGGCTCAACTCGGCGGGCATGCAGCTTTCATTGAGAGCCGGACCACCCAAATTGCGCATGGGGATACGGAAACCGAAATGGGCGAAATATTCGGACGTTACTTTGATGGAATTGCCATCCGGCATGTGGATTGGGGTACGGGAAACCGCTATTTGAACCTGGTAGCCAAGTCCTCGCGCGAACCTGTCTTGAACATGCAATGCGAGATCTATCATCCTTTTCAATGCCTGGCAGACCTGATGACCATCATGGAAAAGAAGGGTCGCGATCTCCGCAGGCGCAAGGTGGTGGTCTCCTGGGCTTATGCTTCTTCTTACCTGAAACCCATATCAGTACCCCAATCCTTGATCCTGCAATTGCCGCGTTTTGGCATGGATGTAGTCTTGGCGCACCCACCGGAATTTAAGCTTATGCCGGAGATCATGGAACAGGCGCAGGAACAGGCTCGAAAATACAACGCGGGATTTGAAGTAGTGGATGATATGGAAGCAGCATTTAAGGATGCTGATGTGGTTTATGCCAAATCATGGGGTCCATTGCTGACCACCAATGATCCGACAGAAGGGAAGGCTATCCAGGATAAATATAAGCACTGGATCACCGATGCCCGCAAGGTCGCCCTGGCAAAACCGGACACGATTTATATGCACCCTTTGCCTGCTGACCGGGATGTTGAAGTAACCAGTGAAGTAATGGATGGTCCAAATTCGGTCGTCTTTGATCAAGCTGAAAATCGCCTGCATGCCCAAAAAGCTGTGATGGCATTGACCATGAGATAAGGAGAAGTATGTCGAAAAAAGTAGCAGTTGTCGCCATTGGCGGTAACTCGTTGATCAAGGATAAAACCCACCAGTCGGTGGAAGACCAGTACCTGGCTGCAAAAGAAACCGCCCAGCATATTGCCGACATGATTGAAGAAGGCTGGGATGTGGTCATTGGTCATGGGAATGGCCCCCAGGTGGGCTTTATCTTGCGCCGATCTGAGATTGCCGCCAAAGTGGAGGGTATGCATGAGATCCCGCTGGATGTGTGCGGTGCAGACAGCCAGGGAGCCATTGGTTATGCCTTGCAACAAAATTTGCAAAACGAATTTCACAAGCGCGGCATTGATAAAAGTGTAGCCACTGTTGTTACCCAGGTGCTGGTGGATAGGGATGACCCGGCTTTCAAAAACCCATCCAAACCCATTGGCGGGTTTATGGATGTCAGTGAAGCGCAGCGCCGCGAGAAAGAAATGGGGTGGACTGTGGTGGAGGATGCCGGTCGTGGCTGGAGAAGAGTGGTAGCATCTCCCATGCCGATGAAAGTCGTAGAGCTGGAGCCTGTCAAAAGTTTGATCGATGCCGGAGTAGTGGTAATCAGTGTGGGTGGTGGAGGCATTCCTGTCATTGAAAAGGATGGCGCCTACATTGGTACAGCCGCTGTGATCGATAAGGATTTTGCATCCAGCCTGCTGGCGCAGTTGATCCACGCAGACCTGCTGCTAATCTCTACTGCAGTCGAGAAAGTGGCATTGAATTTTGGCAAGCCTGATGAAAAATGGTTGGATCATATGACCCTGTCTGAAGCCAAAAAATACCTGGCAGAGGGCGCTCACTTTGCCAAAGGATCCATGGCTCCCAAGATCCAGGCCATTATCTGGTTCCTGGAAAATGGTGGTAAACAGGCTCTTATTACCAATCCGGAAAATATTGGTCGAGCTTTGAAACGGGAAACCGGTACCTGGATTGAGCCCTAAATAAAAAAAAAGATCATTGCCTCTCCGCTTTGATCTTTTTTTGGACCGAACCTTAAAAAATGCAGTTTTCATTAATTGACCGCACGCGTAATTAGTGCTCTAAGGTACAATAAAGATAATCGCCAAGGAATAAATCGAATATTATTAACCAGGAAAGGAGGCAATGCAGCGAAATCAGGTTCTTTAGTGTTCCATTTCACATATATTCATAATTTGAAGGAGTTGAGATGAAAAACAAAGTTCTATGGCTCGTCAGTGTTCTGCTCATCCTGGCATTTGCCTTAACGGCCTGTGGCCCTAAGACCACTTCGCAAGATTGTAATGCTGAAACATCTTCAGAAGCCGTTGGTTCCTATCAAGTGCCAGCCCCGGTTGAAGGCTGTTTTAATGTAGCTTTCGTTTATGTTGGCCCCCATGATGACGGTGGTTGGTCCCAGTCTCACGATGTAGGTCGTATGTATGTTCAGGAAAATGTAGCAAATGTACACACTGCCTATGTAGAGAATGTGGCCGAAGGTGCGGATGCCGAGCAGGTAATTCGCTCACTGGCTCGCAAAGGTTTTAATGTCATTTTCACTACATCCTTTGGCTTTATGGATGCCTCTGAAGTTGTGGCAGGCGAGTTCCCAACAGTAAACATTATCCATGTCAGTGGTTACAAATCCAACGAAGCCAACTTCGGTAACCTGATGGGCGCAATGGAAGATATTAAATACCTGGCCGGGATGCTGGCTGGTTCACGCGCCAAAATGGATGGCAATCCGAAATTGGGATATATCGCCACCTTCCCAATTCCGGAAGAATTACGCCTTGGGAATGCATTTTCCCTGGGTGTGATGAAGACCTGCCCTGAGTGCAAGATTGACGTACGCTTCATCTCCACCTGGCATGACCCCATCCTGGAAAAAGAAGCTGCATCTTCACTTTTTGATGCTGGTGCCCAGGTGGTTATGACCGGAGCCGACACTCCTGCCCCGGCAGAAGTTGCTCCCACTGGAAAATGGGGAATCACCTACGACTACAAAGGCAACTGCACAGTGGACGCCTGTTTGACCTCCATGTATTGGAACTGGGGCATTGTGTATTCCAAGATCGTTGAAGAATCCATTTCCGGTACCTGGGTGGGTGGCTGGGATTACTTTGATGCCGATTCTGGTGCGATTGGATTGCTTGGGTTTATGGAAGGCGAGACATTGCAGCCAGGTGCGGTTGATCTGCCCGAAGCCGATCTGGCTTTGATTCGATCTACCCTGGACAAGATGCTCAAAGGTGAATTCACCCGCTTCGATGTATTCAAGGGTCCCATCACCGACAACCAGGGCAACGTGGTACTTGCTGATGGCGTCAGCCTGGAACAAATTGATCTGGATGGTTTCTCTCAATTTGGAAGCACATGCACCGTTTGCATGTACTGGTGGAACCAGAATATCACTGCTGAACTACCCGGTCTTTAATTAGCAGTGTACTAAAATAGAATCTCTGGAGACGACCACTTGGGTCGTCTCCAGAGATCAAAAATATTTGGCATGTTATTTTTTCTTGGCATTATATAAAATCATTCATTTTCTCGCCTGTTTGGCGGATCGTTTGCATAAAAGATATCTGTTTGTGGACATTTGATAAAAGGTTGCCCAATACTGACCTATCTTAGGGCAGACTCTAAGCGTGCATTCAATCCTGGAGTATTCTCTTGTCTTCCATTTCAAACCAACCCTCACCCCCATTAGCAGTTGAAATGCATGATATTGTCATTCGTTTTCCAGGCGTCCTGGCCAACGACCATGTCAATTTGACGTTAAAACGCGGTGAGATCCATGCCCTGTTGGGGGAAAATGGAGCCGGAAAAAGCACGTTGATGAATTCCCTGGCTGGTTTATATAAACCTGTTTCCGGGGTAATCAAGGTTAATGGGGAGGTGGTTAATTTTAACTCTCCCCGGGATGCGATTTCAAAGGGTATTGGCATGGTTTATCAGCATTTTATGCTGGTACCAACCCAAACTGTTACTGAAAATATTCTTTTAGGATTGAAAGAACCAAGGTTTTTCGTAAATTTATCCATCTATAACAAGAAAATTCAGGCATTACAAGAGCAGTTTGGGTTGCGAGTTGATCCTTCTGCCCAGATCTGGCAGCTATCGGTGGGGGAGCAGCAGCGTGTTGAGATATTGAAAACATTATATAGAGGCGCCAACATTCTGATCCTGGATGAACCTACTGCCGTTCTGGCTCCACAAGAGATCGACGATTTGATGAAAACAATGCGTCGCCTGGTGGAACAAGACAAGTCAATCTTATTCATTACTCATAAACTAAATGAAGTGACTGCCGTCGCGGATCGATTGACAGTTCTACGAAAAGGAAAAGTAACAGCAGAAGGGATTGGTATTGAAGGAGTTACCCGGGAAAAGCTGGCAGAATTAATGGTAGGTCGTAAAATTATTTTTCAAGTGGACAAGAAGAGCCAGAAGCCCGGCGAAGTTGTACTGGAAGTCAAGAATGTATCTGCTTTGAATAATAAAGGATTCCCTGCCCTGAAGAATGTCTCAATTAATTTACACCAGGGAGAAATTTTAGGGTTTGCTGGAATTGCAGGTAATGGTCAGAGTGAGCTGGCTGAGGTTATCACCGGGTTGCGTTCATGTTCAGGAAGTATCAAGATCAATGGCAAGCAAGTAGCCAATCAGCCACCGGGAAAATCCATTGACATCGGCGTATCCCACATCCCTGAAGATCGCACGGGTGTGGGAACGGCTCCCAACATGAGCATTACTGAAAATACCATAATGAAGAATTACGATCAGGAGCCAATAGGAAATCGGTGGAAGATCAACTTCACATCCGCCCGTGAGTATGCAACCCGGCTTAAGGATAAATATGAAATCCTGGCTCCAAGTATTTCCACACAGGCGCGCAAGTTATCCGGGGGAAACTTGCAAAAGTTGATCCTGGCACGCGAAATTTCCTGTTGCCCCAGTCTGATGGTGGCAGTACAGCCAACCCGTGGATTGGATGTGGGAGCTATTGAAGCGATTCAAAATTTACTGCTGGAGCAAAGGGAAAACGGAACCGCCATTCTGTTGATTTCTGAAGAACTTGAAGAACTTCTCTCTCTTTGCGATCGGATCGCTGTTATTTATGAAGGTGAATTGATGGGAGTGGTTGAAGCTGCTGATGCCAACTTAACGAATATCGGTTTGATGATGACTGGTTCTATGAGGAGTCAAGCATGAAAAACCCATTCACGCTTCAAATCGAGAAACGTTCAGAGGATATCCCAAAATGGTTGCCATTAGTGACTTCTCTTGGAGCTGTTTTGGTGGCATTTATTTTCAGTGGCTTGGTATTAAAAATGATAGGGGGACAACCTTTGCGGGTTCTGGGTTTCTTTTTTACTGCCACCTTTGGTAGTTGGGGTGTATTCTCGGACACACTTGTAAAAGCAACCCCTCTGATTATGGTAGGCCTGGCTTGCAGCCTGGCTTTTAAAATGAAATTGTGGAATATTGGTGCCGAAGGGCAGTTTTATCTCGGAGCATTTTTCGCCAGCATGGTTGTTCTCGTTCCATTGGTGCCTCCAGACAGCCCGAAAGTTGTTGTGCTTACGGCAATGGTCTTAATGGGGATGATCGGTGGAGCTTTATGGGGATTTATACCGGGTATCTTAAAAGCAAAATATAACGTGAATGAGATCATCACTACTTTAATGCTTAACTATGTTGCCATTTATTGGAACAATTATTGGATCTTTGGCAAATGGAGTGATGCAGGTTTCCAAATGACTCCAATGTTTGAAAAAACTGCCTGGCTGCCGCGCCTTTCAGATTATGCAAAGCAATTCAATGCTCTGTCCGGAATCACATTGCACCTGGGTGTGGTCTTCGGTCTGATCGCTGCTTTTGTTATCTGGTGGATTATTGAGAGAAGTCGTTGGGGATATGAAATTAAATTAATTGGTGACAATCCCAAAGCTGCAAGGTATGCAGGACTTAATATCAGCCGCAACATTATCCTGGTTATGATGATATCTGGAGCTCTGGCTGGTTTGGCAGGTATGGCAGAAGTTAGCGGAGTTGTACACCGCTTGCAAGAGCGCATTTCTCCAGGTTATGGGTTTTCCGGGATCATCGTTGCCTGGTTGTCAAAATTAAACCCCTTTGCGGTGATCATTGTTTCAATTTTATTTGGAGCATTGATCGTTGCTGGTCGCGAGATACAGCCATCAGGTATAGCTTTCCTGCTTCAGGGTACCATACTATTCATGGTGATCAGTAGTGATGTTTTGCTGCGATATAAAATACGATTGGTGCGCTATAACGAGGAGAAAGCATGAATCTGGAGATCATACTTCATGCAGGCCTGGCAACAGGAACTATTCTGCTATTTGCTGCCATAGGTGAAATCTTTGCCGAACGGGCAGGCGTTATGAACCTGGGGGTCGAAGGGATGATGCTGCTGGGTGCCATGGCAGGTTTTAGTACCTCACTGGCAACGCAGAATGCCTGGTTGGGATTGATCATGGCCATCTTTGCCGGCGGGATCCTGAGCCTGGCACATGGCCTGGTAACGATCCATTTTCAAGCAGACCAGGTGGTTAGTGGCTTGTCGCTTACTTTTCTAGGTACCGGGCTGGCGCTGGTGCTTGGTGAAGGATTGACAGGTCAAAATCCACCTTTGATCCCGAATGTCAGCCTTCCAATTTTAGCTTCTATTCCGTTTTTGGGATCAGTTTTCTTCACGAACCATAGTATCCTGGTTTATGTTGGTTACCTCTTTATCCCTTTAACCTGGTATTATATTTACAAAACCCGTCCAGGGATGCACCTGCGTGCAGTAGGCGAAAAGCCATCTGCTGCTGATACTCTGGGTATTAATGTTTATAGAGTACGTTACTTCTATGTATTTGTGGGCGGATGCTTGGCGGGGTTGGCCGGCGCAACCATCAGCCTGTCGGTATCACCTGGCTGGTATAGCAGCCAGACAACTTCGGGACAGGGCTGGATCGCAGTAGCCATAGTCATCTTTGCACAATGGAACCCTGTGCGGGCTGCGGTTGGCGGTTACCTGTTTGGGATGCTGCGGCGATTCATTCTGGATTTGCAGGGTCCGGCTCTGCTGTTTGGATTCCAAAACCCAATTTTTATGAATCATAATTTGAGCTTTTTCCTGCAAATGACACCTTTCCTGCTCACCATTGTTGCCCTGGTATGGGGATCCCAGGCTGCCATGCGAAAACGCCTGGGTTCTCCAGCGGCATTGGGTATACCTTATATACGTGGTGAACGAGGTCTCTAACAAATTTACTTTCCGGGTCGGTGGTCGCTGCATAAACTATCCATGTGCAGTGGCGTCAGGTTAAAATCTGTCGATAAGTGCCGCCAGCTTGCAAATTTTCTAGTCGAATCACCTAACCCGAAACCATGAAACTCTGGCAAGAATATTTACGCCCAAATAGTATATCCGAGGCCGTTCAGGCACTCACATCTTCTCCTGGACAAGCCTGTGTGATTGCAGGTGGTACGGACTTGCTGTTGGATATTCAACAAGGCCGGCATTCCAACGTCCACACTTTGGTGGATATCACCTCTATCCCTGAGTTAAACCAATTAGAGGTCAGGCGTGATTTGCTCTATATTGGTGCAACAGTGTCATTAAACCGTATTGCAAGTTCCCCTCTGGCAATTGAGCATGCCCAGGCGCTTGCAGAGGCTAGCCGCCTGATCGGGGGTCCGCAAGTGCGAAACGTAGCCACGTTGGGTGGTAATGTGGCGCATGCTTTACCTGCCGCAGATGGCACAATTGCCATGATGTCCCTGGATACGCAAGTATTGGTCGCCAGCCAGGAAAATATCCGGGAAGTGCCTTTGCAGAAAATGTTCCTGGGGGCAGGAAAGACAGCTCTCTCTACTGGGAAGGAATTGATTGCAGGTTTTTGCATTCCTTTGAGAAAGAAAAACCAGGCCTCGGCATTTAAACGTATTATGCGTTCACAAGGGATAGCTTTGCCCATTATTAATCTCTCCGCCTGGTTGCAACGGGAAGGGGATCGGATTGTGGATTTACGTATTGCCGCTGGTCCGGCAGGTGCGACGCCGCGCAGGATCGCGTCGGTTGAAGATTTGTTGCGGGGAAATACAATAAAGGATGGTCTGATCTCTGATGCAGTATGTGAGCTGCTTGATCAGATCCAGTTTCGAACAAGCCCGCAGCGAGCTACGGCTGAATACCGCCACCATCTTGTGAAACTATTACTGGTAGATACACTATTAGAAGCCTGGGATCGAGCAGGTTAATCCTGGATAAATATCATGGAAAATATTTTGAACCTTAATGTGAATGGAACTAATTATGAATTGCCAATAATTCCGGGGGAAACCCTGGCAGACCTGTTGCGATATCGGTTGAATTTAACCGGTACCAAAATTGGTTGCAACGAAGCGGAATGTGGAGCGTGCACAGTCGTGATCGACTCTGAACCGGTACTTTCGTGTATCTATCCAGCAGAACGCGCCCAGGGGAAAAACATAGTAACGATAGAAGGACTGGCGAAGCAGGATAATAAAGGAATCCATTTACATCCGCTTCAGGAGGCATTCGTAACACACGGAGCAGTCCAGTGTGGTTTCTGCATCCCCGGACAAATTATGACTTCATACGCTTTGCTGGAGCAAAACCAGACTCCGACCTCCCAGGAAATCCGATATGCACTTAAAGATACCCTGTGCCGGTGTGCTGGCTATCCTTCCATTGAAAGTGCCATCCAGGCGGCTGCTGATTCGTTGAGGACTGGTCAACCGGTGGCTCCGGTGGAGCTGTCAATTGCGGAAAATAAAAACAGGGTCATTGGTCAAATCCAGGTTCGCCCGGATGCTGTTGAAAAAGTTACCGGGAAAGCAATCTTTACGGATGATCTTAAATTTAAGGACATGCTTTTTGCAGCAGCCAAGCGAGCCGGAGTGCCTCATGCCATCCTAAGGCATCTGGATATTGGCAGGGCCAAAGATTTACCAGGTGTGATTAGTATATTGACAGCCCAGGATATTCCCGGGGATGTATACCATGGATTGGTGATCCCGGATTGGCCGTCGATGGTGGGTGTAGGCGAGCGAATCCGTTATGTGGGGGATACTGTGGCTATTGTCGCGGCAGAAACACAGGAGATCGCCCGGGAAGCCTTGTATTTGATCGAAGCTGAATACGACGAACTTCCAGTGGTAAGTGATCCTGTCCAGGCGCACAAACCCAATGCGCCGGTTTTGCATAAAAATGGCAATTTACTCAAGCACATCAAGGTTAGAAAAGGGGATGTGGAAGAGGGTTTTAACATAGCAGATGTGATCCTGGAGCATACTTTTTATACATCCATGACCGATCATGCTTTCATTGAACCTGAATGCAGCATCGCAGTTCCCAGGCTGGATGGGCGTATGGAGATCTATGTAGGCTCCCAGATCCCATACGCGGATCGGGAGCAGGTAGCCCGTGCTCTTGGTTGGCCGGATGAACGTGTGCGTGTGATCGGGCAATTGATGGGCGGAGGTTTTGGAGGCAAGGAAGATATCATGGGACAGATCCACTGCGCCCTGCTGGCGAATGCCACGGGTCGACCGGTTAAGTTATTATTTGATCGCCATGAGAGTCTGTTGGTCCATCCCAAACGGCATGCCACCCGCATCCGCGTAAAGCTGGGCGCCAGGCGGGACGGTCATTTAACTGCGGTGGAGACCGAATTGTATGGAGATACCGGCGCTTACGCATCTCTTGGGGAAAAGGTAATGACGCGTGCCACCACCCATTCTGCAGGCCCCTATGAGGTTCCAAATGTGTGGGCAGATTGTTATGCCATGTACACCAACAATCCACCCGCCGGGGCATTTCGAGGTTTTGGAGTTCTGCAATCTGCATTTGCGGTTGAAAGCATGATGGATATGTTGGCGGAAAAATTGAAAATGGATCCGGTGGAATTAAGGCGATTAAATGCATTACAGGTGGGCAGTATTACTAATACAGGGCAGGTATTGCGTGAAAGCGTTGGTTTGACAGAGTGTATGGACAAGGTAAGAGATGAAATGATCCGGCGCGCTGGCCCGAATCCATTTTTACCCAACTTGACCGTGGAAGATGGTTTGCGAAATGGGAAGTTGGTCAGAGCATGGGGTTTTGCGGCAGCATACAAAAACACCGGTCTGGGTGGGGGTGCTCCGGATAAATCTGGAGCGGAAGTGGAATTGTATCCGGATGGTTCTTTGGAGGTGCGCACATCGGCAGCAGAGCTCGGACAGGGTCTGGTGACCGTTTTGCAGATGGTTGTTGCCGAGGAAATGAATGTGAACGCGCAGAATGTGCGTGTCCTGATCATGGATACCGACCTGACACCGGATGGGGGACCTACGACTGCATCGCGCCAGACTTATGTTACCGGGAATGCCGCCCGCCTGGCAGCCAGATCTTTAAAGCAGGCAATTACGTCAACCCTGGCAGAGAAATACGACCTTGCCCCCGGGCATGTTAAGTTTATTGAAGGATTGGCTCAAGTCGGGGAGAAAACAATTCCTCTGGGCTCCGTAGTGGCAGATATGCAAGCCTCCGGTCAGGCTGCCCGGGCGTTGGTGGAGTATTGGGCGCCTGAAACAAAGCCGCTTGGGCAGGCTGGGGATATGCATTTTGCCTTTTCATTTGCTGCCCAGGCTGCCGAGGTGGAGGTGAATACTCAAACTGGGGAAGTGCGCGTGCTTCAAGTGATCTCTGCCAATGATGTCGGCCGCGCCATCAATCCGTTGGGTTTGCAGGGGCAGGTGGAGGGAGGCCTGATGATGGGTTTGGGGCATGCATTAACTGAGAATTTTATTGTAGAAGAGGGAATTGTGGTTACTGATCGCCTGGCGCGTTATCGGATTCCCTCCATTACCCATACACCCCAAATAACTTCTTTCATTGTAGAGCATCCCACCCAGGAAGGACCGTATGGTGCTAAAGGTGTTGGAGAAATTGTCAGTATCCCGACTGTACCGTCTATAACAAATGCCATTTATAATGCAGTAGGTGTTCGTGTCGATCGTCTGCCCGTGGATCAGGAAGTCCTTCTCTGGGAGATTAAAAACAAAAATGGATAAATTTTTAGGATATCGATGTTCTTTGTGTAATACTGAATACTTGCCAGGCCAGGTCACTTATACCTGCCCGCGCGATGGGGGCAACCTGGATGTGATCCTGGATTACAGTGCATTGAGCAAAAAATATCAGCCAGCAGATATAACAACCCGCACAGACGGGTCTTTATGGCGCTATCTGCCACTCTTACCGGTTTCTGATCCAGGTGGGGATGAGACCCCTTTGCGAGCCGTTGGATGGACGCCGGTATTTAACCTGCAGCAATCAGCTTTAAAACTTGGTTTGAGCCATTTATGGTTGAAGGATGAAAGCAGAAATCCTACTGCTTCTTTTAAAGATCGAGCCAGTGCTGTGGTAGTTGCCCGGACTCGCAAAATGACAGGAATGGATGGGCAGCCACCCATTCTTGTGACCGCATCCACTGGAAATGCCGGGGCTGCGCTGGCAGGCATGGCTGCAGCAGTTGGACAAAAAGCGGTTATATTTTCCCCCAAGACCGCACCTGCAGCAAAGGTGGCGCAATTATTGGTTTTTGGAGCGCGTGTTTTACTGGTGGATGGTACATACGATGACGCATTCGATCTAAGCATCAAGGCCTCAAATGCGTTTGGCTGGTATTGTCGAAATACGGGCTATAATCCCTTTACATTGGAAGGTAAAAAGACAGCCGCATTTGAGATATGGGAGTGGTTTGAAAAAGTTTTAAAAACACAAAAAGAATCGAATATGAGGACTGATTTGACGATCTTTGTGTCTGTCGGGGATGGAAACATCATCTCGGGAATCCATAAAGGTTTTAAAGATTTGCAAGCAATTGGGTGGTTGGAACAGATGCCACGCATCATAGGTGTTCAGGCCGAAGGTTCAGCTGCGATTTCCAATGCATTCCATGCGGGGATTGAAGAGATCAAACCGGTTTCTGCGGCAACCCTGGCAGACAGTATTTCTGTGGATATGCCGCGCGATGGTGTTCGGGCAGTACGGGCAGCCCGTGAGACGGGTGGAACCTATATTACTGTGAGTGATTCGGAAATATTGAATGCCATCCCAGAGCTGGGGAGAGTAGGTATATTTGCTGAACCGGCAGGCGCAACCGCATATGCTGGCCTTGTTGCAGCCGTCAGAAAAAATCTTGTTAAACCTGACGATCCAATCCTGGTTATGAATACTGGCAGCGGGTTGAAAGATGTTAAGGCTGTCATGCAGTCTGTAGCAAATGCGCCGATCATTGAGCCGACCCTGGAGGCGGTCAGAAAAATCTTATGAATAAACAATGGAGTCGGGAAGCGCGATACATTGCTCTAGCGCTTAGCGTTTTTTTGTTATTATTGGGTGCCTGGTATGTTCGCGAGTTATTTAAACCATTAATCGTTGGTGGGTTGATTGCTTATATCTTATATCCAGCCGTGAATGCGATTGAGAATAAATTCAAACGCATGTCTCACGGCCTGGTTGTAAACCTGGTGTATTTTATCGGACTTGCTTTTGCCCTGGCAATTCCAGCTACATTGATACCAATCTTATTGGGGGAAATTGAGAATCTTGTCTCTGACCTGTTAAATATACCAAGCCTGGTGGATTCTTTTTTTAATAAACCGCTGGTCATCGCAGGTTTTTCAATCAACCTCCATCCATTCTTGCCAAATTTTGGGGAAACCTTTACCACCTTTATCAATGCTATTCCAAAGAATTTACTTAAAGTATTGGAATCCACATCCAAAAACGCGGGCTGGTTTCTGGTCATCATGGTCACAATATACTATTTGTTATTGGATTGGAATAAAGTCCGCCGGTGGTTGAGCCTTTTACCTCCCCGTAAATATTATTGGGACGGTGTCCATGTTTACATGCAGATAAAGAAAGTCTGGGCGGCATATCTACGCGGTACATTGGCACTAATGTTCATTGTAGGGTTGGTCTTTACCGTCGTGTATCTGGCCATCGGTTTACCAGGCGCATTGATAATTGGCATACTGGCTGGCTTATTCAGCCTGGTACCCGAGTTGGGTCCACTTGTTTCAGCAGCAATTGCAACAGCTGTTGCCCTGGTTGAAGGGTCGTATTTTCTTCCGATATCGAATTTCTGGTTTGCTGTGCTGGTGGTCACAATTTATGTGGTTTTGATTAACCTGAAAAGCATCTGGCTGCGGCCGCGCATCATGGGGCGCAGCGTACACCTGCATGAAGGGCTTGTGTTTGTTGCCATCATGACGGCAATTATTTTCCAGGGAATATTGGGTGCATTAATTGTTATCCCTGTGTTGGCATCCGCTGTTGTCATAGCCAGGTATCTGCGTAGAAGAATCCTGGGGAAATCCCCTTTTTCAGATCATGGCAGGAATTTTTTCGACAAATCTGAAGAAGTTATTAAACAGCGCTTCCCGAAGAAAAAAAAACAGGATGGAGGAGCTTAAATGGCGGATCAACGAATAATATCTTCGATCATTGCTCCCATCTTCAATGAAATTGAGAGTATTCCAGAGCTCTACCGTCGGATTTGTGCCACGATGGATAAAGTTGGAGATCCCTGGGAGCTGATCCTCGTGGATGATGGTTGCACAGATGGGTCAACCGGGAAAATCCTTGAGTTGGCTGAAAAAGATCAACGCGTACGCCCATTGATTTTTGCTCGAAATTTTGGTCATCAGATCGCCGTTACAGCCGGGTGGGATTATGCGCGTGGTGATGCTGTCATCATTATTGATGCAGACTTGCAAGACCCTCCGGAGGTCATCCCGGAGTTGATAGCGAAATGGAAAGAGGGCTACGAAGTGGTTTATGCTGTGCGCTCTGAAAGGGAAGGAGAGACCTGGTTTAAGAAAATCACAGCCTCCATTTTCTACAGGTTAATTTACCGGATCACCGATGTGAAGATACCAATGGATACAGGTGATTTCCGTTTATTGGATCGCAAGGTGGTGAATGTACTCAAAACCATGCGGGAACGCCACCGTTTTCCACGCGGTATGGCTGCCTGGGTTGGTTTTAAGCAAGTAGGTGTGGCGTACAAACGAGCTGTCAGGTTTGCAGGTCAGACAAAATACCCATTCAAGAAAATGCTTAAATTAGCTTTGAATGCGATCACAGGTTTTTCGTATTTTCCCCTGCAGCTTGCATCCTATTTTGGGTTTATTTCAGCTGGCGTCAGCATCATCGCCATCCCTGTCATGATCATTCTTAGGCTGACAGGCTCACAGGCTTTTTCCGGACAGGCCAGCACATTAATCGCTGTACTATTTCTGGGCGGTGTTCAATTAATCTCCCTGGGTATTTTGGGAGAATACATTGGCCGCCTGTATGATGAAGCCAAAGGCAGGCCACTATATATTATTCGTAATGCTCCAGAAGATTGATCTACCCTGGAGATGAACTTTGAATATCCAGCAAATTATTAATAGAAATATGGATCCTTCCCTTATGAAGGAACATGGAAAAATCCCCTGGGATGATCCACAAATAAGTCGACGAATGTTACGGGAACACTTGTCCCAAAGATATGATGCTGCCAGTCGGCGCACAAAATTGATTAAAAAGCACGTGGATTGGATCCATCATTTTGTATTGGCAGATCAACCTTCTAAGATCCTGGACCTGGGCTGCGGCCCGGGATTATATTCAAGTCGATTGGCTGAATTTGGCCATGAATGCGAGGGTATCGATTTTTCACCAGCATCCATTGAGTATGCAAGCACAAAGGCGATTCAAAAAAAACTCGCCTGCGTTTATCGTCACGAGGATATCCGGACAGCCAATTATGGTGTAGATTTTGACCTTGTAATGTTCGTTTTTAGCGAATTCAATACATTTGAGCCCGAGGATGCCTGTTTGATCCTGGCCAAATCCTTCCAGGCTCTTAAGCCAGGTGGGAAAATATTACTTGAGGTTCCCAGTTTCGATGCTGTAGAGCAATTGGGCAACCAACCATCCGTCTGGTATTCAGAAAAAAATGGATTATTCTCGGATGAACCGTATTTATGCCTGACTGAAAGCTTTTGGAACGAAGAAGACGCAATTGCGATTGAGCGCTATTATGTTATCGAGGAAACCAATAAGGACATAAATTTGTATATCAACTGCACACAGGCATATGAAGAGAGCCAGTTCATTAGCTTAATGAAGTCTGCAGGATTCAGAGACATTGATTTTTACCCATCCCTGACGGGTAGTCAGAACCAACAACTCGATGGTATGTTTGTCATTATTGCGAGTAAATCCACAGCGGAAGAACGCCGCTGTTCAATCTGATAGAAACAAAATTTCTGTCATTGCGAGCGAGTGTTCTTCGAGCGTGGCAATCCCCGCATAGCCATGCGACTGCTTCGTTCCTCGCAGTGACAACAGTTTCTTAGGAGGAAATAATTAAAATGGGGCGGATGGGGGTTGCCCATCCGCCAGGAAAAACTACTTTAGATTTTAGAGAGAAGAGAGGGAAAGACCAAATTCGTTTTGGTAAACGTCTGGCGCTTGTGTAAGGCTGGCTGCCAGGAGTGCTTACCCGGTCTTCTCTCCTTTCGGTACTTCCACTAGATTTTCGATTTGCACCTCCTTTAACACTAGAAGCGTTCCATCACTCTTATAATACATGATTCTGTATGGATATACATTAAAAAGACCCTACAATCACCCAATGAATGCATAATGTTTGTTTTGGTTTGTAATCAGGTTGATGAGAATAAAAACCTTACGAAAATGGTATAATATTGATTGTCTGACAACTTCCCATATTAAAACCAAGGAGAAATCCGGAATGACAAGCATAGAACTTACGGTTGACCAAAGCAGAAGAGCGCGTGCCATTAAGCGCGCCCGCGAGAAAAAAATTATCATCCCAACCTACGCCCAGATGAAAGACCCTGCCAAAATTCCTGCCAGAGTAAAGGAATCGTTGAAAGATGTCGGCTTGTGGGATGTTGACCCGCGCAACCTGTTTCGAATAACCTGGCATAATGAACCAAAGGTAAAAGGGGGAGGCTTTGGGGGTGTCAATTTCCTTGAGCTTCCATCAGCTTTGACCGGCGTTTCAGCCCGCATCATCGTATTGGTTGGAAAGTGGTTTCCAACCGGAGCCCATAAAGTAGGGGCAGCCTTCTCCTGCCTGGTGCCAAGGTTGGTTACCGGTCAATTTGACCCAACTTCACAAAAAGCCGTCTGGCCGAGCACCGGTAATTACTGCCGGGGTGGCGCTTATGATTCAGCTCTCTTGGGATGTGAATCTATTGCAATCCTTCCGGAGGGTATGTCCACGGAGCGATTTGAGTGGTTGGCGAGTATTGCTGGTGAAACCATTAAAACTCCCGGAAGTGAATCCAATGTTAAAGAGATATTTGATAAGTGTTGGGAGTTGAGAAAATCCGGTCAAGACCTGATGATCTTTAACCAATTTGACGAATTTGGAAATTATTTATGGCATTATGAGATCACTGGTCATGCCATGCAGGAAGTATTCGAGAAGGTGGCAGGTTCAAAAGGTCGCTATCGAGGCGTGGCATCTGCGACCGGATCAGCCGGTACAATTGCCAGTGGGGACTATATGAAGCAGCTTTTCCCGGACAGCAAGATCGTTGCCAGTGAAGCGCTCCAGTGTCCGACTTTGCTTGAGAATGGCTTTGGCGCTCACCGAATTGAGGGGATTGGCGACAAGCATGTACCCTGGATCCATAATTCCAAAAATACCGACATGGTTGTGGCAATTGATGATAACGCTGTGGTTAACTTGTCACGCCTTTTCAATGAACCTGCCGGTAGAAAATTCCTTGCATCGAAGGGTGTTGATGACGAAACCATTTCGAATCTTGATCTGTTGGGATTTTCCGGAATTTCGAATGTTCTTTCTGCTATCAAGGCTGCAAAATACTATGAGATGGATGAAAACGACATTATGATCACGGTCCTGACGGATTCGATGGAATTATATCGATCCCGCTTGAAGGAAATGCATGCAGAGTTTGGTGAATATTCCGAAAAGGATGCTGCTGCAGATTTTTCCCGTTATCTACACGGTCAATCAACCGATAATCTGCTTGAATTAAGGTATACAGATCGTCGCAGAATCCATAACCTGAAATACTTCACCTGGGTTGAACAGCAAGGCAAGACTTATGCCGAGATCCAGGAGATGTGGTACCAACCCGATTATTGGACCGGCGTTCAGGATCAGGTTGGCGAAATAGACAATTTGATTGAAGAGTTCAACAAAGAAGTCGGAATTCAATAATTACCTGTAACCCATAAAACCAAACCCACAGCCGGGACTGGATTCTAAATTCAGTCCCGGTTTGATTTGTTAAGGCAAATGCGCAATTGTGGAAATTTAAATAGGAATGGCTGTTGAGCCAATTTCATTTCTGGTGTAAAGTTAATCCATGTTGAATCCAACTTCCCTTGTGCTGGTCTGTCTCTTGCCCAAGCCGCGTGACCTGGAAATTGCTAGGTTGCTGGGTTGGTATCGCATCCCCTTGCGGACTGCGCCGAAACTGGTGGCAGTTGACTACCTGGCATTTTATCAACCGGCCTCTTTTGGCGAGGGCGGAGCACGAATTGAATTTGTTGCTGAGGTGCGCGGGAATGAGTTAACCTCGCGAGCGGAACTATTGCGGGATGAACCGGATCACCCTCACGCACGGGAGGAATACTATAAGATCCAGATTGGAAGCCTTGAAAGGCTGGACTATCCAATTTTGACGGAATCCTGGAAGAGATTAACTTTTCTTTATACAACCGGGGAATATATTCTTCAGGCCAGGACGATCAACGAACTGGTTGTGAAGAGTGATGAAAGGCAAACCTTGTGGAGGGCTTTGCGTGAAAGGTCAAATGCCGATCAAAGCTATCAAGTTGATCAGGATGAGGTCGAGATGAACGCATCCATCCTGGCATTGTTTTTAGGTTTCAAGTAAATATTATAAACCCCAGAATAGATGCAAGCCAAACAGGATCACAAAAAACAGGCAGACTGTTAAAGGTAATCCTACCTTCATATAATCCTTGTATGAATAACCACCCGAGCCCATGACGATAATATTGACCGGGTGCCCGATGGGTGTCGGAAAAGCCAGCGAACAACCCAGGGCGATGGTCATCAGGACCATGCGCGCATCCAACCCGGTTGATTTGGCAATTGCCAGTCCAATGGGAGCCAGGATGATCGGGGCAGCTGCCTGTCCAGCCATGATATTTGTCAGAAGCATGGTTACAAACAACAAGGCAGACACAAGGATGATTGGTTCAACTTTGCTTGAGAACAATAACAAGGATTGGATGAGCTGACTGCTCAAACCACTGGAGTTAATGGCAGTGCTCAAAGGCCATAATCCTGCTATGAGAAAAATGGCTTTCCAATCGATTGATGCGTAAGCTTCATCCATATTCAAGCAGCCAGTTAAGATCATGGCAGCAGCTCCACATAAAGCAACCAAAGCAATGGGATACCATCCTGCAATTCCAACGAAAAGAGTTGCCAAGCCGATCAGGCCTGCCAGGCGTGCCTTCTTTGGGTGGACAATTGCATCCGGATCTTCTTCGAGAAAAATAAAATCATGTTCCTGGTTGAGTATGCGTAAATTCTTTGTTGATCCACGAACGAGAAGCCCATCGCCAACCCTGAGAGGCTTACCAGCAAAGCCTATATGAATAGGTTTTCCTGCACGCCACAAAGCCAGCACAGTAAGGTTGTATTTTTCTCTAAAATGGATCTCGCGCAGTGTTTTACCGACAATGTTGGAATGGGGAGCCAATGCGATTTCAGCAATTGTCGACTCGCCGTTAATTAATTCCCCCGTGATAGGTTTTTCCTCCAGCAGTTTTAACCCATAATATTCCAATACGGGTAACGCAGGTTCCCCCTGGGTGAGCAGAATATCCCCTTCCCGTATGATCACATCGGGGGTTGGTGAAGAAATAAAGCTGCCATTGCGGGTAATCCCGATCACATTCACGCGGATTCTTGTGCGCCAGGCGCCATCTCGTATGCTCAAACCCGCCATCCCGGAACCATGTGGTACAGCTACCTCCCATAGGGAGGAATTTATATGATAAACATTCATGAGTTCTTCGCGCTTTTGGTGAAAATGTTCAACTTTCCCGGCAGGAAATCGCTCAGGTAAGAGCCTTTTACCTATAAAGCGCATAAAGAGTACTGCTATAAGAATTACAGGTACTCCAATGGGAAGAAAATCCAATAATCCGAATGGAGAAAAACCGGCATCTTTTAAAGCACTACTGGTGATGATATTGGAAGTGGTGAACAAGGTAGCCATTCCCCCGGCGATCACTCCAAATGCGAGGGGCATTAGCATACGCGAAGGCGGAATGCGGGTTAGCCGGGAAAGGCTCATGGCGGCTGGCAGCAGTACCGACATCGCAGCGATATTGTTCATGACCATTGAGAGAATTGCACCTGACAGCATGACCACGAGGATCAAGCGATTTTCATTAGAACCTGCCAGCTTTTTCATGAGCTGCCCGAGGCTGTAAGATATCCCCGTTTGATGCAAACCTGCGGCAATAACTGAAATAGCCAAAATAGTGATGACAGCAGAACCGCTGAAGCCTGCCAGCGCCTGGTCTGGCGATACCAGGCGACTGACACCCAGAATACCCAGGGTAAGCAAGGCCACCAGGTCAGGACGAAGCCAACCCCCTGCCAAAAGGATGGTTGAGACAATTGTGATTACCAGGGTGATCAGGGCTTGAGTGGACATGAAAATATTATAACCTGTCATTGTAGACAACAAATTGATGTAAACTATAGTTATGGGATTGATTTTATGTTTAACCGCTGAAATTCAACATAGAGTTAATAAGATCCGTTAATTTCACTCTGTTTTGGGAGTTTTTCAATGTTATTGATAAAGAACGGAACAATAATTACAGCAGCAGACACATTTGCAGCAGATATTCTAGTGGAAAATGGAAAGATCCTTTCCCTGGAGAAGGCATTGGATGCTTCATTTTCTTCCCAGGCGGATGAGGTTATTGATGCCTCAAGAAAATTGATCCTGCCGGGTGGTGTGGATGCTCACACCCATTTTGATCTTCCCATGTTTGGTACGGTCTCGTCGGATGATCACTATACCGGTCTTAAGGCAGCCGCGTTTGGGGGTACTACAACAGTAATAGATTTTGTTCCGATGCTGCCTGGATCAGACAATGGAGGCAGTAAGAGCGTACTGAAGAAATCTGTTGAAATCTGGCTGGAAAAAGCTGCCAAAGCGGCTGTTGATTATTCATTTCACATGAATTTAACCCGATATGATGATGAAATAGAAGCCAGGATACCGGGTTTGCTTGAAATGGGCATCACAACTCTGAAAGTTTTTACTGCCTATAATAACCGTCTTCGGCTGGATGATGGCAATATCTTTCGAGCTTTGAGGGTAGCCAAAGAAAATGGCATGCTGGTGATGGCTCATTGTGAAAATGGAGATGTCATTGAGACTCTTGTCAATGAAGCCTTGCTTGCAAAGCATTTGACACCCGAATGGCATGCACGCACTCGGCCCGCCTGGGGGGCTGTGGGTGCTACCCTCAGGATGGCATCCCTGGCAGCGCAAGCGGATGCCTCTATTTATATTGTCCATATGAATGTAGGGGGAGAAGTGGATATGTTGAAGTATGCGCGCGAACGAGGCGTGAGAGCCATGGGTGAAACCTGTCCGCAATATTTATTCTTTACAAAAGCTGATTTGAGCCAGCCGGATGGCGCCAAATGGGTGTGCTCACCTCCCGTGCGGTCAGTCCAGGATAATGCCCGCCTGTGGGTAGGATTAGCCGATGGCACCTTGCAAACCATTGCCACGGACCATTGTCCATTCTTCTATGATGGCAACAAGCCAATCCTGTACGAGGGGAAAGAAATCGCCATTCCGGGAAAGGAATTGGGTGTTAATGATTTCACGCTCATTCCAAACGGACTGCCGGCTGTTGGCGATCGCCTGCCAATCCTGTGGACCTATGGCGTGAGCGCAGGAAAAATCACCGCCAATCAATTTGTCGCGCTGAACAGCACCAACCCTGCCAGGATCTTTGGTTTGTATCCCCAAAAAGGCGCAATCCAGCCAGGTGCGGATGCTGATCTGGTTATTTGGGATCCATATAAAAAGGTTAAATATGGGGTGGCGCTTGCACAACACCGCACTGATTACAATTTATTTGAAGGCTGGGATTTAACTGGTTACCCGGAAAAAGTATTCCTGCGTGGAAAGATGATAGTGGATAACAGTCGCTGGTTGGGCAGACCAGGGATGGGACAGTTCATAAAGCGTAAAAGCGGTGCAGAGATCCTGTAATATGCACCCATAGGTTATTGGAAAATCGAAAAGGCATTTACGAAGATGAAAGTTCAAATTAAGATGGTGGAATTTTGAGAAGTTCTTTCAAACGTGGATGGTTGGCATAAACCCCCCAATATCTCTTCGGTAAAAGGGTCGCGATGCGACACATAATTTCATCGGTGTACTGATCCAGCACCAGGTCACGATCTTTGGATGGCAGCGAGGGCAGGGAAAAAGTGGGGCCGCCTGTGACAGTGATGGGGGAGCGCTTGAGCCTTTTAATATTTCCCAGGATCACCTTGTCTTCAGTTCCTGTGATGGCAACTGGCAGGATGGGATAACCTGCTTTGGCGGCCAGATAGCTGACACCGGGTTTCCCCTCTATCAAAGCACCAGTTCGGCTGCGAGTTCCCTCAGGTGCGATCACCAGCACCTGGCCTTGTTTCATGCGTCCGATGATCTCACGCAGGGCGGGCAGGTCCGGGTTGAAACGGTCAATAAAGATGAAGTTCAGTTGCTTGCCCAGCCAGTGGATCCACCCGATCTTACCCCATTTCTCTGCCACCAGGATGAAAAGATCCCAACGGTTGAGAGCGTAATAGGCCATGATAATGTCGAGGATGCCAATATGATTGGTGGCGATCACAAAGGCACCCGAAGTGGGAATGTTTTCTCTTCCGAACACTTCCACATGGGCGACCATCCGGATGAGGCCGCGGATTAGGAGACGCAGCAGGGAGCGCATTTAATTTAGCAATTCCTTAAGGCGTGGGTGTTCGGCATAAAAGCCGCGATATTTTTCGGGCAGCATGGCTGCGATCTGGCACATGATCTCGTCCGTGGCCAGACGTAGGGAGGCTTCGCGGTCTTTGCCATTTATAGGTGGCAGTTTGAAAGGTTCACCCGCCCGAACGATGATATGGGAGCGGCGCAGGTGTTTCAGGTTGTACTTGATGAGACGATCTTCAGTTCCGGTGAGCGCGATGGGAATGATCGGAATATCAACTTTGCTGGCCAGGAAAGCCACCCCGGGTTTACCCTCCTGCAGTGCTTCGGTCTTGGAGCGGGTGCCTTCGGGTGCGATGGCCAATAAACCACCTGCCTTCAGTCGGCGCAGGACCTCCTTCATGGCTTGGATATCTGCCTCAAAGCGGTTGAGCCAGATGGCACCCATGGCTTTTCCGAGCCTTCCATACAGCGGGTGATCTTTGTACTTCTCAGCCGTGGGCAGGATGATATCTTCCCGCTCGAAGACATAATACAGCAAGGCCGAGTCGAGCCGCCCGAGGTGGTTGGAAGCAATTATGAATTGCCCCTGTGGTAATTTCTCCAGGCCAATAAGATCGATGCGGGCAATTTTGGGAAGGATGAAACGCAGCAAGGAGCGGAATGTTTTTTGTTTCATTGAGTATATTGTATGCTTAGTTTATCTATCCTGCAATATAAGTTTGCTGTTTCAGGAATTGGTCAATTTTAAAATATGGGTAAGTATCGTCGCTCCACTTCCTCCGATGTTCTGTGCCATCCCGATTTTAGGATTGTCCACCTGGGTTTCAGCACATTCACCTCGTAATTGTTGAACGACTTCAACCAGTTGGTAGACACCGGTTGCACCAACCGGGTGGCCGCGCGCTTTTAAACCTCCCCGGGTACAAATGGGCAGGCTTCCATCTGGTTTGATCGCTCCATCCAATGCCAGTCGGGGACCCTGACCGCGTTCAGCAAATCCGCATGCTTCCAGTGAAAGGGCTGCCATGATTGAGAAAGCATCATGCAGCTCGAAAAAATTGATATCCTCCGGTTGAAGCCCGGCCTGCCTGTAGGCGGTTTTTGCAGACTTGTGGGCAGCCTTGAGAAAAAGGGCGTCTGCCCTGTCGTGAATGGCGAGGGTATCGGTGGCCGAGGCAGACGCGGCAACCACTACCCTGGAATCGTTTTTCAAATTGTCAGCCGGAACAAGCAGGATGGCTGCAGCGCCATCCCCGATCGGAGAAGCGTCCAGTAGATTGATTGGCGAGGCGATCATATCGGCTTTTTCAAACCCTTCAAGGGTGATCCGGGTATGCAGACGTGCAAAGGGGTTATGCATTGCGTTGGCATGGGCATTGATTGAAAAAGGTGCGAAGTCGGCATGCTTCCATCCGTATTCGAACATATATCTTTGCATGATGAGTGCGTTTATACCAACGAAAGAAACACCTTGATCACCTTCATAATCGGCATCGGCAGCGGTGGCGAGAGCGGAGGTAACCTCGTGGGGATGGCTGTCAGTCATTTTTTCCACGCCCAACACCAGGGCGGATTCCATTTCTCCACTGGCTACCGCCATTAAGCCGCTGCGGAAGGCGGCTGCACCGGAAGCGCAGGCTGCCTCCACTTTCACTGCTTCCACCTGGCGTAAACCACTCCAGTCAGCGAGCAAGGCTCCCAGGTTGTTTTGTTGGTCGATCATGCCGGATAGCATGTTGCCGATAAATAAACCATCACAGGTCAGGCGCCCGGCATCCTGTAAGGCAGCCAGAATGGCATCACTTGCCAGGTCACGCAAGGAACGTTCCCAATGTTCGTCGATCTTTGTTTGCCCGATCCCCAAAATGGCTACCTGACGCATAAAGCACCTCGAAAAATAATAAGTGATGACGTGATTTTACCCGAGTAAGGGTTACCATTGCAAGGCGACACACTAATTGGTCGGTAAGAATAAGAGATTGCAATGGCGTGTGAAGGGGATTATGATTTGATCTATGAAAAATATATTCAAACCTGTACCGGACAAGGAGAGATTCTTTCGGGATGGTGTATTTAAAGAACTGGCTAAACACGGTGCTTTGGGTGTGGAAACCGGGGCTTTTATGCGTCAGCAGAAAACTGGGTTGAAATTTCGCCGGCAGGCACACAGCGGGGCAGCCTGGTCCCTGAATGGAAATATTCATCTTAGTGCTGATGATTATTCTTTAAATTCGGATCCCAATAATCCGGGCATGTTAAGCCTGATCGTGCATGAAGTATGCCATTTGCAACAAGGATTTATCACAGCGCTGTCAGTATATGGCGAACTGGATGCCTGGCAGGTGGGTTTCCGCTTTTATCAAGGCATGACAGGTTCGCCGTTGAAACCGATCCTACAAGACATATTAAACCTGCCCCTCGGTTGGTCACGGGTTGTTTTAAGAGAAGCGGCTGGTTTAATGAAAGCATACTCTCCAGGGTATCGCATTGATTTACTACCGCTTTACCCCATCCACCGGGAAATTGTCTGGTGGATATCCCGAAAAGAACCCAGGTAGTTCCTTTGTTAGTATAGCAGGGGGCTGTGAAAGCATATAGTTATACTTATCAGGGGTCTGAGGTGCTTTTTGGCGTGTAGATTTATGTCTCCCCGTTTGTGTTTCCGCGAGTGGTTTCCAATTTTAGGGGATCCTTGAAGAAAAAATAGAGTACGGCCAGGGTGAGAATCCCGCCTATTGCGGTGCAAAAGAACATGAAGGGATAACCTTGTGCGTCGGCGAGCCAGCCTCCCAGCAGGGGAGCCAGGATGGTGGCCGGGGCGATGAGGGTATTGGAGAGACCGATGTAGACAGGTCGCTCAGATTCAGTGCCGAATTCAACAGTGAGGGTCAGCGAGAGAGTCCAGATAGCCACATTGGCCAGGCCTGTCAATACCATGATCAGGTAAAACCAATTAAGGGCGGGCGCCTGCCAGGCCAGCAGGCTGCTGAGTGTGGCTGCCAGGATTCCCAGCAGCATGAGACGCCGGTGACCCCAGCGGTCACCGGCCCAGCCCATCAGGGGGTTTGCTATTATGGCTGCTCCTGTCAAGGTGGCCGAGATGATTCCAGCCGTGAATTCATTCATACCAAAGCGGTTGATGGCATAAATTATATAGAATGCAAAACCCATGCTGGCGAATTGTGAAAGCAGGCGGGCAACCAGAAACCAGCGGAAGTTGGAGTCGCGCTTCAGGATGGTGCGTGTGCCTTTCCAGAAAGGCTGCTTTCGCTCAGGGATGATTTTCTCATGATCCACCGGTTCACGCGTGAGCGAAATGAACACCCAGGAAACACCCATAAACAGGACGGAAATCAGGAAAAGCAGGCTGAAATCGTAGCGGTCTGATATCCTGCTTAACAGCAACCCGGCCAGGATGGATCCCAGGCTGAGCAAGGCATTGGCAGCTGCGGATTGGGCGCCGAAAAAGGTGCCGCGGGTTTCAGGTGGGATGATCTTGCTGACCATCGATGTCCAGGCATTCGCTGTAAAGCCTCCACCCAGACCCTGCCACGTGAGTATAAGAAAGGTGAGGATGAGGGCATTTTGCTTGCCCAGGGCAGGCAGGAACCAGGCCACCAGTGCCAGTCCGAAGAAGGGGATGCGCTCTTGTATGGTCAGGATGACAACTGCGGGTTTAAATCGCCTGAGACGAGATATCCAACCTGCTGTGAAGAGTTGTGGAAATTGCCAGCCGACGCTGTGCAGGGCGGGTACGAGTCCGATCAGTACCGCCGAGTCTGTCATGCGATTGACGAAAATGGGGATGAAAGCCGAGAAGGAACTAAAGCCAATGGCAAGGCCAAAAAAGGCTCCATCCAGCAGGTTGACAATTATGTTATGACGCAGGTTTTTGTGGATCTCAATGTTGAGGGAGGATCGCATGGCTGGATTGTACTATGGACAATGGCAGGAATGGAATGGAGGGTGATGAGGCTTTATTAAAGGTATGGTTAAATATCATCCCAGCCTTGTACCACTAGGAGTTATGGGAATTGTGAAATAAACGGGTTGTACAATTTAAATTACGTGATAAAGTTATGGCTATATGATTTAAAAAATCACATGTTCAATCGAATCGCTTGATAAGAAAAATGCTTTGCAC
Organism: Chloroflexi bacterium GWB2_49_20; assembly: GCA_001796335.1. GTDB lineage: Bacteria > Chloroflexota > Anaerolineae > Anaerolineales > Villigracilaceae > UBA12087. The sequence goes on along the minus strand of MGMF01000021.1, from coordinate 257,106 downwards.
GGCACCCTCAACAAGGAGTAAGCATGTTTTCAAGACTTGCTTCCATCATACGTAAAGAGTTTATCCAGATCCTGCGCGACAAACGCACTCTGGGGATCGTATTGGTGATCCCCGTAGTCCAGCTTTTTCTACTGGGATATTCAGCTACCAGCGATATTCGCAATGTGCCTTTGGCAGTGTTTGACCAATGCCGCTGTGTCGAATCCCGCAAGCTGCTGGATGCCTATCGCGGTGCAGATTACTTCCGTCTGGCATATGAGGTTGGCTCGCAGGATGATATCCGTTCGTTGATAGAGCAGGGCAAAGCCCGGGCTGGGATCATCATCCCGCCTGATTTCAATCAACAACTGGTGGAGGGGAATGCCGAGGTGGCGTTCATACTGGACGGTTCAGATGCGACTGCCGGGTCCACCGCATTTTCAGCTGCAACTCTGATCGGCCAGTCTTATTCGACCCGCTTGATGGTGCAACGGTTGGAAAAGTCAGGCCTGAATCCAGACGCCTTCAAGCCACCTCTCACCGTCCAGACACGCGTCTGGTACAACCCGGACCTGGTCAGCTCATTCTTCATGATACCCGGGGTGATCGGGATGATCCTGTTCGCCATCACTTCCATTTTAACAGCCACAGCCATTGTGCGCGAGCGGGAGCGGGGTACGATCGAGCAGTTGATCGTGACTCCGATCCGGCCGTGGGAACTGGTGCTGGGTAAGATATTTCCATATGTGATCCTGGCTTTCATTGACACTCTCGAGGCCCTGGCGATCGGACACTGGTGGTTCAAGGTACCCGTGCGGGGCGATTTCGGATTGATCCTGGGGTGCTCGGGGTTGCTGCTGCTTTCAGGGTTGGGGATTGGCCTGTTTGCCTCCACGATAGCCAACACCCAGCAGGAGGCCATGCTGACCGTCTGGATGACGATGCTGCCATCCATCTTCCTTTCCGGGTTTTTCTTCCCGTTGGAAGCCATGCCTAAAATTTTGCAGGCTGTTTCCCTTTTCGTGCCATTGCGTTATTACCTGGTTATCCTCAGGGCTTTGTTGATGAAAGGAGTGGGGGCAGGTGCTATTTTAAACGAAATAATTGCCCTGGCTGTGTTTGGTGTAGTGATCATGGGAGCTGCTGCTGCCCGTTTCCGCAAGCGTTTGGATTGAGGACAGGGGTGAGTACGCTCTCGCTATTATGATTGATAACAAGGAGAAAATATGAAGCATAAAAAACCACCCGTTCCCGTTATTGTCCTGCTGGTTGCTGCGTTAGTGGTCGGCGGGTATTATGGCGTTAAGGCTTTGACTTCAAATGGGGACCAACCTTTATTAGTCTCCGGAACCATTGAGGCGACCGAGATCACAATCTCGCCGGAAATGGCTGGAAAAGTGATTGATGTATTTGTGGAAGAAGGGGCAACCGTGAAAGCAGGTGACCCGCTCTTCCGTTTGGATGACAGCCTGCTGAAGGCTCAGCGTGCGGTAGCTGCTGCCGGGTTGGATATCGCCAAAGCTGCCGTAGCTACCGCGGCTGCAGCCCGTGAAACCGCGGGGTTAAACTACACACTGGCTTCAAATGCAGCCTGGCTTGAAGCAGCCGCTAGCCGCACATTGGATTGGACAGCAGCTTCCCTGCCTGGTTACACCCTGCCTGCCGGTTACTTCTTGCAGCAGGATTTGATCACCGCGGCGGAGAAAGAGGTTGCCTCAGCGTACAGCCTGGCCGATGGAGCCAAGAATGCCTTAAATCAGCTTCTGGGAGACACTGGGATCGCAAAATTCGTTTCTGCCGAGCAACGTTTGCTGGCAGCCCGTATGGCTGAACAGGCTGCACTGGATGTTCTGACACGCGCCAACTTATCTTCCAACTTGGACTTGCGAAATGCAGCTCAGTATTGGTTTGATGTAGCTAAAATTGAAATGGATTCAGCCCAGTCTGCCTATGACGACTTGAAAGACAGCGATTTAGCGCAGCAGATAATTGCTGCCCGGACGGACCTGGCGGTTACCCAGGAACGTTATGAAGCCGCCCAGGATCGCCTGCTGAAATTGCAGATTGGGACAGCCTTTCCCAAGCTCCAGGCAGTTTATGCAACCTGGAACCAGGCGGGATTGGCAGCCACCCAGGCTGAAAAGGCGATCAGTCAGGCTGAAGCACAACTGGCACTCCTTGACCTGCAGATCAGCAAATTGACTGTGCTGGCACCCAGCGCCGGGACCGTCCTGACCCGTTCGATAGAGCCGGGCGAAATGGTGACCGGAGCAGCCGCAGCCCTCAAAATAGGTCACTTGGACGACCTGAGCATCACGGTTTATGTCCCGGAAGACATTTATGGAACCCTGTCGCTCGGACAATCCGCCACACTGACGGTTGATTCTTTCCCCGCTGAAACATTCTCAGCCCAAATTGTGCACATCGCCGACCAGGCCGAGTTCACCCCGCGCAATGTTCAAACCGTGGAAGGACGCAAAGCCACGGTTTTTGCGGTGCGCCTTAAAGTGGAAGACACGGGCGGCAAGTTAAAACCAGGCATGCCCGCGGATATTACTTTTGACAAATGATTGTTTCAGATGATTTCTGGACCCGGATAAAGAAGGTTCAACGCATCCACCGGCACCTGTATGCGGCTGGGAAGGGTTGGGTGGTCGGGTGGATCATCCTGCTGTTGGAGCATACCGGTCGCAAAAGCGGACAACGCTATGCCACACCCCTTCAGTATGAAAAAATTGACGGTTTATATTATGTCGGTGCCGGGCGCGGTACGAAAGCGGACTGGTACCGCAATATTTTGGTCAATCCGGAAGTGCACGTGCAGGTGGGTCGGGTTGCATTCGATGGTTGGGCTGAGCCGATCACCGACCTGCAGCAAGTGCTGGCTTTCTTGAAAGTTCGTTTCAAAAGGCATCCAGTGATGATGGGATTGATGATGAAAATTCATAAACTTCCCATGCGCCCAGATGATTCACAGCTGGAAGGGCTCGCCAAAACATTAGCGATTGTCATCCTGCACCCTGGTGAGAAGTTGGCACGTTGAATGTTGGCATGTTGCGCGTTGGCTGTCTGAGGAGGATTTGTGAGTACTGTCAAACAATTTGAAGAACTCGAAGTCTGGAAGACCTCCTGCCAACTCACCGTCCTGGTTTACAAACTTACCGGGCAGGAAGCTTTTTCAAAAGACTTTGGCCTGAAAGACCAGTTGTGTCGCGCGGCTGTTTCGGTTATGAGCAATATTGCCGAAGGGTTTGAAAGCCAAACTCAGGCCCAATTTGTTCGTTACCTTGGATTTGCCAAAGCCTCGGCTGGTGAAGCGCGTTCACAGTTGTACATTGCCCTCGATATTGGATACTTGTCGAAGGAACAATTCCAACAGGCATATGAACTGGCTGATAAAGCCATCCGCCAGATTTACCGGTTCATGGCCTACCTCAAAACACATCCCGAATCCCGTCGTATCTCTGACGACAAAGTCGGATACAGCCTTGAATAGCGAATCGTGTCGAAGCGTAGCGAAAATCCCCGCCGTAGGTCTCCGAAGGAGGCAGGGGACAACTTGCAGCGTTCAACGTTCAACGTGCAACGTGTAACTTGAAACGTGGAAACATGTGAAAATATGATTGAAACAAAAGATTTGAATAAATCCTTTGGCTCCGTTCAAGCAGTTCGCCAGTTGAACTTGAACGTCCCAGCTGGTGAGATCTACGGGCTGGTTGGTTCGGATGGAGCTGGAAAAACCACCACCCTTCGCCTGCTGGTGGGTGCCATGCGTCCGGATTCCGGCCAGGTATCCATCTGCGGGTATGCTATTGACCGTCAGGTGGAACAGGCCCGCGCCCAGATCGGTTACCTCTCCCAGCGCTTCTCCTTGTATGAAGACCTGACAGTCCTGGAGAATATTCGGTTCTTCGCAGAGGTGCGCGGGCTTTCAGCGCAGGATTGGCTGCCGCGCAGCATGGAGATATTGGAGTTTGTCGGTTTGGCAGCCTTCAAGGGTCGTAAAGCGGGTTTGCTATCCGGAGGCATGAAGCAAAAATTGGGATTGGCTTCCGCACTGGTGTCTCAACCGCGCGTATTGCTTTTGGATGAACCCACCACCGGCGTGGACCCGGTCACACGCCAGGATTTTTGGCAGCTGCTGGTAAGACTGGTATCGCAACCCTCGCTCCCATCCGGGCAGGTTTCCGTCATCATTACCACACCCTATATGGATGAGGCCGCCCGCTGCAACCGGATCGGATTTATGCGCCAGGGAGAGTTGATCGCCGAGGGAACACCTTCGCAGCTAAGGGCGCGTTTGAACGGGCGCATCCTCGAATTGTGCGGCAGTCCACTGCGGGAAATGAGCACAGTGGCAGCCAGGGACCCGGGCGTGGAGGATGTGCGTTTGTTTGGAGACAGGCTGCACCTGCGCACCCTGGCCGGGAAGTCCGCAGAAGTGATCAACCGTCTGGGAGAAAATTTACCTGAAGCCGGATGCAAACTGGACTCGATCCGCCAGGTACCTGCCAACCTGGAAGATGTATTCATTGTCTTATCAGAACAGGGCGCGAGCGCCTCTAAGGCAGCGCTTGACTTGCCAACCGCACATGAGCACGCATTGAAAATTTTACTGGAACGCATTCCACCGGAAAAATACGGCTGGCTGCTGACTGGTTCCGCGAGTTTGCACCTGCAGGGTGTGGATGTAACAGTCCATGATCTGGACATCGAATGCAGCCCGCAGGATATCCTTAAAATTGAGCAGGCGTTATCTGGGTACATCAAAACTCCAGTGCATGAGTGGGAAACAGAGCGGGTACGTTCACTGGATGGAAAAGCCGACATCGGTGGGGTGGAAATCGAACTGATCGCGGAACTCGAATTTCAGGATCCTGACGGCAGTTACAAGGTGATCAAAGATTTTGAGCACAAAATCTGGTTGGAATGGCAAAACTTGCAGGTGCCGGTATTACCATTGGAGGAAGAAGCTGCTTTTTATAAGAAAACGGGTCGCGACGAAAAAGCCGATCTCATCCAGGCCACCATCCGGAGATTTAAGGAGGGCAGGCGTGACTGAACCAGTCGTCCGGGTGCAGGGCTTGACGCGTTATTTTGGCGATTTTCTGGCCGTTGACCACGTCTCCTTCAATGTCTATGCCGGAGAAGTGGTGGGTTACCTGGGACCCAATGGGTCAGGCAAGACCACCACCATCCGTTTGCTGCTTGGGTTATTGCAGCCGAGCGGGGGTGAAGCCACCGTGCTTGGTTTTGATGTCTTCCGCCAGACCGAAGAAGTCCGCCAGCGCAGTGGGTATATGTCCCAGAAATTTGCCCTGTACGATGATCTGACTGTGTGGCAGAACCTGGTGTTTTATGGGGGGGTGTATGGTATTCGCGATCAAAAAGATATTCGCGGCACGCTTGGGTTGGTGGGGCTAAGCGGGCATGCTGACGAGTTGGCGCGCTCGTTATCAGCCGGGTGGAGACAGCGCCTGGCGCTGGGCATTGCCCTGGTGCATCATCCGCAACTGCTTTTCCTGGATGAGCCCACCAGCGGGGTGGATCCCTCCGCGCGCCGCTCCTTCTGGGACCTGATCTATAACCTGGCCGAGGGCGGGGTTACCATTCTGGTCACCACCCACTACATGGATGAAGCTGAATATTGCGGACGTGTGGGTATGATGCGGAATGGCAAGCTCCTGGCGCTGGATACACCTCAAAATTTGAAAATCAATGTGGTGTCGGGAAAAGTATGGGAAGTCTTTACAGAAAGACTGCTGGATGGCTTGAAAAAACTGCCTGAAGTGCCTGGTGTGTTGCGGGTGGGATTGGCGGGTGATCACCTGCGGGTCATCACCGGGCCGGGCTTGGAAAAAGCTCGTTTCGAGTCAGGCCTCCGCGCAGTGGGGTTGGGTGGAATTCGCCTGGAGCCGGGCGAAGCCACCCTGGAGGATGTGTTCCTGGCGCTTGCGCGGGAATGATGGTGGTTTGTATAAAAGATGAAATTCGACCCCAAAATTCATCACCGCCATTCCATCCGCCCGAAAGATTACGATTACGCCCAGGCGGGTGGATATTTTGTCACCATTGTCACACGCGGCCGCGCATGCCTATTAGGAGAGATCAATAATTATAAAATGAAATTATCGGTTGCTGGTCAAATTGTGGAAGAACAATGGAACACCATTCCAGACCATTTCCCGAGTGTTGAATTGGGAGCATTTGTGATCATGCCGAATCACATCCACGCTATCATCTTATGTAGGGGCGTGGTCTCCACGCCCCCGGTGGTCTCCACGCCTAGACCCTGCGCCTAATAAATACAACGTAACAGGCAATGAAAATATAATGGGCGACGAGACGTCGCCCCTACATATGCGACCAAAACTGGGACAGGTGGTGGCGTTCTTCAAATATCGATCAACAAAAATGGTAAATATTGTATTGGATTCTCCCGGCATCCCTTTCTGGCAGCGCAATTATTATGAACACATCATCCGCAACGATCAGGATCACCGCATCATTCGAGAATATATTTTAAGCAACCCATTAAATTGGGAAAAGGATGATGAAAATCGATAAGGTGTAGGGGCGGGTCTTCCGTGTTGAAAGAGTCGTCTCTTCAAAAGAAGACCCGCCCCTACCGTTTACTCAGTTCTGCTGTCAACATCCCAAAGTTAGTACCACTTGGTAATGGAAAGGCCCTTTTCAAAGGGACAGGTATAGTAAAATATTGAGCATGCTTCCGCCCAAGCCTAATTTACTACGCCGCATCGCTCTCTTGATGGGTTGGACAAGGTCCAGCTACGTCATCCTGGGTCTTTTCATGCTGACCGTCTTCGTCATCGTGTATGTCTGGTGGCCGCTGGCCCAGATGGTGATGTCTTATATCAACTGGCAGGGCGAGTGGTGGCGATATTTTGACTGGCTGCTGGTGGGTATTTTCCTGTTCATGTCACTGGTCATCATGGCCGGAGCCGACCTGCGCAAGGATGTGCTCATCATCCTGGTGGGAGCCATCGGCGGGTTGGTGATCGAGGGCTGGGGTACACAGACCTACCTGTGGTGGTACTTCACCGCCCAACGCCCGCCCTTGTGGATCATCCCGGCCTGGCCGATCGCCTCCCTGACCATCGACCGCATGCTGCGCTTCTTGAACAAGCGTTTACCCGCGCAGGAAGGTACCTGGAAGAAGGTCTACCAGGCTGCTTACTGGTTGGTGTTCCTGACCTTCACGGGGATGATGATTTACTTCGTCTGGCCGACCATCGGGAAATCAATGACCCTGATGGCGCTTCTGCTGGTGATATTCCTGGTCTTTACTCCCAGTGACAAGCGTATAGCCATTCTGACCTTCCTGGCCGGTGCCGGATTGGGTTATTTCCTGGAGTATTGGGGCACAACCCGCGAGTGTTGGACATACTATACCTTGCAAAAACCACCCTTGTTTGCAATCCTGGCGCATGGCATGGCCGCAGTGGCATTCTGGCGCTCAGGTTTGGTTCTGCAAATACTGTGGCAGAAAGCCTGGCATGTTTGGAAACCCACCCCACCTGTGGGGCAGGAATTTGGTGATTAGATCTTCAGGATGGATTCCGGCGGGACAGGATCAGACCAGGATGTTTGGTTTTTGGCTGGAGGGGTGGCGGAAATTGTTTCAGGCATTGAGCGGTTCGGCTGGAACTACAATCGCCATCACAATGTATACCAGAAATACGGATCCACCTGTGGCGAAGAATCCAAACGCAAAAGCCAGGCGCAGGATGGTGGGGTCGACATCGAGATATTCACCCAGCCCACCGCAGACACCTGCCAGCATACGGCTGTGATTGGAGCGGGTTAGTTGTTTGTATGGTGACATTTTAATTTCTCCTTTTGCAAATATCTACGCTGTTTTGTATTTAAGGTTTCAAGAAACGGAAAACCCTCCCTGAAAACTTTCCACAGGGAGGGTTGGTTGGTGCCCTCGGGCAGACTTGAACTGCCGCTTCCGGCTTCGGAGGCCGACGCTCTATCCACTGAGCTACGGGGGCGAGGAGTAAGATTTTACCATAGGTGCCTGGTTTAGAGTTGGGTGAATTGGTGTCACACCAACGGGGCAAGGCGGGTAAGTTCGGTTTGGATGATTTTGATGGTTGCCAGGTTTCCATCTTCATTGCCGAGTTGAGCAAGCTGCAATTTCTTATGAGCGAGTTCTCCGCATAGCTGATAAAAGCATCGTGTGTTCATATAGCGTCCATGGAATAGACTCGTGAGGCATTTGAATACTTGTGACCAGGAAGACGAAGCGGTTTGGTAGTGGGATGATGAAATGATCCCTAGCTTAACTTCTTCTGCAAGATATTTTTTTAGAATTTGTCCTTCTTTGTTGATAGCCCACAGGATGAAACAGAACATAAAGAACCAGCCGATCCAATCGATCAGGATGCCAAAGGCTAATCCGGACAGACCGCTCAATATGGATGCAAGCGTATTATGAACAGAATGAGTGAACATTGCCAGGCCGAGACCGATCAGTGGGGCTATGATTTTTACCCAGATGGAGCGGTTCAAACGGGCTAAAGCAAACCCGATTCCAGTGAACGCCGTGTAGAATGGGTGCTGCCAGCCAACCAGGATGACACGGATAAAAACCAGGGTCCAGAGCCCTTGCCAGCCGGATTGAACGAAACCGTAATTGAAAATGTAGTATATGTTTTCGGTGGCAGCAAAACCCAGGGCAGCCACTCCGGCATAGATAATGCCATCCAGAATCGAGTCAAATTCCTTGCGAAAAATTAAGAATACAATGAGAACGGAAAACCCCTTGAGGATTTCCTCCACAAAGGGAGCGATGAGAGACCCGGTGGCAAAGGCGGTGGCTGCTTCTGAACTGGTAAAAATATATAGTCCAACTCCTAAAAATGTATTGATGATAAAAGCCCCGCCAGCCGCGACAATTGCACCCCATAAAAAAACCGCACCCAGCAGCAACCCGGGTTCTTTTTCATAACGGTCAATCCAATACAGAATATATGCAAGTAAGAGCATGGGAGCAAAACCGAAGAAGAGCGAAACCAGGAAAGGCATTGGAACTCCCTCCCACTCATGGGATAGAATTTAGGTGATTTCTCGAGCATTCATCCGTAAAAGATGAGCAGAGAAAGGTTACCAAAAGAAGATTCTACCCGTTATCCAGGATCAGGCGAGTGCGGGTTATGCGTGTGTTTTCGGGACTGAAACCAAGTTCAGCCAATACTTCCTCTGGGCGGCCTGTGGCGGAGGGAGAGACACTCAGCCGCATTGTCAAAATTGGCGAATTTTCATTATCAGTCCTTATGAGTTCCAAGGATTTCAGTAGAGGCCGAAGGTCATAATCCTTTCCACGGCGCTGGCGTGGAATTGAAACACAAGAAAGGATACCTGTAAGGCTGGAAGTTACATGGAGCGGGTCAACCGGATCCAGAAAAACGACTTCGTAATCTGCAGAATTGACCTGGGTTTGCAAGGCGGGCTGTTGAGGGTCTATGGATTGGATGGAAGTCAACATCAATCCAGGAGGAGCCGCGGCTTGCAGGTCTTTGAGGATTTGGTTCAAGTCCTCATCCTGGTCCAGCCACAGGTCCACCAGTTCAGCCTGCCCGATAAATCCGAGTGGCAGGGCAGCCGCCAGCGAAATGCGGGGTTGAGGGTGAAAGCCCTGGCTGTAGCTGAGGGGGATGCCTGCGCGGCGGCAGGTGCGCTCCCAGATGCGGTGCAAGTCGAGATGACCGGTATATCGCAAAGTGCCGGATTTGGAAAAGGTAATGCGAAGTCTCATGCCTGGCTCCCGGCAGGAATGCGCCTGGGGCTCTTGACGTCTGGGCATTTCCACAAATCACCCGGATTTTCACGGCGCAGATCTGCAAACTGGGGCAGGATACCGCAGGCATAACATTGCTCGCGGCAATCCACGCGCACCTCGCCCTCCAGGGATTTTCGAAAGTCCTGGAACAAGTAGTTTTTGCGGACACCCGGGGAGATGTGATCCCAGGGAAAGACTTCGTCGACGCGGCGCTGACGGTGGGTGTAGAAATCCGGATCGAGGCCGTGGTTGGCAAATGCGTCGCGCCAGATCGAATAGCGGTGCTGATCCTGCCAGGCATCGAACTTGGCCCCATTTTTCCAGGCTGTATGGACTACATCAGACAGGCGACGGTCGCCACGCGATAACCAGGCTTCCAGGAGGGTGTCTTCAATGGCAGTCCAGGTGAGTTTAATGTTGCGATCACGTAATTTGTGTTTAAGGATATCCTGCTTGGCTTCGATCTGCTGTGGTGTGTCACAGGAGACCCACTGAAAAGGTGTATGCGGTTTGGGTACGAAGGTGCCAACCGAAACATGAACTTTGGCGCGTCCGCCGATCAACCGGCGGCCTTCTGTGAGGATGCTGTTGCACAATCGGGCAATGGCTTCCACATCCTCTTCTGTCTCGGAAGGATGGCCGATCATGAAGTACACCTTGATGGTTGTCCAACCGTGAGAATAAGCCGCCCGGGCCGTTTCGAGTATTTGCTCATCAGGGATGAACTTGTTGATAATGCGGCGCATGCGTTCGGTGGCGGCCTCTGGGGCGAGCGTGAACCCGGTACCCCGGCGGTTGCCAAGACGGTCCATGAGCTCAACAGAGACCGTATCGATGCGCAAGGAAGGCAGAGATAGGGTCAGGCGGTCTTTTCCAAAGCGCTCTCCGATGGCAGATACTAACTCAAGAATATGCGTGTAGTCGGAAGACGAGAGACTCATCAGGGAAAATTCCTGAAAACCTGTGGAACGGATGGCAGATTCAGCCGCATCGACCACTTCTGCCACACTGCGCTCGCGGATGGGACGTGAGATCATGCCCGCATGGCAGAACCGGCAGCCACGTGTGCACCCACGCATGACCTCGACCGAAACCCGGTCGTGGACGACTTCGATATTCGGGACAATGAATCGAGTGGGCGGCGGTGGTAATTTGCCGACGATGCGCTTGACAATGGGAAGGAATGCATCCGGTATAAGCTTCTCGACATGTGAGATTGTGCCATCATCCAGGTAGTGATGAGCATAAATTGAGGGTACATAGACTCCTGGAATCTTTGCCAGGGCGATCAGCAAATCGTTCCGGCTGCCGCCTGTCGCTTTCCAGCTTTGATGAACCTCAACAATATCGTGAATGATTTCCTCGCCTTCGCCAATGGCAAACGCATCCATAAAAGCGTGCATGGGTTCGGGATTATAACAAGCGTGTCCACCGGCAATAACGAGCGGATGAGTTGCATCTCTCTCTTTGGAATACAAAGGTACGCCTGCCAGATCTAAAATATTGAGGGCATTGGTGTAGAGGGTTTCATACGGAAGAGAAAAACCGAGAATGTCAAAATCTGCCAGGGCGTGTTTGCTCTCCAATGAGTAAAGCGGGATGTGGTTGGAGCGCATGGCTTCTTCCATATCCAGCCAGGGGGCATATGCCCGTTCAGCCAGGGCATCCGGGCGCTGGTTAACCTGGTTATAAAGTATTTTGAGCCCGACATTGGAGATACCCAGGTCGTAGATATCAGGAAAGATGAAGGCAACATGGGTTTGGACCTGCTCCCAATCCTTAATGGTTATGTTCAATTCTCCGCCCACGTAGCGGCCGGGTTTTTGGACAGTTAATAGGATCCGTTCCAGGCGGGATTCGATTTGCTGGGGGTTTAACATGGGCGGGATTATACCTGAGAAGATCTAAGACCTGATACGGGAATAAATAGGATTAGTGATCGTGATGGGCAGGTTGGATCTTTTCAGCATCGGGCAGTTTACCGGCCAGTTTGGCGGGGGAATGCAGCAGGACAGGCATGCAGCCCGAGCAAATGTAAAGTTTTTCGCCTTTATACTGGAGGTTGATTAGAGGCATTTCGTTTTCAGATCGGTTGCAATTCAGACAGGTGTGCATTGTATTTCTCCTTGTAAGTGAGTATAAGGGATGGAAGTGTGATTTATGATTTTACCTTATTATGGTCAATATCGTCCAATTAATAAATATTCCGGCGAAGAAGGAGGATGCGAGTTTTTCATTGGTTCCTCACATCTAAAAACGCCCATCTGCCAGGGAAGGTGTAGATTGCCGGGGTTATTTTATTGCAGCCGGAGGGCCAGGATTATTAGAGAGTGCCTTTGAACATACCGCCATCCACGGACAACATGACACCGGTGATATAAGAGGCTGCTGGCGAAAGAAGAAAAACAGCCGCGTTGGCGAATTCTTCCGGAGTGGCCATGCGTCCAAGCGGACTTTCTTTGGACTGGCGGGTGATCTCCACTTCAACAGTTGTGCCATTTTGAGCGGCGCGGTTGGTCATTAATTCAGTCACTCTTTCAGTCTCAGTCCAGGCAGGCAAAATTGAATTAAAGCGAATGCCTGCATTACCAACTTCAAGAGCCAAAGTTTTGGTAAGACCCACAGTGGCTGCCCGGATGCTGTTGGAAAGTACCAGGTTGGGAATGGGTTGTTTGACTGAATAAGATGTGACGGTGAGGACACTGGCAGCCTGGGATGCTTTGAGGTGTGGCAAAGCCGCCCGGATCAGGCGGACATGGCTCATGAAAGAGAGATCAATGGCTTTTTGCCAGACGGCGTCGTCGAAAGATTCAAATTGACCTGCGGGAGGCCCACCCGCATTGGTGACCAGGAGGTCAAGGCTTCCGAGAGCATTGGTTGCATAATCGATCAACTGGGACGGGATGATCGCATCTGTCAAATCTCCAGTGACAGGAACCACCTCGCCACCTGTTTCGGAGCGCAATTTATTTGCTGCCGATTCCAGGCTGACATGATTGCGGCCGTTGATGGCCACCCGGCAGCCCTCCAATAATAATCCACGGGCAACCGCGTATCCAAGTCCGCGTGAGGCTCCGGCGATGAACGCTGTTTTTCCTTTCAAATGCAAGTCCATTTTTTCTCCTTTTCAAGAATTAATAAGCTCTCATCCCATATACCATCCAACAGGATTACTTTGCAGGCAGGAATTAAAGCAACCTGCAGACAAGTCTGCGTGAGACGAGATGTGAGTATAAATATGATCACCAATGAGAGGCTCAAAATCACTGGATGATCTCGATGACATCACCATAAACCTGCCCGTCACGCCAGTTGGCTTCGATCCATTTTTGGATGGTGGCTAACGAGCGCTGCAGGTGGGCAGCATCGTTTCCAAGCATGGCACACGCGATAATTGCTTCAGACCATTTATCCTGCAGCCCCATCTCAGCCACGGATATGTTAAATTCGCGATGTAAGTGTACCAGCAAGGGTTTGAGCTGACTGCGCTTTTCTTTCAGGGATTTGCAACCAGGCATATTCAGGTGGGTGGTGAGCAGACCAATCCTATTCATATATATACTCTTATATACTCTTGCTTTATGAACTTGCGGCGATTACAATGCTTTCACAATGGATACTGAACTTGCCTATAGCAATGCACTGGATTACCTGTATGGTTTTGTCGATTATAGCCTGAAACATACCTCAGAGCTGGTTAAAGCTGATTTTAACCTTGACCGTATGGTTGATCTAATGGGCATGCTGGGTAATCCGGAGCGGAAATACCCAATTTTGCATGTAGCCGGAACCAAGGGGAAAGGCTCGACATCTGCGTTCATGGCATCTGCTTTGAAACAGGCAGGATATACAACCGGATTATACACTTCGCCTCATCTTCAGGATTTTTGCGAACGAATCCAGGTGAACGGAGAACCTGTCCCCCATGCCGATCTGGCCGACCTGGTGGATGAGATCAAGCCTGCGGTTGCAAAAATCCCATTCATAACGACTTTTGAATTAACCACTGCGTTGGCTTTTTTGTATTTTGCCAAAAAGGGGGTAAATGCGGCTGTGATCGAAGTGGGAATGGGCGGCAGGCTGGACGCCACCAATATTGTTCTACCAGTGGTATCTGTGATCACATCCCTTTCTCTGGATCATACAGCCGTACTGGGCAACACATTGGCGCTGATTGCGGGTGAAAAAGCTGGCATCATCAAAGCAGGAGTGCCGGTTGTCTCCTCTCCGCAAAAAGAGGAAGCCCTGCAGGTACTGGAAGAAATTGCTGAAAAGCGCTCTGCAGACCTGACCCTGGTCGGGCGCGATTGGATGTTTGCGGAGCGCAGCGCTTCCCTGGCTGGGCAGGACCTGGAAGTGTGGCAGAATGGCAGGGAACGAGTTGGACTTCACATCCAAATGTTGGGTGCACACCAGGTACAAAATGCAGCCACAGCCTATGTTGGACTTCAAGTCGCCACGCAGGCCGGGTTGAACTTGACGGATGCAGACATTCAGAAAGGTTTTGCACAAACTTTCTGGCCAGCCCGCTTTGAGATCGTCCGCCGTGAGCCCCCTGTCATATTGGATTCGGCACACAACCAGGATTCTGCCATCAAACTTCACAAAACCCTGGACGAGTATTTTCCCGGCAGGAAAGTGATCTTGATCTTTGGTGCATCCGAGGATAAGGATGTGGCAGGCATGTTTGCAGAGTGGAAGCCCTGCCTTAGCCTGATCATCACCACGCGGGCAGACCACCCGCGCGCCCTCGACCCGCAGCAGTTGGCAGACCTGTCCCGTAAAGCTGGTATCCCCAGTGAAGTGGTTCCTTCGGTGGAGGCTGCACTGAACAGGGCGCTTATAATTTCAGCGATCACAGGCGATATTATTCTTTCAGCAGGCAGTATGTTCGTGACCGCAGAAGTACGAACGGCCTGGCAAAAAATCAACCAGCAGATTGACCACAAAACCACCGGTGACTAAAAATTTATATAGATTAGATAGGAATGAAAATGTCTCAAAATGATTGGTCTTTTCAAGAGGAAGATGAAGATTTTAACCTGGCTTTATCTCAACGAACAGAAGAACTATACCGCGTTCCAAATTTCCAGGCAGATAATGATGGGATCATAGAAGCTTTTGTGCTGCCGTTGCGGGACATGGTCATATTTCCGCACATGGTCAGCCCTGTTTTTGTGGCGCGCCAGGGGTCACTGCGAGCCATCCAGGAGGCACACACTCAGACTCAAACGGTCATTGGCCTGACGCAAAAGGATGCGGATATTGAAGACCCCGGTCCGGACGATTTTATGCCAATCGGCGTGGAAATGGCGGTTGGGCGTTTATTGAGCATGCCGGATGGGTCGAGTTCTGCACTGGTGCAAGGGCGGCGGCGTGTGCACATCCTTGAGTTCACACAACTGACGCCAGTATTGAAGGCGCGTGCCCGGGTCATTTTTGAACCGCTCATACCTGACCGTGAAACCAAGGCTTTAATGCGCTCAGCCCTGGACCTTTTCGAAACCTGCGTGCAACTTGACCGCTCCATTCCGGAAGAAGCGCATATGTTTGCGCTGAATATATCTGAGCCGGGCTGGTTGGCAGATATGATCGCCACCGCAGTTTCCATCAAAATGGAAGAACGCCAGTCTTTATTGATGACCCCGGAACCTGCAAAACGGCTTTCCCACATTAATAGTCTTCTGGCACAGGAAGTGGATGTACTTGAGTTGGAGGAGGACATCCACAACCGGGTTCAATCGGAGGTGGATCGCTCGCAGCGCGAATTTTACCTGCGTGAACAAATGAAAGCCATCCAAACCGAATTGGGGGAAGGAGATATCTTTGCGCGCGATCTCGCTGATATCCGTAAAAAAGTGGAGGCAGCCAATTTACCTGAGGAAGCCAAAGCAACCGCTTTAAAGGAAATGGAGAGGTTATTGCAGATGCCTCCTATGGCACCCGAAGTAGGTATTATCCGCACCTATATAGATTGGATCGTAGACCTGCCCTGGTCAACCTACTCTAAAGACAACCTGGAAGTGCGCAATGCCGGCAAGATCTTGGAACGTGATCACTACGGTTTAAAGAAAGCCAAGGATCGCATCCTGGAATATATTGCAGTACGCAGCCTGCACCCCAAAAAAGAGCGCCAACCCATTCTGTGTTTTGTGGGTCCTCCAGGCACGGGGAAGACCTCGCTTGGCCGCTCCATCGCGGATGCGTTGGGTCGCAAGTTTGTGCGTCTTTCCCTGGGGGGGGTAAGGGATGAAGCCGAGATCCGCGGACACAGGCGCACTTACATCGGGGCATTGCCAGGCAGGATCATTCAGACCATCAAACGCGCCGGGACGGCGAATCCGTTGTTCATGCTGGATGAAATTGACAAATTGGGTGCGGATTTTAGAGGTGACCCATCCTCCGCTTTACTGGAAGTGTTAGACCCGGAACAGAACAACTCGTTTTCAGACCATTACCTGGAATTGGCCTTTGATCTTTCCAAGGTGATGTTTGTGACCACCGCCAACTACCTGGGAACGATCCCGCCAGCCCTTCTGGATAGGATGGAAGTTATTGATTTTCCCGGATATATCGAAGAGGAAAAATTATTAATTGCGGAAAGATTCCTGATCCCCCGCCAGATGGAAGAAAACGGAATTGATGATATTGGTTTAAAATTTACCCCCGATTCTCTAAAGCGCATGATCCGGGAGTACACCTATGAAGCCGGGGTGCGCAACCTGGAGAGGGAGATCAGCAAGGTTTGCCGAAAGATCGCCCGCACCAAAGCAGAACGAAAGAAATTTCCGGTTGAGATCACCGGGCAGGTGGTGGAGAAATACCTGGGCCCTCCGCAGTTCTTCCTGCCCGAAGCGGAGAGGAATGATGAGGTGGGGGTGGCGACCGGCCTGGCCTGGACCGAGAATGGCGGTGAGATCCTGTCCATTGAGGTGGCGGTTTTGGAAGGCAAAGGCAACCTGCAAATAACGGGCCAGGTGGGGGATGTGATGCAGGAATCCGCACAGGCAGCGCTTTCCTATTTAAAATCGCGTGCCAGTGTTTTGGGAATTGATGGCGAAGTTTTCGAGCGGCTGGATATCCACCTGCACCTGCCGGAAGGAGCCATCCCCAAAGATGGCCCAAGTGCAGGCATCACCCTGTGTACTGCCATGGTATCCGCTTTCACCGGCCGGCCGATTTATAAAGATGTGGCCATGACCGGAGAGATCACCCTGCGGGGCAGGGTTTTACCCATTGGAGGGGCGCGGGAAAAACTTCTGGCAGCCTACCGGGTGGGCATTAAAACGGTATTGATCCCGGAGCGAAACCTTAAGGACCTGGTGGATATACCCAAAACAGCCCGGGAAGCTCTCAAGATCATCCCTGTGACCCATATGGACCAGGTCTTGAAAGTGGCATTGTCTCCGGAGGTCGTTGTGGATCCACCCCGACCCCGTGTGCGGACGGATGAAGCGGTGGATGGGGATGAAGAACAGGATTAATGCCCCAGACTATTGTCGTTTAGATTACAGGAACTTGCATGTTGAAAGATAAGGTAGTTCTGATCACCGGGGCATCTTCCGGTTTTGGGGAGGATGCAGCCCGCTTGTTTGCCCGCGAAGGCTGCCGGGTGGTGCTGGCTGCCCGCCGGATGGAGCGATTGAACCTGCTGGCTGAAGAGATCCGGGCTCAGGGTGGCAGCGCCCTGCCTGTCAGTCTGGACGTAAGTCAGCAAGCCCAGATAGACGAAATGGTGGCGACCGTACTGAAAGAATATGGTCGCATCGATATCCTGTTTAACAATGCCGGTTTTGGGCGCCTGGATTGGTTGGAAAACCTTGAGCCGGCCCGGGATATTGATGCCCAGATCGATGTCAACCTGCGGGGTGTGATCCAGGTAACGCGCGCCGTGCTACCTTTTATGCAGGCACAGGCCTCCGGGAGCATCATAAACATGTCTTCCGTGGCAGGTTGGATGGCGCCCCCCTTGTATTCGATCTATGCGGCCACCAAGTACGGCTTGCGCGGCTTTACGGAAGCGCTGCGGCGTGAAGTGAGACCGCAAGGCATCCAGGTAAGTGGAATTTATCCGGGGGGTGCAGCCACTGAGTTCAGCCAGCATTCCGGGAACTCACCATTAAAACGCAGCGTGAAAACACCCGCCTGGCTGCGCATGACCTCGCTGTATGTTGCCAAAAAGGTGGTGAGCCTGGCAAAACATCCCCGGCGCGCCGTGGTGATCCCGTGCTGGATGCCGCCGGTGATCTGGCTGGATGCGCACCTGCCCTGGCTGGTGGACCTGGCTGTAGCCGGGATGGTCAAGAAGTATCATACTTAGTTGAAGCGTTATTGTTGTTCAAGGCGGTGGGGGTGGAATATGAATCATAAACCTGTATATTCTGTTGTTTGAAAACAAAACTCGGGCTGGATGGTCTTGAAAAATTAAGCCAAAGGGGGTTGCTCGAGCCAGCAGGGATCGAATTCTAATAAGGCTCTTTCCGGCAGGAGAAACACAGTACAAATGTCTATGCTTTTGAGAGGTTTGTCTCAACTCTCTAACTTGACTTTAGGTTTTATACATAGTATTATTTAATGCACACAGGGCTTTGAACCAAGGGTTTAATTTGGTCGCTTTCCCGACATCACACATTACCTTTCAAACATAATTGGGGAAATCTTTGGGGAGCCAATAGCGAAACCGGCATATATGTCGGTTTTTTTGTTTTCAAGAGGAGGTAAATGAAAAGATTAATAATAAAATTCGTTGAAAAATAATTTATTAAATCATATTATGGAGGATTATTATGAAAAAAATTAGAATTATTCTCATGCTTGTTCTTGCACTTTCTTTATTTGCGACACCAGCTTTGGCTGTAAAACCAAATGGGGCTACTTTCGTTGATTGGAATCTATCAGCAGCTGTTATGCCCGTTCCACCTTACGGGTCAATGGACATTCCAGGATCAGATGTGGCATCCAAGCTGATTGTTAACCAACCCAATGGTAACACTCAAGTCACTATCACTGGAGTCATGGGTGGTTTAAATCCGAACACCACTTACACGGTCTACTTGTCTAATGGTTATACGCCATATGTGTTTACAGGTTGGAATTTGAATGGCGTTACTGGATTGGAATTTAACTCCACAAAGTGGCCGAGTGGTAATCCTTATCAACATATCTTAAATATTTCAGGTAATTCCGCAACTGGTTCATCTACCGGAAACACTTATTCAGCTACAGTTTCTGTAACTGGTAATGCTGTTACTATTGTAGCCGTGTATAACATTGGCAGTGGTGCTTATCCTTATACTTATACAGCTATAGGGATAATTTCAGGATCTGGGATGTTAAGTGGAACATGGACAGCTACTGACGGTGACGGTGGGACTTGGAATAGCACAACAGGCATTGCAGTCAAAACTTATACAGGTTCTGCTGGTTGGACAGGATTTTTTACAAGTACCATTCCAGCATTTACTTTCACAACTGATGCATACGGCACAGGAAGCTGGCATGTAAATATTACCGAGCAGAACTATACTGGATCTGGCCCTAGAGATCTATCCGTCTGGATTAATAAAGGATCATCACCAACAATTCTCATCAGCGATGTATTCAGTGTAATTTTTGAGTAAAAACTGCTGCACATTCTGACAATTTTCGATAACTAAAAAACACACCCCACAATTATTAAGTGGGGTGTGTCATTCTGTGACGATACATGCCGCTTCAATTTTGCCAGGAAATAAAGATCCATCCCATTCCTGAGCATGGATGCGCAAATTCCCGGCGGAAAGCATGGGGGAGAAGGTAATTCCACTTTAATTCACTACCCGGGAAAAAAACACGCGCCGGATGGTCTTGAAAAATTTAGCCAAAGGGGGTTGCTCGAGCCAGCAGGGATCGAATTCTAATAAGGCTCTTTCCGGCAGGACAAACACAGTACAAATGTCTATGCTTTTGAGAGGTTTGTATTGTTGACAGGCATCTGTAATAAGTGTAATCTATAGAATGGTGGAAATTTTGTTCGAGATCCAGTTTTGTTTTAATTCCTGGATTCAACTTGTAAACCCAACAGATCAATGTCCAAAGAATACCTCAAATGAGGTTGGAAAAGCAAGGTATTTTCCTGGGCGCAGATCGAGTTGATCCATGATCATGTACTCTTCAATGGGTGCGATATGCTGTGGAAATGCAAAAAATGCCTTATTTTAATTTCCAGTGGTTGGTGATTTGAATTGCATCTGAGGGAGACAATGGATCACATCAAATCGATCATTGACAGCACACGGTTGAATCGCAAGCCTCTTCCAGCATTCAATCAACACGGGGGACACCAGGCATGACCAAAACATCAATAGAACCCATTCGCATCATTCTCCTGAACAACCTTGCCCTGGTGCGGGCAGGTATACGCCTTATTGTCGAGAGCCAGCCGGATATGAAGGTGGTGGGAGAGGTGGGAAATCTGAACGAGGCGTTGAGCCTGATCGCTGTAAGCAGGCCCGACATCATTCTGCTTAAGCATGATCCGGAAAACGGTTTCGGTTTTGACGTTTTTCCAGAGATCCACAAAGCCGGTAACCAGGCGCGCATGATCCTGGTTACCGGCTCAAACGACCGCCAGACTTACCTGCAGGCGGTGCAGCGTGGGGTCCTGGGAATTGTGTCAAAGACCCAACCGCCAGAGGCTTTAATAAAAGCGATCAGGAAAGTTCATGCCGGGGAAGTGTGGATCGAGCATTCCTTAATGGCAGATCTGGTGAACCATTCATTTCACGGGCAAAGTGCCACTGCCGCAGACCCTGAGGTGGAAAGCATAGGGCAGCTCTGTGAACGCGAACGCGAGATCATCCAATTGATTGGGCGGGGAATGAAAAACAAGCAAATTGCAAGCCAGTTGTGCATTGCTGAGACAACGGTGCGGCACTACCTGACCTCGATCTACGCTAAACTGGGCGTAGCAGACAGGCTGGAGCTGCTGGTTTTTGCACACAGCCACGGGCTTACCCAAGTCCAGCATAAAATGAATTGAAAGTACTGCCCAGAATCCTTCTGGAGCATTATAATCCGCAATCCAACACCCACCAATCAAAAATCCGAAACCACTAGATACGAAGGCACGAAGAAACAACATTATGTTCTTCTTGGAGTCTTTGTGACTCATGTCCCGTCACTTTGGGATGGTGGTAAATGGTTATTGTAAAGAGGTGCCAGGAAAAAAATTAACGCAAAGGCGCAGAGTCGCAATGGTTTTTAAGACAAAAAGTATCTACTCACCATATCAGATTTTGTCACTGCGAGCGCAGCGTGGCAGTCTCCTCTCCGGCAAGGGGATTGCCACCCCAAAAAGCATCGGGGTCTCCGGCGTCGCTGGGAGGATGCTCCTCGCAAAGACAGAAGATAGAGCTTTTTTGCATTGAACAACAGCGTTCTGCCACTGTGGAATTAATCGCAATTATGGACGTGAGTAGATACGACAAAAAGAACAAATCTTTTTCCATTGTTCTTGGTGACTTGGTGGTAAATGGTTTTTGCGTGTTTTTTCCCAGTAAGTTCATTAATTCCAATCCCGTGTTTCAGACGGAAACGGCACAATTGTGCCGGGGGAATAGACGGATTGTCGTATTGCTTAAGGTTCAAGAAGGGGCGGAATGTAGGAGTGAATTCTATCCAAAGCGCGGATGTATTTTCAAGGCCTTTCCAATAGAATGATAGAAGGGTAGAAACCCTGTAATGTGAAAGACAGATCATTTTTAAGGAGTACGGGCCCAAAATGGAACAGACCGGTCGCAAGTCTCTCTTTCCTGAAAAACGGACAAAACCCAGGATGAAGTGTGATTACCCGGTCACCATGCAATGGCAGAACGCGCAGGGGCAGAAATTCGTTGAGACAGCCAGAGTGATTGACTTGAGCTCAAGCGGAGCTTTGGTGGCGACCCAATGCTCCATTGCAAATGAAGCTGAAATCCATGTCAAGATCGCCCTTTCGAGCGAGTCCCCGGAATGGGACTCATCCCAACTGGCAACCAGAGGAACTGTGGTCAGAAACGAGCATCTCTCGGACGGAGCGATTGGCATCGCCATCAAGTTTCAGAAATATAGGTTTCTATAAGGGCTGATGAACAGGCGAAAAAAGAATCCCGGTTGGAGCCGATCCACCGCAGCGCGTAAATCAGGTAGAGAACAGTCATCTCCTTTCGCAGGTCCCGAAAAGAGAAGCAGACTTGAATATGGTTGGCCAAAGGAGGGTTGCGTATCGCTACAATAAACAAGAAAGAGCAACGATTTTTAAAACAAGGAATTCTATTTCAATGCATATCCTGAATTCGATAGATCTGATTTTAAAAGGAGAAAAATTCGATGAAAGCAAAATCGATCATCTTTAACCTGGCAGTGCTGGTGGCTTTGGTGCTGATAGGGGTATGGACGGTTCCGGCTCAGGCAGCTGGCTCCTGGACGGTCAACGCCGCGCTGGCAGATAATTCCAACTGTATATCTCCTACCTTTCAATGCCAGACTATCCAGGCGGCGATCAACGCTGCCTCAGAAGGCGATACGATCAACGTGGCCGCGGGGACGTACACAGAACAGGTTGTCATCACTAAGGGACTTACGATTGTCGGTGACGAGCTGAATCCGGACAATGTCGTGATCGACGGTCAAAACAGCACCTCACTCACATTAGATGGACAGGTGCGTATCTACAATCCCACTGGTCCCGTAGTCTTCAAGGGATTCAAGATTGTCAATGGCGCAACGAGCAGCGGCACCTATTTCGCCATCCTCACAAAAGGTGCCCAGTCACGGACGATTCAGAATTCCAAGATCATCGGTCATGGCAACTCTGTGGGGTTGGGAGAGGACTATGGCTTGTGGGCATACACAGGCACGGGGGAACTGGTCATCAGCAACAATTATTTCAAAAACATGTATCACGCCATATTGCTGGAGCGGCAATCTGGCGCCACGACGGTGGAGAACAACACCTTCGACGCGTTGTTCACGGGAACGTATACAGATGGCTATAAATACGGAGGCCGTGCCATCGAGGCGATCACATATGGATCGATGAATGTTACCTCTCTGCAGGAGATCAAGGGAAATAAGTTCGTCAATTTCGCGTCCACAGGCGTGCAGTTCTCTGGTGGGTTCTCGGGCCAAACGCCAGGCAAGTTCACGAATGTTGTGATTGAAGACAACAATTTTGACTTTGCGACGACGGACATCACGAATCTGAACGGTGCAGTCTATCTGAAGAACGTCAGCACGCCCTCGAACAACGATCCAGCCGGAGGGGTCAGCGCCAACATTCGTAATAATGTTGTTCATGTCCCGAGCGGCAACGGCATCATTGTGACGGGCCTGAACGGGACTATCACAATCAACAACAATTCCATCGCCGGTAATCTGTTTTATGGATTGAAGGCGGATGGGTCGCTTGGTTCAACAATTGATGCCTCCAGCAATTATTGGGGTAGCACAGACCTAGCTACGGTGGCGGGGAATATTTCCGGCACAGTGGACTTCACGCCATTGCTGGATAGCGGGACCGATACAAATGATCCAGCACCAGGTTTTCAACCAAGCCTTTCTTCACTCACGGTTCACACGCTTGGCTCCCAGACCAGTTCCACTGGACGTATCCAGGAAAGCATCAACCTGGTCAGTGGCAGCACGGTCAACGTGGCGGCGGGGACGTACACAGAACAGGTCACCATCACCAAGTCCCTGGAGCTGATCGGTGCAGGTGAAGGATCAACCACGATCCTCGCCCCAACCGCACGGGCAGGTTCGGTGACTCACAACGGAACCACTCACGACTATCTCCTGGCTGCGTATGCCACCAATGGTACCATTGATGTACGCGTGGAAGGCTTCACGCTGGATGTCAACGGACAGAACAAGACTACGGGCACAGCCCGGTTGGACGGAGTGTTCTTCCGCGACGTAAAAGATGCTAGCGGCACGCTGGCTGGACTTTTTGCCAGCACGATCCACAACTTTGCCGCAACACCGGCATATGAAAGCTGGGGATTGGCTGTGTACGGTGATTCCCTGCTTACGCTGAACGATAACGACATCAGCGACTACACCCGCGATGGCATCCTTGTCATTGGTGGCAATGTAACGGTCAGCAACAACACCGTCACAGGTTCAGCCACACCACTGAACGGCATCAATATCCAGGATGTTACCACAGGCGCTGTGACAAGCAATACCATCACCGGGCATACCCGCTCCGATCCATGGGCAGCCGGGGGCATCGTCGCCTGGACATCCTCCGGGCTAACCATCTCCGGCAACCATGTCAACGGTAACTTCTACGGCATCAACCTCGAGGATGGATCTAATAACAATTTCATTTTGAACAACGAACTGACTGACAATATCAAACGAGGCATTACTCTGAGCGACGCAGACAACAATGCAGTATCAGGGAACACGATCATCGGGCCTGTTGGTGGGACCGATGACGTGGCGATTGGCCTGTCCAACGGCTCCACAGGCAATATGATCGGAGGCTCCACCCAGGTAGACGGGAATACCATCACGATGGCCACTTCCGGTTACTGGGCATCCCCACCTTTGCTCTATGCCATTTGGGTGGACAATACTGTGGGTGCCGGCAGCAACACTATCCAGTACAACACCATAACCGGCGGAAAACGTGGCATCCAGATAGATGGCGGTAACATAGGTACCACGACTATAGCCAATAATACAATCAGCAACACGCCCACCGGCCCCGAATATCCCATCTTTGGCATAGGCATAAATGGTGGCACAGTGAACATAACATCAAATACGCTAACAAACACTGTGCGACCGATTGAGTCGTGGGGAGCAATCAATCTCGAAATAACTGGCAACACCATCGACGGTTCCACCTATGATGGGATCAATCTGGGCAGCTTCTCGGGTACTGCCACTGTTATCGGCAATAATATCCATGGCACCCAGGGCAACGGGATCTTGGCCAGGGAGCTCGCAGACAATGCAAACATCGATGGCAACGAGATTTATAATGTGACTGGGTATGCGGCCATTGTCATAGAAACAGGGAGTACAGGGGCGAAAATCAACAATAACTATCTTCATGAGAATAATGGCGGTGTAGCCGCCAACGCGCAGACCGCAGAGTTTAACAACAACATAATTCTCAACAGCGGGTTTGGTATTCTTTTGAACGCGCCAGACACGACATTCGAGCTACACCAAAACTCTATTGTAGGCAACCCTCTCAACCTCAATTTAGGTAATGCCAACGTTGAGATGAATTGGTGGGGCGATTCCAGTGGACCTTCTGGCGTAGGCTCAGGCATAGGCTCCCCCATCTACTTATACAACAGCAACACTGTGGACTTCGACCCGTGGTTGTGCGACGGCACAGACACTGAAAACTCCACACCCGGCTTCCAGCCCAACCTGGATATTTCATGTGCCGGCCCAGTCACCTCCAATGTGGTCGCCAATCTTAATCTAGTGCCAGTGGGCGCCTTGATAACTCTGACAGCCAACGTGGACGACACCAGCAGGGGTGGTTCCGATATCCTTTCTGCTGAGTACAGCCTGGATGGCGGCGGCACCTGGGCTGGCATGCAGGCGCAGGATGGTGCCTTTGACGCGGTCGGCGAAGATGTCACAGCGACCATCACTGCCCCATCCGCACCTGGCGTCTATGATCTGTGTGTGCGCGGCACGGACGTTGGGGGAGCCATAGGCGAGTCCTCATGTATCCTGCTGGTCGTGTACGACCCTGCTGCCGGCTTCGTCACTGGTGCCGGATGGATCAATTCCCCTGAAGGAGCGTACATAGCCTATCCAGACTTGTCGGGTAAGGCTACCTTTGGTTTTGTGGCCAAGTACAAGAAGGGTGCCACCGTCCCGGATGGCAATACCCAATTCCAATTCAAGGCTGGCGATCTGGACTTCAAGAGCACCAGTTATGAGTGGCTGGTGGTTGCTGGAGCAAGAGCTCAATTCAAGGGAACCGGCGCAATCAATGGTGCGGGCGAATACGGCTTCATGCTCACTGCCATAGATGGCCAGATCAGCGGTGGTGGCGGAGTGGATAGATTCCGAATCAAAATTTGGGAAAAGTCAACAGATAAAATCATTTACGACAATATGCTTGACGCGGCGGATGATGCCACCCAATTAACGGAATTAGGTGGAGGATCCATCGTCATTCACAAGTAGTAAAATATTAAAAGATAACACCTTTCAACGAAAATAATCTACGTCCTGGTTCTCCGGGGCGTAGATTATTATTCTGCTCCAGAAAATATACTTACTCTTCTCTTTCATTAAAACAGGTAGGGGTTGTTTAAGACGAGGTAATCAAGGAACATATTGCATTGCAAGTGACTCCGCGCTATAATCCACCCATAGTAAGGAGTTAGCTAAATGCCTGAAAAAACTGAAAGTAAACATAAACCATTTGAAGGTAAGATTTCCGAAGAGACCCGTCAGCATTTTCGCACGGCCCGGGAAGAGTTCCATAAAAGCATTGCAGGGATGCTCCCGCCGGAGTTTGCGGAACACCACCGCAATGCCCGCAAGGAAATGCTGCTGGCCTGGCGCAGCATGATTGACGACTCGCTGGAACGGATGCAAGAACCACAGAAAAAAGCCTGACAAATCCAAAAAACCGCCCCGTTGCAAACAGGGCGGTTTTCTTCTATTTAATTATCCATCCAAAAATTAGCGGGTGAAGGTGAGTTGGGGGAGTTGGCGGCGCTATGCGCCGCCAACTCCCCCGCAACATTCTAAAATTAAGGATAGGTCTAAGGGTGGAAGCGGCGTTGATTTCTGCGGCTAAAAAAGAGTACCCAGATCAGGACTAATCCCGAAATTCCAAGCAATAGGTAGGCAGCCAGGTCTTTCCCAACTGCGTATAGAATAACGCCTCCCAACAAAAATGTGCCAAAAATGACGCTGCCTGTGAGGCGGTTGACAGCCCTTTCCAGGGAACCCATCTGGCGGGAGACCGCAGGCACCTGCACGCTCAAATCGCCGCGTTCCACCTGGCTCATTACCCGTCCAGCCTGGGATGGGAGCGCGATCAATTCCTTGAATACATTCCCCAGTTCGTCCAACCACACTTTCCAGTTGGAACCAGCCTCCTGGGAGATCAGTCGGGTGGCATAGGGTGCCAGCTGCTCCCACAGGTTGAATTCGGAGTAGAGTCCGCTGCACATGCCAGACAGGATGGCAACGGTTCGTCCCAGCATCAACAAATTCTGCGGAAGCTGGAAGGGCAGGTCATACATGAGTTCACGGAATTGGTCGGCAAACCGGAACATCTCTGCATGGTCGATGCCGCGCAATTCACTCATGGACTTGCCCCAGAACATCCCAAAAACCTGGGAGGTGGCGCGCTCAATCAACTTCAGATCCGCACTGGATAATAATATATCCAGGGTCTGGTAAGAACGCACCAGGCGGGCTGCGTCCCGGGTGCCAACACTTATCAGCAGTTCCCGCAGCCCAACGCGCAGGTTATCGGGAACACGTCCCACCATTCCGAAATCCACGAAAGTGAGCCGCCAGGCTGGCGCCTCGTTTTCCGATCTCCCGGGCAGGGGCGTGATGAACAGATTGCCGGGATGCGGATCGGCGTGAAAGAAACCATCCTCGAAGATCTGCTTGAGGTAGATGTCCAGTAATTCATTGGCCACCTCAGACCGGTCGATCCCGGCAGCCGTAATGGCAGCGTAGTCGCTGATTTTAATGGCAAAGACATCTTCCAGCGTCAGCACACGCCGGGTGGTGTGACTCCAGACCACGCGCGGCACATGGACGCGGGGTGCATCTTTGAAATTTTCGGCAAAGATCTCGGCATTGCGACCTTCCGCCAGGTAGTCCACTTCTTCGCGAAGGGTCGTGGAGAATTCCTGCACCAGGGCGGGAATATCTGCCCGTTTGGCAATGGGTGGATACTTTTCCAGCCAGCCTGCCACCCGCCGCAAGGCAGATAGATCCACTTCGATGAGCTGGTCAATGAATGGGCGCTGGATCTTTACGACCACATCACAAAAATCCCCCTTATCATCTTTTACACACAGACGCGCACGGTGCACCTGTCCAAGTGAGGCGGCTGCCAGGGGGGTTTCATCAAAAAAATCAAATTTTTCTTTCAGGGGAGCGCCAAGATCCGCTTCTGCCTGGCGTTGAATATCTTCAAATTTCTCTGGAGGCACTTCGTCCTGCAGGCCGGATAATTCATCGGTTATTTCTTGAGGCAGGACGTCCAAACGGGATGAAAGAAATTGGCCCACTTTGATCATGACTCCACCCATGCGGATGGCCAGGCTGCGAAATTGGGCGGCAACTTTCTGTAAGCGCCTGGAACGAGTGCGGCGGGAAAAGCTGCGAAAACCGATGTGCGCCAGGAATATCTCCCAGAAAATAAAACCCAGGGTGGCGCGTGCAAAAAAAACCAGGATACGCCAGTAACGGGCGCGTAGTTGTGAAGATTTCATCCAACCTCCAAAATATTTATATAATTTATTGTATCACCAAGGCTAAAATGTCTGCGTCAAAATCCCACCCTTCCGAAAATAAAAAAAGCCCGGATTTTCCAGGCACAATTAAGTATATCAGACCAAGTATATCAGGATAATTCTAAAAAACTTAGGGTAAGGTTCCATTGGAGCCTGGGTAGTCAAGGGTGTTCAAATTGACTCCTTGAGCAAGGTATCCTGCTATGCTATTCTTAGCGCATATCTGATACGAAGAAGACCAATTGAACATGAAGTAAGCTCAATCTGTAGGAAATCAGATTATTGGGCAATGACAATCAAATAATGGAGTAAAAAAGCATGTTTAAACCAAAAACGTCCATTTCTGGGCGTCTCGGAAACAGTAGCGGGGGCAGGACTCGAACCTGCGACCTCCGGGTTATGAGCCCGACGAGCTGCCACTGCTCTACCCCGCGTTGTTGATTCAAGAATACAATGTTATCATCTACATCTGTAAAGGTCAAGTTAATTATTGAGAGTTTTCAAAAACAAGTGACAATTGACCATAAGAGGGAAATGTGATTCAAAAGAAAAAATCTAAAAAAACAAGTGGTAGAAATGAACACAAGCGCTTTGTCGAAACGGCAACACCTCCTTTTTTGGTGAATAACTATATGATCAGGTGGTTCCAGCAGATCACTTCCAGCGTAAGCTGCGGGAAAGAATGGGTTGGAGGCATTTTACGAGCAAGCTGATAAAGCTACATAAAGGAGAAGGACTGATAGGTTGCCCATCATTCGATCCGGAGTTGGAACTGAAGATAGAACTAATCGAATCTTTGTACGGAATATCCGAACGGCAAGTTGATTTGTACGTCAACGTGTATCTACCAGCTTAATACTTTGTGGGTTGGCGGTAGATCAAAAATCGCTGAATCACTCAACCTTGACGGTGTTTCGTGAACGGTTGCTACTACGGGGTAAATTGCGGGTTTTTGAAGGGATGCTGACAGACATTGTGCAAATTGCCCTCCTGCAGGGCATACAATTTGGTTCGATCCAGATAGTGGACAGCGTGCACAGAATCGCCAGCGTGAACACCCACAAAGATGAAGGTAGAAATAAAAGGGATGGTCCAGATGCCCGCTGAGGGGCGAAGCACAAATACAAGGCCAAGACCGCTGATGGAAAGGAAGAACTGTACTCAGCCATCAGTTTGACCAAAACTCGCACCGCAAAAAAACTACAACAATCAGAGCTGGTTGGAGATGCTTGAGACCCCGAAAAAATCAACAAGGTCTGCAGAAGCGTAGCAAGATCGAGCGCAAATTTGGAGAAGCCGAACAGAGACATGGTTTTGGACGCTGTCGCCATCTGTCTGCAATGCGCTTTGCCGTCCAGGCTTTTCTAACTGCTATCATGCTCAACCTCAAGTGGATGGTCAAAACCTTGACAGGAGTTAGCTTCAAGACCCAAAGCCCATCTGCTGCTTAGCCAAGGGTGAATTTTCTCAATTTACCAAAAGGAGTGAGAAAAAGTCCGATAATGAGCTTTCAATGCATTGTTTACCTCTTATTTCTTGCAGAAAATCTGATAAATTGCGCGTCTAACCAACTAAAAGGCATTTTTCTACACCTTCTTATGGTCTCCTTTATTAATATAACGGAATTAATATTATATTTAGTCAGAAATTGACAATAATATTTTTAGAAGTTTGATGTACAATAATACTCTTTATTAAATACACACTGAGTTCTTTGAAAATAGAAAAAAATATTGAGGGAACCTTATGGCAGATATAATTTTAGTGATTGATGACGATACTGATCGGGCAGCGCTCACAAAAATAATTTTAAATAAAGCTGGATTTCAGTGTATGACCGCTTTTGATGGGGAGCAAGGTTTGAAGATGGCTAAATCGGTGAAGCCAAATTTAATTTTATTAGACCTGATGATGCCTGGTATGAATGGTTTTGAAGTATGTATACAACTCCGAAAATTACCAGAAACGATTGACACACCGGTAATTTTTCTAACAGCTAAGGCTGAAACTGCGAATAAAGTTAAAGGACTCCAGGTGGGAGCAGATGATTATGTGACCGTTCCTTTTGAGCGCGATGAGCTCTTATTACGAATTCGAGCGTTACTTAGGAGGGCTCATGCAAGCCCTCAGGAAAGACAGGGTGCCCAACCTGGTAAAATAATTGCAGTGTTTAATTTACGCGGCGGAGCTGGTTGTACCACGCTTGCAGTTAATTTAGCGGTTGGTTTAAAACATCTCTGGAATGAAGACGTTGGATTGGTTGATTTTAGTTTGCCAATTGGAGTTGCGAATATTTACCTAAATATCCGCCCTCAGCATTCGATCAGCGAATTGACAGAATTCTATCCGGAAGTGCTCGACAAAGAGTTAATTGAAAGCCATTTAACTTATCACGAATCCGGAGGAATCTATCTATTAGGTGGAATTTTTGAACCAGCAAATGCTGAGAAAGTAACAGAGAAGCATGTAGCAGCCATCCTGGAAAGAATGAGGGAACAATTCTCATACGTAGTTGTTGATACGTCACATGATTTTTCACCACAAACCCTGTCAATTTTTGATAAGGCAGATGAAATATTAATTCCAGTTCCCCCGGATATCGCTTCTTTATTGCTAACCAAGGCATCTTTACAAATATTTGAAGAACTTGGGTATATTCAGGACAAGATCCGGTTGGTAGTTAATTGGACTTTCAAAGAAAACGGTTTAAGCGTAGATCATATTCAAGAAGCATTCCAACACAAAATTGGTACGCTAATTCAGTACGACACCAATGTTTCCGAGGCGATCAGTACTGGTATCCCTGTGATATTAAACAATCAGTCAAGGACACTTGTTGCGACGCTTGAGGATCTATCGTGGGACCTGAGTCGACCTATAGAGCAATTAAGCTTTCCCGACAATCCTACAGAGATGTGGAAGCGCGTATCTAGACGTAAAGGAGCGTTCCACCAACAGAAA
This sequence comes from Chloroflexi bacterium GWB2_49_20, assembly GCA_001796335.1. Lineage (GTDB taxonomy): Bacteria > Chloroflexota > Anaerolineae > Anaerolineales > Villigracilaceae > UBA12087. The sequence goes on along the minus strand of MGMF01000021.1, from coordinate 225,864 downwards.
TCTGTCTGGAGCAAGCTTTTTAAGAGATCTCAGGTTAACTAAGTGGAAATTAGTTGAAAAACTGTAGAAATTCTTTAAGATTATTTGCCTTTACTGAATATCTATTTTAGAACCCGAATAAGGTGCATACAAATATACATAGGTAATATTTCTTTGATGGCCAAACCCTATTAGTTCAATTACTGATACAGGATGAATTAATCTGAAAGCAGCTCAATGATGAAAGGTGCAATATCGACAATACTCCTAACTCTTTGAGAAAATTTTTGCTGATAGGCGGGAGCTCCAATGAATATAGCGGGAACACAATTTTTTGTATGCTTTCGCGTAGTTAAATCTTCCAGATTCCCATGGTCTGATGTGATCAATATGCCCCCATCTTCCATGTCCCAGTTGCTTAAAAGACCTTTTAAAACAAGGTCGATTTTTTCAATTAAGCGAATCGCATTTGAAAAATTTTGCTTATGGCCAATAAAATCGCTTTCCCAGAATTCAAACATCGAAAAATGATAATTTTTAGAAAGAGCCGCCAACCTTATCCCGGCTTGCACCGGGTCAAGTATTGGGGTATCGCTAATATTTAAGTGATCATGCCAACCCTGACCCGTAAAATCAGCAGATAAAGCCCTATCCATAATTAAGTCATTTTGATTAAAAAGATTTATGCCGGATGAAGTTGCTGCCAATGGTATAACCGAATGATTTCGTTTACCCGAATTGATTTTTTGAAAATAAACAGATGGATAAGCATTTAGGAAACTTGCTGTTTTACCAGCATGAAAAAGTTGAGAGAAAATTGATGTATTGGATTGAATGTCATCTAAACCAGCTGAAATTTGAGTATTTGATGCGTTTCTAGGCTGGAAATACATTTTTATTTCTGGATTTGGTTTAGGTCCAAAATGGTACCCCAGCCTTTTGGCGAAATTTACCCCGGTCAGTAAAGTAGCTTGACCAGTTGCTGATTGAGGTAATCCAGCTACCCCCATTTGTGCATCTAAGCTTAGCAAAGTGCATAAGGGAGAAAAGTATGGGGAATTTTTAGCTAGTAATTTCTTGCCAGCCAGGAGATGATTGATAATCGGAGTGTGAGCAGAAGAAAAAGGATTTTTAGAGGCATCATCCTCCCCCAAGCCGACCCCGTCAAGGAATAGAAATAGAATTTTCATTTGTGACTGTCGGGCAACTGAAGTGGTGGTTTATAAGCACTGAGTTTTAACTTTCAATTCATATTATTAAAACATTGCCAATTCGCATCTTTTTTTCTAATACTAAAACTGTTTTTCTTTGACAATTCACCCGATTTCTTTTACAATGATAATTCGGCTTTATAACCTAAATAGAGAGGTCTTCAAATATGAAAGAGTATACCACCGAGTTTATCCGAAATGTCGCATTAGTTGCTCATGGAAGCGCCGGAAAGACAATGATGGCAGAAGCGTTCTTGCACTACACAGGTGCTACAACTAGGTTGGGAAGAATTGAGGACGGCACCAGTGCTTCTGATTATGATGAAGAAGAAATCCGCCGAAGAATTTCGTTATATACCAGCATACTTCCTGTTGAATACAATAATATAAAGATTAATGTTTTGGATGCACCTGGTTTTCCTGACTTTGTAGGGGAAGTAATATCCGCACTCCGTGTATCCGATGGAGCCTTGGTTTTGGTTGATGCTGTTTCAGGAATGGAGGTAGGCACAGAAATAGCATGGCGATATTGTAACCAGTTTAATTTACCTCGGATGTTGGTCGTAAATAAAATGGATAGAGATAATGCAAATTTTGCAAAAGCTCTTGAATCCGTCTCCCAAAACATTAATACTCGCTTAGTAAAAATGCAATTACCCTGGGGAGAAAGCCAAAATTTCAAAGGTGTCATCGACCTCATCACTATGAAGGCTTTTGGAAGCGATGCAAAAACAGCACTAGAGATCCCTGCAGAATTTAAGGCTGTTGCCGAACAAGCGCGCGCAGAACTAATGGAAGCAGCTGCAGAAGGGGAAGATGCATTACTTGAGAAATATTTGGAAACCGGGGAATTGAATGACGATGAATTAGTGCGAGGTTTAAAGAATGTTGTTCGTTCAGGCACATTTGTCCCTGTGGTATGTTCAGCTGCTGGCCATGAAATTGGTGTCGGTAAATTACTGGATGCAATTATTTCGCTGATGCCTTCACCAATAGATTCTGTTGCACAACAAGCGCAGGGAAAAAATGGAGTGGAGAAGTTATTCTCCTCTGATGATGGTCCTTTAGCTGCATATATTTGGAAAACTACAGCAGATCCCTTTGTGGGTCGAATGACGTATTTCCGAGTTCATTCAGGCTCTCTCAGTGCTGATTCTCGGGTTTGGAATCAGGCCAAAGAAACCGAAGAACGGATGTCGGGACTTCATCTACAACGCGGGAAAGAGCAAATACCTGTGAAAATTGTTCATGCTGGAGATATAGCTTCAGTTTCAAAGTTAGCTGTTTCATCCACAAGTGATACTTTCAGCGATAAAGGGCATCCACTGACACTATCCATACCAGACTATCCCAATGCCTTATATCGTGTAGCTGTAGGACCAAAAACACAAGCAGACGCAACAAAGATTTCTTCGTCTTTAACGCGATTATGTGAAGAGGATATGACGTTGTCCTGGCATAATGAAAAGGCCACCGGACAGACGATTTTACAGGGAATGGGCGATCAACACATTGATGTAGCGATTCGTCGGGCAGAAACAAAATTTCAGGTCGGATTAACAATATTCGAACCAAAAGTTCCATACCGAGAAGGAATTACGAAAAAGGCAACTGCTCAATATCGACATAAAAAGCAATCCGGAGGATCTGGTCAATTCGGTGAGGTCCATCTTCGAGTAGAACCGCTGCCGGATGCTGATTTTGAGTTTACTGATGAGCTTGTAGGCATGAACCTTTCTAAATCGTATCTACCCGCTATTGAGAAGGGAATTGCTGCGACATTAATCACCGGGGTTGTTGCTGGATATCCACTAAATAACGTAAAAGTGATTGTCTTTGATGGAAAAGAGCATCCCGTAGATTCAAAACCGGTTGCGTTTGAAATTGCTGGTCGAGAAGCTTTCAAACTCGCGGTTCATGATGCCGGCCCGGTCCTTTTTGAGCCCATCATGAATGTGCGCGTAGTGGTTCCAGACGTCTACATGGGTGATGTTATGAGTGATATGAATTCCCGGCGGGGACGTGTCCAGGGCACTGAGTCTGAGCATGGTAACACAATTGTTATAGCACACGTTCCTCTGGCAGAAATGTTACGGTATACAACTCAATTACGTTCAATCACTGGCGGGCGCGGATACTTTAATATGGAATTGGATCATTACGAAACAGTTCCAGCTCATATCGCAACAGACATCATAGAAGCGCACAAGAAAGAAATCGCAGATAAGAAAGTAGAGTGAACCAGGCATTATGCCAATAGTCAAAATTCCTGCCCCTCTTCGGGCATATGTAGACGGGCAAAAAGCGATAATAATTGATGGGTCAACCGTGAGTGAGACGGTTTTGAACTTGGCAGAAAAATATCCTTCCATAAGGCAGCAGATTTTTGATCCAGAAGGTAGATTGAGGGCTTTTATTAAGATTTTCGTGGAGAAAGAAAACATTAAAGAATTAATTGATGGATTGGATATAGACATACAAGAAAGCGATTCTTTGGTGATAATTGCTTCCATTGCAGGGGGGCAATGAGTTGGATACAGGATTAACTCGCGAAGAATTCTTGCGGTATTCCAGGCATCTGCTTATCCCGGAAGTAGGGCTTGAGGGTCAGAAAAAGTTAAAAAATTCATCGGCATTAATTGTGGGCACAGGAGGGCTTGGCTCTCCTGTTGCCTTGTATCTCGCTGCTGCTGGAGTGGGTAAAATCGGTATTGTGGATTTTGATGTAGTAGATCAATCCAACTTACAACGCCAAGTTATCCACGGATCCACAACTATTGGAGTTTCAAAAGTATATTCTGCTCGCGGGCGAATGTTGGATCTAAATCCAGACATTCAAGTTAACACCTATAATGAACCGTTTTCATCAGAGAATGCGCTGCGCATAGCCAAGAATTATGATATCATTATTGATGGAACCGATAACTTTCCAGCCCGGTATTTAACAAACGATGTATGTGTATTTCTTGGGTTACCGAATGTATATGGATCAGTTTTCCGTTTTGATGGGCAGGTAAGTGTTTTTTATGCAAAAGAAGGACCCTGTTATCGTTGTCTCTTTCCTGAACCTCCACCGCCAGGATTAATACCGACTTGTGCCGATGGTGGTGTTCTTGGTATTTTACCTGGGACGATAGGCACAATTCAAGCTACAGAAACCATCAAAATGCTATTAGGAATTGGTTCCACTCTTGTGGGGCGTTTGTTGTTGTACAATGCTCTGGATATGACTTTTGATTATGTCCGGCTTAAAAAGAATCCTGCGTGCAGAATTTGTGGAGCGAATCCGGATATAAGCGAGTTGATTGATTATGATGAATTCTGCGGCGCACCAGGCCATGCGTTAAGCGATGAAAATTTAGAAGAAATGTGGTTGATAAGTCCGCATGAGTTATTTAAGAAATTATCTGCGAATGAAGACTTTCTACTACTGGACGTAAGAGAACCTCATGAGCTGGAAATTTCATCCATAAAAGGCGCTAAGCAAATTCCGCTCGGGCAACTGGCAAGTCGAATAAATGAGTTAGATAAAAACCAGGAAATCGTTCTGTTTTGTAAGACGGGTAACCGTTCAAGAAGAGCGTTGGAATTACTAACAAGTATGGGTTTAAATAAAGTCAAACATTTACAAGGCGGTATTAATGCGTGGGCGTTAAATATTGACCCCTCTATACCAGTTTATTAGGGATTAATAATTTGATAGATCATCGTAGAATAAACAAATATTGCATAATATATAGCACTAACATACCACCTGTGATCGTAAGAATTATATTCCTGGTTCGCCAGGCAATTAGAATTGCAAATAATCCTGCGAATATACGGGGGAAATAAAATAGAATTTGGGCATCATGGTTTTGGACAAGTTCAGGAAAAATTATTGCCGATAAGACTGCAATGGGAATGTATCGAAAAGCACTTCGTACTCTGGGGTGTAATTTAATCATATCCGATAATACAATAAACGATAGGCGGGTTAAGAAGGTAAGAATACCTACGAAAATTATAGGATACCAGATTGAAGTCAATTCTTTTCGCTCCATAAACCAACAAGAATCCCTGCAAGAGCAGCGATTAGTAAACCAAGCTTATATGGAAAATTTGCCGTGATTATTGCAACAAAACCCGCTGAAAGCGCAACAAATAAGCTTGGGCGGTCTTTAATCATAGGAACTACCAGGGCAATAAAAGTTAAAGCTAGTGAAAAATCCAAAGACCAATTCGATGGGATTTGAGCTCCAAGTAACAACCCAAACCATGTACTTAATTGCCAGGAACCCCACAAAGCGAGACCTGCTCCCAAATAATACCAATGCATATTACTCTTATTGTTTTTTTGAAAATAAGCAATTGTCACAGCATAGGCTTCATCAGTCAGCAAGTAAGAGAGAATTAGCTTCCATGGATAGCTCAACTTTCTTGTGTATGGAGCGATCGATGCACTGTAAAGGAGGTGGCGCAAATTAATAATAAAACCAGTAACTACCATCACCGGAATTGGCGCGTTTATTCCTGCCAGTTGAACCAGCATAAATTGAGATGAGCCAGCGAAAACGATCAAAGACATAGCTTGAGCTTCTACTGCAGATATATTTGCTTGCTGGGCAAGGATCGCAAAAATCAACCCAAATGGGATCACTCCAACAAGAATTGGAAGCTCATCGCGAAAGCCAAACAAGAATTCTGAAAAAGATGAAGATTCTACGCGATTCATAACGGTATACCCTTTTTCCGGCCAAAATAATTGCGTGATTATAATAGATAATTCATACATTTTTAATCAACCTGATGTATAGTTAAAATTTAGAATCGATTTTGAGTTTTGAATTTATTAGGAGAAGGATGGCTAGCTACCAGGCAATTGCACTTAAGTTATTCTTTAGAATTGACAATCTATTATCTGGCCCGCGTGAAGAACTTGATGCGCAAAAGGAACGTCGCGAATTGGAGAAAATGGTACGTTTATTCAAATATATGCAGGAAGTCCAAACTATACCGATATCGGTGCATGGAATTCCTGCGGAATGGATTCTTCCTTCGGACATCGTTCTTAAAAGAACAATCTTATATCTGCATGGTGGTTCATATATTGCTGGATCTTTAAATTCGCACAGAATATTTGTTGCAAACCTTGCAGCTGCCGCGAAGGCACGTGCCTTAATTATTGATTACCGATTGGCACCCGAGTTTCCATTTCCAGCAGCCATTCAAGATGCAAAATTGGCATATGGTTGGTTATTGGAAAACGGAAATTCTCCAAATGAAATAATCATTGCAGGTGATTCTGCTGGAGGTGGTTTGGCGCTGTCATTATTGCTAGTAATTAGGAACTTGAAACAAGACCTGCCTGCTATGGCAATTTGTTTGTCACCCTGGACTGACTTGACAGTGAGTGGAGAGTCTGTCCTTCTAAATGCAAAAAAAGATATTATTTTAAATGCGGAAAACCTGAAAAAAGCTGCCAAATTATACCTTGGTGAAGTAGGAGCTGAGGATCCCCTTGCTTCGCCAATTTTCGCAGACTTGAAAGGGCTCTCCCCAATGCTTATCCAAGCTGGATCAGATGAAATCTTACTGTCCGATTCGGTTAATCTTGTAACAAGCGCAAAAGCAGCTGGAGTTGATGCAACCTTGGATGTTTGGAAGGATATGCAACATGTCTGGCAATTTGCCGGTAGTCTTGTTCCTGAAGCTCGACAAGCTGTGTCCGCTATCGGGAATTATATTGAAAATAGGTGGAAATGAATAAAAAAAATGTGCTTCTGATTGTATTAGCCCACCCTGATGACGAGTCGTTTGGGATGGGAGGAACTCTGGCTTATTATGCAGCCCAGGATGTAGATGTTCACTTGATATGCGCGACCAAAGGCGAAGCAGGGGATGTCTCTCCTGATAAACTGATTGGTTACGATTCAATAGCAAGTCTTAGGGAGGCAGAATTACGCTGTGCAGCCGGGATTTTAGGTTTAACTGGAGTTCATTTTCTTGGATTTCGTGATTCGGGAATGCCAGGGTCGTTGGATAACAAACATCCCAAGGCTTTGGTCTCCCAGCCAATCGATATTGTATCTGAAGCAATTGTCAGATATATCCGTGAATTACAGCCACAAGTAGTTGTAACTTTTGATCCTATTGGGGGATATCGACATCCAGATCATATAGCGATTCACAATGCAACAGTACGCGCTTTTGATCAGGCGGGTGATAGCCATTATAAAGTCAATGGTTACAAACCATTTCAACCCGAAAGATTATACTTTCATACCTTTTCGCGTGGCTTCTTGCGCACTGCTGTAAAAATATTAAAGATTTTGGGAAGAAATCCGAAAAGATTTGGTCGAAATAGAGATATTGATTTAGAATCTTTTGCTAACGAGAATTTCCCGATTCATGCTGTTATCGATATTAGAAAATTCCGTCAACAAAAAGAAAAAGCAGGCAGCTGTCATGCTAGCCAAGGTGGAGGTCGAATGGGTGGGAGATTATTAAGTATATTATTAAGAATATTTGGCAATAATGAATCATTTATGCAGGCTTATCCTCCGATTTCATCCAAGGGGAATCTTTCCCACGATTTGTTTTGCAAGCATGGGTAATATTTGAAATCATAGGAAGGAGTTAATTTGTTTTATGTTTGATAATATCAATCAAATCCTGGGTAAGATCTGGAAGAGGTTCGTTTCTTGTAATGCCAAGCGCTTTACGTTGGGCTTCACGCCAATGTTCAAGGCGTAGTCGAATCTCTGCTTCATAGCCTTCGTTTGACGGAGAGTAAAAATATTTTCCAAGTTGATCTTTGGGTAAATATTGCTGGGGAATAAAATGACTGTCCATTTTGTGTGGATATTGATAATCTTTGCCATGTCCAAGAACCGCTGCATCTCTATTGTTGTCTTTTAAGTGGACAGGTACATCGCCAACCCCTTCTTGCTCTATCAAGTTATATGCTTTGAAATAAGCTCCCGCTGAATTGGATTTTGAAGCTGTAGATAGATAAAGGGTAGCTTCTACAATCGGATAAATACCTTCCGGCAGGCCCAGGTAACTAAAAGATTGAACAGCAGCGTTGGTAACAACCAATCCCTGGGGATCTGCCAGGCCGATATCTTCACTGGCTAATACCAATAGGCGCCTCAAAATAAAACGAGGATCTTCCCCTGCGTAAAGCATTTTTGCCAGCCAATAGAGAGCGGCGTCTGGATCAGACCCGCGCACAGACTTAATGAAGGCTGAAATAGTATCATAATGCGAATCGCCATCCTTGTCATATAATACAGCCCGCCGCTGGATAGATTCCTGTGCAATTTCAAGTGAGACGTGAATTGAGCCATCCGGATTCGGATTAGTTGATTCAACAGCAAGTTCTAAAGCATTTAGTACATTTCGTGCATCTCCATTTGCACTATCAATCAAATGATTGTGAGCGTTATCATCCAAGATAATAGTACGTTTTCCGTAACCCTGCTCAGGGTCGGTGAGAGCTCTTTGTATGACCTGCCCCATTTCATTCACAGATAATGGAATTAATTGGAAGATTCTGGAACGGGATACAAGTGCTTTGATTACTTCAAAATAAGGATTATCAGTAGTTGCGCCAATCAGTATGAGTAATCCGTTCTCAACATGGGGTAAGAGTGCGTCTTGCTGAGCTTTGTTCCACCTGTGGACCTCATCCACAAATAAGATTGTGCGCTTTTGATATAAACGTCGTCGTTCTTGTGCGTCTTTTATGACCCGACGTAATTCGGGTACTCCCGCCAGAACAGCAGACATTGTTTCAAAATGGGATTGAGTGGTATTTGCAATTATTTGCGCCAGGGTGGTTTTCCCTGTTCCTGGAGGTCCCCAAAAAATGATTGAAGAGAATAAGCGGTCGGCCTGAATTGCTCTGCGAAGCAACTTTCCTTCTCCAATAATATGGGTTTGACCTATATACTCAGACAGAACCTGAGGGCGCATACGGGCAGCTAAGGGCCCTTCCTGTGATAAACGTTTTTGCATAGCGTGATCGAAAAGATCATTCATTTGGAATCTAATTTAGAAAGAAAACTATTCGGAAAACCAAATAAGGTTTTCTATTAACCTGGAGTGATTAGTTATTAGTCAATATAGAAATCATACGATAAAAGAAATAAATAATTGAAATCGAGAGAGATAAGCATGCCATCCAACGGCGTTTTGCTATTTGGAGGATTTCTTTGTATGCAGGTACATGATCCATATCGACAACTTCATGAAATAGGATAAAACCACCTAAAGAACCCAAAATAAATGTAAGCGGATCGATTATTACCCAGAAGAATAATGTTTGGTTTGCCATATTCATTTTGCTCTCTTATGATTGAAGTTTGAATTCCCTTCGGTATCAACAAAGCTAAGTATAGATTATTTTTTCATTGAGTGCAACAAAAAAATCCACAAATTGGTATTCAATAATATTTTCTATTTGGAATAAAAGGTTATAAAATAAACAATAATCAGGTGGAGGTATAATCTTCAAATTATATTATTAGGAGATGGCAAATGCGTCCAGAATGGGATTTGTACTTTATGAAGATAGCTTATGCAGTTTCCGAACGAAGCACTTGTGATAGAGCTTTTGTGGGGTGTGTACTAGTCCAAGAAAAACGCATACTTACTACCGGGTTTAATGGATCTCCAAAGGGACAACCCCATTGTGATGAAGAGGGGCATTTGATGGTGGACGGTCATTGCGTTCGAACGATTCATGCGGAAACCAACGCAATTATCCAAGCCGCCTTACATGGAGTCTCGACCAAAGGGGCGACATGTTATGTTACACACTTGCCATGTATCAATTGTACAAAAGCGCTAATAAATGCAGGTATTGTCCGTCTTGTTTATTGTGAAGCTTATCGGACAGATGAAAATGCATTAAAATTTCTACAAACAGCAAATATAGAGTTATTCCAACAAGAGTTTAACCAAAATCCCTGATTAAGTTTGGGATATTATTAATCATCTTAGTAATAGCGAGGGAGAGTTAATTGAAACAGTGGTTCCACTCTGAACGCACTTTTTCTGTCAGGATATTTATTCTTGCTCTTTTGATACGCTTGATTCCCGTAATGCTTTCCTTTGATTTAGGCATAGGATTGGATGATATGTTCCAATATGATATGCTGGCGCGCAGCATTGAAGCTGGGAATGGATATCGGTGGTATGCGCAAGATGATTTGTATCTTGCACAACAATATATCGATTTTGATATGTCTGATGTGGATTATGATCCGCGTGGAGTACTAACTTCATTTCGCCCTCCTTTATATCCTGCTTTTCTGGCTTTGGTTTACTCCATATTTGGGACTGGAGCCAAACGCTTTTTTATTGCTCGAATAGTACAAACCTTTGTCAGTGCATCTTTAGTTCCACTTATTTTCGTAATTTCGAAATCAATATTTCCAGCAAACACGAAAAGTAGCAAAGTTACAGCCTGGATCGTTGCTTTGTATCCGATGCTTGTCATTTATCCGTTATCTTTGGCAACTGAAAATTTATTCTTCCTGCTGATACTTACATCTGTATGGGTGCTTCTCATTGCTGAAAGAAAAAGAAGATGGTACTGGTTTGCCTTGGCAGGAATACTTCTTGGTATGACAGCCCTTACACGATCAGTTGCATTAGCCTTTGCAGGACTGGTCATCGTTTGGGCATGGTTGATTTTAAAAGAATTTAAGTATGCACTAATAATCTTAATTACGATCGGTGTTGTGATAGTCCCCTGGATGCTAAGAAACACCTTATTGCACCACAAGTTAACTGGAATTGAATCGGCGCTAGGATACGACCTTTATGTAGGTTATCATCCCGATAGTACAGGCACTTTTCAGTATGGAATTTCGCTTGATTTAATTCCTTACCTAGACGATGGTCTACGGGACGAAATCGGTCAATCCAAGGCTTTTGAATATATTAAATCCAACCCTGGGAGGATACCCTATTTGATGATACGTCGGTTGGGATATTTTTGGGGACTGGAAAGAAGAGCACTTACTTATTTTTATTCTAATAATTTCTTTGGATATATATCCGAAATTCCATTGATTTTGATTTCTGTTCTTTTATTAATTCCATTTGTTATTGTTAGCCTGTCAGCAACATTTGGCATTGCTGTGATAAGATGGAATCAAATTAATATTCTGATTGTGATACTCGTTCTTGGCTATTTAATCCCACATATCTTTATTCTTGGAGAGGATCGCTTTCACCTGACCCTCGTTCCATTCCTGGCAATCCCCGCAGCATATATTTGGGGAGGCGGGCGGTTGTTGATGAAAGAAAGGTGGCAAACATCAAGCGGTAAGATAGCCATTGTACTGGCGATTTTCTTAACCGTGTTACTAATTGCGAATTGGACTTTTGAGCTTTATCGCGATAGACACATGATATCTCTCCTTTTTGGACCAGATGGTAACAAAACCTTTTTCCCTTATTGATATTGTCTAAAGTTAGCCTTCTCCTTTATGGGTCGTGACAGCGGAACATAAACGGATTGGATATATTCATGAAATTCTTGAAAAAAGTGCCGATACACCTCGATTGGAAAATTGCAGTTATTACAATCATCAGTACGCTACTATTGATGGTTGATTATTACCATCAGTTGACGCCCTGGAAGGCTCTAGATCGTACAATCCTATATTTATTTATACCGATGGCAATCATCCTGTTCCTATTTCGTGAAAAACCAGTCGATTTTGGTTTTGGATTTGGAGATTGGAAAGCCGGAATAATAATCACTTTTACATGTATCTTATTAATCAGTCCTGTGTTATGGATAATTGCCAAGGGGGACTCAAATATGCAGGAATATTATCAAGGGCAGATAAAAGGATTACCCTGGACTACTTTTGCTGATCTATTGGGGTGGGAATTTATTTTTCGAGGTTGGTTGTTATTTGGGTACGCGCGAAAATTTGGACCTGAAGCTTTGTGGCTTCAAGCGGTTCCATTTGCCTTGGCGCATATCGGAAAACCAGAAATTGAAACGCTATCAACAATATTTGGAGGTTTTGTATTTGGATGGGTTGCTTTGCGAACCAGATCTTTTGTGTATCCATTTCTAATCCATTGGTATGTGGCCTCATTTACAATAATAGTTGCTGCCGGTATGTTCGGTTGAAATCACACTAATAAATGGAATTTAATTGTTCGGGGATTAATGATGATTAATACATCTACTAAACAAGCATTTTTATTTATATCTTATGGGGTTTTTATAGGCTTGCTTGTGGGAGGTTTAATCTGGATAACTGCAAGCCAACCACGAGGAAACCCTGTCGTGCTTGCTACAATGTCGGCAGACCAAACAATAAGCATCTATATATCTGGAGATATTGTAAACCCGGGAGTATACCGACTTTCACAAGGTAGTAGGATTCAAGACGCAGTTAATAGCGCTGGAGGATTTCTCCCAAGCGCGGACGTTGATTCTGTGAATTTAGCAGCCTTATTGATCGATTCAAGCCAGATAAACATTCCATCACTTTCGTCAATGGAAAATACGATATCTGGCAAGGTCAATATTAATTCTGCGACCGAAGAAGAATTGGAAATTCTTCCGGGAATTGGACCGACGGCTGCGAAGAATATTATTGAATATCGAGTGGAGAATGGCGAATTTATGGGAATAGAGGATATCCAGAAAGTTGCAGGGATTGGACCAGCAACTTATGAAAAAATTAAATTCCTCATTACGGTTGGAAAATAAAAAATGCCTGGCTTAGACCATTTTGGATTATTGGCGCCGTGGTACGATAAACTAATCACTTACAATGATGTTGATGAGATCAAAAAAATAGCTGCACTTCCTGCTGCAGGAAATCTTTTGGATATAGGAGGAGGCACTGGAAGAGTGGCGAGTTCATTGGTTGGGCTCATTGATAAGATAGTAGTTGTTGATATTTCCTTTGAAATGTTAAAAATTGCCAGAGGAAAGGGTTTGTCGGCAATTTGTGCACTTGGCGAAGTTTTGCCATATCCGAGCAAATCGTTCTCGCGTGCCTTAATTGTTGATGCTTTACACCATTGTATTAATCAAAAAGAAGTCTTAAGGGATGTATGGCGCGTTCTTCAGACCGAGGGTTTGTTGGTGATCATTGAACCAAATTATGATCATTTGGCAGGAAAAGTGATCAGGTTATTTGAAAAATTGATACTGATGAAATCTCATTTTCTTTCGGATAGCTCAATTGTTTCTCTGATCGCGGATTTTACTGATAACATACGAGTTCAACACTATAAAGGCAATAGTTGGTTTATGGTTAAGAAGAGCAAATAAAATATTATATTGTGTGCTAAAATACAAACATGGGATCTTTCGTGTAAATATCTGGAGGAAAATATGGAAAAGAAACTTAACCTTATGAGATTTTGGTTATTTGGAATATTTGTGTTAGTATTTGCTGGTCTTACAGCATTTTTATATTATCCTGCGATTGGAAATATCTGGCTTGCAATTAAAAGCGGGTGGTTGATTTGGGGTGGCACCGCTGTCATGTGTATCCTTTTGTATTACGTTTATAAAGGGTATTTAAATCGTAAATAACCTTTAGGTCAGAACCAAATTAATAATATAAATAAGAACAAAGGCTTTTGATTTAATGGAATCAGCCTTTGTTCTTATAATCAATAATTAAATAATTGTATTAACTATTACCTAAAACATAGCGGGCTATAACAAGCCTTTGAATTTCGCTAGTTCCCTCGCCGATAGTCATCAAGCGTATATCCCTATAAATTCTTTCTACATCAAACTCCCGCGAATAACCATAGCCACCATGAATTTGGATCGCATTCCTCGCAACCCTCTCAGCCATTTCAGATGCGAATAGCTTCGCCATGGCTGCTTGTTTGCTAAACGAGCGACCTTCTTGTTTCAACCATGCAGCCTGGTAAACGAGTAATCGAGCAGCTTCTAATTCTGTTGCGGCATCAGCCAGCATCCACTGTAAGGCTTGTTGATCTGCTATCGGTTTCCCAAAAGCTTTTCGTTCTTTTGAGTAAGTAACAGCGCTTTCAAATGCAGCTTGGGCAAGTCCGATGGACAAAGCCCCAATGCTAATACGGCCTCCGTCGAGAGTGTGCAAAGTCTGGGATAATCCACGCCCTTCTTCTCCTAATAGGTAGTTTGTTGGAACACGGATATTATCATAAGTCAGTGCGTTGGTTTGAGAGCCATGCAGACCCATTTTCTTTTCTGGAGGATGAATCTGCAGACCTGGGGTTTCAACCGGAACGATGATCATGCTGAGTGAGTGGGCTCCTCTAGAAGGATCTGTGCGAACCAAAGTGATAATATAATCGGCTATGCTGGCATTTGTTATCCACATTTTGGCGCCATTGATGATCCACTCATTTCCAGATTTTATAGCTTTTGTGGTAACACCACCTTGAAGATCGGAACCTGCTCCAGGCTCAGTTAATGCAAGAGCGGCCAATCGTCCAGTTCCTGTGACAACAGGTTCTAAAAATGTTGCTTTTTGTTCTGATGTTCCAAAGTTGACAATCGGAGCACAACCCAAGCCATTATGAGCGGCGATCGCCAATCCGGTCGATCCGCAACCCCACCCCAACTCTTCGATGGCTATTGCCGCGCTAATAGCGTCTACATTAGACCCTCCGTATTCTTCGGGAACAAGGAGTCCGAGAAGCCCAAGAGACCCCATTTTTCTAACAGCAGGCCAATTAAATTCACCGCTTTCATCAACCTCGCGTGCTTTGGGCTTAACTTCTGTGGCAACAAAGTTATGTACAGTCTTTCGCCACATTTTTTGCTCCTCTGAGAAATCAAATTGCATTTATCACCTCCGGTGGCTGATTTTGAATGGCTGGTTTGGGTTGGAGCTAGTGTGCAGGGAATTCCAAAGTGTCATTTTGAGAATTCTTTAGTAATTCTTTTGCTTCAATTAATTTATTCTTTGGAACGAATATTTGGACACGTGCAAACCCTCCAACAGTCGTTGGATAGGCGAAATTCCGCCCAACAGCTTCTTGAAAGAGCTCAGCATCAATTCCATTTGCGTTGAGCATGCTTTGAATAATTTCAGCTTCCATACGACCAAATACTTCGGCGAGTAAGTCCCACTTTAGTTCGTTCATGATCCTCCTTCTTGGTGAGATAACAACGCAAATTATATCAAACCTATTTAAAATCGCCATTATATAACTTATAATATTTTCCCATTGAGTAGTGTATTGCCTCAAATAGAATCTTACTTTGGAGAACATCGTTGCCTCAAGAATAATGTTACTCTAGAACAGCCCCGAAAGTATTCCCTGACCAGATTTTCCGGATTCATTAAAAAAACGACTTTTGTATGGAAAAACAGACAAATTGAATATTACGCTATATGAGAGTATAGAGCGTAAAATATTTAATTGTTATTACCCCCAATCATCCGGGTTGTAATGTCTAGTTCTTTTAAGGTCCCCGCGTTTTTTCTTTTCGAATGTTCTTGATGCGCGAGCAGTTCGACTTGGACGTGTTTTTATTCTCGTTTTTGGAATTTTGATGGCAGATTCTAGCAAATGAACCAACCTTTGAATAGCGTCCAAACGGTTCTGGTCTTGAGAGCGAAATCGTCTGGCCTCTATGACTATTAATCCATCAGCAGTCAAGCGACTAGCAGCGAGTCTGCTTAATCGTATTTTCTCTTCGATGGTTAAAGCAGATGACTTACTTAAATTAAAACGTAAACGTACAGCTGTTGAGACCTTGTTTATATTCTGTCCACCTGGTCCCGAAGCTTTAAAAAACTCTAAAGTTATATCCGATTCATCAAGGAAGCGAAAAGGCGATATCTCTATCATATTATTTATTATTTTTGCCTAGGGAGCCTAGATGATTTTCACTCAAATCTGGATCCCTGGCTATTTTATCAGGAACTCGATAAATATGATTTGTTCACCTTTGGTCATATCGATAAATTCACTAGCCATAACAATCCCCTCTTCTCACGCAACAAAGACATTATTTTTGAGTCAAAACAATTCTGCAGTCATCTTGCAGAATTGTAGTTTGGTACTGCCATCACATTAATTGGAGATAATGTCCATCCCCCAAAAAGTGAAGTAGATGGTCATGTCAATAACATTGTCCTATGGTGAAATCCGGGCAACTTTTTTTGCAGGTCCTTTGGGAAATAGAGAACAGCTTATAGATCGTTTCCCCGGTTCCGTCTTTTACTACAACAAGTATAAACAATGATCTAATTTATTTCTCCATTAGGAAATTTGTCGCGGTTTATTTTTCGGAAGAAGCAATTTTTGCTCGTTCAGACAGCGTGTCAGACATTACTGCACGCATTAGGTCAAGTGCCTCAATGATGCGAATATCTGCAAGGTGGTAATATACATATTGCCCATTGCGTTTTGGTATCACCAGGCCACGCTCCCTGAGTATTTTTAAGTGACGGGAGACTGTAGGTTGAGAGAGATTAACTGAATTGGCCAAATCGTTAACACTGGACGGAGCTTCGGATAATTTGTAAAGTAATAATATGCGAATCGGATCTGCCAACCCATTGCAGATATTTGCATGTAACTGATTAACTTCATCTTTCAAAATGCTTGTCATGGCTACTCCAGAATGAGATTGGTTAATTATGCATATACATTATAGCGAAAGTGTTCCCTTATAATTTAACACTCGGTGCAAGCCTCCCATAGTGCAAAATATCAAAAGTATTTATTGCAAATGTCACAAGGTAATGATGGTAATTAATGTCCTAATACACCCCCCAGTTTTTTGGTTTTTATGATGGGATATTTACAGTAAACGTTTGGAGAAGAGAATGAACTATTATGGAAAAAAAGCCTTGTCAGTAAATGTCGGTATTCGGTTGCGACAAATGCACGTAAATGGCCTTTCAGCGAATGTCTTGAGTTTGATTGAGCGCAATAAAACATCGCCATCTGTAAGTACTTTTTATGCGCTTAGCGTTCCCAGTCACAAATTTTTTTATTCTCTCAGGCACGCGTTCAGAGATTGTTTTTAGGAAGGTAAATTAGTGGTTTAACCACTTTGCAGCTTCGTTGGGTAAATTTTTAAATGAGCCAACAATTTTTGTACAGAGAGGAAGCGAATTTATAAAAAATCGGCCATATTGCTTGGTCAGAACCCTCCTGTCCAGAATAGCCACAACGCCACGATCTGATTGAGTTCTTATTAAACGGCCGAAACCTTGACGAAAGCGGAGGATTGCTTCAGGGAGATGATATTCATTAAAAGGATCCTCAAACTCTTCAGAGCGGGCGGCAATCAATGGGTCGGTAGGAACATCAAAGGGTAATTTTGTTATCACTAATACTGAGAGTGCATCTCCGGGAATATCTACACCTTCCCAGAAGGAGCGAGTTCCCAGCAGAACCGCCTTGTCTGAACTCCTGAAATATTCAAGCAAAGCATTTGGGGAAGAGCCATCCCCCTGTTCATAGACGTTGATATCTTCTGAGGTCAAAGGTCCGGTTATAGATTTAGCTGTTCGTTTTAACTGGGCATAGGATGTGAATAAAATCAGTGCGCGACCCATTGAAGCGCGACAGAGATTGATAATAGTTTTGCTTAATTGAAATTGAAATTCGTTTGTATGTGGTTCTGCTATATCGTTGCATAAATATAATAGGGCTGCACTTTCATAATCAAAAGGAGACCCAAGCGCCAGTTCGTTGGCTTCATCTGCGCCCAATGTGTTCCGGATGTAATTGAATTCGCCATTTGTCGTCAATGTGGCTGATGTGATAATTACACTGGATTTGTTGTGCCAGAAATATTTTTCTAATAAGGGTCCAACTTGAATGGGAGATGCGTGTAGGGATATACGGTTTCCATTAGGTTGTAACTCGACCCAATACACCACCCCGGAATCGGGTTGACCAATCATCGATGACATATGTATTTCAATTTCAGAAAATCGGCGATTGATATTTCCCAGGCTGCTTAATATATTTTCTGCATCCTCCACGCCTTCAGCAAATAATTCAGCTGCTGCTTTTTGCAAATCTTCAATAATAGCAAAAAGTAGATCCAGGGTTTCGTTTGCTGTATCCCAGGCAATCTCAACCTCATCCCAGCCTGGCAAGGTTCGAGTGGACGGAATTATACGTATCTGAAATGCATATGAATTTGTGTGTTGCCCTTCCCGTTGATTAGAAACAAAGTTTTTCAGTGTTAGGAAAAAGGCTCTTTGTTGATTTTCAAAACGGAATGAAAGATCCGTTGCCCGGGACACCAGTTGGTTCAAAGACGCGAAATTGGATGGACGGATGCCTCCCCGTGCAATTGATAAAAGATATGAGAGAGTTCCGCTGGAACTCGATCCGATTTCTCGCATGAGGCGATCGATATCCCCTTCTGATAAACGGAAACTAAGGGCATCTGTTGTTGCTGCCTCGAGATGATGACCTTCATCCACAATTAAATATTCATAATCTGGGAGCACACGATTACCCGTGGCAACGTCCGTAAGAAGCAAGGCGTGATTGACAATTAAAATGTGAGAGGTCAGTGCGGCTTGACGAGCCTTGAAAAAGGGGCAGGTACCTCCTGTGCGTTCCAGGCAAGCTTCGGTCGTACATTGGTCGTCTTCAGCAGAAATATGAACCCAAACATCCCTTTCGCTAGGCCCATTCAAATTGATATCGGTTCTGTCGCCAGTTGTGTTGGTTTGCAGCCAGACTAATGTTTTTGCAAGAACCCTTAATTCTTCAAGGGTTTGGGGCGTGCGCTTGCGAAGCATCTCTAATCGACGAGGACAGAGATAGTTAGAGCGTCCTTTTAGTACAGAAGCGCGCACGTCAATACCCAATGCTCCTCGTAAGTCAGGAATATCCTTTTTTATTAATTGATCCTGAAGGTTGATGGTATTGGTGGAAATAATGATCCGGGTATTATTCCGGACTGAAAATAAAGCTGCAGGGACGAGATAAGCAAAAGATTTTCCGACACCCGTGCCAGCCTCAACCATTAAGTGTTGAGCGGAAGATAGAGACTTGGTTATCGCTCGCACCATTGCTACTTGTTCCGGGCGATATTCATAAATATCAAAATATTTCGAAAACGGACCTCCATATTCAAGTGACGAGGCTACCTCGTCAACATCAAGTGGAATAATCTCTTGATCGTTCTGCAATGGCTGCCCGATAGAATTCTCTGAAGGGGAAAATAAATGTGCTGAAGGATGCCTGGACGCAGAATAGACAGGATTAATTTCTTTAATCCGACTTTGCAATACTTGCTGAAATGGCCAATTACCTCCCCAATCAAGCGGTTCACCATGGTGGACAATCTCGGCAAGCAGATCCAAAGGTAATTTGCAGGCAAGATCCCAAAGACGTAAAAAGACCAGGTGGGTTGCGCGTGCATCTTGTAAAGCCCTATGCGTTGCAGATTGGGGTATATTTAACTCCCTTGTTAAAGCTCCAAGATTGTAGCGACTGGCAGATGGTAACAAAACGGCAGCCATCTCATAAGTGTCCAGGCTCGTGTTAAATGGAAAGAGATTATATTTTAAGAAAAACGAAAGGTCAAACCGAATATTATGACCCAGGATGGGCACATTTCCAACAAATGCAGCCAAATCATCCAGAACATCCTGGATACCAGGTGCTTTACGGACCATTTCATTTGAAATACCCGTTAAGCCAGTAATAAATTCTGGTATATGGCAATGAGGGTTTATAAAGCTTTCCCATTCATTTACAACCCGGTTTCCATCAAAAAGGCGAACGCCAATTTCTATGATCGCATCCTTATTTGGATCGAGACCGGTTGTTTCAATATCCAGTGCTACAATGGAAGTCATCTTTATAAATATTTCGGAAATAGAAGAAATATTGAGTTTAATCTTTTTTAGATTCTGAATCTGGATGTGGAAGAACATCCTGAATCGCTTTTAAAGCCAATTGTGGAAAAGGATTATCTTTGGCTTTTTGTTTAATAAATTCTTTAAAATCCTTCGGGGTCAAAGCGGGGATAGGAGAGTCTTTTGCGGATAGATCGACATTGGGATTGGAAAAAATAGCCGCGGTGTAGATCTCGGGAATCTCAATTTCGGGTAGAGTCTTCTTGAAAAATTTTTTCAGTGTAATTACTTCTGCTGCTCCTTCAACATCGGGGCGGCCGATATTTTCTTGACCAAACATTTTTAAATAGCTCTGAATAAAACCACCACCTTTTTGACGCCAGCGTTTATTCCCGTAATTAATCGTGCCTCCTTGGTAGAAATGCAACAAGACCCAAAGCCCGGATGGTCCTACCAGAAGATGAGGGGTTGGAGCAGAGTAATGGTAAATTGTATAATCCCGACCTAAACCCTTAAGGCTTTTATCGAGTACTTCATCTGGCCGCGGGCTACGACCCCAGCGATTTCCATAGTACATGCCTATCTGAGATAAGAAGAAACCAAATAGAAGTGCCGCTAAAGAATAGCCAACCTTATCTGGCATTTTAAAGGTTATATACATTCCTGCCGCCAGGATACCCAAGGCAGTCAGACTGGTGATTTGCCCTATACGCGAATTTCGCTTTATGAGCTTATGGTTTGTTGCAATTTTCATGATTTATATCCTTATATTGAATTGTTTCAGCTATATATTTAATCATTTAAGCGCCTTTAAAGCGCTTTTATTGCAGAGACACTTGGATAGCATCTCGAATTGAGTCGAGTATATTTGAATCCACCGCTTGTTTGGCGACACGGATTGCATTTTTTATAGCGTTGGCATCTGAGCGGCCGTGCCCTATGAAGACCAATCCATTGACTCCTAGCAATGGAGCGGCACCTTCTTCGCTTGGGTCCATGAACTTTTTTATCTTTCCCATTGAACGTTTTATTAATAAACCACCCAATTGCGTCAAAAAGTCACCAGACTTTATATTTTCTTTAATCTTATCTACAAGTAATTGCGCAACAGCCTCTGCTGTTTTTAGCATAACATTACCTGTAAAGCCATCTGTTACAGCCACATCGACTTCGCCGCCAATAACTTCCTTGCCTTCAACATTACCAATGAAATTTAGTTGGGAGGATGCCAGGAGCGGATATGCTTCTTTAACCAATTGATTTCCTTTTCCAGCCTCTTCACCATTTGACACAAGACCGATTTTGGGGTTAGTAACCCCACGCACACGCTCGGTATACACCTTACCCATTATCGCAAATTGCAAAAGGTTGTTTGGTTTTACATCTGGATTGGCGCCAACATCCAGGACGATACAGGAACCTTTTGCTGTAGGAAAGACAGGTGCAAGGGCTGGGCGATCTATTCCTGGTATGGTTCCCAAGCGAAAATAAGAACTAACGCTTGCAGCTCCGGTATTGCCTGCTGTTACAAAAGCATCTGCAATTCCAGATTTTACCAAATCCAGGCCGACAGCCATAGAATTTTTTGAATTGGGTCGCCTGGCTTTGAGAACAAGACTCATGCCTTTGTCTTGCATGGTAAGCATTTCTGGTGTATGGACTACTTGGATTGGTAAGTTACCTGGTTTTTGAGAATCTAATATTGGTCTGATGATGTTCTCGTCTCCGACAAGGATTATTTGCACAGCATATTCACGGGCAGCAGTAACAGAACCAATAATATCTGGAACAGGATATGCATCACTTCCCATCGCATCGACGACAATTGTAACCATGATAACTCCTGTATTTATATTTTTCTGTGTAGATAATATAACTTTGCTTGACATCCAACTGAAGACGATTATAATACGCCTTGCTTAAGCGCTGGTGCTGGAATTGGCAGACAGGCATGGTTGAGGGCCATGTGCCGCAAGGCGTGGGGGTTCAAGTCCCCCTCAGCGCATCTTCAAGGAAACTTCGGTATGGAAAATACCGAAGTTTATTATTTATATCACAATATATGATTTTCTTGAATAATCTTGTTTTTAATTCTCAAAAGTTACCAGTTTAACAGGTACAAACGCCTTCAGTACTTTAATTATGATATCTTTCGAGCAAGGCTTGCGTTCGTTTATCTTGTGGATTGCTAAATAATTGATCAGGTCTTCCCTGTTCGATGATCTGTCCGTCTGCAAGGACAATAATTCTATCTGCAACTTCCTGGGCAAACCCCATTTCATGGGTAACCACCAACATAGTTGTTCCTTCTTCTGCCAGCTTTTTCATAACTGTTAGAACTTCACCGATCAACTCCGGGTCGAGCGCAGATGTTGGTTCATCAAACAACATAACTTTAGGTCCCATAGCCAGGGCACGGGCAATTGCGACTCGTTGTTTTTGCCCACCAGAAAGACGGTTGGGGTATTCATCGCGCTTACCAAGCATGCCAACACGCTCAAGATTCATTTCAGCAATCTCAATTGCCTTGGTTTTGTCCATATTATTAACCGTGATGGGCCCTTCTATAACGTTCTCGATAACGGACAAGTGGGGAAATAAATTAAATTCTTGAAAAACCATACCTGTCTTTAAGCGTAAATCGTGAACCAATTGACGGCGTTGTTTTCCTTTGACCTCAACATGAACTTCAAGTCCATCAACTTCTATGATACCTGCAGAAGGTTCTTCGAGAAAATTAATGCAACGAAGCAGGGTACTTTTACCTGACCCACTTCTACCGATTAAACAACATACTTCCTTGGGAACCAGTTCAAGGGAAACGTCTTTCAGCACATGGAGTTTCCCGAAATATTTATCGAGATGACTGATCTTTATAATTGGATTCATGATTACCGATCTCCTCGTGCCATATGAGCTTCAAGGCGACTTTGCAAGGAAGTGAATATCAGGGTCATAATCCAATAAAAAACCGCCGCAATAATTAGAGCTTCTAAATTGTGAAATTGTGCTCTGCCTACTCTTGTCGCACGCCACATCAACTCATGAACAAATCCTGTTGCAGAAACCAAGGCCGAATCTTTAAGCATGGCAATAAATTCATTACCAGTGGGGGGTAATGCAAAACGCAAAGCTTGCGGTAGAACCACTCTGCGCATCATCTGGCTTGGAGTCATACCAATTGCAAGGGCAGCTTCACGTTGACCTTTTCCAACAGAGCTTAACCCGGCGCGGAATATTTCACTCATGTAAGCGCCGTAATTTAAACCGAGCGCTAAAACTCCTGCATATAAGCCAGTTAAAATAATGCCAAGTTGTGGTAATGCGAGAAAAAAGAAGAATATTTGAAGATAAAGAGGGGTGCCTCGTATCAGGGATACATAAAAAGTACTGAGCGCATACACAGGCGGAATTTTTGATAAACGACCTAAAGCAGCTAAAAGCGCAAGAACTGTGGCAAGTAAAATGGAGAGTAAAGAGATGCCAATGGTAACGCCTATGCCACTGGCAATAAAACTCAAGTTTTCTTGAATAAACACTGTGTCCAGGTGAATTGTTTTGAAGGTATATCCACCCAATGTAATGGTTAACCCACTAAACAAGAAAAATAAGAATAAAAGGAGTATGATCCAGGATATTGCAACGTTGGTGGTAAACATGCGCTTGGTGCGATTTTGCGCATCATATATCAATTCACCCTGCGTCTTAGGCTGATCAATATTGTTTTTATGGCCAAATAGGGACATCTGACGTCCTTTTTGAGATATATGTAATAGTGGAAGTGACGAATTATCACTTCCACTATTACTATTAAATTCTAAGGTGTTATTTCGTAGGATCCTGGGTCAGATCCGCACCAAACCATTGGATTGAAAGCTGGGAAAGGGTTCCGTCAGCATGCATTGCAATAACGATATCGTCTACTGCTTTTAGTAAGGTAACGGTAGGTAAACTGTGTGCTTTATCGATGGCAACGCCGAGATCTTCGGAAAAGACTGCTTTTCCAATTTTTACTACTGGCATGCCGGCAGCAATATTAGCATCAATAACAGTTTCTGAGGTTGCATAGGCTACAAAATCTGTACGTCCAGCAGCTAATGCTTGAGCACATTCCTGATCGGTTGGTAGGGGTACGACTATTACACCCGCTGGAGGTTGCGAATAAATTGAGGATGCAGGAAGATCCAGATTGCCATTCAACCAATCATCATATGTGGTGGCTGTGCCTACACAAATAGCTTTTCCTGCCAGATCCTCAACTGAATTGATACCAGAACCTTCAAAAGTACCAATCATTGCAGGTGTATAGTAATAGGGTGTGGTGAAGTCAAGTACAGCTTGGCGTGCTGGTTTGATGGTCATTGAGCCGACACTGATGTCCCATTTGTCCGCCCAGTTTCCAGCAACAAGTAGATCCCAATCAGGTGTGGCAAAGCAGGTTTCAACGCCGAGACGTTTTCCGATTTCTAAGGCGACATCCACATCAAATCCCTGCATTTCGGCCGACGTCAGAGTATCTGATGGGCATTTTGTGTCTGATGGGCGTTTGCCTTCTGTATTTAAGAACGACTGGGGCTCATAATTGGGGTCAGTTGAAACAAGGATTGTTCCGCGCTGTTTGATCTGTGCGAGTAAATCCGATGCTGTGGTTGTTCCCCCGCCGCAAGCCGCAAGTAAAGTACTGGCGATAACAAGTAATGTGGTGATGGTAATGATTTTTCTCATGTTCTCCTCCGGTTTGATTATATTCCTTCTCAAATTCATTTATAAAGATATTAAAATATTAATTGGAAATATGCAGCCTCCTTTTTCTTTGATAAATTACTTGCCAAGTAATAAGGATAAATTATAAACCTTAAATGTGCATATCCATTATATATCGAATTGATGAAATATTAACCATAGATTTATCGTTTGAATATTTATTATTAACAGTTATAGCTCAAGTCGAATAATAATTGATATAATAAATAACTTATGCAAAGCGGAGGTGCGCATGAATCCGATATTTCCTAGTCCTGAGTGGTTGAACACATTGTGTGAGAAATTGAATAGGGATAAAAAATATGCGTCCATAGCAGCAAGGTGGGAGGGGGATATGTGCGTTGTGATCGAACCAAGTGGAAACGTAAAAGAAACTATTTATTATTATTTGGATCTTTGGCATGGAAAATGCCGGCGTGCTGCGATATTGGAAAATCCAGAAGAAGAAAAACCAGTTTTTGTGTTAACAGCCAGCTATGACAATATTGCCCAGATTATGAAAGGCAAATTAGACCCGATGCAAGCCATGTTAACTCGAAAATTGAAAGTTCAGGGGAATATGGCCATTATGATGCGAAATGTTCCAACAGTGTTGGATTTTGTTCGTTGCGCACGCGAAGTAACCGATGAAATATTGTAACGAAAAGATACCCTATTATGCAACCAATATTAAAGATAAATTTATCAACAGGGATATGCAAATCGTTCGAAGTTCCTGAAGCATGGGTGCGAGATTACATAGGTGGAGCATCATTAGGTGCCCGGATACTATATGAATATTTAACAAAAGATCTTGATCCATTTTCTCCTGAAGCTCCACTGCTTTTTCTGGGTGGGCCACTGACTGGAACGCTCGGCCCGGCTGTAGGTAGATTTGTAGTTTGTGGAAAATCTCCAGCAACTGGATTATGGGGGGAATCAAATTGCGGAGGATTTTGGGGCCCAGAGCTTCGATTTGCAGGTTATGATGGCTTATGGATAACGGGAAACTCTGATACTGCTTCGTTTATTTCGATTATTGACGGGGAGGTGACCATTCAGACCGCAGACCATTTATGGGGGCTTGATACGTACGAAATACAGAAAAGAATAAAGGAAGAAATTAACCAGCCTAAAGCGAAAGTTCTGGCGATTGGTCCGGCAGGTGAAAACAAGGTTTTGTATTCTGGCCTATTCTGCGATCATGGGAGAACTGCCGGGCGGACTGGATTAGGCGCTGTAATGGGTTCCAAAAAGCTGAAGGCGATCGCGGTGCGAGGCGCGGGAAAATTACTTTTAGCTCAACCAGAAGCTTATAATAGTTTTCGATCTTCAGCAAACCGTTTCTTGCGGAATGATTTAGTCACACAAGTGGTTCACGAACTGGGTACAGCCAGTATTACTGATTACAGCGATTATTTGGGGATAATGCCGAAAAAATATTATTCACAAGGGATTTTTAGCGGATCTGAAAATATTTCTGGATCCATAATAAGTGAGACCATCTTGGTTGGCACCAGTGCGTGCCATGGGTGTGTGATTGCGTGTGGTCGGGTAGTTGATGTAGGCGATGGAAAACATAGAAAGGGACCTGAATATGAGACATTAGTAAGTTTCGGCCCAAATCTGTTGAATAAAGATGTTAACTCTATTGTACATTTAAACGAATTATGCGACCTCCATGGTCTTGATACGATCAGTACTGGAAATGTTATTGGTTTGGCGTATAAAATGTACGAGGATGGCACGATTAGCAAAGCAGATACCGGAGGACTGGAATTGGTTTGGGGGAATACATCCAGTGCAAAAGAGTTAATTCACCTAATTGCCCAGCGTGTTGGAATAGGGGATATCATGGCAGATGGCGCAAGGAAATTTGCAAAAACCTTTGGCGTGGAAGAAGAAGCTATCCAGGTAAATGGTCTTGAAGTGCCATACCACGATCCACGAGGTGCGTCAGGTATGGCGTTGGTTTACGCTACCAGCCCCAGGGGCGCCTGCCATAACAAGTCTGATTATTTTATGGTTGATTGGGGACAGACTAATGAATCAATCGGCATTGGTTATTTCTCGCGACAGGATGGAGCTGAAAAAGCTGCTAATGTAGCCAGGCATCAAGACTATAGAACTATATTTGACGCTCTTGTTCTATGCTTGTTTTCAAACATTCCAATTGAAATGATTAAGGATCTCATAAATACAGCAACAGGTTTGGAATTATCCCAAGAGGAGCTTATTTTATCTGGCGAACGTTCCTGGAACCTTAAGAGATGTATCAATATTCGTATGGGATTGAATAAGGCGAATGATAAATTGCCACAAGCTTTCTTAAAGCCATTGCCGGATGGTGGATCAGCTGGATATACAATACCATTTGATGAGATGCTGGATGCCTATTATTCTGCAAGAGAGTGGGATAAATTAACAGGTATTCCCAATAGGGATAAATTAGAAAAACTTGGATTGAAAGAGCTTGTAAAAGAATTTTATTTCACAAACCCCGATGATTAGGGTTAATTCTAAGGAGAAAAGCAATATTGATGAAACTGGTTTCAGTGGAACAAATGCTAAGTTTTGAAAAAGAAGCAGACTCTAATGGATTGAGTTATCAGAAAATGATGGAAAATGCCGGGACAGGACTGGCAAAAGAAATTCAATCAATTGCGCATAGTCATTCTTATGATTCTGAAAAATTGCTTGGTTTAGTTGGCCCTGGTAATAATGGGGGTGACACGCTGATTGCTTTACGTAAACTTGCTGAACAAGAATTGGATGTTACTGCTTACCTTATAAACCGCGGAACTTTAGATGATCATTTACTTGTGCAGTTTAAAAATGGGGGGGGAAAGGCAGTTGTTTGTGAAGAAGACTTGCACTACAAGCTTTTAAACGAATTAATTATGAATTGCGAAATCCTGGTCGATGGAGTGCTAGGAACCGGGTTTAAGCTCCCTTTAAAATCGGAAATTAAACTGCCTCTTCAAAACATAAACAGAACAATCCGGGAATTGGAAATTCCACCAATTGTTATAGCGGTAGATTGTCCCTCAGGAATTGATTGCAATACTGGTGAAGTATCAGATGAATCGATCCCTGCAGATTTCACAATATGTATGGCTGCAGTTAAACAAGGTTTATTAAAATTACCCGCATACGAATTTGTGGGAGAGTTAAAGGTCGTTGATATTGGATTTACAAAGAAGAATTCATCTTTTTTATCTGTGAAGCATCGTGTAGCAGATGAAGGGTTAATAAAAACATTTTCGGTTGAAAGACCACTCGATGCGCATAAGGGCACATTTGGCACGGCCTTAATTGTAGCTGGATCGTTAAAATATACTGGCGCAGCTTTGTTAGCTGGCAAGGCAGCTTATCGAGTGGGAGTTGGACTGGTGACATTGGGTGTGCCAACTCCATTGCATGGTTATTTGGCAGGACATATTCCAGAAGCCACCTGGCTGCTTTTACCTCATGAAATGGGTGCTTTGGCAGGTTCAGGAGCTTCGGTATTAATGAAGAATTTTGAAAAAACCGACGCACTATTAATCGGATGCGGCCTAGGTATTGATGATACTACTTACGACTTAATAGAAACAGTTTTGTGTAACAGTTCAAAAACAATAAAGAATCAGGGAAGAATAGGCTTTGTTCAAAATACTGATTCGAGTATAGCTAAACAAAACTTTAAGATCCCTCCGTTGGTGATTGACGCAGATGGATTAAATCTTCTAGCAAAGATCCCTAATTGGAAAAAGATATTGCCAGATAACTCAATATTGACCCCCCATCCTGGGGAAATGGAAACATTAACTGGGGTAACAATAGAAAAAATTCAAACAAATCGATTAAGTGTCGCTGAACACTTTGCCAAAGAATGGAAGCAAATCATTGTTCTTAAGGGGGCTTTTACGATAATTGCTGCACCAGACGGATCTACAACAACCATACCGGTGGCCACGCCTGCTTTAGCTCGAGCCGGGAGTGGGGATGTACTGGCTGGGATGATCGTTGGCTTCCGCGCTCAAGGGATGGACGCTTATAATGCGGCAATTGCAGGTGCCTGGTACCATGCCAGGGCTGGCTTACTTGCTGCGGAAAGTATGAGTGGAAGCGCATCTGTCATTGCTGGTGATATTATTGACGCAATCAGTGCAGCACTTATTTAATTAGAATAAGATGGAAAGTTAACCTTTTATATAAGTTTATGGATAAGAAATATGTCATCTCCTTGATTTGGCACGAGAAAGAATATCTTAATAAGCTGAATAATCAAAAGCAGGTCGCGTTTGCGCGACCTGCTTTTGATTAATGTATTATTTTAATTTAACCTTTGAGAAATTCTTCAAGCGAAGATTTGCTTATTCTGTAAGCATTTCCCAACTTTTTCGCCTTTAAATCTCCAGAAGTTATGGCTGCCATCACATCTTCTTCAGTTACTTTAAGGACTTTTGCAGCTTCAGAGGGTGTCATTACATCTGGCACGCCATTAACGCCAGTATTTGAATTAGATTGTTGTTGGCCAGCCATCGCACCAGATGTGGCTTGTTGCATTAAGTTTCCGATACCCATCCCGGCTCCAATTCCTGCGGTCAACCCGGCTCCGCCGCTTGGGTTTTGAGCTGCATCGCGCATGGCATCTGCAGCTTGGAGTTGTGTGTAAGTTCCCATGTCGAGCATACCCATATCACGCAATTCCTGGGCAGATTTTTCAGAAGGCTTTAAGTTGCCGATATAGAAGGATATGAGAGTCAGACCTAATGCAGCAAAATCATCCTGGCCTTTAGCACGAATGCCCGCACCAATTTCTTCAGTTAAACCAATTAATTCTACAACGCTCTTCGCAGATGTTGTTTCACCAAGGATATCGGCTAACTTCGAGAGAAGGATATTCCGCAAACGATCCTCAATCTCGTACATGCGATAAGTGCCCTGGGTGCCTACAACTTGGGTGATAAATTGCTGGGGGTCGCTTACCTTGAATGAGTACGAACCAAAACCTTGCAGTAAGGCAACGCCCAATCCCATCCCTGGATTGCGGACAATGATGGGTTGAGGGGTTCCCCATTTTCGATTTACGAATTCCTTCATCGAAACAAAATATACTTCTGCCGGGAAGGGGGTTCGATCGTTGAATGCCTTTCCGATGAAATCAATTAATTTTGGGATGTTGGCTGTGGCAATGGTATGCCGACCAGGTCCGAAAGTGTCTAATGCATTCCCATCACGGAAAAAAACTGCGTTTTGTGCTTCTCGAACGATAACTTGTGAGCCGATTCGGTAATCGCCAATTCCATTTTCAGGAAACCGATGAACGATCTCATCCGTCATCTCATTCGGGTATTCAATTACATCAAAAATCCTGGCCATTTATAGCTCCTCTCAAATAATATTGCCGAAGTTTCTTTATTATATTCCAAGCGGAGACAGGTTACAAGTAGCCGCTAAAATATCTACGTTACTTCTTGTTTTAAGTTGCACACTTACGCTTCGATTAAGTGGGTTTCGCCATGCATGGCAAAACAAAGCATCTGAAGTATGGCTGCGCTGATTGGATGGAATCTTCAAGGTTGCTCCTTCATTGGCTTTCCAGTACCCTTGTGATGATGCATGAGTATTTCAGCCAGAATACTTACGGCAATCTCTTCTGGAGTTTCTGCATTGATTTCGAGACCAATGGGGGAGTGAATTCTAGCCAGATCTTCCCGAGTTATCCCCTTGGATCCGAGTTGTTTAACCGTCTCGGCCCACCGTCGTTTAGAGCCTATTATACCTATGAATCCAGCGGATGTTTTCAATAACGCAGGTAAACCTTCGATGTCAGTGGAGACTCCACGTGTGGTTAAAACCAGATAGGTTTGATCGGTTATTACGAGCTGATCTGGTAAATATTTCATTTCTATCGGAAAAAAGATGTCTGCATCTGGATTCGCTTCTGGGGTGCAAAATTCCGGACGATCATCTGAAATGGCAACCCGAAAGCCAAGCCATTTAGATATATGAGCAACAGCTTTTCCAACATGACCGCCTCCAATGATAACGATCAAAGGAGAAGGAATAATTGGCTCAATAAATACCATAACCTGACCTCCACATACTCCAACATCTCCTTGCGCTGGATCCGTCATTTTATATTCAATTAACTTGGCGTGTTTATTCTTAATAACAAGTTTGGCTTCTAGTACAACCTGGTTTTCTAATTCTCCTCCACCAACTGAACCGATAATCGGGCTGTCGGGAAACACCAACATCTTACTGGTTGAATGGCGAGGGGTTGAGCCACTTGTTTTAACGACTGTGCAAAGAGCTGCTGATTTCGAATTTTGTTCAAGTTCCAGAAGTGCCTGATATATAGATTTCATTGTAAATTATTAGTTTTTATATGATTCGAATTTTTTGACTTTAGAGCTCGCCAGATTTTTTCGGGTGTAATTGGTAATGTTTTTATCTCAACTCCAATTGCATCCCAAATTGCATTACCAATGGCCGGGGCTACACCATCCATGGGGATTTCCGCTACTGCTTTAACACCAAATGGGTGGCTGGGTTCTTTTGTTTCCACAAAAATTGATATGAGTTCAGGCATTTCGTTGGCTCTAAAAATATGATAATTTAAAAAATCTTTTTCTCTTGCTTTGCCGGAATTATCATAAACCATTTCTTCGCACAATGCATATCCAAGCGCTTGTGTCATACCCCCCTCTATTTGTCCGAAGGCAGTACTTGGATTAATGATCTGCCCTGAATCTACAGCCATGACAAGTTTGTCTACAACGATCTGGCCGGTTTCAGTGTCTACAGAAACTTCTGCAAATTGGGCGGCAAATGGAGGCGGTGAGTTTTCTGCAACAAAAGACGCGACCGCCATAATTTGTTCCTGTTTAAAATGATGTAAGGTACTTAGGGCAATGTCGGTGTAATAAACAAAGCGTCCGTCAGGGGAAATAGCTTTTCTATCCATTAGAATTATCAGATCATGTTCTGTGGCTTTAAGCAATTCGGCAGCACGAATTCTTATCCTCTCAGCAACCAGTTTCGCTGCTTGAACGACAGCTGTACCAGATACATAAGTTGTGCTGGAAGCGTACGCACCTTTGTCAAACGGTGTGAAATCTGTATCTGAAGAATATGTAATAATATCATCCAGTGGAACACCGAGGATTTCAGCAGCCATTTGCCCTAGAACTGTATCGGATCCTGTACCCAGGTCCGTTGCGCCAACCAGTAAATTGAATGAACCATCGTCATTCATTTTGATCGAAGCACCACCCATATCCAAATATGGAATTGCAGTTCCCTGCATGACCAGTGCGACACCAATTCCTTTTCGGATTGAAGATTTATGTGAGTTGTGATGATTTGAATGCCAACTCTGGTTATTGTATTTTTGATCCCATCCGATGGCCAATTTGCCTTGCCTGACACATTCTTCCAAACCAACAGTATTTATTACTTCAGGACGAGGTTCGCGACCTTCGTTCCACACCGTGCTAAATGGATGAAATTCACCAGCACGGATGGTGTTTTTTTGACGAAATTCCAGCGGATCCAATCCCAACTTATTGGCAATTATTTCCATGTGGCGTTCGAGAGGCCAAAAACCCTGTGGAACCCCATATCCTCGAAAAGCGCCAGATGGAGGGGTATTCGTATAGACAACATCAGCGTAAAATCTAATATTAGGCGATTTCCGATACTTGCCATCACCAATATAGAGTGCCATGGATTTATGACCTGTATTTCCAGTCACCGTTAGGGCATGACACCCATACGCACCTGTGTTTGAAAGGACTACCATTTCATTGGCGGTTATTGTGCCATCTTTTTTGACCCCGGTTTTCATATGAATTTTCATGGGATGGCGTGAGCGTGATGCTATAAATTCGTCTTCGCGTGTGTATTCAAGGATAACGGGTCTTTTGGTCGCAATTGTTAAGTGGGCAGCGATGTCCTCAATTAATATTTCCTGTTTTCCGCCAAAACCACCTCCGATACGAGGTTTAATAACACGTATTCTTTTAATCGGTAAATTCAATACCGGTGCTAAGACTCTTCGTACGTGAAAGGGTACCTGGGTACTGGTTCGAATGACAAGGCGATCATCGGCATCCCAATAGGTAACCACAACATGTGGTTCAAGGTGGGCTTGCTGAACTTTGGATACTTCGTAGTCCTCCTCAATAATTTCATCGGCTTCAGAAAATCCTTTTTCTACATCACCAATATCTATCCTGATTTCTGCAGCAAGATTTTTTTGTGGATTTGAATTCGCAAAATTCTGGTATTCCGGTTCATCGTGCAAAATGGGCGCACCATCTCTTTGTGCAGCAGATGAATTTAAAACAGGGTCCAGTAATTCATAATCAACTTTTATTAATTTAATGGCCTTTTCAGCAATTTCGATGCTTTCTGCGGCTACAAAAGCAACTCTATCGCCAACAAAACGTACCTTGTTATCAAGTGAAAAGGTGTCCAAAGGTCCTGGGATAGGGTCAGATTGTCCTGCTGTTGAGTAAACCACGCGGGGGATATCTTTCCAGGTCAATATGACTGCAACACCAGGCAAGGCGCCGGCTCGACATGTGTCTATACTGCGGATGCGTGCATGCGCATGAGGGCTAAACAGTACTTTGGCGAATAACATCCCCTTCATTTCGATATCTGCCGTAAAAGCCGGCTTTCCTTGGGCTAATTTTACGGCATCGCTCTTTATTGCAGGTTTGCCAACTGTTTTAAAATCGTTTTTAGAATCTGTTGGTACCATTAAATTTGAGCTCGATTCAAAAGGTATATCATTACGCATTTTTGAAGCAGCCACCAGGACAGCCTCAACTGGTTTTTGGTAGCCCGTACACCGACATAACACACCCGATAAAGCTTCTCGAATATCTTCTTCAGTTGGGTTGGGGTTTTTGTCCAAGAGAGCTTTGGAGGCAAGTAGCTGGGCAGGTGTACAGTATCCACATTGAATCGCCCCGGTCTCGATAAATGCGAGCTGAAGTGGATGCAACCCCTCGGTTTTCTTCCATCCTTGATCAGGAAAATCTCCCAGGGCTTCTGCAGTTACAATTTTGTGACCTTCGGCCTGAGCAGCGAGAATTAGACCTGAGTTTATTGGATCTCCATCTAATAAAACTGTATCAACCCCGGAAAAGCCGTGCTCATCGCCAAACTTTATGGAATAGTAACCAGCCTTACGCAATACAGTAAATAAAGTGTCCCCAGGGGAAACAGTGAAATCGCTTTGCACACCATTTATTAAAAGGTTAATATTCATTAAATAGTAACTCCGGTAAATCGTCTGGCTACAAAGCTTATTGGTACTGATAATCCAGCGAGAAAGATTCCAATGATTGCAATCACCATACACTGGAGTAGAGCCACGAAAGCCAGATACATGCTGAGCATATCAGGAAGTGTCCAAGAAACCAGAAAACCATTTATGACAAAACTTAGATATAAAGGTATCGCAACTATAAATATGGTTGAAATTGTCAAAAATATCGTTTGACGAGCAGCTTCAATGGGTTTTTTTGTAAATGTCTTCATGAACAAGTTAAACATTAACCAACACATCAGATAAGCGATTGTGGTTGTAACTGCTATATAAATAACTAGTTCCTTCTGGCCAGGGACCCATGAAAGAGAATATGGGTGTTGATCCAGCAGTGCATAGCGAACATTAAATATCAAGGAATAAATAATTCCGATTAGAAGATAAAAAACAATTGTTTTCCTGGTTTGTCGCTGAATTACGAGAAATAAACACATTCCGAGAAGAATTATAGCAATCAGGCCTCGTTTTAGCCGCTCGGATGTAAGACGCGTATTACGAGCGCTTAAAATAGAATTCTGTGTTGCAGATACAATATTTTGCCCATCAAGTAATTTTTCTTTTTGACCAATTGCGTCCAAATAAATTTTGAGTAATTGGTCTTGCTGGTTGGAGAGAGCGATATTAACGAGCGAGGTTTTGTCTTTGCCAAGCGTGATCATATTCAAGAGAGGTCGGCCTTGATTTGTTGCGGGTATATTCAAACCCAATAATACGGAGATTGTAGGAGCTATATCTACCATTTGAATATCCGGGTATTGTCCAGGCGTGATACTGTTCCCAACCAATAGAAATGGTTCTGTAAGGACAATTGTCTCCTGCCCGCCATGACCACCGGAATCGATTTGTCCATGATCTGACACAATTATGACGGTAGCTTTATTTAAATCCAACTGGCTGACAATGGAGTTAATCAAGGTATCTGCACGCTTTGCAGCCTCCTCCCAATTTATACTGCGAGGTCCTCCTTCATGATGCCCTGCATAATCAACCTGATCGATGTGAATGAGCAAAAGACTTATTTGATCGTCCATTAACCAGGGCAGAGCGGCATTAACAACCTGTTGATCTGCCAAGTTATCCTCCTCTTCGGTGTAGAAGCTGTTATCCGTGGATCCTTGAGGCAACATTTTTTCGAACCAATAATACCCGGAAATTGCTGTTTTCAATCCAAGGCGATGAGCTGCAGAAAAAATATTATCCTGTGTAAATGGATAAATATTTGCATAATCCAAATTCATGGCAGGACCATCTGATATATCTGGCCAAGCCCCCGTAAGTAAAGTTGTCCATCCAGGTTCTGAGTAAGATGGAGGTTGGCTGTGCATTGTTCCCCAGGCCGCATTATTTCGCAATTTAATCAGAGACGGCATAATATCGGAATTGAAAGCCGTATCTACCCTCAGGGCATCAACGAGGATGATCACAACTTTAGCGGTGACAGAAGACCCCGTTGTTTCTCCTGGAGCAGGGGGTGTCCTTGATAAAGGCGAGCGATAGAGATATAGGGACTGCATCATATTTGTAGCCCAGAGATATGCGCTTACGGCTATAGCCAGACATATTGTTATACCGATAATTAGTTGGATTTTTTTTCTCATTGCTTCCCGAATTTGTTTTTAATTATTTTTAGGCATCTTGTGGCTAAAACACCTGCCATTTCAGATCTATAGTATGCTGAGGCCCACTCATCTTCTGCGTTGCTAAAGGCGCTTCGGGCTGCTAAAGAAATGTCATCCAAAATTTGACCATCAATAACAAGGAGTGGTTGTGCTCCATATCCGCCAAGAGCCAGCCTTGATCGCCCATTCATCCACATTGACATTGCCGTGCTTACGATTGGCCGATCAAATGGAGTCCGAGCAACATACGCAAAACTAAAGTTTTGGAGCGAGGGCAAGATTATCGAAGTTATAAGACGTTTTCTTGTTATGCTGGAGCGAAAAGAAAAAAAATTAGAAATTAATATTTCTTCACGATCTGGATCAAGGATAATCCTGGCATCCAAGGCTAGCAAAGATGTGGCAACGGGAGATCTCCCATCACACGTAACCAATAAGCCACCCAGACTGGCTGAATTTCTAATATTTAGGGGGGCTTCCAGCTTGATTGCTGTCCTGAAGAATTCGGGAATATGTTGGTTTTGATGCAATTGTTGAAGTTTAGTGGTTGAGCCTATCTCGATTTTTTGATTTTGAACTACTACTTTATCCAGGCCTAGATCCTGTAGATCAACGACATTAAATTCACTATTTATTTCAGTAGTTATATAAGTCCCGCCAGCAAGTGGGATTGTGTTTGGTTTATTCAGGAGAAGAAAGGCATCTGGCAGCGATTGAGGTCGATAATACTTCTTTATCATATTTTGTATGCCTGCGTCAATCCGGGTAAATTTTCCACCCAAGGTTGTTCGAGTCTGTTTGTGCCAGCAAATCCTGTGGAACATCAATTAACAAGGTATTGGCTTCAGCAAGTAATTCATTGTTTTCATTATAAATTCCTGCCCATCCTTCCGCCATTTTTCCTTTGGACTTACCCGCTTTCCCTACAATGTGAAGAGGTTTACCGATGGGCACATTTTTCCGGTATTTAACGTCCAATTTGCCTGTAAACATGAAGCGGGGAGAGGATGGATCCCCCATCAGGGCGCGACCGCTGATCTCGTCCAGGATAGAAGCGACAATGCCTCCGTGTAGAACCCCCGGATATCCCTGAAAATGATCTGGAGCTGTGAAGGTAGTCTCAATAATACCTTCTCCAGTCTCATATATCTTAAGTTTTAAACCAATTGGATTTTCTAAACCACAGATAAAGCAATGAAGTGAATTCGGTTGTTTTTTCATAGCTATTTCCAGATAATTTATTGATTCTAAAAGTCATCTTTTAATATGATGGGGCTACTTCTGGGAAAATGTCTCAATAAGTAGGTTTACGTCTCCACCAGCCGGGTATAGAATGGGACATGTACAACCACGTTTAATGTATTCGTTTACTTTTAAGCGAGCTTCATCTGGCGTGCCAGAAGCGGTAATACGGCTTACCAACGCATCGGGCACAAGGTGCTTGGCCTGGTTAATTTGTTCTTTTGTTGCCGGCCAACCCAATATGGATTGAATTTTGGCGACAATATCATCAGATACCCCTGATGCTTTGGCGATGTGGGGTTGTTGTGCCAGATACTGACATAGAAGCATTTTGGATGTTTCAAAAGCTGAATCATGGTCATGATCCACCGAACATACCACTAATTGAGGTCTATCAAGATCGTTCAGGGTTCTTCCAAATTTCCGGGCTCCAATTTCCAGCATTTCTAGGGCCCTATCGTTATATTCTGGGGGAACACAATAATTTAGAACCACACCATCCGCGATCTCACCGGTCAATTCCATCATCTTGTCACCGGTGGCGCCAATCATGATGGGTAAATGTCTTGGTTCACGTCTTCCATGAACAATATCAAGTTCAATGCCGTCAACATGATGAAATTCACCATGGTAAGTTACGCGCTCCATATTAAGTAAGCGGCGAAGAATTTCTATCGTCTCACGCATGGCAACAAGAGGTTTACGGCGATCTATGCCGACATTTTTTGCAAGTGGATCCCACCACGCTCCAATCCCACAGATTATTCGATTTGGGGCGAGGTCGTCTAGTGTAAGAAATGTTGCTGCCAATAACCCAATATTTCGAGTCCAATTATTAATTACCCCAGAACCCACTTTTATTTTTTCTGTTACAGCAGCATATGCTGCCATAGGAACAATAGCATCCCTAACCAAGCGTGATTCCGCTTGCCAAACTGCCTCAAAGCCATGTTCTTCTGCATATCTTACATAATCTAATCCATCTCTTAGGTTATGGGAGTCTTGCAAATAAAGCGCGATTCGTTTTGTCATATACTCCTCTTTTCAAACGAACGATTATTATTTTACAATGTCATATAAATCATCCAACATTTGCAGGTCTTCTGGAATATCGAGATCAAATGCCAAAGAAGGTAAATTTACAATTTCGAGTCTTGCGGCAGCAAGTTTAGCTCGTTGGCAATGTCTTTCAAATGAATTTGGTCCAAAATCATAATCAATTAATCCCGCAGGTGATATTAACAGAGCATTCGTACCTTCCTCGCGCCTGTCAGGTGAAATTACAACAACTGGAGGATTCTCAGCAAGCTTGATGAGCGAAAGAATATCATTCCTGGTTATCAATGGTAAATCAGCAGGAAGTATCAATACTCCATGGATTGAATGCAATTGAGCAAAGACAGTTGCTCTTGTTAAAGCTGTGTTTAAATGCGGCGACCCGTTTTCTAAAATAGTTTTTGCCCCTAACTCTCTTGAAATTGCCAGAACATTAGAATCTCGGCTAACGACAAGTACCTGACCAATTTCTGCTAAATTTGCCAGTGTTCGGAGTGTATGTTCCAATAACCTTGTATTTAGATTAATTCGATCGTCTTCGGAGATTGTCCCCGCCAGGCGGGATTTTCCTAAACGTAGTGGTTTTACGGGAACGATAGCCCAGATGGTCATATTACAAGTTTAATATCCTCTCTATGTAGTTTAGCACATCTTGAGACACTTGAACGCGATCCTCAGTTAATTTCATAAGTATATTACATTCAAAAGGTATGATACCCAGGTGTGAAATGGCTTCTGATAGAGCTGAGTCTTGATTATCTATGACAATTGCGCTAATGATTGTTTTATAATGATTTGCCACTGCAAGAGCGGACGGTTGAATGCCAAGCTCGGAATACATCTTGGCTGCTGGACCTTTTATGGCTTTCCCGTTGATGATCGGCGATACAGCGATTGTTGGTTTTTTTATTATACTGGTGCGAATTCCGGAAATACTCAAAATAGGATCGATGCTTACCCAAGGATTGGAAGGACATATTACGATTGCATCAGCCTGTTCAATGGCATCAATTAAACCTGGAGTTGGCGTAGCATCTTTTATTCCTTCAAAATGGATTCTTTTAACAGTTGGAGCACATTTATTTCTAACAAAATAATCTTGAAAAGAAATTTCTCCGTACTCAAGGGTGGTGATTATCGTTGAAACTTTTTGGTCACTCATTGGAAGGACTTTTTGGTTAATATTCCAAGACTTACAAAAGTCTTGAATTATCCGGCTGAGTGGCTGACCTACCATTAATCTTCTTGAGCGCTCAAGATGTGTGGCCAAATCTTTGTCCCCAATGCGGAACCAGTCCGGACCACCGAGTTGTTTTATACCTGCAAGTACGGTCCAACATTCATTTTCTCTTCCCCATCCTGTATCAGGATTAGCCATTCCAGCGAGTGTATAACATATAGTATCAAGATCAGGACAGATGCGCATTCCCAAATGATTAAAATCATCCCCTGTATTTACGATGATGGTTAGATCAAGCGGGGAGAGATTCTTGGCAAAACCGTCTATTAATTTAGCCCCACCAACACCGCCGGCAAGAGCAACAATTTTCATTTGATTATTAATCCATGGAAGTGATATAACGATATATTAGCGAAACATATCCTGTTCATGCGGCCGAATGAGCTCTTCAAGTTTACCGTTTCGTAATGGGTAAGGAAAACCTCTTACATGTATCACTGGCTTTCCTTCATTAGCCTGTCCCATCATAAGAGATGCGGCAGCTGCCAGCTCATCAGCTACTGCAATTTGTGTTATACGAAGTTTTCCGCCGAATAAATCGGGTTTTCCGCGCATATCTACCAAACCTGGTAAGCCGGTGAAGCCAATGGAGGTTCCAACAACACCGAGTCTCCAGGCGCGACCATGAGAATCGATGATCATAATGCCGATGCGAACTCCAAAAAAGGCCTCTAATTTTGTTCGTAATAAGTATGCAGATTTTCCGGGATTCTCTGGTAAGAGCAATACAAAATTTTCATTGGCGGAATTTTCGGGTGTTACGTTTGAG
This sequence comes from Chloroflexi bacterium GWB2_49_20, assembly GCA_001796335.1. Classification (GTDB taxonomy): domain Bacteria; phylum Chloroflexota; class Anaerolineae; order Anaerolineales; family Villigracilaceae; genus UBA12087. The sequence continues at coordinate 185,847 of MGMF01000021.1, read as the reverse complement.
TGATCTATACCCGCATTTGCGCAGACGAATCCGAGCCTGTGTTCCACAATAATTGTTCCTGGGCGGACTCGTAGAACCGAGGTGCTTTCCTGTAGAACTAACTCGATAATTCTTGGATCTTTTTCGCAAAGACCCCCAACTTCAATAGCTTGTTGGGAAGGTTTGACCAACTCTAAATTGATTTGTCTTCCTTCTGCTTTTGAGATAATCTTCTGTGCCAATACCAGAATATCATCATTATTAAGAGTAATGTTTGTATTAGTTAACGATGCGATTATGTTTCCCGCCAAGTCATTACCTGGCAGGATGTTTGGAAAGTTTTCAAGGGGAGTTAATGCAAGCATTAATCTGTCCTTGTGATCCCTGTAATGCGAATACCTGCGTGATTTGACTTGTATTGGTGGTTGATACCAATTAATATACTGGTTAAGCCTTCTAGCACAACTGAATTCTCGATTGGTCCTGCATCCAATCCAAAAAAACCTGCAGCTTTGACTAAAGTAAGAGTAGATTGTCGGGATTCTTTACTGGTTCCGGTGACAAGAACATCGCAATTAATTTCTTGCGCATCATCCAAAAGGTTTTCATACGATATATTATGGAAGGCTGCTGCCAACAGGACTGTATCTCCCAGAATGAGGTGGGATTCTTGGGCTGCACTACCAGCAGGTGGCATTTGGACTTTTGTAACTTTTGGTGGTGTGAGTGGTACTGTCACATCGATAAATAGTTTGCCGTGCAGAAAATCTTTTAGGCTCTCTATGATTATTTTATGCGCAGAATACGGGACCGTTAAGACAGCGGCTTGGCAATTTTGCGCTGCTTGTTCGTTTGATGTTCCTGTGATGATAATGTCATTAGACAGCATATTTTTTATTTCTTCAGCTGTCTCGATCGCTTTAATGGGATTTCTAGATCCAATTATTATGGGGAAACCTGCTTTTGCCCATCTATATGCCAATCCTCTACCTTCTTTACCTGTTCCTCCAAGGATCGCAATTTTATAATCTTTGTTGTTCTCAATCATAAATGCCTCTAAGTTTTATAATTTGATTCATATCTCTTCCAGACTTGATTTGCGAGGGTCCTTGCGCGACTCGCGATTTCATTTTCGTCAAGAGATGTGAGTTGCCTATCTTTCATTAAAATTTTACCCCCCACAATCGTGGTAGTTACCATGCTTTCTTGAAAGCCAAAAATAATATGCCAGGGTAAATTATTTGAGTTTAAAGGTGTTGGAGATTTGTAATCGACGAAAATAATATCAGCAAAGGCACCCGGGATAATAGTTCCAATGGGAGCTTTTGGAAAATATGTATTGGCCAATGCAGCATTATTGTAAATTGCCATTTGGACAACATCATTACCAGATAGAGATCTTGGATCATGGTTCCATAATTTTTGCAAAAGGTAGGCCGTTTTCCATTCTTCCCACATCGCATTTGAAAAACCATCATTTCCCAGACAGAGTTTAATTCCCGATCGCAAAAAGGATTCAACCGGTGCAACGCCCACGCCGTTATTCATATTGGATCGAGGCTGATGAGTAACCCACGTTTGTGTCTCGAGTAATTTGAAAATTTCCCCGGAATCCACATGAACAGCATGCGCTACAATACTGTTAGGGCCTAGCAAATGGTGCATATCTAACCGATCTATAACGCGAACGCCATATTTTGATATGCTGTCATATTCATCATCAGAAGATTCTGCTGCATGTATATGAAATCCAATCCCTTTGGGTGAAATTTCTCTACAAGTTGAAAGGGTTTTTGAAGATAAAGTCAGACTTGCATGTAAACCGAAAGTACCTGAGATTGTTGACAAATCAGAGTGAGATGATTTTAGCGAATTTAAGAATCGAATGTTTTCTGTGATACCTGCATTAGCATTCTCCTGTCCATTTCTGTCAGATACTTCGTAACACAAAACACAACGAATTCCAGATTTCCTGACGGCTGATGCTATTATGTCTAATGAACCTTCAACGGCATTCGGCGAAGAATGATGGTCAATTAGCGAAGTAGTTCCATGTTTAATCGCATCGATCATGCAAACCAAGGCAGAATAGTAGATATCCTCGTGAGTAAGAGATCTATCAAGGGGCCACCAGAGTTTGGAAAGTATTTCAGGAAAATCTTTGGGAGGAGAACCGGGAATAGCCATCCCTCGCGAAAAAGCACCATAGAAATGTGTGTGAGCGCATATATTCCCGGGAAGTACCAATTGATCATTTGCATCTAATTGAAATTCATCAGGATATTGGTTAATTATTTTATTTTGCGGGCCAACATCATAAATTAAATCATTTTTTATGTAAATTGCATAATCTTCTAATATCCGGTTTGGAATTTCCCAAGTAATGATGGTTGCGTGGGTTATTAGCATTCTTAGCTAACTCCAAATTGCTGTGGATCAGGAATGACAACGCCCTTCGAAGCCATTTCCCAGATGGCTCGGAAAATGGCTTCTCGCAAAATAATATTGCCCCCATCCATTATTTTGTAAAATGAAGCGAACACATCAACCGAAGAAAAGGCTCGAAGATAATCTAGTGCAGCCAGCTGTTCTACTTCAGTGCCTTCTGCTAATACCATTAACAACATTTCCGTGGCAGGCGAATTGGGCGATATCCCAACACCTTTTTTGCCAGCAAAAGCAATTAACCAAGGACATTCCGAAGGTGGGGGTAAACGTTTGGGGATATATCTATTTATTTGAAGTTTTTTATCCAAAACTTCAGTGGCTGCATCCCGAACTATCCATTGTTCGTCTTCAAGCTGGAGCTTGGTTAATATTTCTGTCGCCCAGAATTGATAGATCCTTCCTAATCCATATGCAACAGCTCGCCTGACTAGGATGTCTTCCATGGAAGAACCTTCCCTGAGCATGGCATATCCTTCTTCGGGGTGATTAGCCAAGGCTTCCGCGGCTGCTCTTCGGGAATCTTCATCGCCATGCAGCAATAAATAAGCGACATGATCCAATGCAGATTGAGTTCCAATTGTGACTAAACCAAGGCATGCTGTTCGGCGCACATTTGGGTTGATGTGGTTAAGTAAACGTGCGATATCCTCTATAGCTTTCGTATCTTTTATGGAGGCGCTGCCTAGCACACATAATTGGAGTAGCTCAGGATCATCCGATTCCATCATTTGACGAAAAAGTTTTGGAACACCCGGGTCTCCGCTTTTTATTATGGCGGCTAAAACCTGACCTCGTAAACCCAAGGATTGACCCGCTGTTCTTAGTAAGCCAACGAGAATTTCCATTATTTTAAGTCGCCATTTTGATTCATTTTTTGCATCCCGCAGCCAGCGAGCAACAATCAGTTCATTTCGATGCAGAGGGCGATCTGGTACAGTCATTAATTTTGAAGCCAGTTTTTCGGCATCATCAAGGGCAGCAAAATAATTCATTGCAAGATATTTACCGCTCGAGTTAGGCAGACTCAGGATATTTTCTGGTTGTAGATTCCCCAATACTTTTCCTGCCAGATACCCGCCGATAATGGGGTGTACGAAATTCATGCGGTTATTTCGATGGATAACCAGCAATCCTGTTGCAACAAATTTTGAGATTAAACCGAGAGATGGAGCTGGAAGAGCATCACCTTTTTTCTTAATGAGAGATTTCTTTAGTACATTCAAGTTTGTCAAGTGATCCTTTTCTTCTTCAGAAACAGGAATCTCAACTGGTTCAAATGATTTTATCCATTCGCGTGCTTTGCGTGGATCAAACGCCATATCTGTAGATGTAAAAGCTTGAAGCGCAAGCATTTCGAGAGCCTCTTCTGGTGTTTCGGTCGGTTTTAGGCGGTGAATATGAGCTTTGATCGTATCGAGAATTGTTCCACTGTGAATATCTCCAGCATAAGTTCCCCATGCCAATAACGTGAGTTCAAATGGGGATAATGTGGAATTTATTGAACTGATCCAGGAATTAAGTAGAATCGAATCTATTTGTGGTGCACCCGATTGAGACCAGGTTTCTGTTACCACATATTGTGTCCATAATTGCCCCCACTTTGAAAGAAAACTCTCATAATCGGAAGAATCCCAACATGCTAGAGTAAACGGAATAAAATTTAGTGTTACTAGTCCGCTCAAGTTTTCCAGAATGCCGGTGGTGATTATTTGGGTCTGTGAATAGTTTTGCTTAACCGACTTGATAAAATTTATCATTGAAGGTAAATTCTCTGGCGCCACTTCATCAGTGCCATCTAACAACAGTAACGCGCGCCCTTCAATGAAAGCTTCTTTTACAAATTGAGGGATTCGAGGAAGATCTGAAGGTGAAGAATAACTTGATACAAAATCTATTATTCGATTTATTGGATCTTCTTCATTTTTCAATGGTAGATTAAGATCTGCTAAGTGCATTGAGAAAGGGAGTCTATTTTCAGGGAAACCTGGCTCGATGGAGTGTTCTGCAATGCGAGATGCGAGATATGCAAGTGCAAAGGTTTTCCCTGAACCCGGTTGACCGGTCAGGACGATATCAGAACTACCAGAAAGAGCTTGAAATAGTGATAGTGTGGGCGCTCTGAATGTTGCCGCCATCTCTGGCCAGGATGGTAAATAAGGCACAAGTTCAGTTACCAGATCTTCTGTAAAGGGAATTTCATCTGGCGAAACTCTGGGAGGAGGAGCTAATAATTTTGGTTCGATAAATATCTCTTCGAGAGAAAATAGATTTGACGCAAGATGCATCCTTTGAGCTTGGCGCAATGCGTTGGCTAAGTAATGCTCTTCAATCAGGCTCCCTTTCCGGGATTTTAGAATATTTCGATTATCGCTAATTATTTGAAAAATTTGTTTAAAGAGAGGGCGCGTACAAGAAAACAGTATCCAAAAAACACTTGCGGCAACAAATCCAATCCAAAATGATGTTTGATCAAGATGAGGAAGGTTAAATCTCATTAATTCATCCGCTAAAATGCCTATGAAGCATAAAGCATGCGCCCACAAGATGGGCAGTATATCATTTGGTCAGGCGACTTTACTGCTTGTTCTTGGGCAGGTGTCAATGTTGCACCGCAAGAATTACAAGCTCCTTCAGATATGGTTGAAACAGCAATTCCTCCCCGTTTCATTCGTAATTTGTTATATAAAAATAGATCTTGAGATGTTAACGAATTTTCTGCAGCTTTCTTTTCTGCAGCTAATTTTTCAAGTTCTTTTTGATAAAGATTTCTTTCTTCGACGAAAACCGCATTCCTGGACGTGTAATCATGTTCAGAATCAATATATTTAGAGCAAATTAATTCGTACACCTTTTGGTCTTCTTCAACCTCAATCATTGCTTCCAACAATTTGTTTTCAAGAGAACTTAAGAATCGCTTTAGGATGGTAATTTCTGTTTGAAGATCCTGTAACTCCTTGGGGTTTTTTACCTTTCCGCTATAAAGATTGGCTTCTGATTGTTGGATCTTTATCAGTTGATTTTGGACCGCTTGTTCAGATAATTCTAGGTTTTTGGTTGACGAAATGACCTTTTGTTCAAAACTTTTCTTCTGTTCGATTATTTGCTTCAAGCCTTGATCGTTTTCGAGCATGATGTTAATCTGGTTAAGACGCGCGTTCACTTGATCAAGGCGTGTATCAATTTGCTGAAGACGGATAAAACCAATTATTTGATTCATCTAGTTGATGATAACTTGGTGCAAAAGGCAAACGTTACAATAAATAATGAATATTTTGGGAGGAAAACAGTTCATGGTGCTGACAAATTAAAGTAATTATAAACTACACGCGATATATCTGCGAACATACGGGCGGCTCCTAATCTTGTAACTGGGTATTCCCAAATTACCTGAATCGGATGATAGGCATAAATAGTTAATATATAACTACCTCCAGGGGAATAAACTATTGCAGCATCACTAATGTCGTGATAGACACCCGTTGTCACGTCCAATACCCATCCATGTTTATGGGCTACGGCTGTTCCATCAGGAACACCGGCTTCAATAAGAAGACCAATTTTATCTTCCTTTAGATACTGTATCATTTGTTGACAGGCTGGTTTGTTAATTTGTCCCGGAAAAGCTGCGACTAGTGCCCCGCCACCAGTTTCAGAGCATTGGTAAAGATCTTCAAGCAGCATTCCCATGTCTGATGGAGATGTCTGGCTATACCAATCGGGAACCGTGTTAACATCTGCTCTCGAATTGGCGGGTGTCGAATAATAGGGAAGTAAATTTGGTGCGTTGTCGTAAAAGTAGCCAGCAATGAACGTATCTTCCAAACCCAAGGTTTTCATATCTTCGGTGACAAATACTGGGCCTGTATTCTCTTCAAGAATCTCCATTAAGGCATCTGCAGCTGGATTTTCGGATTGCTTAAGCATTTCAGCCATCAGAGTCGAAGCGTTTTCATCCAAAATACCATTAAATTTTTTGAAAACTGAAATCATAATTGGAATTTTGATCGTACTAGATGCTGTAAAAGCAATATCCGGGTTTACAGATACGGGTTCGCTCGATTGGTAGCCAAGGTGGATTTCTTCAGCAGTTTGCAGATCAAGCAAATAGAGGCCAATTGTGCCGTCAAAATTATTTTCATCGATTATCTGTTTAATGAGCAACTTCAAGTTCGATAACGGTGGCCGGCTGGCAATTGTCCTTTGGGACGATATTATGACAGTACGATTGGTTGGTGATCGTAGCGCATCTGAAATTAAAGTTATTGATCGATCGATATTAATCTCTTGACCTGGTGAACTGGGTTGAAAATCTGTAGTTCCGGGTATTGGCTGTGCTGAAGTTGGTAATTTATCATAACGGGAAGCGATTTCTGTTTGCAGGTAAGTTCGCAGTCTTTCTTCGGAAACAGATGCTACGACTGGAATATCAACGTTTGTTGATGGTCGATTCCATAAAAAATTCCAAAAGCCAACCCAAAACGAAGAACTGGTTCTTTGTAGATCAGCCGCAGCAAGCATGCTCGCCATATCTACTTCAAAACCGACCAACCCTGGATCGAGTTGAATTATTGCGTTTGCATAATGAATTTCAACTGGTAATGAATAAATTTGTAAGACTCTTTGAGCCGTCTCTTGAGGATCTAAGCCGCCTACCGGAACACCTCCCATCGTCATTCCAAGCGGATAGTTTGATCTTAATCGGCTGTATGAAACAAGTTCTATTACTGTGACCACGACTGCCAGGCTGATAAAAAGCAAATACACCCAACGCATTAGGAAAGAAGAGCTTCGAATTCTCACTAAGACTCCATATTAAAAAGCATGTTCAAAAGTGAGTATAACACAACCAAACAGGGGTTATTTGTGCTAAAATCGCTGTGAAAGAAAGAACAATTAACATCTCAACAATAAAAGGATACCTTATGCTTAGATCATTTCTCATCTACCTTTCCAAAGCTACTTGGGTTCAACAAATGGTTACTAAGTGGAGTTTTGCCTGGAAAGCTGCCTCGAGGTTCGTTGCAGGTGAAAATATTAATGACGCAATAAGAGTCGTAAAAGAACTGAATGCAAAAGGAATCAATGCAACACTTGATCAATTGGGAGAGCACACATCAACGCCGGAAGAGGCTCAAAAATCAACAAAGGGAATATTAGAAATACTTGAGCAAATTAATATAAACAACGTAAAAGCAAACGTTTCCATTAAATTGACACAAATTGGCCTGGCTCTGGATGATGCAATTTGCGAAAGAAATTTAGAGGAAATTCTGGCTAAAGCCAAAGAACTTGGAAATTTTATTCGCATAGACATGGAAGATACGCCATATACAGATAAAACCATCAATTTGTTTCGAATGATGTTATTCAAAGGTTATAGAGATGTTGGGATAGTCGTGCAATCCTATTTATATCGAACAGAAGTGGACACGCGAGAGTTGTTGGATGAAGGCGCATGTTTTCGATTGGTGAAGGGTGCATATAAAGAACCACCTGAACTAGCCTATCCAAAGAAGGTCGATGTAGATGCGAATTTTGATTTACTCGCAAAAATAATGATAGATAGTGCTGTTAAAAATGGCTCTAGAGAAGTAAGTGAAAACGGAAGAATACCTCCAGTTACTGCTCTGGGTACTCATGATGAGAAAAGAATTTTCTACGCAAAAAAATATCTTCAGGAGAGTGGATTAACTAAACAGGCGCTTGAGATACAAATGCTATATGGGATACGCCGGGATTTGCAAGACCAACTTGCAAAAGAAGGATATCCTGTCAGAGTTTATGTTCCCTTTGGAACGCATTGGTATCCTTATTTTGTTCGAAGGCTGGCAGAGCGGCCAGCAAACATTTGGTTCTTTGTATCAAATTTCCTTAGAAAGTAAACGAATATTGAGATTCTAGCTAAAGCTGAGGAGACTTTGTGTCTTAGCTTGCTTTGTGGTAAAAATAGGGTATGTCAGTAATAAAGACATCGAAAATTGCTGTGGTAACCGGAGCGGCGCATCGACTGGGGGGACATATTGCATTAGCATTGGCTAACCAGGGATATGCAATACTCTTGCATTATTATTCGTCAGAGTCTCAAGCAAGCAAAATGGTTGACTTAATTAAATCCAAGGGGGTCAATGCTTATCCATTTAAAGCAGATCTTACGGATGGTGAGCAAATAAAGAAATTGTGGGAATTTATCGATTCTCTTCCACATAGAACTGAAATCCTGATAAACTCTGCAGCTGTCATGCACCATGAAAATGTTCGTACCCTATCAATATCTGCATTTGATGAGACAATTGCATTAAATTTACGTGCTCCTCTCCTGTGTGCTCAAGAGGCCGTAAAGAGAATGTCATTGGGCGGGTTGATAATAAATATCAGCGATATTGGAGCTGACAAGAATTGGCTAGGTTATCCGGCTTATTCGATCAGCAAAGCCGCATTAGAAGTTTTGACCAGAATATTGGCAAAAGCACTTGCTCCAGACATAAGAGTGAACGCAATTGCTCCAGGTCTGATAATTCCTCCAGAGAAGGGGGATGCAAGTAACTGGGAGAATTTAGTAAACAAAATACCATTGAAAAGAGGGGGTACACCAGATGAGATAACATCGATGATTGAATATTTAATATCCAATAAATATATTACAGGACAAATCGTGGAAATTGATGGCGGTTATTCATTAATATGATTTGGAGAAGGCACTATGGTCAATAATCAAAAATCTGCTGAGAAATTACTAAAAGAAGGGGAAAAAACGGAACTTTATTTTTCTTCCTTGATGGAACATGAATGGCAAATTTGTGTATATTTTGATAAGAAAGAGTGGCAGATTAAAGATGTGCTTGCTCATTTCATCTCTGCGGAAAAGGCATTTCTTGTTTTATTTGATAATATTAAGAAATATGGTCTGGGATCGCCAGAAGATTTTTCAATAAATGAATTTAATAATTCGCAAGTAGAAAAGATGAAAGATATTGAAATAGCTGACCTAATAAAACTATTTCATGTGACAAGAGCCCAAACTATTAATTGGGTAAATGGTTTAGCAAAAGAAGATATGGAGAAAACAGGTAGGCACCCTGCTATGGGTGAAGCAAAACTCGGGGAAATGGTTAAAATGATTTACTTGCATAACCAGATGCACTTGCAAGATGTGCGATCTTCTATAAATATATATGATGGCAAACAAAAAAATATTCAAGCGATTAACACGGACAAATGAAAAGCGAAAATATCCGAAAATTAATTAATAATAAACAATTATTTAATTTATTTATTTCAGCTTTAATGTATGTTTTGGGCACTGGGATTGCTCAATATCTGGGAGCAGATTTCAAACCACTTGAATTTTGGATAGGTTTAATTTGGGTTCTCAGTATTCATATTTCAGGATATTTATTGATAATCTATTTTCAACCTCCTCCGACTTATCACCTTGATAATGACGAATTAGGTGATTGGACAAGGCAGAAAAAAGCATTGATTTTGCAGGTTGCATTTTTTCTCTTGACAATTTGTGGGGTGGTTGTTGTAATCTTATTGTTTTCTGACAAATTATCTATGAATATTGGGTTCATATTCTTAATCACTATTGTAGGATTTGTTGGGTTAGCAATTCCTCCATTTAACTTTGCGAAAAAAGGTTATCAAGAAATTTCCCTGGCTATTTTTCAAGGATGTTTGATCCCCGCTACAGGATTCTTCCTCTCGATAAATGTTTACCATAAATTGCTTCTGTTGATTGCATTTCCGATGACATGTCTTGCCCTTTCTTCATATTTGGCGGCAAATTTTGCAACTTATGCACAGGATCAAAGAATTGATCGCAAGTCATTAGTCCGAATGTTGACCTGGCAGAAAGCAATACCCTTGCATCATTTCTTGTTATTCTGTGCTTACATTTTTTTGCTTCTTGGTCGTGGAAGTGTTTTACCGATTGGATTACTTTGGCCGACTCTCTTAACTTTACCCTTAGCAGCTTTACAAATATATTGGCTTCACAGAATTAGCCGTGGTGGAACACCAATTTGGCCATTTTTTTATGTATTATCGGCTTCGGTTTATGGTTTACCGGCTTATTTAATGGCAATTACATTTTGGACGAATTGAAAAGATTCCATATACATGACTGAATTCCTTAACCTTCTTTCTCCGCAGGATGCAATCAAATTGCTGGAAAAGAATCTGGCAAAAGATTTCCTGCAAATTGTGATGATTCCGACGATTGAAAGCCTGGGCAAAGTTGTAGCCAGGGATATTCGATCACTACATCCACTCCCATACTTTCCGCGCAGCATGGTGGATGGTTATGCGGTTTATTCATCAGATACATTTGGAGCATCTGATAGTTTACCAACCTATTTGGCACTTATCGGTGAAGTACAAATGGGTAAGAACACCAACTATGTTCACGCACTTGGGCAGGCATTTCTTATTCATACGGGAGGAATGCTTCCTTCAAATTCAGATGCTGTAATTATGGTCGAAGATACGCAGAAGGTGGATACTGATGAAGTTGAGATACGAAAAGCAGTAGCGCCAGGAGAAAACGTGCTTGGTATTGGTGAAGAAATCGGTAAAGACGAGGTTGTTATTCCAGCTGGTGTGAAAATGCGTTCAGTTGAAATTGGCGGTTTGATGGCGCTAGGAATAATGGATCTCGCCGTACGGGCATCTCCCAAGATAGGTATTATTTCCAGTGGAGATGAAATTGTTCAACCTAACCAGGAATTGCGGAATGGACAAGTTCGCGATGTAAATTCGTATCTGCTCTCTGCGCTGGTAACTCAATGGGGAGGCGATCCAATTCCATATGGTATCGTCCCAGATAACCTTAATGACCTTCTTGTCGTTGCAAAACGTGCCCATGCTGAATGTGATGTTGTTATTTTCACGGCCGGGTCGTCGGTAAGTATGAGAGATATGACCGCAGAAGCTATAAAATCGTTGGGGAAACCGGGAGTACTTGCCCACGGCGTAAATATTCGTCCCGGGAAACCAACAATCCTTGCAGTTTGTTCAGGTAAGCCTGTGATTGGTCTTCCCGGAAATCCTGTCAGTGCTTATGTGACCGCCAAATTATTTGTGGCGCCATTGATCAGGTATTTGTTGGGCTTGAAAAATGAGGGTTTTCAACCAACGATTCGAGCGGAATTACAGGCGAATGTTCCATCACAAGCGGGACGTGAAGATTGGGTTCCAGTTAAGTTGGAAAAATTTGGAAATGATTGGAAAGCAATCCCAATTTTTACAAAAAGCAATTTTATATTTTCTTTAGTTTCTTCCAGTGGTTTAATGTGCATTCCGGCAGATCATACAGGAGCGGAAGCTGGAGAATTCGTAGATGTGTTCCTCTGTGACTAGATAGCTAAAGGTGAAGATGTCTCTATTTTTGCATGATATTCCGCTAAAGGAAGCAACAAAACGCCTTGAAGAAGCTTTGTTGGAAGTGAACCTTTGGAAGGTTTTGGGAATAGAGACCATCCATTTGGATGAAAACGCATTTGGGAGAGTTTTGGCATTTCCTTTACATGCCAGGATATCATCCCCAAATTACAATTCGTCGGCTATGGATGGATTTGCTGTAAAAACAGAAGAGACTATTGGTGCAAAACCAGCATTTCCAATTTCTCTGCAAATCGATTCTCAGGCTAAATATGTCGATACGGGGGATCCGATTCCTGATGGTTTCAATGCTGTTGTTCAGCTGGAAGAGGTCGAATCCCTTGATGAGAATGGAAATATTTCGATAAATCAAAGATTCCCAATTTTCATTCGCTTGCGATCCGCAGTTGTTCCTTGGAAAAATGTTCGCACCCTGGGAGAAGATGTTGCCCTAACTCAACTTATTTTTGTTGGCGGACATACGATTCGGCCAGTCGATCTGGGTGTCATTGCCGCAGCTGGTTTTTCGGAAATAGATGTCGCAAGAAAACCAAGAGTTGCAATATTACCAACAGGTTCTGAACTAGTTCCCATCGGAAATAATCCCAAGCCAGGTGAAATTATAGAATTCAACTCATTGGTTTTAGCCGGGAAAATTAATGAATGGGGTGGTGTAGCGACTAGATTCCCGATAATTCATGATGAATTCGATGCGATCTATGAAAATGTTATGGCTGCTGTAGATGAATGCGATTTAATATTGCTAAACGCAGGATCTTCAGCGGGTTCAGAAGATTTTTCTGCTAAGGTAGTCGAAAAAGCGGGTAAGTTATTGGTCCATGGTGTTGCAGTGCGGCCAGGTCATCCGGTTATCATTGGAATGATTCGTAAAGGTAACCATCGAGTGCCAATTATTGGTGTACCAGGATTTCCTGTTTCCGCAGCATTGACACTTGATATTTTTGTTCAAAATTTATTAAACATTTGGCTTGGGCGCCTACAATTTGAAGATGATAGACTAGTTGCAAAGTTATCCAGGAAAGTGACTTCACCAGCAGGAGATGATGATTATATAAGAGTAGTTCTCGCGAAAGTGGGTGGCGAATTTTTAGCCGCGCCGTTGTCCCGGGGAGCAGGAGTGATTTCATCACTAGCCCAGGCTGATGGGTTAATGTTAATTCCAAGAGGAGTTCAAGGCTTGGAAGGAGGCGAAAAAGTCAATATAACATTACTTCGGAAAAGAACCGAGATTGAACAAACCATACTTTGTATTGGCTCTCATGATTTATTGCTTGATGAATTAGCGTTGTTTTTGTCAAAGAAAAACCGCCGATTCCTTTCAGTAAATGTAGGCAGTTTAGGTGGGCTTATAGCCTTAGATCGGGAAGAAGCCCATATTGCTGGTTCCCATTTGTTGGACATCGATACAGGTGAATATAATTTCAAATTCATTAAGAAGTATGTCAGAAACATTGATGTACGTGTAATTGCCTTGGCAATGCGCAATCAAGGGTTGTTGGTAAAAAAGAACAACCCTAAAAAGATCGAATCCCTGACTGATCTTCTTAGAAAAGACGTAAAATATATAAACAGACAAAAAGGTGCAGGTACGCGAATTCTATTAGATTATTATTTGAAAATTAACGAAATCCCTTTTGAGCAAATTAAAGGATATGGTCAAGAAGAATATACGCATCTTGGTGTAGCAGCAGCAATTGCCTCAGGACGGGCTGATTGTGGGTTGGGAATTGCAGCAGCTTCATTGGCTTATGATTTGTGGTTTGTACCGTTATTTACAGAACGTTATGATTTGGTAATTAATCAGAGATTTGCAGATAGCGAATTGATTTATCCTTTGTATGGTGTTCTTGAAAACCCAACCTTTAAAAAAACTATATCAAAGCTTTTCGGGTACGATATAGATTTAATGGGAAAGATAATGACGGGGAAGTGATGACGAAACATGGATTAAATATTGACGACAACAGAGAAACTCGTGAAGCGCTAAACTCATTTTGCAGAAGTTGCTTTGGCTAAAGCGATTATTCTATAACTTAAATGTGGAATTATAGAAATGGAAGGAAAAAGTCTTGTATTACTTTTCCCTCGTCAAAATTACTGATACGTCGTCTTGATAAGAGACAACCCAATTCTTTGCCTGCAATACATCTACAATTGGCCAGCCTGGCTCAATAAGCAGAAACTCAATATTATATGAATCTAAGATGGTGTCAGCTTTATCTTTTCCTTCTATTACGCTCCACCACTCTTTGATGATATCTTCTCCGTATAGATCTGCTCTCCCGTCGATAAATACTGGATAATCGGGTAAATTAAATAACAGGTAACCACCCCAATTGTAGGCATTAAACATATTACCATCTGGGCGATTTGCCCGAATCCATTGAACTGCTTTAACAGGATATACCCTTTCGATCAATGTTTTGGATGTCTGTAAGTACACTCTTGCGCTCGCTGCAATTAATAATAGTGTAATAAGGGTTAAATTTATTATCCCCGCGCCCCGAACCTTTTGGGAAGAAGGTGGATTTACTCCTCTTGAATTATTATTTTTGATACTTAATTTTGAATAGAATTCGGTAAAATTATCGATAATAATCGGGGTAAGTACAATCACGGATAAAGGGATATTGCGCTGTGCTATGAAAGCCATATAAGTAAATCCAAGTGATTTTAATAAATCTACAAAACTATGTTTATTTTCTGAGAGCGAATAACCAATAATAAATAAAAAAACGATCCATAAAAACGGTTGCATTTCAAGATTGTGGAAATTTGGCGAAAGCCATTCCTGAATTATTCTGATGGATATATCAATTGTATAAAAAGGTAAACGCCAAATTGCCAGTCCGTTTGGGTTTATTAGTACAGCAAACAACGATATACCCGCCCAGATGGTTAATTGTTTTAGCTCGAATAAAGAATTAGATTGATCGAAATTTTTGTTAAACAACAAATCGATAACAATTCCAGCTATTGTGGACAAGAGTAAAAGGAAACCCCAGATAAACCCTCCATGGAGATTAGCCCAGACAATGAATAGTATGGGAAGGAAATATAAGGGTGGTTTTCTGTTTTGTTTCCGCTTTTCCATCCATAAATTTAAAATGGCAAAAAGGAAAAACGAAAAGACCTGAGGGCGAGCGGTCCACCCAGGCGAAACGCTAATTGCTGCAAGCAGAATAACAAAAGAGCGAATAAAAAATGGACCATTGGATCGGAAAAAAAGCGTTAAAAAAGTAGTTGTCCCGATTAATGCAATCGCTACAAGTAAGAGGGGAAACCCACCTATTCTTACACAAAAAAATAAGAATAAATCTGTAATCCAGAATGCATTAACCCATGGATGGTTAAATCTTGTAAACGAGAATTGATCGTGAGTAAGTATTGTTTTTTGTTGCCACATTGCTTGCCCGGACTTAAGATGCCACCACATATCCGGATCTATTGGTGGATTTAATAAAACAATGAAAACAAGTAACGCTGTAATACTAGCAAAAAGCATGTAAGTGGGATTCGAAATGCTGGATAACCGTTTTTTCATTATGACCTTAATTAAAAAACCGTATTAAATCGTTAACAGAATTTTACTCGAGTGATTAATAAAAACAATGCGACGAAAATTCCGTCGCATTGTTTTTATTTCGTGATTGAATTATTCACCCAGATAGTCACGTAGTTTTCTCCGGATGGATGGGTGCCTGAGGCGACTCAGGGCTTGTGCTTCTATTTGTCGAACGCGCTCACGAGTGACTCCCATTTTTCGACCTACTTCCTCGAGGGTATAGGCCTGGCCATCCAGCAAACCATAACGCAATTGCAGAATACGGACCTCGCGAGGAGGTAAGCCGTTCATAACTTCGGTGAGGTGCTCGCGCAGAAGGTTGTAGGTTGCGCTGTCGTCGGGTGGAGTTGCTTCATCATCTTCGATGAAATCACCTAGCACAGAATCTTCTTCGTCATCTGTTGGTGTTTCTAACGAAAGGGGACGACGCGCAACTTGAATCATATTTTCAACTTTCTTGGGTGGAACCTCCAGAGCATTGGCCAGCTCATCCACAGATGGTTCTCTTCCAAGACGTTGAGTAAGTTGATGTTGAATGCGTAACAATTTGTTTATTTGGTCACCCATGTGCACCGGCACTCTGATTGTGCGACCTTGGTCAGCGATTGCACGCGTGACAGCCTGACGGATCCACCATGTGGCGTAAGTACTGAATTTGTGACCACGGCGATAATCAAATTTTTTTGTAGCGCGTATGAGCCCAATATTGCCTTCTTGAATTAGATCTAAAAATGGAACTCCACGCCCCATGTACTTCTTGGCAACACTGATAACCAGACGAGAATTTGCGGTAATCAAATGTTCTCGTGCAGCCCAACCATCTTCAATAAGGCGACGTAATTCTGTGCGGCGGCGCAGGCTGACATTCCCCCTGGCAAGTTCTTCGCGTGCCATGCGCCCCCTTTCGATGCGTTGTGCCAGTTCAACTTCCTCTTCTGCGGTTAAAAGGGGAACCCGACTAACTTCCTTAAGATATAAACCAATCGTATCGTCAGTATCAATATTTGCCAGATAGTCATCCAGGATTAACTCTGGTTCTGTTTCAGCTTCTTCATGCGTAATAAGTTCATCCTCAGGCGGATCTCCTGATGGTGTATCTTCAATAAAAGGAATGCCTGCGCTAAGTAACGCAGCAAATGCTTCTTCAAGCTGCTCTACATCCTGCTCTGCTTCCGGGAAAAAATGCAAGATATCATCAATGGTTATATAGGATTTTTGGCGCCCGAGTTGAATTAATTGGGTAAGCGCAGAATATTCTTCCTCTTCAACTATAAGTAACGGATTTTCCATCATTTCTTGGATTTAACCTCATAATATTTTTACTTTATTCAGGATACTCTTTTTCAAAGTCAAAAGCAATACCCTGGAATTCTTCTTTGGAGTTGCTTACAAAATAAAAGCACTGCAACCTTTTGGTGCGGTGCCGAGTAATAAATTAACACTGCCTAATACTATACAATTAAAACTCGATAAAAGTCAATACGGTATTCAAATTCTAATGTAATGCTAATAATTTCATCTCACAGAAGAAATAATAAGAAAACGTTTCTTGACACATCTATATACCCCTTGTAGAATATGCAGGGAATAACTAATTATCCGTATTATTACCACAAATAAAATAAATCGGGAGGAACAAATCAAATGTATGAAATGCATGGGCTTCAATCTTTTGAGGCGATAACCATTTGGGCAGTTTTAGGCGTTGCAATTTTAGGTCTGTTATATGCCTTATTCCTGCGTACTCAAATCATGCGCGAAGATAAAGGTACAACAAAAATGCAGGAAGTATGGAATGCAATCAAAGACGGAGCAGATGCATACCTCAAGAGTCAATTAAAATCTATTCTCCCCCTTATTGCGATTCTAACAATTGCCCTCTTTTTCTCGGTCTATATCGTACCTCCCACACCTGAAGCATTGGATAGGTTTAGTACTTATGATGAAAATAAAGTTCGACTGATCATTGGCTTTGCTCGTGCAGTGGCATTTATTATGGGTGCGGGATTTTCTTTAACGGTTGGACAGATAGGCATGCGCATGGCCGTGGAGGCGAATGTGCGCGTAGCCGCTGCTTCCAAGCGCTCCTTTGGAGATGCATTAAGGATCGCATACCGTGCTGGAACAATAACAGGAATGTTGACCGATGGACTAGGTTTATTGGGCGGAACAGTTATTTTTATATTCCTGGGCATTGCTGCTCCAGACGCATTGTTGGGTTTCGGTTTTGGTGGAACACTACTTGCGCTTTTCATGCGAGTGGGAGGTGGAATTTTCACTAAAGCAGCAGATGTGGGTGCTGATCTTGTTGGTAAAGTTGAAGCAGGTATTCCAGAGGATGACCCCAGAAATCCGGCAGTAATAGCTGACTTGGTAGGTGACAACGTTGGCGATTGCGCGGGAATGGCGGCAGATATTTTTGAGTCATATGAAGTAACAATCGTTTCGGGATTGATCTTAGCTCTGGCGCTTTACCATATGACTAATCGTTTGGAGTGGATTATTTTCCCATTGATTGTACGCGGTATAGGAGTTCTCTCTTCAATCATTGGAACTTATGCCGTGAAGGGTGGTACTGGAAAGAGTGGAGATGCCATGGCTGCGATATTCCGTGGCTTCCTTTCTTCGGCCGCCATATCAGCTGTTCTATTCTTTGGGGCAGGTTTCCTTTACCTAAATAATACAGAAATGGCGAAGTGGGGAGGTTGGTGGCGAACACCCATGGCAGTGGCTGCTGGAGTTCTTCTGGCAATTGTAATTGATCGTTTGACAGAATACTTTACAGGTACCCATGGAAAACCAGTTAAAGAGATTAAGAAAGCAGCAGATACTGGTCCGGCGACTTTGATTTTACAAGGTATTTCTGTTGGCTTTGAGTCTTCTGTCTGGGCTGTAATTGTTATTGCCTTAACGATTATTTCTTCTATATTAATTTTTGGTACCATCCCCGGCTTAAGCGCTTCAGAACAAGTATCGTTTGTATTGTATGGCGTAGCGATGACAGGTATCGGAATGCTTACTTTGACTGGGAATAATGTTGCCATGGATTCGTTTGGTCCAATTGCTGACAATGCTAATGGGATTGGTGAAATGTCTTGGTCTGGAATGACAGATAGTGAGACTGTATCTGCTCAAAAAATCATGTCTGATTTGGATGCTGTAGGGAATACAACCAAGGCCATCACTAAGGGTGTGGCAATCGGCTCAGCAGTAATTGCTGCGGTATCACTGTTTGGTTCATTCCTGGTTGATGTGAGCCGCGCACAGGCATCCCTTGGAATTCCAGATGCAGCACAAATATCAGCCATAGGTATTCGGATTGATATTCCCCAAGTTTTTGTCGGCATGTTAATTGGTGGAGCGTTACCATGGTTGTTCTCTTCATTTGCGATCCAGGCGGTAAGTAGAGCAGCTGCTCTGATTGTGGAAGAAGCAAGACGACAATTTCGCGGTGGTGTTTTGACCGGGAAAATAAAGCCCGACTACACAAAAGCGGTATTGATATCCACTAATGCAGCCCAAAAAGAATTAGTTGGTTTGGCGTTGTTGGGAATTGTTACCCCAATTGTTGTTGGCTTGCTTCTGCAGGTTGAAGCATTGGGTGGTTTCCTGGCTGGGATCATTATTTCTGGTCAACTATTGGCTGTCTTCCTAAACAATGCTGGTGGAGCCTGGGACAATGCCAAGAAATTGATTGAGGATGAGCCAAAGGATCCGGCTAATAATAGCGGAAAAGGATCGGATCGACACAAAGCCAGTGTAGTCGGCGACACGGTTGGTGATCCGTTCAAAGATACTGCCGGACCTGCTTTGAATCCGATGATAAAGATGGTGAATTTGGTGGCAGTTATTGTCGCTCCGATTGTAGTTCAATATTCAGGAGCTTCGGGAAAAACCCTGGCCGTTGTTTGGATTATCGGAGTATTATTGATAGCAGTGCTGGGTTGGGCTGTAATGCGCTCTAAGGCTCCTGCGAAAGAAATAAAATAATACAGATCAAAATTAAAAGATATAAATAAACCGAGGTTCCACCAAGGGATCTCGGTTTATTTATTCTCCTGAAAGGATCAGAAAATGTCTAGTTGATGTATTTATTTCGCCATTCGAATAATTTATTTAAAGCCTCAATTGGCGAAAGAGAGTTTATGTCGAGGTTATTTATCTCATCAAGAAGGGGATTAGATTCTGGAAACAATGCAGCTTGTTGAGCGACAAGTGGATTTGAATTAATCGCGCGACCAGAGCTTTTCTCAAGTTCTTGCATAATCTGTGTTGCTCTTTGGATTACAGGCGCTGGAAGGCCGGCTAATTGTGCAACGTGGATGCCATATGACCGATCTGCACCACCGCTGATGATCTTATGAAGAAAAAGGACTGAGCCATCGCTTTCAGCAACAGCAACATTGTAGTTTCTTACACCTGGTAGTAAATCAGCTAATTGTGTTAATTCATGATAATGGGTGGCAAACAAGGTTTTGGCACGAAGTTTCGGGTGATTATGTATAAATTCAATTACTGACCAGGCAATTGAGACGCCATCATAGGTGCTGGTACCTCGTCCGAGTTCATCTAATATCAGAAGGCTCCTTTCTGTAGCATTATGCAATATATTAGCGGTTTCAATCATTTCCACCATAAAAGTCGATTGGCCAGCATGGATTTCATCTTGAGCGCCGATTCGTGTAAATATTCGATCAACGATTCCAATTTTTGCAGAGCTGGCTGGGACAAAACTTCCCATTTGGGCAAGCAGTGTAATAAGGGCTGTTTGGCGAAGATAAGTTGATTTACCTGACATATTTGGACCTGTAATTACGCGTATTATCTCGCCGGGTTCGAAAATTATGTCATTGGGTGTAAATCTTTCGCTCGCAAGATTTTCAACAACAGGATGCCGCCCAGAAATAATTTCCAGGCTTTTATCCGTGAGGATGATCGGCCTTGAATAATTTCCAAGGGAAGCTGTTTCCGCCAGGGAAGAAAGAACATCTAGATTAGCAATAACTCCAGCGGTTTTTATTAATCTGTCTGCAGTTTTAGAGAGCTGATGGCAAATATCTTTAAATAATCGAGTCTCTATTTCATAAATTCGTTCTTCTGCATTTAACACTAAGGTCTCATACTCCTTCATTTCAGGTGTGATATACCGCTCGGCATTAACTAGAGTCTGTTTTCTTATATATTCAACTGGAACATTTATACTTTTGGAATGGGTAATCTCAATATAATAACCAAATATTTTGTTATATCCAACTTTGAGGGATTTTATCCCCGTACGTTCCCGCTCAATATTTTCAAGATTATTGATCCATTCCCTGGCGTGCTTTGATGCATCAATTATTCCGTCCAATTCATCAGAATATCCACTATTAATTATCCCAGAGTTTTGAATTGTTGCTGGCGGATTCTCCGAAATTGAAAGCTGCAGTAGGTTGAGTTCATCCGAGCACAAAGAAAGGTCTCCCAGATTTAATGCAGGATGACTGATAATATTATGGGTTGAAAATAATTGTCTTAATGGTGGTAAGTGCGATAGTGTCTCTCTAAGAGACACTAATTCACGGGGTTGTACGTGTCCGGTCATGATCCTATTAACGAGTCGCTCAATGTCGATCAATTTTCTAAATAGCGACCGAACTTCTGCTCTTAACATCGCATTATCATTAAAAAGACTTATTCCGTCCAACCGCAAATTGATATGTTCCGGATCGAGAAGAGGTTTATTTATCCACTGCCTTATTAATCTTTTTCCCATGGGATTGACCGTCTTGTCGATCAATCCGAGAAGAGAACCGTTTAAACCCCCGCTAAGTGTTTCTGTCAATTCAAGATTGCGCTGCGTGGAGGCATCCAGCACCATAAACTCATTGATGTTGTAGGTATGCAGGCGAGTTAGGATCTGGAGCGTAAAACTTGAATTTTCTTTAATATATTGCAATAATGCTCCAGCAGCTCTAATCCCCGCGATTTTTCCTTGCAAGCCAAAACCATCCAAATTAGAAGTTTTAAAATGACTTAATAGCGTCTCGCTGCATTTTCCTTGTTCGAAATGCCAGGCATTCCATGGAGTGACATGACCCGGCAGGTTATTTTCAAGAATTAGATTATCCGGGTGAATAATTTCTGCGGGATGAAGGCGTTTTAACTCAGCACTCAAAGAAGATTTATCGGAATTATTGACAACCGTAACGGCGAATTCCCCTGTCGTTATGTCGGCGTAAGAAATTCCTGCTTGGTCGTTTTCAATGACAACTGATACAAGATAATTATTTGATCCCTCATGGAGAAGATTGGGCTCGATAATGGTTCCTGGAGTTACGACTCGAGTGACTTGCCGTGGAAATATTCCTTTCGATGGTTGATCGCCAATTTGCTCACATATCGCTACATGGTAACCTTTCTCAACCAAGCGGGCTAAATAATTATCGACAGCATGGTAGGGTATTCCTGCAAGAGGCGCACGTAAACCATTTCCAATGGGGCGGGAAGTTAGAACAATATCCAATTCCCTGGCGGTGATTTCTGCATCTTCGTCAAAAGTCTCGTAAAAATCGCCTAATCGAAAAAACAAAATGGCGTTTGGATACTGACGTTTGATCTCAAGATATTGCTGACGTACAGGAGTAGTGTCATTGCTCATAGTAACATTTTATGATTAGCTGAGGATTCGGGCAAGTGCCAGCTACTCAATTTTTTGTTCCCTTGTTTCCAGTTAAAGCAATTAATCCTGAAATTAACACGGTAAATATTATTATCGATATCAGAATGGTATTATTGTTATTGACAGACTCAAAATTGGAACTTGTTTGAAGAGTAACATCCAATGCTATTGCCGAGCCGTTGATTGTCGGGGATGAAATGGGAGTCAGGGAAGGTAATTGGGTTGGGGTGGAGGTTGGAATCACTGGTGTTGGCGTAAAAGGTGACCGAATCACCAACTTGTCGCCAACATAAATAAAGTTATCCTTCAGAGAATTTAATTTAATAATTTCATCTTCTGTAACTTTATATTCATGTGCTATTGACCAAATAGTATCGCCTAACTGAACAACATGGATAATAGATCCATCGACCTCGGGTGTGTTGGTAAGTAATTTTCTGACAAACCCTGGAACAAGAGGAACTTGAGTTGGAACAATGCCATTTCCTTGGGGAATTGGTTGTGGATTCGATGAAGATAAACCAACATCGATTGTATAGTAGATGTAATCGCCAACAACCGATACGCCTGCACCAATCTCTCGAAGTGTGGGCGAAAGCATTGTATTCACATGTGATCCGTCCAATTGCCAGGAATTAACTGCATCTGCGACAGTATAATTTCTGCCTGCGGTAATATTTTCAGAAAAATATCCTCCTCGTGTTAGATCGCCTGCAACCAGATAGCCTGCAGCGAGTGCCCTTTGAAATGGACTTGAACCATCAGGTCCATAATGTGTGACTGTGCCTATTGAGGCCTGGTAATCCGTGTGGTTTTGGGCTACATACATGAGAATTTGATTAACTTGATAGACAGGTAATCCATTTGAAATGCGTAATGAATTAATAGCATCGATTAATTCCATAGAATTTGAGGCGACCTCGACTGATGGTTGTGAATGCCGGATAATTTCAAGGTTATTTATGGAAGTTGATGTGATGAATAAAAATGCAATTACGGCAAATAATACCTTCTGATTCAAATAAGTCATAGATTCCTTGGTACAAAAGTAATATGACCGGTTGTATTTTGGAGGGAAGTAGCCTTGATTGGACATTTATCCCTCTTTAGAATGACAATACTCATAAAAACCACCAAGTTGGTAATCTCAATGCTAGAATAGTGGAAAACTTATGTAAAATATATGGTTGTTGAATTGGTAATCAATTATGTGTTTGACTAGAAGAATATAAAATACAAAACCTATTGTAATACATAATATTTGGAGGTGTCTTATTATGAAGACGAAAATATTTGAACTTCCTGCATTATACGGAGATCATCATGTAACTGAAGTTCGCCGTATAATGTTCGAAACACCGGGTGTCGAGGATGTCTATGCAAGCAGCGGATTCAGGATCATTGAAATTCAATACGATGAAAATAAAATAAATGACCTGGAATTACAGGTAAAATTGGATGATGCAGGATATTTAGGGGAGTTATTGACAAGGATAGAATCTGAAAAGGCAGAAAGCTCGGGGGAAAGCACAGGAACTTACTTGCGACATACAGCAGCGTATTCACAAACAAAATTGGTAGTTGGTTTTGCACAAAATATTGGTAAACACGGTCGCCCTTTATGGCCTTGCCCAGGTATGGGCCCAATTAAAAATGAAAATGAGGTTAATTAGAATGGCATCGAAACGTACTCCACAAGAACAAAGCGTTGATCCTGCCGCACAACAAATGCTTATTCGTGCAGAAGAATTGCATATTGAAACCGCATTTTCACGCGCAGATGCGATGGCACCCTGTAATATTGGCGGTGCGGGTATGTGTTGCAAGCAATGTGGGATGGGACCTTGCAGGTTAACAAAAGAAGGACAGGTAGGTGTGTGTGGGGCAACAATTGACACAATCCAAGCAAGGAATTTTATTAGATCAATTGCTGCAGGTTCTGCAGCCCATTCGGATCATGGCCGAGATATGGCGTTCACTTTAAAAGCCGTTGCGAATGGTGAAACCGAAGGTTACACTATTCGTGATGTAGCCAAACTGCGGATAATCGCATCAAAATATAATATTCCAATTGAAAAAAGATCTCCTGAAGAAATTGCCAATGAATTAGCTGACTTATATATTGCTCAATTTGGACAACAGCGTGGAGAGGTTATCCCGACTGTTCGAGCGCCGAAAAAAAGATTGAAAATCTGGCGTGAAAATGGTGTTGTTCCTCGTGGTATAGACAGAGAAGTTGTTGAAGCGCTACACCGCACCCATATCGGTGATGACCAGAATTATGAGCATATTCTACAACATGCCATCCGCACAGGTTTGTCTGATGGATGGGGTGGATCAATGATTGCTACGGATGTTTCAGATATCCTATTTGGAACCCCTGCTCCTATCCTCGGCCAAGCCAATTTAGGTGTGCTTAAAGATGATATGGTAAATGTTATCGTACATGGGCATGAACCCACTCTTAGCCAGATGATTGTAGCGGCTTCACAGGATCCAGAAATTATTGAGTATGCCAAACAAGCCGGTGCGAAAGGAATAAGCCTTTCTGGTATTTGTTGCACAGCTAACGAAATCCTTGTTCGACAGGGAATACCGGCAGCGGGTAACTTTTTACACCAAGAATTAGCCATAATCACTGGTGCTGTTGAAGCAATGGTGGTAGATGTCCAGTGTGTTATGCAAGCATTAGTAGACCTGGCTTCAAAATTTCACACCAAGGTTATTACCACTTCTCCGAAAGTGAGAATCACCGGTGCTACACACATAGAGTTCGACGAACACAAGGCGCTAACCATAGCCAAGAATATTCTTAAAGAAGCTATCGACAATTACAAAAACCGTGGTAAGACTCAAATCCCACAAATTACCGAAGACTTGATCCCAGGTTTTTCACACGAATATATCAACTATATGTTAGGTGGTACTTATCGGGCATCTTTCCGTCCTCTGAACGATGCGATCATTTCAGGGCGTATTCGTGGTGTCGCTGCAATAGTGGGTTGTAATAATCCAAGGTCAAGTCAGGATTATCTTCACAATTATGTGACGAAAGCATTGCTTAAACAGGATGTTTTGGTGGTCCAAACTGGCTGCGGAGCAATCGCAAGCGCAAAGCTTGGTTTGATGTTAGGCGAAGCCGGACTAACTGAAGTTGGGCCAGGTTTACGCGAAATTTGTGAAACTGTAGGAATCCCTCCCGTCCTTCATATGGGATCATGTGTTGACAATACCCGTATTCTTACCGTACTTACCCAGATGGTTGAAGAAGGTGGTTTGGGGGATGATATTGATCAAGTACCTGCAGTTGGATTAGCACCTGAATGGATGAGCGAAAAAGCCCTTGCAATTGCTGCTTATTGTGTTGCATCCGGGGCGTACGTAATCTTTGGAGGTTCCTCACCTATTAGTGGAATGCCGGATCGGGTGTCGGATAGCGATAAAGTCCTAAATTATATAAGTTCCGGCTGGGAAAAATTATATGGCGGCAAACTCGAATTTATCTCAGATCCAGATGAGATGATCAAAGCCACACTGGCACATATCGATGCAAAGCGCGCAGCACTCGGAATCCAAGTATATGATGCAACGAAGTACGGGCGGAGCGGGGATGCAAAAATGCTTGCCTTGGAAGAACTTCCGCTGTCTGAGCAACGTAAAGCTATTTACGGTACAGCAGCTGATTAACTGCGGGAGACTAGACTATGTCACGTTATATTGCCACTCGAGCTATACGCGGTGCATCCGCACTTGTTACCGAAGCAGAACTTATGCTTCGAAAAGCTATCCAAGAAAAAGGGGCTGAAACAAAAGTAGAATTTCCAAATACAGCATATTTCATGCCCACTATACTTGGTATGACCGGTCAATCTGTAGAAACTTTAGGCCAATTGGAATCAGCGCTTGAGCATGCTCGCGATTTGTTGCATCCGTTACCTGCAGTCAACAAGTGGACTCCATATTTGGGAGAGACCCTTGATAGTGGAATGGCAACTTTGCTTGCTGCAGAAGTTATCGAAGCCGTTCGTTTTATATATGGTTTACAACCTGAAAAAATGGAGGGATTTCACCTGGCTGGGGGAACATCGTATGGTGGTACAAATGGAATCGGGCATTTAAATGGCCCAATTGATGACATTCAACTCCGTTCTTGGGGTATTCAATTAGTAGATGGCCGCATGCCGGGTTTTGCAGCTATTGTTGGGTGTGCCAAGTCAAACGAAGTAGCAGTTCAGATTGTGCGCGAACTTCAAAAACGTAATATTTTGACATTTCTGTCTGGTAATGTTAACGGGAGAAGTATTATTCATCAATTGAATGAAGAAGGTGTCGAATTAGGGTATGACACCTATACAGTTCCATTTGGAACTGATACCCTGAGTGCGATCTATGCCCTCGGTTTTGCAACACGGTCCGCATTGACCTTCGGTGGTCTAAAACCAGGTATGGCTCGTGAAATCCTTTTGTACAATAAAGAGCGCGTGTTTGCTTTTGTTTTGGCTTTGGGGGAAGTTGATGATCTAAAATATGCAGCCGCTGCCGGAGCAATAAATTTCGGTTTCCCCGTAATAGCTGATACTGTTATTCCGGAAATCCTACCTACCGGCGTAACAACCTACGAGCACGTTGTAAGTATGCCGTTTGATCAGATAGATGGAAAAGATGATCTGGAGCGAGCAGAACGTCTGGTGCAGAAATGCATTGAAGTGAGAGGCGTAAAAGTAAAAGTATCCAATGTACCAGTTCCTGTACCCTATGGATCTGCTTTTGAGGGTGAAGTTGTTCGGAAAACGGATTTACGAGTTGAATTTGGTGGAAAGTACTCACGATGTTTCGAATATTTGCATATGGCAAAACTGGAAGAAGTAACCGACGGAAAAATCGAAGTTGTAGGCAATGGCTTTGGTGAGATTCCACTCCAGGGATCAATGGATCTTGGAATAGTTATAAAAGTTGCTGGACGCCAAATGCAGCAGGATTTCGAGCCTGTTTTAGAAAGACAAATTCACTACTTTGTAAACGGCGCATCAGGAATCCAGCACGTCGGACAGAGAGATATCGCTTGGATCCGAATATCCAATGGCGCGGCAGATAAAGGTTTTAGCCTGGAGCATTTTGGCAAGATACTACATGCGCGATTTCATGAAGATTTTGGTGCAATTGTCGATAAAGTCCAGGTGACGATCTATTCAGAACCTGAAAAAGTGCAGGAATGGTTATTAAAAGCGCGAGATGCTTATGACTTCAGAAATAAGAGGCTTGCAGACCTCACAGATGATAAAGTTGATGAATTCTATTCATGTACACTTTGCCAATCATTCGCACCAAATCATGTCTGTGTTGTAAGCCCACAGCGACTTGGATTATGCGGTGCATATAATTGGTTGGATTGCAAAGCCTCTTTCAGTATCAACCCAACCGGACCCAACCAACCCATAAAATTGGGTAGATCCATTGACATGGTCAAAGGGTATTGGGAAGGCACAAATGATTATGCAAAAATTGGCTCTCACGATGTGGTGAACGAAGTAGCCATGTATTCGATTATGGAAAACCCCATGACCGCTTGTGGTTGTTTTGAATGCATAGTCATGTTGATTCCTGAAGCAAATGGTGTAATGATTGTCAGCCGCGAAGATACGAGCATGACGCCTGCTGGAATGACATTTTCCACTCTAGCTGGTATTGCAGGAGGCGGATTGCAAACACCGGGAGTGATGGGAGTAGGAAAATTCTATTTGATCAGCCCGAAATTCATCTCTGCCGAGGGAGGTTTCAAGCGTGTAGTGTGGATGAGTAAAGTTTTGAAGGAGACGATGGCTGATGAATTACAAGCCGTTGCTCTTCGCGAGGGCGATTCGGATTTGATCAGTAAAATAGCTGATGATAGTTGTGCGAGCACCGTCGATGATTTGCTTGCATGGATGGAGGAACATAACCACCCAGCTCTTGTCCTGGATCCCATGTTCTAGTCAGTCAGGTAAAGCGCGTATATATTTATAAATACTGCTCCCTGAATATTTTGATGATGCATAGGGTAAGATTGGAATGCCATTGAATCGGTTACGCGAACTTGTACGGGATTTAATGAAAATTGGAGTGGCGACTTGTGCCCCCGATACAGTTGTAGCAGATATTGCAAGAACAATGCTCTCAAAGGATTTGGATGCGATAATTGTGCTTAATCCTGAAGATGGCAATGCTATTGGTGTTGTCTCGCAATTCGATCTCTTACAGGCATATACAAAGGAAAAGCCAGATAGTTTGAAGGCTTTGGAAGTTATGCAAGAAAGTATTCCTCAAATTCCACCAGACATCTCTATTGGAGTTGCTGTCCAGATGATGCTCGATAATAACATTCGCACTTACCTCCTTATGCACCATTCTGGAGGTGTCTTATATCCAGCAGCATATATTTCATATAAGAATATTTTGATTCATCTTGCGGCAAATGAAGACCATGATTTATTGGGGTTGGGTTTGGATGCAGAAAGAAGATTATCGCTTGATATATTCATTGAAAAAAGGGATGCTGCTCGCCTGAGTATCTCAAATAAAAGAGAGGAGTAAATAATTATGCCAATAGAAATTCCAAAAGATAAATGGCCAGGTACTATTCATACCGTAACCCTCGGCGCAACGAATGGGGAAGGAGGCACACGTTCCAAAACTGTGACTTTTGGTGGCGAAACTACCATGCCTTTTTTGCAATTTGAAGCGCCAGTCCCTCACAAGCCAGTAGTTGCGATTGAGATCAAAGATCATAAACCAGAAGATTGGTCGCTTTTGCTGGCGGAAGTTTGGGGAGCAGCAATGACGGATCCAGCTGAGTGGGCAAAAGCAGCAGAAAATGCTGGAGCGGATATTATTGTTCTAGCCTTGAGCGTAAATGACGAAAATGGAAACCCAACCACACCTGAAAAGGCAGTAGGTACAGTAAAAAAAGTTTTAGGTGCTTGTGGATTACCCCTTATCGTATTTGGACCTGGACAGGTGGATTTAGATAATGAGCTCCTGGTACCCATATCAGAAGCCACCAAAGGTGAAAGAATTGTATTGGGAATTTGTGAAGACAAGAATTATAGGACTATTGTCGCTACAGCGATGGCAAATGGACATCTCGTAACTGCGCGGACACCAATGGATGTAAACCTTTCAAAACAATTGAATATTTTAATCACGGATATGGGAATGCCTGCAGACAGAATTTTGATGGACCCAACAACGGGTGCTTTAGGCTATGGTATCGAATATGGATATTCTGTAATGGAGCGGCTTAGATTAGCAGCTTTGCAAGGAGATACCATGACACAGTTTCCGATGATAGTAACACCCGGCTTTGAGGCATGGAAAACAAAAGAAGCCAAAGTTGGCGAAGGTGTCCCAGGATCATGGGGGGATTGGAAGGAAAGATCCATCAATTGGGAAACATTAACAGCGGTTTCGTTGATACAAACCGGTGCTGACATTGTTGTTCTGCGTCACCCCGAGAGTGTAAAACGCGTGAAATATGCGATAGAAGAATTATTAATGGCCTAAAGGAGAAAATAATATGGCACTCTCAGGTATTCAAATTTATAAGTTGCTCCCGCAGACCAATTGCAAAGAATGTGGGTTTCCAACTTGTCTGGCCTTTGCTATGAAATTAGCTGCAAAACAAGTGGAGCTTTCTGCTTGCCCTTATGTTAGTGAAGGATCCAAAACCCAGCTTGCTGAATCTTCCGCACCTCCTATTCGGTTGATTTCTGTGAAAGCTGGAGGTTTGGAAGTTAAAGCTGGAAATGAAACTGTAATGTTCCGGCATGAAAAAACATTTTTTAACAGGCCCGGATTGTTCGTTCGTGTGAAATCCAGTTTGGGAGTTGAAGCAATAAAAGATCTGGTTACCAAAGCAGATGCATATAAAGTAAATTATGTTGGTATGGATCTGGTTGTTGATGGATTTGCGGTCGAAGCAGACGAAGAAGCTACTTTTACCGAAGCAATTAAGGCTGTTCGCTCAGCTACCAAACGACCGCTGATACTTATAGGGAATGAATTCGCGATTAAATCTGGTTTGGATAACCTAAGCGGAGAAAACCCATTGGTCTATGCTGCGAATGAGGCTAATTGGGAAGCGATGGCTGATATTGCTAAAAAATACTCGACATCTCTGGTGGTAGCAGGCGAAAGCCTTGATGATTTGGCTGGGTTAACTGAAAAACTAAAAGTAAAAGGTTGTGAAGATCTTGTATTGGATCTCGGTTTAGGGCATTTGGGAAATCGATTGGCAAAATCAACACAAATCCGCCGATTGGCAATAAAGAAAAACTTTCGCACGCTGGGTTTCCCATCCATAACTTTTGCCAATGGCCATGATGGCCAGGACGCTATTGAGGCCGCACAAGCGATAGGAAAATATTCCGGTTTTATTGTTCTTGATCGCTTCGCACCAGATTTGTTTTATCCTCTGCTTGTGTTACGCCAAAACATTTATACAGATCCTCAAAAACCAATTCAAGTTCAACCCGGGATTTATGAAATTAATTCGCCAAAAGCTGATAGCCCGGTATTGGTCACAACAAACTTTAGCATTACATATTTCAGCGTAGCAAACGAAGTGGAAGGATCTGGACTACCAGTTTGGTTACTGGTTACAGACGCCGAGGGTATGAGTGTTCTTACAGCTTGGGCTGCCGGAAAATTTGATTCTGAAAGGATAGCAAAATCTGTAAAAGAATTTGGAATTTCTGATAAAGTAACAAAGAAACAATTGGTTCTTCCTGGCCATGTTGCTGTGCTTTCTGGCGAAGTCGAAGAAGAGCTTCCAGGGTGGGAGATTCGTGTAGGACCTCGCGAAGCAGTTGACATTCCCTCTTTCTTGAAGCATGCGCTTTAGATTCATAGAGCGATTGTATAATGATTTCTTTGGAATTAGCACCATGTATGATCGAATCATGGACAAATCATTCGCAATCGCTCTTAATTGGTTTTTATGACTGATCATAAAATTGTATTTAAACAAGGCGATAATAATGGGGAACCTATTGCTATTAACTTACCAACAGGTACTTTACTATCAGAAGCAGCGAAGCAAGCAGGCGTTGAAGTAGGTCAACCTTGTGGTGGACAAGGACGCTGTGGTCGTTGTGTGGTTCAAGTGACCCAAGGATCCATACGCAGGCGCAGCGTTTTGAGGCTAACTAGCGAGGACGTATCGAAGGGATTTGCTTTGGCATGCCAGTCGGTCGTTGAAACCGATGTAGAAATTCTTGTTCCAGCTCAAGAGAAAATTGAAAGGAGACTTACTACTGATCGTTCTGTTGCTGACGTACAAATTCCAGCCGGTTACGATTTTTCATGGTCACAATCAATCAGGGTCGTTCATCTTAACT
Source organism: Chloroflexi bacterium GWB2_49_20 (assembly GCA_001796335.1). Taxonomy (GTDB): domain Bacteria; phylum Chloroflexota; class Anaerolineae; order Anaerolineales; family Villigracilaceae; genus UBA12087. The sequence continues at coordinate 154,418 of MGMF01000021.1, read as the reverse complement.
TAACACCTCCGAGCATGGAAGATCAGACCGACGACTGGAGCCGTTTACAAACAGCATTCAGAATTCAGGCTGGCTACAATCGCGTATCATGCTCAATTTTTGTATTAAAAAGTATTGGCATTGCGTTACGAAATGGTAATTGGAGCGTTACAGCAATCGTTGATGTATCTGACCAAGAATCCGGTATTCCTGTCAAATTGATCAGTTTAAAGCCAGGAATATCGGGTGAAGTTGAACCTTTATGGTCGTTGGCAATAGACATCGGAACAACAACCGTGACCGTCTGGTTGGTGGATCTGACTTCAGGCGAGATAAAAGCTCGAGCATCGGAATACAACGGTCAAATTGCACGCGGGGAGGATGTAATTTCCCGTATAGTATATGCCGGTAAAGAATCAGGTGGGGAAGAGCTTCAGATAAAGGTAGTTGAAACGATCAATAAGCTGGTTGTTAGTGCATGTAAGCGTGCAGGTGCAACACCCGACCATGTATACAAAGCTGTGATTGCAGGTAATAGTACAATGATCCATTTGTTGTTGGGTATTCCCCCATCAAGCATTCGATTTTCACCATTTATTACCACCATAAACCATCCCCCAAGATTTACAGCACAAGAGCTTGGTTTTAATTTTCATCCCGATGCTGTGATTGATTGTTTACCGGGTATCGCCAGTTATGTAGGAGCGGATATAACTTCCGGTGTTTTGTCTTCTGGAATGTATGCCACAGATAAATTAACGTTATTCTTGGATGTTGGTACTAATGGAGAAATTGTTCTGGGCAATCAAGATTGGCTGGTGGGCTGTGCCTGCTCTGCTGGACCAGCTTTTGAAGGTGCCGGAGTAGTGGATGGGATGCGGGCTACTGAAGGGGCAATAGAAGAAGTTTGGGTTAATTCGGAAACATTTGAACCGACAATTCGTGTAATAGGAGGTGGAAAACCTAAAGGTATTTGTGGTTCTGGCTTAATTTCTTTACTGGCTGAACTTTTTCTCGCAGGCGTACTGGATAAAGCTGGGAACGTAAACACTACATTGGATTCACCTCGTGTACGGGAAGGCGACAGGGGGGGAGAATACATACTTGCGTGGAAGAATGAAACCGCTACTGGAAAAGATATAACTATTACACGTGTAGATATTGATAATTTGTTGAGAGCTAAGGCTGCAATATACGCAGGTTTTAGCGTTTTATCTGAACAAGTAGGCGTTATTTTAGAGGATGCAGAACAAATTTTGATAGGTGGTTCATTTGGTAAGTATATAAACGTGGAAAAAGCTATTCAAATAGGACTCTTACCTGATGTGCCGTGGGAACGTTTTCAATTCCTGGGAAATACATCTGTTCTTGGCACATATTATGCTTTACTCGATAGTGAAGCACGCCAGAAGATAAAAGACATCGCGTCCAATATGACATATATCGAATTGTCGGCTGATAATACCTTTTACGAAGCTTTTATGTCTGCGATGTTTCTGCCACATACCGACCTTAACCGCTTTCCAACAGTAAAAGCGGCTTTAAATAGACCTTAATCAGGATTTAATTCCGTTAATGCGGAGAAAGGAAATAACCATGTATATCATCGGAGAAAATATCCACATAATTTCTGAAAAAGTCAAAGAAGCACTGAAAGTACGAGACAGCGAGTTTTTTATGGACTTGGCTGTTCGGCAAGTAGAAGCCGGAGCCCAAGCTGTTGATATAAACCTTGGACCTCGTAAAAAAGATTGGGAGGAAGTTTTTCCTTGGATTTTTAAAGCTATAGAATCCGTTGTTGATGTGCCTCTATCAATCGACACAACAAATTTTGACGGTATAGAAGCTGCTCTTAAAACAGTTACCAAAGCTCAACCGATAATCAACTCCACTTCTGCAGAAGCGGAGAGATTGGAAAGAATACCAGTGCTGGCAAAGAAATATAATGCCAAGGTTATTGGCCTGACCATGGGGGCATCCGGTATACCGATCGCAGCTGATGATCGAATTAATATTGCTGTAGAATCATTAATCCCTAGATTTGTTGAGATTGATTATCCAGTTGAAAACTTAATTATTGACCCATTGGTGTTGACTGTTTCTGGATGCCAGGAATATTGTCCCCAGTTAATTGAGGCAGTAAGAACTTTGCAATATGCGTGGGATCCCGCACCATCAATTTCTGTTGGTTTATCCAATGTCTCGAATTCTGTCCCAACCGAAGGTAGACCCTTGATAAATCGAGTCTATTTGGCGATGTTGATGGGTGTTGGGTTGAAGATGATGATAGCCGACCCCTTTGATAAAAAACAGAATGAAGTCATCCGGATAATTGAAAATCGGGATGATAGCTCGGCAGTTGGAAAGCTTTACTTAAAGATTGCCGATAAAACAGCTGCTGGTGATGAACTGAGTATTGACGACGTGGATCTGTCTGATCCTAACCAAGTTGATATATGGAAGACTGTTCAAATCCTGCTAAACAAAGTCATCTATGCAGATAGTTATCTAAGCCAGTAATGTGTAGAAGCAAGAAAATAATGAAATAATTGGAGATTAGATATGCCTATATTCACACCAGGTCGTCGATGGCAACCGCCATTTATGCCATTCAAAAGAGAAAAATTTGGTAAAAGAGCTCTGGCATCTCTTGAAAAAGCCGTAAAGGGCCCATTATTTGGCTGCAGAATGTGTGGAAATTGCCTTCTTCAGGAAACTGCATTTATTTGCTCAATGGAATGTCCAAAAGGTGTGCGAAATGGCCCCTGCGGGGGTTCGACCCCAGAGCATTGCTATGTAGACGAAACAAGACCCTGTATGTGGTATGAGATCTATGACCGTGCTTTTAAAATGGGACGTGAAGAAATGTTGCTGGAAGTTTTACCTCCATTGGATTGGGAAAAGGTTGGGACTGAAACCTGGGGGGATGTTACCAGGCAAGTTAAGAAAGTTGGTACCGGAAAAGTCATTTCTGGTCTCATTTCTGGCGACCCAGTAAAGAGGACGACTACTTGGGACCTTGTTTTTCGCCCGGTTAGACAACCTGAGTGGTGGGCAGGGGATTCTGATTACCATCCAGCAAAATATGACGAGCCGGTTTCAGAGTTGGAAAGAAGATTAAAAGCTGGTCAGTTTGTCGTTACAAGTGAAGTTGCCCCTCCAGTAACAATTGCAACCAAGAAGTTGATCAGTAATATCGAATTGGTTAAGCCGTATGTGGCTGCAATTAATTTTACTGATTGCCCTTCAGCTACCCCCAGAATGTCTTCCTGGTCCTGTTCAGCTACTGCGATCAAACAAAACGCAGAACCCGTCATGCAAATCGCTGCAAGAGATCGAACCAGAGTTGGGCTACAGGCAGAAGTTATGGGAGCGTACAATCTGGGTGTGAGGAATATTCTTTGCCTTTCAGGAGATAGTATGAGCATGTCTCCATCTCCTCGAGGTCGGATGGACATCGTTGATCTGGATTCAATTCAGATGCTTTGGATATTGCGACGCATCCGCGATGAAGGAAAGTATCTCGATGGTCGTGAAATAAAAACTCCTCCAAAATACTTCCTGGGCGCAGCCGCATCTCCTTTTGCATCCGATCCACGGTTTCAAGCTATCCGTGAGCATAAAAAGGTAAATGCAGGAGCTCAATTCTTTCAGACTAACCTTGTGTTCGATGCAGATGGTATGGAAATCTGGTTAAATGAGTTGGCTAAAAGAAATATCTTAGACAAGGTTTACATCCTGGTCGGAATTACGCCGCTTAAGAATCTAAGAATGGCAACATATATGAACGACGAAGTTCCGGGTGTGTTTATTCCAGACCCACTCCTCAAGCGCATGGAAAAAGCAGGCGATGGAGCAGCTGAAGAAGGTCTGACAATCGCCCTTGAGCTTGTCGAAAAAATTCGCAAAATTCAAGGTATAAATGGTTTACACATAATGGCTGTTGGATGGGAAGAAATTGTGCCACGCCTGGTGACGGAAGCAGGTCTTTTGCCAGAAGGATTTGTTCAACCAGCTGCATAATTTGAATAATTTGATATGATATCGTATGTGAGTAGGAGGCAAGATGATGCCTGAACAGCTAAAGAATTTTCGAGAAATCGTAACGATTGCGGATGGAGCCCGAATTCTACTACGCCCGTTGACAAACGAAGACCAAAGTCTTTTAACAGATCTATATTCATCGATCAATGGCGATGATCTCCGTTATTTCAGGCATAATGTCAAAGACCCGGAAGTAATACGAAACTGGATTGAAAAGCTTGATTACAATAGTGTAATCCCGATTTTGGCTTTAGTTAAGGAACACCCTGTCGGAAATGCCACCCTCCATTTAGGCGAAGGTCCAAGAAGGCATATTGGTGAAGTAAGGATTTTTCTAACGAAAGATTTTCGAAAGCGGGGTTTAGGCATGAAAATGTTAAGAACGGTTGTCGATATTGCACGAAAGCAAGGGTTGCATATCCTGATAGCTGAAGTAATAGCTGAAAATGTAAAATTAATAAAAGCTTTTGAGACGATGGGCTTTAAACAACAATGCGCGCTGGATGATTACTTTATGTTTCCAGATGGAGAGACCATTGATGTGAAATTGATGGTAATGCCTCTGAAAGTGAAAGTTGACGAATTCTAAGCAGCCATTACGGAAAATAATTTTAGAATCAACAGGCCAGGACCTGCGAAAATGTCGCGGATGCCTGGCCTGTGATTTGGTCACTCCCCGGGATGCGGATATTTCTTATGGAAGCTTTGTACAGCTTATCTTAATGAACGATGAGGATATACTATCAAGTAAGATGCTTTGGGATGATATCGCTTTAGATATTGCAAGGAAAGCTTGCACTCAGCAATTAAACCTGCAAAAAGTGATGCTTTCATTACGAAAAGAAAAAATGATCCGTGAGAACCCGAAGACTTTGGAGCAAATGGATGAGTAAAGAAAGTGAAATAATGTTGCAGGACAAGATCGATCAATTAAAATTAAGTATAATTGACATGGCAGACCCAAAAGGAATTGCGTTACGATGTGGAATGGAGTACAACGAAAATTCTGGTGCTTCATGTTTTTCGTTATCGATATTTGAAATTGCCGTTGAAATCAAATACCCTCAATTGATCGCATATAAAAAGGATGATGAAATTATCCTAAATACATCATCTCAAGCATTAGTATGCTATTACCTGGCTACTACTGCAATTTATGATATCGATATGTCTCCCGGAAAATGGGAATCCTTTGCCGAGCTTCCGGGAGGCAGATTTTACAACCAAGCCTTTCAGGATTATACAGGTAATAAATTGGCTTCTTCAATCGAGACCGATATAAATAGATATTCCAAGGTTGCGATTCAATTGAACGGATCGCCTATGGAAGTTGGCAATGCATCCTACAAATTTATTGCGTTACCAAAAGTACCTTTGGCTGTTGTTTTTTGGTGTGGGGATGAAGATTTTCCACCCAGTTGTAAAATCCTTTTTGATTCATCAGTGAGTAAATTCCTTCCGACCGACGCTTGCGCTATTCTTGGCAGTATGCTTACGCAAAAAATCCTTAAACACCTCAATGAATAAGGATTCGGGCAATAATTATGGAAAAAAAAGCATTCTTTACCGCAAATACAATCGAAAGGAAGTCCAGACGAATGCTGGAGAGTATTTGCGCATTAGGATTATCGCACGCAAACATAAAATATAATTCTAAAAAGGCAGCATTGCTTGTCCTTGATATGCAGAAATATTTTTTTTCGATTGAATCCCATGCTTTCATACCAAGTGCTCCGGCAATCATTTCAAACGTTCAATCGCTAATAGAAGCATTTACAGCCCAGAAACAACCCATCTATTTTTCCAGGCACAGTAATAATCATGAAACAGCTGGGATGATGGCAGTGTGGTGGAAAGAATTGTTGGAAATAAATTCGGACATGTCATCTTTGATCGATGAGATCGATTCAACAAAAGGTACAATAATCCATAAAGAGCGCTATGATGCGTTCTGGGAAACATCACTCGACAAATTGCTGCAACAAGATCATATTGAGCAAGTCGTAATTTGCGGTGTCATGACTCATTTGTGCTGTGAGACAACAGCCCGGTCAGCCTTTGTGCAAGATTATGAAGTTTTTTTTACTGTCGACGGAACCGCAACTTATTCAGAAAGATTGCACATGGCAGCTTTGATTACCTTAGCGCATGGTTTTGCGAGACCGGTTCTTTGTCAGGAATTACTACCAGCGTAATGCATATGGAATATAGTCAGATTTCTGTCATTGGAGCAGGTCCCGGTGGTGTCGCAACATCTATTCAGTTGAAGAGGTTGGGATATGAACCGAGATTGTTTGAAATGGATAATATGGGCGGTTTGTTGTGGAATGCAAACCTGATTGAAAATTATCCCGGATTTCCGAATGGAATCAGTGGCCCAAAATTGATATATTTGTTGGAAAAACATTTGCGGAAACTGGACATTAGGATAACAAAATTACAAATAAAGCGATTAGAATACATGAATGCTCAATACATAATGAGCAGTGATGCGGAAATATTCATTTCAGATTTTGTTGTAATAGCATCTGGTACTAAGCCAAAACCTATTCCTTTTGCTCTTTCTGAAAAAGTGCGCAGAAAAGTTCATCAGGACATCAAAGGAATATTAGAACAAATCGAAAAACATATTATTATCATTGGGTGCGGGGACGCAGCTTTTGACTATGCATTAAATCTTTCAAAAAGAAATAGAGTTACAATCTTAAATCGAGGTTCAGAATTAAAATCACTTCAACTACTGGCTGATAGGGCATTTTCAAATAATATGATCACGTACATGTGTGATACAGATGTTCAAAATATTGACCTATTGCCATCGAATAGGGGTGATATAAACGACTCATTACTAGTCCAGTGCACGAACAGCGAAAATATAAGATTCGCGCTCGAATGCGACGAAATTGTATTAGCAATTGGGAGAGATCCGCAATTAGACTTTGTAGACCCATTAATGAGCAAAGACAGCTGCTTATTGGTTGGTGATGTCAAAAATGGTATTTACAGACAAGCATCAATAGCTGCAGGTGATGGGATAAAGGCGGCAATGAAGATCCATAACCAAATATTAATGAGGCGCTAAATGAGAGTGTTTGCAGAAACCGGAGATTCGAAAATTGCAACTGTTTATATGGCTGACTTTGGAGACGAAAAAATCGTAGAATTTGTCGAGGCACTTCAACCACCGTTCACCCGAGACGAACGATGGGTTTTGATGGTATCGACTCTATTTGGATGTCCGGTTAAATGTATGATATGTGATGCGGGTGGCCAATATAAAGGAAAACCCACTGCGAATCAAATCTTGCAACAAATAGATTACCTGGTCGATAAATGGTTTCCCGATCGAATTGTACCGAGCGAAAAATTCAAAATACAATTTGCTCGAATGGGGGAGCCTGCTCTTAACCCTGCCGTACTTGAAGTATTGGAAACATTACCTTCACGGTACACTGCCCCAGGATTAATTCCTTCCATTTCCACAATAGCTCCGTATGGATCAGAGAAATTCTTTGAACGTCTGCTGGAGATAAAAAACAAATTTTACCAGAATGGTAGATTTCAATTTCAATATTCTTTACATACAACCGACCAGACGCAGCGGAATAAGTTGATACCTGTTCGAAAATGGGGCTTTGCTCAACTGGCAGTTTATGGCGATAAATTTTTTAGAACAGGTGACCGAAAAATCACACTCAATTTTGCTCTTGCAGAGAAAATGTCTATCGATGAGGCTGTGTTGTTAAAATATTTTGATCCCCAAAAGTATTTGATTAAAATAACCCCTGTAAACCCAACCTGCCAGGCAGTAAAAAATGGACTCGTTTCTTATATTGACCCAAGTCGGCCAGAGGCACAGAACAATCTAACCAGTCGTTTGAACAAGAGCGGGTATGATGTGATTGTTAGCATCGGTGAATTGGAAGAGAATCAAATTGGCAGCAATTGCGGACAATATGTATTAAAGTATTTACAATCTCAAAATTCGATATCAGATGGATACACTTATCCGATTCAATCGTTAGCTTGATAGGAGTCTTATGAAATTAGCTATCACAGGAAAAGGCGGAGTTGGCAAAACCACCCTCACCGCCCTTTTAGCACAAGTATATGCAGATATGGGGAAACAGGTGTTGGCAGTTGACGCAGATCCTTCCCCGTGTTTGGCAGGAGCTTTAGGCTTCCCCGAATCACTTAGAGAATTGTTGCATCCAATATCTCAAATGGATGAATTGATTGAAGAAAGGACAGGCGCAAAACCTGGAATGGTAGGTGGCTACTTCACCTTAAATCCGCGCGTTGATGATATTCCTGAAAGATTCAGTATTGTTAATCGAAATGTTCGTTTGCTGGAGATGGGTTCGGTAGACATGGGTGGATCTGGATGTATCTGCCCTGAGGGGGCCATGCTAAAGACATTATTTACGCACCTCCTTTTTAGGAAAGACGAGATATTGCTATTAGATATGTATGCTGGTGTTGAACACCTTGGAAGAGCAACTGTAGATTTTGTAGATGCGATGATTGTTGTGGTAGAACCGACCCGTAGAAGTCTGGGAACGGCGGCTCAAATTAAAAAACTTGCCAATGATATAGGGTTAAAGCGATTGTTATTGGTGGGTAATAAAATTCGAGAAGATGAAGAGGAAAGATTTATTGAGAAGAATACACCAGGCATACCCATTCTTGGCTTCCTCCCTGCCGATCTTTCTGTTCAGGAAGCAGATCGTTTGGGTATACCAGTTTATGATCATATTCCCGCATTAAAAAACTCTGTGGAATTAATGGTAGAAAAAATTGCGAAGATGGATTTCGAAAGGTAAAAGAAAATGACGACTACAATAGCATTAGCCGGCAAAGGTGGTGTTGGCAAGACGACAATTGCTGGTATGGTTATAAAGTATCTCGCACAAAAACAGTCAGGAAGTATCTTGGCGATTGATGCAGATCCATCCAGTAATTTGAATATGGTGCTTGGATTGGATTTGGATTGGACAGTTGGCGATATAAGGGAGGATATGTTGCATCAGGTGAAAAGTTCTTTAACGGCTGGAGGAGCTGCAATGGGTGTCATGCCTGGTGGTCAATCCAAAAGAGAGTACCTTGATTATCAAATCCGTTCGTCATTATCTGAGGGTGCCAGATATGATTTAATCGCCATGGGACGTGGTGAAGGTTCTGGATGCTATTGCGCAGTTAATCATAATTTGCGTGAAGTTATTGATTCTATGAGTAAAAATTATGCATTTGTCGTAATTGACAATGAAGCAGGAATGGAGCATTTAAGCCGGCGAACAACCAGGGATGTTCAACATCTTTTGGTGGTAAGCGATCCTACTCAAAGAGGTTTGGTTGCCGCCCAGCGCGTTGCCGAAATGAGTAAAGAATTAGACATTAATATTGAAAATGCTTATTTAATTATTAACCGGTTGCCAGCAGAGATGCATCAAGCATTAGCGGATTTTATTTCGACAATGGATATTCCATTGTTGGGTGTTATTCCAGCCGATTCAGAAATAACGAATTTTGACTTTAATGGGAGGCCATTGGTTGAGATCAATGGGAACTCGCCAGTCTGTAGGGCAGTATCTGAGATGATGGATCAGATCCTATAACTAGAATCTATGATATTGGATGAAATGAAAAACGTAAAAGAACCCAATAAAGCTGAAAATGATGAAGAACTTCGCAAGGCGTTGGATAACACCAAATATCAGGGCACGTAAATATTTTAGCTATTGGTAAAACTCAACCAAAATAACCGTCTCTTTTTTTGGAACAAAATTATTTTTAACGCAAGCTTTCTATAGTCATGAAGGTAACTATTGGAGAAGCCATGAAAATAAGAAAAATTAAGGGCTTAACGTTTGACGATGTGTTATTGGTTCCGAGCAGGTCTTCAATTACTTCTCGTAATGATGTTGTAACTTCTACTCGTCTAACGCGAACAATTAATTTGAATATTCCGATCATTAGTGCCAATATGGATACGGTAACTGAAGAAGCCATGGCAAAAGCAATGGCTGAAAATGGTGGGATTGGCATTATTCACAGATTTATGTCGATTGAACACCAGACGAAACAGGTTCGTAATGTAAAACGTTGCCAGGGATTTATTGTTGAGAATCCTTATGAGATAAATCAGGATGCCTCAATTGACGATGCCAAACGATTAATGAAAAAAGAGAAGGTTGGCGGATTGGTGGTCAAAGATAATCAAAACAAGTTGGTTGGGATAATTACATCACGCGATTTGTTGCTGGCACCGGGGGAATTTAATGAAGTAAAAGATGTTATGACCGAATCAAGGAATCTTGTTGTTGCTTCTCCAGATATTACCCCGGAGGCTGCGAGAATATTGTTGTATAAACACCGATTGGAAAAGCTACCGGTGTTAGACGAAGATGGCAACTTGAAAGGTTTGATTACAGCTCAAGATGTTGTAAAACCCGAAATGTACCCAAATGCTACGTTAGATGAGAAAGGAAGATTATGCGTTGGGGCTGCTATTGGAGTTACAAGCGGTGAAATGGAACGCGCTAGAATTCTGATTGAAGCTGGCGTAGATGTGCTTGTATTAGATATAGCCCACGGACATGCCGATCATTGCATCAATATGGTGAAAAGGTTAAAAAGCACCTTTGAAAATATCCAAGTTATCGCGGGTAACGTGGCAACAGAATCAGGGGCATTTGATCTCGCCGAAGCTGGGGCAGACGCGATAAAGGTAGGTATTGGACCTGGTTCCATATGTACAACTCGTATCGTTACAGGTTATGGAGTACCTCAACTCACCGCTATCATGGATAGTGTTAAGGGTGTTCAGGAATCCAAAAAGAACATCCCAATTATTGCAGATGGTGGAGTTAGATTTTCTGGTGATATGGTAAAGGCTTTGGCAGCAGGCGCAGAAACCGTTATGGTTGGAAGCTTGTTCGCAGGGACGGAAGAAGCTCCGGGCTCAGCGGTTATTCGTGATGGTCAAAAATTTAAGGTTGTACGGGGCATGGCATCGCTGGGAGCCGCCATGGGGCGAAAATTGACAGAGCGGGGAGAGGATGAGAGTGCGGAAGATCAGGAAGATTGGGATAAAGTTATTCCAGAAGGTGTAGAAGCTGTCGTCCCGTATCGCGGAAAAGTTGAAGAAGTGCTCTTTCAGTTGGTGGGAGGATTGCGATCGGGGTTGAGCTACGGAGGGGGTAAAACGATAAGGGAAATGCAGGAGAAGGCTGAGTTTATAGAAATCACCCCAGCTGGTTATCGTGAAAGTCGTCCTCACGATGTCGATCGAGTGTAATGGGATCTTGTTTGATGAACATGCGCATAGGCATAAATCATCTACTACTACCCATATCTTTTGATTTATTTATGGGGGAGTTTAAGTCACTAAGTCATTTATGCAAATTCGTTGCAGGAATAAAAGATAAACCATTTCTTGTAAGCGCTTCAGCAGTTTTATTGCAAGCATTAACTTTATCAAAGAAATTTAATTTCAAATTATCCCAGTCTCCTGACGCTATAACCTCAGACTTGTCTCGAAAATAATCCAGTATATCTGAAGGATGAGCGCGTGTGGAATCAATTTCAGGATCACCTCCTTCGTGTTTTGCTGAGATATTTGCCACATGATCAGCTAATTCTATCAATTCATCACGACGGTTGTATGGTTGGCGAACGATACTTTTCCAAGTTTCAGTAATATGATGTTCAAAGCGAATCAATTCCTCAAACCCAAGCGATTTACGGAACTGGGCAGCTATCTCCATTGATTCGTTGTTGATCGAATTTGACCAATTAAAACCAATTAAAGGTGTACTGCCGTCGTCTCTGCTGAACAACTTTGCGCAAATTAGTGTCCAAAAAGCAGCGTAGGGATTATCGTTTCCCATAAAAACGGATATTTTGAATTCTATGTTTATACCAAGCTTGTAAAGAAGGTAACTCGCTAATACTGTGCCAGGGTTGATATTCAAGACCTCTTTCAATCCGTAGTTTGTATAATAATACAAGAACTCATCCAACCATTTGAGAGGGTAAGCATTCGGCTGCCCAACGCCGCCGAAATATCCTGTAATCGTATCGGGTCCTCCAAGGTGTATATTTGAACCATCAGTTCCTTTGGTGTCGAGGGTTTCTACAAAAGAAGCCCCCATAATACTCAAGGCGGCAATTATTGCGGGCAAGTCACCATCAGCTTCAGATTCCTTCATTTTTCTGACCGCAATGAACCGTCCAGGGATCAGGGTCCTGTCTTTTATCGCACTTTCAGCCATTTCGCACACCCATGGAAAATATTGCAAAGCACTTACTTCCAAAGTTACTGCAAAGTCGTTGTTAAATTCTATTTGGGAATGGTTAGATCCCAGAATTTTGTTGCGATATTCTGCAATTGTGCAAAATGCTCCAGCTAGTTGTTGATATGTGAGCCAATTAAGATCTTTTACATAACCTGGACAAACGTCGTTAACCTTTTTTAATAAATTGGGCAATTTCCGTGCTTCCTGTGCTTTATTATTAATTTCATCCGGAGATCCATACTTATTAACAACATCCAAAATGTCGGTGATAATGCGTTGATCTGAATCCAGTAGCACTGAATTTATTTCGTCAAGCCGGATATTAGGAATACTAAGCAAATTTCGAAGATCTGCTGCCATTAATTTATTCTCCTGTAATAGTATCAAGATCAAAAATAATATAATATTCGCATAGTCAATTATACAATAGTTACCTAATACTACTATAAACTAACACTAAGCAAAAAACAAGGGTACTTATCAACAAATGATAAGCATTCTCTAAAAATGATGTAAGAAGGGAAGGGATCGTAAATAACTTCCTAGGTTATACAAGTTCAAGCAGGATTTTCTCTAGTTTCATCATGCTCGAAAGTGGTTGAGGAAAATAGAAACCTTAAAACATCATATTTATTTGAAATACTGGTCGTTTCCCATCAATAAGAATAAATGGAGTAATTCTTTCCTGATTCAATCCTAATTTCTGTATTATTGAAATATCTTTAAGCTTATGGGTGTACCGATACTTTAATATTTTTTCAGCACCGGAGGAGCCAATTCCAGGAACTTTCATTAGTTCTTGGATGGTTGCTTGATTGATTTCGATAGGACATTTCAAAAGATTTTTGTTCGCCCAAGCAAGTTTGGGATCAATATTTAAGGGAAGATTTCCATTATTATCATAAACCAAGTCTGAAAGATTGAATGGGTAATTTCTTAATAGAAAAGATGCCTGGTATAAACGAAATTCACGTATTGGATTTGTGGCAGGTTTGTTTTCTAGCGGAGTATTATGTGCAGGTTTAAAAGCTGAATAGTATACTCTTTTGAGATTTAGATCTTTATACAGGTAATTTGTTGTAGTTAGTAATTCTACATCTGTATCATTGACAGCCCCAACCACAAATTGGGTAGCTGAGGATGGGAAATGTCCACTCCAAAATTTATCCGGGTCACTATTTCTACGAATTTCATCAATCCAGATAAGTGATTTAATTAATTCTTCTTTAAAATTCTTGTGTGGGGCGAGCTCCAATAGGCGTTTTGCATTTGGAGCTTCAAGGTTAATAGAAACACGGTCTGAGACCTGCATGGCACGTTCTATTTGTGCCTTTTCGCTTCCTGGCATGATTTTAAGATGTACATACCCTTGATATTGATACTTATATCTCAAAATATCGATGGTATCAATTAGTTTATCTTGAGTACGAATTCCACCTCCAATCATCCCAGAACTAATAAAAAGACCCTCTACAATTCTTCGTTCGTAGAGTGTTATAAATAGTTTTGCAAATTCTTCGGGTGAAAATGTAGCTCTACGAGTGTCACGACCTGCTCTAAATGGGCAATAGTAGCAATCCCGTTCACAGGCCGAAGTGAGAAGAGTTTTGAGTAACTTTATACGTTTTCCATTAGGCATGACTGCTGGATGAATGAACACATCTGCATTATTGATTAATCTGCTTCTTACTGCTGTGGTTTTATCTTCAGCTGACTCCAAATCCATCTGACTGGCAAGCAAATTTAAGCAAGCTAATTCATTCATATGTCTATTGTAGTACATTAGTTCTAATTATGTCAATTACTAATAATGATAAAATCAATAAATTCTCCCATGTCAATTGGCCACGAATTCTGATCGACTTTACATTTGCCAATAGAGTAGGGGATTGAGGAATAATTTAATTGGAAAGCAATCAATACGCAACCATGAACAATATATCTGATCGTCGAATGAATGAATTTCAATCAATTCCTGTTAGGGAAAAATCGATAGGCCTCAACTCGAATGGAGGTCCGGGAAACCTTCCATTATCTCCTCAAAAAATCCACAAAGGTCATCCCAAGGTTTGGATCTCTCTGTTAATAATAGTCGCTATCTATTTTCTTGCCCCACTAAGAACAAATATATTGATTTTAGGAACCGATTATCTTCCTCACAGAAATACACTAAGCAGAACGGATACTAATATTCTGGTAACGATTATTCCATTAAAACCATATGTTGGTATGCTCTCCATTCCTCGTGACTTATGGGTCACTATACCAAATGTGGGGGAAAATAGAATTAATACGGCCTATTTCTTTGCAGAGGCAACTCAAACGGGTACTGGTCCTGCAGCTTCAATTGAAACGATACGTAATAATTTCGGTATAACTATAAAATATTACCTTGTAATAAAAATGGAAGGTGTTGTTAAAATAATAGAGGCCTTGGGTGGGGTGGAAGTAGATTTGCCTGCCGCAATGGGTGGATTACCGATTGGGACAAATATTTTAGATGGGACACAGGCGCTGGCTTTTATGAGAGAACGATACAGCTCAGATGACTTCTCAAGAATGGATCAAGGGCAGATCCTTATTAAGGCGTTAATAAAGAAAATTCTCTCCCCATCGGGCTGGATCAGACTCCCTTTGGTGGCTTTCGAAACACTTCGAGCGATCGATACGAATATTCCCTGGTGGTTGGTTCCCAGGTTGGTCTTTGCAATTCTAAGATCTGGTACAAAAGGGATAGATAATCGAATTATCAGCCGCGAAATGGTTAATCCTTTTTTAACATCTGATGGTGCACAAGTTTTAGCACCCAATTGGAAAGCCATTAATCCAGTTTTATTGGAAATATTCGGAGAATGAGATTTGTGATAAGTAGGGAGGTGTGAAGCGTTTTCATTAAAATCAATAATAATTTTGAAAACCATCTTGAATTTTCTAAACGTTTGGAATGATTCTTATTGGCATTAGTGGTCCTCTTGGAGCGAAAAAGCAAATAGGGGACTTGACTTGAGCGACTAGCTATTATACAATAACTATGGTTTCGATAAGTATAATTATCGTAATCATAAATCAATCAGTCGATGGAAGAAAATGATGACAATATCACAATTTTCCGACAGCTATATTGATAACATTATGTTGGCACGCAGTGAGAATACAGCGCGAGCCTATAAGAATGCAATTGCGTTATTCTTTTCGGTATTGAAAGAAAGATGGATCGACCCCCAAACCGCTGATATAACTAATTTGAAAGAAGATGCTATATCCTGGTTTGCTGCATATCTGAAGAACTATTCTCCAGCCACAGAGCGTTTGTATTTGCAGGCAGTAAAAGGATTTTTCGAATACCTGGCTGCTGAAGAAGCAAATGATATTAACCTGCCGCGCCTGCGCCTATTATTACGCCAAAGATCACGCCGCAGCGGAATAAGATTACCTCAATTCCCAAGGGAAGAAATAGAAAAAGTACTCGCCCACGTAGAAACCTATCCGGATGGTTTATACGAGAAACCAGAAGAAAAGCTACGCGCATTAAGAGATCGCGCCTTTATCATCACCCTGGCAGACACTGGCCTTAGGGTAAATGAAGCTTGTAGGTTAAGGCGGGGGGAAATTGACTGGAACGAGGGTCGGGCAATTATTATCGGTAAAGGTGATAAACAAGCGATCATCCGTTTTTCTTCTCGCTCGCTAAGAGCCTTAAAAGATTACTTAAATATTCGCATGAAATTTGATGGTTCAACCGGGTTACCATTGTCATCCCTGCCTCTCTTTGCACGTCACGATAAAGGCGCCGGGAAAAAAACCAAACCCATTACCACCACAACAGGTCGTAATATTGTTGCAGAAAATGTTCGCCTCGCATTGGGGAAAGATACCGAGCGAACCATCACGCCACACTCATTCAGACATTATTTTGTCACTACGGTATTGCGCGCATCTGGGAATTTGAAACTTGCCCAGGAATTGGCAAGGCATACGAATATTTCTGTGACCCAAAGATACGCACACCTATCCGACAATGAGCTGGATCAAGGGTACTTTGATATATTTGACATTAATAAAAAACCAAATCATACCTGAATCAAAACATCCTTTGAGTCTTTAACCCAATATTTAAAATTACAGCTATACTTGATTTATGAGTAATGTAATATTATATGATGAATTAACCTGGCCAGAAATATCTTCCCTACCTCGAGATATTCCACTTGTAATTCCTCTTGGCACAGGGTATGACCTGGAACAATTTTGTTTAGCCTTGGGCAATCCAGAAACCATTATTTTCCTACCCCCCTTCCCTTTTGGTTGGGTCGGCAGCGGATTGGAAGTTGCGGATGATTATCTGGAAGCTTATATATCAAACCTCATCACCTCGTTGCGCGAGGATGGATTTACGCGGGTTTATGCACTTACCCCTCAAGGTATAAATCTAAGCCTGGGTGCTAATCAGATATCTTTAGATCACCCAAACCAGTGGCAACCTTTACCGGGTCTTCCCTCTGACTTAGATGTTGACAAAGTTGTTTTGATCCCAATAGGACATACGGAGCAACATTCCTATCATCTGCCCATGTCCACCGACACATTGATAATAAGTGCAATTTCACAAGGAGTAGTTAAAGCATGCCGGGAGTTATGTGTCAATCTCCCGGTTATGCCTTACGGTGTCAGTACTCATCGCTCGTCATTTTGCGGTACGCTCAATGCCGGCGGCCGAGCTTTTGAAGATTTTTGGCTGGATATTGTTCAAAATCTTGTAGTTCGCGGTTTTAATCGAATATATTTTATCAACGGGCACGGCGGGAACAGCTCATTCTTAGTTAATATCATCAAATATGCTGGCGAAAAATATCGCAGAATATTCTGTGCAACTTCCTGGCTTTATTTAAGTGGATCTGCCGGAATTGCATCCCTTGAACAGCATCGTGAATCCAAGCTTGGTGGTATGGGACATGCATGCGAATTGGAGACCTCGTTAATTCTGTCCTTGAGACCAGATTTAGTTCACATGGATCGAGTTCGCGATGACACTGATTTCATCACTACGCCATCCTATTACATGGATTGGTTGGAAGGTGGTTCAATAATTGCCAATCCGCCTTGGGAAGATGATTCAATCCATGGTGCTTATGGATCAGGCAGTCTTGGAACCACAGAAAAAGGTAGAATTTGGCTCGATGATGCCATTGAAGAAAAAATCTCCCATATTAAGGAAATTCATGAGCAGCACAGCCGCCGTGAAATTCGTAGAAATGCTGGTTTTGGTCTATGGGGAGCGCAAAAATAAAGAATAATGCAGAAAAATTAAAAAATTTTCAAGTAATCGTGCCTGCTTGATTGCTGATTATGTTCCAAAACCCCTTCCACGGAGTCCCCAGGCGATTATTGTCAGATACTTTTATTTTAGCTAACTTTTGTCCAATTTCCGCTGCCAATGCTGCTATGCTACCCCAATCTTCATCGAAGAGAGCAGTACGCATTTTTCCAGCAATATTTCCAGCCCAAGCCCATTCCATTCTAAAACGATCTGCTTTTAACCAATAATCGCGCTTTTCCCAGGCTATAACAGATATCTCAATCGATGCTGCTATCGTATCAAGAGAAAAGATAATGAATGAAACTAGATCACGCGCTTCAACTCCAGGCTTTTTTTGCTTTGCTAGCTCGCGAATAGCTGCGACAATTGCTTTTGTCAGATAAGAACGTTCTTTTCCGGCGCCATCAACATTAATAATACGAGTCATTACTTATACTCCTTGAGCTTGGATACTCAACCATAGGTAATGACAAAGATTATAACTCTAATCATATTATCAATGTTTGGTTAACACTTTCCCCCCTTCATTGACTACCTATATTCTCTCGCTTATAATCTCTTGGCGCTTGGGGAAGTGTCGGAATTGGCAGACGAGCATGACTTAGGATCATGTGCCGCAAGGCGTGCGGGTTCAAATCCCGCCTTCCCCATCATTGCCAATCTATACAAATAAGGAAAATATCTTGAAAATAGAAACCGAAACCCGAGACGATCATCAAGTTGCAGTAAATGTTGAGCTGGAAAATAATCAAATGGAAAGCGCCCGAAGAAGGGCTGCTCACAAAATCGCACAACGTATGAAAATACCTGGTTTTAGACCCGGGAAAGCACCCTATGATGTTGTATTACGTAGTGCAGGCGAGTCTGCAATCGCTGAAGAAGCGATAGAACTATTGGTTGACGAAATATATCCAAAGGTTCTTGAAGAAACAGGTATAAAAGCCGCCGCACCAGGATCGCTTGAAGAAGTAGCCAGCATAGACCCTCCAAAATTCAAATTTATTATTCCACTCTCTCCAGCCATTGACTTGGGAGACTACAGGTCTATTCGATTGGACTACGATTGGCAGCCTCCAACTGAGGACAAGGTTGATGAAGCGATCGAAGAGTTGCGACGAATGTACAGCACTACCGAAAATGTTGATCGAGGCATCAAGATAGGTGATTTTGTATTAACGGATTTAATAGGTAAGAAAGCCAAATCGGGTAAGGATGAAACCCCTATCATTGAAAAACCGGGGAATCCTGTTTTCATTCGACCGGATGAAAAATCCGATGAATGGCCATTTAGTGGGTTTTCCAAAAACCTTATTGGAATGAATGTTGACGAGACTAAGACGTTTACACATAAATTTCCAAAAGACCTTGAAGATGAAAACCTAAGAGGTAGTACTGTAAACTTTGAAGTAAAAGTAAAAACAATACGCGGAATGATATTACCCGAACTCAATGAGGATTTTGCGAAAAGGGTTGGTAAATTTGAAAATATCTCAACTCTACGCGAAGCGATTCAATCCAACCTGAGCAATCAATCAAAAGCTGAATACGAAGATGTGTATTTTGAAAAATTAATTGAAAAAATAAAAGAACAAGCCATTATAAAATATCCACCGCAGGTTTTAGAGCACGAGAGTGAACATGTTAAGGAAGATTTAAAACGCCGACTGGCAGAGCAAAACCTTGAACTTGACGTTTATCTTAAAATGAGAGAGTTGGATCATGAAAAGTTTATTGAGGAAGAGGTTACCCCTGTTGCCATTCGCAGACTCGAGCGCTCATTAATTATGGATCAATTAGCCATCGATGAAAAAATTGAGGTGAGTGAAGAGAGTTTGAATTCCGCTTTTCAGCAAACCTGGTTTGAAATTCAGCGTGATGAACAATTCCAGAAATTAACCAAGAGGAATAAACCTTCGCAAAAATTAATGGAATCGGTTGCTATGGAATCAGCCAGTCGGGCAATGATCCGCCAAACACTTGATCGTCTAAAATCAATCGCCATCGGTGAGGCAACGGAAATTGCCAAAGAACCGGTAAAACCAAAAAATACAACAAAAAGAAAACCTAAAAAAGAACAAGCTAATAAAATCAATGAACCTGCCGAACCGATACAAAAACCCGAGTTATAAATCAGTTCGTGAATTTCAATGGAGAAATTAAAATGAACATTCCTGATTTTAAAAACGTCATCCCCATGGTTATTGAATCTTCCGGGCGTGGGGAACGGGCATACGATATTTATTCACTGCTTCTGAAAGAAAGAATTATATTTTTAGGGACACCAATCGAGGATCAGGTTGCCAACGTTATCGTCGCACAATTACTATTTCTAACCCACGAGGATCCCGAGCGCGAAATCCAGATGTACATCAATTCCCCCGGCGGAGTTATTTACGCGGGCTTGGCAATTTATGATACGATGCAAATGATACCCAACCCAATTAGTACGGTAGCTGTAGGCGTAACAGCCTCATTTGGTACGGTGTTGCTAACAGCGGGCACCAAAGGTCGTCGCTATGCATTACCAAACGCCACTATCCATCTGCATCAACCATTGGGCGGCGCCCAGGGTCAAGCAACTGATATTGAAATCCAAGCAAAACAAATATTGCGCCTAAAAGCACTATTAAATGGGATTATGGCAAAGCATACTGGACAGCCAATTGAAGTGATTGAACGGGATTCTGACAGAGATTTCTATCTTGATGCCAAGCAGGCAGTTGCGTATGGCTTGGTTGATCAAGTGCTTGAAGCCCCTGAAAAATAATAACATATGAATTCTGTTATATTGAAAAACGGATAGACGTAATGGCTGGATAATCCGGTATTATTCAGCCATTACGTTTGAACAAACAATGATCTCTTCAAACATAAAAGCTTTAATCCTGGATATGGATGGGGTCCTTTGGACAGAAAACAATCCAATTGGGGATTTACCGAAAATATTCCAGACCATATCAGATCGCTCATTATCAGTTGCATTGGCTACCAATAATTCAACGCGTACTCCCGACCAATACATCGATAGATTGAAACATTTTGGTGTTACCAGTCTTGAAGCCTGGCAGGTTATCACCTCTTCCCTGGCTTTGTCTCATGAATTGGCTCGTATTTTCCCCGACAAAGGCAATGTCTTTATTATTGGCGAAGATGGCTTGAGAAAAGCATTGGAAGATTGCGGATTTTGTGTTGTCGATGATGAGCATGCGGAAAATGTCATCGCTGTTGCAGTTGGTATTGATCGGTATATAACATTTAACAAGTTACGCCGCGCATCTTTATTAATTCGCAAAGGACTACCATTTTTGGGGACAAATCCAGATAAAACGTTTCCAACACCTGAAGGTCTGATATTGGGAACCGGAGCATTGCTCGCAGCATTATCGACAGCCACTGACGTAAGCCCGATAATAATGGGAAAACCATCCCCCATCATGATTGCGTTGGCTCGCCAAAGGTTGGGGGTTCTTCCTAACGAAGCGCTTGTTATTGGAGATCGGCTGGAAACTGACATTGCCGGTGGACAGGCAGATGCTTGCTTCACGGGGCTGGTTTTTTCGGGTGTGACTACACCAGAGGCTGCACATTCCTGGCAGCCAGCACCAGATTATTGCGCCAAGGATTTATCAGCATTACTAGAAATATGATGGACACATCCAAACCACTCGTCTACGATTTAGATCAAATAGAGTTTCAATGCATTCTGGAAAAATGGGGAGAAAAGCCATATCGCATAAATCAAATATGGCATGGGCTTTATCAAAAATTATGGCAATCACCCGATGAATTCACAGCTCTATCCCTTGAAATGCGAAAATTACTTTCAGATAATATCGAATTCAATGTATTAAAGCCAATAAAGAAAATATCATCAACTGATTTCAATACAGAAAAAACTCTTTTCCAGCTATATGATAATCAGGCAATAGAAACTGTATTTATGCGGTACCGAACCCGAAACACGGTTTGCGTTTCCACACAAGTCGGCTGTGCAATGGGATGTAAATTCTGCGCAACTGGTCAAATGGGTTTTCGACGCAATCTCAGCAGCGGAGAGATTGTAGCTCAGGTTTTGTATTATGCGTCTCTACTTTCAAAAGAATCAGAAAAACTTACCAATGTCGTTGTTATGGGGATGGGTGAACCTTTCCACAATTATGAAGCAACCCTATCTGCCATTGACCGGTTAAATGATAGTGATGGTTTTAATTTTGGCGAACGCAGGTTCACCATTTCAACGGTCGGCCTTGTGCCCATGATACGGAGATTCGCAGAAGAGAAACGCCAGATTAACCTGGCCATCTCGCTTCACGCCGCAGATAACAACTTGAGATCCAGCTTATTACCTGTCAATAAAAAATATCCGCTTGAAGAAATTCTTGAAGCAAGCAATGAATACGTTCTTCGAACAAAACGTCGAATTACATTCGAATGGGCTCTGATAAACACAGTTAATGATACACAAGAGCAAGCCCATTTATTAGCATCAAGAATAAAAGGTATGCTATGCCATGTAAATATTATCCCCCTCAACCTCACGGATCGTTATTCAGGTACTGGATCTACCTTGGAAAGAGCAAGTATTTTTAAGAAAATCCTTGAAGCAACTGGGATACGATGCACCATTCGACTAAGAAGAGGTATCGATATCCAAGCCGGCTGTGGTCAATTGATGAGTGAAGATAACTAGATAACTACACGAAATTCATAAGAATCTATCTTTATAAACACTTATTGGAGTAATACATTTTTCCACTTGGCAACTACCCTTGACTGAAAATAACAAATCACCCTGGCTTGATCACCCCGTTTTTTCAAAGATACCATATTTGAACTATGAGGTATTAATATTTATAATAATTATCCTGTTAACATCTCTGAGCAGATTTTACAATTTGGGGTTGAGGGTAATGAGTCACGACGAAAGTCTGCACACCTATTACTCCTGGTTGCTCTATCATGGATCTGGCTATATTCATAATCCCATGATGCATGGCCCTCTTC
Organism: Chloroflexi bacterium GWB2_49_20; assembly: GCA_001796335.1. Classification (GTDB taxonomy): domain Bacteria; phylum Chloroflexota; class Anaerolineae; order Anaerolineales; family Villigracilaceae; genus UBA12087. The sequence continues at coordinate 131,777 of MGMF01000021.1, read as the reverse complement.
AATTTCATTTAATTGCACTCAGCTATTTTCTTTTTGGGGTAAGCGATTTTGTAGCCAGATTTCCTCACGCAATTTTCAGCATATTCTCAATTCTTCTAATTTGGAAGTGGCGTCACCAACTTGGCAGGTACGGGGCACTAATTTCGGCGGGGTTGATGTTGATCTCACCCTATATGCTTTATTATGGCCGCTACGCCCGCAATGAAGTTTTTGCGGGCGTAGCAGGCATATTAACCTTATATTCAATATTACGTTATTTTGAATCAGGAAAATCCCGATATTTATACCTGCTTACATTTTCAACTGTTTTACATTTTACATCCAAAGAAACAGCTTTCATTTATTCTGCTCAAGCTCTTCTATTCCTTTTAGTTGTATTTATTTACCGTTCTTCCCGAAAAGCCTGGAAGGCTCAACCATATCTAAAACTATTTCTGCTTTCACTTATAGTGGGTGCCGCCTTTGCCTTTTCAGCGTTAGGGTACTCAACGTTAGATAAGAAACAACAATCAGCTGCCATATCCCCCACTCTCTACTCACAAGCAGCGTCACAAAGTCTCGTTGAGCTGACTACTTCATCACCAGGGAATATTTTATTAGCTATTTCCCTATCAGCATTTGTCTTTTCAGCAATATTACTAATTAGAGGTTATGGATGGGAAAATATTCGTAAAGAGCGCTCATTCGATCTGCTCATGCTACTCGGAACATTAATTCTGCCTCAATTAACAGCTTTCCCAATTAAATTATTGGGTTGGGATCCGTTGGATTACACATTTAATTGGCCTTTGGTAAATGTAGATGCTTTTTTTCAACAAGGCATCGCCAGGACTGGGATTGTTCTGTTTGTCATGATAATCCTTTCTCTATTCCTTGGTATTTGGTGGAATAAGAGCTTGTGGTTACGAAACGCAGCAATATTTTATATTATATATACTCTTCTATTTACAACCTTTTTTACAAACGGACAGGGTTTTTTCACCGGGATTGTCGGATCCTTAGGGTATTGGTTAGCGCAGCAGGGTGTCCAACGAGGAAGTCAACCCTGGTTTTACTTCTTAATCATCCAAATACCCTTATACGAATTTTTACCTGCACTTGGTTCGATTGTTGCTTGTTATTTTGGATTGAAAAAAAACATACCAATTGCTCTTCCCAACAATTCATGTACTAACGATGATCAACTTAACAACACAGATGATTATGCTGGCATCCTCACTAAAAGTATGTATAGGAGCTATACATTTCCGCTTCTTCTGTGGTGGGTAGTGAGCAGTATGGCAGCATTTACACTTGCCGGCGAAAGAATGCCTTGGCTTACCTACCATATCGCCCTGCCAATGATATTGCTAGGTGGGTGGGGATTGGGAATACTTCTTGAAAGGGTAGATTGGGAAAAAATAAGAAAAGATAGAAGTCTAATAATTACAGGTCTTCTTCTATTATCTATTGGCAGCATCCTGGGAGTGCTCCTGCCTGTTATTCGATTTGGTATGCCGTTCGGTGGGAAAGATCTCCCCCAGCTTCAAGCGACAGCCTCTTTTCTTGTCTCCACAACAACTATGATTGCAAGTGGTATTGGCTTGCTTTACATGTGGAAAGTGCAGGATATCAAGCAGATATTGAAACTCGCTCTGATATCTTTTTTTGTAGTCCTTGCTCTCATGACTGCCAGGACTTCAATTCGAGCATCTTTTGTAAATTATGATAAGGCTACAGAATACCTGGTTTATGCCCATGGTACTCGTGGAATTAAAGACATCATGAACCAAATTGAGGAAATATCCAATCGAACATCGAGTGGATACAACCTGGAAATCGCCTATGATGCAAGCGCACCAGACACAGGAGTTTCCTGGCCTTTTACCTGGTATTTTAGAGATTATACAAATTTACACTCATTTGACCAACCCAGCAAAGCGCTTCGAGACACTCCAGTTATCATAGTTGATCAGAAGAATTTTACAAAAATTGAGCCGGTGGTTGGAGATGCATATTATCGCTTTGATTACATACGGATGTGGTGGCCCAACCAGGATTATTTTAATCTTACCTGGAAGGATTTTTGGAATGTTCTTAAGACTCCTGAATTGAGGAGTAGCATATTTGATATCTGGCTAAATCGGGATTTTTCAAAATACTCAGAAGTAACTGGCAGGCCTGGCTTTACTCTTACGGATTGGATACCTTCCGATCTAATGCGTTTATATATTCGTAAAGATATCGCATCTAGTATCTGGAATTATGGAATTGGCGCATCTTCCACAACAGAAATTGTTGCAGATCCTTATGAAAAAAGTCAGGTATTATTACAGGCAAACACGATAGTTGATGAGTATGGTCAAGATAATGGACAATTCAATTCCCCTCGAGGAATCGCGATAGCCCCGGATGGGAGTATTTTTATAGCCGATACGGGCAACAACCGGATTGAGCATTTTTCATCAGCTGGCAATTTCATAACTTCATGGGGACCCTTAGCAGATGGAGCCAAATCCCCTGCCCCCGCAGGAATGTTTAATGAACCCTGGGATCTAGCTGTCTCACCGGATGGTAAATGGGTATTTGTAGCCGATACTTGGAATCATAGAATTCAGAAGTTTTCAGAAAACGGCGACCCAATAACTACCTGGGGGGTTCCTTCGTATGGTCAAGGAGAGCCTCTTGGTTTTTGGGGACCTCGAGGCATAACAGTGGATTCCTTTGGACATGTTTTTGTATCAGATACAGGAAACAAACGGATTGTCATAACCGACGAAGATGGTAATTTCCTTGGTCAATTTGGAAGCGCTGGGATGGCCCCAGGTCAATTTGATGAGCCGGTTGGCATCGCTTTTGACCAAAATGGTCAACTATTTGTTGCAGATACATGGAATCGACGTATCCAGGTTTTTTCTCCGGATGAAACGGGGTTGAACTTTACCTTCACTTCAGAATGGGACATAAGCGGCTGGTATGGGCAATCGCTTGATAATAAACCTTATATCACTGTCAGCACTACAGGTCATGTCTTCATCACCGATCCAGATAATTCCCGGATAATAGAATTTGAAAAATCAGGTAATTTCATCCAAACTTGGGTAGGGAAGATGCAAGATCCATTAAACATCACATCGGGTTTGGCCATAGATGAATCTGGCAATATCTGGGTCGTTGATTCTGGAAATAATCGAATCCTAAAGTTTAATCTACCAACGAATTAGATGCTCGAAAATGGCTCTAAATAATCAAATCTAGCTTTAGGGAATGTATGAAAATGGCGATGGTATAATCGAATAGCTAAACAAAATTCTTAGAGGGAAGGCAAATTCATGAAACTACATGAATATCAATCCAAATCAATTTTTGCCAAATATGGCATACCTATTCCAAAAGGAAGAGTTGCAACAACCGCCACAGAAGCAAGGCAAATTGCTGAAGAGCTTGGCGGGCGGGTGGTTGTAAAATCCCAGGTTTTAGTTGGAGGACGCGGAAAAGCCGGGGGTATTCGTTTGGCAAAATCCCCCAAGGAAGCAGAAGAACTGGCAACACAAATCCTGGGAATGGAAATTAAAGGTTTGCCGGTTCGCAAAGTACTGATTGACGAAGCGGCAAACATTGAACAAGAAATATATCTTGGCATTACAAATGATCGTGCTGCCCGCAGACCCGTAATTATGGCATCAGCTGCCGGTGGTGTCGAAATTGAAGAGGTCGCTCGCACATCACCAGAGAAAATTATCAAAGTTCACATCGATCCTCTCCTAGGGTTGCGAGACTTCCAATCGCGTGATATTGCAGCTGGTATCGATTTGCCACGTGACAATTGGAAAGAATTTGCGCGTATCTCCCTTGGTTTGTGGAGAGCTTATTCTGAAAATGACGCTACTCTTGCTGAGATAAATCCCCTGGTGATCACAAAAGATAAGCATCTGGTTGCGGTAGACGGCAAAATGCTTATCGATGATAATGCCCTCTTTCGCCATGCGGATCTTGCTGAAATGAGAGATCTGGACGAAGAAGCCGGTGCAGAGACTGAGGCTCGAAAATACGGATTATCGTTTATTAAATTGGATGGGCAGATAGGCTGCATGGTTAATGGCGCAGGTTTGGCTATGACCACAATGGACATTGTTAAATTATTTAATGGTGAACCAGCAAACTTCCTGGATATTGGGGGTGGGGCAAACGCAGATAAAGTTGCAGCTGCTTTGCGGATCATCCTTTCAGACAATAATGTAAAAGTAATTCTAATTAACATCTTTGGTGGAATAACCAGATGTGACGAGGTCGCCAAGGGTATCCTTGTCGCCCTGGAAGAAGTAAAGCCTAAAATTCCCATGGTGGTACGTCTTGTTGGTACAAACTCCGAAGAAGGTATCCAACTTTTGGCCAAAGCAAAAATGATTACTGCAAACACCCTTGCAGATGCTGCGCAAAAATCAGTTTTAGCAGCACAAGGCAGCTAGGAGAGGTGAAATGAGCATACTTGTAAATAAAAATACGCGCCTTATAGTACAAGGGATTACAGGCAACGAAGGTTTATTTCACACCCAGCAAATGCTTGCTTATGGAACAACCGTCGTTGCAGGCGTCACTCCCGGAAAAGGTGGCGAGTGGGTTTTAAATGACAAGGTTCCAGTATTCGATTCCGTTAGAATGGCTGTTCAGGCAACTGAGGCTAATGCAACCGTGATTTTTGTTCCAGCTCGATTTGCACCTGACGCAATGTATGAAGCTGCAGATGCTGGCATCCCTCTTATTGTCTGCATTACGGAAGGTATCCCGGTACAAGATATGATGCGCGTCCGGGAATATTTGGATCAAAAACAAGTTCGCTTGTTGGGTCCAAACTGTCCAGGTCTATTAACTCCAGGCGAATCCAAAGTTGGGATTATCCCCGGTGATATCGCTTTACCAGGAAATATTGGGGTTGTGTCCCGCTCAGGCACTCTGACTTATGAAGTACTTTATGCACTCAAGCTAGTTGGATTGGGAGCCACAACATGTGTTGGTATTGGGGGAGACCCCATTAACGGCACAAATTTTATTGATTGTCTGGACATGTTTGAGGCTGATCCGCAAACCGAGAAAATTGTTATGATTGGTGAAATAGGCGGTACTGACGAGGAAAAAGCAGCCCAGTTTATTGCGTCACGCTTAACAAAACCCGTTGTTTCATTCATTGCCGGGCAAACGGCGCCGCCAGGAAAACGCATGGGGCATGCAGGTGCAATAATAGAGGGCGGGTCTGGTACCGCTGCAGATAAAATTAAGGCCCTTCAAGATGCCGGCGTCCAAGTGGCTAAACACCCGGAAGAGATTCCATCGCTCTTGCGATGATGACCTCTATAAGCTTAAAACCCCATATCAAAGATTCTTCCCCAATATTATTCGGAAAAGAGATATAAAAAAACAAATAATCCTGAGATTCAAAATATCTCAGGATTATTTGTTTTTTTAGAGGCAAGGGTTATCGATGTGCGTCGATATATTTTACTGCTTCTCCTACAGTTGTAATCTTTTGGGCATCGTCATCGGAAATCTCGCTCCCAAACTTATCTTCAAATGCCATAATAAGTTCTACCAGGTCAAGAGAGTCTGCTTCCAAGTCCTCACGGAAGCGAGCTTCCATCGTGATCTTTGCTTCATCAGAGCCCAATAAATCTACGATTATTGCCTTGATTTCACCAAAAGTATCAGTCATTTTCGTTCCTCCTTAATTTGAACTTTCTCAATTGTAATCTTTATGTCGGGCATGTCAACCCGTTCTGGGAAGAAGCCAGTATAATTCAAAGACAGGAACACATACAAATGAAAAAAGTTACGCCTATTTCTAAACGAAAAGCTGATCAAATACGAATAAACTTGGAAGAAGATGTTCGCTCTGGAATCGATAATGGTTTAGGAGGATTTCGATTTATACATGAGGCACTCCCTGAAATTAATTTATCTGAAGTAAATCCAAGCGTACAATTATATGGAAAACACCTTTCAGCGCCAATCCTGATCTCATCTATGACGGGGGGAACTCCTGAGGCTGAGACACTAAATATAAATCTAGCTCTTGGCGCACAAGAATGCAGAATTGCCATGGGAGTTGGATCCCAACGCGCTGCATTAGAGACACCAGATTTATCCGGAACTTTTGATATTAGAAAAATTGCTCCTGATATCATCTTGTTTGCTAATCTTGGTGCAATCCAATTGAATAATGGTATGGATTATGATGCTTGCCAGCGCGCAATCGATATGATTCATGCCGATGGACTTCTTTTGCATCTGAATCCTCTTCAAGAGGCCTTACAAACCGGAGGCAATACAAACTTTAAAGGATTGGCAGAAAAAATTGAGAGGATTTGCCAAAAAATATCAGTTCCAGTTATTGTTAAAGAAGTCGGCTGGGGAATATCGGAAAATACGACCAAGATGTTATATGAGTGTGGTGTTTCTGCCATAGATGTGGCCGGTGCTGGAGGAACAAGCTGGTCCCAAGTCGAAATGTATAGTGCGCCTGACGAATTTTCGCGCCAACTTGCTGCTGTATTTAAGGATTGGGGGATCTCAACGGCAAAATCAATTATTAATGTGAAGAAAATAGCTCCAGAGATGCCGATCTTTGCCAGTGGAGGGATAAAAAATGGCGTAGAAATGGCTAAATGTTTTGCTTTAGGAGCGACTCTGGCAGGTTCAGCTGGAATATTCTTGAGCGAAGCAGCAATATCGCCAGAAAGGGTTGTGAATATTATCAATTTGCTACGGCAACAGATTAAAACCACCATGTTTGTTACGGGGTCTAGGGATATATCTGAATTAAGCAAGAAATTAATATCCGTGGAACAAAGGAAGTAAACCCATGACATTAAACCTCGCCAATAATATGCAAAGCGCTGTAGAAAAAGAACTTCAATCACAAATTGGCAGGCTTAATGAACCCAACACCAATGAGTTTTACGAAATGATGACATACCATATGGGATGGAGCGGGGAAGGTCTTGGCGAAAATACAAGTGGTAAACGGATACGTCCGTTACTGTTGCTTCTTTGTTCAGCCTCCGGAAATCCTGATTACGCGTGGCAAAATGCCCTTCCCGGTGCTGCGGCAATCGAATTAGTACACAATTTTTCTTTGATCCATGACGATATTCAGGATCATTCGGATAAAAGAAGAAATCGTCCGACGGTGTGGCGAAAGTGGGGTGTGCCACAAGCGATTAATGCAGGCGATGGACTATACGCACTTTCTAATCTTGTTCTTCTTGATTTATTACGAAACAATCAAGCTGAAATAGTAATGCGGGCTGCCCTGATCTTCCACAATACTTGCCTCAATCTCACCCGTGGTCAATACATGGATATGTCCTATGAGTCCAGAACCAACCTAGCTTTGAAGGAGTATTGGCCAATGATCGCGAACAAAACAGCAGCCTTGATATCAGCATCTACAGAAATTGGTGCTATCCTTACTGGCTTAAACAAACAAAGCTCTGAAGTCTATCGCCAATTCGGCCATTACCTCGGGCTTGCGTATCAAATAAAAGACGATATTCTTGGAATTTGGGGGAACGAAATTCAAACAGGAAAATCGGTAATAAGCGACTTGATAACTGGAAAAAAAACTTTGCCAGTGCTTTATGGAATTCATAAAAAAGGTATATTTTCCAGGCGTTGGTATGAAGGTAATATTATGGTTGATGAAGCTCCGGAAATTGCTGATCAATTGGCAAAAGAGGGAGCTCGACTCTATGCAGAGGAAACAACTGATCAGATGGTTGAAATGGCTTTAAAATTTCTTAATATAATGGCTCCTCAGGGTTCAGCAGGTGAGATTTTATTTGATCTTACTTTTCAGCTTCTAAAGCGTGATGCTTGACACCGTCCCTCTCCCTGACTATAATCGTAAAACTATTCGCGGGTGTAGTTCAGTGGTAGAACGTTTGCTTCCCAAGCAAAATATCGTGGGTTCGAGTCCCATCACCCGCTCAATGTACCATCACTAAACCGCCAAAAAAATGGCGGTTTTATGTTTAATTTATCGAGTGTGATAATAAATAATATTTGATGGTTACCATTATTTTCTTTTTCAACCCCTTAGCTTTCCGAGAATATCACTTGAACATACAATTAATTCATCAATTGACCTTGAGTTTTTAACCTTTTGACTGATGCATTATTTGCCGTGATAGAATGCTTGCATTCTATGAAAAATTTCTATGACTTAACGATCATTGGAGGTGGTTTAGCTGGCAGCGAAGCAGCATTGCAGGCTGCCAAATGGGGTTTAAATGTGCAACTAATAGAAATGCGCCCAACCGTGACAACAGGAGCTCATATCTCAAACAATCTCGCTGAATTGGTATGTTCCAATTCACTTGGATCTACACTACCTGATCGTGCCCCTGGTGTTTTAAAACAGGAACTCCGTCAAATGGGTTCTTATTTATTAGACTTTGCTGAAAAAACATCTGTCCCTGCCGGTCGGGCTCTTGCAGTCGACCGAAATATGTTTTCGCAACTTGTCACAGATCGTCTTTCTGCCAGTTCAAATATACACATCACGCGAGAAGAAGCGAACACTATTCCAGATGGAGCCGTCATTATTGCAACAGGCCCCCTCACTTCGCTCAATTTCTCCAAGACAATATCAGAGCTAACCGGGGAGGATGCGTTACATTTTTATGATGCTATAGCTCCGATTATCAATTTTGAATCAATTAACTTAAACATTGCTTTCCGCGCTTCCCGTTATCAAAATGTCGAGTCTTCCGGTGGAGATTATATCAATTTGCCTTTCACAAAAGCCGAGTATTACCACTTCGTAGAATTGTTAACCGCAGCCAAACGAATTCCCTTGAGATCCTTCGAACTGGAGGTTGAGAAAGGCGTAAGAGCTGGCGCTCATGAGTTCTTCGAAGGTTGCTTGCCTGTTGAGATTTTAGCTCAACGCGGACAAGACTCTCTTGCGTTTGGTCCAATGCGTCCGGTTGGTTTGACAGATCCGCACACAAATTCACGCCCATTTGCAGTCATCCAATTGAGGCAGGATAACCTGGTTGGTAACCTTTATAATATGGTAGGTTTCCAAACCAATTTAACTTATGGAGAACAAATTCGAGTATTCCGCAACATCCCTGGACTTGAGCACGCAGAATTTGAACGTTTTGGACAGATGCATCGAAATACTTTTATATCCTCCCCAAAGCTACTTCTTCCTACTCTCCAACTCAGGGATCGTCCTAACATATTTTTCGCTGGGCAAATTACCGGGGTTGAAGGTTATGCAGGGAGTATTGCCACAGGGTTGCTGGCAAGCTGGAATGCCTCCCGATTGATAAATAACCAACCACCTCTTACTTTACCAGAGACAACCATACTGGGCGCTTTATGCCATTATATTACTCACGCAGACTTATCAAATTTTCAACCGATGAAAGCAAACTTTGGCATTTTGCCTCCACTCCATTTGGATCGCAAGGCGGGAAAGCTTGAACGCGCACAACTCTATTCAGAACGTTCATCTAAGGACTTGAAAATTTTTATGGAAAATCTCTGATGCAACGCATTCGTTTTTTTTTGTCATTGTGGTTAATTATAATTTTTGCTGTAGTGGTAGCTTTATCAAGAAAAGTTGCCATGCCCATTTACATGTATAGATACGAAACCGTGGTTTTTAATGGACAACGTGCCCTGGATGATGCAATTGAACAATTAAATATGGGACCACGAACACCCAATAGCAATGCACATACTGTTTTCCAAAAATGGCTTCAAGTAAAAATAATTGAAGCAGGTTGGAGGGTTACACTTCAAACAGGTATGTTTCAAGGCCATCCAATTAATAATATTATTGCCCATAATTCCAATGAACCTCCAAGAATCATCATCGCAGCACATTACGACAGCCGTCTATTTTCAGACAATGATCCGGATCCAAACCTGCGTTCGAATCCAGTACCAGGAGCAAATGATGGAGCTTCTGGTGTAGCAGCCCTTCTTGAGCTCGCCCGGACATACCTGACAAATCCAAACCAATTTGGCTGGTATTCCTTGATGCAGAAGACAACGGTAATATTCCAGGGTGGGAATGGCTTTTGGGATCACGATATTTTGTTTCGAAGCTCGAAACAAAACCTCAGGCTGTCATTCTCCTTGATATGATAGGGGATGAGAATTTGAACATTCATATTGAGAGAAATTCAAATATTGAGCTGTCAGACGAGATCTGGTCTACCGCCCAATTATTGGGATATGAAAAAAACTTCATAAATACTCCAAAGTATTCAATCAGCGATGATCATATCCCATTTATCGAGGCAGGTATTCCCGCAGTAGATATTATCGATTTTGATTATCCATACTGGCACACAACCGCAGACACAATAGACAAAATTTCTGCAGACAGCCTGGCGATTGTTGGATCAACAATTTTGTTCTGGATCAATCAACAAAATTAAATTGCAAAAATCAGATTATTGTCTAGTCTTTGAAATATGAATATCTTGGATATACTCAAGCTTATCCAATCAAAGAAGTTGGAACGAGTTAATAATAATCTGGCTTTCGGTTCTGTTGCTCGTGCTGGTTTTCAATATTTGCTAACAAAATACAACAAACCAAGGATATACTAGACTTATGTCCAAAAAAATACCAGAGCCAACCACTAAAAAACGAGAGCGAGCATTCTTAGTTGGGGTTTCCGTTGCAGGTAATAAAAATATTCTTTCTTTAGAGGATTCGTTATTGGAACTTAGCCTGCTCTCGGAAACAGCAGGTTTGTCGGTCGTTGGTCAACTCACCCAGCACCTTGCACATCCAAATCCTGTAACTTTTATCGGGTCCGGAAAAGTCATGGAGCTGAAAGCTTTAACTGAAGAAACTCTAGCCGAGGTAATTATTTTTGATGATGAGCTCTCTCCGCGCCACCAACGCGAGCTTGAAAAATCTCTCGGAAAAGATGTTCGTGTATTGGATCGCACTGCATTAATTTTAGATATCTTTGCCCAACACGCCAATACTAGCGAAGGTATGCTACAAGTGGAATTGGCACAATATGAATATTATCTTCCGCGCTTGACAGGCGCATGGACTCACCTTGCTCGCCAGGCAGGTGGAGGCGGCGGTCGCGCAGGGAGCGTGGGCGGTGTTGGTTTAAGAGGTCCCGGAGAAACCCAACTAGAAGTGGATCGTCGCAGTATTCGCAATAAAATTTCTCATCTAAAGAAGGAGTTGGAAAAAGTTCGTTCTCATCGGCAGAGATATCGATCTCAGAGAAAAAGTTCACGATTGCCTATTGTAGTATTAGTTGGCTACACGAATTCTGGAAAATCTACTCTCCTTAATCTCTTATCAAATTCAGATGTTTATGTTGCCGATCAGTTATTTGCAACTCTTGATCCAACCACAAGACGCGTTGAATTACAAGGTGGATACCAAGCTCTTTTAACGGATACTGTCGGGTTTATTCAAAAACTTCCTACCACCCTTGTTGCAGCCTTCCAGGCGACACTGGAAGAAATCTCTGAAGCAGATTTACTTCTTCATATCATAGACATATCTCATCCCAACACACAAGGACATGCCCGTTCTGTTATTGAAACCCTTGAAGCAATTGGAGCATCAGGAATTCCGATTGTTAACGTATTGAATAAGATCGACAAACTCGCAGAACCCAAAATCGCTCAAGAGATAATCACCTCTTTTCCCCAATCTGTCGCAATTTCAGCCAAAACAGGCGACGGTCTGCCTGAAATGCTGGATCTTATTCGCAAAGTCCTTTACGAAAACATGGTGCCGATCAAGGTCAGACTACCCTATAACCAGGGACAGTTAATTTCCCTTTTTCATGAAACCGGGCAGATCGACAGAATAGAGAACGAACGCACCAATGTTCTGATTCAAGGTCGTATTCCTGGAAGAGTCTTGGCACAATTCAATAGCTGGCTGGATTCCAACTCCGCCACTCAAAACGAGGTTCAAAATGAAACAGATGAAACAGCTATTAAATAAACCCTCGATTCATAATCAGAAATCAGAATTGGTTTGAATTTACTAAATTCATTATTTCAATTCATTCAATTAGGGTGGATAACAAAAAAAACCAACCTTCTGCTTAATAGATTATAGATATTGGCGCTGGATGGTTTCATGCTTTCCTTAAAAATTTAGTTAGCTTATTAAATCTTGGGGCCCGCATCCATTACATTTTTTGGGATTGTCTGTTCAAATTTCTTAAAGTTGTCGACGAATCGGGACGCAAGCTGTCTATATTTTTTCCAGTACTCATCTTCGTTGGTCCATGCTTTGGCTGGATAGAGTACTTCCACAGGAACACCTTCACAAACTGCAGGTACCTGGAAACCAAATATTGGATCGGAATAATATTCAACATTTTCCAGCTTGCCATCCAAAACGGCGTTTAGCAAAGCGCGGGTGTAATGGATACTGATCCGTTTACCCACACCATACGGTCCGCCTACCCAGCCCGTATTCACCAACCAACATTTGACATTATATCTTTCTATCTTCCTTCTCAACAAATCGGCATAAAAAGAAGGTTTATGCACCATGAAAGGGCCGCCAAAACATGCGCTAAAGGTGATTTCTGGTTCATCCCGCAAGCCAATCTCGGTACCCGCTACTTTTGACGTATAACCGGAAATGAAATGATACATTGCCTGCTCAACAGATAACCGAGCAATAGGAGGAAAAACGCCTGAAGCGTCACAAGTTAAGAAAATTATATTTTTTGGGTGTCCCCCACGCTTCTCAACAACAGCATTTTCTATAAAATCTAAAGGATACGAAGCACGCGTATTCTCTGTCAGGCTTGGGTCATCAAGATCTATCATACGAGTGACGGGATCGTAGACCACATTTTCAAGGATCGTACCAAATTTCCTGGTACAGGCATAGATCTGAGGTTCTGTTGCTTCCGAAAGTTCAATTACTTTGGCATAACAACCATCTTCGAAATTAAAAATGCCATTGTCGCTCCACCCATGTTCATCATCTCCGATCAACATACGGTTTGGATCTGCCGAAAGTGTGGTTTTTCCAGTCCCAGATAGGCCAAAAAAAAGCGCAACATCTCCCTGCTTGCCAGCGTTCGCGGAACAATGCATGGTCATGACGCCATCATTCAATGGCAGCAAGTAATTCAATAGAGTAAACACGGATTTTTTGATCTCTCCACCATATCCGGTGTTTCCAATAATACACAACTTCTGATCAAAATTAAGTACGATGAAAGTTTCGGATGGTGTCTGATCTACTTGCGGAAAGGCTTTGAATCCCGGGACTGCTATAACGGTAAACTCAGGGTTATGCCTCCGATATTCCTCAGTTGTTTGAGGTTTAATAAACATATTGCGCGCAAAATGGCTATGCCAGGCGTATTCAGTTATGATTCGAACAGGGAGTTGATAGTCAGGGTCTGCTCCACCATAACAATCCTGCACAAAAACATCCCGCCCCTGCAAATATCCTTGTACACGGCTGAAAAGTTCATTGAACTTCTCAGTTGGAAATGGACGGTTATATTGACCCCACCAGATATTTTCCTCTGTCGATGGTTCCCGAACTATAAATTTATCATTGGCTGCCCTGGCAGTATGGTTTCCTGTATTGACGATGATTGGCCCATTATGGGAAATTCGAGCTTCACCTCGAAATATAGCTTCTTCATACAACGCTTCAACAGGCAGGTTCCAATATACTTTCCTCAAGTTGGTTAACCCCAAATTATCCAACCCATAATCACTTCGAATGCTTCCTGCCTGGGATTCGGCAGGGGTTTTGATGTCCAGAATGTTGTTCATAGCCAATCCCTCACCAGTTTACGATCACCGATATATATTTCACTTGGAGCATTGGGGTCAAGAGCCCACTTCATGCGTTCGATGCCTTCGGTTATATTCTTCACAGTTCCAGCGAAACTTATCCTTAAATGCCCTTCCATACCGAATTCCTTGCCCGGCACTGTCACTACCATGGTTTTTTTCAAGAGGAAATTGGATAGTTCTATCGAGTTTTTTGCCACACTGCCTCTCAGGTAAGCTCTAAAGTCAGGCAACGCATAGAAGGTTCCTTCCGGTTTTGTAACACGGACGTCACTGAATGCACTTAATTCCTGCATTAAAACATCCCGGTTATTTTGCATTGTCAATCTAAGACTTTCAACAATGCTTTGCATACCGGTTAATGCACCTTCTGCAGCAGACTGCATAACAGGAGAAACACATGTTGTGGTTTGAGATTGAACATTGGTCATCACTTCAACCATCTTTTTTGATGCCACCACCCACCCTATTCGAAATCCCGTCATTCCATACAACTTGGCCACTCCATTGACAACAATTATCTTGGTGTTTTCTACATCCTTATTCGAAAATTGATAGGCGGGTGAAGCTATATTTCCATCGAAGACAAGCTTATGGTAGATATCATCACAGATCAAATATATGTCTTTTTTTTCGCATAAATCCACAATTCTTGAAAGAAAATCTTCCGGATAAATAACACCGGAGGGGTTGTTGGGGCTGTTTAAGATGATCGCCTTTGTGTACGAACTAATGGCTTGTTCAATCTCATAAAAACCTGGAAGAAAGCGTCCATTTTCAGGAGTGACAATGACAGGGATCGCTCCTATCATCTTAATAATTTCGGGATAACTTACCCAGTACGGCGCTAATACAATTACTTCATCCTGCGGATTACATAAAGTAAAGAGGATATTAAAAAGGGATTGCTTTGCACCTTCAGAAACAATTATATTTCTCGGTTCTACAATCCTATTGTATTGGTCTTCCGTATACCGAACAATTGCCTTTTTCAAAGAAGGCAACCCATCTGTTGGTACGTATTTCACATCTCCGCTGCTTAATTTGGCAGCAGAACTTAAAATTGCGCTTATTGGAGCTTTATTTTTAGGTTCCCCGATACCAAGATGAATAACAGGTTCGCCGCGTTCTCTAAGCAAACGAGCTTCTTCGTTCAGCCTCAAGGTAGGTGATTCAGCAATCGAAAGAGCGACTTGGCTTAAACTCATAATACTTCTCCATTTAGGGTATATAACATGCTTATGTGACTAGAGAGCTAATTATAATTTAATTATAGCCCCTCCCAAGTGAAAGGTGTCACATTTCGGTCGATACATCCATTTCTCGCCTAAAAGCCTCGATGGTATCTAATGTTCCGAACGCATAACCATTGCAGTCTTCGTTAATTCGCTTAAGCAAGCCAGTCAGAACATTTCCACTACCAATTTCAATGAAAGTGGACACTCCATTTGAATAAATATATTTAATCGATTCTGTCCAGCGAACTCTGGATGTCAACTGTGCCACAAGATCTAGTTTTAAATCGCCGGAATGTGTCATTGGCATTGCTGTAACATTACTTATGACTGGAACATCTACGTCTTTAAATTTATCAATGCTCTCAATAGCGTTTTTAAAATCCAATTGGGCAATGTTCATTAATGTTGAATGAGCTGCAATACTGACTGCCAGTGGACGAATTTTGCGCGCTCCTTTTGTTTTTGCCAGTTCGATAGCCCGCTCGAGTGCTGATTGGTCTCCTGAAATCACTATCTGCCCCGGGCAATTATCGTTGGCAATTTGCACTCTTCCTGTTTCATCGGAGGCTTGAAAACAGATATCTTCCAGGATATTCACATCCATCCCCAATACAGCAGCCATTCCGCCCGGGGATTTTTCACCAGCGTCCTTCATCAGTTCCCCACGCTTGCGCACAAGTTTCAAACCATTTTCAAACGTAATCGCCCCGGCAGCAACCAGCGCGCTGATCTCCCCTAATGAATGCCCTGCAATGTAAGTTGGTTTTATATCAGGGAATTCATTTTCAAATAATCTTAGTGCCGCGTAAGAATGCACAAATAACGCCGGCTGAGTATTCACAGTATCATTTAAGGCTTCAGACGGTCCTTCCCATAATATTTTTGAAAATTCAAACCCTAGTATTTCGTCTGCTTGATTAAAAATATCCCGACAAACTTCAAATTGATTAGCCAGGTCATAACCCATCCCCACTATCTGTGAACCTTGCCCGGGAAAGATAAATGCAATATTTTCGGAATTTAGTTTCATGCCTCATATAACACCAAAAGGCCGTGTTTGTCACGGCCCTTTTGGTGTTATTTCTTTTTCTCTTCTTTCTTTACGTCTATAACTTCGCGGCCTTTGTAAAAACCACAGCTCGGGCAAACTGTGTGCGGTAATGCCATTTCTCCGCAATTGGTACATGCTACCAGGTTGCTGGTGGTGAGGGCATCATGCGCACGACGGCGATCGCGCCGGGCTTTGGAAATCTTCCGTTTTGGTTGTGGTGGCATACCTTACTCCTTAAGTGTTTCTTCTTTTTTAATATTTGGCTTTCCGAGATGAATGCTAACAAATGGTTCCAAATCCCGAATCAAGCGGGCTGATTATAGCGGTGATGTACAGGTGCGTCAAGTAGCAACTCAGCCGCCAATCCACAACCAGCAATTTTACTTTTCCTGGCTTAAATAAGCTTCCATGAAATCATCCAGATCTCCGTTTAATACTGCCTGGGCATTTCCCATTTCATATTCGGTGCGATGATCCTTTACGATCTGATAAGGATGCAGGACATAAGAGCGGATCTGGCTGCCCCATTCAGCTTTCGTATATTCCCCTCGCAGAATCGCGATTTCTTCGCTTTTCTCCGCCTGTTGGATTTCCACAAGGCGCGCCATCAGCACCCGCATTGCATTTTCACGGTTTTGAGTTTGCGAGCGTTCATTTTGACAGGTAACTACCAGACCACTGGGAATATGCGTAATCCGGATTGCAGTTGAGGTTTTTTGTACATTCTGTCCACCTGCCCCGGATGACTTGAAAACATCGATTTTCAAATCCCCAGGATCAATTTGAATTTCATGGCTGTCAAATGCGATTTGAGGTAAGATCTCCACCAGGGCAAAAGAGGTATGCCTGCGGTGCGCAGAATCAAATGGGGATAATCTCACCAATCGGTGAACCCCTTTTTCTGAGCGAAGATACCCGTAAGCATATCGCCCTTTTACAGAAAGGGTTACGCTCTTTACACCCGCTTCTTCCCCCATCGTAATATCCATTACTTCCGTTTCAAAATGCCGCATCTCTGCCCAGCGCAGGTACATGCGCATCAGCATTTCTGTCCAATCTTGAGAATCTGTCCCGCCAGCGCCTGCATGAATGGCCAAAATTGCGTCGTCTGAATCATATTTGCCCGAGAGCATTGCAGTAAATGACCGTTTTTCCACTTCTTTTTCCAATTCCTCGGTTTCTTTTTCCAGATCGATCCGAAGACTTTGGTCATCCAGCGCTGCCAATTCCCTGGTATCACGGAGTCTATGCAAAAAGTGATGCCAATATTCAATATCGTTTCTTAACGCAGTAGTTTTTTTCATTACCCCTTGGGCATAAGTAGAG
Source organism: Chloroflexi bacterium GWB2_49_20 (assembly GCA_001796335.1). Classification (GTDB taxonomy): domain Bacteria; phylum Chloroflexota; class Anaerolineae; order Anaerolineales; family Villigracilaceae; genus UBA12087. The sequence goes on along the minus strand of MGMF01000021.1, from coordinate 114,345 downwards.
TTATCCCAAAAATCGGGAGATTGAATTTCTTTTTCCAGTTCTATGATGGACGATTCTGCTCCAGCAACGTCAAAGACGCTCCATTAACTGCAATACTGTCGATTCCGCCATGGATAATCTATCTAATAAATCTTGCATACTTCCTCCAAATCTACTATCGCTAAATTAAGTATTTAATATGCTCTTCACAAAAGCATCCGGATCAAAGGACTGTAGATCATCTGGCGCTTCGCCCAAACCAGCAAAAAGAATAGGTAACCCAAGTTCTTCCTGGATGGCAAACACCATACCACCTTTTGCCGAAGTATCGAGCTTTGCCAGGATGACCCCGGTAATATTTACTGCTTCTTTAAAGGCTCGCGCTTGCAGCAGTGCATTTTGGCCGGTCGTGGCATCCAAGACCAGCCAGGTTGCATGTGGCGCTCCATCCAAGGCTTTCCCAGTAACACGAACTACCTTTTTAAGCTCTTCCATCAGGTTGAAGCGTGTGTGCAATCTTCCGGCTGTATCCACCAGCACAATATCCACCTGTTTTGCGGTCGCAGATTGCAAGGCATCATAGACAACTGCCCCGGGATCACTACCTGCCTGTCCAGATACGATCGGTAGGTTCAGCCTTTCAGCCCAGACCTGGAGTTGGTCTACAGCAGCAGCACGAAATGTATCCGCCGCCACCAATTGTATTTTTTTACCAGTTGCGGCAAATTTATATCCCAACTTGGCTATGCTGGTGGTTTTACCTGATCCATTGACACCTACCAGCAAAATAACATAAGGCCGCGTATCAAATTCTATGCTTGGTGGATTTCCCAGCCGGGACCGCAATTCCAATTCCAGCAATGGCCTGAGTTCGGCTGCCTTGATGATCCCTTTGGATCGTACACTTGCCTGTAATGAAGTCAAAATCGTCTGGGTGGTATGGATCCCCAGGTCGGCCTGGATAAGGATGGCTTCCAGCTCATTCCAGGTATCCGCAGCAATTTCGCTTGCCCCAAGCAAACTGGCAACCCTCCCAAAGGCAGCTTTGCTACTTCGAGAGAGACCTGTCTTCCAACGACTGAATATTTCAACCATGGCGGGCAGATTATATCATAGCGCATTTATGTTATACTTTTGTACGACTTAACCAAGAATCCATTTTTAGATTACGTCTTTTTTATGAAAAGAGGGATTATGGCAGAAGGATGGACAAAAATTACGGCTGCTTGGAAAGGCGACATGAATTTCATCGGGGAAAATGAGGCTGGAGGCCAGGTTCAGATGGGGACCCTCAATAACGTACCCGGGGTCGGACCCATGCAGCTGCTCCTGGTTGGAATGGCTGGCTGCACAGGCATGGATATTGTCTCCATTCTTCAAAAAAAGAAGATCGAACTGGTTGATTTCAAAGTCGAAATTGAAGCCATGAAGAACGATACTTACCCCATGATCTGGACAGATATCAATGTTATGTATCTTTTATGGGGTGAAAGCATCAAAACTAAAGATGTCGAACAAGCGATCCAATTGTCCGAAGAAAAATATTGTTCAGTCAGTATCATGCTCGGAAAATCCGCTCGCATAAAATCCGATTATCGTATATTGAAACCTGGTGAAACCATCGACACAAGGAGTAATTAAAATTATGGAACCTGTTCATGTTACTGATGCTGCTTTTAAAAAGACCGTCCTGGAAAATCCCTTGCCGGTAATCGTTGATTTCTGGGCACCCTGGTGTGGCCCATGCAAAATGGTTGGCCCCATGCTGGACAAAATTGCCAAAGAAAATGCGGGTAAAGTCTTAGTTGCCAAAGTCAATACTGATGAAAATCCCGAATGGGCTATGAAATATGGAGTCCAGGGGATCCCAACCATGTTGTTCGTTTTTAATGGCAAGATTGTACATCGCCAGGTGGGTGCACTTCCAGAAAAAATGTTACGCGAGGCCGTGGCTCAATTCCTGGATGTCTCTGCCCAACCCAAACAGTAGACCTTATTTATCCATTCCGCAAATTGAATGTATATGCTCTCGATGACACAAAAAATATATGTGCGAGGAGCACATACGCACTGGCTTATCGTATCCTCCCAGCGACGCCGAAGACCCCGATGCTTTTTAGGGTGGCAATCTCCCCGCCTTCCGTCATTGCGAGCGAGTGCTTTTCGAGCGTGGCAATCTCCTCATTCAATGCTGGGATTGCGCACCTGCCCTGGCGGGCTGGTGCCAGGGTCAGTCGCTACGCTCCTTCCCGGAAGAACACCGGGACGGTGTCGCAATGACAGCTTTGATTAGACACAAATTGAATTTCATCATTAAATGACAAAACAAGGGTCACTTCTTACGAGAAGAGGTCCTTGTTTTGTTAATAATTCAATCTCTTATTCTATCGATTTTAGCACCCAGGTTTCGTAATTTCCCGTCCACATTTTCGTAACCTCTATCGATCTGCTCAATGTTCCTTATCGTGGATTTACCCTGGGCTGCCAGGGCTGCGATCATCAAGGACATGCCCGCGCGGATATCCGGACTTTCCATTTTTTCACCGAATAAGGGGGTCGGTCCCTGCACGATACAGCGGTGCGGATCGCATAACACGATTTGGGCTCCCATACCTCCCAGCTTGTCAGTAAAATACATCCGGCTGGGATACATCCAATCATGAAATAATATGCTGCCGGTAGCCTGCGTGGCCACAACAATGGCAATGCTCATCAGATCGGTGGGAAACGCCGGCCAGACATTGGTCTTGATTTCCGGTATTGCATTCCCCAGGTCAGGCTGGATCTTCAATGCCTGCCCGGCCGGGACATTAATATCCTCGCCTTCCACCCTCCAATCAACGCCCATGCGATTGAACACCATGCGGACCATGTTCAAATATTCGGGTGCGGCATTTTTAATGCGGACGGAACCACCCGTCACCACCGCGGCCCCAATAAAACTGACCACCTCAAGGTAGTCGGGGCCGATCGAAAACTCACCACCGTGCAGATGATCAACTCCATGGATCAGAAGCGTGTTTGAACCTATATTCTCAATATCCGCCCCAAACACATTCAGCATCCGGCATAACTCCTGCACATGTGGCTCAGATGCCGCATTCCTGAGGATGGTCGTCCCTTTTGCCAACACAGCAGCCATGATGGCGTTTTCTGTGCCGGTGACGCTGGCTTCATCCAGGAGAATGTCCGCACCGTGTAAACCATGCGCTGAAAACTCAAACATGCGCTTGTATTCCACTTTAGCACCCAGGGCCTGCAAGGCCAGGATATGCGTATCCAGCCTGCGCCTGCCAATAATGTCGCCCCCGGGAGGTGGCAGGCGAAGTTCACCCACCCGGGCAGTCATCGGCCCGGCCAGCAGGATGGAGGCACGGATCTTCCGGCACACATCCGGGTTCAGATCTGCCGGGCGGATCGTGCGGGCTGTGACGCGCCACGAGCCTGCACCCAGGTCCGTGATCTCCACGCCAAGGCTTTCGATCAAATTTCGCATATCAAGCACATCCCGAATGGTCGGGACGTTATGCAGAATCACTTCTTTCTCAGTCAGCAAACAGGCCGCCAGAAGGGGTAAGGCTGCGTTCTTGTTGCCAGCCGGGGTGACTTCACCGCTCAGAGGATTCCCGCCTTCGATGATGAATTTTTCCATTGCTGCCTCCATTTTTTCTTGCACCTGGATTTTATGCCGTTTTAGCGGTTTTGCCAACCTATAACTTGCCTACAGTTACGAATTTCGCAAGGTCGCTTGTCACTGCGAGGAGGGCGTTCCTTGCCCGACGAAGCAGTCTCCTGGCAAGCAGGGAGATTGCTCACCTGTATTTGCATGCAGGTGCAAGTGTCACCGCCTTCGGCGGTTCGCACATCGTCCCCTTAGGGGAATGACAAAATAATTTTATTTTGCCAATGGATTTTATGAAAGCCCTGTGCTTAAGGAAGACCTTCCAATTTCCTTAAGTTCAATTTTTTAGCTTGATTTTTGCTATAATGTTCATATGGATTTTTCTCTAATTTTTCCTGTTTTGCTCGGTCTCCTGGCTGGTTACCTGATCAATTATCTCGCGGATGTTTTGCCGGATGATCTGAAACTAACCCGCCCAGCTTGCAAAAACCCTGCCTGCCAGGCCAATCTGCATTGGAAAGATTATTTACTTTTTCGACGGTGCCCGCAATGCCAGAAAGCGCCCTCTCCCAGAGTTTACCTGGTGATCCTGATCTGCGTTGCGTTTACCCTGTATATCTGGATGTCACCTCCTGCCGGTTTGGGATTTTGGTATGGGTATGTCATTTTTGTATATTTATTCCTGGTGGCGCTGATCGATTTTGAAACCCGCCTGGTGCTGCGCCCCCTAAGCCTGATCGGACTGGTTTTATTCCTGTTGGCAGGTCTGCATGTGCGCTCCTGGCAGGAAACGCTTTTGGGAGCGGCGGCAGGCTTTGGGATCATGTTCTTCTTTTACCTTGTGGGTATCCTGTTCTCCCGCATTCGAAACAAGCGTCTCGGGAGCGCGCAGGACGGCGAAGAAGCGCTCGGCTCCGGGGATGTCACTCTGGCTACACTGTTGGGTTTGCTGCTGGGCTGGCCATTGATCTGGTTCAATCTTTTGATGGGAATTCTGCTGGCCGGCGTATTCAGTCTGCTGCTCATTCTAGGCTTGATCATCACCAGAAAATACAGGTCCATGATGGTATTTATTGCCTATGGACCCTTTTTTATCCTTTCTGCCTTGTTCTTACTCTATTTTCCCAACTGGATCTCTGCCATACTCCCGGAAGTTTAATAAAATGGATGCCAAAACACAACGAAATTTAACATTTTTCAATACCAACAAATGTAGTACATCACGGCGTTCTTATAGCCATCTGTATTGTCGTTGCGATGGCTGGATGCTCTCCCCAGCCAAAAGCAATCCTCTATGTGGCGAGGAGATTGCCACGACCGGCATAGAACGCCGGTCTCGCAAAGACACTGAATAATAAGTTGCGACTTTAAGAACACCAACAATGTAGTACATTTGTCTATTTGTAATTCTTTAAGAAAGAAGATATAATAAGACTAGACTTATCAGATTTGATGGAGATCTGGAATGAAACACATGAATATAAACAATAAACGTTCAAACCGGGCGCAAAGCATGGTCGAATTTGCCTTGGTTTTACCGATTTTAATGATGCTTGTTTTTGGGTTACTGGAAGTTGGACGAATGGTTTTCATTTATATGACGATCACCACCGCCAGCCGGGAAGCAGTACGTTACGGTTCTGCAACAGGGGAAAACGCATTAGAAAGCTCCCTGCGCTATGCGGACTGTATCGGAATTCGCTCGGCTGCTCAAAAGGTAGATTTCCTGGGTGTGATAGATGATTCCAATATTGTCATCACGTATGATTCTGGTGGTGGTTGTCAGAGCGGATTAACGCCTCCCACTTCTGCGACTATGGGCGATCGTATCAACGTTTCCGTTTCAGGTGATTTTATCCCGATCGTCAGCATTATCCCATTAACTGAACGCACTCTTTCGTCATCCAATTCCCATACCCTTATGGGCAGCGTGCCAGTGCCAAAACCCTGGGTGGGCACCAATGGAGGCGCCGGAGAGACTGACGTTTGCCCGAATATTCTTGGAGTCCAGGCTGCCATACCCAGCGGCATGGTGTTTGATGTCGATGGCAATTGCGTTGCAGATACGGGGACAGACGTATGTCCAAATCTCGCTGGTGTCCAATCCACTATCCCCAGTGGTATGGTGTTTGATGTCGATGGCACTTGCATAAATGACCCTGCTATTCCAGATGTATGTCCGAATATAATCGGTTCCCAGGCAACCCCGCCGCCCCCCTTGATAATAGTTGATGGCAACTGCGTGAATCCTCCACCAGCTTGCGTGATCACTACTATCCCCCCGCAAGTTGACTCTTTTTACACCAAGTTTACATGGGTGATTGAAAACTCAATCACTACAAAGGTTGACAATATTTCTCTTACATGGCCTGCAGGTAGTGGTAACCTGGATCAAATCACCATTGATGGAGTAAATTTACTATCCATCGGATACCCAGCGCCCACTGCAAATATACCCGGTAATGGCGCACCTCTAGCACCAGGTTCTCACCCTTTTATATTCGAATTTTCCAATGACCCCTTGGCTGGTCTTTTTCAGATATCAACGAGTTTTACAAATGAATGTACCCCGGTGGGTGGTGCGATCATTCTTTACCCGGTCACTCATTCGGGACCATTTCCAGATGCTCTAAATACTTCTTATACTGCAGGTCCTTGGACGCTCAATAACCATACATCATCTAATTTATCTATATCCAACATAAATATTACTTGGGGAGGTGGTAAGAGTTGTATTACTCAACCTAACCTCACTGGATTTACTCTTGGTGGCAATGTTTGGACAGAGGAGTCTCAACCAAATAATACTTATTGTAATGGAAAGAATATAACGCCAGTCAGCTGGACACTTGATCCAGGTTTATCGAATATGTCACTGACATTTTCCAAAAAAGGTGTCACCGGAATAACTGTCGAAATATCCATCCTGGGAAGTGATGGAATAAATAGTTATTACGTTGAATCAACAAACCCTTTGCAAAACCCATGAACTCACAAACTGGCAATTTTTTCATCCGATCCAATCGCGAGTCCCGCCCACAAAAAGGCCAAAGCCTGGTCGAATTGGCTTTGACAATTACCATTTTACTTACCCTTCTGGCTGGTGCCTTTGACCTGGGCAGTGCTTTCTTGGATTACATTGCCCTGCGAGATGCCGCCCAGGAGGGTGCCATGTATGGTTCAATCGACCCTAAAAACACCGACTCGATTGTGGAACGTGTTCAAAATTCGTCAGATACTCCTGTAGATTTTAGCACTTTCGTTCTGGATTGCTCCCCTTTTTTGCAGGACAGCCCGGATAGTATCTGCGTTAATTTTCCAGGTGAAACATGTACAGGTAATGAAATTACTGTCACAGTTCGTTACCACTATAATTTAACAATGCCTCTCATAGGTACAATAATTGGCAGCCAGACCATCCCACTTCATGCCAGCGTAACGAACGTAATTCTCACTGAGGCTTGCGAATAAGGAGTTAAAATGATTAAGAAAAATAATCCTCAAAAAGGCCAGGCTCTCATCCTGATCGCACTCGGGATCGTCGGCTTGGTAGGCATCACTGCCCTTGCCATCGATGGAGGCAATGCATTCTCAGAACGTCGCCGCGCTCAAAATGCAGCCGATACATCTGCCATGGCGGCAGCGCTTGAATATGTGGAAGATATGTTTATGACTCCTGCTGGTGACATCATTCTGGCGGAGGACGGCGATGGCACCGACTGGCATCAGGCAGGTATCAATTTAGTAGAAAAAAATGGATACAATATGGATCCCTCAAACAGTGTTGTGATCGCCAGACCCCCTGGAACCAATTGCAAAGGTGAAACTTATGAACCTTATTATGCAGAAGATGGAATTACGGATATTTCTGATCAGTATATCCAGGTGAAGATCAACATCACAGTGGATACTTATTTCGCTCAAGTTTTGGGGGAGGAGTTCAGCCAGACGCACAGTTGTGTGGAGGCCGTGGCATATGCTGAACCTCCTTATAGCTCAATATTGTACGACGGAAACTCTATCGTGGCTCTGGCACCACACGAGTGCCAAGCCGTCAAATATCAAGGTACTGCCGATGCAATCCTGACTCTTGGAGGTGTTTTTGTAAATTCAGATTGCCCTGATGCAGCTTTCTTTAACCATGCTGCTCATGCATCCTTAACCGCTCCATCGCTTACATCTGTAGGTGGTATCCAATATTCAGATGGCGCTATAAATATTCCCGTTGAGGGGATCACAACTGGAGCCACCCAGGTTGCTTATCCACCTGATTACACCTTACCTAAGCCCGAATTAGACTGTGACAAACAAGACCCTCCCGCACATCAGGATGGCGAAGTAATTTACCCAGGCAATTGGTATGGAGAATTTCCTCCTTCAGGTGTGACGGAGATGAGACCCGGTTTATATTGTGTCTACGCGGACAGCAAAAATTTCAATATTCGTAATTCTGATACACTTTGGGGGGAAGGTGTCACAATTGCGGTCATGACAGGTGGAATAAGTTGGACAGGAAGTGATGAAGGAATATATCTCACAGCTCCTTCACCTACGTCTGAGGAGTGTGCATTAGCTCCCACTTCCATCCCCTGTAAATATAATGGGTTGTTAATTTTTATGCCCATGACCAACTCCAGTTCTATTACATTTAACGGGAATACTGATTGGACAATTGTTGGAACCATTTTGGCACCCGCGGCGCCCATCACAATCAACGGTACTGAAGATGGAACTACAATCAATGCCCAAATAATTGGTTATACAGTTGAACTGACCGGGACTGGAAGTACAAATATCATCTACAACGGGGGCGAAAATTGGGATGGTCCATACGACCCCCGGCTTGAATTGAACCAGTAAGTGCCAATTTTATTTAGCCAAAAGAAAAGCGAGTCGTGTAATAATGGCTCGCTTTTCTCATGTTTTCTTATAGGGTTATGCCTCTCTCTATTCTCTTATCACTCTTCCCCTGCCAATAGCTTGATTATCTTCCAGGGTGGTAAATTGGATTCTTCCGCCAGGATACCCCGCATCTCAAAGATCTGGTCACGCAGGACAGCTGCTTTTTCATATTCCAGGTTTTTGGCGGCGGCTTTCATCTGTTTATCCAGTTCAGCAATTATTCGGGTCAGTTCCTGTTTAGAAAACCCGTCCGAGCCACGCTTGACCTTGTACTCCCCTTTTTCTTCTCCCACCCGCTGCGAGCTGATCTCTTCGGTCAGGTCGCGCACAGCCTTCATGATGCCCACCGGCACAATGCCGTGCTGCTGGTTATACGCAACCTGCTTTTCACGCCGGCGGTCGGTCTCGTCAATGGCACGTTTCATCGAGTCGGTGATCCGGTCGGCATACATGATCACGCGTCCATTGACATGCCGGGCTGCCCGCCCAATGGTTTGAATGAGGGCAGTCCCCGAGCGTAAAAAACCTTCCTTGTCCGCGTCCAGGATGGCCACCAGGGATACTTCCGGCAGGTCCAGCCCCTCGCGCAGCAGGTTGATGCCCACAATTACATCGAACACGCCCAGCCTGAGATCGCGCAAAATGCCGATGCGCTCCAGGGTTTCCACCTCCGAATGCAGGTAATGTACTTTGATGCCCAACTCCAACAAGTAATCGGCCAGGTCTTCCGACATGCGCTTGGTTAAGGTGGTCACCAGGACTCTTTGTCCAGCCTCCACGCGGGCACGGATCTCTTTTACCAGGTCATCCACCTGGCCTTTGGTCGGCCGGATCTCCACTTCCGGGTCCACCAGCCCGGTGGGACGGATGATCTGTTCCACCACCTGGTCAGCATGTTCCATTTCATACGGCCCCGGTGTGGCGGTCGTATAGATCACGAAACCCATGTGCTGCTCAAATTCATGGAATTTCAGGGGCCGGTTATCCATGGCAGAAGGCAGGCGGAAACCATATTCCACCAGGGTTTCCTTGCGGGTGCGGTCGCCATGATACATGCCGCGCACCTGGGGGACAGTCATGTGGCTTTCATCCAGCACCAGCAGGTAATCCGAGGGAAAATAATCGATCAAAGTCCATGGGGCCGTACCCGGTGCCCGGCGGTCAAGCGGCCTGGAATAATTCTCAATCCCCGCACAGCTGCCCACCTCTCTCAGCATTTCCAGGTCATAGCGGGTGCGTTGTTCAATGCGCTGCGCTTCCAGATATTTTTCGTTGTCTTTGAAATACTTGATGCGTTCTTCAAGTTCATTCTCGATATCGATGATGGCTTCTTTAACCTTATGCTCCGGGGCGATGAATTGTTTGGCCGGGTAGATCGAAATTTCATCCGGCTCGGAATAGATCTCGCCCGTCAGCGGGTTAAAATCCAGAATGCGTTCAATTTCATCTCCAAAAAACGTGATCCGGTAGCCTCGTTTTTCCTGGTAAGCCGGTATGATCTCAAGCGTGTCGCCACGAATCCTGAACACTCCCGGCTTCAGCTCGAGGTCATTTCTTTGGTATTGCGCTTCGATCAACTGCCGAATAAGTGCGTTCCGGCGTTGTATCTCGCCTACGCGCATTTGCACCATACCCTTTCCGAACTCTTCCGGGTTGCCCAGACCATAAATACATGAGACCGAAGCCACAATGATGACATCTTTGCGGGAAATGAGGGAAGCGGTTGCAGCCAGGCGCAATCGTTCAATCTCCACGTTAATGTCGGTCTCCTTCTCGATGTACAGGTCACGGCGCGGCACATATGCTTCCGGCTGGTAATAATCATAATAAGATACAAAATATTCAACTGCGTTCTCGGGGAAGAAATCCCGAAATTCAGCATACAACTGGGCTGCCAGGGTTTTGTTATGCGCCATGATGATGGCAGGTTTTTGAACCTTTTCGATCAGGGATGCGATTGTGAAAGTTTTACCCGTTCCCGTAGCCCCCAACAGCACCTGATGCTTGAATCCCCTCTCAATGCCATCCACTAGCTGGCGAATGGCTTCCGGCTGGTCACCGGTGGGAATAAAAGGAGCATGAAGTTTAAAATCCATATTTATTTAACCTTTCCAATCCTTGGGGACAGATGGTGTGGCAATTGCCAAGCCATCTATCATTCCCCTACGTGGACGATGTGCGTAGGAACCGCGTAGCGGGGACGTGGCAATCTCCTCATCCAATTCTGGGATTGCTGCGCTTCGCTCGCAATGACAGAAATACTGGTGCCAGGGTCAGTCGCTGCACTCCTTCCCGGAAGAACACCGGGACGGTGTCGCAATGGCAAAAATAATAATGTCTCAATTAATCCTGGTTCCTGATGGCAGTTAACGTAGTTAATAACCTTTCCCGCCAATCCAACTCTTTGCCAATCGCCAACCAGTAGGCATTTTTTCCACTACGTATACCTGGTCCGATATCTTTCAACCGATGCTTCGTCTTATCCGCTCCATCATTCTCACCCCCGTTCTGTACCAGGGGGTATCTTAATACAACTTGACCCGAATCGAAACTGATCGAAGCCAATCCAGCCGCCTCTGCCCTCAGCTTGACCTGCATCTGGTAGAAGAGATTCAAAACCATTTCCGGGGGCTCTCCAAATCTATCACTGAATTCTGCCCCTAATGCATCCAGGGAGGCTTCATCTTTAATACCAGCCAATCTCCTGTACAGGCGCAAGCGCAAGCTTTGGTCAGGGATATAGTTGGAAGGAATACCTGTTGCCAATGGCAAGTCAACATTCACAGGAACACCCATTTCTTGAAGAAAATTATTTTCCTCCACAGTTACAGGCATGCCCCGCGCACGCCGCTGCGTCCGAACCGCTGCAGCCAGCAGGCGCGTATAAAGGTGAAAGCCAACCGAAGCTATATAACCATGCTGGCGATTCCCCAGCAATTCTCCAGCGCCGCGCATTTCAAGGTCACGCATTGCAATGGAATAACCGGAGCCAAGTTGTGTATTCTCTGCGATCACATCCAGGCGCTCCTGTCCTTCAACGGTAGGTGGTTTTTTGCGATGCCTGAAAAAATAAGCATATGCTCTTACCGCTCCTCGACCCACCCGCCCACGCAACTGGTAAAGCTGAGCCAAGCCAAAAGTGTCCCCGCGATCCACGATCAGTGTATTAGCATTTGGAATATCCAAACCGGATTCTATAATGGATGTACACAATAAAATATCCACCTGCCCCGCATTGAAGTTTCGCATCACAGCCGCCAGTAGTTGCTCGGGCATCTGACCATGCCCGATCTCAACGCGTGCTTCAGGAACCAGTTTATTTAAATGCATTTTCATTGCATCGATGGTTTGAACGCGGTTGTGTACAAAGAATATCTGCCCACCTCTATCCAGCTCTCGCAGGATGGCTTGCCGCACCAACTTTTGCGAGTATGGACCGATATGGGTGACGACCGGCAGACGTTCTTCGGGTGGGGTATTTAGTTGAGAGATATCCCGCACTCCCGTAAGCGCCATATACAAAGTGCGCGGGATCGGTGTCGCCGTTAATGTCAACACATCCACTTCGTTTCGAAGTCGTTTTAAGTATTCCTTATGAGTGACACCAAAACGTTGTTCTTCATCAATGATCACCAGTCCAAGGTCTTTAAATTCGACATCCGCCTGGATCAAGCGGTGGGTGCCAATAATAATATCCACAGCCCCTTGAGCCAGGCCATACAAAATTGAGCCTTGTTCTTTTTGTGTTCGAAAGCGGGACAACATTTCCACGCTTACTGGAAAAGCTGCCAGACGTTGTCGAAAAGTATCATAATGTTGTTGAGCTAAAACAGTCGTTGGCACCAATACAGCCACCTGTTTTCCATCCATCACTGCCTTAAAAGCCGACCGGAGTGCTACTTCCGTTTTGCCATAACCCACATCTCCGCATAACAACCTGTCCATGGGCCGCGTTGATTCCATATCCATCTTGACATCCTCAATAACACGTACTTGATCCGTGGTTTCAACATAAGGGAAGCTGTTTTCCAATTCGGATTGCCAGGCATTATCTTTGCTAAACGCAAATCCTTTTGCCACATGGCGGGAAGCATACAAATCCAACAATTCGGAAGCAACCTCTTGAACAGCCTGTTTCGCCCTGCGCTTGGTTTCCTGCCATTCTTGTGTCCCCAATTGCCCAAGCGCTGGATCTCCCCCGCTGGCTCCCAGGTAGCGCGTTATCCGGTCAGCCTGGTGGATTGGCACAAAAACCTGGTCACCGTTTTTGTATTCCACACTCAGAAATTCTCGTTCCAGTCCATCCAGTGAACGCTCCACCAATCCTGTGAAGCGGCCAATCCCATAATCAACGTGTACAACCCAATCACCCGGAGTCAAATCTGCGTAAACCGTTTCCGGTGTCTCCGCTGATATCTGTGGACGCATGCGCGCTTGAGGGCGCACCCACCCGAAGATCTCCGAATCTGTTAACAGGTGAACGGTCTCTTTTCCCGGCACCTTTAAACACCAGCCTTCGGATAAGGAAGATTCAATAAACAGGGGTGCTTGTGGTTCTTCCTTATGTTCGGGGTTCTCAAACCATAATTCTTCCAGGCGTCTGACTTGACGCGAAACGATCACAACCTTGGCTTTTTCGCCTATTAGAGTGTCAACATGTGCGATAAATGGTTTTAACCGACCCGCAAATCGTTCTCCAGGAGAGAATACTGTGGCTAAATTTTCCAAGTCTCTCCGCTCGGTATAGGATGCATCAACTTCAATCGAAGATCTCCCTAATTCCAGGCAGGGTTTGTTGTTCAGGTCATCGGCAATTTCAGTCCAGGAAACATAAGGTATTGGGAAATCAGAGTTAAGAATCCCCTCTTCAAGGCTTTCCAGCCTCAGCTTAATTGCTGCCTCTTCATGATCTGCCACCTGGCTGGCCAGCATTCCAAGATCATTTACCATTATGCTGGCTTGCCGGGGAAGATAATCCAGTAAGCTCGCAGGCATAGGATGTAATACAGGGATGTCAAATTCCGAAAATTCTATATTCGAAGCATCCTCTTCATTGATCACATCAGGTAGTATGTACTCCCTTGCAGGAGTTACCACAATTTCATCCACTTTTTCAACGGTCCGCTGGCTGACCGGGTCAAACCTGCGAATATTTTCCACCTCGTTATTAAAGAAATCCAGGCGAACAGGAAATATTTCATCGGGCGGCCAAATGTCCAATAACCCACCACGATGGGAAATTTGACCCGGCTCGAGTACGGTATCTGCTGGTTTATAACCAATTCGAACCCACGCTACCAGAAGATCCTTTAAAACATGGATTTGTCCGCTTTTAATTATTGCAGTTGCCTTGAGAAATTCACGCCGTGTCATGGTACGCGTCATCAAAGCTCTGGCAGACGCAACAATTATTGGTGGAATCTCAGGTTTCCTTACAAATGGCAGATGGTACCTTGCCAGCGAGATCAAAGCTTGAATGCGTTCCAGGCGGGTTGCCTGCCCCCAGCCAGCATTTTCATAAAATAAAGGAGTTGGTTCTGGAAATAATTTAATTTTTGCAGCCGGTAACCAGAACACTAATTCATCCACCAGTGAGCGTGCGTGGTCTGCACGGTCTGTTATTAATAAAATAGGATTCTTTAAATCCGAGTAGAGAGTAGCCAAAATCGGCAATCGTGCCGATCTGGGTAAACCGATTGCATGACAGCCTGCTGCTGATTTGAGCTGAGCAACCAGGTGTTGATAGCCATCAAGATTCTTTATCGAATTAATAATTAATTCCATCGTCTTGCCTGCATATTATTGAGTAAATATCTGAACATTAATCATCATATTTGTGAGTAATTCGATAATAACAAGTTCAAACAAGAAGCAGTAAACCTTGTTATTAAGTTATTCCCCGGAAATTTGGCCATTATATTTGGTCATAGCTGCATTCAGTCCTTTTTCAGAAAACAATAACACTGCATCCACTGCTCGCTGCACCATTTCATTAACCAATCCAATTTCACCGTTGCTAAAATTTTGCAACACATAATCCGCAACCTCCATTTGACCAGGTGGACGGCCAATTCCGAGGCGCAATCTGGGAAAATCCTGTGTTCCCAGGTTCTCAATGATTGAATTTATCCCTTTTTGCCCAGCAGATCCGCCAGATGGGCGAATGCGGATGGTACCAACTGGCAAATCCAAATCATCATTAGCTACAAGAAAATTATTCAGAGGCAGCTTATAAAATTTTAATAGAGAAACAACCGCCTGGTCTGAAAGATTCATGTATGTTTGCGGTTTTGCCAGGATTAATTTAGTGCCTCTATAATCACCAGATGTGACCAAAGCCTTAAATTGAAGCCGGCTGAAAGATAATTTTAAACGCACCGCCAGAGAATCAATCATCATAAAACCGACATTATGCCGATTCTCACGATACACACGTCCAGGATTGCCCAACCCCACAATTAATAGTGTTTCAGACATAATAAATGAGCCTCTACTATTTATGTTGCCAACGGGAATAAATACTCGAAATTATTATCAAACCAATTATGACTACGAAACCATAAATTACGCTCGTAATTATTTCTTTTGGAGATAAAACAAGTGGGTTCTCCGGCAAGTCTGTTGGTAACACTACGGGGGTAATGGTCGAGCTTGGTATAGTAGCGGATGGGAAAACTAAAACCGGCGTTGCTGTTGGACTTGATGTTTCGGAATGAGCGTAATTCCGAATAAACACATGAGAAATCACAAATTCCTGAATCGAATCATCCTCCAAAATAACTCGTAAACGGAGCTTGTAGTCTCCATCTGTAATTGTTGTTGTATCCCAATTCGTCAGGAGCCCGGCTTTGACACTCATGTCCGAATTGGAAATTGGGAACCAGGTATTTGGTGAATCCGTCCCATAAGCGAAAGCAACTTCTGCATGAACGAATCCAATAATTTCACTTGTCCCAAAAATAGGAACCACACCGGTTAGTACTTCATCCTGTGTCGGTGAAGAGATCGATACTCCTTCACTGGTTTGGGCAACAATTTCCGGAAGGGATTCCGCACCGCAAGTAAATAGTGCCAGCGCAATTATTAAAGACAGTTTCCAATTCCACATTTCTGATTCACCTTTCCAAATGAACTTGGGTTTCAATTGGATTGTGTATTCATTGTTTTCGATGAAAACTCGATAACAGCTCAGTTTAACATGAAGGTGGAGTGGGGTCAACAATATTTTTACAGCATTTTCCTCTTTGACCGTTGGGATCATTTTTAGAAATCCAGTTATCTTACAGCCTATTATTTTTCTCTCCTTCATTCCCCTCTCCGTCATTATTTTGGCGATAAACATCTTAATGGCGTGTAATTCTATGGTAAACTGAACATAAATATAAACTCACGAGGAATATTCATGAGTCAATCCCGCAGCGATCTAATGGTCCAAAGGTTACGAACGATGCAAGCTGCCGCACCACACATTGAAGCATCTGCTGTTGTTTCAGTGGATGGGCTAATTATGGCATCAGCTTTAACTACGGACATCGAAGAAGATCGTGTCTCAGCCATGTCAGCTGCTATGTTAAGCCTGGGTGAACGTATCGCCAATGAACTCGGGAGGGGTTCTCTCGAGCAAGTTTATATCCGTGGGGACGCAGGTTTTATTGTCCTTACATCAGTCGGTAAAGAGGCGGTAATTACTGCTCTTGCCAGCCAGGAAGCCAAGTTGGGTTTAGTCTTTCTCGAGATGCGCCGCGCATCCGAAGATTTAGTTAAATTGGTAGGATGATTACCACTACTTTCTTCCCACTATTTACAAAACGCACACCCAAGCCGGGGAGGGCGCCGAAATCGGCCCTCCCCGCTTCATTATTTTATTTATATGTGAGGTAAAGATGCCGACCAAGTATTTATTTTTTACAGGTGGAGTTGTCAGTTCTGTGGGTAAAGGAGTAACTGCTGCGGCTATTGGCCTATTGCTCAAAGAACGAGGCTTCAAAGTAGTTGTTCAAAAATTGGATCCTTACATAAACGTTGATCCAGGCACAATGAGCCCTTATCAGCATGGTGAAGTCTTTGTACTGGATGATGGCGCTGAAACCGACCTGGATCTGGGGCATTATGAACGCTTCATTGATATTCGGTTAAGTCGCGCCAGCAACTTCACTACCGGCCAGGTATATGCAGAAGTGATCTCCAAAGAACGCAGGGGAGACTATCTGGGTGGAACCATTCAGGTCATCCCTCACATTACTAACGAGATAAAACGCCGAATTGGGTTGGTAGCCAAAGCTTCGGGTGCTGAAATTGTTCTGGTTGAAATTGGTGGCACAGTTGGCGACATTGAATCCCAGCCATTTCTGGAAGCTCTCCGGCAAATGCGTACCGAAGTCGGCAGGGATAACACATTCTTTGTTCACGTTACCTGGATGCCATATATTGGAGCTGCGGGTGAGTTAAAAACAAAACCCACTCAGCACTCGGTGGCAGAATTACGGTCTATTGGTATTTCTCCCAACATGATAATTGCAAGGTCTGATCAACCCATTGGACAGGAATTGCTCGACAAAATCGCCCTCTTTTGCGATGTTGAGAAAAAGGCTGTAATTCCCATGGAAACCACGCCCGTTCTTTATGAAGTTCCTTTGCTTCTTGAAAAAGCAGGTGTTGGTGATTATCTTGTCGAGAAACTGAATTTGAATGCGACAATTACTCCCAATTGGTCTGAGTGGGAACATCTGGTTTCCAATGTTAGAAAACCAAAACCCACACTTGGGATTGCATTGGTAGGAAAATACGTAGAGTTGCATGATGCTTACATGTCAGTGCGTGAATCCTTGAAGCATGCAGCTCTGGCGCTGGGTACTGAAATTGAGATTGAGTGGCTACACGCAACTGACCTGGAAAAAGGTAGAGGTTGGGAGTTGCTCAAAAACGCTAATGGTATTATTGTACCTGGTGGTTTTGGCTCCCGAGGGATTGAAGGCAAGATTCAAGCTGCCAAATATGCCCGTGAAAACAAAGTACCTTATTTGGGTTTATGTCTGGGCATGCAATTGATGTGTGTTGAATTTGCGCGAAATATTCTCGGTTATGAAGACGCGAATTCCACGGAATTCGATCGCACTACCACCCACCCCGTGATCGACTTGATGATTGAGCAGCGCGCGATCACGGACATGGGAGGAACTATGCGCCTGGGGCTTTACCCCTGTGTCTTGAAGAAAGGCACCAAAGCCTCCCTGGCTTACCAATTTCCTCAAGTTGAGGAGCGGCATCGTCATCGTTTTGAGTTTAACAATGCTTACCGCAACGAGTATGAATCCGCCGGAATGATATTTTCTGGGATATCTCCTGACAATAAATTAGTCGAAATTTCCGAACTATCAGATCATCCTTTCATGGTTGGTAGTCAATTCCACCCAGAATTTCTATCACGTCCCAATCGCCCACATCCCCTCTTTCTTTCTTTTGTAAAGGCAGCTGCCCATAGAGCAGGAACTCCAATAAATGATGAATAAACCTGGTTGGCTTTTTTGCCAGCAATAATTGATTTTGTCATTGCCTTCACTCCCGAGATTGTGCATAGACTCCGCGTAATTCTTCAGGCAGATTATTTGCAAGTTGGAACATTACCCTGTCAGTCAGTCCTATAGGTAATTCTCCTGATTCTGGCCACATTGGTTCTCCAATCTTTATCAGTACTCGGTTCTTGCGGGGAAATTGTTTAAAAAATTTATGACTGCCATCAATTCCCATGGTGACAATGGGACAATTAAGTTCAATTGCCAGTCTTGCGGCTCCTGTTTTTGCAACTCTCAATCCGCGCCCGCGGCTTCGGGTGCCTTCTGGGAACATGCCCAACACCTGGCCAGCAGTAAGGACTTTTGTTGAATGCATTATTGCCCATTCATCCCTTTCCCCCCGGTAAACAGGGAAAGCACCCAGGTTTCGGAAAATAAAATGCAGAATAGGGTACTTAAACAATTCCGCTTTGCCCATGAAGAAAATTGGGCGATTCAATGCCAATTGCATTGGAAATATATCCAAGTTGGTGACATGATTTGCAGCTACAATAACCGCACCTTCAATTGGTAAATTGCCCTCACCGCTAATCTCGAGGGTCATTATGGTTTTAAACAAAACTCGAAGAGTGTTGACTACAAACCTATGAAAACCGGTCTCTTTCAGCGGGTAATATGTATGCATACGTGGATCGACAACAATACTCTCTGTTTCAACCACAGACTTTCCTCCAAACTTACAATAAAATTCAAGTAATTACCAACAAACTTAACAAATGGGATTATACTTTATGCGTTCAACTGAGCTAAAATTAAAACTTATGAAGCGGTGTTCTAATTATTTTCAGATGATATACTCAATAATATCCTCTGAAACTATAATTTCACGAAAGTTCACATATCTATATGTATTAACACGGGAGATGTAAATGGACACGACAATAGACCTGATTAACGGGCAGGAAATTCTTGACTCTCGGGGAAATCCCACCGTGGAAGTCGAAGTCATACTGGCAGACGGCTCATGGGGACGGGCTGCTGTCCCTTCTGGAGCATCAACGGGAACTCATGAGGCATTGGAATTACGTGATGGTGATAAGCATCGCTATGCTGGAAAAGGTGTCCTTAAAGCTGTCGAAAATGTCAACACCACGATTGCAAACCATATTATTGGTTGGGATGCATCCGACCAACGGGGCGTCGACCTGGCGCTTTTGGACTTGGATGGGACTCCAAATAAATCCAAACTAGGCGCCAATTCAATTTTAGGGGTCAGCTTGGCAGTCGCGAAGGCCGCCGCCAATTCTGTCGGACTTCCTTTGTTTCGTTATATTGGTGGAGTACAAGCACATATTCTTCCAGTTCCGATGCTAAACATTTTAAACGGAGGGGCACATACCTCCTGGCAATCCACAGATGCCCAAGAATTTATGGTTATGCCTTTTGGCGCATCGAGTTTTGCCGAAGGTCTCTGCTGGGGAGCAGAGATATATCACGCTCTCAAATCGGTTCTTAAAGAACGTGGTTATACTACACTGGTAGGTGATGAGGGTGGGTACGCGCCTGCCCTCAAGGCCAATGTCGAGGCAATTGAAGTTATTCTTACTGCCATCGAAAAGGCCGGTTTCAAAGCAGGCCGGGGTGCTGACATCGCTATTGCTCTTGATCCGGCAGCCTCCGAGCTTTATGATGAAGAAACTAAGACATATAATTTACGGAGGGAAGGCAAGAAATTGACATCCGACCAAATGGTTCAATTTTGGAAATCCTGGGTAGATCAATTCCCGATCGTATCCATTGAAGATGGACTGGCGCAGGATGATTGGGAAGGTTGGAAATTAATGGTTCACGAACTAGGTAACCGACTTCAAATCGTTGGTGATGATTTATTGGTGACTAATCCTGAGCGAGTGCTGAAGGCAATAAATGAAAAAGCAGCCAATGCCCTGCTTGTAAAAGTAAACCAAATTGGAACATTAACCGAAACCTTGGAGGCTGTAGAAACCTGTAAGAGAGCCGGGTGGAGGGCTGTAACCTCGCATCGATCAGGTGAGACCGAAGATACGACTATCGCAGATATTGCAGTTGCGTTGAACACCGGCCAGATCAAAACCGGTGCGCCAGCGAGATCCGATCGAGTAGCAAAGTATAATCAACTTCTACGTATCGAAGCGGATTTAGGCGAAACAGGTAGTTACGCCGGCTGGGGAGCTCTTTAACCACTTATGAAAAATGCTGACCTTTCCCGTTATCGGTTAAATTGGCAGAAAGAAATAGATGGTGCTTCACTTTATCGCGCACTGGCTGAAAACGAATCCCAGGCACAATTGGCAGAAGTGTATCGCCGCCTCTCAAAAAGCGAAGACAAGCATGCCCAAATTTGGGAAATGAAATTAGCTGACGCAGGTGAAACTGTTCCCACTAGAAAGCCAAGTTGGCGAGCACAATTCCTTGGGATACTTGCTCGAAAATTTGGGACGCAATTTGTCCTCCCAACCATAACCGGAAATGAGAAAACCGACAGCCGTGCATATAACAATCAACCCGAATTAGAAACTGGTTTTATGGCAAAGGACGAGAAATCTCACGCCCGCATTTTGTCAGAAGCACTCAAGTTTACAGGCGGTTTATCTGGTGGAGCTGTAGCGAAAATTGAAGGTCGGCATCGTGCTGGTGGAGGCAACGCCCTCCGGGCAGCTGTTTTAGGTGCAAACGATGGATTGGTTTCCATCCTAAGCCTGGTCATGGGTGTAGCCGGGGCTAATCTTTCAAGTCATGATGTTCTTATTGCTGGTCTGGCGGGTTTATTAGCTGGTGCCGGCTCGATGGCTTTGGGTGAATGGTTGTCGGTTCAAAGTTCAAGAGAGTTATATGCACACCAAATTAAAATCGAAGCCGAAGAAATCGAAAGTGCACCTGAAGAAGAACAGGAAGAACTTGCTCTGATTTACCAATCCAAAGGGTTACCGGAAGAGAGAGCCCGCGAAATGGCAGCTCACATGATGGCAGATAAGCAAAATATTCTGGATACGCTGGCACGAGAGGAATTGGGCATAGACCCCGAGGAACTTGGTGGATCGGCTTGGGTTGCTGCCTTAACGTCTTTCGTACTCTTTGCAATTGGAGCCATATTTCCAATAGTCTCTTTTATTTTCATGAATGGTACTGCTGCCATTTATGCCAGTATGGCAATCAGCGCATTTGGTCTTTTCCTGGTGGGTGCTTTAATTACATTGCTGACGGGACAAAAGGTTCTTTATTCAGGAATCAGGCAGGTACTTGTAGGTTTGGCTGCCGCTATCCTTACTTTTGGCATAGGTAGGCTAATTGGCATTTCCATCGCGGGGTAACCAATTCATTGGGATTATTTTTAGCAAATGACAGTACCTTATTGGGTAGCGGATTCTGTTTTCTATCAAATATTTCCAGATCGTTTTGCAAATGGCGATCCGACTAATGACCCACAAAATGTGCATCCCTGGGGCAATCCACCGACATTATGGGATTTTCAAGGTGGTGATTTTCTCGGGATCATGCATCACTTTGATTATTTGTTGGATCTGGGTATTACAGCTATCTACTTAAATCCAATTTTTCAATCCACTTCCAACCATCGCTATAACACGTCTGATTATTATAAAATCGATCCCAAGCTTGGGGATATCAAGGATTTTCAGAATTTACTGGATCTTGCCCACCGTAATAATATTCGCATCATTATAGATGGTGTTTTCAACCACTGCGGACGCGGCTTTTTTGCATTCAACGATCTGTTGGAAAATGAGGACCATTCTCCATTTCGAAAATGGTTTCATACAACCTCTTTTCCTTTGGAAGCCTTTACTCCCGGCGAAGCGATTAATTATACCGCCTGGTGGAAAATAAAAAGTCTCCCCAAATTCAACACAGACAATCCACAAGTTCGTCAATATATATTTGACGTTGCCCGATATTGGGTTGAGCTTGGTGTTGACGGATGGAGGTTGGACGTTCCCAACGAAATTGATGACGACGCATTCTGGCAGGAATTCCGTCACGTTGTCACATCCGTTAATGAGGATGCTTACCTTTTAGGCGAAATTTGGACAGCAGATCCACGCTGGGCAAACGATAAGCACTTCGACGGATTGATAAACTATCCATTGCGAGATGCACTTTTAAGATTGTTGCAAACTGGCACCCTGGATATGCCTCATTTTGCTAATAAAGTTGAAACGCTGCTGTCCACATATCCGCGTGAGAATGTTTATTCCATGTATGTTCCATTAGGCACTCACGATACCGAAAGACTTTTTACCAAAGTGAGGTGTAATACTCAAAAAGCAAAATTGGCTTTTTTGTTTCAATTTGCATATCCTGGTGCTCCAGCCATCTATTATGGAGATGAGTTAGGGCTGCAAGGGGAAAAAGATCCTGACTGTCGACGGGCGTTCCCCTGGAACCAATCTTCGTGGAATCTTGAGCTTTATTATTGGGTAAAGACACTGATCTCCCTCCGCAAACGCCTCCCGTCTCTTCGCAAGGGCGAATATATTTCTGTTTTTACAGATAACTCAAATGGACATTATATATTTTCCCGCAGCCTCGGTGACGAACAAGTAGTCATTGCAATGAATGCTTCTGACCATCCTCAACACATTGACATACCGGTTTCAAAGCTTGGCTGGCAAGATGGTCGTCAGGTCCTCGATCTTTTTACGAACAAAAGGGTTAATGTATTCGGTAATATACTTCCTATCGACCTCCCACCCTGGAGTGGAACCTGGCTTTCTTGATTTATAAAAATGAGTTTCTTCAACATTTGAAGCATGGTTGTCTACAAAAACTACCCGGTTCTTTATAAAAAATATTTCATTAAAGGTTGGATTCCTTGCCATCTTTTTCCAATTCGAGATTTCGGGCTTGATTGTGTTAGGCTATTAAATCTAGGCCTATTGCCTTAAAGGTACGCATGAAAATAACCAGAACATTCGCAACGGTCATAACTATATTGATTTTCACAATTTGCTCATGTGGATTCAATCCAGGAGTGACCCAGTCAACACCTTCGCACATTCCCCTGCACACGCCTTCACCAACAACAACTACTACACCTTTTCTTTATATAACTACAACAGTATCTCCTACATCAACCGGCACAGCGACTCCAACGCCTGAACTTTTCCCACTTAGCATTGCAGCCATGCGCTCCCATGATTACCCAGGTAGCCCAATAGTAATAGAACAAACTCTTCCTCCTGGAAGTAATTACAACCGTTATATCATTTCCTATTTATCTGAAGGTCTGAAAATAAATGCTTTAATGACTATTCCTTACGGTGAGCAGCCTTCCACGGGGTGGCCTGTTATCGTCTTTAACCATGGTTTCATCCCTCCAACACAATATCGCACTACCGAGCGTTACGTAAATTATGTAGATCGACTGGCCCGGGCAGATTACATCGTCTTTAGATCTGATTATCGTGGTCACGATCAATCTGAGGGTGAAGCAAGGGGAGCCTATGGTTACCCAGATTATGTGATTGATGTTCTTAATGGACTTCAATCGATCAAATCATTTCCAGGCGCGGATCCAAACCGCATTGGCATGTGGGGACATTCTATGGGGGGATATATCACTTTACGCGCGATGGTGATTCGTAAAGATATAAAAGCTGGGGTTATTTGGGCTGGAGTAGTAGGTTCTTATCCGGCGATTCTAACCGACTGGCCTCAAGTCACACCACCACTTCATGAATTGGATCCCAGTTGGCGCACCAGATTTGTTAATGAGTTTGGCAATCCAGAACAAAACCCTGAATTCTGGGCATCTATTTCCTCCACTAGCTTTTTGGAAGATATATCTGGGCCTCTTCAACTTCACCACAGTCTGACTGACGATGTTGTACCGTTTGAGTTTTCAAATAAACTATATCATGAATTAATAATCGCAGGTAAAATTACAGAGTTTTATTCTTACCAGGCAGATAATCATAACATAGCTAGCAATTTTAGTTTGGCGATGGATCGAACTATAGAATTCTTCGATCGTTATATTAAGGGAGAATAAACTTGATATTCTGTTGAGTTTCTTACTTGATTTTTTTTGTTCATGTTGGCTTGACAGATTATAAAGGTACAAACAGATGAAACTTAAAATATTTATTAATCTTAATAAAGGGATAACGGCGCTTGTTATGCTGGCTCTCATTGCTGCCTACAATCAATGGCAAAATCCGACAGCCTGGATTTATTTGGCATTACATGGAACTTATGGCATCCATTGGGTTCTTAAATCCCTAATATATCCGGATTTAGCCTGGGAACAAGAAACCAGTATTTGGTTTGGAATCGTCAGTTGGATTGCCCTTGCTCTGTATTGGATACCTGGTTGGTTATTAATGTCCCTGGCTGCGCACGCCCCTGCTGGTACCTTGGCTTATGCGTATCAATTTATATTTTTGGGGTTTTCTTCCACTTTACCAGCGACATTCAAAAACATGTAATGATGGAGATGCGCTCAAAAGAGTTAATAACAGATAGAATGATGGCTCTTTCCCGTAATATTAATTACTTCGGAGAATTTTTGATATATCTGTCTTTTGCCCTGCTTCCTATGAAATGGTTTGCCTTGATTCCACTTGGTTTATTTATCACATTATTAAGCTTGGGACTTTCCCTTCCCAGCCCATATCGTTCCGGAAGGGATGATGGTTTTAGCCGGGATATCTGAATAAATAATAGCACCGTTTCCGATTCTCACATTGTTCCCAATTTTTATACCGATAGCGGTCGTTACGCCCATACCGACCAGGCTTCCTTCCCCAACTTGTACGTGACCCGCCAGCATGGCTCCAGGAGCAATGTGGCTGTATGCTCCGATAACACAGTCATGCGAGACAACTGCACTCGTATTAACCATACAACGTTGTTGTAAAATGGTTTCAGATCCAATATACGCATTTGCAAACACCTGCACGCCTTCACATACCATGGCGCTCGTTTCTACAGTTGCACGAGGGTGGATCAATTTTGGCAAGGAAAAGCCCTCGCTTTCAAGCAACTCAAATAATTTTATCCGTATCTTAATATCAAGAATTCCACCTACCCCATTGGCTGCCTTCTCTACACCTTTTTCTCGCAATTTCGTCAGGATATTGCGGGTCCCTAAAACAGGTATTCCCATGATGTTTGTTTGCGCTGGAATATTATCATCAATTATGCCTACAATATTATAAAATCCTATTGATTTCACCATATCAATAACTGATTTTGCATGCCCCCCACCACCATAGATCAAGATTGATTTTTCCGGCTCAACTACCAGGGATTCGGGTAGTTCCTCATGGAGCTCTTTAACCATTTCGCGTATCATAGACTCAGTGACAAGCTGATCTGTTGTCAGGCTGTCTAGGTTCACACCAAATTGAGACGCCAAGTTCAGCGCAGGCTGTGTGATTCTCAATGAATCAATATTTTTTTGTTTCCTATTTTCTGATTCTCTAATAATCAACTCATCTTGGATTTCTGTAATCACAGCCAATAGGTCCCCTACAGAAACATTATCCTCTTTGGATGCTTGCAGGCGAACAAACCCTGAAGCTGGTGACACTATATCTGCGGTTGCCTTGGTTGTTTCCAACGAAAAAAGAATATCCCCTACATTAACAGGTTGCCCATCTACAACATGAATGCCAACCAGGCGAGCTTCAGGTTCATTTGCATTAAGTAACGGTACGAGCACATCAGTAACAACCATTTTTCCTCTAATTTTTTTCTTCAGCCAGCATATCGTTATTCCATTAAATCATAAATCGCTTTTTTTATTACTGATTGGGATGGCAAAATCAGATCTTCCAAAGTTTTCGTATTCGCAATGGGAAAATCCAACGCTCCCACTCGCCTTATTTTTACATTATTTAAATCACTTTCAGCAATTCGGGCTGCAATTTCAGAACCCCAACCGAGGTTTGAGCTTCCCTCTTCAACTGTAAGTAAATGGTGTGATTTTGAAAGCGATTCGGCTAATGGCATCAAATTAAATGGACTTAATTGGGAGAACACGATTATCTCCGTAAATATTTCGCGCTCATACAAAACTTCAAGCGCAACCTTTCTGACAATTTCAAAATTGTAGCCATATGTGGCAATTGAAATTTGCGGCTTGGAAGAAAACCGTATATTATAGGTAGGGTATCTCTCGCCAAATTGCTCTACCTCCCCATCGACCAGATCCCCTTTTCCGATTTCAAGCCGATGGCAGGCATAAAGCAATTTATGCTCGATGAATACTACCGGATCATCGTCTGCTATTGCATTCTGAAGCAATAAGGCAGGATCACCGATTGTATTTGGCGCAAGTACTCTCACACCTGGGATACCCAGGAACAATTTTTCCAATGATTGGCTGTGTGTTGGGCCATACCCACGTCTGCCACCCATCGGAGTTCGCACTACAATAGGCACAGACACATTATTGTTATAAACCCATCTAAACTTGGATGCGTGATTAATGACCTGATCCATTATCAGGGTCACAAAATCGCCAAACATGATTTCCACAACGGGTCGAAGACCACGCATCGCCATCCCGGTTGCAATACCAACGATGGCAGCTTCCGAAATTGGCGTCGTTAGTACTCGTTCAGGAAAACGTGTGCTTATTCCACGTGTAACCTTGAAAGCTCCTCCATAAGGATCAAGGAGATCTTCTCCAAGAAGAAAAACGCGTTTATCGCCTTCCATTGAACGAGTTAATCCATCAGTTAGATGTTGCAATACAGTTGTCATAATAAAATTGGAGGTAAATTGTTGGAACCAGGATACGGATCCTGATCTGCTCGTGAAAAAGCTTCATTTATTATCCAAGTTATTTCACTCTCGGCCATTTCACGGTCTGTTTTCTCCAAACGGTTTCCGTGAATTAACAAGGGATCAGATTTCTTATTACTGGCTATTTCTTCAGGTTTCCGGAAATCATCACCCTTTGAGTGGGCTGCAAATCGATAAGTTTGCAGGATCAAACCAGCAGGTTGCATATTACTTCGCACAAAATTCACCGCTTGCTCCGAATCTTCGCGAATTTTTACTACATCCGTTGAATTACATTCCCAAGTATTAATCCCGAATGCTTTAAATCGATCCGGGATATTCCCTGCCACTGCAATTTCAATTGGGGTGGTTTGTGCATATCGGTTATTTTCAACTACAAATAAAACGGGAATATTCCATAAAGAAGCGAAATTAAAACTTTCATATATGATTCCCTGTCCCAATGTGCCATCGCCTAAGAAAACCAAAGTAATTCGTTTGCTCTTAATATATTTTTCTGCCAGAGCCATTCCGGTGGCTATGGGTACTATCCCACCTTGAATTCCGTTTGAATAAAAATTTCGCAAATGAATATGCTGGCTTCCCCCTCTACCGCCCACCAGCCCTGTTGATTTACCCATAACTTCCGCTGCCAATAAATATGGATCCCCTCCATATGCAAGGTAATGACCATGGCAACGGTGATTGCTAAAAATAATATCATCTTTATGCAATACATCAAAAATCCCGACTGCATTGGCTTCCTGCCCTATATAGGCATGTGTTGTACCTGCAAGTTTTCCAGAAGAAAATTCCTCAAGCAAACGCTCCTCAAATCTACGAATAAGCAACATTTGTTTGTAAAGACTATAATTTTTTTCCATTATATTATTATATCGCACTCGGTAATTTTTAAGAGATCCTAACCCACTGATTGTCTATGCGAAGTTATAGCGACTTGCATTTATTTCCATCATGGTATAATCGTCAGCTATATGAATCCTTCTACTTCAACTAAAAAAACAAAATTGTGCCCAACATGTGGCACCCAACTGGCCGAAAATGCCACTCGCTGTCTGGTTTGCGGTAGCGATTTCACTATAGAAAAACGCCAACAAAAATCAATTCAAGGCAGCCGCATGCCTGTTGTTAGAATCAGCCTTCCAATTGCTATCGGCTTGTTGGCACTCATTCTGGCAGTAGGAGCTGGGACAGTATATTTTGCATTAAATGCTGGCAACAGGTTGGTCAATCCCACTCCCATCTCAACTACCACCAACACTCCTACAGTAACTCCAACTCCAACAGAAACGCCTATCCCAAGCCTGACACCGACCCCTACTTTGCTCGCACCGCTAGAGTATACAGTTAAAGCTAACGACTACTGCTATTCAATCGCCGTTGCTTTTGATGTTTCCGTACAATCCATCATTCTTCTTAACAATCTTTCAGCAACTTGTACAGACCTGGTAGTCGGTCAAAAACTTTTAATTCCTCAACCTACCCCAACTCCATTGCCGGTTGCATCCGCTACTTTGGTGTCTGCAGATGCCACCCGCGCTGCCTGCCAGATAGTCACCATCACAGTTCAATCTAATGACACTCTAAGTAGAATTTCATTGAATTATGGGGTTTCAATGGATGCCATCAAGCAATGGAATGGCTTAAGCACGGATAATGTTTATTTGAACCAACCTCTCGATATTCCGTTATGCATGCGCGATGCAACACCAGGTCCATCTCCGACCCCAACGCTTCCACCCCCTTACCCGGCTCCCAATTTATTACTACCCGCCAACGGAACTGCGTTCAATCTGGCAAATGACGTTGTCACGTTGCAATGGGCTTCCATAGGTAATCTGCGCAGTGATGAGGCATACCTTGTCATAGTAGAAGATATAACTGAGGGTTTGGGCAGAAAGCTGAGCGAATATGTAACGGATACAAAATTCATTGTTCCCGTGTCCTTCCGTCCTCAAGATAACCAGCCTCACGCAATGACATGGCAGGTTGTCACTGTCCGGCAAGCAGATACGGATGATCAGGGCAAAACAACATGGAGTCAGGCTGGCACCCCAAGCCAACTGCGCATCTTTATCTGGAGCGGGGCAGCTCCCGTCTCATCACCAACTCCATAAAAATTTCAAATTTATGAAAGAAATTTCACTTAAACCTCGCAAGCATATTGCCCTTATTGCACACGATAATAATAAGAATGATCTTCTGGCATGGGCAAAATTCAACCAAGGAACGCTTGCTCTTCATGAATTATATGCAACTGGAACTACAGGTGCTTTTTTGGAAGAGGCTCTTGGCATCCCCATTGTAAAGTTTATGAGTGGCCCCCTTGGAGGAGATCAACAAATCGGGGCGAAAATTGCTGAAGGCGTGATTAATTTCCTTGTATTTTTTTGGGATCCCTTGGAACCGCAGCCTCACGATCCTGATGTAAAAGCGCTTCTTCGTCTGGCAGTCTTATGGAATATCCCTACTGCCAACAATCGAGCCACTGCAGATTTCATTATCTCGTCACCACTTATGGTCGAAGAGTATTTAAGAACGACCCCCGATTTGGATAGATACATTCAATCTCATAGACGAATAAATAAATAACTTCAACCCCCAAAAAAACTAACGAACTTGAAGGTTAAATCTTCAAAGTCGTTTTATTAATTATTTTATCACAGGAATATTCAATTATTCTGAGACAGCTGCGTCTTCCAGCATTTGGGTTGTCAGCGATTTGGGTCTTTCAAGTGGTTGTCCCAAAGCCCTTGCCCACACCAGGTTTGCTGTAACGCCTAGTGCTCTACCCACACCAAATAATACCGTGTAAAAATCGAATTCACGCACACCATAATAGTATTGTAGCGTGCCTGATATCGCATCCACATTAGGCGCCGGATTTTTTGCTTTTCCTTGTTCCTTGAGCACCTGAGGGACAATTTCAAATACCATGTCCGCAAGTCGTACAAGTTCATCTTGAGGGAAACGATCTTTTGCAAATTTCATCTGGGCTGTAAACCGTGGATCCGGGACACGGAGAACAGCATGTCCATACCCGGGGATCACTTTACCACTTTCCAAGGTTTCCCAGGCGAATTTTCTTAATTGCTCTTTACTCGGTACACCACCAAACTTATCACGAACTTCCAGCAACCAGCCAAAACATTCCTGGTTTGCCAGGCCGTGCAATGGACCTGCCAGTCCATTCAGCCCTGCTGAAAATGCATAATACACATCAGCCAGGGAAGATCCAACCAGGTGAGTGGCATGCGCACTGACATTTCCGCTCTCATGGTCTGAATGAATAATAAAATACAAACGCGCTAATTCTTCGTATCCTTTGTCTTTAATACCCAACATATGGGCAAAATTTGCCCCCCAATCAAGGGAAGAATCAACTTGCGGGACCTCACCGTTCCGATATTTTAAACTATAAATAAAAGCAGCAATGATCGGCAGCTTGGCGGTCAGGTTTAAACTATCTTCCAGCATGGGTTCCCAATATTCATCCTTGCGCATACCCTCGTGATATCGCTTTGCAAATTCAGATTGAGTCTGCAAGGATTGAACTGCTAGTGTGAAAAGCGTCATTGGATGGGTGTTTTTGGGCAATGCTCTTAATGTGTTATAAACATATTGCGGGATTTCACTTCTATTTGCCCAATCTTTTTCAACCAGGCATGCCTGTTCTTTGGTGGGCATTTCGCCAGTCAAAAGCAGATAATATAACCCGCCAACATAAGGCATTTCTGCCTCATCTGGTTTGGGTAGTTTGGCAAGTACTTCAGGTATGCTATATCCACGGAGCCGTATCCCTTCAGCAGGATCTACATATGAAATATCTGAAACAAGCACCTGTGACCCACGCATGCCACCATAAACCTGGTCAATGGTTACTTTGTCGATGACAATATCACCTTTTTCTTTAACTAATTTTTTCACACGTTCCCGCCAACCAGGCAACTGTTCGGCGATTTTTTCATGAATGATCATCCTTAAACTCCCATATTATTGTGTAAACTACTATATAGCAACCAGCTTTACAAGTGCCTCGGTTGTTTCCTGTACTGCAGCTGCTGAACGCAAAAGGGCGGCTTTTTCTTCATCGTTCAGATCATATTCAATGATCTTTTCGATCCCATTCCTACCCAGTTGAACCGGAGCTCCGAAGAAAATATCCTTCAAACCATATTCGCCTTGCATAAACACCGCTGCCGGAACAATTAATTGCTTATCCTTCAAAATAGCTTCAACCATCTGGGCAACAGCAGCCGAAGGAGCATAATACGCAGATCCTGACTTTAACAAGCTCACTATTTCCCCACCACCATTGCGCGTACGTTCAACAATTGCATTTAACTTTTCTGCCGGCATGGTATCTTTTAGGGGCACTCCCGCAACATTGGAATGTCGGGTGAGGGGCACCATGGTATCCCCATGCCCGCCTAATACAAAACAATTAATATTTTCAACACTTACACCCAGCTCCATACCCACAAAGGTCCTCATTCGAGCAGAATCTAGGATTCCAGCCTGCCCAATAACCCTGTTGGGAGGCAATTTCCCAATTTTCATTGCCAGGAAAGCCATTGTATCCAAAGGATTGGTCAGGATTATATAGATTGCGTTTGGAGAATATTTCAATGTCTCGGTAGTAGCTTTGCCAACTATTTCTGCATTGGTTTTAAGAAGGTCGTCACGACTCATTCCTGGTTTTCGAGGTAAACCTGCCGTAATAACAATGATATCTGAACCTTCAGTCGCTTTAAAATCATTACTGCCGGTAATTGTCACATCTTTACCGACTACAGGCATGGCCTCCATCAAGTCAAGCGCCTTCCCTTGAGGCATTCCTTCCACGATATCAACGAGTACAATATCTGCTAATTCACGTTCTGCCAGCCAATGAGCTGTTGTCGAACCAGTCATTCCGGCTCCGATAATTGAAACCTTTGCAGTCATAGTTCCTCCAGGTAAAAATAATAACAAATTTATACTACTTAATAAGTCTATTAGGTAGTCTTTATACAACGAATCTTACATAACATTAATTCTAACTTATCGAAGAAAGATATGGACAAAATCATCAAATATCAGGTTATTCTTTTTCATTTTCGAGAAAACGTGTAGCCTGAATGGCTGCAGCTGCACCCATTCCTGCAGATGTTACCACTTGCTTAAAGTCTGGATCTGCTGCTTCACCGGCTACAAATACACCTGGTATACTGGCTTGCATCAGATAATCAATTTTGATATAACCTAGTTCTGTCATATCAAGCTGTCCTTTCAGCATTAGTGTATTAGGTACATGTCCAATGAATACAAACAAACCGTCAGTAGTTAAGGTTGTTTCGTCTTCTGTAATGACATCTTTGATCAATACAGCTTCCACTTTTTCAGTACCAATCACCCTGGTAACAATTGAATTCAAAACAAATTTTATTTTCGAATTTTCCTTGACTCTTTTCTGAAGAATAGCACTTGCCCGAAAAATATCACGCCTGTGCACAATAGTAACATTAGATGCAAATCGCGTTAAGAACAAAGCCTCCTCCAGCGCGCTATCTCCCCCACCAACCACTGTCACGGATTTGTTTTTGAAAAACCACCCATCACAGGTGGCACAATAAGAAACTCCTTTGCCGGTTAATTCTTTTTCGCCGTCTATATTCAGATAAATCGGGCTTGCGCCGGTGGCAATAATCAAGGCTTTTGCTTGAATTTCTTTATTTTCTGTTTGCACACGAAATGGACGTTCTGATAAGTCAATTTTCACGGCAAGATCAAATTCAACCTTAGCTCCAAAGTGTTCAGCCTGCTTCTGCATTAACTCACCCAGTTCACTCCCGCCAACACCATCAGGAAACCCTGGATAATTTTCTATTACATTGGTAAGGGATACTTGCCCGCCTAACTCAAGACCAGTCAAAACCAATGGTTCCAATTCTGCTCTGGCAGCATAAATCGCTGCCGATAATCCGGCCGGACCGGATCCCAAAATCAATACATTCAGAATTTCAGCATCTGGTTTATTTGTTTCACTCATTCTTTATTCTCCACATCGCATTATTAGATAATCTTAAGATGCCAAATATTGAATTAAGATACATGATTCTAGATAATTACATCATCCATTTAGATTAATATTTATATGCCTTATCAGTGATCTCCAAAGCCCTGTCAATTATCGCCATAGCTTCTTTCAATTGATCTTCATTAATGATCAAAGGAGGTATTATTAATACAGTGTGCCAGTGTATGTAAAGGAATACTCCATTATCCAGGCAATACTTTCGAAAAGCATTCATTTCAGGGCTGGAGCTATTCCAGGGAGCCATTGGTTCTTTTGTAGATCGATTCTTGACAAGCTCCAGGATTGCAAATAATCCGATCGAGCGCACTTCTCCAACCGATTCGTGTTTTTCTCCCAGATCATTTAACATCCGTCTTAATATAAGACCCATTTCCGCGGCATGATCGATGATTTTATCGTCCTGCATGACTTTAATGTTTGCGATTGCTGCAGCCAAGGACACCGGGTGAGACGTATAAGTCAAACCGGATTCGAAAACACGGTCGTCAAAGGCAGATGCAATTTCCGGTTTCATTGCAACAGCCCCCAAGGGAGCATAGGCAGAGGTTAATCCTTTTGCCATCGTCATGATATCAGGAATAATATTCCAATGGTTTACAGCAAACCACTTGCCAGTTCTGCCGAAACCGCTCATAACTTCATCGGCAATCATCAAAATCCCATATTTATCACACAAAGCTCGCACGCCCTGCATATATCCGGCGGGAGGAATTATGATGCCATTTGTTCCAGTCACAGATTCCATCAAAATTCCGGCAATTGTTTCAGGACCTTCATATTGGACGATCTCTTCAAGGTGGTTCAAGTAATCCTGAGTAAATTCTTCTTCTGGAATATTTGGATTTGATTGGTGAAACGTAGAGCGGTATCTGTACGGATCCAGAAAATGCACAACCCCCGGCATTAACAAAGGTTCCCACATCCACCTACGGGTATCTCCAGTGGCCGCCATTGCCCCAGCAGTCGCACCATGGTACGAGCGATACCGGGTTAATATTTTAAATCTCCCTGTATACCCTCGCGCCAGCTTGATGGCGTTTTCATTTGCATCCGCACCACCGAGAGTGAATAAAACCTTGGTCAACTCCCCCCCGGGAGATATATCTGCCACCAACTTGCTTGCCAGAGAGCGAACATTTGTTGCCATTCCTGGGGCGGCATATGGCAATTGTTGAATCTGATCAGACATGGCTTGAATAATGCGCTTTTCACCATGCCCAACATTAACGCACATTGTCATGGAATTTAAATCAAGGTATTTTTTTCCTTCTATATCCCAAAAATAAATTCCCTGTGCACGTTTGATAGCTATTGGATTTACTTTTGCCTGGGCAGACCAAGTCCAGAAAACGTGTTTTTTAGCCAAGGGTAATATATCATTATCCGGGAGATCAAACATGGTAGCCTCTTTTGTTTTTTTTAGATGTTACGCTGTCTTAATCTTAACACAAATTTCCCCGGGACAACTTGCTTGTGATCATCTTTTTATAATTGTTAACGTTTCTAAGGGGATATTGTATACCTCTTCCTTAGAACTGGTAATTCTCCCTCAAATTAATAAAACAAAATAAATAGGTTGGTTAATCAAATCAAGCCTTTTTCACTATCATTTCTTGAGTATCACCCTTGCCGGCGCGCCATCAGCTCCTTTAAGTTTGAGAGGTAGACAGTACAATTCATAATATCCTTGGGATACAGATGAAAGATTCAATCCCTCCAGAGCAACGATACCTGCTTCTAATAAAACCCTATGCGTTGGGACTCCTTCTCCAAATGGCGCTACTGAAAGATAATCCACGCCCACCAATTTTATTCCTCTTTGCACAAGCCATTCAGCGCCATCTTGAACAATAGCCACAAATTTTTCAGTAAATTTTTTTTCACTTCGTGCCCATATCTCAGAATTTCGAGTTTTGATTAATAACCGTTCAACTCCCATCGGAATAGAGGCTCTGTCCAATATCTCAAATGATATTGCATTTACTTCATTGCCGAATTCAATCAAGAATGCCTGACCAGTCATTACAGTCAGATCTAAATTCTCTACTGTACGATTATCATTAAGAAAATGGTGCGGTGCATCCACATGAGTTCCTGCGTGTACACCCATCGCCAAGTACGAAACATTGCATACATCCCCTTTATCCATAAAGCTCACTTGTTGTAATTGAATTGCTGGATCTCCTGGCCAAACCGGAAGTCCTGGTGAAATAGTAAGGGATATATCATAAATCGCCATTTCTATCTCCTGCAAAATGATATCAATACCATCCACTTGCGGAAAATATCTCTTCAAGAAAGGTGAAGCGCTCTTCCAAAGTCATCGGCCTGGGACGTGAATAATCCTCCAGCATAGCAGTCAGCAACTCAGTTCCGATGTATTTGCCATCATAAAATATATGCCGATCGATGAATTCCCTTCTTGTTCCAACAACTGGAAAATCCATCTGGTCAAAGAATAGGTTTCCCAATCCATAATGGATAAAGCTCTCATTGTAAAATTCAATAGTCTGCGGGAGATGAGCCTGACTACCACTAACTATTACAGCACCAGCAGCAGCCATCGCACGAAAATCGTCCACTTGATCGGGAAGCGGATGAATAGAGTATGATTCGGCATATTGAAATGTCACAATCGGTAGATAACCTTCAGAACGCAGGCGGTTGATTTCACTTTCCATCCACCCAAAATCACAAGGCGCTGCTCCCGGCTGATAATCTGTCGCCCAGGCAAATTGCGGACCTGCCGGATTACACCCAATAAAAGCCAACTTATTGCCGTTATGGATAATTGTTTTTGCAGACCGAGCATCCGCCAGGTTGACACCTCCGCCAAAATATATCCACCCTCTTTGGTCGTACATTTCCAAGGTCAATAATGTCGCATCCGATCCCCAGTCTTGAAAATGATTTCCGGTTAATTCAACAATATCTGTGCCTACATCTTCGAGTAGGGTAATATATTTTGGATCACTACAAAAAACCAGGGTTGCCTGGTTGGGATCTGGAAATGGACAATTCTCAGAGAAGGGGATTTCATTGCTTATATGAGTCAAGTCAGCCGACAGAAGCCATGCCCGAATGTCTTTTCCAGGGTACAAAATCCCATTTCGTTCCATTTTAGCAGCAGTTGCTCGCACCATGGCTGTGACACCGGTCATAATCAATGTGGTAAGTTTACCTGGATCTCGATTGGATTCCGGCAATGTAAAATTAGGCGGTAATCCTTCTTCTTGAAAACCAAAAGTAACCTTTAAAGGATATATATCAGGATCAAAATCCTTTGAAATTGGCGATTGGCCGTCTAAGTTCAAAACTTTCCAACGTGGTTTAAGCTCATCAAAAGGAACAATCCCCCAAGATGGTTGTTTCAACCAAGCCGATTCGGTTAAAATATCTGCAGGAGCAGTACGAACACTATCCGAGGCTGGTGGCCCCAACAAAGCGCTTATTGCTTTTAGCGTGGAGGAATCCATCCAGAGAGGAGCTCCTGCAAAAGGTCCTGCGCTCCTCCCTTGCCAGGCATCGAGAAAGTCATCCCATAGTACGTCATCAATAATAGTTGGAAATGGAACAACCAGTGCGTAAATCCAGGTGGTTTGCGGACCATTTTCTGCGGTTTGAATATCCAGGTGATACAATGCCGCCAAAGAATCACTTGTTATTTGTAGACCTGAAGACGATAAATAAACCATAAGCCTTGGAGAAACAGCTTCACTCGTCCAGATTTGTGACGCTTCGTTTTCGGGAATCTGTGGAGTAGACGATGCAACCGGACTTGGTTGTAAAGGTGATGTCAGTAGTGTAGGAAGAATCCCTACTGGTAAAAATGGCGTTGGGGTTTCAGTCCACGCCATTCCAACGCCTACATCTGCTGTTTTTCCCCATAGAGGGCTGCAAGCCGCTAATAATATTAATAAAACAGTAGTTAATAGCGAGGTGCTTTTTTTATCTGCATCACTTACCATAAATGGCTTCTGTAAGCGTAAATGTTTTTAATGCTTTTTCGTTAATGGTTACCCCCAATCCACCCCCGGCAGGTACATTGATTGTGCTGTCGGAATTTAAAACAAAATTCTCGTTTGTGATATCCTGTTTATAATATCGCTCCGTTGCAGATATATCAGCAGGCAGAGTGAAATTTGGTAGAGAAGCCAGAGCCAGGTTGGAGGCTCTTCCAACGCCTGTTTCAAGCATTCCGCCACACCAATTTGGAATACCCCTTTCCTTACAGGTATCATGGATCGCTATAGCCTCGCTCAATCCACCCACTCTCCCTGCTTTGATATTAATAATACGACACGCTTCCATTTCGATAGCAGAGCGTGCGTGTCGTGCCGACAGGATGCTCTCATCCAAACAGATTGCGGTGTGGAATTGCAGCTGCAGCTTATGGTGTTCCCATAAATCATCTTCAAATAACGGTTGTTCAATCATCAGTAAATTGAAATTATCCAACTGTAAAAGTGTTTGGGCGGTATCCAATGTATATGCAGAATTGGCATCAACTTGAAGACGTATTTCAGGAAAGCTGCCCCGAATAATGCTTACATCGCCTAAATCCCGGCCGGGTTTGATCTTCAGTTTTATTCTGCCATACCCTTGTTCAAGATACTCACTGACAACCTTGGCAAGTGCCTGGGGCGAATTTTGGAGGCCAATAGAGACGCCCACATCAACTTTCTGGCGTTCCCCCTGAAATAAGGTTCTTAACGATTTTTCCTGGGCTTTGCCAAATAGATCCCACAAAGCCATTTCCAAGCTGGCTTTTGCCATTAAATGCCCACGCACCTCTGACACTATTTCTTGATACTCATCAGCAGATTTGATATCTTTTCCTAAAATTGCTGGTATCAGGAAATCTCTCAATATATGCCAGGCTGTACCGGTGGTTTCATAAGCATAACCCGGATCTCGATCAGCAACACATTCACCATACCCGACTAACCCCTCTGAAAAAATACTAATTACTATACATTCACGCTCACTGATCCGCCCAAAAGACGTCTCAAATGGAGATACTAATGGCATTGCCAGATGATTTAATTTTATCTTCTTAATTTTCATCGAAGGTTGTCTTAGACAATACCACCTGTGGTTACCAGGCTGATCACAAAACGGACAACACCTACCAAAACCGCAAGACCATTCAAGGTAATTCCAGCAATGGCTATCCCTTTTCTTCCCCGGCTTGAAACCAAGGCTGCAATCCCTAGAATGGCGCCTAACAAACCAAGGGGTAATCCAACACAATTTAGTACATTGAGTAATGGAATTAATGAAAAACAGACTCCGAAAACAGAAAATATTCCAATGATTATGCTGGCAATTCCAATTTTATTCTCCGCAAAATAGAATATTTATGGTTCGTAGGAATGATTGTCTTGCTCTATCACATCTTGTTGAGCTGGCAATGTTACTGTTTCTGGCTCTGTTTCTGGTTTTGTCTCCGGTTCCGTTCTTAACTCAACACCTGCCATTTTATCTTCAAGATTTTCGGAAATAAATAAATTTTCTGTACGCAACCCAAGCTCTGGAGTTGCACAAAATGGGCATACGTTCCAGGGTAAATCCATTAATTTTCCACAATGATGACAAGGTTTGCTCAATCTCGTATGGCAATTAGGACATATTTGCCAATCTTCTTCGATACGCCGCTCACAACCAGGGCATACAATCTGATCCTCTATTGCTTGTAGGAGCGCTTCTTCTTCTAGTGCTCTTTGATATCCCTCTTCCAAGGTAAATTGGGGACGAAGAACCAGATAGATAAGAAACCCTGGTAAAGATAGCACCGCAACCACCAACGTTGCTAATATATAAACAAGGCTATCACGCGCACGGCTTTTAATGTCGCGATAAGTCCAAATTACCAAGCTTAACCATAATGCAGCCAGGAAAGCTCCCCCAAACCCTGTTAGTACCAATACGAAATTACTTAAATAGGTTGGGTCAAAAGTCATACCATTTTCTCACTTCCCTAATTATTTATGCTCAAGTCTACCATAAGTCTTATGGTTCTATTATAGCGTTTGCATCCGGTATGACACATCAAAAAACGTCCGATGACAATTACAGCCATCGGACGTCATAAACCTAGCTTTTTCTACGGTTTCGAACCATAACCAGGTCCATCCTTGAAATATTCATAATTTGGTTTTATATCGTCTGTCAAATCTACTTTTTCTCCCGCTTCCAGTTGTTTGACAGTATCCAATATCACTGCTTCGCCACCATGGTTTTCACCCTCATAATGGCCTGTCAAACCAATCCGGCTTAAATATTCGCCACCGCGCGCAGAATATGCATTTGGCACTTCATCCTCTGGAAAAATAGCCGCATAAGGGCACTCCGGGACACAGGCACCACAATCTATACATGTATCCGGATCAATGTAGTACCACGGATATTTTTCCTGCGGCTTTCCAGGCACGATACACTCCACAGGACATACATCCACACAACCGCTATCTCGCAGGCAAAGACTGGTAATTATGTGAGTCATTTACAACCTCCTTTGGAAATAATGAATATATCTAATCATCTTAATTTTACCCTATTTTCCAAATTGATGGATGATCTATAGTTCCCATTTTTTATCTTATTAGTATAAGAAATATATAAAAGAACCTTGGTATTTCTTGACACCGGATGTGTTTATCATTATTATGAATATAATATGTGTTAATCAATTTTCGCGATGTTGTTTATTAAGGAGGTTTTTATGTTCTACAAAATTTTGGATTCTCTTGACAAGAAATATAATATTGAGCATGCCCAGGCTCATTGCGATGTTCCTTGCGGAATATACGATCCTGCTCCCGCCCAAATTGCAGCCCTGACTGTTGTCCGCATGATGGACTTAATGGCAGGATTACAAGGCGGTGACGACAAAGGTAAAACTGATTACCACAATAGCATGTCCCGCTATATTGCCGTCAAAGAAGAACATGCAGAAAAAGCCAAACATGAGATTCGTGTGATCTGGGGTGATTATTTCAAGAAAGATAAACATCCCAACGTAGATGATCTTGTTCAAAAGATCATGCAACTTGGATCTAAATGCCGGCAAACAGCAGATAGGGAATCCGGTTTGGCATTTGTAGAGGCAATCAACGAATTTGCATCAATTTTCTGGGAAACAAAAGGTGTTGCAACCAAACGCGCCAAGGCTCCTTACGCTCCCGCTCTAGAAATGGTTTATCCAAACCTTTAGCCGATTCATTGCGTACAACGGCGACAATAAAGACGGTTAAACAATCCATCAAGCGCAAGCTCTGGTTTTCCATCTTTAAAGTTACGGGGACAAGCATGTCGCCCGAATATCAGGAAGGGGACTTTGTGGTTATCATGAAGAGCCCCTTCCTTTTTCGACAGCTATCCCGCGGGGATATTATAGTGTTTAATCATGATAATTATGGAACCTTGATTAAAATTATTGAATCTGTTTTACCAGGTGGGGAATTTTTCGTTAGAGGCACTCAAGAAAACAGTTTGAACAGTCGCAGGCTGGGATATATTCCAAGGTCAGCTGTAAAGGGTAAAGTGATCTGGCATATTCGTAAACCTAAATCTCGCCTCTAATAAAATAATTCTGTTAGAATCTATTCAACCGTTGAAAATCCCGCACTACCCAGGAGATATTCGTGGTGGAAAATCGCTCCCCAGTATATTTGCCCTTTGCAATCATCATCGCAATTGTGTCGGTTTCAACCGCTTCCCTGTTCATAAGGTTTGCCCAACAGGAGGCGCCCTCCCTAGCGATTGCTGCCATTCGTCTGGCTTTTGCAAGCCTCCTCTTGGCACCACATGCTTTGATTCGTTATAAGGATGAGATGCGAGCACTCACCAGAAATGAACTAATTCTGGGATTGCTCTCTGGTTTTTTTTTAGCGTTACATTTTGCCGCCTGGATATCATCTCTCGAATTTACAAGTGTCGCGAGTTCTGTAGTTCTCGTTTCCACAGGCCCTTTATGGGTGGCGTTATTATCCCCTATTTTTCTGCGCGAGCCACTAACTAAAATGATTTTTGGGGGAATGGTTCTGGCTTTATTAGGTGGAACCATTATAGCAATAAGCGATTCCTGCACTTGGCAGGCAGGTCTGACTTGCCCATCGCTCTCATCATTGTTGCAAGGAAAATCAATGCAAGGAAACCTCCTGGCACTTTCAGGTGCCATTACTGTTTCCGGTTACTTGCTGATAGGACGTCGCTTGAGAGCCAAAATGTCATTGATCCCATATATATTTATGGTATACAGTATGGCAGCTCTTGTCTTGATCGCCTTTATGTTAGTTGCCAGGCAAACACCCTTTGGTTATCCTGCGATCACCTACTTATGGCTCTTATTGCTGGCACTTATTCCACAAATTATTGGTCATTCCACCTATAATTGGACTTTACGTTTTTTGCCCGCTACTCTTGTAGCCATACTAACTCTTGGAGAACCTATCGGCTCCACAATCCTCGCATATTTTATTTTACAAGAATCACCAGGGTTTATAAAATTGA
Source organism: Chloroflexi bacterium GWB2_49_20 (assembly GCA_001796335.1). Lineage (GTDB taxonomy): Bacteria > Chloroflexota > Anaerolineae > Anaerolineales > Villigracilaceae > UBA12087. The sequence goes on along the minus strand of MGMF01000021.1, from coordinate 72,926 downwards.
GTGGAGCATTTTTAATTTTATCAGGAATATTTATTGCCACCCGATCTCAAAAATAAGTAATCTTTGTCTAACTTCGTCCATATAAAACATTATATTTTTTCAATCTTTCAATCAAACCGTCATCCTTGTAATGTTCAGACATACGCCATTCCCAATTCCCCCCAATTCGACTTGGATAATTCATTCGTGCTTTAGAATCAAGTTTTAGGAAATCTTGCATAGGGGCAAGTGCATAAACAGCGACTGAAGCCCAACCAGCGCGAATTAAATCCCACGCCATGTCACTGCCATCAACGCCTAAATAATCTTTGGCAAATAATCTCTCTCGTTCAGGGGCTGAATTGAACCAGCCTGTTGTTGTATCGTTATCATGGGTACCTGTATAAACCACACAATTTGGAGAATAATGATGCGGGAGAAAGGAATTATCCGAACCTGAAAATGCAAATTGAAGGATTTTCATCCCTGGTAACTTTAATTGATCCCTCAACTTAATTACATCTTGGGTAATTACTCCCAGGTCTTCTGCGACCAAAGGCAAACCTGCTTCTCTATCCAGGGCTTTCTCCATCTGCCTGAAGAACTCAATCCCCGGACCCTGAACCCATCTTCCATATTCAGCAGTGGATTTTTCAGCTGGCACTTCCCAATACCCCGCAAATCCCCGAAAGTGGTCCAGGCGGACTACATCTACTAAATAAAGTGTCCATCTTAAACGCTCAATCCACCACTTAAACCCTGTGGCTCTGTGCTCATCCCACTGATAAATAGGATTTCCCCATAACTGCCCTGTAGGAGAGAAATAATCCGGGGGTACACCCGCCACGACTGTTGGCCGACCTTTGGTGTCCAACAGAAATAATTCAGAATTTGCCCACACATCCGCACTATCGTGCGCAACGTATAATGGAATATCACCTATGATTTTGATACCTGAATTGTGAGCATAAGATTTTAATGAAATCCATTGCCTGAAAAATAGGAATTGGTAAAACTTATACCGCTCTACAGAGTGTTTCAAATTTTTTCGGGCTTTGTTTAAAAATGCAGGTTTTCGTACTCGAAAAGGCTCCGGCCAATTTGTCCAAGATCCTCCTCCAAAGGCTTCTTTCTGTGCCATGAAGAGAGCAAAATCTTCCAACCAATAGACATTTTCGTCACAAAAAGCGTCATAATCATTTCGTAACAATGAATTTGAATCGAAAAATTTATTAAAAGCTCGTTCAAGTAAGTTTAATTTCCAAGGGATAATTCTCCCATATTCAACATGCGTTTGGGAAAAACGAGTTTCTTCAACCAGATCATTCGAATGCAATAACCCTTCTTGAAACAAGATGTCGGGGCTGATTAGATAAGGATTCCCCGCGAATGCGGAAAAAGACTGATAAGGGGAATTTCCATAACCTGTAGGACCAAGCGGTAAAATTTGCCAGAGACTACAACCTATCTCTTTTAAAAAATCAATTAAAGCAAATGCGCTCGACCCCAAATCGCCTATCCCGTATTTCCCGGGGAGGCTGGTTGGATGAAAGAGAATACCCGACGACCTCTCAAATTTCATTAGGTTTTCGTTTTGTTTCAATAATCTCCATGGATCCAATCGTTAAGTTGGCATAGTCAGTAACTACAACATCATTTGCGATGGTGGCGCCCGGTTGAATAATCGCGCCAGCAGGGATCTGGCTGTTTTTTCCTGCCAGAACGATCCTCTCGTCTGCTAATGACCCAACGCTTGCCTTTTCTCCTACCTGAACACGTTTATCTAGGATGGCACGTTCCACTACAGCCCCCGGATCGACAATTACATCCGTTAGCAAAATGGATTGCCTGACGATTGCTCCAGACCGCACGATAACTCCTGGAGAAAATACGCTGTTCTCAACCTTTGCACCCGACTCAATAACACATCCGTCTGACAACATGCTGTCCATAACCACAGCTCCAGCTGCTATGCGCACAGGAGGACGTTCTTCTGTTCGTGTGTGAATAACCCAGGAGCGATCATTTAATTTTAATGGAGGTTCATTCGCCAGTAGATCCATATGAGCTTGCCAATAAGATTGGATTGTCCCCACATCCACCCAATAACCCGAATAAGGATAAGCATACACCCGTTTTCCGTCTGCAACCAATCTTGGCAACAAATCTTTGCCAAAATCATGCGAGCTTTTTTTATTCTTATGATCTTCCCATAAATATTGATCCAACGTATCCATGTTGAACAGGTACACACCCATATTCGCCAGATCAGTTGGTGGATTTTTGGGTTTTTCCACAAAAGAAGTGACTTTGTAGTCATCGTCCACGCCTACAATTCCATACCTGGATGCATCATGCGGCGGAACGTGTATGGTTGCCATGGTCAAATCTGCTTCATGGTCCCTATGAAAAGTAATGAGTGGATCATAATCCATCGCATAGATATGATCACCTGAAAGGATCAGAATATAATCAGGTTTGGTTTGTTTTATAAATGCAAAGTTTTGCTGAACAGCATCTGCTGTACCTAAATACCAATCCGAACCATAACGAGCCTTAAATGGTGTGTACATTCGAATACCCCCCGAAAAGTCACGGTTCAAATCCCACGGACCGCCTGCCCCTATGTGTTCAATCAATGAATGAGGACGATATTGCATGAGTACCATCACATCATAAATATTGGAGTTGACGCAATTGGATAATGCAAAATCTATGATCCGGTATTTCCCAGCAAATGGCACCGCAGGTTTGGTGCGTTTGGCAGTTAAAACGCTTAAACGCGACCCTTCTCCGCCAGCCATGATTACTGCTCGCGTTCTCATTGTTCACCTCCTGATGTGTATTTAAAAGCAATTGAGCGATAAATGATGGCATATTTACCTGCAGATCGAGTCCACGAAAAATCCTTTTTCATTCCACTTCTCTGGAAAGATCGCCACTTAATAGGTGCGGCAAATGCCTTGAATGCCCTTCTCATGGCCTTAGCCTGGGCTTCCGGATCAGATTTATCAAAAACGAATCCAGTCTTACCTTCGTGTACTGTATCTTTTAATCCACCAGTAGCATGTACAAGAGGGACACTACCATACCGCATGGCGATCATCTGCGATAATCCACATGGTTCATAGCGGGAAGGCATCAAGAAAATATCAGAGCCGGCATAAATCAAATGACTCATCTCTGAATCATAACGCAGAATAACCCTTACTCTGTCGGGGTATTCTGCTTGTAATTGGCGTAATTCTGCCTCAATAACCGCATCGCCTGTCCCCAGGATAACAAATTGCCAGCATATATCATTAAGCGTACGCAAAGCTTGAATCGTAAGATCGATTCCTTTTTGATAATCAATTCTGGAAACCATACCGATCAGTGGCACTTGAGGGTTAAAATCAAGTTCAATTTTCTTGATTAATGAAATTTTATTTTTCTCGCGGGCTTCAAATGTCTCTAGATCATAATTTGAAAAAAGATCTTCATCTGAAGCAGGATCCCATAGGTTTATATCCAATCCATTAATAACACCTGTAATATTATTGGTGCGATTTCGAAGAAATTCCTGTAAACCGCAACCGTACTCAGGTGTTAATATTTCCCTGGCATAAGTTTCTGAAACCGGCACAATCCAATCTGCCGCCCATAACCCTAGTGGAAGTGCCTGTTTTCTCGCCCAGACCGGCATATCATTATCCACAAGTTCTTTCAATCCGTACATGTTCAGTAAATCCCCACTATCTCCCCCCATATAAGGCAAGTTATGAACCGTAATCAATCCTGCAGTAGTTGAATAAAAAGGGTCATCGGAACAATTTCTTAATGCATAGAGGCATAGGGCAGTATGCCAATCATTGGCATGGATGATATTTACTTTCCAGTTTAAAACGCGCATCAATTCAAAAGCAGCCAGAGAAAAAAAGGTGTATTTTTCACGGTCTTGCTCCGGGTTTGTGGAATAAACGCTATCTGATCGAGAAATAGGTAAACCATCGATAAAATATGTCGGCATACCATTTAATATTGCCTCATATGCCTGTACTTCCTTATATCCAACATCTGTTGGGATCTTAAAATTTATTAATGGTTTCATTGTCACCACATCAGTTTGAATCATCCGGTGTAATGGCAGTACCAACCTAACGTCCAAATGATACCCTCCAGTTTGACGTAGGGATAATGAGCGCAACGCCAGCGGTAAAGCTCCTGCAACATCTGCCAACCCACCAATCTTGACAAATGGGTATGCTTCTGCAGCAAGGAAAAGTATATTTAATGTTTCCGGCATATTATAATTTTACATCTAATCCTCATTTCATGCGTCTATGAGGAGAAGTAAACCCTAAATTAATTGATTATTATTTTTTTTAACCTTAAATAATCATATAATTTGACATCAAAGGTCAACTACTGTAAACTTCTGCAATGGATATAGATCTCGAACTCTACAGGCGTGAGATTCGCATCTCGTCCCAACCCCAATTGCGTCTTTCAGCCATAGATATCTCTCCTGATAGACCCCAAAGAACCCTTGTGTTCATTCATGGTTTCGGCGGTCGTGCTGTCCAATGGATTTATCAACTACAAAAATTTTCACTGGAAAATCGCGTAATAGCATTTGACTTGCGCGGTCATGACCGTTCAGATAAACCCCCTGGCAGGTACACTATGGCACAAATTCTGGAGGACATACGTATCAGCCTCAATATTCTTGGCGTTAGCGGAAAAGTCGTTTTATTGGGGCATTCATTCGGTGGAGCTATAGCCGCAGAATTTACAGCCAGGTGGCCGGAGCGTGTAGAACGCTTGGTTCTTATCTCCACAGCAACTCAGTTTAATCTCAACCTCCTGTTGAGGTTTACATTAAGTCTGCCTCTTTGGTTGTTACGCCTTATTCAGCCACTTACCCGACCTTGGTTATGGGCGCCAATTCATGTTCTCAAACCCTTGTATTGGAACACATTATCTACGTGGAATGGGTTGGAAATATTTCGCAAACTACAAATTCCATCTCTTGTGATTCGAGGAAATCGCGATCTCCTTTTTGAACGCCCCATGTTTGAACAGGTAACCTGCTCAATTCCCGGAGCTGAAGAAGCGGATATCAGTGCATCTGGCCATTTAGTGATGCTTGAACGTCGCGAAGCTGTTAATCGCTCTTTGGAGCGATTTCTAGCTGGAGGGAACCAAAAATCATGGCGGGAAGAATCGCAATCTCCAACAAAGGGTAATAGCAGAGATGCCCTTCGAAGAGAGCGCCCATGGTTGACACATTATGATCCAGGTGTACCTTATACTATTGGAATCCCGCGAGTACCTCTCCACCGACTCCTTCGTTCCGCTGTACGCCGTTTTCCAAACCACACTGCCATTATATTTGAGAATAAGCGTTTTTCGTACAAGTTCATTAACTCAGAAGTAAACCGGTTTGCGAACTCTTTGCTCACCTTGGGACTCAACAAAGGGTCTCGGGTAGTTTTATTTCTGCCAAACACGCCTCAATTGGTAATATGCTTTTTCGGTATATTAAAAATCGGAGCCGTATCTGTTTTTATTCCGCCCACAATGGAACCCGAAGATCTTGTTCGCCAGGTTCGAAATAGTGAAGCGAGCGTAATCATTACTTTATCATCCTGGGCTGGGCTTGCCCAACAGATACAAAATAAAACAAAACTACCACATATTATTCTTACAGATGGAGCAGATTATCTTTCATTCATCAAAAGAAAAATCTCGTCTCGAAGAAATCGCGGATTAACCGTTCCAGGCGCCATAAAATATCGTCAATTATTGAATGGGCAAAATAGACATTCACCTGCAACTTTCGTTTCACCAGATGACCTGGCTGTGATCCAATATACTGGAGGAACGACGGCTGAAGCCAAAGGTGTAATGTTAACCCATTCTAATTTGGTGGCCAACACATTACAAACACGTCAATGGATGGCAAATGCACAGGAAGGCAAAGAACGTTTCTTATCCGTATTACCTTTTTCTCATATATATGGTCTTACCACGGCACTAACGGTTCCAATTGCTTTTGGAGCAACAATGGTAATCAAACCCCAATTCCAATTACTGGACATACTAAAAACCATCAAACGCTACCAGCCAACAATATTTCCCGGTTCTCCTAATATGTATGTAGCCATTAATAATTTCCATGGTGTTCGCAAATTTGGTATCAGTTCCATTAAAGCATGCATCAGTGGATCAGCTCCTTTGCCTGTTGAAGTTCAAGAAGCATTTGAAAAACTTACCAAAGGCAGATTAGTTGAAGGATATGGGCTTACTGAGGCTTCACCTGTAACCCACGCCAATCCTTTAAATGGATTTCGAAAATCAGGTAGCATCGGGATTCCGCTTCCTTCTACAGAAGCTTGTATCGTTGACCTGGTACATGGGCGCAAGGAAGTACCAGCTGGTCACATTGGCGAACTTGCTATTCGTGGTCCTCAGGTGATGCTTGGGTACTGGAAAGATCCTGAAGCAACCGCTCGTGCTCTTACTGACGATGGCTGGCTATTAACCGGAGATGTAGCCCAAATGGATACAGATGGTTATTTTCGTATTGTTGCGCGAAAATCTGAAATGTGGTATCCCAACAAAAATAGTAAGCCAGCTTTCCCACGCGATGTTGAAGAAGTACTATATGAAGTTCCGCAGGTAAAAGAAGTCACCGTTGTCGCAATTGCTGGCCAACCCGTGGCATTTGTAATAGCTCGGAGTGATTCTCCAACGGCTGAGTCTTTAATTGCTTATTGCCAAAGACGATTACCCAAAAACCTCGTGCCAAAATTTGTAATTTTCGTGGATGATTTTCCTCGTACTTTTATTGGAAAAGTCCTGAGGCGGGAACTAACCAGGCATTACGAGCAAAAACATGACAATTAAAATTGGTTTGGTTCACCAGGATCAACTCAAAACCCAGCTTGCATCAAAAGAAGAATTGATCTCTGAACCTGTTAATTTTTTACGAAAAGGTTCTGGACAGCCTGCCATTCTGATCCATGGCTTGGCAGCCTCGCTTCACGACTGGGATTATTTACTACCAGACTTGGCTTCTGCCGGCTTTGATGCCTGCGCACTGGATTTACTAGGCCATGGAGATAGTTTTAATCCTGCTCGCCTTGAAGATTATAATATTCAAAATGTCTATGCACATTTTGCGCGCTGGCTTGATTCATTGTTTCCTCTCGATGCGGTTTTTCTTATCGGGCATTCCTTGGGTGGTTATCTGGCACTCATTCATGCCATCCGGAATCCTCACCGCATCAAAGGTCTGGTCCTGGTAAATCCATATTACAGTATGGATCAGATGTCTGGCTTCCTTCGAATGATTTTCCGCCACCCGTTGTTTAATACTTCCTTAATCCGAATGACACCATATTGGCTTTTCAGAATATTAATAGACCTTACAAGCCTTGAATTGGGCTTAAAATACCGGCAACATCATAGCCTGCCTGAGGAAGTCCGCATCCAAACTGCCCTGGATTACAAACGAGCCGCACCCGGCATTTATAACATTCCAAGGACCCTGGTTGAACTATACGATCAATTATCTGGATTAACCATTCCCACATTGGTTGTTTGGGGGGAACATGATCGCACCCTTGATCCATCATCGTTTTATAAACTGGCAAAGGTGCTCCCAAATTCCATTTCTTCTCCCATGCCAACTTGTGGTCATGTTCCCCATCAATGCGATTCCATAACATTCAATAAACTGGTTTTGGACTTTTTTTTCGAGCATCGGTAATCCATAAATCAAATCGATCAAATACTTGAAGCGTCATCATGAATCATTGGTTCAAGCTGTCTCTGGACGTTATATAAGCGATGGTACAGACCATCCTTCAATTTGATCAACTCTTCATGTGTACCCATCTCACGAATGGATTTATCCTCCAATACAACGATCTTATCGGCATTTCTGACAGTCGATAATCGATGTGCTATAACTATTGTGGTCCTTCCTTTCATCAAACGTTCCAACGCTTGCTGGATCAGCATCTCAGTTTCAGTATCCACTGAAGAAGTTGCCTCATCAAGAATCAGGATAGGCGCATTTTTAAGAATTGCACGGGCAACTGATATCCTTTGTTTCTGCCCTCCTGAAAGTTTGATGCCTCTTTCCCCGACCATCGTATCATAACCATCTGGTAGATCCAAAATAAAATCATGCGCATTAGCTGCCTGCGCTGCTGATATCAATTCATCGTTGGATGCTTCAGGTTTTCCAAACAGGATAGTGAAAAGGGTTTCATTAGAATCTTCTTCTAAATTGAATTTTTATAGAATTTATTGCGATTTTATACTATACCTTCGCGCAGAGATTATATCAAACCAAACAACCCAGGTTGAACATTATTTCAGATAATTGGAGATATAATTCTGAAAATATTCTATCGCCAGATGGAGAATTTATGAACAAAAAGGTCGGTAAGTTCCTTATTCGGTTAGTCACATTCATATTTTTTCTTATATTTTTGATTCTTGCTGTTGGGTTTCTTTGGGTGAAAGTATCCGCTCCCAGATCTTTCCCGCAAATAAATGTTGAAGTTAGTATTCCAGGGTTGGATGCCCCTGTTAATATTTATCGGGACACCATGGGCATACCCAATATATATGCTACGTCCTCCCATGATTTATTTTTGGCTCAAGGGTATATCCATGCCCAGGATCGGTTTTGGCAGATGGATTTCTGGCGACATATTGGTTCTGCCAGATTGGCTGAAATGTTTCCGTCTGAAGTAAAAACCGATGCATTCCTTCGTGCCCTCGGTTGGAAACAACTCGCTGAGCAAGAATACGAATTGTTGGAACCGGAATTACGAACCATGCTTGAGGATTATTCCCAGGGAGTAAATGCCTACTTAAGCGATCACTCTGGGATTGAACTCAGTCTGGAATACGGAATTTTGAAATTACTCAATCCATCATACAGGCCCGAGCCCTGGACACCTGTAAATACCCTTACCTGGGCAAAATCTATGGCTTGGGATCTGGGTGGAAATATGAAGGAGGAAATTAATCGTGCAATTCTTTTAAAAACTCTTTCTGCAGATTATGTAAATGAGTTGTATCCATTATATTCTCCAGATCATCCCGTGATTGTCCCAACTTTCGGAGAAAATGTCTTATTAGCTCAACCCTACTCAATTAATGTAAATTTAGATTTGCCTGATGCGTTGCTGAAAACCATTTCAGGAAATATTGCCCATATGGATGCCGTGCTGGGTCCCAGCAGTGCTGATATTGGCTCAAACAACTGGGTTGTGAGTGGTTCACTGACCAATACGGGAATGCCCTTGCTGGCAAATGACCCTCACCTCAACATCCAGATGCCTTCCATCTGGTATCAAGTTGGATTACACTGCCAGCCAAAAAACGACACTTGCCCATATAACGTGACCGGATTCTCGTTTGCAGGAGTACCAGGTGTAGTCATCGGCCACAATGATCGCATCGCCTGGGGTGTGACTAATGTTGGTCCAGATGTACAAGATCTTTTCATTGAAAAAATCAACCTTGCTAATCCCAATCAATATGAGTATCTTGGTAAATGGGTTGATATGGATATTCACAAGGAAACCATCCTGGTTGCCGGTGGAGACCCAGTGGAAGTTGTTATTCGCTCAACCGTCCATGGTCCAATCATCTCTGATAGCTATGGGCCGCTTAAACAGCAGGTTGAAACTCCCCAAGACACTTTTACTCAAAAATCCGGGATTGATTTACCAGCACAATATGCGATCTCACTGCGATGGACAGCTCTTGAACCCATTCAATTGTTCAATGCCATTTGGGGTTTTGATAAAGCTCAAAATTGGGATGAATTTCGTGCAGCCGCCCGCGATTTTGTAGTACCCGCTCAAAACCTCGTTTATGCTGACGTGGAAGGTAATATTGGCTATCAGATGCCTGGCTATATCCCTATTCGCAAGGCAGGAGATGGTCGCTTACCTGTTCCAGGCTGGACTGGTGAATATGATTGGCAGGGATATATCCCCTTCGAAGAATTACCATTTGTTTTCAATCCAAAATCAGGTTATATTGTGACCGCCAATAATCAGGTCAATCCTTGGGATTATCCTAACCTGATCACCACTGACTGGGATGGTGGTTTCCGGGCTCAGCGCATTGTCGAATTGCTCACAACAGCTCCCGGGTCAATTGATATTGCTTATTTCCAAAAAATTCAAGGTGATAATTACGATGCCAGCGCAGCCACCCTTGTCCCATTGCTTTTGAAAACTGATCTTGGTGATACCAAACTAGATGAGATTCGTTCAATACTTAAAGATTGGGATTACCAGGACGGCATGGATTCCGCACCAGCGGCTCTCTATTCTGCATTTTGGCAAAAATTTCTTGCAAATACCTTTGGCGACGATCTTCCCGCTGACATGCAACCTGCCGGTTCCAGTCGTTGGTTTGAAGTGGTTCGTAATATGGCCTCACAGCTTGACAGTCACTGGTGGGACTCGCAATTAACAACTTTTATAGTCGAAACCCGTGAAGATATTTTAAAGCTGTCCTTTTCCCAGGCAGTTTCAGAAATACAATCCACCCTTGGCAAAGACCCATCCAAATGGCGCTGGGGTGATCTTCACACTGCCACCTTCCAGAACCAAACCTTGGGAAAATCCGGGGTTGCCCCTATAGAAATGTTATTTAATAGAGGCCCCTTCTCAACCAGCGGAGGAGCATCAATCGTAAACGCAACAAGTTGGAATGCTGCAAAAGGTTTCGAAGTGACTGCACTGCCATCCATGCGCATGATTGTTGACCTAAGTGATTTGCGCAACTCTATCACGGTGCACCCAACAGGGCAATCTGGTCACGCTTATCATCCAAATTATATTGATATGGCTGAATTATGGCGTAACATCCAGTACTACCCGATGTTTTGGAATGAACAGGCTATTGTAAGTAATGCGGTTGGTCACTTGGTTCTCACTCCGTGAATTGTTTAAAAATATAACCCGGCTCACGGCCAGGCTTGGAGTTAATATCCTCAAGTGCTTCCGCTGGAGCAAGACGCAGCTGGAATACCAGAACTTGCCGGAGCAGAAATAGATGCCACGGAAACTCTTGATGCAAAGGTTGAGATTTTCTTTTTCGTCATACCACTTCCGCAAAACGGACAGATCACACCACTAAAATCTGTGCTTTTTCGAACAAGATCTTCAAAGGATTTTTCGCATTCTGCGCACTCAAATTCAAATAATGGCATTTCAATCTCCTGGTTTATAAATATACATTGTGTCGTTCAATTGGATGCTTCTAAAACGCAAAAAGTTACATACAAATGCCCCGCTACCAAATATATGTTCTTTAAGGAAAATCGATGAATGAATCAGTCCGTTTGACCAAGGTACAGGTGTGGATTCTAGCCGCCAGGCCCAAAACACTACCTGCTGCAGCAGCCTCAGCATTTCTCGGTAGCGCATTCGCATATAGAGATGGTAAATTTAATTTACTACCTGCCTTGGCCGCACTCTTTATCTCCCTCCTACTGCAAATTGGAGCCAATTTCGCCAATGACTTGTTCGACTATCAACGCGGCGCTGATACAAGCCACCGGCTGGGTCCATTACGTGTTACCCAAGCTGGCTTACTTACATCCAGGCAGGTAAGTATCGGCATGATATTAGTGTTCGGATCTTCAATAGTACTTGGATTGTATCTTGCCTGGGTAGCTGGTTGGATTGTAATCTTAATTGGTATCTCCGCAATCCTTGCAGCTCTGGCTTACACGGGTGGCCCGTTCCCATTTGGATACCATTCCCTCGGCGACCTTTTTGTCTTTATCTTTTTTGGGTTTGCTGCAGTTTGCGGAACATATTTTGTTCAGGCAAACTCCATTGGTATTCCCGTAATTTGGGCTGGATTTTCCATGGGATTACTTATTACAAATATCCTGGTCGTAAATAATTTACGTGATATCGAAACTGACCGTGAATCAGGCAAAGTAACTCTGGCGGTTCGATTGGGTGTTAATGGAACCCGTTTGGAATACCTGGCATGTCTCATAATGGCTTATGCAACACCCGTATTCCTTTCAATTATTAATAAATCTTTCATAGGCAGCATGCTTACATGGCTCTCCATTCCCCTAGCTGCCCACCTTTTCCAAGATCTAACCAAATTGGCAGGTCGTTCTCTTAATCAAACCCTGGCAGGCACTGCTCGTTTGGCACTGATTTATGCTTTAATTTTCTCGTTCGGAATTCTCTTTTTCCATTAGTGGATATGCTTTATTCAGTTGACGAACAACCATTTACACATCCTTTTTTCAATCCAATCAATTCCAAAATACATTCCTAAACCCAACAGGCTCATAGCAACCACCCCTGCATACATGGCGGGGTAATTAAACAAAGTACTGCCTTGAAAGTAAATATAGTATCCAAGCCCCTTTTGGGTGGCAAACAACTCTGCAATATATAAAACAGCTACTGCTGTTCCAACCGATTGCCGTACTGCAGTAAGAATGGCAGGTAGCGTGGCTGGAAAATATACAAATCGAAACAATGCCCTTCGGCCTGCTCCCAGACTGCGGACGCTGTTCAATAATTCTGGTCTGATATTTGTGGCCTGGTCACGCACGAGTACCAAAATCTGGAAAAAGAGGATGATAAAGATAATAATTATTTTTGCCAGATCCCCGATTCCAAAGAATAACATGATAATAGGTACAAATACAACCTTTGGGATCGGGTAAAGCAAATAAATCAGGGGGGATAAAATTTGATTAAATTTTTTTGATTGTCCCAGGAGCAGCCCAGCAGGTGACGCAGTCAATATCGCTAATCCCATTCCAGCTATCACACGCCAAAAACTTGCCAAAAAATGTGTACCGAGCTTGCCATAGATCAATTCAGCCATAAATGCAGTTAAAACATCAATAGGCCCAGGGAGAATTGGACGCTTTATGATCAAGGCAGCAGCCTGCCAAGTGACCCCCACTGCTAGAGTTGTAAAAACGAGCCCTTTGCGCTGCATGCTCAGGACGCTCCCAGCTTGGTTCGCAATTTTCGGCATAATTTTGTGTAGGCAGAAGAGTTTCGATAATTTTTACGTTCAGCATCCGGATTATCAACAATAACTGCATTCACATTCGGCGGGTTACCCAGCAATATGATCTTTCTTCCCAGTAATACAGCTTCTTCAATCGAGTGAGTAACCAGAACAAGAGTTAATCCATTCTCGGCAACCAGCGAGATAGTCAAATCTTGTAAATTTTCCCGAGTATAGACATCCAACGAAGAAAAAGGCTCATCCATCAAGAGTAGATCGGGCTGGAGATTCAAAGTCCGTGCAATTGCTGTACGCTGACGCTGTCCACCCGATAATTGTGCAGGGTATTTATCTGCAAAGCTGTCCAAACCAAGTTCTTCTATCCAATTTTTTTCACCTCTCGTGGATAGGTTTTCACTAGGCGCATGGACCCCGTCAGCACCGTAATAGTTCCGTATTTTCATACCCAGTTCACAATTTTGCCGGACAGTTGCCCAGGGAAGTAGACCGTACTCTTGCAAGATCAGTCCACTTTTGGGACGTGGGCGCAAAATTGGTTCTTTGTCAATCAGAATAGAGCCATCAACAGGCTTGAGCAATCCCGCCAGCAAATAAAGCAGGGTGGTTTTCCCGCAGCCAGAAGGGCCAAGTACAGCCCAAGCTTCTGCTTTTTGTACTTCCCAGCTAAATTTTCTAAAGACGGAAACACAGCTTGAAGGGTATGTAACAGTTATATTATCAACTTGTATCATTTAATATTTACCAGGTAGAAGGATTGCCCTCCACCCGGATTTAGAACATCAAGGCAGGAATGCAGGGTTTACCGAATCGGCATACGAAATATCACTCGTCAGCAAACCCTTTTCCTTTGCCCAAGAAAGGACATCATTCCACTCTGCCTCGCTTGTAATTCCTGCAGTTGGGAATATGGGCATCACATAAGTTCCCAATAACGGAGGTGGAACCAATTGTTTGTCGCTCAGAAGATTGGCAAACTTTGCCGGATCTGAATTAACCATCGCAGCAGCTTCTTCAATAGCAGCCAAAAATCCTTTAACCGTTTCAGGGTTTTGATCGATGAAGCTTTTTCTGAATGAAATTACACTCGCTCCATAAGTGGGATATTGAATATCATCCAGAACAATGACCGTGCCCTGCTGAACGGACAAGGCCGCCAAAGGATCGGGTAATACTCCTGCCTTAAGTTCGCCTGATGCCAGCAGAGACATCCGATCAGACATTTTAGGAACTGCCACGGTTTTTATTTCGTCTGAAGTAAAACCCTGTGCCTGTAATAAACGATCTGTGACATATTCAATGATTGTGCCTTGTGAGATGCCTATCTCAACGCCCTTCAAACCTTCCACAGAAGTAATACCTGATTGCGTTGAAGCCAATATAAAGAAATGTGCAGAATTAGGAGATGCCATGAGCGCGTATCGTACAACCTGCATTTGCACATCATTTCTATTAAAGAACATGTCAGAAAGAATCTCGTTTACAGTAGCATCCGCCTGACCAGCTTGTAGAATTTGATCGCGTTCTGGCGCTGAGGCAACAGGTATGAACTCCACCTTTATGCCATGGCTTGCAAACGTCCCTTCCTGTTCAGCTACGTACATCGGTAATGTATCGATCAAAGGTAAGACGGCGATTCGGACTGTGACAGGTCCCATGATCTCGGGTTCTGTTGTCGGGGCATTGTTTGTACTGGGTTGATCTGTCACCCGAGGTGTGACAGGTTGGCAGGCAGTTAATGTCAGCCCAGCCAGGAGAATTATAAAGAATAGAATTCGGCGCATATGAGGTTTATTATCCTTTCGTGAAAACTAATTGAACTAAAATTTAGATGATTTCTTTTATTATTCCCTTGTTATCCTGTTTCTCTCGATAAGCCTTCCAAGTTTCAATCAACGCTGGAATAAGAGATATCAGAATAATTGCCAGAATTACCAAGGAAAAATTATGTTTAATAAAGGGGATATTACCAAAGAAATATCCCGCAAAAGTGAAAAGAGCAACCCATGTGATACCGCCTATAAGATTATAGGAGATAAAATAACCGTAGGACATTTTTCCAACACCCGCAACGAATGGAGCAAATGTACGAATAATGGGTACAAAACGGGCTAGAAAAATGGTTTTCCCGCCGTGTTTCTTAAAGAAAGCCTGAGTACGATCAATATATTCTTTTTTGATCCATTTAATTTCGCTCGAATATACCTTATCGCCAAGCTTATGCCCTATCCAATAATTAGCCGTGTCACCAGCAACAGCAGCCACCATTAGCAGGCCTGCCAATAAGTAGAGATCCAATGAGCCAAGTGCTGCAAAGGTTCCTGCAGCGAAAAGAAGTGAGTCTCCAGGCAAAAACGGTGTCACGACAAACCCTGTTTCCATGAATATAACCAGAAAGAGAATGGCGTAAGTCCAAATTCCATAATTTGAAATAATTTCGCTCAGGTATAAATCCAGATGAATAAAAATATCCACAAATTTTAAGATTATTTCCATGTTTTTTTCCTTTGTAACATTTAATAAAAATTCTGGGCGATTATACTTCAATTTGACTTTTATCAACCGGGACGTATTGCATTTTATGATTCATCACACATAATGTAATTAACATTAGAACAGATAGAAAGGCTAACCCGATCACACCCACAACACTGAGACCTCCCAACCAGGAATTTTTAATATCAAATTCGTTTATAAGGCTGCTAAAACCGACGGTAACACTAAAACCATTCCAAAGTCCATGGATGGTAATGGTAAGAAAATATATACCGAGTAATTTGAGGCCGCCTTTTAAGTTCCAAGCTGAAACCAAAGCCCATCCCATCAGACCTGTATTAAAGATATGCAGCAAATCCGTCCCGGCGCGACCCAGTAAAAGCATGCCCCAGCCATCTCCCACATTTCCAGCTGTATTGAGCGTCTCAAATAAGGCATACCCTGCCCCACTCAAAATCCCCATCGCAAATCCGTCACGGGGTAGCATTTTCTTGTTCACTGCAAACCATATACCTGCAGGTTTAAGGAACTCTTCAAACATCGGAACGATCGCGGACACGAATGATAATACGATCACAATGACCCATGGATTTGTCAGGTAGGGTGTTAGGAGCTCCTGAACTTGATTTATTGTATTAATGCTTGAAAGCTGATTGGAGAAAGCCAATAATTCTTGGTTCAATGTTGGGTTATTTGTAAAATATATAATGCCTGCAAAGACCGAAAGGATAACAATAGTAATTTCACTAATAAGGATAAGAATAGGACCTAGAACCAGGCCAAGGCCAAATATGCTCCATGAGCGTAGCTTTGACCCTAAAGGGATACCTCTCAAACCTATCTGCAAAAACATGTAAATAGGGATACTCACTGCCAAAAGATAGATTGGCAATTCAACCAACCACCCCCAGGTGGCTCCAAGATTGACCAGCCAATCACCACTCAGAACGATTAGAAACCAGATGATTGTAATAAATAATACTCCCCATCCTGGTAATTTTCTTATTTCAAAATATTCGTTGGCTTTACCTAGCAATTTCCTTATATTGTAATACCCCATCGGCAAAAGCAACGATCCTCCTGTGATTAGACTTAAAGCCAGAAAGAATGGTTGGCCTGGTGAGATATTTTGAAATGTCTTTGGCATAATCCCGAATAGTTCTAAACAACCTGCAATAAGCAGAACGCCTGCAAAAATAAAAAACAATAAAGCCATTAATCCGCTGAACAAGGCTAATAAAATGGGTGACCATTGCGAAGATCGATTAGGTTGCATAATATAATCGTTATTTTGAATAAACTAATTATTTTTCGACAACTTCCACACTGATCAACAAATCTCCAGCAGGAGGGTTGTTATCAACTTCTGAATTTCTGGGAGTCAATTGAGCAAGTACGTCCATTCCGTCAATAACTTGCCCAAAAATCGTAAAACGACCATTGAAATCGCTTTGTGGGGTATAGGTAATAAAGAATTGACCACCATTAGTGTTCATCCCCGAGTTTGCCATCGCAACCACTCCTGGCCGGTCAAAACTCAAATTTCCATTAGACTCATTATCGTATAGGTACCCAGGCCCCCCCAATCCAGTTCCACTTGGGTCGCCTGTTTGTGCTACATATCCAGGGATTACCAGGTGAAAAGGTATGTTATCATACCATCCATTGTGAGCCAAAAAAATGAATGAGTTGACAGTCAAGGGAGCATTATCCGCATATAGCTGGATGGTGATATCACCTTTTTCGGTGTGAAGTGTAGCAATATATTGTTTTAGTGGGTCAATTGACATTTCCGGGCAAGTTGTGAACTGGCGCTTGCCTAATGCAATTAAACGCAATATTTTCTCCAGACTGTTGTAATCGCGCGGCCCATTATATATTTGACCATTAATCAAAAGAAATGGTGTCGTCCGTAACCCAATACTCAATGCTTGTTCCAAGTCATTTTCCACTCTATCAATTATCTCTTGACTATTAATTTTTTTCTTAAATTCTGCTGCCCCCAATCCTATGTTTTCTGCCTGTTCAAGTAACCAGCGATTAAAATCATCCTGGTTCATGGAAACCCATTGTTCATATTTTCCATATAATAGATCATGCATTTCCCAAAATTTGCCTTCATCGCTTGCCGCTTCAGCTGCCTGTGCAGCTAACAAAGTTTTATCATGGATATCATAAAGAGGAAGTTGTCTAAAAACTACACGAAGTTCGCTTGAAAATGTTTCTTCCAATTTTGCCAATACTGGTGCAAGGGAAGCACAACCAGGACACTGAAAGTCTCCATATTCAATAATGGTCACCGCTGCATCCATCGACCCCTTTACATGCTCGCTTCCGCTAACCACAGGGAATATGGATACTTCTTCAGGTCCAGAGGTTGGAGCAATCGGGATGCTCTTGCATACCGGTATATTTGTGGCTGTTGGCATGATAGCAGATTCGGTAGCGGTTTCCAAAACAGGGGGTTGGGGTACAACTGGGATGCCTGAACATGCGCCCATTAAAACCAGGGTTGCTACCCAATAACGCCAAAAATATCTCCGGATTCTAAATATTTCCAACGCCATTTCCTTTGAAAAAAGCAATCTCATTTTGAGACTGCTGCTTTTAATTCATCAAATGTAGTCATTTGAGATATTTTCTTTAAAAAAACAACAAGGGTCGGACTTTGAGCTCGCAAAGCGCGTACTGCAGG
Source organism: Chloroflexi bacterium GWB2_49_20 (assembly GCA_001796335.1). GTDB lineage: Bacteria > Chloroflexota > Anaerolineae > Anaerolineales > Villigracilaceae > UBA12087. Next base: position 54,715 of record MGMF01000021.1, on the reverse strand, counting down.
ACCTACAGGATCTTCGCCTGCAGCTCCACCGGGCAAATCTGCATATGCACCGTAAAATGCAAAATATGCCTGGTTTAATTTCCTAATTGCATAACCATTATCCCAAAATACCTGTCGCCGCGATTCCATATAGCTTTCAGCCTCATCTACCTTCCCTTTTGCTAATTGATCATCGACACTAATGCGAGTTTTGTGCATTTCAGCACGAAAATCGAATTGAAGCCTCGGGAGGTCATTCGGATCGGGGCGGCTGGATGGAAAATTGACCGAAATATTTCCATTTTCTTTCGTTAGCAATTCCGGGTAGAATTTCTGAATGAATAACCTACCAATTTCATCGCCTGCAATTGAAGCCGTGGTTTCATTCATTGTTCTTAATTCGTTTGTTATTTCGTAACTTTTTCCTAACGGTCGTAATTCCAGCCAATTATGGATCCATTCGTGAGCGATTGTGCTAGATAACCAATTTAATGACGTACTCCGCTCGATCATGGTCGGATATGAACCAATACCTCCAACCGGCACTACCAATGACGAAACATTTAACGCTTTATCAATTTTATTTTCGAGATCAACCTGGATATTTACTGGCAGATCAGGGACAAGTGAAATACTTTCCTCTTGCTGGATATTATTACGCGGGGAAATAATTAAATTATATGGCAATGGGGTAATATGAAACAAAACCGGAGGGATAGGCAACACAATTTCGGTTAACCCTTGCTCCCTCAATATTTCACTAATCTGTTGTTCAAGAACGGCCTCTGCTGTCGAAGCGAGCTTCCGCTGGGACTCGTATAGTTGATTTAAATGAGCTTGTTGCGCTTTAGAAACTGAATCTGGATTCTGTATATTCGGATCACTAAAAATTATTTTAAGTTGATATTCTTGTTGAATAATTTCGTCTGTCAATTTAAGGTAATCTAGAACGATTTGATGCTGGTTGTATTCGTCATAATAGTTCGGTGTGTGGAGGGTTGCTTGAACCAACTTAACACCAATCGCATTAACCGTCCACTCGAAATAATCAAATTCCACCACACGCGTATATACTCTAACCCGCTCCGTTTGATCAGCAACTATTAATGTACTTCCGCTGAAAAGCACACTTATCGTCAGGGCAAAAACCAAAATTTCTAATCTACTCATTATGCGAGAAAACATATTTTGATTATACCCTTCCTAAACCAGCTTAACTTAAAAGAAAAAGCCTGTAGTTAGTGCGCAGGTTTCTGGACCTGCGCACTAACTACAGGCTTAAAAGATTTAAGAAACTTTAATTGGATTTCTTCAAATATTCATCAATAGCCAAAGCAGCTTTGTGACCTGCAACCATGGCGGTTACAACCAGATCTGGACCAGTAACATCATCTCCACCTGCGAAAACACCTTCGCGGGTTGTTGCGCCTGTTTCTCTATCAACAACTGAGATTAAACCCCAATCGTGGGTTTCAAGCCCCGGTGTAGATTTCCCAATAATTGGATCGGGCCAATACCCCAAAGCTTTGATCGCAGTATCCACCGCAACAGAAAAATTTGAACCTTCAACAGGGACAGGTTTTCTTCGCCCCTTGGCATCTGGTTCCCCCAACTGCATCTCAATGCATTCTATAGCCGCCAACCGCCCATCATCACCGGCGATGAATTTCACGGGTTGTGTTAGAAAATGGTATTGTGCTCCTTCTTCTTTTGCCATTTTACGGTCTTTAGCTCCGCCTGGCATTTCTTTCTCGGTACGTCGATATATACAGGTAACCTGGTCGGCGCCCATCCGCAAAGCTGTGCGCAAACAATCCGATGCAGTATCACCGCCACCGATCACGGCTACGCGTTTTCCGATCTGAGGACGTTCACGCTTATCTTCGGGAAGCAAATCGATTTCTGTATTTGCCCGCATCAAGAAGTCAGTTCCTTCGTATACTCCAGGCAAGTCTTCCCCGGGAATCTCCATTTTTGCATCAATTCCGGTTCCAACTCCTACAAACACCGCATCAAAACCATCTTTATGGAACAAATCATCGATTGCCTTATCTCTCCCAATATATGTGTTGCCAACAAATTGAGCACCCGCCTGTTCATAATCTTCCCAACGGCAGAAAACCACTTCCTTGGCAAGTTTGAAATTTGGAATACCATAGACTAGCAAACCACCTGGAGCAGGCTTTGAATCAAAGATAGTAACTTGATGTCCTTGCTTTAATAAATAATCAGCACAACCCAAGCTTGCAGGACCGGCTCCAACCATTGCCACTTTCTTGCCTGTTGGCGAACCGACAGGGATCGATACTCCCTGTGTTTTTCGTTCATAGCACGTCACAAAAGTTTCAAGGGGTCCACACAAAACCGGTTCGTGGGTTTTGTTTAATACGCAAGATCCTTGGCAAAGTTGTTCGTGAGGACAAACTCTCGAACAAATTTCTGGCAAAGAGCTTGTTTGGCGATAAAGAAGGGCTGATTCGATATATCTACCCTGTTCAATAAGCCACATCGCTGATGGAATGTCATTATGTGTGGGACATGCCAACATGCAGGGGGCAGGATCAGGGCAATGAATACATCGTGAAGCCTCCAGCATGGCACGATTTGAGTCTAGCGGAACAACTACATCGCCAAAATCGCACACCCGTTCTGTTGGTGGCCTTAATGCCGGATCTTCATATGGCATATAGACACGAGCTTTGCGATCTATTTCCAAATTTTCACTTGGGATTTTTTGCATGGGCAGACTCCTGAGGTTTCATAAAACTTTTCGCTCAACCTGATGATACCTAAACTTCACGCTGCCTTACAGGCGTAAATGTCATCAAAGGAAGCGACGATAATCATTACTATTAACTATGTAAATTGTATTAATTCCTGCTCAAAAAAGCTTATAACTTATTTCCACATGAAGTAAAATAAAACATCTTGGAGGTAATAAATGAAAAAGTATGGAAAATTGATACTAATACTCGGTATCGCAATTGTTTTGGTTATTGCATTTTTCTGGTTGCGCACGCGTGGACAGGCTTCTGAACAGAATCCTTTTCAAACAGTAAAAGCTGAACGCGGTTCTTTAATGGCAACAATTGGCGCCACCGGTACCGTACGTTCCAATCAATCTGCAACATTAACATGGCAGACATCAGGCACAGTGGGTGAAATACAGGTGGCACTAGGGGAAATTGTCTTAAAAGGAAGTACTCTCGCTTCTATCCTGCCCGATTCACTCCCACAGAATGTTATCCTTGCCCAGGCAGATATGGTAAGCGCTGAGAGAGCCCTTGAAACTGCCAGGAATTCAAATACCGCTCAAGCTCAAGCGCAGCTTACCCTCGCAAATGCACAAAAAACCTACGATGATGCAAATTACTCTCGACAGAGCCTTGAAACAGGTAGAAATAATGAGGATGCAGCTGCAAATGCTGAGGCTCAGTACATTATCGCTAATAAAAATTTGGAATCAGCTCAAGCTGCTTACGATAGGTTGGCAAATTTGCCAGACGATGATCCCAACAAGGCTCAAGCATATAGTGCTCTTTACACTGCCCAGCAAGCAGTAAAATCCAGACTAAATGCTTGGAATTGGTATAAGAATCAAGCCAGTACACAGGATATCTCTGAAGCAGATGCCAAATTGGCTCTTGCTAAAGCCCAACTCCTGGATGCTCAACGTGAATGGGATCGCTTAAAAGATGGGCCTGATCCTGCCGACATTGCCTCTGCACAAGCCCGCGTTACAGCCACCCGGGCTACCCTCAATAACGCCTTCGTATTTGCTCCATTTTCCGGCACGGTTACTGAAGTAAAACCTATGGTCGGCGATCAGGTGTCTCCGGGTATTCCAGCATTTCGAATTGACGACCTCTCCCGATTGCTGGTGGATGTTCAAGTATCCGAAGTGGATATCAACAGTGTAAAAATTGATCAACCAGTGACTCTATCTTTTGATGCAATTCTTGACGTCTTATTTCATGGGAAGATTGTGTCCGTCGCCCAGGTAGGGAATACGTCGCAGGGTGCTGTCACTTTTACAGTCACCATTGAGTTAACCGATGCTGACAATTGGGTAAAACCTGGCATGACTTCAGCAGTAACTGTTGTAGTTAATCAACTGGATAATGTTTTACTTGTTCCAAATCGAGCTGTCAGACTCGTGAATAATCAACGCGTGGTTTATATTTTAGTAAATGGGGTTGCTCAAGAAGTAAAAATCACACTGGGTGCGACATCTGGGATTGATAGTGAAATTCTGACTGGCGACCTGAAAGAAGGAGATCTGATCATCCTTAATCCGCCCTCTAATTTAGGACCAGGTAATGGAGGCGGTCCCGGTGGCGGAGGAATGTTCGGTGGATAACCCCGTTATCGTAGCAAATAACCTCGCCAAGATATACAAAATGGGTAAAGTTGAGGTACATGCTTTGGTAGATGTTTCTCTCCAGATAAACCGTGGTGAAGTAATTTCAATCATGGGTCCATCTGGCTCTGGAAAGTCGACGCTTATGAATATCCTTGGTTGCCTCGATCTACCCAGCAAGGGTGAATATATTTTGGATGGCGAACCAGTCTCAACATTAAATGACGATCAACTCGCAAGTATCCGAAATCGGAAAGTCGGTTTTGTATTTCAGAGTTTCAACCTCCTCACTCGATCTACCGCTCTCACTAATGTTGAATTACCTTTACGTTATGCTGGCATTTCAAGTGGTCGAAAGATGATTGCCCAGGAGGCGCTTGAAGCCGTAGGGCTGGGTCCTCGCATTCATCATAAACCATCCGAATTATCAGGAGGACAACAACAACGAGTAGCCATTGCACGTGCCCTTGTAAATAAGCCAGCCATTTTAATGGCGGATGAACCAACAGGCAACCTGGATTCCAAGGTTGGCCAGGAAATTATGGACCTGCTGCTAAACTTGAATAAAGAAAGTGGCACAACCCTGATCATTGTCACCCATGATCCAGAAATAGCAGCGCAGACCCAACGCGTGATCAAGCTACGCGATGGCCTGGTGGAGATTAGCTAATGAACTTTGGACAATCCATTCTGGAAGCTCTGGAAAGCTTGAATGCAAATAAATTACGCTCCAGCCTGACGATGCTTGGAATAGTCATCGGGGTTGGGGCTGTGATAGCCATGCTATCCATTGGTGCCGGGGCTCAAAGTTCCATATCTGGTTCAATTCAAGGAATAGGTTCAAATTTAATATTTGTCAGCAGTCAGCGTTCGGATGCCGTGCGCAATCCCAAACCATTAACCATTGAAGATGCACAGGCAATTGCTGATCCCTTGCAAGCGCCATCTGTAGCTCAGGTCGCCCCAACCATACAGGGTAGCCTCGAAATTACATTCGGAAGGGAAAGTGTTACAACTTCTGTCTCGGGAATAACAGCAAATTACAGCCAGGTCAATAACGAAACGCTATACCAAGGGGATTTCATTACCGTCGAACAAAATTACGAACGCGCATCAGTGGTTATCCTGGGTCCAACAACAGCCGAAAATTTGTTTGGCTATATCGACGGAGTGGTTGGGCAAACCGTTCGTCTGGACGGGCAACCTTTTCGAGTGATAGGTGTACTCAACTCGAAAGGCGGTGGTTCATTCGGAAACCAGGATGATCGCGCTCTAGTACCTTTTTCCACAGCACAAATGCGTCTCATTCATCGCTCACCCAGCAACCGGTTGGACAGTCTAACTGTTCAAGCGGTTAGCGCAGAATCAGTCATTACTGCCACAGATGAGATAACACAAATTCTTCAAACACGTCACCGAACTGCCGTAGGAGCTGACGATTTCTCCATTTTTACACAGCAATCCATTCTTGATATTGCCAATACAATTACAGGTGTTTTGACGGTATTCCTGGGCGGTGTTGCAGCCATTTCGTTACTGGTAGGTGGGATTGGCATTATGAATATCATGTTGGTTTCAGTCACAGAACGAACCCGCGAGATTGGCTTGCGCAAAGCCCTTGGTGGACGTAAGCGCGATATCATCATTCAGTTCCTGACCGAATCCTCCTTGCTCAGCCTTTTCGGAGGATTGATCGGCATCTTTCTAGGTTGGTTAATATCGGTAATTGTAGGCAAAATTGCCGTAGCAAGTGGTACACCTTTCACCCCTGTAGTTGGTTTGGATTCAGTCCTTCTTGCAACGCTTTTCTCGACAGCTGTGGGTTTATTCTTCGGGATTTATCCAGCCACTCGGGCTGCAAACCTTGAACCAGTTGAAGCCCTGCGATCAGAATAGTAGCGGGTTTTTATGGTTGAGATCATAGAAATAAATTCAGGTCAACTTGACACCTATGCGAAAATACCGATTTCATTTTCGGTATCTTCCATTTTACAGATAAAGCTAATACACAACGGTTTGGGGGGAATAATATTAAGAGAGGAAGCCATCAAAATCCCTTATACCAAGGATTATGACAAAACCACAGAAGGTGGACCTTTAGAATGGTCTACCCATTTCGATATTCAGAATTGGGGATTTTTCCTGGCGGTTGAAGAACTAACACCCCTGGCAGCTGCTGCTGTTGCATTTAACACAAATGGGGTTAACATGTTGGAAGGTAGGGGCGATTTATCAGTTCTCTGGGATATTCGGGTCCAACCCGAGAAACGGGGTCTCGGGATTGGCAAATCCCTTTTTAAGTATGCGAGCAATTGGTCGCATATTCGTGGTTGCACGCAAATGAAAATAGAAACTCAGAATATCAACACGGTTGCCTGTCAATTTTATCAACACATGGGGTGTAGTCTAGGCTCAATCCATCGTTTTGCTTACTGCCACGATCCGAAAATCGTTTATGAAGTAATGTTAAATTGGTTTATTGATTTATGAAGGAGACTAAACTCTGCTATTGCTGAATTCTGGGATACAACACCTTACTCTATGCTTTCAAATTAATATGCCGAACATTCGTTGACTCAGTAACTCAATTGGTTAGAATAATTAAAAAATCCCATAATCCATCCAAATGAATGGAATTAAACAATCCTTGTGCAGGTATCCTTATCTCCTCCCATGGAGGTATAATTTATGCGTCAACAGAAATTAATTCCCAATCCTATTACTGATCCAATTATTACTCCAATTACGATCAACAAGGAGAAGTTCATGCAGGACCAATTACAACAACTTAAAGAAAAACTTACAGAAATCTCAAATCTGAGCAGAGCGATATCATTACTTGGGTGGGATCAACAAACTTACATGCCCCCTGCGGCAGCTGAAAGTCGCGGTAATCAATTGGCCTTACTGGGTAAACTGGCGCAGGAGATGTCCATTTCACCCGATTTTGGAAAGATTGTTGATAAATTAAAAAGATATTTACCTGACCTTGATCCAGAGTCAGACAATGCCCGTCTGATTTCTGTTTCGTCCAAAGATTATGATAAAGCCACTCGTGTCCCGGTTGATTTTGTTGTTGAGCAGGCCAAAGTTTCCGCCCTCGCCCAACAAGCTTGGGTGGAAGCCCGTCAAAAATCTGATTTTCTTATTTTCCTGCCGCACCTTGAAAAAATCGTCGAGCTCCGCAGGCGATATGCATCCTTCTTTCCGGAAGTTGATCATCCATATGATGCATTATTGGATGATTTCGAACCCGGCATGAAGACTTCTGAAGTGAAAACAATTTTCGATGATATGCGCCCCAAACAGGTGGAATTGATAAAAGCCATCAGTAAAATGCCACAAGTGGAGGACACTTTTTTACACCAGGCCTTTGATGAAAAGAAACAGTGGGATTTTGGCGTGGAAGTCATAACCAGGTTTGGATATGATTGGAACCGGGGTCGCCAGGATAAGGCTCACCACCCGTTTACAACAAGCTTTGGTTTGGATGATGTCCGCATCACGACTCGTGTGGACCCAAATTTCTTCAACACAATGCTCTTCGGAACCATGCACGAGTGCGGTCATGCTTTGTATGGTCTGGGAATTAGACGAAGCCTGGATTATTCCGGTCTTGACGGTGGAGCTTCTCTGGCTATTCACGAATCCCAATCGCGTATGTGGGAAAATCTTGTAGGGCGCTCTCTGCCTTTTTGGGAATTCTTCTACCCGCGCCTCCAGGAAATATTCCCTACACAGCTTGGTAATATTTCCGTGAATATTTTTTATAACGGTATCAACAAAGTACAGCCTACATATATCCGGGTTGAAGCGGATGAGGCTACTTACAACATGCACATTATGTTGCGCTTGGAGTTGGAAATCGCCATGATCGAAGGTGAAGTTGCCATAAAAGATCTACCTGCAATCTGGAATTCCCGCATGGAAGAATATTTGGGAGTTACACCACCCAATGATGCACAAGGGGTTTTACAGGATATTCATTGGTCATTCGGCGGGCTGGGTTATTTTTCAACCTACGCTTTAGGCAATTTAATCTCTGTTCAGCTCTGGGAAAAAATCAATCAGGATATCCCGGACTTATCCGATCAGATACGTCAGGGCAAATTTTCAAATTTACTTGGTTGGCTGGTTGATCATATTCATCAACATGGCCGTAAGTTTGAACCGCAAGAACTTGTACAAAAAGTGACTGGTTCAACTATAAATTCAGCCCCTTATCTGCGTTATTTAAATAAAAAATACAATCAGATCTACAATATATAAAGCGAACCCTATCAAGAGACGCCCTTAAGGGCGTCTCTCAATCAATTAGCATAAAAATAAAATGACTTTCCAATCTTATTTATATTTTTTATCGTCCTTCTGGCATCAGGATGTTCCTTTTCCTCTAATAATTTGTCCAAGCCTGACCGACAAACTTTTTACCGACTGCAATTGCATTAACCATGGCTGCCAATCCATCGGCGTCACAGTCAGTCACCGGATTCGCACAAATTATAATTCCCTTAACAATCTAGTATCAATCTTCTTCCAACGATTATTTCATACCTTTTAAAGTTGCTATGGCTTATTAATTTAATTCAAGAACACCTGACAATCCACCAGAAAGATGATCGCATTTAAGAATGTTTATTTATCTTTAGCAAGATGATTTTGATTAAGCGAAAATATTGGATGAATTTAATAATTTACATTGATTATCGCCAGCGCGGTAGTTTTTACCTTCCTTTATTAGCAACTTCACACTATAATGATGTGTGTATCTTTACAAGACAAACTTTGAGGGTCTAAAGGCACAAATCCTGGAGATAAATACCGGAATGATTATCGCCCACAAAGAGGATGCGCCATGGTTCGCAATTCAACCAATACATTAATATTTATTGCTATTTTCTTCTTGGGACTCTATTCCCTTGCAAGTTATTCTTACAAATTAACACCACAACAAACACTCCCTGCCCAGGTTGCGACTTCGACAACATTTTCTGCAACACCGACCTCAATAACTGCGCCCTTGGCGAAATCTTCCTTACTCCCAGAGTTGATTCCATCTCAAGCTACATCTGATCAAGCGCTAATTGCATTTATAGATTCACCACCAGGACCACAAAACGAACCTTATTTAATTCTTACTGCATATTTCTCAGATGGGATTACTTCTGGGAATATCAAAATTCAGGGAAATTTATACGATCGTTCCTTCTTATGCACCGATAACCCTTGCCAACTGCCAGTCACTGCGAGTAGTGTCATTACATTTCAAGCTCTGACTGATTCAGGTCTGACCAGTAATATTGTTCAGGCAAATATCAACGTCACAAGTCAAGCGGATCAATACTCAGTTTCTATTGAATCGGTCACCCAATTTGTGATTTTTTCAGATGTATGTTCAAGCTCATGGGGGACAACCTCTTCAAATTCACTCTCCTGGGGAAATTATTTTCAAGTACCATCCCGTTTGAATACCGATAAAAAATTACACTTACTGGCTGCTCGTTTGATTTCTTTTGGTATTGTTGATGCTAAAGATTGCCCAAATGGCGGTTTGGATGGCTCTGGAGCTCCAAACGCTTGTGGATTGGAAAAAGCTTTCCCCGCTTTGGTGGAATGGCAAAACCAATATGATTTCAATATTTGGTCAGCCAGCCGCGATATACATATCCCTCCAAAGTTAATCAAAACCCTTATTGAAACTGAATCGCAATTTTGGCCTTCAAATGAACGTTTATACTTAGACGAGATTGGTCTTGGTCAGATGAATCAGTTAGGCATGGATGTAATTCTAAGAAATAATCCTGATATCTATTTTAAACTTTGTCCAACTGTATTGGGAGATTGCAATCGCTCGTACAATTCACTCCCTAAAGAATTACAGGCCATGATAAGGGGAGCATTAATAGATTCAATAAATGCCAGCTGCCCTTCCTGTCCTTATGGAATTGATCTTGTTAAGGCTAAACAAAGCATAAACATGCTGGCTTTGGTCATAAAATCTAATTGTCAGCAAACCAAAGCATTGCTAGACAATGTTAATGCAACCGCAGAAACTGAAGATTACTGGAAATTCACTGTAGCCACGTATCATAGCGGAATTGGCTGTGTACAAAATGCAATTGAGCAGGCATCCCTAATCAATAAGCATCTCGACTGGGACTTAGTCTCTCCAATGTTGGCCTGTTACGGCGGCAAATCATATGTTGACAATTTCTGGAATAACCTCAGCACATTTAACAACTACAGCCTGGAGCCAGGAAATCCTTATATTAACTTAACTTCCGCCACCCTTGGTACAACCCAAGCAGTGTTACCCACTCCAACTCCAATTGTCAGAAATATTCATGCTCTGGTAAATGTATTTCAGGATTCCAATGGAAATGGTATAGCAGATCCTTCCGAATGGATCAACAACATCGTGGTTCAACTTACTCTTGAAGACGGCTCCACATTGTCAAAAACCACAGAAAACGGTAAAGTCGATTTTGATATGAGTACCTATCGCCCCGGTATCACTATAATTGCCAGTTTACCTGGTTACTATCAATATAAAGCATTTACATTGCCAGAAGAAGGTCAAATATCCATTGACTTTATCTTCACATCTCCTATTGTTCCAACCAAACAGCCATAAATCACGGAGAAGTGCATGCCAAGAGGCTTCGCTAAGAAAAAAAGGATCATCAGTTCAAAAGAGGCCGAACCCAAAGCCGATCCGAATATACAAGAAAAAAAGACTGACGATACATATAACACAAGTACATTTATTATCAAAGATAATTCAGAATTAACCGGTTCTGAGGAAAATTTACCCTTATCATCATCAAACACTGGTTTATTAGATGAAGATGATGTTCTTGCTTTTAAATCAGACAAAAATACTTCGACCAAAGATCATCGCTCCGAATTGGAATTTTTAATGGAGGATGTTCGCAAGTCTTTAAATGAAAAGTCCTTAATTGATTCGTCCAGCCAGGTTTTACCTGATTCTGCTTACCAAAAAAATAGGAAAACACCAAAATTTCTTCAAAAAATCGAAGGGTGGATGTCCGAAAAAGTCAGGGTTCCCTACCCGACTTATAAACCGATTTCTGGCTCCAAGAAGAAGCGTTCTCCCACCAGGATTTTATTTCTACTATTATTGTTGGTCGGTCTCGGTTATATTCTGTTAATAACCAAAAACAAATTAGATGCTTTGTCTCCAGTAGTAATCCCAACCTACACACCAGTGCCAACTTATTCAATCCCAATCCCATTTTCCATTCAATTTCCTGGGGGTTGGACATTCTTATTAACTACCAGTAAAAATGTTTATCCAGACTGGAAACCGCTTCAGGCTGAATGGTTGGATGGTACGGTTATATGTAAATTAATTGCGATCCCTTGGAATAAGCAAATTGACGCTGTGTATAAAACTTTGTTCAAGGGTGACAAAATAATTTTAAATATGAGTAATCAAGATCAATCTATATATCAGATTGAAACCCTTGAAACCATTTCAAAAGACGATCTGCTCGAAAAGGTTAATAGCAATTCCCCCTGCATGATTATCTTTCTATACAAAGATGGATCAATAAATAGCCAGGTTCTGCTTTCTTTACCTTCTATACCCTGAGAATTACCTACCCGTATCTCAATCAACAAACCTTATAAATACCTGGTTGCCCAATAAACGACCTCTTTTGGTCAGTCTTAATGAATCTCCACTCCATTCTACTAGATTCATTTTTTCCAGTTCAACGATATCTTTGCCAAATACCATCATCAAATCTTCCCCAAATCGCTCATAAAAAGCACGTGATGATACTCCCTCTCCGGTCAATCTCAAACCTAGCATAAGAGTTTCCTGCATGCTTTTATGGTTGGATAGGGAGGTTTTGGATACCGTGGCAGGCGACATTGGGAATTTTCCTATTGGTCTGTCATTCACCAGATCGCTTGTCTTCCCATTTCTGCTTATATAATCGTTTATTCTGGCAACGTTGGATATGCGCATTCCATTTGCGAATCCATGCGCCCCTGCGCCAAAACCCAGGTAAGATTGATTGCGCCAGTACTGTAAATTATGGATGCATTCGTATCTATTTTTTGCCCAATTGGAAATCTCATATTGTTGATATCCCGTTTTGTCCAGTTCTTCGCTTGCCCATTCATACATATCTGCTGCCCTATCTGGATCAGGTAATTCCATCAATCCTCTTTTAACTAAAACTCCAAACGGAGTTCCCTTTTCTATGGAAAGTGCGTATAACGAAAAATGTTCAGGGTTTAGTTTAACAACTTCATCCAAACTTTTTTTCCATTTATTCATTTTTTGCCCTGGAAGACCATAGATCAAATCCACGTTTAGATTACTAAATCCTGCGATTCGCGCAGCTTTAAAAGCAGAAAATATATCCTGGCGAGTATGAATCCGCCCCAACAGATGCAATTCATACTCGTTGGTAGATTGCGCGCCCAAGCTGAGCCGATTAAACCCTAATTCTCGCAATCCTTTCAAGTATTCCAGGTTAATGGTTCCCGGATTTGCCTCCAGCGAAATTTCAACATCCCAATTCAAATCAAAACAAACCTTAAGAATATTCAATATACTTCCAAATTGACCAAGCGAAAGCATTGATGGTGTCCCACCTCCGAAAAAAATAGTATGAACGGCCAATTTTTGATTTATTGACCCTGTGACAGCTTTTATTTCTTGACACAAAGCTTCCACATAAGCTGGTATGAACACATCTTTACCTGCGAAGGTAGTAAAATCACAATACCCACATCTTTTTAAGCAAAATGGAATGTGCAAATAAATACTTACTGGTTGTGTGATTGTCATGTAATTTTGTTTTTCCTAATTAGCAAGCCTACCAATAATGCCACCGGGTCAGCAATAAAAACCCACATAGCAGTTGTCAATTCAAATCGGTCTGCCGCAATACCGATGATTAATAGATTAACTCTTCCAAATTTTCTTGTTATATTTTCCAGTGTCATTACCGTTCCACTTTTACCATGCATGTTAACATAGAGTCCCCCTTTTGAATTAGCGTACCTCCCAAAATTAAAGAAACCCAGGAAACCAATGATAACCAACCTTCCTCATACATTATTATAAAACAGGAAGAAAGGATATTACACAAGTTCAAGAACTGTACTTACAAGAAAATATCGGACACTTATTCCTTTATCCAAAAGATGAATGGACAAATAGTCGCCCCGGATGCAAAGTTCGGTTTCTATTACGGAACTGACCAAATTGTAATGACTGTCAACAAACCTATCTATATATATAAATCAGGTCGTTTCGGATGGTTGGTTTTTCCGTTTCAACGACTCCAAATATAAGTTCATCTAGAAATTCGATTTGAAGAATAACTTAGTTCACCATAATTGCGATTCAGTGAATATTGGCATTCAGTGTCTCATAGCCTCAAAAGATTAATGATCTGTTGATTTGATTCCCTTCAAGTATTTTTCTCGATTCGCCAGTCTGGCAATTTTTCCCGAGGATGTTTTTATCAGCCATTTCTCACCGACTAGTAATACTTGTCTCAGAGCAATAGCTGACCCTCTTGTAACCACCTGTCGGATTTGATCTGAGATACGTTCATTTTCTTCAGGATCTTCGGTTCTAACCTCGGCTATTAGTACTACATCTTCTGTTCCTAATTCCTCATTAAAAACACCAAAGACTACCACCCGACCTGGATGGGCTTTTGGGACTTCCATGGCGAGCAATTCAATGTCCTGAGGATACACATTTTTCCCGCCCACGATGATTAAATCCTTTTTCCTGCCAGTAATATAAATTTCTCCATCCGCCAGATAACCATAATCACCAGTCAAATACCAGCCCTTTAGAAATGCTTTCCGTGTTTCCTCCGGCCGATTGTAATATCCGGTCAACATGCAGTTACTGTTCAGTGCGATCTCGCCAATGATTCGGTCCGGCAAGGGAATTCCATCCCCATCCAATATCTGCACCTTTACATTAGGAATCGGCTTTCCAGCCGAAAGCATTTTTAAAGTGGCTTTTCCATCAATGGGTGTTCTTGCCACTCTTTCCACATGTAAACCATCACGATCGATCTCATCCACCTTAACAGACTCCCCAATTCCTCCCTGGGTTACAGCAAATACATTTTCTGCCATGGCATAACAGGTAGCCAATGCTTCATATCGCAAGCCAAATCTTTCAAATCGGTCAAAAAATGCTTGATTACTTTCCAAACGCATGGGTTCTGAACAATTAATCACCGCCCTCCAGGAAGATAGATCCACTCCTTCAAGTTGACGATCTCGGATTTTAAGTGCACAAAAATTAAAAGCAAAATTCGGCAACCAACTTAACGTGCCTTTATAGGTCGATACAGCTTGCAACAATCGGTATGGAGCGCGTATCCAGTCAAATGGAGATAACAACACAATGGGTACTTTTAAAAGTATTGGCAATATAAAGCAGGCGATCAAACCCATATCATGATACAACGGTAACCAGGAAACAACGATATCTTTCTCTTCATTCAAGCCAAGTACCACGCGGTAGCTCTCAAGTTGGTTTATGACCGCCCGATGCGATAGCGCTATACCTTTTTGTAAACCGGTAGTACCCGAAGAATGCTGCAGTAAAACAATATCGTTTGTATTTCTACCCATTCCACCTTGTGACTCAAAATCCGGGTTGCAGGGACTTTCAATATGACCAGACAAAATGACTGTGCGCACCGAGTCTTCTGGCATCAGAGCAGAGCGAACTTCATCCTCAAAATCTTCATATGTCACAACCCCTGTTGGACGGGTTATAGAAATAAGCGAGGCAAGATCTGCACGATATCGTTCCGGCAAGAGCTTCTCTGTTAAAAAAGGCATTATTGACGGAATGGCGCCATGCAAGATTGCCCCGAAATAGGCAAATACCAGATCAATACCATGCTGAAGAATTAGTACAAGAACTTCCCCCGGCAAAATTCCTTCTTTTTTAAAGGTCTTTGCATATCCAGCAGCTCCTCGCATCAAGTCCCGATAGGTTACCGGAAGATCCGGTTGGTTTGGATGAAGCAAATATATGCAAACCCTATCAGGATTTTCATCAAAGTGTCCTTTAAGAATATGCGAAAATGTTTGCATTATTTTTATTGGTCTCTTGATTCAATGAGTTTAACCAATTGGTTGATGTTGTCAAATGTGGATGAATTTAATTCAAAATCATCAATATGGACCCCAAATTCATCTTCAATATATAATGCCAAATCAACCAAGCTGAATGAATCGATAATTCCACCAGATATCAGAGCTGCTTCTGGGTCTATCGTTCGATTGGGTTGTTTCAGGATTTCTGTCGAAATGTAAGTTGTCAGCTTTGTACTGATTTCAGAATTCATTGTAAATCTCCTTCAATTTATTTTATTACGTATCGTGGCGAAACTAACCCAAAGAAAATTTCCCTAGTATCTCGATTCCTGTACCGCGCGCCAGACCTTATCCAATACTTGCAAAGCAGTCAAATTTCGCCAAGGCCAGGCATTTTCCATGACTTTAGGATCATCGAAGTAGTTGTGCGCCCAGGTAAGATGAGCACCATCTAGTTGCAATCCACGATTAGGTAATGATTGAATTGATCGCCAGAAATTCCATAGAGGGATCTCATATTCGCTTGCCAACATGGAAATTGTTGCATTAATAATATTTCCACCTTCCAGGTTATCAGCCTTGGTTGCCAATATAGGTACGATTCCCTGCTCAACGAGGCTATCCAGAACTTTACGGATACTTATTTCAAAATCATCTAGATTATAAGCATCGTTTGTCCCCAAAAGGATGAAAACAAAGGATGGATGGTGCAAGCGCACTTCACATTCCATAGGTGACTCTCCCGCCTTACAGCTTTCCGGATCTGCCCAGAGCGGGGAAAGAATTGATGCTGTATTAAAACCACTTCTGACAGCCATACTTTTTCTTTCGAACGATCCCTGGAACGCATCGATCACTAGATTTAATTCAGCGTACTCGCCTAATGAATAATATGAACTTCCTCGATCAAAGTCTCCCAGAAACCAGGAAGGAGAACTATCGCAATCGCCCATTACAGAAAATGCGTCAGGGTTATTATGCAGTTCCTGACCTATTTTATATATCTCGAGAGTCCTCTGGCTAATTCTGTCTGGCACAACTGGCAATTCTTTCCAATCTACTATTCCTGATCCTGGAGCTTTAGGTGGAATCGGCATCGTAGATAACTGCGTTGACAACACCGGAGGATCTGCTGTGACATCGCCAATTAGAATTGGTGTATCAGAAAAATTAACTGTAACGGAGAGTTCACTTGTTGGTTTAACAACATTTTGTTCACATGCGACAAGAATCATGCTTGAACTAATTAGCAATAAAATTTTAACTATTAATTTCATTCTTCTCGCACTATCGGGGGCATATTTCATTACGTATTTCTTCTATAATTTTTTCTGCAAGCATGGTTTCACCCAATGGCGTCAGATGGATTGATGAATTTGTAAACTCAACCATAGGCACAATATCCCAAAGGTCAAGATATCGCAAGGAGTGATCAATGCTATATTCTGCCAACATTCGCCGGTATTGGTCATACGCCCAGCGCGGATAATAAAAATTATAACGGATGTCGCTATTCTCTCCATTACTAATTAGAATTGGTTCATTGATCAACAAAATGGGCACATCACCTGCTATTTTTTCACCTGCATCCAATATGTCAAATGCCAATTTATCTTTGCCAAGGACAGGAGGCAACCAATCATGGAAGGATGTGCTATTCTCCAAGTTCACTTGAGCTCGTTCATAATCAGTTGGGTATATCTGGTCAATTCCCGTCGCAGACCACATAACACCGAATAACTGCAATCGCAGCAAATCTGCAATGTTCCGGCGTTGCCCAACGATACTCTTATCATAAACATTTGATGCAGGCTTCCCGGGGCTTATTCCGCCCAAGTGTAAACCATATTTATCTGAAATATGCTGGATAATGTTCAGATTCTTAGCAACCAGGGGAGATGTCAGCTGTTTTTCTAAAGGAAATGATTCCAAAGTAACTGGCCAGATGATCAGATCGGGTTCGAATTGCATAGCCTGCTCCAGGACCAACACATCTTTAGTCAATGACAAAGTTGGATAACCCAGGTTGTAAGCCCGAATCAAACGACCATTGCAACTTAGCTCTCTTATATTTAACAAGCCCGAGAGAGTATCTTCAGGCCTGAGTAGAATTCCCCAAGTAGAAGAATCACCGATCAAAATAACCCGATATTCGTTTGCTGTTTTTTCTATCCCACTAATCAAATGAGAAGCAAACATGGCATCCAGATTATTCAAGCTAAAATTATAAGCTTCAGCAGGATTTTCACCAAAAGGCAGTCTGAATCGACCCGGGAAAACATAATTATAAAGTGAAATTTTTCCAACTCCCCTTGATCCACATGCAGCAAATATCAAATTGAATATCAGGAATAATATCAGCCCCTTGATGACAACCATGGAAAGGCGGATTTGTTTATTGCCATTCCCGTTAATTTCCTTTTCGTTTTTCGCAACCTGCCCGGTCATACTCCTCCAAATAATTTTTGGATCACATGCCAAGACAGTGCAGGCGATGGCAAAACAAAAAACACCCACCCAATGGCTACAAAGTTGAATGTAAGCAGGATACCCATTCCATTGACAAGGAATTTTTTTATCGAATCGGTTGCCCAATTTTGAATTCGAACGTTGAAAGTACTACTCCAGCGATTATGAACAAATAAACCCAAACCATGCCATGCGCCCCACAAGACAAAGTTTAAAGTTACTCCATGCCAAAGACCAATCAATACCATGGTACTCAATTGTGTCACCAGGATAATCATAGGCATTGACCACACGCGCTTCCCAGACCGTAAGCTACGCGTAAGAGGGTTAAAAAAGTAAGCCCTGAACCACTGAGTCAACGTCATATGCCAGTTATTCCAAAACTGCGTCAGGTTTGGTTTCAAATAAGGTGAAGAAAAGTTCTCAGGCAGCTTCATTCCCAACAAGCGCCCCATACCAATTGCTATATCTGTATAACCACTAAAATCAAAAAAAATTTGTAGAGCGTATGCATATAAGCTAACCCACATCCACCCAGTCCAACGGATCTGGAGAGCATTCGTACTATTTAAAGCAATGATCGCCAATATATCTGCGACCACAAATTTTTTGAACAAACCAAGGGCTATTCGTTTTCCACCTTCACCCATGATTTCCAATCGATCCATCAAAGGTGAGTTAAATGTTTTTACAAAATGGTCCAGACGATCAATTGGTCCGGCAGTAAGTGTAGGAAAGAAGATAACATAGTTTATATACTCAGCCAAACCCACTACCGGCATTCGCCCAGTTTGACGATCCCTTATTGTATGAATGATCCTGAAAGCAATATATGAAAATCCCAGCCACCGAATATCCAACGAACTTGCCAATTCAGTAGATTGTTGGTTCAAATTCCGTAGTCCCAGACTTAGTGAATTTGCGAAAAAGGGTGTTTTTATTAGAACGAAAACTCCCACCAGAAAAAATAACCAATAAGAAGATGCCGACCAGGGCAATTTAATAGCGAACGCAGCAGCAATAATAATTACGAAGATGGCAATAATTATTTGAAATATTTGTGGTGGTAGGGATGGAATGATATATGAAAATGTTCCGCTATATCTACTTATTCCAATTACAAATATTACCCCGGCCATAATAATCACAGCTATCCATGAATCGCTCCATTTGCGATTATCTTTCTGGCCGGTGAGGATCCAACTCACTATAGTAATTGCCAGCGTAGTCGTAGGCAACCAGAACCCAAGATATCGGATTGGCAAAGAGGGCTGTAAAGCATAGAGAGCAAAAACGCTCAACCCCATTATCAAATACTTCCGCCAACTTGAATGGCTGATCATCCCAGTTAAAAGGGCTATACTACTTAATATTATGATGCTGATCAGACTCATCAAAACCCTTGATAAATCCAGGTTGGAGAACTATCCGCACTAACGATCACAAGGGCAATTAAAATTATACAAAATAAGAATGCCCAAATATTTTCTTTTGAGAATAATCGAAACCTCATTGATACCCACACACAAGATATTCGCCGTTTTGTTCCAGTACTTGATAATTTCTTGTGGAAAGTTCAATATTCTGATCTTCACCATTATAAGTCGCAATGATTTTCCCCTGGCAATTAACAAGGGTAAATTCACCATCCGAACCAGCCTTTGCACAAGATAGTCCATCCAACCGAACATCCACCGCTTGAAGTGAATCGAGTTCCATTAGCGCACTTGGCTCCCAATCCGCACAAGAAAGTGTCGAAAGAGAAGTACTATCCTTTCCAACTAATGCTTTAAGATAGGATTCTACGGCACTCTCTGGTGAAGAAGTGCTTGACGATGCTCCGTTACACGCAGCCACAAATAAAGTTAGTGCACATCCAAGGACCATGATCCTTTTATTAAATATCTGGTTCATCTTTATTCTCCATGGTTTTGCCTAGTTTAGTCGGATTATATATGTCCGTGGTTTAAATTGCAAGCTTAGATGCTTCAATCAAATGCTGGTTGCTGCTTCACCAGAAATAATATTTATGATAAATCAACAAATCTTGCATCCGCTAAAATAAAGTTGCTCGAGAAATCCGCCTTCTCCATTACCATTCAAAGAGGCTTGGCTTATGGTGGGTTTCAATCTATCATTCGAACCTATCGTTAGTGTTCTTGGAAAAGACCCGGCGTGCCTGATCCATTTAGTTATGTGTCTGAATAAAAAGAAAAGCCCCTTCACAAAAGAATGCGAATGGGCTAATAAAACGCAGCACTTACTTCTTAGTCATAGAACCAAGAACTTGCATGAGGTATTCGCCACCAGTGTTCCAGACTGAGATCGGCGACTGGATTGCCCCAAAGGGCCTGATAATAACACTGCGTTAATTAATGTTTCCACATTGCTCCCGCCCTTTTGCTTTGAATCCATGAAAGCCATACGCCTGGATCAATGCTGCAGCATTATCTTGTGTGCTTGTTTTTCCTTTAAATGTCTTAGAAGTACGGTTGCGTATAACAACCCCGATCCGCTTTTATTTTTTCGTATTTCCTTGCTGGCAAAAGCCAACTGGGTGGCTTGATCTGAGTTTGGTTTGCTTTGAATTATTTTGGCTACAGATTGAAATATTGCAACCATGTTATCGCCATGGTCCTTATTATGGTATCTGCTTTAATCAAAGAGTCGCGGTTTTCAGCTAAATTACCTGCAACAACTCCAAATAATTGCGCAAGATCAACGCCTGTTGCCATTTTACGGATTGGTTTATTTGCCATCGTTTCTTTTTTTCGATTTATTTTATTTGCCAACCGGCGGAATATTTTATGTTTAACTATTAAAATGGAGTATACTTTTTGTTGGCGCATTTTGTAGTACTTTTTTGGATATATGTACTATAATTAATAAGTAGTGAAAATTTCTTGAATTGTATGTAGTTGTAAAATATATTATATTGCCAGTTAGAAATATATTCTTAGTTGAACTTGATTCTCATAACGAAAGGAAAAATAAAATGACAAAACTCGTTGACGTTGAAGGTATCGGACCAAAATATGCAGAAAAATTGAAAAAGGCTGGGGTTGGTTCTACAGATAGTCTTCTAAAACTGGGTACCACCCCTGCCGGGAGGAAAGAGATTGCCGGAAAATCCGGTATTTCTGATAGTCTCATCCTGGAATGGGTCAACCACGTTGATCTTTACCGTATCAAAGGCGTTGGCAGCGAATATTCTGACTTGCTTGAAGAAGCTGGTGTGGATACTGTCGTGGAGTTATCCCAGAGGAAAGCTGTCAATTTACTGACCAAGATCGTTGAAGTCAATTCCAGCAAGAAACTTGTACGCAAATTACCCACCCAAAGCCAGGTTGAAGACTGGATCGCTCAGGCCAAAAAACTCCCCCGGGCTATTAAATATTAGCCTAGATATGATTCGATTGCTTCAGCCAAGTTGTTACAACCAACAGGCACAGTGCTGACCACCATCTGTCTCGAGTATATATAGTTCAAAAAAAAATGAGCAATCATATGAGTGCTCATTTTTTTCTACCAAAAATTGGTATCAAGGGTACATACCAAATAAAAATATTTGTTGTAAAATATCTTATTTAGAAACAGTAATTTTAATAATCAAAATTGCATCATTGAGAAGGTACACATGGAAGATTTTGAGAAATTAGGGCTCTTCTATCTCGGGCGCACATATGATATGGAAAATAAGCAAACAAAAGATGATCTTCTCTTGTATGATTCCAAAGATCTCACCACTCATGCTGTTTGTATCGGCATGACTGGAAGCGGGAAAACAGGCTTATGCATCTCTCTGATTGAAGAAGCCGCCATTGATGGCGTTCCTTCCATTTGTATCGATCCTAAAGGTGACCTCGCCAATTTGTGTCTCACTTTTCCTGAACTGAATCCGTCTGATTTCCGTCCCTGGATCAATCTTGATAGTGCCCGTCAGAAAGGCCTGTCTCCAGATGATTATGCCAGTAAGCAGGCTGCAACCTGGAAAAACGGTTTGGCTGAATGGGGGCAGAACGGGGAACGGATTCAACGCCTTAAAGATGCTGCAGAAGTACTGATCTACACCCCCGGGAGTAATGCTGGAATCCCGGTATCAATCATCAACTCCTTTGCCGCACCTTCCCAAGCTCTTCTTGCAGATTCTGACTTGCTTAGAGACCGCATTAATACAATTGTATCCAGCTTATTGGGATTGGTGGGAATCAAGGCCGATCCAGTTCAAAGCAGGGAACATATTCTCCTTTCAACAATTTTTGAGTTAGCCTGGAAAAAAGGCCAGGCGCTTGATTTGGCAAATTTAATTCAGCAAGTTCAAGAGCCGCCTGTATCCAGGATAGGCGTGCTTGATCTGGAATCCTTCTATTCATCCAGAGATCGTTTTGCTTTGGTCATGGCGTTAAATAATCTTATCGCCTCACCCGGTTTTACAACCTGGTTGGAAGGCACCCCGCTTGACATCAACCAGATTTTATATACATCTACAGGGAAACCACGCATCGCTATCTTTTCCATCGCTCATCTAAGCGATCCGGAAAGAATGTTTTTTGTCTCCTTGCTGATGAATCAAATATTAAGCTGGATGCGTTCGCAATCCGGCACAACCAGCCTGCGCGCCCTGGTTTATATGGACGAAATATTTGGTTTCTTACCTCCGGTTGAAAATCCACCATCAAAATTACCCATGCTCACCTTATTAAAACAGGCCCGTGCATTTGGTGTCGGTATGGTCTTGGCTACTCAAAACCCGGTCGATCTGGATTACAAGGCACTTTCAAATGCCGGTACCTGGTTTATCGGTCGCCTTCAAACAGAACAGGATAAATCGCGCTTGATCGACGGTCTTGAAAGTGCAACTGCTGGGGCAACAGGACGCTTTAGCCGGCAATCTATTGATAAAATTCTCTCTAGCCTGGAAAACCGGATCTTTCTCATGAATAATACTCACGAGAGCACCCCGGAGATCTTCCAAACCCGCTGGGCACTTTCTTATCTGCGAGGACCTCTGACCCGGGACGACATAAAGATCCTGATGGATCCTTTAAAATCCACGACCGCAACATTTAATCAAATTAAATCAACTTCAATCGCGAGTTCGGAGAAAGCGGATTTGCCATCCAACCAACAACCATCTTTACCCCCCAATATTTTCGATTTCTTCATCCCAATCCGCGGAAGCGGAACCCCTGACAAAAAACCTATATATCTACCAAAATTACTGGGCATTGCTAAAATAAATTTTCAAAATACCAAGTCAAATATCAATACATCCCAAACAGTTACCTACATCACTCCCATCACTGACAACGCCATACCTGTAAACTGGGAAATTTCCGAATCCATCGAAATTCCTGCCTCAGATCTTGAAAAAATGCCACAGATTAATACTCTTTTTGCGTTATTACCCTCACCAGCCAGCCAGGCCTCCAGTTACACAACTTGGAATCGAGACTTTACCAGTTGGTTATATGGCGCTCAAAGGCTAGAACTCTTCACCAGTCCAAGTTTAAAAATATCATCCAATCCCGAGGAAACCGAAAAAGATTTTCGTGTGCGCCTACAACAATTAGCTCGCGAGAGAAGGGATGAAATGAATGATCTTTTAAGAAAGAAATATGCCCAGAAAGGCAATACCCTGCAAGAACGATTGCGAAAAGCAGAACAGGCTGCCGACAAACAAGCTGACCAAGCTAAAAGGGCGAAATACCAGACAGCTGTGTCCATCGGCTCAACTTTGTTGGGAGCATTAACTGGAAGAAGAATTAGTCAATCGACCATCGGTAGAGCCTCTACTGCCATGCGCAGCGCCAGTCGAACTATGGAAGAAAGCAAGGATGTTGCTCGCGCTGGAGATACGGTTGAATCAATCAAAAAACAAATAGCCGATTTGCAGGCTGAATTTAATGCTGAAGTGACCAATATGGGTGATAGATTTGACCCTATGACAGAAACCCTTGAAACATTGATAATCAAGCCCCGAAAAACAGACATAAATGTTCAGCTTGTATCACTAGTATGGGCGCCCTATTGGCAGGATGCACAGGGAACCCTATCCCCTGCTTGGTGATCTTTTCACACAGGTTTTGTGGCAGTCATCTTTCATATGCCTTGCATGAAATATACGAGCACACTTATTATGGCATCGGTAAAAGCAGTCGATGAGATTATTCGCGCCGCGATGGAACGCGGGAAATTTGATGACCTTCCGGGCCGTGGAAAACCAATCGGCCTGAGTGTTTATTTCAATACACCAGAAGACTTGCGCCTGACTTACTCCGTCCTGAAAAACGCCGGGGTTTTGCCAGAGGAGATCGAATCTCTCAAAGCAATTGAGACACTCAAATCGGAATTGGATACCTGTCAGGATGAACATCAACGAAAAACAATCATTAAAATGATTAATAATTTAACTTTAAGTTTTAACTTGCTTATGGATCAACATCATAACCGAAAAATGAACAATAATGGCTGAAACTTGTCAAGGCTAAGTAGAAATGTCCCCTAAATGCGTTAAGTAGAGATGTCCCCTTTTGAGGAGACGTCAATGCTTTTGTTTGAGAGAGGGGTAGCAAAGGTTTTGCGCCAAGGATGGTTGGGAGCAGGTGTATGAGCATGGCTCTGGTTGCGAAGAGCCAGGTCGATATGTTTGGATTCGACAACTTCAGATTGCTTTGCTTGTTGGTGAAAGACGGTGTATTCCAAAGATTTTCCCTTATAGAAGATTTTGATATTGTTTTCAGCATCCAGACAAACAGTGACAGTTGCATGTTGCATGGCGTAGGTGGGACGTTTGGTCTGGATCTGGTAGACGATTTTCTGGAACTGAATAGTCAGGTTCTTGGTTAATTTGCGTGTCTCTTGCCAGGTTAAAGTATGAGCCAGATTATCGTGAGCAGTGAGCAGACGATGAGCGTCGAGAGCGTTTCTGGGTTGAACGGCAAAGCGCTGGTTGAAATCAGCCACGAACTCAGGAAGGTATGCATTGCCTGCTTCCCAAGTAGTGATGTCCCGCAAGCGCATTTCTTTGGGCAGGCGATCCTGAAGGGTAAGATTGACACGCTCAACCCGACCTTTGGCTTGGGGAGTGTTGGCACAGATGATCTGGATATCCAGTTCCTGCATGGCACGACCAAACTGGGTCAAACCGCTCTCCTGGCCAGCGCTGACCTGATTGACCCTGAAAATGCCATGTTTATCGCTGTAGAAGGCGGTTGGCTTGCCCAAACACTTCAAATAGCCTTCTGCTGCCTGGCAATAGCTAAAAAAGCTCTCACTCTCAACAAATAATAATTGGCCTAATCTTCCTGTGGCATCATCAATAAATACCAATAAATTGCATTTCGCAGCTCTACCTTCGAACCAATCATGCGGCGACCCATCAATCTGGACCAGTTCCCCAAAACATGCTCGCCGTTCTCGCATCTGGTGAACTGTCACTTTCCGGGCTTTCTTCGGTTTCCATAACCCCTCTGCAATCATGATCTTGCGCACACTCCCCACCGATACCTTCAACCCATGCTTCTCCACCAATTTCTCACACGCCAGAGTCGGACCAAAATCCGCATAGCGACTATGCAACCAAGTTACAGTCGCTTGTGTCGTCTCTTCTGACATCCGGTGATTGCTCGGTTTTCCACGTCTCCTTGAGATCAATCCCTCTGCACCTTTTTCCCGATACTGCTTCCAGAGCCGCTTTACTTGCCGTTCGCTCAAACCTAAATTTTTTGCCGCCACTTTTTGCGTTTTCCGCTTTTCTTGCAATAGTTTCATCACTTCCAGTCGATTTATCTCTTTGGTACTCATTGTTAGTAGTTTGTCCATTTCTGTCCCTTTCTAGGGGACATTACTACTTATCGCTAACAATAATGGCTGAAACTTTGACAAATATACCTTTCCCTGCTATACTAACGGAGTATGAATTTGACTTCAACTGCCCATTCTAGAGGCAGTATATTAGAATGAGTAAGTGTACTGCGGTTTGCCTTTAACACCCCGTTGGAATTGCTCAACTGGGGTTTTTTTATACCAATTACCATACCCGCCTTAGGCGGTTTAGATTTTATTTTAAAAGGAAACATTAATATTAATGGATAAAACTCAAAAATTACGGATCATTCCCCTGGGTGGATTAGGGGAAGTTGGCAAAAACATGATGGCATATGAATACGGGAATAATATCCTTGTAGTGGATGCAGGCATCATGTTTCCCGAAAATGATATGCTTGGGGTGAACTATATTATCCCGGATTTTCAATATCTAATTGATAATGCCTCTATAGTGCGCGGGGTCGTTATCACCCACGGACATGAAGACCATATTGGCGCCATACGTCACCTCCTGGATGCTTTGCATATTCCGGTCTATGCAACTCCATTAACGCGTGGTCTGATAGAAGTAAAACTTGCCCGCAATGGACAATCGTCCAAAGTTGATTTACACACTGTCCAGGCTGGGGACACCGTGAACATAGGTCCTTTCACCATTGAATTCTTTCATGTCAGCCATTCAATACCAGATGCAGTCGGTTTGGGAATCTCTACTCCAGCCGGGTTGTTAGTCCATACG
The DNA here is from genome assembly GCA_001796335.1 of Chloroflexi bacterium GWB2_49_20. Taxonomy (GTDB): domain Bacteria; phylum Chloroflexota; class Anaerolineae; order Anaerolineales; family Villigracilaceae; genus UBA12087. The sequence goes on along the minus strand of MGMF01000021.1, from coordinate 28,217 downwards.
GGTGATTATAAATTCGACCACACCCCTGCAGATAATTGGCCGACTGATTTTGCCAAACTGGCTGAATTTTCACGTCGTGGTGTAGATATACTCCTGGCAGATTCAACCAATGCTGAACGTCCTGGCTGGACTCCATCAGAACGGGTTATTGAACCCGCTCTGGATGAGGTTTTACAAACCGCACCAGGTCGTGTCATCATTGCGACCTTTGCATCTCTTATCTCACGAATGCAGCAAGTGGCGAATGCGGCCATTCGCCACAATCGTAAAATGGCTTTCGTAGGTACCAGCATGGTCGATAATTCAAAAATCGCTATAAAAATGGGTTACATTGATATCCCTGCGACAACACTTGTCAGCCTGGAGGAAGCACTAAATCTACCTTCCAAAGAAGTTGTTCTTATGTGCACAGGCACCCAGGGAGAGCCATCCTCAATAATTGGGCGCCTTTCAACTGGCAGTAATCGTCAATTTGACATAAAACCGAACGATACCATCGTGCTCTCTTCTCATTCAATTCCAGGCAACGAAGAGGCTGTCGGGAAGACCATCAATCGTCTTCTCCGTCGTGGTGCCAATGTGATCCATGATGGCATTTTACCAGTCCATGTTTCTGGGCATGCCAGCCAGGAAGAACAAAAACTATTAATTAATTTAGTCAGACCAAAATTCTTCGTTCCAATCCACGGAGAGTTGCGTATGCTCAAACGCCATGCCAGCCTTGCAAAACAGGTTGGAATTCCTGATGAAAATATCGTTGTTGTCGAGAACGGACAGGTGATAGAACTCTCAAATGGGAAAATATCCCTCGGTGAGCGCATTCCTGGAAATTATATTTTTGTTGAAGGTTCCAGCATAGGTGAAGTTGATATGGATGTCATGCGTGAACGGGAAAAACTGGCGCGCTCGGGGATTCTCCTAATTGACATCAGTGTGGATAAATACTCAAATCGCCTGATAAACGAACCAGAGATAATTACCCGTGGGTTTCTTTCTCCAGAAGATTCTCTGCGAGTCCTCCCGGCAGTTCGCCAACGCGTAAAAGAAATTGTTAACACAAGCGGTATTGATGACGACAAAGTCATCACGGACTCAATAAAGACATTTCTCTACCAGGAAACAAAACGTCGTCCAATGGTCTTTGTCACTCTAAGTCGAATATAATTATGATCTTATATCTTCCACCCATGTTTTCCGCGTAAGGGCACGAATGATACCGGAATACTGGTTTCAACCCGGAATATTGAATCGCAATAACTCCAGATTTCCAATCGCTGAAATCCGTGGCTTCCAACCGGTAGAATTAATCTTCCCCCTTCAGCTAATTGTTCCAACAAGGGAGGCGGAACACCAGGCGTTGCTGCACTGATTAAGATTGCATTATATGGGGCACCATTTACCCATCCCATGCTTCCATCACCTGTAACCACGCTGACATTTTTTATCCCCAAGTGGTTGAGTGTTTGTGTTGCCCTCTCCGCCAGATCAGGGATGATTTCCAGTGTGATCACATCCGCAGCCAAGTGGGATAAAATCGCGGCTTGATATCCACAACCGGTGCCTATTTCCAGGACATGTTCCAAACCCTTTAAATGGAGCTCTGAAACCATCAAGGCAACAATATAAGGCTGAGAGATTGTCTGTCCAAATCCTATCGGGAGTGGTCCATCGTTATAAGCTTGTGGTTTATAATCATCGGGAACAAATAAGTGTCGTGGTACAGCTTGAATCGCATGAATCAATCGTTCGTCTGAAATTCCCCGCTTGACGATTTGATTATCCAGCATATCCTTAAGGTCATTTTCAAAGTTGTCTTTTTTCATTAGACTTCAATGTTTTAGAAATTTGACGGGCAACCTTACCCATTGGATAGTTCAACAACTCATCGGCTGGAACCCAGCACATGTCAGGCACGGCAAGATTGTCTGTTAATATTTTGACATTATATAATTGTAGAGTCAGCCGGAAATGTGTATACGCATGTTTGAAAATACCTTGTTTTGAGGTAATCTTAACTTTTACTCCGTACCTTTCTGCCATTAATCGCTCCAGATATTTATCTGCTGCTTCCTCATTAACCACTCTGTAATTTGGAAACTCCCACATACCTCCAAGCAATCCTTGCGAAGGGCGTTTTACCAACAGGTAACGATTTCCTTCCCTAATGATTGCCCCCACATATGTGAAATGCGGCTGAATAGGTTTGGATTTTAAGATTGGTCTTTCTGTCTGAACACCTTTTGCTCTTGCCTGACAAATACCGCACAAAGGACACTGCCCACACTCGGGATTTTGCGGTGTGCAAAGAGTGGCTCCCAAGTCCATTAACCCCTGGTTAAAATCTCCGGCTCTCCCTTCAGGTAATTCTGCATTCAACAGTGTCCACAATATTTTTTCCCCACTGGGAGTATCAACACTTTCACGGATATCAAATAGCCGGGCAAATACTCTCCTGATATTCCCATCCAGGGTTGGCTCATCCGCTTTAAATGCTATCGATGCAATTGCACCAGCAGTATATCGTCCAACGCCAGGTAATCTGATCAATTCCTTAACATCACCTGGCAGCCTGCCTTGATATTCATTCATTATTATTTGAGCTGCAAGGCGTAAATTTCTCGCCCGGCTGTAGTAGCCCAATCCTTCCCAGGCTGCCAAAACATCCGCTTCCGTTGAGTTTGCCAGCTCAGAAATGCCGGGGAACATGTTCATCCATCTTTCAAAATATGGAACCACCGTATTCACGCGCGTTTGTTGAAGCATGATTTCAGAAACCCATATGGCATAAGGATCAAGGTGATCGCGCCAAGGCATTTTCCTTGCATACAGAGCATACCATTCTAATAACAGCTCCGCTAAATTATTCACAATTTATAATTGAAATCCACTCCGGGCGGGGACGAGTTTGTAAGAGAAATTCTTAACAAAAGAAAATAATTTTTGTTGTAGATCCTGCCATGTCGTAGAACGTAAAGCACGTTGCGCTAAAGATAGATCGTTAGCCAGCATACCGACCTGGATCTGTGGATAATTCCCATAAATAGTCGCCCAAGCTTCAACTGGCTCAAGACCTAGTCTTTGCACCCCAGGAATGAATTCGCTAATCACAAATTCAAAATAATCCTGTTCATTTTCAGGAGCGATGTCCCAGGTCATGATTAGTTTAATAGACATTTAAACCTTATCCGCGCTGATAATCCAGCACAACAACTTTAGATTCAGATGGTAATCCCGATTTTGTTATCTTTAAACTTGGAACTGCTTCAATCGGCTGCAACCCCATTTCCTTGATAAATTTATCCAACGAGTCTAACGGAATAATTACATCCTTGGTCTTGTAATGCATCGGAATGATAATATTAGGCTCCAACTGACTTACGATCTCTGCCGCTTTGGCTGCATTCAATCCCCCGCCTCCACCTACCGGGATCATAACCACGTTTACCGTTCCCAATGCCTCGACTTCAGTTTGGGTTGGCACTTGCTGTAGATCCCCCAGGTGAGCTACAGTCAAACCATCATAATCGAATACATACAGGGTATTACGTGGTTGTTCAACCTTCTTTCTGCCATTTCCATCAGTTTGAACCGCTGTTATAAATACGCCTCCAATCTCATATTCACCTGGTCCGTTGAGGAGGTGGCTTGCTCCTTTTGCAGCACTAACATAATTATGACCTGGAGCATCATGGCTAATTGCAACAATATCGGCTTTCAATTTCAAAGGAAAATATCCAACTGCCTTTGAATCAAAAGGATCCACGACAACCGTGGCAAGACCTCTTTCCGTCAACCGAAAACAGGAATGACCATACCAGAATATTTCCATCAACAACCTCCTGAAACACAATTATACTCGTATCCGGCCATATGGCATATTTGGCGCTTTTTTTACGAGAAAGTAAATCTATCGCTCAAAAACCAGATTACTAATAAGAATTATCTCCAAAACAATGGAAACATCACTCGAATTATTACATCCAACAGAAGACTCAACATGAACCACATCCCAAAAGCCCGATTGTTGACGAATGCCTGAGGAGCAAAATATAATGGCCAACCTCCCTGCCCTTCAGGAAAACCATCCGGTTTTTGTTCAGGTCTCGGTTTGCAGAGTTGAGGGTATAACTTAATGAATGTTGGAAATGCAATGGCAACAAGTAACATGACAGGAGTAAAGTACCTGGTGACGATCAGGGTAAAGACAATCAGATACGGTAAAACCATCATGATTATGATAAATAACCGGGCTGCCTTTTCTCCTATGAGCACCGGCAAGGTATAAATCTTTTTAGCCTTATCTACTTGTATTTTGTCGATATGCTTTCCGAAAATAACTGTTGTAACGCCCAGGACGTATGGCATACTAGCCCAAACCACATTCCAAGACCAGAGATGGGTTAGTACATAATATCCTCCCCCAATCATCAATGGTCCCCATACAATCAAGACAGCAATTTCACCCATGGCGATATATTTTAATGGCCATGTATAAAATAAGACAAAAAAAGCACCTAAGCCCAACAATATCCAAATCGTAAGATCACCCCGGTTTACCAGCAGTAGATAGCCTCCACATAATGTCGCCAACAGGCCGGTCACACCAAAGTAAGCTAGATGCTGTGGTTTGGTAAGCAATCCATCTGCCACTGGTTGAGGCCCATACATTCTTCGATAATAGTTTTCTTTATCCACACCACGCACAAAATCGGTATAATCATTAAAAAGATTATTCGCTGCATGCGCCAAAATTAAACCAAGGATCAAAATGAGCCAGCCCCACAGGCTGAATGCCCGATTATCATGCCAGGCAAATAATCCTGCCAAAACACCCGAGAGAAAAGTCATTATTAAGACAGCTGCCCGGGTAGCGATCAACCACTTCGAAATAATATCCAAGTCATTCCACTCGGACTTCGAAACCTGAGGAATGACTTGCAATGCTTTTCGCCACATTTGAAAGTTCATGCAAACTCCAATTTATCAATAAGATAGAGTGATTATACCCAAAATAAGAGTCACAATATAATGGTTTTCATTTGTGAGTTTTGTCACAACAACGAGTGACTTCTCCCACTAACTTTATTGTTCAAATAATCACATACTATATTGTAGGATTCATGCACTGGAAGTATTTGCTTTCCTGGAACAACAAAATAAAGAATCCCTGACAAACCTCAACGCATTCAAGTTTATCGATTGAGTTCCTAAGAGGTGATTAATGTCCAATCTTGAAACCGCCAATGCCATTTTTTACAACAAAATACAAGAAGCTACACAAGATGGGGAAAAGCTAAGAAACTGCCTTCAATGTGGAAATTGCAGCGGTATCTGCCCCTTCGGATACGTGATGATTTACCCACCAAGCCGGATGATTGCGGAGGTACGGGCAAATCGATTTGAAAAAATCCTGGGGACTGAGAATATTTGGATGTGCGTTTCCTGTTACGCCTGTACTTCGGTTTGTCCAGCCCAAATACCGATCACCGCTGGTTTAATGACCGGCGCAAAAGAAGAGCTTCTGCTTGCCGGAAATGTACCCAGCGAACTTCAAGCTGCACTTGAATATTCCCAACGCTACGGAAACCCACTTGGCGAATCTCCTCGAAAACGAGCCGATTGGGCTCGAGAGATTCAGCCTGAAGTAAAGTTATTGGGAAAATACAGACAACCTGTAGATGTGCTCTGGTTTGTTGGTGATTATCCATCTTACCACCCACGCGTCCAACACATTGCCCAGTCCATGGCAAAATTATTGAATGCACTGAATATTAATTTTGGTATCCTTGGACCGGAAGAATACAGTGATGGAGACTCCCAAAGGCTTGCTGGTGAACGTGGCCTTTTTGAAATGTTAGCAGAGAAGAATGGACAGGCATTCAACAAGTATGACTTTAAAGAAATCATCACAACCGATCCGCATGCCTATAATGCGATAAAAAATGAATATCCCAAGTTGGGATTTTCCTTTCCAGTCCGTCATTACACCGAATTCCTTGCTGAAAATATTGAAAAAATCCTTCCATTTCTGAAAAATGAAATCAACGCCCGCGTGACTTACCATGATCCGTGCTACCTCGGTCGTGCCAATAATATTTACGAACAACCGCGATCGTTGATACAAAACCTGCCAGGTGTTGAATTGGTGGAAATGCCTCACAACCTTAAGAATAGTCTCTGCTGCGGTGGTGGCGGCGGAGGCATGTGGTTGGATGGCTTCCAATGGGAAAAATCCCATGTCCGGCTGTCTGAGTGGCGCATACAAGAAGCTTTGAGCACAGGTGCTAATATACTCGCTGTCGCCTGTCCATATGAAACATCCCGATTCGAAGATGCAGCCAAAAACATCGATAAAACCGGCCAATTAAGGATCAGGGACATCGTAGAATTATTGGTTGAATCAATGGGTGTTTAGGAAGGCGAGAAAAAATGAAAATAGTTGTTTTCGTCAAACTCGTTCCTGACCTTGTTGAAGAATTGACCGTGGACCCGGGAGGAACAACCCTGGATACCACCTGGTTGCGCATGATTATTAATGAATTTGACGATCATGCCGTGGAACAGGCTATTTTGCTAAAAGAAAAAACATCTACTCAAGTAATTGTCATTGCTCCAGATTTCGATGGTGTTGATGAAGTCTTGTTTACTGCCTGCGCAAAAGGAGCCGATCAGATAATAAAATTAACGGGAGATTTTAGCAGTATAAATAATCACGCCCTTGCGCGTGCAGTTGCCTCTCGCATCAAAATTCTCCAACCAGATCTGGTATTAACAGGTGTCCAGGCGAACAACGATATCGACGGCTCCATAGGTCCAGCATTGGCTGCCTGCCTCAATCAGCCATTCGTCGGATATGTCTCTGGTGTGACTCTGGAAGACAATACAGCCATCGTTCAAAAAGAATATCCTGGAGGAGTAATTGCGGAAATGTCCATAACTCTCCCTGCAGTATTGGGGATCCAGGCCGCAGAACAACCTCCCAGGTATGTAGCCGTTAGCAAAGTGCGCCAGGTAATGAAAACATCAAATATTGATGAGCAACCACTGGACGAATTGGATAATTCCGGATTTCCCGAGGTTACCCGAATGTTCCAGTCTGAAACCAGTGCACATGCAGAGATGATCACCGGAAGTCCTGATGAAATTGCCGATCGGCTTGTAAGCGTGTTTAAAGAAAAAGGGATCCTACAAAGGACGAATCGATGAGCCAGGATATTTATGTACTCATAGAGCATAACCAGGGTCAGGTGGCAGAGATCTCCTATGTCATGCTGGCCGCCGGTCGTCAGTTAGCGGGTATTCATGGTTCTCAATTGTTTGCCATGCTATTGGGATACCAGGCACAGGGTCTCTCCCTGGATATTGCTGCTGACAAATTACTGTACATCGACCACCCGGCACTGAAAGAATTCGCCCAGGATGCATATTTATTAACCCTTACAGAGATTATAAAATCCAGGCAACCTCGCGTAGTCTTGTTTGGGAATACTACAATCGGTTCAGATATAGCAGGAGCCGTTTCCATCGCTCTTGGTTTGGATCTTGCTAGCTCATGCCGGTATTTTACTTCAGATGGAAAATTCGTCAGCCAAATTTGTGGCGGAAAGATAATGGCCGAAGGTAATCTATCTTCTGGTACAACTTTGCTAACCATGGTACCCGGTGGTTACAAACCCGAAGAGGGTCAATCGGAACATCCACCTGTCATCGAAAACTTCAGCCCTCCTGTACTGGATAATCTGCGAATTAAGAATATTAAATTCATCCAACCTGAAAGTTTCGACATTGACATTTCCAAAGAATCGATACTCATATCAGTCGGACGAGGGATCCAAACCCGGGACAACCTTGAACTGGCTGAAAATCTTGCGAATTCCTTGGGGGGTGTGGTTTGCGCTTCCAGGCCAGTTATTGACCAGGGATGGCTGCCCACAACACGCCTGGTCGGCAAATCTGGAAAACATGTAAAGCCAAAGGTATATATTGCCCTTGGGATTAGTGGAGCACCAGAACACGTCGAAGCTATTACAGGCAGCGAAACAATTATTGCGATAAATACAGATCCCAAAGCCCCGATCTTTGATATTGCAACTTATGGAACCGAGACAGATTTATTTGACCTTATTGATGTGTTGGTGGAAAAAGTAGAAGCAGCAAAAGCCAGCTAGCCATTTGAAAAGGAGAATGGTTCATGCCAGAAAGAATTGATTTTTGGGGCATTCCTGAAAATTGGGGGTCACCTGCCTTCTATGTCTATTCTTTAATGTTTCTGGCCGCGGCAATCCTGCTTATCCGCTTTTACTTACGCGCCAGGTTATGGTGGAAGGTGGGTCGCCCTGGTTTCCATTGGAATCATCTGCTTCAACGCCTGGGACGTGTTATTAATTATGGCATTCTCCAGACCAAGGTACTCTCCCAGCGATATCCCGGCCTTATGCATGCATCTATCGCCTGGTCATTCTTTGTATTCTTCCTGGGTACAGGCCTGGCTACTATCGATTCCCATTTTTACAAGATCCTTGTTGGAATTCCATATCTCCTGCACAAACTGGTTATGGATGTTTTTGTTGTCATTTTCTTTATCGGTGCAGGCTTGGCAGTATTTCGTCGGTTTATCCAAAAACCACCCCGGTTAACCATCTCTTCGGGTTTCACATGGTCACTCGCGCTGACCATTCTTATCGTTCTGGGAGGGTTGTTAACTGAATCTCTTCGGCTTGCAGTGGAAAAACCCTCCTGGGCATGGTGGTCACCAATCGGCTGGTTGGTTGCAAAATTGTGGATATCAACTGAAGCTTCCAGTGCAACATTAACAAATTGGCATCTGGTCATTTGGGTCGCCCATCTTCTTATTGTTGTAATCACAATCATAACCTTGCCGGTAAGTACACTCCTTCATATTATTACTGGTCCCGCCAATATATTTTTCTCAAACCCCGATCGAAAACCCGGTAGATTATCCCCCATACCTGAAAACTCCAAGGCTGAACCTATTTACTCCGATAGTTTGCGCAATCTCTCCTGGATGCAGTTTCTCAGTGCAGATGCCTGCACTGAATGTGGTCGATGCCAGGATGTATGTCCCGCATATGCCGCAGGTACCAGTTTAAACCCCAAAATTTTGATACTCAATCTTCGGGATGCCTTGAAACAGGATGCTTCCAGCATTCTGCATGGAAACACGAATACTCACCTCCTGATTGGGGAGTGGATCAAAGAGAATGCACTTTGGTCCTGCACTACTTGTATGGCTTGTGTGTACGAGTGTCCTATCTTAATCAATCATATAGACACCATCGTGGATATGCGTCGCCATCTCGTAATCAAAGGGCAAATGGATGGAGAGCTTCAGGCTGCATTGGAAAACTTTGGTCGATATGGGAATTCATTTGGACAATCAGACCGTATGCGCGCCCGCTGGACGCAGACTATTACACCAAAAATAAAAGATGCCCGACGCGAACAGGTTGAGTACTTATGGTTTGTGGGTGATTATGCCTCTTATAATCCCACTCTTTCAGATATCACCATCAAAACTGCCGAAATCTTCAACAAAATTGGGCTTGATTATGGCTTGCTGTATGATGCTGAGCGAAATTCAGGTAACGATATCCGCCGCATCGGTGAAGAAGGTCTATACGAAATGCTTATGGAGAAGAATGTTGCTGCCATTGAAAAATGTCATTTTCAAACCATCATCACAACAGATCCACATTCCTATAACACCTTGAAGAACGAATACCCCATCAACCAAGATAAACGGATTTTGCATTACACCGAACTACTCGATCAACTGATTTCATCAGGCAGGCTGAAGTTCAGAAAAAAGCTGGGCATTAAAGCAACTTACCATGACCCTTGTTACATTGGTCGCTATAACGAAATCTATGCTGCACCACGGCAAGTGATTCAAGCCACTGGCTGCGAATTGATTGAAATGCCCAGGCATGCAGAACGCGCCTTTTGTTGCGGTGCAGGAGGGGGTCGTATCTGGATGCCCGAGGGTGACGTCAAAGAACGTCCAAGTGAAATACGTATTCGCGAAGCAGTTGAATTGGATGGTGTCTCACACTTTATCGTAGCCTGCCCAAAAGACATCACAATGTTCCGTGATGCCGTCAAGACAACAGGTAACGAGGACAAAATCGCCGTAAAGGACTTGATTGAATTGGTTCACGCTGCCCTATGACCGCGAGCAGATAACATAATTGATGAAGGACATCATTTTATAAATCTTGGTGTAAATGTGAAACAGAGCAGGAACAAGGTAAGATCAGACCATTCGAACGACAAATTGCGGGATACGAATAAACTATCCTGCACTGGCTTTCATTTACCCATTGCAACAAAACTGATTCTTAGTTACCTGCCAATCATTATCGTCACCAGCGGAATTTTCACTATCGTTGGCATACAGTTAATTTCGACTCGCATTCTCACTGAAGCTCAGGGAAAGGTGCGGCATGACCTGAACTCTGCCGGGGAAATTTATCAGAGTCAAATGAACCACATCAACGATGTCGTCCGATTAACTGCTGATCGTTTTTTTCTCACTGATGCTTTGCTCTCCGGAAATATGGTTGCTGCCTTTGATGAGTTGATCAAAGTAAAGGTAAACGAACGACTCGACATTTTATCTCTCACCGATGTGAATGGTGAGATTGTTTTTCGTTCCAGCAATCCGGGTGCTCCCCCTTATCCAAAAATTTATGATGAACTTGTTTCAGCAGTTCTAAGTCGAAAAACCCCTGTTGTTTCCACATCAATAATCACAGGTGAAGAATTAAAAAGGGAATCGCCTCAGCTAGTTGAACAAGCATTCATCGTTTTTATCGACACCCCCAGAGCTAGAACTCTCGCTGAAACGGAGCAAACTTCAGGCTTAATGATCAAGGCAGCCGCGCCAATCTTCGATTACCAGAACAAATTAATTGGAGTATTGTATGGCGGAGTCTTATTGAACAGAAACTATGAGATTGTTGATGGCATTAAACAAACCGTATTCGAAGGCGTTCAATACAACGGCAAGGATATTGGTACCGCTACCATTTTCCAGGATGATGTCAGGATCTCTACCAATGTAAAAAATAGCGATGGATCACGCGCTATAGGTACGCGTGTCTCAGAGGAAGTCTACAACCAGGTAGTTTTAGATGGGGAACCATGGATAGGACGTGCTTATGTTGTTAATGATTGGTATATCACTGCTTATGAACCCATTCGAAATATTCATTACAAAATTATTGGTATTCTCTATGTTGGAATCTTAGAACAGAAATTTTTGGACATCAAAAGCCAAACGATTTTGGCATTCTTATCGATCGCTCTTGTTGGAGTTATAGTATCCAGCTTTATTGCCTTTTTTATATCGCAGAAGATAACCGTCCCGATTAAAAAATTGGTGGTTGCTTCACGTGATATCGCTCAAGGAAATTTAAGCCTGAAGGTGGATGTAACCTCAAATGATGAACTTGGAGAGCTTGCCTCCGCCTTTAACACCATGTCCACAACACTGATACAGCGCGAAGAGAAGTTAAAGGAATTTACCAAGAGCAAGATCATGGAATCAGAAAAATTGGCCATCGTAGGTCAACTGGCCGCCAACGTGGCTCACGAGCTTAATAATCCTTTAGTCGGTATTATTACCTATTCGCATCTCCTGCTGGAAGAGACTCCTGCAAGCGATCATTCGACCGAATTTCTCAACAAAATAGTCATCCAGGCCAATCGCTGCAAAGATATTGTGCGTGGTCTGTTGGACTTTTCACGCCAGCGCAAACCTGATAAAACTTTGTTCAATATCAACAATTTACTGAAACAATGTATTTCATTATTGGAAAACCAGGCACTGTTTCATAACATCAAAATTATAGAAGATCTGAGCGACCTTCCCATGATCATTATTGATCCATCTCAGATCGAGCGGGTTTTCATGAACATCATACTTAACGCTGCTGAAGCGATGGATGGGAATGGGGAACTGCGTATTTCTTCAAAATTCGATCCTGATGAGAGCTTCGTTGAGATCCAGGTAATGGATACAGGTCCAGGAATCAGTGAAGAAAACCTTGAAAAAATATTTGATCCCTTTTTTACGACCAAGGAAGCAGGTCATGGCGTGGGACTAGGACTGGCGATCAGTTATGGAATTATCCGCGAGCACAACGGAACCATAACCGTAAAAAGCAGCCTGGGAGTAGGTACAATTTTCACCGTCAGGCTGCCTGTTTCCATTCACGGGAATATGCGGTACCGCTAAGGAAAGAAAATTCTTATATGGATACTCTGGGAAGAACACCGAAAATTTTGATAATTGACGACGAGGAGGTCGTTCTGGATTCCTGTAGGCAGATACTCCGTAAAGACGATTACAAGTTATCAACGGTATCAAATGGTGAATTAGGGCTACAAATGTTGCATGAATTCGAACCTGATTTGGTGTTTGTAGACTTAAAAATGCCAGGTCTCTCAGGATTCGATGTTCTCAAGAAAATACGTGAGGTTGATCCTAATATCGTCTCAATTGTAATTACGGGTTACTCGACGGTAAGTTCAGCTATAGAGGCAATGAAGAATGGCGCCTACGATTTTCTTCCAAAACCCTTTACTCCTGACGAATTTCGCCTAATCACAAGTCGTGGCCTCGATAGAAGAAAACTTGTTCTGGAAACAATAGCCCTTAAACGCGAAAAGGAAATGCTCAAAGAACATTTCGCAGCTGTGGTATCCCATGAGCTGAAATCACCTCTCGGTGCTGTCCAACAAAATCTCTATCTTCTCGAAGACGAACTATCTGAAAAACTCAACGATGATCAAAAGGGGCGCATTGAAAGGATGAAGGCCAAGATCAACGATCTCATCAATTTGATTCATACCTGGCTTCGTGTCATAACTGTTGATGTAAATAAACTAAAAGAAAACTTCCAGGAATTATCCTTAGAAATGATCGTTTCAAAAGCTGTTGAGAATATACAACCGCAGGCCATCAAGAATGACGTCGAAATAGTCTCAGATGTCTGTGGTTCGCCATCTCTCATCATCGGAGATGAAGGTACATTAGTGGAGGCTATCGGTAATCTTTTAGGCAATGCTGTCAAATTTTCCCGAGTGGGAAGTCAGATTAATATACACGCTGAAAAAATAGAAGGATATCTGGCAATTACGGTTGCAGACAGCGGGATCGGAATATCAAAAGAGGACATTCCATACATTTTCGAAGACTTCTTTACAGGAGACACAGGTCAAAAAGTTGAGAAAAGTAGTGGGTTAGGGCTGGCGATCACCCGCCGCATTATTGAAGCCCACAATGGTTCAATATCAGTAACAAGTGAACTTGGCCGAGGCAGTACCTTTACGATAAAACTGCCAATCATCCCAACCTAATACCATCATCGAGGCTTACCTATCAGATATTCAGGAGAATTCATATGACCAACCAAAAAAAATTAATTATTATTGATGACGATCCAGATTATGTAGCCGGCATCAAATCCATATTGGAGAGGGCTGATTACTCCGTCCAGGTGGCGCACAATCCTAAAGAGGGCTTTCAGCTGCTCCAATCCCAACCTTTCGATCTACTGCTCTTGGATATCATGATGGGGCGCGGAGCCGAGGGAGTAGCAGTTGCCCGAAAAATTAGAAAGGACCCAAACCTTCGCAATATTCCCATTCTGATCATTACGGGCATTCGAGAACAGATCGCTTTTCTATTTCCAGGTCAACCCGTTCATCCTCATTTCGTCGAACTGGACGAATTGGTTGAAAAACCGATCGAACCCAAACTACTTTTAGAGAAAGTGAGTAACTTATTGAGATTGTCAGAAGAAAAAAAGGAAGTTTAGCCATCTATTATTATGGATGAGGAGTCAAATATTATGGCAGTTGAATATCCCTTTAGTAAAGTAATAGGCGACATGATGTACGCCTCCCATCAAAATCCGATCACAGACTGCTTGCAATGTGGCACCTGTTCAGGAACATGTCCAGCGATTGAATATATGGACTTTTCTCCCCGCAAAATTATCGGAATGATCCGGGCAAATTTGAAAGAAGATGTCCTGTCCAGTAACACTTATTGGTCATGTGCTTCTTGTTATCATTGCACGGTAAGGTGTCCGGCTGGAATTGATATCGCTGAAATGATGTATGCTCTGAAACGCTATTCCATGTGGAAGAGCCAGTTCAAAGAAGGTCTCATTGGACCTGATTTCTCTGAGAGTTTTGTCAAAATGATCGTAAATTCCGGAAGGTCTTATGAACCTATTCTGGCAGCAACTTATCTACCCAAGTACAGTGCGTCAGCCATAGTTCAGGAAGCATTAACCGCTTCTGGCTTGGTTTTCAGTGGAAAGATGAATCTTTTTCCAAAAAAGATCAAAAGGATTAAAAATCTACAAAATGTAGTCAGAAGGATCCTGCCATTGGGAGAGACATCATGAAACAATATGCCTACTACCCCGGATGTTCTCTTGAGAGCCTTGGAAAGAGCTACCACCTCTCTACACTTGAAGTTGCTGCCCGGTTAGGAATCGAATTTAAGGAACTCGAAGATTGGAACTGTTGTGGCGCAACTGCTTATTTTCCTGTGGATGAATTACTGGCTTACACTCTCTCTGCCAGGAATCTTGCTATTGCTGAAAAAACTGGTCTGAAAGATTTTGTGGCCCCCTGCAGCGCCTGCTTCAAGAATGCTTACACCACGAATAAATACCTCAATTCTGATCCGGATCTGGCAGAACATATCAACTATGCACTTGAAGAGGATAATTTACACGTCGCCGGCACCATGCAGGTGCGCCATCTGATTGAAGTCTTTGTCGAAGATATCGGCTTGGATGCCATCAAGGAGAAAGTTACATACCCATTAAATAATCTCAAGGTTGCTCCATATTATGGTTGCCAGTTGGTTCGTCCCCGCAAAGGAAATGAAAATGTAGAAAATCCTCGTTATTTTGAAGAGCTCCTCTCTGCATTGGGCGCTGAACCAATTGAATTTGAATCAAAAACCCGTTGCTGTGGTGGGTCTTTGATAGTCACAAATCGTGCTGCCGCTCTCGATATGGTTGAAAAACTCCTGCAGGATGCAGTAAATAGCCATGCCCAGATAATTGCCACAACCTGTCCAATGTGCACTGTCAACTTGGAAGTATATCAAAGTCAGGTTAATCGAGAATTTCACACAAATTATTCAATACCGATCGTTTATTTCACCCAGCTTATGGGAACTTCATTTGGATGCACACCCAAACGCCTTGGGATCAATAAAGAGATCATACCCAGGGCATTGGAAAAATCCCAGGTGGAGGCAGTATGATGAAAGAATTCCTGTTTTATCCATCCAAACTTGTTACCGATCATTCTTACCAGGATTTCTGTATTTTGGAAAAAAAGATAAGCAAACAGGAGAGGTATTTATGACTGAGAAAATTGGTGTATATGTTTGTCACTGTGGATCAAACATTGCCGGCGTGGTCACTGTGGCAGAAGTGAGCCAATGGGCTGGGGAGGAGTTAGCCTCAGAAGGCGTTGTTATTTCAAGGGATTATAAGTTTATGTGCTCCAGCCTTGGGCAGGAACTGATCCAAAAGGATATCCAGGAGATGGGGCTGACTAGAGTTGTGGTGGCAGCCTGTTCACCTCATCTTCATGAAGCGACATTCCGCACAGCCTGTAAAAATGCAGGTTTAAATCCGTATTTATGTGAGCTCGTCTCCATCAGAGAACAAGACTCGTGGGTTCATACAGATAAAGAAGCTGCTACGCAAAAGGCAAAGGCCATCATTTCTGGTGGAGTCGCTCGTGTGGCGCATCACGAATCTCTCGAACCTCTGCGCGTTCCGATTCACCCTGATACTTTGGTCGTCGGAGGTGGTATTGCCGGCATCCAGGCTGCCCTGGAAATCGCAGACGCAGGTTTCCATGTATACCTGGTTGAAAAAGAGCCATCCATTGGTGGTCACATGGCTCAGTTCGACAAAACCTTCCCAACCCTAGATTGCTCAGCGTGCATTCTCACTCCGAAGATGGTACAAGTGGGCAGTCATCCCAACATCACTCTGTTGACCTGGAGTGAAGTAACCAAAGTGGATGGGTATGTCGGCTCTTTTGCAGTGACCATAAATAAGAAAGCCCGTTATGTAAATACCGATACATGCACTGGCTGCGGTATCTGCTGGGAAAAATGCCCTAAAAAGGTTCGAGACGAAGTCTTCGAAGTCGGGTTGGGTAATCGCAAAGCAGTCTACACTCCTTTCCCTCAGGCGGTTCCAAAATATCCAGTTATCGATGCTCCAAATTGCACCTATTTCATTAAAGGAACCTGCAAAGCCTGTGAAAAATTCTGCCCCACCGGCGCGATCAATTTTGAACAGAAGGATGAAGAGATAACTATTCCAGTTGGAAATATCATCCTGGCAACCGGATATGACCTTTTCGATGCCAAACGAATACCTCAATACGGGTATGGTCGCTTGGAAAATGTGTTTACCAGCCTGGAGTTTGAGCGCTTGAGCAATGCGGCTGGTCCAACTGGCGGCAATATCGTCCTGCGTGACGGAAAAACCGTGCCCAAAGCTGTTGCCATCGTACATTGCGTTGGCAGCAGGGATCAGAATTACAACCCCTATTGTTCATCCATCTGTTGCATGCAAAGCTTAAAATTTGCCCACCTGGTACATGAGCGCACTGGAGCTGAAGTTTACAATTTCTACATTGATATTCGAACACCGAGCAAGGGTTATGAAGAATTTTATAATCGTCTGCTCGAAGAAGGAACCAATTTCGTCCGAGGTAAGGTTGCAGAGATCTCCAGTGTTGCCCGGGTTCCGGAGGAACAAGGAAAACTTGTCATCCAGGTTGAAGATACCCTCATTGGCAAACAACGTCGTATCCCGGTGGACATGGTTATCCTCTCAACTGGCATACAGGCACGTCATGACGCCAAAGAAGTAGCCAAGATGTTTGGCATCTCCTGCAGTGCAGATAACTGGTATATCGAGAGGCATCCAAAACTGGACCCTATCGCCACGATGACCGATGGTATTTACATAGCAGGCTGTGTCCAGGGACCAAAAGATATTCCCGCCAGCGTTGCTCAGGGGGCTGCCGCAGCCGCTCGAGTCCTTGGAAAGATCCAACAAAAGGAAATCTCGCTCGAACCGGTGCGCGCCACAGTAAATCAAGAACAATGTTCCGGTTGTCGCATATGTAACGATCTATGTCCTTTCAACGCAATCCTGTTCCACGAGGAAACAATGGTATCCGAAGTTAACCCTGCCCTATGCCAGGGCTGTGGAACTTGTGTTGCAGGCTGCCCCGCAGGAGCCATCAGTGGTACGGGCTTCAGCAATGATCAAATCCTTTCACAGATCAACGGTTTACTCCTTCTGCGTATAACAGATCAAGAGTACGCCTAATACCATAAGGAGAATGATATATGACTAACGGAAACTTCGAACCCGTAATCATTGGCTTCACCTGTAACTGGTGTAGCTACCGCGCTGCAGATATGGCCGGAACTGCTCGAATGAAATACGCTCCCAACGTTCGTCTCATTCGCCTGATGTGTTCTGGTCGTCTGGACCCAACATTTATCTTCAAGGCCTTCGCTGGCGGAGCTGACGCTGTTCTAATTTCAGGTTGTCATCCTGGTGATTGCCATTACATCGATCAAAATTATAAAGCTCTGCGCCGGTTCCACCTGATGAAGCGCGTTCTAACGCAAATGGGAATGGAACCTGGTCGATTGAAACTTCTTTGGGCCAGCGCAGCCGAAGGCGCACTATTCGCCTCTGAGATCAACAAGTTTGTTGAGGAAGTTCGCCAGCTTGGTCCATTGAACTGGCAAGTCCCTGGAGAAGCCGTATCCATTCCAACACAAAAGACCCAGGTGGAGGTGACAGCATGACCACCAAACCAAAATTTGCAATGTACTGGGCAGCCTCCTGCGGAGGTTGTGAAATCGCCGTTTTGAATATCCATGAAAAAATCTTGGATGTGGATGCCAATTTTGAAGTAGTTTTTTGGCCGGTTGCCATGGATGCGAAATATAAAGATGTCGAGGCCATGGAAGATGGTTCGATATTATTAACCCTTTTCAATGGTGGAATTCGCAACGATGAAAACGAACATATAGCAAAATTACTTCGTCAAAAATCCAAGATCCTGGTGGCATTCGGTTCATGCGCCAATGAAGGTTGCATACCCGGGTTGGCCAATTTCACACCAATTCAGGAGATCGTTGATACTGCCTTCTCAACGCTTACAACAGAAAATCCAGACAACATTCGGCCTCAAACAACCTACGCTATGCCTGAAGGGGAAATTCATATACCCACCCTCTACCCTATTTTGAAAACCCTTGATCAGGTTGTTGATGTAGACTACTACATGCCGGGTTGCCCGCCAGAATCTCACCAGATTGCCGCAGTTATCGATTTGGTTATTCAAGTCCTGCAAGGCAAAGCCGAGTTACCCCCCAAGGGAGCTGTGATTGGAGTGGGTCTTTCCACTGTTTGCGATGATTGCAAGCGCACCCGCAACATCAAGAAGATCAAGCAATTTGGCCGTATCCAGCTACAACACTCTGATCCGGAGCTGTGTCTGTTGGAACAAGGAATCCCATGCAATGGCCCGGCAACCCGGCAAGGTTGTGGAGCTCTTTGCCCAGCAGCTGGAGCTCAATGCATCGGGTGTTATGGTCCAGCCGAAGGAGTAATAGACTATGGTGCCCGACTCGTGGCTGCTTTTGCCTCTGTGGTGGATAGCAATAATCCGGATGAGATAGACCAGATCATGGATGGCCTTGTCGATCCGGCTGGACAATTCTATCGCTTCAATTTGGCTGGTTCCTTACTTAAAGGCAGCCTTACTGCAATCAGGTCCATCAGTAAATGATTCTGGAGGAAATATGCAACGGATAACAATTGATCCCATCACGCGCCTGGAAGGTCACGGTAAGATTGAAATCTTCCTCAATGAAGATGGCGATGTAGCCAACACTTACTTCCAGATCCCCGAACTACGTGGTTTTGAGCGTTTCTGTGTTGGCCGCCCGGTGGAAGAATTACCATTGCTTACCAATCGCATTTGTGGAGTTTGCCCTGAAGCTCACCATATGGCCGGCGCGAAAGCAGCAGATGCAGTCTACCATGTTGACCCACCGCGCACTGCAAAAATGTTGCGCGAGTTACTTTATAGCGCATTTTATTGTACTGATCACACCACTCACTTCTATGCACTGGCTGGCCCTGATTTTATTATGGGACCTGACGCACCGGTAACTGAGCGTAATATTCTGGGCGTTATCCATAAAGTCGGTCTCGAGATCGGCGGAAAAGTAATCCAGATGCGGAAATATGGGCACACAGTTGTAGAAATGATAGGTGGACGCAAGGTCCATCCATGCACATCAATTCCTGGTGGGCTTACCAAGGGCATCACCGAGGAACAACGCAAGGAAATTGAAACCATGGGGCGATGGGCAATAGAATTTGCCCAATTTTCGCTCAAAATATTCGGAGATATCGTTCTGGCCAATAAAGCCTATCTCGATCTCATCCTTTGTGATATCTACACGCATAGAACTTATTCAATCGGGACGGTGGATGAACACAACCATGTCAACTTCTATGATGGTTTGGTAAGTGTTGTAGCACCAGACGGCGAACGCATCGGAAAATATGGGCCGAATGATTACACAGATTGGATCGCAGAACACCCCGAACCTTGGACCTATCTGAAGTTCCCTTACTTGAAGAAAGTCGGATGGAAAGGTTTTGTTGATGGTAAAGACTCTGGTATCTACACTGCCACACCTCTATCACGCCTGAACGCTGCCGATGGTATGGCAACACCGCTGGCTCAAGCAGAATACGATAAGTTTTACAGCACCTTGGGGGGTAAACCAGTTCACCAACGCCTTGCCACTCACTGGGCACGCTTGATAGAACTTCTGTACGCTGCAGAACGCTGGGTGGAACTTGTCACGGATCCAGAGATCACATCGCCAAATTTCCACACCATCCCCACCGAAAAACCCACCGAAGGTGTGGGTATCGTGGAAGCTCCACGTGGAACCCTGACACACCATTATTGGACCGATGAGCGCGGGGTGGTCACCAAAGTAAATCTGGTTGCCGGTACTACCAACAACTATGCTCCAATGAGTATGTCGATCAAAAAGGCTGCTCAAAGTTTGATCAAGAAAGGCACTGTAGTCAACGAAGGGCTACTCAACATGATAGAAATGGCTTTTCGGGCTTACGATCCTTGTTTTGGTTGTGCAACCCATTCATTACCCGGGCAAATGCCATTACAGATCACCATATACGATGCCCAGGGAAATCCAAAAGAGGTTCTTAAACAATACTGTTAATTAAAACAAGGATTGACTTAAAGGGGTTGTCTAATAGTAATGACAACCCCTTTACAAAAAGAAAATGGCAGGTGACACTACGCTCATTATTGGATTGGGAAATCCCATCCTTGGGGATGATGGGGTTGGATGGGTTATTGCTCAAAAACTAAAGAAGAGATTCGCTTCCAAATCCAACCTGGAATTTGAGTTTTTATCTTTGGGTGGACTCAGTCTTATGGAGCGGTTAACCGGTTACCAGAATGTGATCCTGATAGACGCCATTTCCAGCGGCAAACACCCTAAAGGAGAAGTAGTCTCCTTTCCATTAAGTGCCATGCCCGATCTGACAGCAGGTCACACTTCATCCTCGCACGACACCAGCCTTCGAAATGCCTTGAACGTAGGCCGCAGCATGAACATATGTTTGCCAAAAGACGAGGATATCCTCATTGTTGCCGTAGAAGCTGCAAACGTTTATGATTTCAGTGAAGAGTTAACCCCACCGGTAGCCTCCGCTGTGCCAGTAGCTGTAAATCTTGTGATGAATTTGATTTCCAAAATGTATAAGGGAGAAAAATATGGTATCCATAGAAATGCTCCATCGCTACCAGTTCTTCAACCATCTCACCGACGACCAATTCAAAGCAATCGCCATGATCGCTGAAATCGAAACTCACCCCAAAGGCGCTCTCGTCGCCCGGGAGAATTCAGTTGCATCCAAACTATATTTGCTGCTGGAAGGTGATGTTGATTTGGTTTATAGCGGGGGTGGTGAAGGCGCCATCGTCAACGCACTGGTTGGTTCGATTGCCCCAGGTGAGGTTTTTGGGGTTTCCTCATTGATCGAACCTTATCAGTTTATCTCATCTGTGCGTACGGCCACGCCGATACGGGTAATTGCCATCAACTCGATCGCCCTGAGAGCCCTGGCTGAAATTGATCCCAAGCTCGGATATGCGCTTATGCGCAATATAAGCGCAGCAGTTTTGGAGCGCTTGAAATTTACCCAGATGGAATTAGCCATTGCACGTGCTTAAAGTTGGTTACAATTCACTGGTCATTATGAATAACGGTTTCATTTCAAAACTTTCGTAAGTCGGGCGATAGCGTTCCGTATTATAGAATTCCTTCACATCTACCATTTTCTTGGTGCTTGTGATCACGTCCAGGGGAACATTATCATATCGGCCATTTTTTAGAACAACCAGGCGGCCGTGGATTCCTTTAACCAAAAGGTCTAAGGCCAGATTTCCAAAGGCCATTGGTACAATAGAATCAATTGCATCCGGATCTCCGCCCCTTACCATGTATCCAAGTTTTTGATTGACAACTTCGATTGCCTTGCCACGGTTATATTTGGCAGTTGCATCCTTTAATTGATAAGAAACCAGATCTCCTACGCCACCTAACTTTGCGTGTCCATAAGCATCCATGGCGTGATCTTGTAGAATCATTTCCCCTCCTTCAAACATGGCTCCTTCGGATACAAGTACAATGGCATAACGGCTGGGATTATTGTTCCTATCATAAACAAGTAATTCAGCCAATCGATCGATATTGAATCTGAATTCAGGAATCACGCAACGATTTGCTGCACCAGCCATTGTAGGTAACATAGCAGTAAAGCCGGCGTAACGACCAAATACTTCTAATACCAGTAGGCGCTCGTGTGAGCCGGCGATGGTCCGCAGGCTATTTGCCAGTGATATTGTGCGGGTCACGCAGGTACTGAAACCGATACAATAATCCGTTCCAGGCACGTCGTTATCCATCGTTTTCGGAATGGCGACTACTTTAACTCCTTCGCGGAACATTCGAACTGCATAACTCAACGTGTCATCTCCCCCGATCGGGATCAGGAAATCAATACCGAGAAAATCCAAATTTTTCAAAATTTCGGAAGTAAGATCATTCTTATCTCCCTTAAACTTATCCGTTAAGTGATCGGGGACATCTTCGCGCTTAATGCTGCTCGGTTTTGTCCGGGATGTATGCAGGAATGTACCTCCCGTGCGACCAGTCCGGTTGACGATTTCCTCCGTTAATAACATATAATTATTGCTGTTATCCGCAGATTTATCACGGATTAAATCCAATAAACCTCCCCACCCTCTCCGGATGCCAATTACTTGATATCCTTCACGCAAGGCCCGGATGGTTACAGCTCGGATGGCGGGATTTAACCCCGGTACATCTCCTCCGCCAGTTAAAATTCCGATCACACCTTTCTTTTTTTGCGTCATGATATTTTCCCTATTCAATGTCATAAAACATGCACGCTGGTTAGGTTTGCTTATATTATAGAGAAAAAGTAACAGGAAATCAACAATATATCTGGTTTACCATATCAGTTAGCAGTCTGGGTTATTCGCTTACTATGCAGATATCTCTCCATTACAAAGAATATCAGTGCCATCTAAACCATTCCAAATCCTACCAACTGGAAATGACTGAATGCTTCGTGATAGATGAAAACACCGATCAGGAATTGAGACGCTGCAAGAATAATTGGAAACCATTGCCATCTACGCAGACGCTCTTTAAGGAAAATCACTCCCAAGAACACACTGAATAAGGGGTTGATGAAATAACCCAGGCTGGTTTCCACGATAAAATTGGCATTTACAGCCCAGATATAAATCAGCAGTTAATTCCTATCAACACGGAAACAGCTGCATACGGTAACAACACTCTCTTACTAGCTATCTCTTTCTTAAAATTACTCCAATCTTTTCGCGCTATTAATACCAAGCTGACAGCCAAGAATGACCATACAATCCGGTGCCCGATCATCTCTACAGCTGGAATATTATGTAATTGCTTCTAATAGATCGGAAGAACCCCCCACAATATATAGGTTTCAATCGCATACCAGGTGCCTTTATTTATCATTTCATCTCAATGGTTATAGTATTCCCAATGGGTAACAAATATCTTACCGACATGAATATCTCCGGGAAAAATATATAAACCCGCTCAAACAGGGAATAGGAAGCCAAATCCCCGTGCAAATATTGAAGCCACCAAAGCACAATGGATGTAAATCAGGCATTATCAACATTTCTTTTCCCCCTAGTTCCTTTTTTTTAATGTGGTTAACGTGGGAAGACAAGGGATATAGAAAGCGACAAAAACTGTAATTGTAAGCATTTGCAGGGAAGTCATGGCAGAAGAAAATTCTGTCACACCCAGCGCCTGGCGCAGCATACCAGAAAGAGCTCTTTTCTCAGGATCCCAAACATCAATGGCACTCCTGTCTCTGATGGCAACCCAAGCAACCATGTAAATGGTCTTACCATTACATTGAGGAACTGACTGAAGTTAAAGTAGTTCAAAAGAGCCACGAGCAAACAACCGACAATCAGCAAAAACCGGGCTTCAACAATAAATTCACAATTCGAGACCATTCTTTGCCATGAACAGCTTTAAGGGAATATTCGCATGGCAGGTCTACAAGATCCTTTACTTCTCCAGTTACACGGATTTTACTTTCCGTAAACTTCACTGTAGTTCCGGAAAAATTCCCTGTTTCTGCCTTGTATCCAGCACCTGATTGAACAAGGTGCTCTTACCGCAATTTGGTTGCCCAACCAGAGTTATTCTCATGGTCTAATATTAATTCATTTCTACATGGTAGCCCAGCCTGGCAACCGCAGAAATGATTTGGGCTTCACTTACTTGATTCTCATCATATTCCACAGACATTTGTTGTTTTTGATAACTTGCAGAAATATGCTTGATGCCAGGAAGATCATCTTCGATACCTTCAACACGCATGACACAAGCGGTGCAGTGCATATCTTTGATCAAAAATACCTTTTTTACCATGCGATCCTTAATTATCGAAATAGATTTCACCAGTATACATTCCCATGGAACAAGTAAAACGCATTATCGTCCCTGGTTCCTGTGCGGGGATATCGCCCGGAACCGTTCCTGTATCAGGTAGAAGAACTTGAATTCCCAGCGCGGGTATTACAAAATCACGCGAACACGAAAAGGTCTTTTCAGTCACCAAATTAAGTTGGATAGACTCTCCAGCCAGCGCATTCAGTCGTCTGGGGGAATATCCATTATTTTCAACATACACTGTCAACTGGTTGGTTGCAGGCGCGGATGAACGTTGAGTATTCTCAGCGCATTCCCAAGCATAAAGATGCCAACCGCGATCAAGAGGATGGCTCGCAAAAGCGCATTCAATTGGAAAACCGATCCGATAGCACCCAAAAACAAGCCCAGAAGAGTATAAGCTGCCAACTTTGCTCCCAGAAATAACAGTATTGGAAGAGCCAAGCGAACTGGTTTTAGTTTTCCGCGAGCCCTGGGTTTACCTGCTTTCTTTGATGATTGGCTAAGTACATCTTTTTCCAGTTGTTGTTCCAAGGAACTTGCCAGTAACCCTTCCTGGACTGCCAGGCAACTTAATCCTCCAGTTGTTAATCCAGTGATAAATGCAATAAGCACCTGGTTCATAGAATGCGAGCCTTCCTAAGTCTTAAGCTGTTGCTGACCACGAAGATGCTGCTAAAAGCCATTGCACCGGCCGCCAGCATTGGATTAAGCAGACCTGCGGCTGCAGCAGGAATCAACAAGATATTGTAAATAAAAGCCCAAAACAAGTTTTGCTTAATGGTGTTGAGTGTTTTACGGGACAGCAGGATAGCACGCCCCACTCCGCCCAAGTCTCCACTGATCAAGGTAACCGGGGCAGCTGCCATGGCGATATCCGTACCCGTTCCGATGGCAATGCCAACATCAGCCTGTGCTAACGCCGGAGCGTCATTTACGCCGTCTCCAACCATGGCGATCACTTTACCTGAGCCCTGGATTTTCTTCACCTCGGCTGATTTTCCATCTGGCATGACTTCCGCCAAAACGCTGTCAATTCCAACCTGTTGTGCGATTGCTTCGGCAGTCTTCTGGTTGTCGCCTGTGATCATGACAATTTTCAAGCCCATCCTATGAAGATCGTCTATTGCTTTTTTTGAATTCTCTTTCACTGTGTCTGCAACTGCGATCACACCGACAACATCCCCATCAATGGCGACCAACATGGCTGTTTTTGCCTCAGCCTGGAAATTCTCTACCGCCGTTTCAAGGTTATTCAAAAATTGAATTCGATTTTTCATCATACGCATATTGCCAACTGCAACATGATATCCATCTACAGTTGATTCCACTCCAAGACCAGCCTCAGCCTTAAATCCTTCGGGTTCCGACAGACCGATCCCTTGTTTGGTAGCTTCTGCCCATATAGTTTCGCCCAGTGGGTGTTCGCTACCTTTTTCCACACTGGCAGCCAAACGTAATATCTCCTCTACTGGCCATTTTTTTGTATCAAGACTTACGATATCCGTGACCGCAGGTTGTCCCTTCGTAACGGTTCCTGTTTTATCCAAAACAACTACACTTACTCTTCCGGCTCGTTCCAGAGCTTCAGAAGTACGGAAAAGAATCCCTAATTCAGCTGCTTTACCTGTTCCAACCATGACAGCAGTTGGTGTTGCAAGTCCCATTGCACATGGGCAGGCAATCACGAGGACAGCCACCATGTTGATCAATGCTCTCGTTAACAGGCTGACATCCGATCCTGCTGGCAGAGGGATAAAGAAATACCAGACCAGGAATGTAACTGCAGCAATCGATATCACTGCCGGAACAAATATAGCTGATACTTTATCCACCAGCGCTTGAATGGGAGCTTTACTTCCCTGGGCTTCTTCCACCAGGCGGACAATTTGTGCCAGGGCAGTTTCCTTTCCCACCTTGGTAGCTTCGAATTTTAGCATCCCAAGTTTGTTCATGGTAGCCCCCACCACTGCATCGCCAGGACCTTTTTCCACCGGCAAGGATTCACCTGTCAGCATCGACTCGTCCAATGCTGATCGGCCTTCAATAACCACACCATCCACCGGAATTTTTTCTCCTGGACGTACGAGAACAATATCACCTACATGCACCTCATCCACCGGAACTTCCATCTCCTGACCATCCCGCTCAATATGCGCATTCTTGGCACGTAATCCCATCAACTTCTTGATGGCATCGCTGGTGCGTCCTTTGGCACGTGCCTCTAAATACTTACCCACCCGGATCAAGGTTATGATGGTTGCTGAAGTCTCAAAATATAAATGCCCCGGAAAAATTCCCAGCAATGCAAAAATCGAATAGAAATATGCCACGGATGACCCCATCGCGATCAGGACATCCATATTGGCAGCCCCATTTCGCAATGATTTGTAGGCTCCTATATAGTATTGCCAGCCTACATAGAATTGTACCGGAGTGGATAAGATTAACATGAAGATATTCGCCCACTCCCCATGCGCCCACATAGGCAGCAAGGCAAAGTCACGCGCCATTGAAAAGACGAACAGAGGCACAGTAAATATCAATCCAGTTATCAAAAGTTTTCGCTGCTGATTGATCTCAATTTCGCGCGCCTTCGCCTCAGCATCATCTGCCTCACCCCCTAATTCAAGGGCTGCAAACCCCACCGCCGCTATTGCTTTTCGTATTTCAGATTGACTGATAATCGTCGGGACATATTTAACCCGGGCTTTCTCGTCCGTGAACGTTACCTGAGCACCCAGAACTCCATCTAGTTTGGAGAGTGCTTTTTCAAGGCGGCGCGCATCATTGTCATCTGCCAGACGTTTAATTACCAGATCGGCCTCGCCACTGGCTATGCCATAACCAGCCCTCTCGACCCTGTTGATCATATCGGCCAGGGCAAGTTTGGTTGGGTCATATTCAATGGATGCCCGCTCGGAGGATAAATTCACAACAGCGTTATTAATTCCATCCAATTTCTTCAAATTTCGTTCAACGGCTGCCACGCAGTTTGCACAAGTCATACCTGTGATTGGCAGAGTTAGTTGTTTACTATCAGCCATATGTCACCTTCACAAAAATTATCAATCAACAATAGAGGTGGCGGGAAATATCCCGCCACCACATATCTGTATTGCGAAATTATTGTACATCCAGACCTAAACCATCAGGTCTCACTATAAGCAATTTGACAAACCTCGGATTGCTTAATAATATCTTTATCCGGCAATTGGATATTTTATATCTGCCATTAAAGCCTTGATTTTTTCTTCGGTGGCAGGAGCATCGAAGACAATTTCAACTTGTTTGTTGCCGGCATCTGCTTTCACAGATTGAACACCTGCTAACTCGGCAACTTCTGATTGGATTGTATGCACACAATGCATGCAGTTGATATTGGGTACAGAGTATTTTACGGTATTCATAGGAATCTCCTTTGTTAAATATTGTGAATTTACTGACAGGGAATATGGAATCCTTTTAGTTACTATACTTTGGCAGCAGTCTCAAATACTTCAAGGATTTCTTTAAGGACGCGCTGACGTTCAGCCGGATCCTCTCCTTTGACTGCTGTGATTACGCACGAATTTAAATGTTGCTCCAAAATTAATCCACTAACTTTATTTAGTGCAGCCTCCACCGCCTGGATTTGCCGGATCACATCTATACAATATGCATCCTCCTCCAGCATTCGGATCACTCCGCGCAGGTGCCCCTCAATCGTTTTCAGGCGTTGTAATGGATCATCTTGTTTCATGCTTATCTCCTATCCCCCCCCCACGGGGGGTGGGTAAATAGATTTTACACCTTCTTTATCAGGCTTGTCAAGATGTATCTCGAGAGTGTTGAAAAACAAGTGACAAAATGGTTGGTTAATTGACGGAAGGGGAAAAATTTAATACAATTGGAGCAACCATCAATACAGGAGAGTTGCTATGGAAAAAGAGCATTTTGTAGAGACGGGAAGGGATTCATTCTTTGGCGAATATTTATATGATCAAATTGTGCCCGAGGATCATTTTTT